>NZ_CP185260.1:1281250-2562500 GCF_049117195.1 Alteromonas algae
AGTGTTAAGCATATTATTAAAAGGTGGTTTCATCTGCCAAGTTACCGACGAGGAAGCCTGGCGCTTTTTGAAATCTCGCGAGAATGTAGAAAAACTCACACCGCACCTTTCGTTGTTAAACCGAACTTTGTCAACAACCGCCGAAGGGGATGTATTTTTTGCGAGTTACCTTACTATTGGTGAGGCAGAGCGCAAGGTCCTTACGCAACAGTTTCAAGATATGACGTCTAATCTGGTTCCGTTGGTCGAATGGCTATTGCTAGTTCAACAAGCGAACGAATCTGATATGCCTATCACTATGGGAAGCGCCATACGGCTCAATGAGCTTCAGACAACGATTGAAGATACGCCGGCATATGCTGAGGCTTTCGAAAAAATTTCACGCTACCGTATGTTTGGATCATTAAGCGTTAATTTAGACGGGCAGCTAAAACAGGTATTTAAGCGTTTAACCGAGTTGGGTTATTTGATTAAACCCAATCCCGATAAACAGATTTATTTGGGAACCGGAAAGGTTGAGCACCTCTACGAGATACTACGTTTTATTGATGAGACCGAAGCGCTTAGTCTGTCCGAGCAAGCGGAGGCCGCGATTTCGCAAGGTAGTCTGTTATGAGCCAAGTGTTACTCCAAGCTGGCACCAAGCTGCTTAATGCGCTTGGTAGGCACAGCGACCTTATTATGCATGCTTATATTAATGGTGCAGTGGTTGAGCGAGACCACAGCCCTAAAGTGCTGGAACAACTAGTGCAGCTAGGCGTGCTGTGGCGGCCTGAAGCGCAAAGTGAGCTAAGGCTTAAAAGTGCAGTAAGGGCGCTGCTTGAAGGGAGCTTACAAGACGAACGCAACCGAACGATTAACGCAAACATTGGCGCGTCGTTGGCGAGCTTAAAAACTCTTACCGAGCATTACAAAGAAGCGCTGCATTATCATAAATACCATGAAGCTGCTGCACATATGGGCGATCTTACCGAGCATGTGTATCAACTTGCTGAGTCGTTGAGCAACAGCGTTCGTGTGATGTTCAGTCGCATCAATAACGAATTCGGCTATGTGTCGTCGGTCGAGGCTAAAATTCGAGAGAACGAATTAGCACAGGCACAGGTCACTGACTTACTTGGGCAGCTAGAGTGTTTTAGGTTTGACGAATTAAGCGAACTGGCGGGATCAAACAGAGAGCTGCGTCACCTTCTTGTAGTCTCGCTACAGCAGCGCTTTTCTAAAGCGGCTCAGGAGCTATCGGTCGTACAGGCTCGCCTACTAGACTTGCTTGGTCGCTTTAGAGAGTTTCAAGGCCGCACCAGACTTCTTAAAGGCTACTTGCTTCATATGGAGCAACAGCCCGATTTTACACCAGGTAACTACGTTAATTTGACGAATGTGCCAATCTTGTTTAACCAAACCGAAAATGTCATGGGTGACGCGGTTGCCGATGTTAATCATGTCGAGCATGAAACGGCGTATCAAGAGATTGTGGGGTCGCTGACCCACGTCCATAAAAGACAGCAAAAACACGAAGACAACACACCTTCCGATATTGATGTCGCTGCACAATCGACCGTATCACTGGAAAAGGATCCGCTTCACGTCGCTATCGACGCTTATTTTTGTGACATTATTGATTCTGGGCAATCCAAAACCGCATTAGATTACTATAAAGAGCACAATTTAGCGTTTGACCCAGAAGTCTGGATTTATCAAGTCATTGGTGGCTATCAAGCGTTGAGTGATGAGGATAAACAATTCTTTGCGCTAGAAACGCAAGGTAAAAATGATGAGATATTCTCGGGTAATTTTTATATAAACGATATAACGCTTGGTTTGCGATAGCACGTTTTTATAACTTATTATTTTTAGGAAATCGCAACTATCTTCTATACTGTAATATGTTGTTAACATATAATTCACATATCATGTTGTACTCCGCTGTAATATAGATGCAGCATGATGGTGCTTACATAGGGAGCCGTGCATCTTAATGAGTTTGCATCGTGCCGAGTATGTAAGGTGGCGTGTAGACGCCTTAAGGATATCCGCAGGATGCGGGTTATGTAGTGGTACTGCCGCGTACAGTACGAAGAGGATTTATTTATGCAACAATCTGAACTGCAGCGTTTTAACGAAGCGCTAATCAAACTATCTGTTCTTCTTTATCAGTCAGATAGGATGGTCACACTCACCGAACAAGACTACCTGAACAGTGTTGTTGAAAGCCTAGACTGGCAAAGCCCAATCTGCCGAGAGGCATTTCTTAACGATACTATTTACCAAACTCGAAAATCAATTGATACGGGTGAAACCTTAACCTACATCAGAGCACTAAAGGATGATTTGTCGTTTGATGCTGAAAAGGCCATGGAAGTGGCAATAGAAATGACCGGTGTAGATGGTGAAAGAAGTGATGAAGAGACCGAGCTCTTGTCGTTACTTACTCATAAATTACTTGCCAAAGCATTGATTTCAGGGCGTAATCAAGCATCAAGTCAAAATGAGGATACGATGCTGTCTTCGTGAAAATATTTTCTTGTTGTACACATATTCATAGAAGCCTCATTACCCTTGGTGTACTGGGGCTTCTTTCTGCTTGCCAATCAAATGACGCTCCTCGGTTTGTTGCCAGCTCTGATGCGTTTCCGTTAGGCGTCGCGCCTTTCGATAATTACCAAAAAGAAATTGAAAAATGGATAGATAACAACCGTATTTTTATCACTGATAACCAATACGCTGAACGCGAAATGAATATGCCATTCGAGTGCCATAGTCAAAACAAAGACAAAGGCGTTTTTTTGGTACACGGATTAGGCGATTCACCTTATTTTTTGCAAGATATTGCTGCCGTATTGTGTGAAAACGGTATTCGCGTACGAACAATATTGTTACCGGGTCATGGCACCAAGCCTGGCGATATGCTCGATGTAACGTTTGATAAGTGGTACGACGAAACCGCATTTCAGTTACAACAGTTTATGCAAGAGGTGGATAAGGTGTACGCTGGTGGTTTTTCAACAGGTGCTAATTTAACGACACTGCTTGCAATTCATAACGATGACATTGAAGGGTTAATGCTTTTTTCACCGGCTTTTCAGTCGCGATTTTTTATCTCCAAGCTTGCCCCGTATATCGATGGATTACTGCCTTGGCCTAATGTTGAAGAAGAAGACAATCCTACTCGCTATAACTCCACTGCTATGCAGGGGTTTGGTGCGTATCAAGAGAGTGTGAATGCATTACAAAAGGCATTTACCGCGGGACCTATCAATACACCGGTGATGATGGTAGTTGCTGCGCAAGACAGCGTTGTCGATACGCAGCGCGTGGCAGAGCAGTTCCGGGATAATTTTGTCGCGAGTAAAAAGTGTTTAATCTGGCAAGGAACGCAACCTACTTTTCTTAATACACCTACTGCTGATGACCCACCTTCCTCTGCTCCCAAGCCTTTAGGTGGTGGTAAGCCTATTATTGTCCAACCAATGTTTTTGCCGAAGCAGCGCGTGGGTGCAGCGTCGCATATGAGCCCTTTATTTTCTCCCTATAATGTTTTCTATGGTGAGCAAGGTAGTTTTAGACTTTGTGATAATGGTCAGTCAGCAGAGAAAGAAGCACGCTGCCTGAACGGCGAAACCGTCTGGTTTGGGCCTTGGGGAATGGAAGAGGATAATAAGGTATTCGCTAGACTAACTTACAACCCGTATTTCGATAAATTGGTCGATCAAATGCTGGCATTTACCGAGACCGCAAAAATGAAGGCGTTCTGTAAAGCGTATTAATGCAACGGGTATAAAGTGACGCGGCTCATTACAGTAAAATTTGATAATCACGAATGAAAAACGCGCTGCGGTTGCAGCGCGTTTTCACGTTTTGGCGTTACAAGGCTTGTGCCTCAGCATCTTTCATTTCTTGTGCTAACCGGTCACTTTCATCGGCTCTCGGTTTAGTGAACCTTGCTAACGCGAGATACAAAACAGGCGTAAGATAAAGCGTAAAGACGACCGCAATGCCCAGGCCGCCAAACACTACCCAGCCAATTGCATTTCTTGCCTCAGCACCTGCACCAGTAGAGAGTATAAGGGGCAGCCCGCCTAGAATGGTCGACACTAACGTCATCATAATAGGGCGTAATCTTACCGTGCCTGCTT
Source organism: Alteromonas algae (assembly GCF_049117195.1). GTDB lineage: Bacteria > Pseudomonadota > Gammaproteobacteria > Enterobacterales > Alteromonadaceae > Alteromonas. The sequence goes on from NZ_CP185260.1 coordinate 1,285,387, forward strand.
CAACAATTGCGTCATAAACGCTATAGCCTTTGTCTCGTAATTGGTCTGCAAACTCGATTAGCAAAATCGCGTTTTTAGCCAATAAACCTATCAGCATGACTAAGCCTATTTGCGAATAGATATTGATAGACGTGCTGGTAAGAAACAGGGCGTATACGGCAGCGGCAATACCAAAAGGCACAGTAAGCATAACCACAACAGCGCTATTTACACTCTCAAACTGAGCGGCAAGGACCAGCAGTACAATCACGAAAGCAAGCACATAGGTTAGTGCTACTTGTTTTGAGGTTTCCTCAAACGTTTGCGCTTCACCTAAAAATATTAAACCAATACCGTCGGGTAATACGTCCTGTGATAGCAAGCGAATCTCGTCGACCACTTCACTGAGGGCTTTATCTTCCGGTAGTTCCACTTCTAGTTCAATAGCGCGACGTTGTGCTTGCCGTTCTAATTCGGCCGCTACCCCTTCTTCGCTGATAAACGCGACACTAGAAAGCGGAACTAAATTTCCATCGACACTTTTAACGTATAAGTTTGTAAGGTCTGACGGGTTTATTGTATTCCTATTGTTAGTTTGAAGCATAATAGGGATAGATTGATCGCCCACGTTCAAGTCAGCAATGTCATCACCATTAACGGCTGCTCGCAAAGCACTGGCAATATCATTTAATGGTACCCCCAACTCTTCAGCGCGTCGTCTATCAATATTCACGCGCATCTGTGGCTGGGTAGGATCATAACTCACTCTAGGCCGTCCAAGTTCGGGCATCGCGGTTTCTATTTCTCTGGCGAACGCCTGGGCGGCGACAAAAATGTTTTCATACGTATCTCCGGTTAAGGCCATTTCTAAGCCTCCACCTTGTCCACGAAGGTTAAGGCTGTTGCCACCAAAAGCGTTACCTGGCGCGCCGGGTATCGATTGAAGGCCCGGTCGGATTTCGTTTACTACGTCTTGCAACGATACATCACGTTCATCCCAGTGCTTTAGCGGTGCAGTAATGAAAACGATGTTAGGATCCCACTGACCAACAACAGTATACAAAGAATCGATAGTGCCATTTTCAACATAGGGCAATAACATTTCTTCCATTTTTTCTGCTTGTCTGTCCATAAAATTGAGCCCTGCACCGTCTGGCCCTCTTGCAAAAATTCTTATCGTGCCGCGATCTTCACTGGGTAACAACTCGTTGTCGATATTTTGAGACAGTAGGTACGCACCGCCTCCAGCAGCGAGGCTCAACACCCCAACCACCCATCCGTATTTAAGGGCCTTCAGTAGCGATACTTGATACAGTTTCAGGCAGCCATGCCCAAAGCGGCCGAAGGTGGCACTAAAGAAGCTGCTTTTATTTGACTGACCTTTCTTCACCGCAAGCCGCGCGGTTAATGCGGGTACTAGTGACAAAGCAACAAACGAGGAAATAATAACTGCGCCCGCTAGTACACCGCCAAATTCTCTAAATAATCGCCCCGCGGTGGAGGGAAGAAACGCAATAGGGATAAAAACGGATGCAAGTACTGCTGTGGTTGCCACCACGGCAAAAAATACTTCACGGGTGCCAATTACGGCAGCGGCGCGGGCACCAAGACCCATCGCACGTCGGCGTTGGATATTTTCTGAAACGACAATAGCGTCATCGACTATCATGCCCGTTGCTAGCACTAACGCCAGTAGTGTCAGAATATTAATAGAAAAGCCCATTGCCCAGATAATGGCTAATGCGCCCGCTAAAGATACCGGTATCGACAGTGCGGGCACAATGGTTGCGCGCCACGAGCCAATAAACACTAACAGCGTAACCACAACCAGCGCTACCGTTAGGCTTAGCGAAATAATCACTTCTTTTACCGAGTCTCTAATAAACTCAGCATCGTCTGCGGTCACGATAATATTCATGTCGGTAAAGCGTTTGTCTAGGTCGCGAACCATTGAAAGCACTTCATCAGAAATTTCAATGGTATTTGAGCTAGCTTGGCGGATGATCCCCAGCCCTATCACTGGCATTCCGTCAAGTCTTACCACACTGCTAGAATCGGCAGGGCCGAAATAAACGCTCGCGACATCATTAATGCGAATGTCGCCAGAGACAACAATATCCCCGACATCTTGGGCGGTTACAGACGTTGCGTCTGCGCGCACAATAAGCGCTTGCTCTTCAGACTGAATGCTGCCCGCTGGTACATCAAAAGGCGCAAGGGCCAACGCATCAGCGATATCGCGCATTGATAAACCAAAACTGGTAAGGCGAAGTGGGTCAACCGATACGCGAAGCACACGCTCTCTGTCGCCGCGAAGGTTTACATCAGCAACGCCTGGGATACTAAGGAAGAGGGGGGCGACATCGGTGTTAACGCGCTCGGTGAGTGTTTCCATATCTAACGTATTACTTGATATCGCTAGACTCACCACTGCTTGTGCATCATTGTCAGCTCTGATGATTGCAACCTGTTCTACATCATCGGGCAGTTGTCGTTGAACACGGCTAACCGACTCTCGGGTTTCGTTTGCAGCGTCTTCTAAGTTAACGCCTGGTCTAAACTCTACGCGAATTCTAGCCGAGTTCTCTTCGCTTTGTGCTGAGATGTTTTTTACACCGCTAACGCGCGCTACCGCGCCTTCTAATCGGCTTGTTACTTCTGCATCTACGGTTTCTGGCGATGCGCCAGGAAAGGTTGCTGTTACGGTAACGCGAGGCGTATCTACATCGGGGAGTTCTCTTACCTCTAGACCGCTCAATGCAGCAAAACCTGCAATCGCGATAAGCAGGTTAAGTACAATGATAAGAACAGGGCGGCGAATTGCTAAAGAGGGAAGATCGTTTGATTGTGATGAAAGCTGGTTATCACTCACCGGTTGGTCCCCCTGCGATTTCCGTGGTGATGGCTTGCCCAGTGCGAAGGCGCTGCACACCTTCGGCAATTAAGGTGTCGCCAGCGTTAACGTCGCCCGAAACCAAAATAGTGCCACGCAATCGCTGATGGACATTCACATTCACTTTTTTTGCTTTGCCTTCTTCTGCAAGCCAAATGTATGCGCCCGTTGCGCCCCATAACAAGGCAGATTCAGGGACTGCCGCATAACGGTCGCCTTCGATGGTTAAATTAACGCGAAAACTCATGCCGGGACGAAATTTATCTTTTGAATTGTCTAGAATGGCTCTGGCACGCAAGGTTCTATCGGTTTCATTGATACGCGAGTCTACTTGGGCTATCTCTGCGCTAACGATGTTTTCTCTGTCTGTCCATGGCTCTAATGTCACGTTAGGTGAGTTCAAAAGCACGGGGAGAGAGGCTTCAGGGGCCTTAAAATTTATGTACAACTTGCTTCGGTTATCGAGGGTGGTTACCACCGTTTGCTCGGTAATTCTGTCACCCACTTCGATGTCAGTTATGCCTACCATGCCGTCAAAGGGCGCGACAATATGCCTGTCTTGTAGATCCGCTTTTGCGTCTTCAAGGGTGACTTCAGCAAGATCACGTTGCGTTTTGGCTAAATCAAGTTCATTGATGGGCACTGCACCCTTTTTATAGCTTTCTGTTAAACGGTTAACGGTACGCTGCGCATCGTCAAGGGTAAGCTGGGCGCGTCGAACTGCCGTTCGTTGCCGTCTATCATCAAGCTTTACCAAAACTTTGCCTTTTTCAACGGATTGGCCTGGTACAAAATTAATCTGCGTAACTTCATCACCCACCGCAGGATAAAGTATGACCGACTGCACCGCCTCTGCGCTACCAACCGCCTCTACATTACGTGTTTCGTTCATAAATGTTATTGGCTGGGTCACAACAAGTTTAGCGCGCTGATCACCACGAAACTGTGCCATTGCCGATGATGACATCATCAAGAGCGCGACCAATGTTACCCCTACCCACGTGTGATTTTTCACTGTCGTTTTCATTTGATTCCCGAAGCTTTTCATTTTAATTTTTTTACGCTATGACCGGTTTAACACGAACGATGACTTGGCGCTCGAACGCTGCGGTACATACACCTTTTGGCTAATAGCAATTTATACCGTATGGGACCACAGTAAGTTCAGCTTAACAATTGCAGTTCAGCGTACTCTCTGTACAGCGTATCGTGTTTCATCAATTCAGCATGCGTACCGGTTGCTTTTATTTCTCCGTCGTTCATAACGATAATGCGATCAGCATGCTGGACGGTGGCAAGGCGATGGGCAATGACAATACTTGTTTTCCCTTCCATTAGTTTATTCATGGCTTGTTGAACCATGCGCTCACTCATGGCATCGAGGGCGCTAGTTGCCTCGTCTAAAAGGAGGATAGGGCGGTCGGCCAATATGGCGCGAGCTATGGCAATACGCTGTTTTTGTCCACCGGAAAGTTTGACACCTCGTTCACCAAGTTGTGTTTGATAACGGTGCTCAAAATTTTCAATGAACTCGTGTGCAAAGGCGAGTTTCGCAGCATTAATTACCTCTTCATCGGTGGCGGTGGGGCGCCCATAACGGATGTTATCCATTACTGTACTGGCGAATACCACCGGGTCTTGTGTGACAATAGCAATAGATTGTCGAAGCGCAGCAAGCGTTAATGTTTTAATCGGCGTACTATTTATTAACACTTCTCCTGCTACAGGGTCGTAAAAACGCATGAGCAGCTGAAACAATGTTGATTTACCCGCGCCACTTGGGCCCACCAATGCCAGCTTTTCACCCGCTCTTATGCTTAGTGACAACTTTGAGAACAACGGTTTAGATGTGGGGTAATTGAAATCAACGTTATTGATAGTAATTGAGGGAGCACCAGTACATGCTCCCTCTAGCATTTCTCTAGATTGGCTTTGAATATCTGGGGCGGTATTGAGTAATTCGAATAGTCGCTCACTTGCGCCAATTCCTCGTTGCACTTCACCGATCACCTCGCTAATAGTCGCTATACTTCCGCCTGCCATCACAGCGTAAAACAAGAATGCCGACAATTCTCCTATCGTAATTACACCGTCTATTACTTGGCGTGCGCCAACCCATGCAATAGTGATAATAGCGGTCATGCTGATGCACATAATGCAACCGATAAGCAACGAACGGTAGTGGATACGCTTTTTGGCTACTCCCATGGCAGACTCTACGCGTGTAGCAAAGTTCTCACGTTCTTTTGCTTCGGCAGTGTAGGCTTGAACGGTCATTATCTCATGTAGGCTTTCATCAATCTGCGCACCAAGGTCAGCAACTTTATCTTGGCTTTCTTTCGCGTACCTTCGCACTTTAGGGGCTAATACTTTTATTGGGATAAGTACAGCAGGTACGGCAACAAGCACACATAGTGTCAGTATAGGGCTTGATATACCCATTAACACCAGCGCCCCTGTGAACGTCACGACAGAACGCAGTGTCATTGACAAGCTCATCCCGACGACTGTTTGGATTACAGTTGTATCGCTGGTGAACCGCGATATAACCTCACCGGTACGTAGTTCAGCAAAAAAAGACGGCGGTAAAGAGAGGAGATGGGAATAAACTTGATTTCGAATATCAGCACTTACTCGCTCACCAAGCCACGTCATCAAATAAAAGCGCGCGTAAGTGGCAATACAGGCTACTAGTGTGATACTCAACACCATTAATGTTGCCTGATTTAAGGTGTCAGATGCATTGCCCACGAATCCGTTGTCGATAGCATATTTAATGCCTTGTCCAAGCATCAACCAGGCGATAGAGGCAGTAAGTAGGGCGACAATTGCACCTGCTACTCTTTTTTTGTAACGGCTTAAATGAGAGCCAACCCAATGTAAAACCTGTTTAGTGGACACTTCATTTAGTGGAGTCGTCAAAATAGCCTCTTTTTTACTACATCGTGAATATTCACACTTTGCGGTGCAAGTGCGAATTTATTATTAAGTATACGCGTTACGGTTCGCAGTTGATTTGTACATGCGACTATATTTGCAGTAAATAAGCTGGATGGAGTTTTGTTTAACAGAATATAAAGTGTATATAGGTCCACAATCCCACGCACGGCGTATAATGTTCAATATAAACAGAAAATGTTTAATTCACATCTGTCTTAAACCTTTTATTTTGGAGCTGCAAGGTGAACTTTATTGACCCATTATTTCAAAAAATCCAGCGAATGTGGGTTGGCTTTGTAGAAGTACTTCCTCTGCTGGTCATTGCTGTTGTAGTGCTTATCCTTACGTGGTTAGTGTCACGTATCCTGGTAGCGCTGCTTAAACGGTCACTTAAACAGTCTAAAATCCGCCGTTCATTGCGCGAATTATTTGCCAGCCTTATTAAGGTAACGGTATGGACAGTTGGCTTTCTTATCGCCATTACCATTATTTTCCCTAGTCTGACACCAGCAAAATTACTGACTGTATTAGGCCTTGGCTCTGTAGCCGTAGGCCTGGCATTTAAAGATATTTTTGAAAACTTTTTTGCGGGCATTCTAATTATGTTGCGCAAACCCATGCGCATCGGTGACTTCGTTGAATGTGAGAGTATAAAGGGGCGAGTCGAAAAAATAACAGTGCGAGAAACCTATCTTCGCAAAACGGATGATCAATTGATCATTGTTCCTAACAGTTTTCTTTTTAAAAACCCGGTGTATGTGCTTACTGACCTGTCATTGCGGCGCTTTGATCTTGTTGTTGGTGTTGCGTATGGAGAAGATGTAGATAATGCCCGAGACGTCATTCGCAGTGCATTAGAGGGGCTTAGCGACATTAATCAACAGCGTGATATTGAAGTGTATGCTCGTGAGTTTAATTCATCGTCCCTTGATTTTACCGTGCGCTGGTGGGCAAATTCACAGCCTCTTGATATGCACAAAAGTAGGGATAAGGTTGTAACCGCTATCAAAAGAGCCTTAGACGATGCGGGTATTGAAATTCCATTCCCTTATCGTACGCTTACGTTTAAAGGGCCATTACCGCTTCGAAATAGCAACGATGGTGAGTCGGAATAATTACTATAATGACGCAGGGTTTATCCTGCGTCATTGGTAACCATTTAAGGAAAGTTAGAGAGAGCGCAAATTAAGCGCTAAACAGTGCCTTCTTTGCATTGTTCTAAGCGCAAATCGCCAACAGATTCAGGGTATTGCATCCGTGTGCTTACTATGTCTGAAACCGGTGTCCCGGTATCGGTTTCTTGAAGCCATACTTTCATATCGTGATTGTCACGGGTTTGGCTCAGCGAATAGCGCTTGCCACCTTCTAAGTCTACATCTAGTCGAACAATCGCTTCGCGGACATTGCCAAAAGGAAGGTCTTTGTTAATAACGCTGGCGCGAACAAATAGAACATGTTCTCCCTCTTCTACATCTCGTAGCGCTAGCGCACTGTTAGGGCGCTGGTTAAAACACATCAACTTTACGTATTCTCGCTTATTATCAAACGCTTCTCCGCGATTAGCGAAAAAGTCTATACGTGCCTCGTTAGGCTGAACGTTTGCTTGCTGGTCGACGATATCTACAACCGATGTGCAGGCAAATAGAGGGGCTATCGCGGTAGCTAATAGGAGTGATGGTAATTTCATTCGAATAATCCTTCTTCGTAATCCATTCACTGAAACGGTCGAAAAGCTAGGCCGCCAGCGAAAAAATAAAAACCTCGTAAACAGCCATCCTTTAAACTGCATATGGCCAGTGTTTCAATCGCACTACAAACGTGTGCATTTCTAACTATATAACATAGCTTGAAAATTAAAAGAATTTTGCGATAAAGCGTGCATTTGTGGTCTGTTGGAGTCATCGCACCAGCGTGCAACGCTATAACGCAATTAAACACTGGTTAAATCAGGTTTTACTTGCATTGAGTGGTGATATCCGTATAATTCGGCGGCCTTCTAGCAGGTGTCTAATAATTAGTCGCTGGTAGTGGGCTTAAGTTAACGGTAACGCTCTAACGAGTTTGAGGCATTTATGGTTACTATTCGTTTACAGCGTGGTGGCGCGAAAAAGCGTCCATTTTATCAACTAGTGGTTGCTGATAGCAGCCGTGCAAGAAACGGTCGTTTCATTGAAAACATCGGTTTCTTCAACCCAACTGCACAAGGTCAAGCGGAACGTCTTCGCGTTGATCTAGAACGTGTAGATTACTGGGTTGGCGTAGGCGCGAGCTTATCAGATCGCGTTTCTAGCTTGGTAAAAGAAGCTAAAAAATCTGCAGCGTAAGCTGTGTTAACTGGTGAGTATAGATGAGTCTAGCGTCTGACAAAGTGATTATTGGCAAAATTGGTGCACCGTATGGTGTTAAAGGTTGGGTCAAAATCAACAGCTATACAGAAACACCAGAAGGTATTTTTGATTACTTGCCATGGTTTCTTGGTGAAGAAAAGGAATGCCGAATTGACCAATGGCGACCGCACGGTAAAAGCCTGGTAGCAAAGATTGAGGGTGTTGATAACCGAGATGATGCTGAACGTATCAAAAATCTGGATATCAATATCGATGCTTCGCTACTTCCCGATTTGGGTGACGATGGTATTTATTGGCGTGAGCTCACCGGCATGAAAGTGGTAACTACGCAAGGTTACGACTTAGGTGTGGTGAAGGAAGTGTTTAATACAGGTGCGAACGACGTTATTCACGTTAAAGCAAATGTAGGCGATGCTTTCGGTCAAAAAGAAAGACTATTACCGTTTGTCTACGATGAAGTAGTACAAGAGGTAGATAAGGAAGCGAAGGTCATTAAAGTTGACTGGGACCCGGGGTTCTAAGTGACACCGGAAAAGTGGTTTGGGGTAGTTAGTCTGTTTCCAGATATGTTTGTACCGTTCACTCAACAGGGTGTTATTGGTCGAGCAGTTAAGTCTGGAAAAGTAACAGTTAATACCTTTAACCCCCGTGACTTTACTCATGACCGCCATCGTACAGTAGACGACCGTCCCTATGGAGGCGGCCCCGGTATGCTTATGATGGTAAAACCGCTAACTGACGCAATACAAGCTGCCAAAGATATTGGTGGTGAAAACAGTAAGGTGATCTACTTATCACCCCAAGGGAAACCCCTTGACCAGGCTGGCGTTAAACGTTTAGCCAACATTGACCGCACTATTTTGATATGTGGTCGATACGAAGGAATTGATGAGCGCGTAATTGAAAGCCATGTAGATGAAGAAGTCTCCATTGGTGATTATGTGCTAAGTGGCGGTGAACTACCGGCAATGGTCTTAATGGACGCAGTTGCTCGACTAGTTCCTGGCGTGTTGGGGCATAAAGCTTCAGCAGTAGAAGATTCTTTCACTGACGGCCTTTTGGATTGTCCGCATTATACGCGGCCCGAAGTGCTCGAAGGTCAAAAGGTACCTGAGGTGTTGCTAAGTGGTGATCATGAAAAAATTAGGCAGTGGCGACTGATGCAGTCTTTAGGTAGAACTATGCAACGTCGCCCTGATTTGTTAAATCACCTAGCTCTGACTGAGGAGCAGCAGCGTTTGCTTGAGTTATTCCAAGCGCAGCTGCAGCAAGATGACAGTTAACTAGGACGAGAGGATATGATGAGCAAAGTCAGTCAAGATATCATCAAGAAAATTGAGCAAGCACAGCTTAAATCTGATGTTCCAGGGTTTGGCCCGGGTGACACAGTAGTTGTTAAAGTTCGCGTTACCGAAGGTGACAAAGAACGTCTTCAGGCTTATGAAGGTGTTGTTATCGCTAAGCGTAACCGTGGTCTGCACTCGTCTTTTACCGTACGTAAGATTTCTAGCGGCGAAGGCGTTGAGCGTGTGTTCCAAACACACAGCCCGGCTATCTCTTCAATTGAAGTTAAACGCCGCGGTGCGGTTCGTCGTGCTAAGCTTTACTATCTACGTGAGCGTTCAGGTAAATCTGCACGTATCAAAGAGAAGCTTAACTAAGATTACTAATCCTTGCGTTATTGTTAACTTCGAAAAAGCCCGCGTTATGCGGGCTTTTTTGTGCCTGAAAAAAACCCCGACGATAGCGAGAAACACATCTCATCGACGGTGCTTTCGTGAAGTACATGTCACACCATAAGCGATAGCGACTCTATTAGTGCGTTGTTCTCGGTATCGATAACGCTAATAATATGCTTATGAAGGCGCTTCTTATGTTCACCAAAGATAGTGCGCTTTTTATCAAATGTTTTAGCGTATTCAACAGCACCACGCATTAACCCTTCTTGGCTGTCATAGGCTTTCTCTATGACATGGTCTTGTTCTAGCTCTGTACCCGACACGCGCCGGCCAGACAGTTTCATTTCGTTGAAACGGTAGTAGGGCATCGCTTTTTTCACAAACTCAATCATGCCGGGCAGGAATGGGATAGATAAATCGACTTCTGGAAAGCAGAAGAAGCCTCGGTCTGAACGCATAAAGCGAAAGTCACACGCACAGGCAAGAATGGCTCCGTTACCAAAAGCATGGCCGTTAATGGCAGCGATCGCCGGCATAGGAAATAGAAGCAGCGTTTTAAATACGTCATCCATACTTTGCATAAACGCTTTAATTTCATCATACTGCTGCGCCTTCATTGCGGGCATTAACCAATCGGTATCTATACCCAAACTAAAGCACTTTTCATCACTTGATGTGATTACTAACGCTTTACACGAGGTATTCTCGATAACGCGCTGTAACGTGTTCAACATGTCCTTAGCATAGGCGGGGTTGTGACGGTTCTCACCATTTTGCATAGTAAGTATGGCAACATCACCATCGTACGTTAACGCTATATTTTCCATTGGCGGTCTCTTTTACTTTGTTATTGTCTGTATTCTTCTATAAATACGACCAAATGAAAAATTTAACGTAATGATGTTTATTCATTGATGCTGTTTGGTCGTTTTACCAGGTTCGTGAATTTACTCCTCTATGTCGCTTTGCGACCATCACATATAAAAGCCAATGCACCTTATTAACACGTTGGATGCTGGTCTGTCTGTGGTGCTAATGAAATCGACGGGTCCCAGATACGCTGCCAAATATCGTGTACGCCACTTAATTTGGGGCGTTCACTGAACTTTTCAAACGAACCAACCTCAATCCCTGATTCGGTTTTTTTGGCGACCTTGAAGTTAAATACATAGGCACATTCTACGCCCATTCTGAGGTCTGAGAGAATGATGTCGTCATCCCGTAAACGAACAGAATATAAGCCCTTCGTGAACCACTGCAGCCGTTGTATGCCCCACTCAGATTGCACGGGTGTGAGTAACTCGGGGGTGGTAGGGTAGGCATCGATACTGACATCATCTACCGAATCAAAAACAGAGGTATAAATTTCATAATAGTTGTCTTCGGCGACTACCACGATACGCCACAACAATGTTGTAAATGGCGCTGGTGTGCTCATATAGTGCTTTGGCTGAATGCCTTGTTCGGTTAACGCTGATTCAACGTTGTTATCGACAATCAGTTTACCAATGAGTGACCACCCCACATAAACACAGCTAACGAGTAAGCCGAAAGCGTTGGCACGCGATTTTGTTTTATGTTGCGTTTGCGGTAACAAGGCCATTACTACGCCTAACAGCAACGGTATCGTCACAAGTGGATCGATGATGAACATATTCGATATGGCAAAGGGGTACTCGGTTATTGGCCATAACAGCTGTGTGCCATAAACCGTAAAGCTATCTAAAACTGCATGAGTAGACAAACACAAAAATACCAACCAAAACCAACGTTTCTTAAACCTCGACGTGTCTTTGTGAATGGTTAAGAGAACCCCCATTATTAAAGGGCTGATAAGCAAGTGAACCAATAGCGAGTGGCTAAATCCGCGGTGATATGTAAATGCTTCAACGTCTCCACCATAAGGTAGAAAAACATCTAAGTCAGGTAGCGTGCCCAAAACGGCGCCCCAAATTACCGCCTTTCTACCTACTTTGTTTCCAAGTACCGCATAGCCAACTGCGCCACCTAATGCCGCTTGCGTAAGAGAGTCCATAGTGTCTACATAACGATTAATTTCAATATCATACGACGAACACCTCTCATCAGCCCATTTCTTTTGCAAAGCTTGTCACTAACTTTCTAAATCGACAATACGACATGAAATACCACTATCTCTCTACCTTGTGCGCTGACGCTCGGCGTTTCATTGTTATGCTTATATTCTCGTAACCTCACAAGTGGTTAATAAATGTGCGGGGTAGGTGACAATACCCGCAATATGACTGTCCATTCACTTCGCATCTAGCATAGATTAAAGTATTATGCGTTAAAGCTTGCGCTATTAGTGCTTAATTGTTAAAAAGTCAATGACGTTAAAGAAATACAGAAAAGACTTGCCGTATCTAAAAGTTTACATGCAAAAGTGCATTACTCTTTTAACGTTTTATCTTCCGTTTTTTAGTTAAGAGAGCTTTCCATGATCAAGGACACCGTAAATAATGTTCACATAAGTACAGAAGATGTACTTATTACTCCTGAAGCGCTAAGCGCTGAATTGCCTGTTTCCGATAAAGCGCTAGCCGCTATCACTGAATCGCGTGGCATAGTGTCAGATATCATCCACCGTCGCGATCACCGTATGCTGGTAGTCTGCGGCCCGTGCTCTATCCATGATATAGAGGCTGCGAAAGCCTACGCGCTGAAATTGAAAGAACTTCATGAATCGTGCAAAGACACATTGTTCATTGTGATGCGCGTTTATTTTGAAAAGCCAAGAACCACCACTGGGTGGAAAGGGTTAATTAACGACCCACACATTGACGGTACGTTTGATATTGAAACGGGCTTGAGGAAAGCAAGAGAATTACTTATTTGGCTTGCCGAGCTAGAACTTCCGGTTGCAACCGAAGCGCTTGACCCTATTAGCCCACAATACCTAGCAGAGTTATTTAGTTGGGCAGCTATTGGCGCGCGCACCTCTGAGTCTCAAACACATAGAGAAATGGCAAGCGGCCTATCGATGCCTGTTGGTTTCAAAAACGGTACCGACGGAAGCTTAGATATTGCGATAAACGCGCTCAAATCAGCCGCGTCAGGCCACCGTTTTATGGGCATTAACAAGCAAGGTCAGGTAAGTATTATTGGTACAAGCGGAAACCCAGATGGCCATATCATTTTACGCGGTGGGAAGCAGCCGAACTATGACTCTGTTTGTGTGTCAGAGTGCGAGTTAGAACTACAAGATGCGGGCCTTACTGCTGGGTTAGTGGTGGATTGCAGCCACGCGAACTCTTCGAAAGATTATCGTCGTCAACCTGCTGTAGCGCTTAATGTTGTCAATCAAATTTTAGAAGGGAATCAGTCTATTATTGGTGTGATGCTTGAAAGCCATTTACATGCAGGAAATCAAAAAGCAGAAGGGAAGTCACCCTCTGAGCTTGATTTTGGCGTGTCTATTACAGATGGTTGTATTGATTGGGAAACAACAGAAAATTTGATTGCCCAAACCAGAGATAAACTGATAACTGTGCTACCCTTACGTCAAAACAGGCGCAGCGACGTAGCGTAAAGTGCTACGTTGTGCCATTTGAGCAAAGGATAGATAAATGGCTGATTTTTCGCAGCAACTTAACGCGCTGCGTGAAGGAATAGACGAGCTGGATACCCAGCTCGTATCGCTATTAGCAAAGCGAAGCGCACTCACTACCGAAGTGGGGAAAATTAAAGCGCAAGCCGGCATGCCAGTTTACGTCCCCGAGCGTGAGCGCGAGCTTATTGATGCCCGCAGAGAGCAAGCTACGTCGTTAGGCGTATCTCCCGACCTCACCGAAGACTTATTACGCAGAGTAATGCGAGAGTCTTATCATACGCAAAATAACCAATACCGTTGTGTTAATGACACCATCGATAACGTCACTGTTATCGGCGGCGCAGGTGCGTTAGGTCGAGTTTTCGTTCGTCTGTTTGAGCGAAGCGGCTATAAGGTGAATATCGTCGAAAGAGATGATTGGGAAAACGGCGTTGCTGACAGCTACTTACGTAAAACGTCGCTTGTTGTGGTGTCGGTTCCTATCAATATTACGGAAAACGTCATTAGCAAGCTGACTATGCTGCCGAAGCATTGCATACTTGCAGATATTACCAGTATCAAGAAGAAGCCGCTTCTTAGCATGCTAAGCGTTCATGAAGGCCCCGTTGTCGGCTTGCATCCCATGTTTGGGCCTGATGCCCCTGGCATGATTAAACAAGTCGTTGTGGTCTGCGAAGGGCGCTATCCAGAGCAGTATCAATGGCTTATTGACCAAATGACAATTTGGGGGGCTACACTTCAATATAGCACCGCTGACGAGCATGATAAGTCTATGGCGTATATTCAGGTCATGCGGCATTTCAACACCTTCGTTTATGGTGCACACTTACATGGTGAAAATCCAGAGCTAGAAACGCTAACCATGTTTAGCTCACCCATTTACCGCTTAGAGCTTGCCATGGTAGGGCGACTGTTTGCGCAGGCCCCTGAATTGTATGCCGATATCATATTCAATAACCCTGAAAATTTTGCGTTATTAAGACGATTCCACGAACGCTTTGGGCTGGCGCTCGACATACTAGAATCTGGTGATAAAAAAGCATTTATTAAGCAGTTTATGCATATTGGGAATTGGTTTGGAAGTTACGCAAAGCGTTGCTTAGTAGACAGTAAGCAGCTGTTGTTAAAAGCCGACGATGGGCAGCTTCTAAGAAAGTAAACGCGGTTTGTACCCACGCCTAACGATTACACGGTAAAACGAAAGAGGCAGCGCATTGCGCGCTGCCTCTAGTTTATTTTACTCTGCCAAGGCGCTTGCCGCCGCCACTTTTGTTGGGCTTATTTCTTCACTGGGATAACACCCAAGCACTTTAATATAACGTGTAATGCTTCGTAGTGAATCCATGGCTTTTTGAACCGGGCCATCCTCTACATTGCCTTCAACGTCTAAATAAAACATTTCTTCCCATGGATTGCCAGGAATAGGGCGAGACTCTAGTTTAGTCATATTAATACTGTTTTCACGCAGAACAAGTAAAGCTTCAACCAATGCGCCAGGTTTTTGCACTGTAGACATTACTAGCGTAGTTTTGGCGGGCACTTGCAAAGGAACAACCACAGCGTTTCTGGCTACAACGATAAACCGGCTATGATTTTCTTTTTGGTTAGCCAAGTTACTTTTTATTGCCATCAACCCGTATAAGTTTCCGCCGGCTTCGCTTCCTATCGCTGCTACGTCGTCGCGCTGTAATTCACTTACCGTAAGCATGGCCGATGACGTGCTATCCATTGTTTTCACTTCTACATTGCCCAATTCAGCCAAAAAGTGACTGCACTGCGTGAATACCTGAGGATGAGCATAAAGCGTTTTGATTTTATCAATTGACGTTGCAGTACCCACTAGAAGAGTATGCCTAATAGGGTGAGTAAGCTCACCAATGATACTCAGTTGGGTATGTTGAAGTTGGTCGTAAACCTCATTAATACTGCCGGATGTCGTATTTTCGATAGGCAATACGGCGTAGTCGGCTTCTGCATTTTCAACTTTATTAATAATTTCTGCAAAGCTTTGGCAGCCAAACTCTAGTAATTCTCCTGGTCGACGTGAGAAGTACTTTTGTGTTGCTAGGTATGAATAAGAACCTTTATCGCCTAAGAACGCGACGCGATTAAGAGGCAGCGCGCTGCCGGGATTAGCGCGTTCAGCTAACATGGCCTGCTGATTTAATACCGAATCTTCAATGACGACATGAAAGATTTGCGTAACATAATGAGGGTCCAATCCAATCTTTTTGCCTTCTTTAATCAACCTTACGAGTAATTGTTCTTCACGCTTTTGATCTCTGACTGGGATATGGTGTTTAATCTTTGTTTCTGCAACCTCATTGGTCAGTGAACGACGTTCTGCTAATAGCGAAAGAAGTTCGCTGTCTAGCGCAGTGATGCGCTCTCTAATCAAATTCAAAGCATTGTCCGACATAATTATCCACTTGTTGTGTTAGCTAAAAAAAAACCTCCCGTTGGGAGGTTTTTATGCTTGCAGCAGCGCCTCCCTAAATAAAGGATGTAAACGCAAAAAAGAAAGCTGCAGCATTTATATTATTTTGTTTCATGCACCGAATGTATGCGTTAGCCGTGATGGTGTCAACAAGTTTTTACAATTGAAATTACAAATTTTCCGCAAAAAATTGATATTTGCAAATATTGGCTTTCAACGCCGTGAACATGTCGTTCTTGTCTCCACTTTCCATCTATACTAGTTGCCTAACAGTGCCGCTAACATTTGCCTTACTTCAGTAGGCTCAAAGGGCTTATCACACAATGCATTAACCCCAGTTTGTTGTATGTTTGCCATATGCGCGCTTTCTGCAGACTCTGAGGTCACCATGATAATAGGGATATGCGTTGTTTGGGGGTTAAACCTAATAAACTCTGAAAGCTCTCGTCCGTCCATTTCAGGCATGTTGTAATCAGTGACCACTAAATCGAATTCTTCGTCCTTAATATAAGTTAGCGCCATTGCACCATTTTCGGCCTCTTTAATACGCTTAAGGCCCATGCCCTCAAGTACTCGGCGTATGTGATTTCTGGCAAGCTTACTGTCATCAACCAACAGTACACGAACGTCATGCACGTCAAATAGTTCTAAGTCGAGCTCATCGTGGTTTATTAAATCTAAGCTAGCATTGAGTGCGCGTGACAGATGAAGTGGCTCAAACGGCTTGGGCAATATTGCCGCTACGCCAGCTTGTTTAAACTCTTCTAATTTACTTATTCGGTTTTCGCTAGATACCAACATAAACGGAATGGTTTTAAATTCTTCACTTTCTTTTATGAACTTGAGTAACTCGATTGCTGTGCCATCTTCGAAGTACATGGCGCTTACGATAAGGTCGGCTCCGTGTGCCTTAACTGCAGACATCGCCTCAGCAAGGGAACTGACAGGGTCAATTTCCTTTACTTTTTCTTTTAGCATCAAGGTTGTAATTATCTTTCTCTGGGTGTCAGAGGGTTCAACCAAAATTATATGTAGATCAGAAATTGACAACTTTTCCATTTCAGACTCTTTTGTTGTTTGTTAAATAAAGTGGTGTGACGATGTCGCTTAACCTCCTGCAAGTTTAGCCTTAAACCCTTTTTCTTGCAGTAGGAGTTTCAGTTTTTCTCGGTCGTCGGTTTGTACTTCAATGACTCCGTCTTTCACCGCACCGCCGCATCCGCACTTCTTCTTAAGGTCGCTTCCGAGTTGCTTTAGGTCTGAGGGTTTCATATCTAGCCCTTTAATAAGCGACACGCCTTTTCCCTTTCTTCCTTTTGTCTCTCGGTGTATTCGAACAATGCCGTCATTTGATACCGAGCGCGGTGCTTCTTTTTCTTGTGGTTTAACTTTTCCACCATCAGTACTGTAAACAAGTAATGCATCTTTCCAGTCTTGCATAAGGTCCTCATAATGCAGATTTATTTCATAATTAAACTTGCAAACATCCTAAAGATGAATGGCAGCTCGCAGAATGTGCGCTAGTATAGATAATAGTGCAGAAAAAATCAGGTTTAGCGTATCGCTAAACAATACGTTCTAGTCAACGTTATTAGCGAATAAATGAGGACAGTATGGAAATTACAACATCAGTACGAAATGGAAACACGCTGATTATCCAGGTTGGTGAAAAGTTTGATTTTGGAAAAGTAGAAGCATTCAGAAATGCATATTTAGATTTAAGTGCCGACATAACGCACATCGTTGTCGATCTTGGTCGCACCGACTATATGGATAGCTCGGCGCTAGGCATGTTGCTAAATATGCAAAAAGCGTTAGCGAAACGCGACATTAAATACTCGATAGAAAAGGCACGCCCACAGGTCGATAGAATACTCAAAATTTCACGCTTCGATAAAAAATTCGAAATTAAATAGGGTTAAAAGGTATTAATCGCTATTAGTGTGGTGGAGTCTCTATGAATATTCTCATCGTCGATGATGAAGAAATAAACCGTATCATGTTGTTAAGCATGTTAAACAACGCTGGTTTTGACGATTGTGTGCAGGCTGGAAGTGCTGAGGAAGCACTAACGTTTATGGAGGCGTCGTTACCCGATTTAGTACTGCTTGACGTTGTTATGCCTGGTATGAGCGGTTTTGAGCTGGCGCCAAAAATACGAGAGCTCGCGAAAGGCCGATATTTACCTATTTTATTTATTACCGCGCTTGAAGACAAAGATAGCCTAGTAAAATGTTTAGAGGTGGGCGGAAACGATTTCGCGACAAAACCATTTGATAAACATATTCTCACTGCCAAAATTAAAGCGCACCAAAAAATCCAAGTCTTAAGCTCGAAAATTCAAGAGCAAAATAAGGCGCTTCGATTTTATAAACAGCAAGTGGCGAGAGAGCACGCTATTGTTGAACATATTTTCAGTAATGCCATTGTAAATAGCAGTGATTTATTAGCACATTTCGATTGTTACCTTTCGCCCGTTGAAACGTTTAACGGTGATATGTTTATCTGCGAAGCAAGTCCTAGCGGAGGCGTATACTTTCTTGTTGGCGATTTTACCGGTCACGGACTGGCGTCAGCGGTTGGCGCATTGCCCGTGAATCGAGCTTTCAGAGAAATGGCCCTGCAGGGGTGGGCTGTACCTGAAATTGTCGAAGAGCTAAATAAAGTTTTATTGCAGTTTTTGCCTGGCGACATGTTTATGGCGGCAGTAGTTGCTGAAGTAAGTGCTGATGGCAGTAAAATAACGCTATGGCAGGGGGGAATGCCGAAGGTACTAAGGCTTTCTGGGTCGGGAGAACAAGTGCAAAGTTTCCCATCAGAGCACATGGCATTAGGTATTCTTGATGCCGACGACTTCGATGAAAATAGTAATACATTCGATCTTAGTGAAAATGATAAGTTGGTCATTTGCAGCGACGGGCTGATTGAAGTCGCAGACGAGGATGGTCAGTTTTTAAATGAGAGTGGGGTTGAACAGTGGTGTAAAAGTAATCCCGTCTTTAAAGCACAGCAGCTTGTTGATTACGCGAAGTCGTTTTCCAACAGTGAAGAATTTCACGATGACGTATCGGTCGTAATATTTAAAAGCCAAAAGATTAGTAAGCCGCACACTTACTTAGTCGATGATGCAATTCCTTCTCATGTGACAATTCAGTTAAATGAAGTGCACCTTAAACGAGATGATGTACTTCAAAGAGTCCTTCAAATTGCTGGTCAATGTAGCGGTGTACAATATATACGCTCGACCCTTTACACCCTGCTGTCAGAGATGTTTTCAAACGCCTTAGAGCATGGGATCCTTAAAATGGATTCTTCAATAAAACAGTGCCCCGACGGTTTTATTCGTTATTACGAAGAACGAGAAAAGCAATTAAATCAGCTTACTCACGCCACGATAGAAATAGAAATAGAATCGCTGCCGAGTAAAGGGGGCGTAACGATTAGCGTAAAAGATAGCGGTGACGGCTTTGACTTCTTATCTATGCCTGCGACGTCTGATGAAGTCAGTCATGGTAGAGGCATATCACTTATTCAGGCACTTAGCCAAGACGTTAGCTTTGAAGATGGTGGTCGAAAAGTCATTTGCTTTGTAAAAATATCTGAATAGCGGTGTTGAATTGTAGAGGGCGGCATAGCGCTTAAAACACATACGAAAGCCAAATAGCAGAGGAGTTTTAACCGGTATCTTCCTTGCTTTGTCGAAACTATTCGCTAATTGCATCACCGCTTCATTATAGTGGGAACAGGGTTCTTATAATATTGAATAGAAAGGAATGAACAATGTTCTCTACACTCATCCAACTTTTTGAAGGTGGCACTACATCGTCAGGGCAAACCACTGAGCACACCGTGTCGCTTGCCACCGCGGTATTGCTTAGCGAGGTTATCCGTGCTGATGCACAAACAACAGACGATGAACTCAAAGCGTACAAAGCACAGCTTTACTCGCAGTTCACGTTGAGCGAGCAGGCACTTTCTGCACTAATGAGCGAAGGACGGTCGACGGCTAAAGAAGCCACTGATATGGTCCAATTTACGAAAGTGATTAATGAAAAATGTGACAGTGACGCAAAAGAAGAAATAGTAGAAGGGTTATGGCGTGTAGCGTTGGCCGACAATAATATTGCGCCTATCGAAGAGCATATTATTAGACGTATAGCCGATTTACTTTATGTGCCACATAGCGTATTCATACGCGCAAAGCTAAAGGTAGTAGACGAGAAGGCTTAGGGTAAGACACTCATTACTATTATATCTGGCTAATGACACAGCAGTGCTGTGCTGATTGAAAACCATGCTAATTGAATGATAAGAGTAAGGAGTCCTGTGGTTAAGACGTTGAAGATGCCAATCATCGCCCTGATCTCTGTTTTCGTTACGTTCATAACCTTAATTGTGTTGTGGATATCTATTGTGGTCACCCAAGCGAACTATACGCAGTTGTATCAAGAGGATATTTCTTATTTTTCCAAAGGTCTGGCGGCGGCGACTGCTGATTCTATGGCGTATGGTGAGTTATCTGAGCGCGATAAAGCGCTTGTTCAGGCACAGCTATCCACGTATCGATACGTTAGCACTATTACCTTCTACACAGCACAATATGATCTTGTCGCCACATTTGGTGAGCAGCCAGAAACCTTGGCATCTGGCTCAATTCCGCCGCAAGGTGTTACAGTGTTAAACAGCAAAGTGATTGCGCATCAGTTTATCGGCGATAGCCTATATCCTGAAGGCTATATTATTGTGACAGCCAATATTGAAGCGTCTGTTTCAAGAGCCACACGTACATTGCTGCTGCGCATTCTGCCAATTTCGCTTGTGCTGTGGCTTATTATTATTGCGGTGAGTGTTTATGCAATAAAGCGTCTGTTTAGACCACTGGTTTCACTTAATGCATTTACTCAAGAGGTATTGCAGACTAAAGACTTTGCGCTGCGACATCATTACGACAATAAGGGTGAGCTTGGTTTATTAGGAGAGAATATTAATCATTTATTGGAAATGATTGAGGTTGAACTTCTTATAAATTATGAGCAGAACCAAACATTGGTCGATCAGCAAGAAACCATGACGCGCCTTGCAAATTTCGATAGTTTGACCGGCTTGCCCAATAGACAGTTTGTGCTAGATAACCTGCGATTAGAGTTAGCGAGAGCCAAACGCAACGATGAAGACCTAATATTATTGTTTTTTGACCTAGATGGATTCAAAGGGATAAACGATTCACTAGGCCATGAAACCGGTGACCTTATTCTTATTGAGGTCGCAGACCGAGTAAGCGGCTTATTGAGAGAAGGGGATCTTGTTGCACGTTTAGGGGGGGATGAATTTCTTGTTCTTCCAGATAGAGATACAAGAGACGGTAATATTGAAAGTGTTGCTGTTCGCTTAATCAATTCGTTTTCTGAACCTTTTTCGCTTCGCGGGTTGTCACTCACGGTTGGAGTCAGTATTGGAATAGCGCGAGCTGCGGACGCTAATTACGAGTTGAGTGAGCTTATGAGCAACGCTGACTTGGCCATGTATCGTTCAAAGGCAAGAGGCAGGGGCAGCTACACAATTTTTACGCCCGACATGGTTGAATCGCATAAACGGAAGCTACACATTGCCAATGCCATTGAGCAGGGATTGCGTGAAGGTCAATTCATCGTGTACTACCAAGTGAAAGTAAACCAAAACCGAAAAGTAACGGGGCTAGAAGCGTTACTAAGGTGGCAGCATCCAGAGTTTGGTTTCATTATGCCTAATGAGTTTATTCCCATTGCCGAGCAAGGGGGTAAAATATCCTCCATTACCCAATGGGTGATTCAGCAGGTGTGTCATGACCTACCCACTATCCAAGATTGGATTAAAGGGCGTTTTCGGGTATCGATTAACCTATCAGGGCATGACTTAAGAAACAGCAAGTTGTTTGACTCCATTCATGAGACCTTTATAAAGGCGAGGGTAAACCCAGAGTTTGTCGAGTTTGAAGTGACAGAATCGGCTTATTTGGAGAACTTTATAACCTCTAACCGGTTCTTTAAACGCCTCAGTAATATGGGGTGTGCAATCTCGTTGGACGACTTTGGAACGGGATACTCGTCGTTAAGTTATTTAACGCAAATCAGTATCGATACCTTAAAAATTGATAAGCAATTTGTTAGCGATTTGGCTAATTCAGAAAGGAGTCGATTAGTAACAGGCGCAATCATCGACTTGGCAAAACGCCTCTCGCTAACGGTTTGTGCAGAGGGCATAGAAAACGAGTTGCAATGGAATTATATGGTTGAGCACGGTTGCGATTATGTTCAAGGCTTTATGTTTAGTAAGCCAGTGCCGTTGGAAACCCTAATTGAGTCTCCACTTCAATACCCTGATTTTATTGCTTCAGATGAGTAATGTTAAACGGGCATTGCTATGCCCGTTGAGCGCTTACTTAATATTGATATACATAGTTAACTTGCCAGCTGTCACTTTCGAAAGAGAACTGACCAAATCCCGAGTCGACATTCGTGCGTTCACTGCTAGAGTAACTGACCTGAAGCGACGAGCGTGTATTGAAGAAATGCTTAGCAAAAATGCTATATGAATCAGTATCTCCAATTACATTAATACCCGCACCAACACTAGTAAATTGGTTGAAGTAATATGCGCCACCGAGACTAAGCGTATCATCTGAGAAAACGTCATCATCAAAAATACTCAGATCTGCATTAAGAACAACATAACGTCCGTTTGACAGCGAGCCGAAATATTTTGTTCGAAGTTGCTGCACATTCAAATCTTCATCTGTGTTGTATGTGAAGCCAACATAGTCTTTATCACCAAGTTGCAGTACATAATCGGCTGTAAATTTGAAAAATGATTCATCAGAATCAGCTAAACCACTTATCCCATCATTACTTGTATTGGAAATTGATAGCTTAATGTCTTTTGTGAGAAAGTAGCCAAATCCTACGGTTAAAATTTCCGTATCGCTATCTGACATGTATACAGCATCACCAAAGACAACCCAATCATTCGCTATGTATTCCCCCCCTATTACGTACTGGCGGTTTCCACCATCACCAAGTAAGCCGGCACTGACGGAGCTTTGCTGAATAATATAATCAAATTCATTAAGCGGGCCTAACGATGTTCGAGGATCTAAGAAATATGTTCCATTTACAGACCATAAATTGTTGGTGTCTGATGTTGTTTGTCCATCTTGGGTGAGCGAACTTTTACTTGATAGTATGCTTGCGGCGATAAAGGTTTGGTATTCTTCAGCGCATGCCTGTTGAGTGAAAAATAACGCGGCAGCGGTGGCTGAAAAACGAATAGAGCGAGTTAGCATTTTAGTCCTTTAAAAAATTGAATGTTGCGATGGTTAGGTGTTTTTTGTATTTCCGGTAATCATATTAAATGTTTGCTGAACGGAGTCTGAATGAGCATGCATTGTTATTTTATAAATTGCCCATAAATCTGACAGATGAATACGACATCACTTAAAAACAGTATATTGGCCACCGCGTTTGCCGTTGGTTTTATTTGGTGCTTTAAAGCTTTCGAACTCAATTTTAATGTCAACCTAAGTTGGCTCGGGGTTTATCCTTTAGCCCTGCATGGATTGACTGGGATTATAACGGCGCCCCTTATCCACGGCTCATTAGAGCACATTTTCAACAATACGCTGCCCATGTTAGTACTCGGTTCATTTCTCATCTACGGTTATCCGAAAACGCGTTGGCGTGTGTTAAGCACAGTGTGGTTACTATCTGGTATTGGTGTATGGCTGTTTGGGCGCGAAAGCTATCATATTGGCGCTAGCGGTTTAACCCATGGCGTGTTTTTTTATTTATTTGTGGTGAGTATCTTCCGCAGAGACAAACGCTCAGTCGTGATTATGATGGTTGCTTTTTTCATGTACGGTGGAATGACGATGAGCATATTTCCCCGCCAAGAAGGCATTTCGTTCGAATACCATTTATTCGGAGCTTTGGCTGGTGTACTTTGTGCTTGTTTATGGCATTCGCTCGATCCAAAACCGGCAGTTAAGGTGTATTCTTGGGAACTAGAACCTAAATCGGAAGACCCTGTTATCGGCGATCAGTGGCGCCTTAAAGGGCAATCTGAAGGTAGTGAGGAGAATATACAAACAGTGCATAAAGAAAAGGAAAGCATGAATGACCAACGTTAAACCTAATGCATTCGAATTGCTGCTACGAGTTCGATATGCCGAATGCGACCCTCAAAATGTTGTATTTAACGCACGGTACGCTGACTACGCAGATTTAGCGGCAACTGAGTTTATGCGAGCGTTAATAGGGGGGTATCAAGCATTAACAAACAAAGGCTTAGATAATCAGGTCGTTAATCTTAATATATCATGGCAAAGCTCAGCTAAATTCGACGACATATTGTGCGTATCGGTGCATGTGAGCAAGGTTGGCAACACGTCTTTTACGATGCAAATCGACATGGTGAATTGGCAAACTAAACAAGCTGTCGCATCGGTTGAAATTGTTTATGTGATGGTCGATTCGCTTACGTTCGAAAAGAAACCCGTACCTAATGAATTTAAAGCAACGTTATTGCACGGAGCTCCAAGAAAAACGATGAACCTAGCAGGTGTTGAGCTTTCATAGGGAAAAGAAGAAAGGTTCTAGCGGCCTAAACTTGCTTATCTGACTGATAATCCTCGTCGTCCTTATCTATCCCTTCCTATCCAACTCAGTAATTAACGCTTCAATAAAAGTGTTGAAGTTTTTTACATAGCTTCTAATACGTTAAACATTCCTTTTTCTGTATTTGTAGAGAAGTAGGAAATCATTTTGTTCACCGTTCACTTCAGAGAACAAACTTTCTAACATCAAATTGTACTGTATATTTATACATGTTATAAGTATAAGCAATCCCGAGTCCAAACAGTCTATACATTCTGGTCCTTTTTGGCTTTTCGTTCAAAATTGACAGGGGTTAGGTATATGCTTAGAGAAAGTAATAATCTGCTATGCACGATAAACTGATACAAAAACTCGAAATTCTTTCAGATGCCGCCAAGTATGACGCTTCCTGTGCAAGCGGTTCGGCGGGTAAACGAAAGGCAGGCAAGACAGAAAAAACGGGTATAGGTTCGCTTACCGGTGGTTCGGGTATATGTCACAGTTTCACACCTGATGGTCGGTGTGTTTCTTTACTAAAAATCTTGATGACTAACTACTGTATCTACGATTGTCACTACTGCATAAACAGAGTGTCTAGCAGTGTTCGACGCGCTCGGTTTAGTGTTAAAGAAACCGTAGACCTAACGCTTAATTTTTATAAGCGCAACTACATCGAAGGGCTATTTCTTAGTTCAGGCATTGTTGGCTCACCCGACCTAACGATGGAAAGTATGGTACGTATTGCCAAGTCTTTGCGCCTTGAGCACGGGTTTAAAGGGTATATTCATCTTAAAACTATTCCTAACGCATCTCCTGAGTTACAAGAGGAAGCTGGTTTATACGCCGATAGGTTGAGTATTAATGTAGAGATGCCGACGCAACCATCTTTAAATAAGTACGCACCAGAAAAAGATCTCGGGGCTATTCATGGGTCAATGAACACGCTAAAAGACAAAATTGCTGAGCACAAGACGGATAAAACCTATTCGGGTAAACGCCTGCCTCGTTTTGCGCCTGGTGGACAGTCTACACAGATGATCATAGGCGCTGATGACTCTAATGATAAAGTTATTCTAGGGACAAGCGTTAAACTTTATAACCAACAAAAACTTCGCCGGGTTTATTACTCGGCGTTTTCGCCAATACCTGATGCGTCTGAAGTGTTGCCGTTAAAGCCTGCGCCCTTAATTCGCGAGCACCGCCTTTATCAAGCAGACTGGCTGTTGCGTTTTTATGGGTTTACCCTTGATGAGATTGTGCACGATGACATGCTTGATATGGACTACGATCCTAAGCTTGCGTGGGCGCTACGCAATCGCCATGTCTTTCCGGTTGATTTAAATAAAGCAGACAAATTGATGTTGTTACGAGTACCGGGGCTTGGAGCACGAACGGTGCAAAAAATTCTGGCTATTAGGCGGCATACAAAGCTTAACTGGATAGATCTTACTAAAATGCGCTTACCACTTAAAAAGCTAAAACCCTTTATTAGTGTAGGCGACTATGCCCCCGATATTCACTTACTTGATAGTAATAATTTCGAACTTCAGTTCAAACAGCCGAAGCAGTTTGAACTCTTTAGTGCTTAAATGAAGTAGCTGTGTCATGGAAACCATTACAATTAACTCAGTGCCTGGCTTTGATGAATGGCGCATGGCCGCAAGAGCGTGTTTAGCCCAAGCTATCCCTCCTGAGAATATTATTTGGCAAAGTGCTGAATCAGTTCAAGACGACTTATTTGGTCACAGTCAACAACCGATAGCGGCCACTAAGCCACAGAAACAGCATGCTATTCCTAAAGCCGTCTTAATGCTTTTCAAATATGCGTTGTGTCATAGTGATGCTCATCGCTTCGCATTGTGTTATCGGGTGTTATGGCGGGTTATGTTTGAAAACAAACATTTAATTCGGTTAAAAACTGACGACGATATAATGCAGCTTATGACGCTAGCCAAAGCGGTAAAGCGTGACGCTTATAAGATGAGTGCGTTTTTAAGGTTTAGAGAGGTTAACCTTAATAATAATGAGCACTTTATCGCCTGGTATGAACCAGAACATTTTAGTCTAGAGCTAAAACTCGACTTTTTTCAAACCCGCTTCAAAAACATGCGATGGTCTATACTCACGCCATATCGTGCGGCTCATTGGGACACGGAAACACTGAGGCTAGAGGATAACCCTGATTCGAGTGTGGTTCCTGATGACGATCACATCGAAAAATATTGGCTTACGTATTACGCTAATATTTTTAACCCCGCCCGCATCAAAAAAGACGCTATGCTAAGTTCAATGCCCAAAAAGTATTGGAAGAACATGCCTGAAACGTCACTGATTGACGATATGATAAAACAGTCAGACGCCAGAGCGCGCAAAATGATCACAGATGGGAGAAAATAAACTCCCATCTAGTTTATCCCTCTTCGGGCAAGCCGATATGAACTTGGCCTTTCGCATAGTCCATAGTTAATACAAAGTGCTTTAGGATGTCGTAGCCTAAAATACCCTGCTGCTTTTGAGACTTTCGAAGCGTACCAGAAATACTCGACTGCTTTTCAATGACAATTGACTGCCCTTCTGCAGGAAAGCTCACTAAAACATTCTCAAGTGTATAAGGGCCAAAAACGAGTTCAGGCACGCGGGTCGATTCTGTTACCGCCATTGAAGTGGCCCCCATTGCCATTGAAGACGACGTTACTTTATCGACTAGCCCTAAGCTTTCAGCATAGCTTCGCTCAATGATTACACCGCCATTATTACCGGTATCAAGTAACGCCCAAAATGATTCGTCATTACCCAAAGTAACGCGAACCAAAGGCTCGCCGCTACTGCGCTGACTTTCTGCACGGATATTTTGAAACTCGCTTAAGTTCATAACATCTCGTGTCATTACGCGCAGGCGGTTATTGGGATAATCGATTTGAACAATAAACTGGCTAAAAAAGCCAGAGCCTAATAACAAGCCGGTAGAATGATGACCAAGCGAGAGAGGCGGAGCACCATCTAACTCCATATCTACACCAAATATAGACAGCGATATACCGTTTAATTTACTGAACACTTGTTCACCAAATATACCATCGACTCGCACCTTGCCCCCTTTAGTGAACGTAAGATTGTGTTTGCCTACAAACGCTTTATTAATGGCATTTAACTGTGCTCCGGTGTCGAGAATGGCAAAGGTATCTATGCCTTCAATCTTAATCGGAATTTTGATGTGACCATTTTGTAACTTGAAGTCTACCCACTGAGTTATACCAGCAAGGCTTGTTAGCGGAAAAAATAAGAATAGAAAAAGAAGACGGTGAATGACTGCTTTCATACAATATCCCTTTGCGTTGGTTGGGTTTGACCTTTCTTTTAGGACAATAGTTATTTAACTTTTTTTGTAAATTATCATATTACCGACGAGTTCTAAAGTAAGCATTATTTAAGCGTTGAGTGCAGTGCCTGTGACAAGCATCCCTGTCGAAGGGCATTAAATATTGCCTCACCGCTTAGTTAACGATGCAGTTCTGGTGTAGCGTTCCACACAGGCGCTAAGCCAAATTAACCATTAAAGTAGTGGCTCCTCCAGAAGGTGAGAGAAATTCTTACACGTTTTGCCTTAAAAAGTGTTACTTTTTAGGTACGCTTATATCTTGTTGATTGCCTTTCTGTTATTTATCTCATTGAAATTAATGAATAAATAAACATTGGCAGGGTTCTGGCAATAAACTCTGTAACGAAGTGATGGATTTACTAATTGCAACCTTGCGGAGAATTCAAGATGAAACGTTTAGAAAAGTTCTTTTTAGTATTATTTACTGTTGCAGCAGTACAGGCAATTGCAGTGGCTGAAGCGAATGCTACGGTAGCACAATCGCTAATGGATGAATTAGATGTTAATGAAGATGATTATATATCGTTAAAAGAAGCGGTCCGTCATATAGAACTGCTCAGAAATTTCGGGCTTATCGACGATAATGAAGACGGTAAGCTTACTGAAATTGAATTGTCTTCAAGTAAAAGAACGCCAAATAATAGCATTGCACAGGCTAGCAGTAACTAGCACTATTACCGATGGTGAGCCGTCGTAAGAGGAAAAAACACTGAAAAATACAGCATCACTGAGCGAGCGATTGGTACAGTTAGGATCGCTTCGCCAGTTAACCTTTGCAAGTTTTTTCCTAGCGCTCATCCCGTTAGCAGCGCTACTTTGGCAAAGTCAAAGCGACCTTGTCAAAGTAGGGAAAATGACGACGTTAGAGACACGGTTTGTGGTTGACGTTGTCGGCGAAATGCAAACATTAGATACAGCAGCCGTTGATGTTGAACGAAGCATTCGGCAATTTGTTGTTATACAAAACGAGCAGATTGCTGAACTGTCTGATACCGCACTCAAACAATTCACAGTAGCGGCTGACAATCTTTGCCATTCGTTAAATGTCCCTTCAACGTGCAATCAGTTATCGTTGCAAATTAGCCAAGTTGCTGAATATAGAACGATCGAAGACCAGCTATTACTTAACGCATACCTTGCGTCAATTAATAGAAGCGTAGCGCAATTGCGGCGCGACATGGAAAAGCTCATTGCGCAGCGCGTAGCTTTGCAGCAAGAAGATCTTAATACCATGCAAGCAAAGCAAGCATGGTCTACGGCCATGTTGGTCAGCGTATCCTTATTGCTCATCTTGTTGGGCAGTCAGTTAATTGTTAACCCGGTCAATAAGCTAAAGCGCATTATCCGCGTGGTCGCTCACTCAAAGGGAGAATTACCCGCATTATCCCGCCGCGCACCTCGCGAGCTTATCGACGTTGAAAGAGACCTTCATTGGCTTCACGATAGACTACAGCAACTAGAAAATATTCGTACTGCATTACTTCGCCATGCTGCTCACGAGCTCAAGACTCCTCTTGCGAGCATTAAGGAAGGGTGTAGCCTGCTTAGCGAAAACGTTGTAGGCGAGTTGAATCAGCAGCAACGTGAGGTAATGTCTTTACTGACAGCGAGCACCCAGCGCCTAAATACACTGGTAGAAAAGTTATTAGACTACAACCTATTGCTTCAGCAAGCACAGCCAAAAATTGAGCGTGCAAACCTTAAGGCAATGGTAGACGCATGCCTTGAAGATTACGCGTTGGCAATTCAAAATAGAGAGGTGTCGGTAAATGTAGAGCATGAATATGCTCAGGTTGATGAAGAGTTGTTTAGGCGTATCCTTGACAATCTTTTGTCAAACGCCGTTGCCCATGGCGCTATTGGCCGGCCTATTAATATTCACATTTTTTTGCAAGACAATCTTGTTACTCTAGACGTGGCAAATCGTGGGCGCCGAATTGCCAAAGAAGCCGTTCCTACCTTATTTGAGCCATTTACTCGCGGTGCAGAGCCACGTAATGATAATGTCATAGGAACTGGACTTGGGTTGTCTATTGTTGCTGATTGCGCGCGCTTGATGCACGGCGATGTATCGGTCATTGATGTTGACTACGCCGATGTTTGTTTCCGGGTGTCTTTACTCCAGTAGGTCTAAAAATAATGAAAATACCAGTTTTAGTTGTTGGCGTGTTGATGTTGTCAGGATGTAGTGTTTTTTCACAGTTCACGGATAACGAAGCTGACAATAACGAGGCCTCGCTAGGTCAAAATGCGCTCGACGATGCTGAAATATGCGTGGTTATGCCAGAAACAGATACCCTTGAACATAATTGTGACATGGCATATTGGCTTAACCTATGGCTCGTTGCAGACGTGACACCGTGGTTAGAGAGAAAGCAGTCGTTATCTGCTCTCGACACCAGTATGCATGACACACTATTACGCTACTTGTTTACCTTGCCCAATGACACGCCTTATAAGGAGCGGTTAGGCGCGCAGCTATCGATAGATAAATTAGCACAGGAAATGACGCCAGCCTTTAACCGCATTATCCGCACGGTAGCAGCGCAACAGAACAAACAATTAATGGAGTTAGAGTCGGCATTAAGTGTTTTAGTCAAACAAAATGCTGGGCTTTCCAATGAGGTGTCAGCGTTAACGGCACAACTAAAAGAGCAGCAGAAAAAAATAAATGCGCTGTTAAAAATAGAGACAACATTAATGGATAAAAGTAGGAGCAGTAAGTAGTGAGCGAGAAGTTAAATGAGAAACCCCAGTTATTGTTAGTCGATGACGATGCCAGTTTATTACGCTTACTTACCATTCGTTTAGAAGGAGAGGGATTTACTGTTACTGCGGCAGAAGATGGACAAAGCGCATTAAGAAAGCTACAAAATAATAATTTTGATGTTGTGCTTAGCGACTTGAGAATGCCAGGTCTTGACGGGTTAGCCTTATTTGAACAAATAATGGGGATAAGAAAAGACATTCCCGTTATTTTGATGACAGCACATGGCACTATCTCTGATGCCGTAGCTGCTACACAACGCGGCGTATTTGGTTTTTTACCTAAACCGGTGGACCACGACGAACTTCGAACATTGTTGCAAAAGGCGCTGAGCCAATCTCAGGCCGCACAGCCAGGTGATTGGGCAAAAGCCATTATCACTCGTTCACCAGAAATGCTTAATGTCCTCGACCAAGCGTTTAGAATTGCTCAGCGGGAAGTAAGCGTGCTTATTTCAGGGGCAAGCGGTACGGGTAAAGAGTTGCTCGCCAATGCTATTCACAAGGCAAGCAACCGAAAGGACAAACCCTTTGTTGCAATAAATTGTGGTGCGCTGCCAGAAAACCTCCTCGAGTCTGAATTATTTGGCCACGCCAAGGGTGCATTCACCGGAGCCGTTGCTGCACACCCTGGTTTGTTTAGAGAGGCGGACGGTGGAACACTGTTTTTAGATGAAATTGGCGATATGCCAATGACGCTTCAGGTTAAGTTACTACGAGCACTTCAAGAGCGACAAATTCGGCCAGTTGGCAGCAGTAAGCACGTCGATATCGACGTGCGTATTATCTCTGCTACGCACAAAGATCTGCACAAAGAAATGGAAGAAGGGGCGTTCAGAGAAGATTTGTATTATCGCCTTAACGTCGTAAACCTTAAACTTCCCGCACTTAAATCACGCAGTGAAGACATACCGCTACTCGCGAGAGCCCTGCTACAGCAAAGCGGCCAACGTCATGGCGTAACTGTCTCTCAGTTTTCTGACGATGCTATGCAGCAATTGGTAAAATCGTCTTGGCCTGGCAATGTTCGACAGTTAGTCAACGTGGTAGAGCAATGTGTAGCGCTAACGCAAACGCCCGTTATTCCTTTGCATTTGGTTGAACAAGCGCTGTCTGCTACCAAGCAAAGCTGGCCGACACTCACGGAGGCGCGCGATGCATTTGAGCAACAATATCTACACAAGCTACTGAAAATGACAGATGGTAATGTTACCCGCGCGGCAGATTTAGCGGGAAGAAATCGTACCGATATGCATAAGCTAATGAAAAAGCACGATTTAGACGCGGGTGATTTTCGTTCTTAGGCTACACTGTATTACGTGTGCATATGTACTATCGGCTGTAAGTGCTTAAACAAAATATGTGCAGCCTATTGCACGGGGGATACCCTCGCATAATACGTTTTTATTTTACGCTCAGTCTTTGACTCTTTTTAGGGATGGGCGTGAACGGTACTTAAGAGCAAAATTCACATGGGAATACGTAACGACGCGGTTCATTTATTGTTTGAGCAATATAAGCTAACTTACGATAAAGACAATGAGCTTACTAGCCTCTCAAGCGAGGCAAGTATTACGAATTTGTGGGATAAAATTACTCATGAATCTCATATTTCATCGCAAGAATTGTGTACGCGCCTTTCGTCACTGTTTAATATACAAGCTTATCTTGGTGATATTCATCCTCCCGATAAACTGTTAAAGAAAGTCCCAACCAAAACGCTTCTGCGATTTCATATTGCGGTGAAGGGAATAGAAAATGATGAACCGGTCATCGCCACCGCTAACCCTATTGACGCAGAGTTGCTCGATGCGCTGTCTTTTATTTTTGGTACTCACTATCAGCTAGTGATCGCCGATCCCCATGCGATTACTCGTGCTATCGAGTTCTCCAAGCAGGGTTCAGACACCCCCAGTTTACGCAAAAGTAGCGTTAGTTTAGATAGCGCAAATGAATCAGGGTTAAGTGACGATTCTATCCCAAGTTTAGCAAAGACATTAATGAAAGAGTCGGTCATACAGCGTGCGTCTGATATGCATCTGCAACCCTTTCTTAATGGTTCTGTCGTACGAATTAGAGTTGATGGCTTATTAAAACGGCTGACCTTGGTGTCCAACAGTGTTGCTGATGGCCTCATAAGGCATATCAAGGCTAAAGCGGAAATGGATACTACGGCTAAAATGCTACCACAAGACGGTAGGATGCTGGTCGAGCTTGAAGGCCGTGAATATGATCTTCGTATCTCTACCTTGCCCGTGGCCGATGGCAAAGAGAAGTTGGTTATACGCTTTTTAAATCGACAGTCGGTGTACGCGTTATCAGAAATTGGTTTCTCACTTGACGAGGTTCACACGGTTAGAAGGCTCGCCGCGAAGCCTTCGGGCGTAATACTTGTATGCGGTCCTACGGGGTCAGGGAAAACAACAACGCTTTATTCAATATTAAACACATTAAATGATGAAACGGTCTCAATTATGACCGTTGAAAATCCAGTCGAATATCAAATGCAGGGGCTGAGTCAGACCGAAGTTAACGAAAAAGCGGGTATGACATTTGCGAGGGCGTTAAGAGCTATCTTGCGACAAGATCCCGATGTGCTTCTGATTGGAGAAATAAGAGACGAAGAAACCGCACAAATTGCTATGCAGTCTGCGCTTACTGGCCACCTTGTATTGTCAACGCTTCACACCAATGATTCGTTAAGTTCAATTCCTCGCTTGCTCGATTTAGGCGTGAATCCAATTATCCTCGCTGAGTCATTAGCAGGCATTATGTCTCAACGACTACTGCGTAAACTTTGTGATGATTGTAAGTGTAAAGTGCAAGAAGATACTCCTCTGTCACATGCGTTTAAAGCACTAACGCATGTGTCGCAGGCTTACAAAGCAGTAGGTTGTGAAAAGTGTGAATTCACGGGTTATAAAGGGCGGACCGTCGTTGCTGAGATTATAGAGATAAGCCAACAGCAAAGAGAGCTATTGTTAGGAGGAGAGCAAGATATATCGAAATTTAAAGCCGCTATGCGAGGTAATTTCAACTCTCTCTCAATGTCTGCATCACGGCTCATTATTTCAGGCATTACTACCGCTGCAGAGGCCTACCGGGTTATTGGCCAACAATTTTGGTATGCGCTAGCCGATGAGTATGGCAATGAACTTCCCGATTTAAGTACACTTTATGAAGAAAGTGACCAGAAAAATACTAATCAGAATACGGTACTTATTGCGGGTTCGCAGTGCGAAAAAACGCATGCGCTCAATCTTGCGCTCACTAGCAGTTGGTTAAAAGTATTGTTAGTAGGCAGTCCAAAAGCTGCTAATGAGACACTTCATGCTAACGATAACATTGAGTTGGTTGTGCTTGAGGTTGATGAAGACTTGAGCGATGAAGGTGTAATAGACTTTGTTGCTCGATACCGGCGTGAAATTGCATGGGCTCGAATTCCGGCACTTATCCGTTTGCCTGCGAATAAAGCACATTGGAAGGCTATATTAATCAAAGAAGGGGCAACATCTAAATTTGTTAGTAAAGATGAAGATGTTACCAAAACGGTGCATACGATACAGGCTGCTATCAGCCATAATGCTGATTTCCGTTGGGGAATAAACGCTAATGACGATCAGTAAGGCACGTAACGTATTGCGTTATTAAACGCGCTAGAAAAACGTAGCGGGTTTACGCTATTTACCCCGCTATTGGAACTTAAGTGACGATTAAAGCAAATGTTGCTGTTCGTTATGGCGTAGCCTGTGCAGAGTGACATGATGCCGGCAATAGTTCAGCTTTCAACGCGCCGGTGTCAACCTCGTCTACTATACATTCCCACGAAATTCGTCCGTCGCTGTCGGCTCTCCCGACAAAAAAGAACGTCATATTGTATTCACTATACTCATCGCCAAAACTGGTTAAATCCATAATGGGTACGAGTGTACCAATGTGCTTTTTATCCACTACTTGACCAGGTATACCCGTTGTCCATTTTAACTGGTTTATTAAGTCAAAATCTGGAAATCGAATAATGCCTGCGTCGCTTCCTTTTTCTGGCATTTTGTCATGGGTAATGTAGTACAGTTCGATTTTAATACGTTCTTCATCTAACAGACTAAAGGCTTGAGATAGCGTAGAGGTGAGTCTGTAGTTTTGATAAATAGGCATCGCTATTGCTGCTAGGATACCGACAATCGCAAGCGTGATGAGTATTTCTATTAGCGTAAAGCCCCGTTCGTTCTTTTTCATATTGATATCTCTGTCAATGTATAACTGAATCCTAGTACAAAATTACCGCTTTTGTCAGAAAACACCATTGGACTTAAGTGTGTACTCTTGCGCGTTAAAAAAGCGTGTCTTGCTCAGGCTGCGCTTTAATCGATAGATTAGGCACAGCGCGCTCGCTGTGCGCTTGATTGTAAAGATCAATAAATTGTTGTGCTAACCACGGTGCATCTTTGTTATCTGGGCGGTGACAAAAAAAGTATACGCTCTTGCCTTCACGTCGCCATTGATCAACCTTGCTCACCCATGGGCGTAGGCACTGTAAGTTATCCTCGTCATCGTCGTTGCCCACGAATCGCACGACTGGCGTTAGCCCCGTTGCAATCACATTAACCGGCACTCGCGGCTTTTTACTTCTTACTTCCGCTAACATCTCGCTATCGCACGGGCCTGTGAACAACGCCCGAGTGTCCATAATGACTCTGTTGGCACTGTGCGCTATTAATAGTTGATTCAGCTTTTTTTCGTCATCACCTTTTTCAAAAAAGCTAAGATGCCTTACTTCAACGGCAACGTTAAGCCACGGAGGCAATTGCGATAAAAAACGGTCTAATACGGATAGTTTGTTAGGGCCAAAGCCAGCCGGTAATTGAAGCAACATAACACCTAGTTTGTCTTTAAGGGGCTGCATTAAATTTAACTGCTGCTCAACGTCTTCTTGGCAGTGTTGGAGCTGTTTGCGGTGAGTAATCGTCTGATGAAACTTGAAGGTAAAGGAAAAGTCATCGGGTACCGATGTTGCCCACCTTAACGTAGCATCTTCATGAGGCAGTGAGTAAAAGGTGGTATTGCCTTCCACGGTATTACATTCTTTTGCGTAAGAAATAAGCTGCGTATCGCTTTTGGGATAATGCGCAAACCACGTGCGTGGCCAAGAAGGATGCTGCCACATCGGTAGGCCGATATGTAGCTTACCGACGATAGAAGCCGAATTTGTATGTAAGTTGCTATCTTTCTGCATATTTGTCATTGGGCTTTACGACGCATTTGTTTATACTATGCGGCCTTTAAATCATTACAGAATGCATGTTGTTACCACGATGCGAAATCCGCATCATTGTAGAGCAATAAGTTTGCCTGACAAGGGTGAACGCGTTGTCTCGGCAATACTAAACATTTAACGTGCAGAGCAAGACAATATATCAGGGGTCAAGGACCATGCGCACAGATTACTGTGGGAATATCGATTCATCATTTGTTGGACAAGAAGTTACGCTTTGCGGTTGGGTAAATAAGCGTCGCGATTTAGGCGGTGTTATTTTTATCGACTTACGTGATCGCGAAGGTATTGTACAGGTTGTGTTCGACCCAGATTTACCCGATGTACTAAATATTGCTAATACCCTGCGGGGCGAGTTTTGCGTGTCATTAACGGGTAAAGTGCGTGCGCGTCCAGAAGGGCAAATCAATAAAGACATGCGTACTGGCGAAATTGAAATTTTGGGTACGGGTTTAGAAATCATCAACAAGTCTGACGTATTGCCACTTGATTGGAACCAAGAAAACTCAGAAGAGCAGCGCTTACGCTATCGCTATTTAGACTTGCGTCGCCCTGTTATGAGTCAGCGCCTTCAGTTTCGCGCAAAAGTAACCGGTGCGGTTCGTCGTTTCTTAGAAGAAGACGGGTTTCTTGACATAGAAACGCCCATCTTAACGAAAGCGACTCCAGAAGGTGCTCGTGATTACCTTGTTCCTAGCAGAACGCACAAAGGTGAATTTTTTGCGCTGCCACAATCTCCGCAATTGTTTAAACAGTTGCTAATGATGTCGGGAATGGATCGCTACTATCAAATCGTTAAGTGTTTCAGAGACGAAGATTTACGTGCAGACCGACAGCCAGAATTTACGCAAATCGATATTGAAACTACATTCCTTGATGCCGAAGGCGTAATGGCGATTACCGAACGCATGATCCGCGACCTATTCAACAAAATGCTTGATGTGGATTTAGGTGACTTCCCGCGTATGACCTACGCAGAGGCAATGAAGCGTTATGGTAGCGATAAGCCTGACTTACGTAACCCGTTAGAACTTACTGATGTTGCAGACTTACTAGAGTCTGTTGAGTTTAAAGTGTTCAGCGGCCCTGCGACAGACCCCAAAGGCCGCGTCGCCGTTATTCGAGTTCCAGGCGGTGCCTCGTTATCTCGCAAGCAAATTGATGAATATACTAAGTTCGTTGGGATTTACGGTGCGAAAGGACTTGCTTGGATAAAAGTTAACGATATCGAAGCAGGGCAAGACGGACTTCAGTCGCCTATTCTTAAGTTCCTAAACGACGACATCACCACGGCTATCTGTGAGCGCACGGGTGCTGCGTCTGGCGATATACTATTGTTTGGTGCAGATAACGGAACCGTAGTCACCGAGGCGATGGGCGCATTGCGCTTAAAACTAGGTGAAGACTTCGACTTACTTGAAGGCGAGTGGAAGCCATTATGGGTTGTAGACTTCCCGATGTTTGAAGAGTTCGATGGACAGCTTCATGCTATTCACCACCCATTTACTGCGCCACGAGGTTTAACGCCAGAGCAGTTGAAAGCCAATCCAGCAGAAGCCTTGTCTGATGCTTACGACATGGTGCTTAACGGGGTAGAGCTTGGTGGTGGTTCAGTGCGTATCCACAACGAAGAAATGCAGTCTACGGTGTTCAGTATTTTAGGTATTGAAGATGAAGAAGCTAAAAACAAGTTTGGCTTCTTACTGGATGCACTTCGATTCGGTGCGCCACCGCATGCTGGACTAGCATTTGGACTAGATCGTCTAGTAATGTTGATGACGGGTGCTACGTCTATTCGTGATGTGATGGCGTTCCCTAAAACAACGACAGCAGCATGTCCGCTAACGTCTGCACCTAGCCCTGCTAATCCGCAACAGCTAGAAGAGTTGGCCATAGCGACGGTGAAAAAGCCATCTTAATCTATGACGTATAAAAAGCCAGAATCAGCGCTTGTGGTGCTGTACGATCAGCACTATCGAGTGCTTTTACTACAGCGCCAAGACGATCCTACGTTCTGGCAGTCTGTCACGGGGGCCCTTGAAGACGGTGAAGAACCGATTCAAACGGCCTACCGTGAGGTGTGTGAAGAAATTGGTGTTGATGCAAAGGCACACGGTTTCGAAATAAACAACCATCAAAAACAGAACCGGTATGAAATTAGACGCCGTTGGTTGCATCGCTATCCTCCTGGCACCACGTTTAATATTGAGCATGTCTTTTCTCTTCAAATAAACAGCGATATTCCGTTAGTACTTACTGAACATTTGCAGTATGAGTGGGTATCGAAACATGACGCACTATCGCGGTTGTGGTCACCCTCCAACAAAGAAGCGGTATCAATGTTTGTACCGAGTGTGCCTTAATGGTTATACTGGGTATAGATCCAGGTTCTAGGGTTACCGGCTACGGTTTAATTACGCGCAAGCAAGGTAAATTAGTTTATGTAGCCAGCGGCTGCATAAGGGTAGGCACTACCGATTTACCGTCAAGACTTGCCAACATATACACCGGAATTAGCGACATTATCCGTCAATTCGGGCCGGCGCAATTTGCGATTGAACAGGTTTTTATGGCAAAAAACCCCGACTCTGCGCTTAAATTAGGCCAAGCGCGAGGAGCAGCTATCGTAGCAGCTACGCAGGCTTCTCTACCCGTCGCTGAGTACAGTGCAAGGCAGATAAAGCAAGCTGTAGTGGGTAAAGGCAGTGCAGACAAAACGCAGGTTCAGCATATGGTGAAACACTTACTGAATTTAAGCGGCACGCCACAAGCCGACGCGGCAGATGCACTTGCAGTAGCACTTTGCCATGCGCACACCGAGCAAAGCCTAATTAATATGGCTGGGCAGGCTCGAAAAACCGTTCGTGGGCGATTGCGGTAACCTTTAGTTCCAATTTTCCGTTATTACCTTTGTTGTGAAAATACCAGCACAGGGTTAGAAAGAGATAATTCATGATTGGACGAATTCGCGGTACGTTGGCAGAAAAACAGCCTCCAGAAATTCTTGTAGATGTAGCCGGAGTAGGCTACGAAATTCATATGCCTATGACCAGCTTCTATCAACTACCAGCCGTAGGTGAAGAAGTGGTGGTTTATACGCATTTTGTGGTAAGAGAGGATGCCCAATTACTTTTCGGCTTTGCTGATAAAATGGAGCGTGGATTATTCCGAGAGCTAATAAAAGCGAATGGTGTGGGGCCAAAGTTAGGTCTTGCCATTTTGTCTGGGATGTCAGCATCTCAATTTTTGGTTAGCGTGCAAAATGAAGATGTATCAGCATTGGTAAGCCTTCCGGGAATAGGTAAAAAGACAGCCGAACGCTTGGTAGTCGAATTAAAAGATAGGCTAGCGAAGTTTGGTAAAACACAAAGCATTACCACCCCGCCTCCAAGCGGCGATTTACTCTCCGGTAGTACTATTGTTACAGTAAACGATGCGAGAGAGGAAGCGCAAAGCGCGCTTATTGCGTTGGGTTATAAACCTGCTCAGGCGAGTAAGCTGGTGGACAGCGTATATACCGATGGCATCCAAAGCGAAGCATTAATAAGAGAAGCATTAAAAGCAGCAATATAACCATATTGCTACTGAGCATAAAATAATTATGATTGAAGCCGACAGACTCATTACCCCAGACGCGAGCAACGAAGACGAAGTCATCGACCGTGCAATACGTCCCAAAATGCTTGATGACTATACCGGTCAGCCTCATGTGTGTGAGCAAATGGAAATTTTTATTCAAGCAGCACGTAACCGAGACGATGCGCTAGACCATCTGCTTATTTTTGGCCCGCCAGGACTAGGTAAAACTACCTTAGCGAATATTGTCGCCAATGAGATGGGGGTAAATATTAAAACTACCTCTGGGCCTGTGCTTGAGAAAGCGGGGGACTTGGCCGCGTTACTGACTAACCTTGAACGCAATGATGTTCTTTTTATTGATGAGATACACCGTCTTAGCCCAGTAGTTGAAGAAATTCTTTATCCTGCAATGGAAGACTATCAGCTTGACATAATGATAGGTGAGGGGCCTGCTGCGCGTTCTATAAAACTCGATTTGCCGCCATTCACTCTTGTCGGTGCTACTACGCGAGCGGGCTCATTAACATCACCACTGCGAGATCGCTTTGGTATTGTTCAACGCTTAGAGTTTTATTCGGTAAAAGATTTGACCAGTATCGTTGCGCGCAGCGCAAATTATCTTAACTTAGATATGAGTATTGAAGGGGCTCAAGAGATTGCTCGACGTTCTCGGGGTACGCCACGTATCGCAAATCGATTGTTACGACGTGTTAGAGATTACGCAGAGATTAAATCTGACGGAACCGTGGGTGCTGATGTAGCAGCGAAAGCATTAGACATGCTCGATGTTGACCGAGAGGGTTTTGATTACATGGACCGTAAGCTACTGTCTACCATTATCGAAAAGTTTGATGGTGGGCCTGTAGGGCTAGACAATCTTGCTGCGGCTATTGGTGAAGAAAAAGAAACGATTGAAGACGTTATTGAGCCTTTCCTCATTCAGCAGGGTTTTTTACAACGTACCCCCCGAGGCCGAATTGCTTCACAGCGAGCCTATCTTCACTTTGGCTTTACGCCGAACTCATGATGCATTGCAATAACACACAGGCCTAGTTTTAAGGCCTGATTTATTTTACTTCACCTTATTTTAGGCAAAAAAAAGCCCGCTTATAAAGCGGGCAAAACAACAAGTGTTGAAGGAAATAAATCCAGGGAACTCATGTCTAACAGGAGAAAACCTCTTGCATAACCGTGCTTCGCACCATCACGCTCTGTATGACTGATGGCGCGTATTATAGGCACCTTCGAAAAACTTACAATTGAGGAAAATTGTCTATTCACATTAAAAAAACTAATGCGTTAATTGCTTGTTAATTATATATAATAAAAACATTAAGCGTGCCGTTTTCAATGTGGTTGAAGCCAGTTTGCTAGCTTAATTTTTCGCGCACTCAGCGCTTTTTTTAGATGCTATAGATTAATTTTATTGAGATTAAAGGAATAGTTATGCATAAACACGCCGTGAGAGTGTATTACGAGGATACCGATGCAGGTGGGATTGTATACTACGCAAACTATTTAAAGTTTATGGAGAGAGCCAGAACTGAGTGGTTAAGAGGGCTGGGTTATGAACAAGATATTTTAATGGAACAATCTGTCGCCTTTGTCGTCAAACACGTTGAAATGCATAACTATGCGCCGGCACGGTTTAATCAGCTGTTGAGTATTGAATCGCACGTTGTAGAATTAGGGGGCGCTAGTTTGGTATTCAAACAAATTATAAAAAATGAGGAAAACGTTACGCTGGTGGTAGCTACCATTAAAGTAGCGTGCGTTAGTCTTGATTCTATGAAGCCTAAAAGGCTACCAAAGACATTGTTAGGGGAAATATCGCGTGTCATCTGATCTTACGTTTATAGGGCTTTTTCTACAGGCTAGCTTTGTTGTACAGCTTGTGATGTTACTGTTGCTTGGTGTGTCGATAGCATCTTGGACATTTATTTTCCAACGAAGCAAGGCATTGTCGGCAGCGCGCTCTGAAATGCGTCAGTTTGAAGATAAGTTTTGGTCCGGTGCTGACCTTAACAGGTTGTATCAAGAACTCTCTGCTCGAACCAATTTAGATGGAATGAGTAGTATATTTTGTGCGGGTTTCAAAGAGTTTGTTCGATTGAGAAAATCAAACACCAGTACCAACGGCATTGTAGATGGCGCTTATCGTGCGATGAGAGTGTCGATGTCTAGACAGGTTGAAGAGCTAGAAAGCCGTTTACCGTTTCTTGCCACTGCTGGCTCTATTAGCCCATACATTGGCCTATTTGGCACGGTATGGGGAATAATGAATGCATTCATCGCACTAGGTGAAGTACAACAAGCTACGCTTGCGATGGTGGCACCAGGGATTGCAGAAGCGCTCATTGCGACAGCCATTGGTTTGTTTGCTGCCATTCCTGCCGTCATTGCATACAACCGTTTTAGCCATCAGGTGGAAAAAGTAGAAAATAGCTATGGTAATTTCATGGAAGAGTTTTCTGCTATTTTACAACGTCAGGCTGCTGCCTCTGTGGCTCAGCAACCCTCTGTGTAATCATAAAATTATTACTAACGAGGAAACGTTATGTATGTAAGAAAACGCCGTAGGCCGGTATCAGAAATTAACGTTGTGCCATACATCGACGTGATGTTGGTGCTACTGATCATATTTATGGTAACTGCACCACTTATCTCTCAAGGGGTGAAGGTTGATTTACCTAAAGCCAGCGCTAACCCTATTGAACAGGAAGATAACCCACCGCTTATTGCATCCGTCGATGTAAAAGGGCGGTATTTTCTAAATGTTGGGGACAGTCAAGATAGTCCGATAGAGGCCGATGAGCTTGCAGCCCTTGTTCAAGCGCAGCTACAGAAAAATGAAAATACGCCGGTTGTGGTGAAAGGCGATGGCCAAGTACCCTACAACAAGGTTATCCAATTGATGGTGCTATTGCAGCAAGCGGGCGTGCCGTCGGTTGGGTTAATGACAGATCCGGTAGAGCCTAATTAGATGACATCAATGTCGGCATCTGTTTATAAATCGTTAGGTGTACACGCCGCTATTGCGTTAGTGTTGCTAATTAGCGTCAGTTTTTCTCACGAGCCACTTCCTTCTACCCCATCAAATGCGCCGGTTATTGAAGCGACCTTTATTGATGCTCAAGCAATTGCTGATACGAAGAGAGCGCAAGCACAAGCTGAGGCACAAGCGAAAGCAAAGGAAGTTGAGCGTCAAAGAAAAAGAGAAGAAGCGGCAGCACAGAAACGTCGCCAAGCCGCATTGGCCAAGAAGGCAAGAGAAAAGCGAGAAGCTGAAGAAACCCAAATAAAGCAACAAAAGGAGTTGGAACGATTAGCGGCACAAAAGGAAAAAGAGCGCAAAGCGCAGGAAGCGAAAGCGAAGGCAGATGCTGAACGCAAGAAAAAAGAAGCGGCCGAACGTGCGGAAATGGAAAGGATTATGCAAGAACAGCTTGCGAAAGAACAAGCTGCACAACAAGCCCGTAGGCGACAGCAGGTCCTGTCTGAAGTAGAACGTTACCAAGCGCTAATTAAGCAAACTATTGAACGAAACCTTTTTGCTGACGACAGCTTTAAAGGGAAGGTGTGTAAGCTAAATATTAAGTTAGCGACAACCGGTTATGTGACGAGTATACGAATTCTCGGTGGCGATGCTGCGCTATGTCAGGCCGCCGAAAGCGCGGTAAGGCGGGTCGAAGAACTGCCAATTTCTGATGCGTCAGACGTTTATCAGCAGCTAAAAGATATCAATTTAAATGTGGAACTGTAGTGTAATGAAAAAACTTAGAATATGGATAGCCAGTGTCGCAACGACTCTCATGCTGCTAAGCGTGAACGCGTATGCAACGCTTGAAATTGTTATAACGGAAGGTGTGAACAGTGCAAGACCAATAGGCATTGTTCCGTTTAAGTGGAAAGGTGAAGGGGCACTGCCTGGTGATATCTCAGACGTCATCATGGCCGACCTGACGCGCAGCGGAAAGTTTAACCCGATTGCACCAAATAGTATGCCGCAGTACCCTGAATCAGCAGCTGATGTAGATTACAGCGCATGGGCTAACATGGGGGTAGACACCGTGCTAGTGGGGTCTATTGAGCAAGATAGTGCGAATAAATACTTGGTGAGTTATCAACTTGTTGACGTGCTTAAAGGCCAGTTAGATGGCGGCCAGTCTCAAGTTTTAAAAGAGGGAA
Organism: Alteromonas algae; assembly: GCF_049117195.1. Classification (GTDB taxonomy): domain Bacteria; phylum Pseudomonadota; class Gammaproteobacteria; order Enterobacterales; family Alteromonadaceae; genus Alteromonas. Next base: position 1,329,045 of record NZ_CP185260.1, read on the forward strand.
AGCTAGTTACGAGCAATTCACATGTTATCGTAGCAAGGCAGGCTGTAATTAACGACAGCGACTTCAGGCAATATGCACACAGAATAAGTGACATTGTATATGAAAAGCTTACAGGCGTTCGTGGAGCCTTCTTAACTCGTATTGCTTATGTCATTGTTCGCGACCGAGATACTTATGAGAAACCATACCAGCTGGTCATTGCAGATTACGACGGTGAAAACGAAACGCGGTTATTATCCTCGCCTGAACCATTGATGTCGCCTGTTTGGTCGCCAGATGGAGAAAAGCTTGCTTACGTAAGTTTTGAGAACAGAAGACCTCAAATTTTCATTCAAGATATTTATACCAGCGAGCGAACGGCCATTACTAATTTCCCTGGTATTAATGGCAGCCCCTCTTTCTCGCCAGATGGCAAGCAACTTGCAATGGTTTTGTCGAAAGATGGTAACCCCGAGATTTACATTATGGATCTCGCGACGAAAAACTTGCGCAGGATTACGCGCAACAGAGCGATCGATACCGAGCCAGCGTGGCTTCCCGATGGTAGTGGTTTAATTTTTAGTTCGGAACGGGGTGGTAAACCCCAGATATATAGCGTAAATTTAAATTCGAGAAAGGTAAGGCGTATTACCTTCGTCGGCGAGCAGAACCTTGGTGCCACATTAACGCCAAACGGTGATGAGATAGTTGTAGTTAATCAAACCAACGGAAACTATCACATTGCCAAGCAGGCGCTTGATGGTAGTTCGCCCCAAGTACTCACACGGACGTACTTGGACGAGTCACCAAGCGTGGCACCGAACGGAAGCATGATAATTTATAGTACCCTTCATGAAGGGAAGCAAGTGTTATCACTCGTTTCCTTAGACGGGCGCTTTAAAGCTAGGTTGCCAGCAGCCAATGGGCAAGTTAAGTCGCCGAGTTGGTCACCATTTTTGTTCTAACAATTTAAAAACAGTAAACAACAAAATTAAGGAATTAGTAGGATGCAAATGAATAAAATTATGAAGAGCTTCATTATTGCCTTACCAGTAGTAACAATGATGGCTTGTTCATCTGGCCCGAGCGAAGAAGAACTAGCGGCAGAACGCAACCGTTTGGCACAAGAACAGGCGCAAGCAGAAGTTGAAGCTGCAGAAGCAGAAGCACAACGCGTTAAAGCAGAAGCGGTCCAGCGCATGAAACGTCAAGAAGAGATGGTTCAGCAGGAAATGGAAGCGCTTAAAAATGAACAAACCGTTTATTTTGATTTTGACCGCGCAAGCATTAAGCCTGAATTCCAGCGTTTACTTGACAAGCACGCGGCGTTTCTTGTTAGCAACCCTAACCAGAACGTGGTAATTGAAGGTCATACTGATAGCCGTGGAACACCAGAGTACAACATTGCGTTGGGTGAGCGTCGTGCACAAGCGGTAGAAACTTACATGATGAATGCGGGCGTGAGCAGCAGCCAAATTTCAGTTGTTTCTTACGGTGAAGAGAAGCCGGCGGTAATGGGTTCTACTGAATACGCTATGGCGCAAAATCGTCGCGGAGTGGTAGTTTACAGATAATGGCTATTACAGCGATATCTTCATTAAAAAAAGGCGTCGCTCTTAGCGTCGCCTTCGCCTTTTCAGGCTTTGCCGCAGCTCAAGCGCCCGTTGTTAATGCCAATGGTGGCAGTGAACTAGAACAACGCATTGTTGTGCTTGAGCGCATTGTAAAAAGCCGTACGGAAATGCAACACCGATTGCAGTCTCAGTTAGATGCTATGCAAGGTGAAGTGGATCAACTTCGCGGTGCGGTAGAGGTTAATACTAACGAGTTGCAAAAAGTGTTAGAGCGTCAACGCGAGCTGTATCTAGAAATAGATAAGCGTGTAGAAGCATTGAAGCAATCAGGCACGTTAGCATCGACTGATACGCCTGTATCCACGAACCAGCCCGCTACAAGTATGCCCAGCGCGGGTATTACTGCGTCGCAAGTTGGTGAAGACGATGCATATGAAAGCGCCGTTAATCTTATTCTTAAATCTAGAGAATACGATAAAGCGATCCCTGCGTTTCAATCGTTTATTGAACAATTTCCTAACAGTGAGTATGCACCTAATGCCCACTATTGGTTGGGGCAGTTGTTATTCAATAAACAAGAGTGGGCTGATGCGAGCGAGCAGTTTAATGTGGTAGTTAGTCGGTTTACTGACTCAGCCAAGCGTCCAGAAGCACTGGTGAAACTGGGTGTTATTGCGCAACGAACGGGAGACGCAGCGCTCGCGAGACAATTGTTTGAGCAAGTGGTGTCTGAATATCCCAACTCTTCGGCACGTCGTTTAGCTGAATCTAGATTAAATAATTAATAAAAAACCTCTTTAAAGAGGTTTTTTTTATTATTTCATACTAGTTTATTACTCACGGTTTAAAATACTCGTGCTATTTTTGTCTGTAAAAAACGTGACTTATTACTGTTATTGCCTCGACGTTAAGGTTAATAACCACACGAATTGGTTTCATTTTGAGCGGTTGAAAGGTTTTTCGCATAAAAATGAAAATAAAAAGTGCTTATGGGTTGCGTCGCCAAAAATTATGAGTATTATATGCCGCCGTTGCCTAGACACAGGCAGCGAAGGAAAGAAGGGTCGTTAGCTCAGCTGGTAGAGCAGTTGACTTTTAATCAATTGGTCGCTGGTTCGAATCCAGCACGACCCACCACTTCTTCCCTAGTTTTAATTGATGGGTCGTTAGCTCAGCTGGTAGAGCAGTTGACTTTTAATCAATTGGTCGCTGGTTCGAATCCAGCACGACCCACCATCAATTAAAACGAAGTATCCATAATGTGTCACTTGATGGGTCGTTAGCTCAGCTGGTAGAGCAGTTGACTTTTAATCAATTGGTCGCTGGTTCGAATCCAGCACGACCCACCATCAAGTCTCCTAGCATCATTGGTCATTCTTCAAAGCAAGCATCTCAATCAGTAATACGTTTGCGAACCGAAATCCACTTAGGTTTTTCAAGCACATACACACGCACTTGTGATCCGCTTATATTTCAGGCGTGTAAACAGTATCGTTAGTATTACGCATGATACCGAGGTACTCTTCGTTAAGTAATTACATCATCACGCATTAACTTATGTGTAATTTTTATGACAGTTGGGTATAATCCACGCCCTTGTCGAAACAGAGATGTAGGCCAATGTCAGTAGCATTTCGTGTGGAACAGGTAGATTATCCTTTTCCCGCTAAACCACAGCCCTTATCAGACGATCGTAAAGCCGAATTAAAGGCTGAGATCAAGTCATTGCTTAAAGCACGTAATGCCGTGATGGTTGCGCATTACTATACCGACCCTGAAATTCAAGCACTTGCTGAAGAAACGGGTGGGTGCGTTGCAGACTCTCTTGAAATGGCACGTTTTGGACGAGACGCAAAAGAGCAAACGCTTATTGTCGCTGGCGTAAAGTTTATGGGTGAAACTGCTAAAATCCTTAGCCCTGAGAAACAGGTGCTAATGCCAACCCTAGAAGCGACTTGTTCACTTGACCTAGGCTGCCCGATAGACGTATTCAGCGAATTTTGCGATCAGCACCCAGACCATACTGTTGTGGTATATGCTAATACCTCTGCAGCAGTAAAGGCACGTGCTGATTGGGTTGTAACGTCAAGTATTGCACTTGAAATCGTGGAACATCTAGATAGCCAAGGCAAAAAGATTATCTGGGGGCCAGATAGGCACTTAGGCGCTTATATCGCTAAGCAAACCGGTGCAGACATGTTGATGTGGCAGGGCGAGTGCATAGTTCATGATGAATTCTCTGCGCAGAAGCTTAACGATATGAAAAAAGCTTACCCTAACGCAGCAATTCTTGTGCATCCTGAGTCGCCAGCAAGTGTTGTTGAATTAGCGGATGCCGTTGGTTCAACCAGTCAGTTAATCAGCGCATCACAAAAAATGGACAACGACACCTTTATTGTGGCAACAGACAAAGGCATTTTCTACAAGATGCAACAGTTGACCCCAAACAAGACGTTTATCGAGGCTCCAACAGGCGGTAACGGCGCTACGTGTAAAAGTTGTGCTCACTGTCCATGGATGGCAATGAACGGCTTAGAAGCGATTAAGGCGTCTTTACAGAGCAACGCGACCGGCCATGAAATCTTTGTTGATGAACAATTACGAACAGAAGCACTTATACCGCTTGACCGTATGTTAAATTTTTCAGCAGAACTAAAAGCAAAAGGTGGCCTGTAAACCATCGCGGTTGATTTATAAGCACTTGTTCACTTATTTTTAGCAAGTTCTTGATAAAGCGCGTGGCTTTACCTACTATACGCGCGCTCAGGAAGAATTGTTGGTAACAGCAATGCCTGAAACAAAATTTGGAGAGGTGGCTGAGTGGCTGAAGGCGCACGCCTGGAAAGTGTGTTTAGGGTTAAACCTAACGAGGGTTCGAATCCCTCTCTCTCCGCCAAATAGCATCGAGGCCTTGCATGACGCAGGGCCTTGCTGTTTCTAGGGTTTAGAGAATCGACCTTGCGGACCAACTGGTACAAAAGGTTGGTACAAATGAGTATAATGAGTTCTCCGTTTAAGCATCCAAGTTCAGGCACTTATTACCTCAGAAAAGGTGTGCCCAAACATCTCACCTCAGTGATAGGTAAGACTGAATTTAAGCAGTCACTGCGAACAAAAGACCTCCGTGAAGCTAAAAAACGAATCATCCCGTTACTCGCTGACATAGATCAGCAACTGGATTTTGCAGAGTTAACGCTTAGGGGAGAAAATAATCACGAATTAAGCTTGCGCGATTGCCAGATAATAGCAAATCGCTGGTATGTATCTGCTCGTGAAAAAGTCCAAAAAACAGATTCATACGATGATTTCCTTGTGTACCACAATCAAGAAAACGAAGGCTTAGTATGGGACTCATCACAAAAGGATTATAGAAACCTTGAGGTGTATGCTCACTGGTTTGGGCTCTCTGATACGCTGTCGTTACAAGGCTCAGAAATATTGCGTGCATCTAATTCAGAGTTGCAAGGTTTTGCTCAGGAGCTCGCCCACCTAATTGACCCACAGCTTAAATTAAATGGGTTGTCTATACCTCGTTCAAGCATTTCATATATCAATTTAGCGAAGGCTTTTTATAGTCATTTAGTGGACTTGGAAAAGCTTTGCTTAAGTCGTTATAGGGGTAAATGGAATGATGAACCCAGAGACATGTCATTGTCCAATGAACCGCTCTCTACGGACTCTGGGAGTACTACATTATCAATGACTTTAGTAGGCCCTAAAGACTCTATATCTAACGTTTATGAGCGTTGGAGAGCTTCTGACGAGCTTCAGCACAAGAATAATCAATCGAGACTTAAGACGTTAGATGAAACCAAGTCAAAGGTAGAGCGATTTGTGTCAATTTTGGGTGATATGGATATCGCTACTATCAAGAAAAGCCATATAGCTCAGTTTAGGGATACGTTGCTACAACTCCCCAAGAGCAGAACCCGTCAGATAAAGCGCATGACTATTTCTGAGCAGATTGAGTACGCCTCAAGCAATTCGTTAAACCTGTTATCTTCCAATACAGTGACCAATGCGATAAAGCAGATATCTCCAGTATTTACTTACGCTGTCGAGTTGGGCCTCATTTCGTTTAATCCTACTTTTGGGGTATCTGTTAAAAATACTCAGAAAAGGACCGAGGTAGACGACAAAGGCAGAGGGTACACACCTAAAGACTTCACAAAACTGTTTTCTGATGAAGTATTTACAGACCCAAGGTTCAGTCACAAATACGGTTTAGCCTGCTATTGGGTTCCTCTGCTTTGCAGGTATACAGGCGCTCGTTTGGCGGAGATAGCCCAGTTAGATCATTCTGATGTAAGTTGTAGTGAGCAGGGCATACACTATCTAAATATCCGTAGAGGTGAAGGTCAGAGTGTGAAGACTGATTCTTCTCTGAGACATATTCCAATAGCTGAGCATATTTTAGAATTAGGCTTTTTAGATTATGTTGATAGACATAGAGGGCGACTTTTCCCAGATATCCCCGTAGGAACTTATGGTAAAAACTCAGTCGCATTTAGTAAGTGGTGGAGTTCAAAGGTTAAATCAAAAGGAGTATCAATAAGTCAACCTGCTCATGCTTTCAGGCATGCTTTCAAGACAGATATGCGTACCCTAAATGTATCAGATAGTGTAAGTGATGCTATAACAGGTCATTCAGCAAAATCTGAGGGAGCTCGTTACGGAACAGTCCCGCTTGAGACAAAAAAGGAAGCCATCGACAGGCTCCCTAAACTAAGTCTTGTTAGACTTTATTGACGTTTCTCTACCTTGAGACTAAGGGGGGAGGGGGCGAGGTAATGACCTCCACTGACGATTGCGTCGTTCCGTGATTCTTAAAAAAAACGTGTGATAAGTTTGGTGGAATTTGTGGTTAAAATTTAGTCGTAAACTTTTTGGGTTTTTATGTGAATTAAAGGGTGGATGCGACTTAGTTTTTTTTAGTGATGATGGGTACACCTGAGAATCATTAAAGTGTACTCACATCATCTAGCATAGCGTTTTAGATAGGGTCAATATCATCAAGGCCCGTAACGTCATCATCTGTAACCAGATTACTGAAACAAGCACCACAGCGCGTCCATAAGTCCACCTCAGGGCAATGAGCCTCATGGCCGCAATCAGAACACTTGCAGACGCCCTCAGAGCCTCTAGCGGTCAATAGACCAATAAGGGTAGCCACTACATTCAATCCCTTATCTGTGCTTGTTAAAAGTCCACCCGCGTTGTCTTGTGCATTTATTTGTTTATGCTCCTTTACCTGCTGTTACTGCCATTGCTTTGACGTCTGTGCCTGCTGGGTGGTCTCCTTCATTGGTGATGAGTTCCCATGTAGGCTTAAATTCCTCATTCCACTTATCAAGCTCCTGCCATAGCTTAGCATTCTTAACGGTTTTCTTGTTGGCTCCCTTCCAATTGTTAGTCTTCCATCCTGCTAACCATGTGTTGATACCTTGGTTGATGTAATTGCTTGAGGTGTAGACCGTAATTGGCCTGTCTGCTAACTGCCTTTCATTAATGCGTCTGAAAGCCTCAACAACTGCTGTAAGCTCCATTGTTTGTTGTGTGGTAGCTGATGCGCTCCCTTTAAGCCCTGATCGTTGTAGGTTGTTCTCGTTGTCTCTACGGGTCATTAAGAAAGCCCATCCACCTCTCTTGGTCTGTGAGACCCAAGAACTATGGAAATAAACGCGTAGTGTGTTGTCTGTTGGTTGTGTCATTACTACTCCTTATGACATAGTTATGCACCCCCTGATAAGCTCAGAGGGCACTTTGAAATAATAACTAGATGAATCTGTTATTGTGAGAGCTTAAACATGCAATATGATGCTAATTTAAAAACAGCACCTCGCTACTGAGTAGAAAAGTACTACTGTATCGTCAAGGCGTGCTCTCTGAGGCGTCGCGCACATCTCTTCAAGCCGCGCCACCAAAGGGATTTGCAAAGGTCATTGATGTGTTTTTCGTGGTAACTGTGCGGGTCTTTGAATTAAGCTAGAAATCATCAACTGATTGCTCTTGAGGCCCCTCATAAGACTCATCTAGTTCACCACTACCAAGACCAATTCCATAGACAAGAGCTGATGAAAACGATTCGTTAGCGTTGCTTACTGTGTGTCTCCAAGGCTCCGTGCTGCCTCCTTTGAACCTATTCAGTTGATGCTCCAGCATTATCTGTGGTGGCTTTCCTTGAGGTAAGAAATCTGAGTTAATATCTACAATACTGTTTTTCTTAGAAACGTATTTCTTGAGTTCTAACTCTCCAACAAGTCCTGTTAAGTCATATTGTCCACTAGACCACTCTCTTACCTTTGCTGCTGTTTCAAAGGGCCTTTTATTGGTGTAAACCCTAAAACCATGATCTATTGATTCTTTGTTGTAAGCCATTTTGTTGGCTTTAGCTGTGGCAACCATAAGGTTTGCAGTGGTAAAACGACCTTGAAACCCATCCCCTTTTGCTGGGTCCCTGTGGCTAATATGGTAATCATAGATTGGCTTTAGTTGACCCCTTACTTTTTTAAAACCTAAGCCCTTCTTACGCTCTTTCCAAAGGGCATGAATCCCCTTAATATCATTCTCATCGATAGGCATACTAACTGGTGACTGCCTCTTAGCTGCCTCTGCAAACCAGCGACCAAATTCAGATTGCCAGAACTGACCTCCAAAACAATCTTTACACTTTGTACTCAACCGCCCGTTTGACCGTTTGGCTGGCATTCTACGTTTACCACATTCACTACACTTTCTTGGTGTTACTTTTCTACTCATTGATAATTACTTAATCTTTCTCAGAGACTGCTAGAGCCCGTTGCACTGTTGATAATGACACACCTACCCCAGAGGCAATTTTACGAAGCGATACACCCTCTGAGCGCAGTGTGTGGATGCGCTGGTGGTTAGATTGATTAACTGGACGCCCACGATACTTACCTGCTTGTTTGGCCTTTTCTATGCCTTCCTGACGCCTCTCTTGAATCATTGATAGCTCAAACTGGGCAACAGCTCCTAACATGCTTAGCATTAAGTCAGACATTGCATCAGACCCACCAGCATTGAAGCACAAAGCCTCTCTATGAAACTTTACGTTGATTCCTTGTGAGTTCCATTGGGTTACGAGTGTCTTGAGGTCTACAAGGTTTCTAGCGAGTCTATCAATGCTATGAACATGAATAGTATCTCCCTCTCTGGCATATTCCTTGAGGTCTTCTAGTGCTGGACGGTTAGTAGTACCACCACTACAGCGGTCAATGAATTGCTTCTTGAAAGAGAGCCCAGAGTCTGACAACTGACGGTCTGTGTTTTGGTCCGTAGTAGAGACCCTGATGTAAGCTAAGTCAGCCACTTCCTGTACCTGTTTGATTCTAAGAGGTGGCGGAGGGTAAAGTACCCATAAATAAAAATCAAGTCATAGAGGTACGATTGAGGGCGGTTTTGACTATGCTCGTATGGGTATACCTATTGAATACGCTTTTAAATTACTTTATTTAATCATTCACTGGTGTTATCAAATATATATAGCCGTTCTGGATAGGCAAAGCTAATCTATGAGAAAAGTTAGAAAAATTAATATGAATGATTACGTTCAGTCGTTAAGTGACTACATCGAGATTATTGGTACGTTCGATCTTAGCAGTCCTAACTCCCAGTTTCTGTTCAGAGGCCAAGACGTGAAAGGAAATCTACTTCCCAGTATCGCAAGGAAAATACCTTCAGAAGACACCACTGTCAAAGAAAAGCAAATGCTTGATAACATACGTATGATGGGGGCTGCTTTTCTGAAGGAAAGCGAGAATACAGACCTTGACCATTTAGTACTTGCTCAGCATCATAGTATGAAGACTAGATTATTAGATTGGAGTACAAATCCATTAGTAGCATTATGGTTTGCTTGCAATAGCAAAGAGGACCGTGACGTCTACGTATACATTTTGGACCCCAGTAAATTCTTGAATAAAAGCGTTTACGAGAATGACCCGTTCAAACAGGAAGAGACCTGCGTCTTTCAGCCGCGTTTAAACAATAATAGGATTATAGCCCAACATGGCTGGTTCACTCTTCACCGTTTTTCGAAGAGCTCTAACGCTTTTGTACCCTTAGAAAAGAATCGCAAAGTTAAAGAATTTATCCATGAGCTTAAAATAGCAAAAAAATCTAAGCCAGATTTACTTAATGAGCTAGATAAGTATGGGATTAGCAATCGCACTCTATTCCCTGATTTAGAAGGGCTCTGTACCTACCAAAATTGGAAGTTTGAGCAATTCCACTAAAGGCAACAGTCCAAGTTTGTGTACGCGTAAGTTTGCTTTTTGGTCTTGGAGCTACTTGTTACTCTATATCCTGAAGAGGGGGGGCTATAAGTAGAACCCCACTATTAAAGTGTTAACTTCAAGAAAACTGAGTCACGCTATTGGCTGCTGACTTCTCTAGCTAGATTTGACCCAAATAGCAATCAAAGAGCTGCGTTTGTTCTTTCAATTGTGTCAGCTTCTAGTATAGACAGATTCTTTAGTTCAAGCAGAGCATGATGCGGATTGAAGTCTTCATGTATTAAACTGAGATGTTGAAGGTCTAAGGTCAAGTCTTCTTCTTTAAAGCTAGTCCCCATCACTATTGCATACCCAGTTAAAAGTGCCCAAGTTTTTTCAATGGTTAAATTCTTATTACTCACTAGTGGTAATTTTATTTGCTTGAATTGTTCTGACTCAGAGCGGAATAAGTGTTTCACAAATTCTAGTATGATAAACAAGCAGCTAAACACTGACACAACGAACCATATCCATGAAGTAAATATGAAAAACACGTATAGACTGGGTAAAAACAAAACATGTTGTGATGGCAGCTTTTTGTTGCCATGATCAGGAAAGGTTCTTCTTAAGTGTTTTTCAATAGCGCGTTGACCTGTTATTGATGAAGTCAAAAATCTAAGGAATGAGGCTATTACAGACATAATCAATGCAGCAAAAACCCCTGCTAAATAAATTTGGACCCAAAATAAATCCATAATCCTCTCATAGCCAATTTTTGTTTCTAGGACATAGCCCAACAATAGCAATGAGCACACAGGAATGACTAAAAATATATGAGCAGGGATGCCTTCACCGCTTACCACCTTTCCCACGTAATAAGAGATGAGCAGGCCTGTAGTCATTCCAAAAGTTATTCCTACAACATCGATAACTTCTTCACCATCATTACCGTTTAGAAACTCTATAGTAAGAAGGGTGAACGCAAAAAATACAGATAATGCTGAGATATATGAAGCCAATACGCGCATAATTTTTCTCCAAGCTTGGAAATTCTGTAAAGTAATTATTTAACATCAGAATTAATGAGCGTACAAAGTAAACGTAAAAAGCCAGAACCTTGAGTGATAATAAGAATAGTTGTTTCGAGTGAAGGAGGGGCTGCTTTGGGTTCAGCCTGCGCATGTCTGTAAAAATGACACGCATTCACCCACTCAATAAAAGATTTTATAAGTTTCTCTGTAACTAATTTTTCATTGCTGCATTGAATAGGGGCAAGTATTAAAGGACTTAATCGATCAGTTATAAGGTTTTTATTTAACTGTGAACCGTTAGTTATTTCTTTGGCGGCAGATTCAACTGCATCAAAGACGCTTCTTACTGAGCCTCTGGTATTTATAGGCTCCTCGTCAAGGTAAAGGAATGTGCGCTCGTAGTGCTCTTTGGCTACTCTTAACTGAACTTTGTCGAGATGTTCAATAGCACCTGCTCTAGTCGCCTCAAAAGCTTCGTCTATAAATAAGTGGACAACTCCTTTCGAGTCCATTTGATATTTTACATGTTCTTCCCTAAACACCTTATTCGTGAAGTCTACCCAGCTTTCTTCATAACGAGGCCTGTTGTGCAATAAGCTGAAAATAAAAGTAAGTGTGTCTAGAAAATCTCGTAATTCACATTCAGAAAAGAAATCTGGAAGGTAATAGTAGCCGTTATAGTCGTTTTCGATTTCGATACCACATTCTAGCTCAATTATTTTTACAAGCTGATATTGTTCAATAGGTAAAGCCTCAAACTTAGATAAAAGCCTTACTCTCATTCTCTCACTGTCAGAACGAACATCGCCTTTTTCACAATATAGCTGGCTAAATTTCACATAAAATCCTTTTAAGACATGTTTCTAAACATCAAGTATAACTAAAGTGAAGTTTTTTTTAGAACGTTTTGAAAATTTTATTGATGAGAACAGCGTGAGCGGAATGTATTAGTAACATCTTATTCTTAATAGGTTTTAAGTAAATGAAAGATAGCTTTATAGTTTTAAATGCCTACATTCAGAGGCTCGGCCCCTTTTCAGCTTACTCCCACAGAATCAACGAATGAACAGGTTGGTAACTATGGGTTACAACAATTGGCTACGCAATATTATTGCGTTTGAGCCTTAAACTAGCTTATAAAAACGAAGTCTAAGCTGATAATATGTACAAAAGCCTAGTACAAAGCATTATAGGTTGGTATTATTAAGTCATTGTTTTACATTGTTTTATCTTTGGTCTCGCATTTACGAGGGTTCGAATCCCTCTCTCTCCGCCAAATAATGAAAGCCCCGCTTTTTTCGAAAAGCGGGGCTTTTTTTGTATCTACACATAAGCATATCCACAGGCCACATCAAGTTTATTAATGTATTCAAGCTCATACTATTTGTATACGTAGCATGTTTAATTTAAGCGTTACCAATGTCAAACTGGCCTAGGAGATTAACCATATAAGAGCAGGGAATGCGCATGAAAGAAAAAGAAAAAATTGCATTGTTTATAGATGCGGATAACGCCCCCGCGGCGAAAATTGAAACGATACTTTCCGAATTGGCCCGTTACGGTGTGGTTAATATTAGAAAAGCATACGGAAACTGGAAAAGCGCAAACATAAAACCGTGGGAGGATGTACTGCATGAATTTGCTATTCAGCCAATACAGCAGTTTGATCTGACAAAAGGTAAAAATGCCACTGACATAGCTTTGGTAATTGATGCAATGGATATTCTGTATACGAAAGATATTGATTCAATTTGTTTAGTATCCTCTGATTGTGATTTTACGCCACTTGTTACACGTGCATTAGCCGACGGTAAAGTCGTTATTGGTTTTGGCGAACGGAAAGCCCCAGCCGCTTTTGTAAATAGTTGTTCGAAATTCTTATACCTTGATGAAGAAGCGAGTGACGAAAAACCGATTGAAAAGTCTAAGCCAAATATAAAAAGCGACACGAAGTTGATGAATATGTTGCGCCAAGCCATAGACGCAACTGAAGACGATACAGGATGGGCTAATCTCGGAACTGTTGGTAAGCATATCTCAAATCATGCGTCTTTCGATCCTCGAAACTACGGCTTCAAAAAGCTAAAAGATTTGTTTGCAGCCATTGATCTTTTCGAAATAAAAATCAAAAACGGCAGCGGTACCTATATTCGTGATAAGCGCAAACAACATCACAACCATTAAATGCACTTCTCAGCAGGTTAATGCACACAAACGAATTTTCACTACGGGTGGTGTTTATTGTTAGTTGTTTATTGCTGGTGCAACCTACCTCGCTCAATAATGTCATTGAACGGTGTATCAGCAGGCAATGTACCGAATACCAACCCTTGTTGTAAGCCTAAACGCGCGCGACAAAACAACGCTGCTAGTGATGTATCGTCGGTGTTAAGTAACAGTGATGCTTGCAATGCAAGTGCGATATGCTCAACAACTAATCGGCTTCGCACCTCAAGCGTTTCTTTATCTTCAAAGGCGATGACCAGTGCGGCGACATGGTTGTCATAAAATGCGTTTTTACCATGTGCTAACGCGAGCTCGTTGAACAATGCGGTTTTTGCTTGTGGTTCTTTGGTAAGGGTTCTAAGTACATCGAGGCATTGCACATTCGCACTACCTTCCCAAATCGAGTTAAGCGGTGCTTGGCGGTAAAGCCTAGGCATTATGTTCTCTTCTACATAACCAATCCCCCCTAAACACTCTTGGGCTTCATTGATGAAAGCCGGTGTGCGCTTACAAATCCAATACTTGCCAATGGCGGTAGCAAGACGAGCAAAAGCGGCTTCGCTTTCGTTGTTTTTGGCCGCATCGACTGCGCTTGCGACGCGCATGGTCAAGGCCAAGCTTGCACTGCATTCTAAGGTTAAATCGGCAAGCACATTTGCCATTAGCGGTTGGGCAATAAGTTTGTCACCAAACGCTTCACGGTGACTTACATGGTGTAATGCCTGTACAAGCCCTTGACGCATTAATGCTGTAGAGCCAATCATGCAATCGAGGCGTGTTAGCGACACCATGTCGATAATAACTGGTACACCTCGGCCTTCATCGCCAACAAGATACGCAGTGGCACCTTGAAACTCTACTTCAGAAGACGCATTGCTCCAATCCCCTAGCTTGTCTTTTAAACGTTGAATGCGAACGTGGTTTAATGTTCCATCGGGTAGTAGGCGAGGGAGTAAAAAACAACTCAACCCCGCTTCGGTTTGCGCAAGCACGAGATGCGCGTCGCAAAGCGGTGCTGAATAGAAAAATTTGTGGCCTACTATTCGATAACTGCCGTCTGGTTGCTTTGTTGCGCGCGTAGTATTACGACGCACGTCTGAACCGCCTTGTTTTTCTGTCATTCCCATACCAATGGTTAGGCCTTTTTTTTGCTCAGCGGGAAGTGCGCGCTGATCATATTGGCCGGATATGATTTTAGACACCCACCAATCTGGCAGCACCTGTGCATTTCTCAGCGCAGGTATTGACGCATGGGTCATGGTTAGTGGGCATGTCGTGCCGGCATCTGCCTGAGCATGCATAAATAAGAGTGCGGCTCTGATAACATGAGCGCCGGAACGTTGCTCATTGCGCCAAGAGTAGCTATGAACTTCAGCGTTCATTGCTGTACCCATAAGTTGATGATAGGCGGGGTGAAATTCGACGTTGTCTATACGGCGGCCGTAGCGATCAAAGGGGTGAAAAATAGGTTTGTGTCGATTGGCGAGCTCGCCCGCGTCCATCAGTGAAAAGCCTGCTTCCTGACCAAACATATCTAGCTTTTTCTCAGCATGCTCAATGATATCGTCGTTAGCATAATGCCTAACGGCGCGAGTTAACATTGTGTCACACGACCACAGATTATACGGGGTAATCAATTCGGGCTGGTTTTCAACGATGTGAGTCTGAAACATAGTTGTATCGTTCATTTTTCTGCCTTTTTAAGGTCGTATCATGTCGAGAGAAATTAAACATTACGCTTTTGTTCTTTGTTCGTCAATTAGTGTAATGTTATGGTTGGGTTATCACACCGTCGTTAAAAAATGCTTCGCAGCGTAAGAGAGCGAGACGATAGGGGGATTTAGTTTGCGACACGATTTACAATTCGATACATTCTCGTAGGCTAGTTTTTGTAACCATTTTAAGGGGCAATACGGATTGATGTTGGCGATGGAAAATAATGACAAACCTGCGCCGCGCCGCTTGTTGCTAAAGCTTTTTAGCTCGCGAGATGGTGTGCAAATGAATGCGAGCAGCGCCGTCCGCATTGGCGCGCTCTTTGGTATTTCTGAAAATAATATAAGAGTGACGTTAACGAGGTTACAGTCTGCAAACTTATTGCAACTTGTTGAACGTGGCTTTTATGAGCTTGGGCCTGAGGGCAAGTTACTCGCAAGCCAAATTAATGCATGGCCTACGGTTGAAACCTCTCTGTGCGCTTGGCGAGATGATTGGATAGCCGCGCTCACAAACACCTTGGGAAAAAGTGATCGAAGTGCCAAGCGAGTGCGAGAAAGAGCATTCAAGCTAACGGGTATGAAAGAAGTCTCAAAAGATTTTTATATCCGCCCTAACAACGTCGTTGGGGGAGTTGATGAAGTACGCAACCGATTGCTTAGTCTAGGGCTAGATAAACGTACACTGGTCTTTAATACCTCACAGTTTTCGCTGCAACAAGAGGAAGTAAACCGAAGCCAATGGCATAGTGAAGCCCTAGAAAAAGGTTATCAAACCGGGTTGCAAGAAATACAGCAGTCGCTGTTACGCCTTAACCGCTTATCGTTAGATGACGCGGCAAAGGAATCTTACCTCGTAGGAGATAGAGCGTTACAGCAGCTGGTTTTCGATCCACTATTACCTGCACCGCTGGTTGATGTCTCGTTACGAAAACGTTATCGCGCAAAAGTGTACGAATACGATAAAGAAGGGGCCGCTATTTGGCAAAGGTTTCTCGCGCTCGACGACTAAGGTAGTGTTGATACAACGTATGTATTTCTTCCTGCATGTTTTGCTTTATATAGCGCTTCGTCGGCGTATTTAATTAATGTTTCAAGAGAAAACGTGTGCGTATGGGAGACGACCACGGCACCAATAGAGCAAGATACAAACGTGGATGGCGCGTTGTCAGGCTGTTTCAATCCTTTTTGTTCCCACTTTTTACGTACCTGCTCGCAGCAATATTCAACCTGTTCTTGAGATAGTCCACTCGCTACTATCATGAACTCTTCACCTCCGTATCGACCTAATATGTCGGTTTTCCGCTGAAAAACGTCTCGCATAATATCGGCATGAGCAACAATTGCAGCATCGCCTTGCTGGTGGCCGAAGGCATCATTAAAGTATTTGAAATGGTCTAAATCCAACATGAATAAAGAAAAAGAGAGATGTTGGCGTTCACACAACGAGGCCATTCGCTCGCTTTCTTTCATCAGCGCTCTTCGGTTTAGTAGGCCGGTTAGCGCATCTTCTTGGCTTAAGGTGTTAAGTAGCAGTACCATTTTATCTAAACGGTATTTTGCATAAGCACAGATAAACAGTGAGGCGGCGACAAACGCAGTGGATATCATTACTCTGTCACCGTATGCAGGTGCTACCGTCATTAACCCAATGAAACCTACTATGCATATTAGTGATGCAGCCAACGCCAGTTTATAGGCTAACCCTAGCGCGAAGACGCAATAAAAAGCATAAAGGATGGTGCCCTCATAGGGGAAAGCAAAGCTATACAACTGCCAGTTCGTATAAATGATGTGGTAATTTGCAAAGGTTAACCCCACCATGAGTGCTGCAAATATTTGGTTTTTGATTTTAAGAAAGTACGACGTATAGGAAATAGCAAAAACAACAACGATAAGAGGGATTTGTATCAAAAATCGATTTATTAGATAGTCGTGATGTTGTGACGCAGAGAGCAGGTCTAAATCGGTGACAACAAATGCAGCAACCAATAATGCTCCAATAACGAGTGCCACCCTTAGTCTCAATACTTCTTTTGGCTCACCCAGCCTTTCCATGTATTCTCCAAAAAGAAAGCAATTGCCTTTACTCAGTATAGCCGCGTTATCTCTGCGAAAAGCAAATTTTTGACGCTAATTGAGCATTTCTGAAAAAAGTTATCTATCCTTATCACAATAAAAAATAAAGCTATGTTTTTGTTTTTAAGAATAATAGAGGCACTAGAATGAAAAGCAACTCAGCCGTATTAATGTTCTTAGCTATATTTGCCATATTTATTAACAGCGCAATGGCGCAAGCTGGCGATATCGACTTCACCTACCTAGAGGGAGGGATTATTGGTGGCTTTGTTAACGACATAGAAACAACAGGGACGGTAACGGGCAGTAGCCCTCTAGAGGTAGAGAGTGATGCCAATGGTGGTTGGTTCATTGGCGGTGCATGGCAGTTTAGTAATCAAATGCACCTTTTTGGAGAGTACGCATCACTTGGCCAAGAGCTTGAAATACCTAGCGACAGCGCCACTGTAGCGGGCGAGTACGACGTGGTGCGTTGGCGAATTGGCGTGGGTTATCAATACTCTTTCTCGAAAATGCTGGCTTACTACGGTCGGCTAAGCTTTGATCAGCTAGCGTTCAAAGATGCGCGCGCGGCAGGATTTAACCTAGATGTCGACGCTGACGATAGCGGACTCGGTGCGGAGTTTGGCGTTACTTGGGTTGCAACGTCGGCTTTACATCTTCAGGGTCATGCACGTTACACAGCGGTCGGTGGTGTCGCATCTAGTGGAAGCGAGCCTTTTGAATCCGATGTGCTGATTGGTGTGAACGGCCGCTGGCATTTGCGCCCCAACTTCGCGGTGGTCGCAGGCTACGAATATGGAAAAATTACCACGTTGAATGTGGGCGTGCGTTTGTTATTCTAAACGCACGCTAAAACCTGCCGATGGTGGTTAATCCCACGTATTTACAATTTATAGCGATGTAACTTCCTATTGCAGCTACCAGCTCGACGTGTTCGTTTAGCCTCAAGCTAACGTTAGCCGTTGATTTGTGCTTTTTATCCAACATTTAAGGTGCACTATCAATAAGCCCTTCAACGTCTTCAATGAGATCGTTTATGCTGTCTAACAAGTGCGCTTTTTGTTTTGGCGTTATCGTGTTGGCCAGTTCGGTTGCAAGGTGTAAATACGCGGTTCTGTTTTCTTCCCGTTTCGCCAAGTACTCTTCTGACCTGTAATTATCAGGGTGTTGTAATAAATCAGTGAGAGCTTGGACAAACGCGACATTATCGGTTTTTCGTGCAAATAACTTTCGCGCTTCATTTTGCATAGTAATACGATAGGCCAACCAGTTTGTGCGAGTGTTAGTAAAGTAAACAGCGTTTTTCTTTATTAGTGCTTCTTGCTGTTCAGTAAGCGCGCCTAACCGGTCTTCTACTTGCTCAGAAAATTGCTCTATTAGCTTTTCCGTTTTTTCCTCAGCGCTCAGTGAATTGTACTCTATAAGGTCTTCACTTTTTTCTTCGTTCTGCTTTCGAATTGCTGCAAACAAATAAATAATCTGCTCGTCATTAAGGCGCGTAGCGAGCTCGGCTAATTCAGGCGCCACTCTTTGGCGCAGCGTAATAATGTGCTTATTCGCTTGATCTAAGTGCTTCGCAATGGTGTCTTTGTTTAAGTTGTTGGTTTCAATATCACGTTTTAATTCGTTTAATTGGCGTATATAAAGCGCCAGTTGCTCGCTTCTATGCCAATCAATCCACCCCGTTAAGGTATTATCAAATACCTTTTCTTGTGGATCGGTAAGTTCGACGTAATCGTCCATATACCAATAGATGAGCCAATCTAAATTGTTATAGGCCAGCTTTGATGAACAGCCTGCAAGCAAAAAGATGCCTATAAAAACAATGAATTTTTTCATGTAAAGTGTGGTTCCAGCATAGTGTGAAAAACGTGACGGTTTAACGTGTTATTGTGTTGATACTTTGATTTTGCCATTATGGCTTAATTACGCGTATGGTTTTGAGCTAAATACACGTTATAAGTTCACTACGAAATTTGTCTATACTAATCTGCCTGGGTCGCTACGGAGTGTACATGTCTAATCATGAAATGTTGAATTATGTCGAGTTTCCCTCAAACGACCTGGTAAAAAGTAAATCTTTCTTCGAACAGGTATTTGCATGGTCATTTACAGACTATGGGCCCGAATACAGTGCGTTTAGTGGTGCGGGTATGGACGGTGGACTATATGCATCAACGGCATCTATCTTAGGTGCTGAGCGTGGTGCTTTATTGGTATTTTACAGTAACGATATTCATGCTACTCAGGCTAAAATTATACAGGAGGGTGGGGAAGTAATACGAGCTATTTTCGATTTCCCAGGTGGGTGTCGTTTTCATTTCAAAGAGCCTGGGGGAAACGAATTTGCTGTATGGTCAGAGCATCAGTAATGCACTAAATATCGGCTTATAAAAAAGCCCGTATTATAACGGGCTCTGTCAATCACAGTGGTCGTTATTTCCCAAGCACAATACGCAACATTCTTCTGAGCGGCTCAGCGGCCCCCCAAAGTAGTTGGTCGCCCACCGTGAACGCCGAGATATACTCCGGGCCCATTGAAAGTTTTCGAATACGGCCAACAGGAATAGATAAAGTACCGGTTACCTTCGCCGGAGTAAGCTCCTGCATAGTAATATCACGATCGTTTGGTATTACTTTTACCCATTCATTGTGCTCTGCAAGCATGCGTTCGATTTCATCCACGGGTAAGTCTTTTTTGAGTTTTAGCGTTATCGCTTGGCTGTGACAGCGCATAGCACCCACGCGCACACAAATACCATCAATCGGCACTTCCTTTTCTTTTATGCCAAGGATTTTGTTTGCTTCCGCTTGTGCTTTCCACTCTTCACGGCTTTGGCCTGAAGGAAGTTGTGAATCGATATAGGGAATTAAGCTGCCAGCAAGCGGTACACCGAACTGTTCACTGGGATACTCGTTGCTTCGAATAAATTCAGAAACGTGTTGGTCTATTTCTAAAATTGCGGTAGCAGGGTTATCCACTTTCTCTTTTACATTGGCATGAATTGCGCCCATTTGGCTGATAAGTTCGCGCATATGCTTAGCACCAGAGCCCGATGCCGCCTGATAGGTCATGGGTGATGCCCATTCAACAAGGTCGTTTTCAAACAGACCACCAAGTGCTAGCAACATAAGTGATACCGTACAGTTGCCGCCAACGAATGTTCGTATACCACGGGCAATGCCGTTGTCTATCTCTGTGCGGTTAACCGGGTCTAAAATAATAACGGCATCGTCTTCCATACGAAGTGCTGATGCTGCGTCGATCCAATAGCCATTCCAGCCCGCTTTGCGCAGCTTCGGGTAAACACTTTTCGTGTAGTCACCGCCTTGGCAGGTAATGATAATGTCTTGTTTCGCTAACGCATCAATATCGAAAGCATCTTCTAATACACCTGCATTTTTACCTGCAAAATCGGGTGCGGGTAGGCCTTTTTGTGACGTGGTAAAAAATGTGGGAGCGATGTGAGAAAAGTCCTGTTCTTCTTGCATACGTTGCATCAGAACAGAGCCAACCATGCCTCGCCATCCTACTAACCCAACTTGTTGTTCAGACATTGAATTTTGAACCCTTTTATTTCTATCTATGAGCAGAACGTCGGTAATGTGCTTACCAACCCTAACTCTGTCGCTTTCATTATTATGAAGGCAGTCTATAAATAATTTGAAAGCCTGGCTATAACGTTTTTATAAATAATTTGTTATGCATATAAGTTTGAGTACTTCATGGGCATAACGTGCTCGTTATGCGATATTTTGAACCTGAACACTTGCCATTTAACACGTCACTTTCTATTCTGAAGAGGTGAAAAGGGGAGCAATATGGCAATAACCAGTATTATGTCAACGCGTGTTGTTAGCGTGCATATGGACGATAGCTTACAGTCACTCAGAGAGCTTTTTTCTGCTACGGGCTTTCATCATTTAGTGGTCGTTCATGACAATACATTGCAAGGTATTATATCTGACCGAGACTTACTTAAAGCGTCGAGCCCATTTATAGATACCATAAGTGAGAGGGCAAGAGATCGTGCTCTGTTAGAGCGAAAAGCACATCAAATCATGACCAGAGATGTCATTACTTTGTCACCGACCGACTCTATTTATCGTGCTATCGAATTATTTAACGACAATAAAATATCGTGTTTACCCGTTGTTGATGCGAATCGGCATCCGGTAGGGATGGTGTCATGGCGAGATGTTATGGCGTATATGCAATCGCGAGTATTATCGAAGAAGTAGTGTGGCGGGGTAACATTTGAAAACAAAAGAGGTGCCATTAGGCACCTCTTTTTATATCAGCGATAGCTTACTCGAAACAAAATACTGTAAAGCACAGGAACCGCAATCAGCGTTAAAATGGTGGCAAACGTTAGCCCGCCCATTATGGTTACTGCCATGTCAGCAAAGAAAGCGTCAAACAATAAGGGCGCCATGCCCAATATAGTCGTGACGGCAGCAAGGGCAACCGGGCGCAAGCGGCTAAGTGTCGCCTCCACGATGGCATTGCTAATTTCGATACCTTCTTCAATCTGCAAGTCGATTTCTTCAATCAGTACAATGGCATTTTTGATTAACATGCCAAATAAGCTTAGAAAGCCAAGTAGCGACATAAAACCGAACGGCATATCCGTCAGTAGCAGACCAGTGACTACACCCACTATGGCCATCGGTACCACTAGCCAAATAATCAGTGGCTGTCGTGCGTGACCAAACAAAAGGACCGATATAATAAACATCACTAAGAAACCCGCAGGTAATCCTTTTCCAAGCGCCTTTTGTGCATCGGAAGAGCTTTCAAATTCACCACCCCATTCGAGACTGTAACCTGGTGGAAGCGGCATGTCTTCAATAAGTGGTCTGATACGCTCCAGTGCTTTTGCCGCCGTTTCATTGTCACCTGGCTCTGCTTCCACGGTAATGGTTCTTAGCCGGTCTTTTCGTTGAATACGTAATTCTTCCGGTAACGACTCAAGGCCCTTTGATACTTGCGCAAAGGGAACGTACTGGCGCTGCTGCGACGACCATACTTGCGAATCTCTTAATGCTTGTAGTTCACCGTCCGTGCTATTCCCCATCTTAGCGACGATGTCATAGGCATAGTCGCCGTCTTGTACCGTGCCTAATTTCAGCCCGCTACTCGCATACTGTACGGTTTGACTAAAATCTGAGTGCGACACGCCCGCGATACCAGCGTTGTAGTTGTCGTAAAGGGTATTAATGGCAAACCCTTTTTCGCGCCAGTTGTGCCTAATATCTTTGATGTTGCCGTCGTCAAATAAGATTTGTTTCGCCTGATCAGCTAACCGTCGTAATACCTCGGTATCTGGCCCAGCGAACCGCGCCTCTAATTTGGCGCCAGATCCTGGCCCAAACTGCATACGCTCCATGTAAAAGTTAGCATCTAAATCAATATCTTCTAAGCCATTTGCAAGCTGCTTTTGTACCGCTGAAACATTGTCCAGAGTATTTACTCTCACCATGAAAAACGCGTAGTTTTCGTTTGCGCTTTTAGGGGCATAAGTCAGGGTGAATCTATCTGCACCTTGCCCGATAAAGGTTGATACAGCAGTGACGTTGTCTAGCGCCAATAGGCGTTGTTCTGTTTCTTTAGCTTTTTCCTCAGTGGCGCGAATATCCCTATCTTGCGGGCCCCAGTAATGCACAAAAAACAGTGGCGCGTTTGAAGGCGGGAAGAACCCCTGTTTTACATAGCCGAAGCTACCATAGGCCACCACAGTAATAACAAGTAAGCCTGCGATAGTTACCCAGCGCAACTTGAGCGCGCCAGTAAGAATAGACGTAAACCAACGTTGCATGGCTGAGGGTTTGTCATCGTCGCTTTGCTTAACGCCTTTCTTATAAAAATAGTTACCAAGCACTGGAACAAGCGTTACCGCTAATACCCAGCTCATGATCAGAGACACAAGGACTACTGCGAATAACGAATAAAGAAATTCGCCTGTCGCATCGTCAGATAAGCCAATACCTGAAAATGCTGCAATACCTATTACTGTCGCCCCTAATAACGGCCACTGGGTGCGTTTAACAATGAAACTCGCAGAGTCTTTTGCCGAATTACCGGTGGCCATGCGAAGCATCATTCCTTCGGCAACAACGATGGCATTATCGACCAACATACCCATGGCAATAACCATGGCGCCTAGCGATATACGCTGAAGCTGAATGTTCATTAGCCACATAATCAAAATCGTACCCATGACGGTAACTAACAGAACCATGCCTACAACAACACCTGAGCGCCAGCCCATGAACAGACAAAGTGTTAACGTTACTACCGCTACAGACATTACAAGGTTAGCAATAAAGCCGTCTACTGACTCATCAACCACAGACGCTTGGTCGTAAATAGGGGTAAGCTCAATACCCACAGGAAGGGTTTCAAGCAGCGCGTTAACTTTTGCGTTTACTCGGTTGCCCACGTCTACAATGTTTACATCAGACAAGGCGGAAACTGCCAACGTCAACGCTTCTGAACCATTGTAACGGATAAGTACAGGTTGAATATCGGCGGGTTCAAGTTTCAAGGTTGCAACATCAGCAACGCGTAGCGAACGATTTGTTCCGGGTATTACAAGAGAAAGATTCGATATTTCTTCTAACCTATCGGGCGCACGTTCGACAATAAGACGCACGTTCTTTTCATCTATCTTTATTCGTCCACCGTTAAATGGGCGTAAGTTATCTTGAAATAGTTGTGCTAAATCAGGAAATGAGATCCCCAAGCCCGCTAATTGATAGGGGTTGATATAGGCAACAATACGCTCTTTTTGAACACCCGTAACCGTAACTTTCGCCACACCTTGCGTGGTCAGAAGCTCGCGACGTATAACGCGAGCAAATTCTCTTAGCTCTCGCGTATCAAAATCAGGTGCGCTCAGCGCATAGTAAAGCCCGTAAACGTCACCGAAATCATCGAACACCACTGGGTCACCCGAGCCTGCTGGAAGACTTGTAGCCACGTCTCTTAGCCTTTTTCTAAGCTCGTCCCATATTTGGGGAAGCTCGTTACTGTCAAAGTTACTTTTTACTTCAACAGTGATCTCGGATTTACCAGGCGACGAGGTCGATTTCAGTTTCTTTAGTTGCGACATTTGCTGGATCGCAATTTCTAGCGGCTCTGTTATCTCTCGCTCAACTTTTTGTGCGCCCGCACCAGGGTAGGCAGTGAACACTTTTACCTGTTTGATAGTGAATGCTGGGTCTTCAAGACGGCCAATTTCGGTCATGGCGATAATGCCGCCAAGAAGAAGGATAACCACCATAAGCCATACATTGACCGGCTTATCAATTGAGAAGCGAGCAATATCCATAACTTACATCTCTCCTTTGTAAGGAAGCACCTTCACATTAGCTCGCATTTTTGTTGCACCTGCCGCAACAACTTTCTGGCCTACAGTTAGCGTATTACCCACTACCGCGAAGTCGTCTTGAATATGTTTTACCGTAACCGACTGCAACGCTACGGTTTGGTTGTCTTCATCATAAACCCATACAGAAAAGCCCGTGTCCTCTTTACCCACTAACGATTTCACTGGAACAATTAATCCTTCAGGGAACGTTGAACCTTGCAGCGCTACTTTTACCACGGCGCGTGCGCCTGGTGTAAGCGGCAATGCTTCCCGTGGTTCCATTGCAAATACTACTTCATAGGTTTGCGAAACAGGGTCTGGCTGTGTCGAGTGTTCTACATATTGTACTGGAAACCACTGACTTTGGTCTGTGGCAAGTGACGCGCTTGCCTGTTTAATGCCTCTACCAATATTTGCCGTTAAAAGCCGCTCGGGTACATTAATATTGAAGTAAATTTTAGACACGTCTTGTAGTCTTGCAATGGGGGTACCTGCCGATACGAAACTATTATTTTCGACTAAGCGCTGAGACACTTTTGCATCAAATGGCGCATAAAGTTGTGTATAACTTAAGTCTTGTTCGGCCTTTTTTAAGTCGATAACGGCAAGTTCGTAGGTGGTTTTTGCGCTATCAAAACTGCTCTGCGCAACTAAATTTTGCGCAAACATTTTTTCGATGCGCGACAACTCACGCTGTGCTTGCTCTAGGCGCGTTTTCGATTCGTCAACACGACGCTGAAAGGGTTTCCTATCGATCGTCGCCAATAACTTGTTTTCTTGAATATCACTGCCCGTGACTAAGTCCATTTGTACCAAACGCCCCGAGACTTCAAAGCTCAAGTTCACGGTTTTTACCGCAGAAACCACTGCTGGAAACGAAAACTCATCGAGATTGGGCACGTCGGTAACCGTGGCAAGTTTAACATACCGTGGTGCTTGGTCTTTCTCTTCTGCTTGCTGTTCTGTAGTGCAGCCAGATAAACCGGCAATCGCTAATGAAAACAACACAATAATATTACGAACACGTAAAAAGGGCATGGTGATCCTGTTCCGTCTAATAGGCAACTCTACGCGAGCGACGCGGAGTTGCGCGATACAAAAGTAAACTCTTCAGTGTATTTTAGAGGCGCTGCGTTGAAAAGTAAACTGTTCAGTGTAAAATGAGGGCAAGTGAACATGAATTAGTATTCTTATGCCATCTGCAACACGCTCTAGAAGTGACATAAAACGCGAAGCAATAATTAACGCTGCCACGCAAGCCTTCCAAGAATTCGGTGTGAACGGTACCACCATGGACAAGCTTGCTGAACTTGCTAACGTATCTAAGCGTACGGTCTACAACCATTTTTCGACCAAAGAAGATTTGGTTATGTACCTTATCAAGGCGCAGTGGCAAAACGCATTGTTAAATGTAAATGTTGTATTTAATGAGAATAGTCCATTATTTGAACAGCTGGAAGCAATGCTGCTTGCTGATATCGAATTTATGAGCGGAGAGTCTCATTTAGAACTGGCGCGGGTCGCGATAGGTCATTTTTTCTATGAGCCGGAAAAATTAAAAGACGAAGTGCAGCAGTTGAAAGCGCAAGAATCATCTCTGCATAAGTGGCTAAATAGCGCAAAGCAAAGTGCAAGGATACAATGTGACAATGTGCAACATGTGGTTGATGAAATAGACAGTTTGGTAAAAGGACAGTGTTTTTGGCCTCAACTTTTTAAAATTGAGCCCCCGCTGAGCGCTGCAGAAAAGAAACGTATAGCAGGTGGTATCGCACGTTTAATATTATGCCGCTATGAGGCTTAAGCCTTTATAGCGTTTATGCGTTAACGCGCAGTACGTTGAATAGCATGACTTCATGGTACTGCGCTAACGTTAATAAGCCTGATTACCCGTTTTTGGCGAAGTTTACGAGCACATCGCCATCCATTCTGTAGCCTAGCCATTCACTTTTCGGCTTTGCGCCCAGCGATTCATAGAAATCGATAGCGGGTTTGTTCCAATCCAATACGCTCCATTCAAATCGACCACAGTCATTTTCAACCGCAATGTGAGCAAGATGCTTAAGCAGCATTTTGCCAGCACCATTACCACGCGATGCAGGAGATACGTATAAGTCTTCCAAATAAAGCCCGTTTTTTCCTTGCCACGTTGAATAGTTAAAGAAATACACGGCAAATCCGATAGGCTTACCGTGATCTTCACACATTACGCAGTGCGCAGTAGCTCCTTCGCCAAACAAGGTCTTATGCAAATCGCTTTCCGATGCCTCAACCTCATGTTCCGCTTTTTCATAAATGGCAAGCTCTAACACAAATTGGCGAATTTGAGTGATATCGTCAGGCTGTGCTTTTCTAATAGTTAGCGTATTAGACATTTGATTCCTCTGTATAAAAAACGAGGTAACATACGGCTGATTATTTGCCGTATGTTACTGAGTTTGCGCCGGTGTCGTTATCTGCTGACTTTCTGGTTAGCTTTCGTTTAATGAACGCGAATGGGCCGGCTAAGTCTAATAGAATAAGATACAGGCAAGGCACTAAAATAAGCGTCACTAGGGTTGCATAAAGTACAGCGAAGCCCAGAGCAACCGCCATAGGTATGACAAACGCGGCTTGTAAGCTAGTTTCAAACATTATAGGCAGTACGCCAGCAAAGGTGGTAATCGAGGTCAGTGTAATGGCCCTAAACCTTGCGCTACCTGCTTCAGTTACTGCCTCTTTAACACTGTAACCTTGAGCGCGTCGCTGGTTTACAAAGTCTGTCATAACCAAAGAGTCGTTAATAACTACCCCTGCTGCGGCAATCAAACCGAAGGTAGACATCATTGACAAGTCCAGCCCCATAAAGAAGTGGCCCCAAATTGCCCCGGTTAAGCTGAAGGGAATAACGGACATGATAATAAGGGGTTGGCCATAACTCTTCAGTGGCACCGCCAATAAAATGTAAACCATTACCATCGCTGCTAAGAAAAACAGAATTTGTTCATTTTGCTGTGCAAGTTGCTCCTCAATATCTCCACCAAGTTCAGTCATCACTGATGGGAATTCTTCTTTTAGTTGCACAAGCAGTTTTTCTTCAATCTCTTCCACGACAGTGTTGGGTTCAACGGCTTCTTCATCAATATTTCCCCAAACATAGACGCTACGATACCCACCTTCACGACGGATGTAGCTAATGCCTGGTTTCTCATCAAGCGTTACCACATCGCCAAGCAATACGTCGTTGCCACTCGGGGTTTTTATCACGCTATATTTTAACGCGGCAAAGCGCTCACGGGTGAGTTCTGGGTAGCGCACCATTACGCGCACTTCTTCACCGTTTCTAATAACACGCTGTGCTTCGCCACCGTAAAAGCCTGCACCCACCTGTGAAGCGATATCGGAAAGCGTTAAGCCCAAATCATAGGCAACAGGAAGCAGTGTCATTTGCACTTCCTTACTTGCCGGGTCAATGGTTGAGCTAATATCAAACAGCCCATTTTGCTGTTGAAGCATTTCGATAAACTTCAACCCAGCAGCATTTAGCGTAGCAATGTCGGGCCCGAATAATAAGAAGCCAAACTCACCATCATCTCCGTCACCGTTAACATCGTCGACCACCGTAAATGACTTTACACCTGGGATTTCAGGAATGGCGGCACGCCAGCGTCTGGCTAACTCAAACGTATCGATAGGGCGCTCGTCTTCATTGACAAGAGGGGTCAAAATTCGGCCTTCTGTGCGATCTTCATTGAACGCAAGCCTGTCTCGAATCATCCCTGTACCAAACTCATCAACAATCGACTTTTCGACTTCTAAGATTGTATTTTCAATCGTTCTTAGTGCTGTGATTGTCGTTTCATCAGACACATTTTCATTCATTTCTATTTTTACGCTAGGGAAATCGTGCGGTACCTTCGGATTCGGTACCATGCGAACGTAGTTGGCATTGATAAGGCCAAAACTTAGCATCAACATACCGACAAAAAGTACCAACACTAGCCAGCGCCATTGAATAGCGCGTTCAACGGTTCTGCGATAGGGCCCGTTCACAAAGGCAAAAAAGCGTTTATTGAAGCGTGCTCGCCAACTGTTCTCTTTAACCGGGCTAAAACGTGTGTGGGCCAAATGAGCAGGCAAGATTAATTTAGATTCAACCAAGCTAAATGCAAGACAAAGAATAACCACTACCGCAATGTTATAGAAAAACGCACCCTCAGGGCCACTGCTAAGCGTGAAAGGGGCAAATACTGCAATGGTGGTTAGTACACCGAATGTTGCGGGGGTCGCAACACGCTTAGCACCACGCACTACATTGTCTATGCCGCCACCTTTGCTTTCTATTTCCGTATAGGCGCTTTCGCCTATTACAATGGCATCATCAACCACTATTCCAAGAACCATGATAAACGCAAACAGTGACAAAATATTGATGCTAACGCCAAACAACGGCATCATCATCACCGCGCCTAGGAAGCATACCGGCAAGCCAATCATTACCCATACAGCTAATCTGAAGCGTAAGAAAAGGGTAAGCATTAAGGCGACTAAGATAGAGCCTTGGAATAGATTCGATAACATCATGTCCAAACGAGCATTTAAGTAGTACGTCATGTCTACCAACACTTCTAAGCTCACACCATTTGGTAATGTCTTATTTTTTTGTTCAATATAGGCTTTTACTGACTCGGCAACCGGGATTGTGTTTTGTGATTTCGTTGCGCTAACGGCCATCCAAATGGCATTCTTGCCGTTATATTTGAAGTATCGTTCGCCTTCTGTGAAGCCATCTTTTATATCGGCAACATCTGCAAGCGTGACTCTTGCGCCAGCATTTCCCATTTTAACGGGAATTTGCGCAAATTCTGCTCCGCTGTAATATTGGTTTTCGACACGAACTGAGATAATGCCTGCATTGGTACGTAACTGCCCAGCAGAGATATTCGCAGAATAATTGCTGATAGCCCGGCTAACGTCAGCAATGGTTAAATTGTATTTGCGCAGTACATCGGGCTTTATTTCGATGGCTATCTCATCGTCAGGTGCTGACATCTGAACTAATGATACGTTGCCTAACTGAAGCAGCTCGTCTTCAACATCTTTTGCCAGACGTTTTAAATCTGAAAGGGGGAGGTCGCCAACCAGCGGCATCTCGATAACTTGCTGACGAAATTCAATTTGAGAAACATTTACCGGCTCCATTCCCGCAGGGAACGTTGCGATACCGTCAACGCGAAGCTTCACTTTATCGAGTACGTCCGTCAGTTCTTCGCCTTTGTCTATTTCTAGCGTAACTGCACCACTGCCACGAAACGCACGAGACACCACACGATTAATTTCGGTAACGTCTTTTAGTGCCTCTTCAATTTTTATAAAGATGCTTTCTTCTATTTCTTGAGGCGAGGCGCCAGGATATTGCGCTTGTATCGTAATATAGTTGATTTCAATGTTGGGAAACATTTGGCGCTGAATGGTGAAGTAACTTGCAACCCCCATAATAATGATGAAAATCATTAGTAGGTTTGCGGCGACAGAGTTACGCGCGAACCAAGCGATAATACCGCTTTTCGTGTCGTTTATGTTATCCATGACTCCTCCTTAAAGCGATGCGGTGACGGAATTTTCGTCGCCTTTGATCACCTTCACCGCCATTCCTTTTTGAGGATACTCTGGAAGCGACATCACTACTTTTTTCGTATTAAAATCACCTTGGATCAGAAAGTCGCTGCCGTCTTCTCGAATAACATTGATTTTCTGTGAGACCAAGTTGTTGTCATCGTCTAGCGTCCACAGCATGTTGTTCGTTACTAATTCTTGGGGGATACGGTATACGTCTTGTAGTGTCTTTCCTTTGAATAAAATTGTGCCGTATGCGCCAAACTTAAGGGCGGCTTTGTCGCTATTAAGTGCGTAGGGGTCGTTAATGCGAGCGACGAGGTGGGTCATTCGAGTCGCATTATCGATAATGCCAGTATCGCGATGAATATTGGCCTGAATTTGCGTGCCGGTGCGATCATCTACCACCAATGTGGCATTTTTCCCAATAATGTCATCACCAATAAATGCGCGGTCAAACCCCGCAATAGGAAACGTTACTTCAGCCTGCTCGATGTTGTTGATAACAGCTGCAACCGTACCTTGAACCACAAAATCACCGGTACTGATATTACGAGAAACCACCAAGGCATCGTAGGGCGCTTTCACTTCACAGTTATCCAAATCTCGTTGGGCTATTTTCAGTTGCGCTTCTGCTGACTTCACCGCCGCTTTTGCGCTCATAACTTGAGGCTTTCTTAAATAAAGGTCGCTAACGCGTGCGCTAGGCATTGTTTTTGCCTCACGTGCTGCTACATCAGCTTGTGCTTCTTCTTGAATTAACTGCGCTTTCGCACTTGATAAATTGGCTTCGGCCATCAGCAATGCTGCTTCATAGCTATCTTTTTCAATGGAGAATAGGGTTTCTCCGCGTCTCACCAAACCGCCGCTAACAAACTTAGGGTTCCATGATGAAACCTCGCCAGACACTTGTGCGGCTAAATTGGTTGTTTCAAGTGGAATAATTTCGCCATAGGAGGAGAGCGTGACAGTAATGTCTTCAGGCGTTAATTGCGTAATGGTAACGGTTGGTCTCGTATCCACTTGCTCTGAAATACCTTCGTCTGAAGCTGACGCCTCAATGCCTTTCATTCCAGCATAACTCAGTATTAAAACGCCTATCGGCAGTGCAATTCTCATCCATTTCATGTGCGATTCATTCTTATCATTTAAACATAGCGTAATTGTAGCGCTAAACTATTACAGATGTGCTGCTTAATTGTAACCATTCGTAAGTCAAGATAGCGTAAATTTACGCTGAAGGTCTTCCTGCGCACACTTTGTTTCTACCTTCATGCTTTGCAGCGTAAAGTGCTTTATCTGCAATGCTTATTGCACTTGATAGTTCAACATCACCACTGACTTCGCAGAAACCGAAGCTGCTAGTGACATTTATTGGCACACCGTCAATGATAATAGGGCTATCTGAAAGCGTCTGGCGTAGCGACTCTAAGACAATGAGTGCATCTTCTTCTCTTGTTTCAGGGAACACGAATAGAAACTCTTCGCCGCCCCAACGCGCTACGGCATCGTGCCCTCGAAGGCGTGCAACAAAAATGTTTGCAACACGTTTCAACACTTCATCACCCAATTCATGACCTAAGGTGTCGTTAATATTTTTGAATTTGTCTATATCGGATATTGCAATAGAAAACGCGGTTTTCGAACGACGTAAACGGCTAAACTCGTTATCCAAAATAGATTGAATGCCACGCCTGTTCATAAGCCGAGTAAGGGGGTCTTGGCTAGCCTGCTTTTCAAATTGCTCGCTAAGATAAAGCGCAGTAACGTAACTTTGGTGACGACTGTACTCGTAAAAAGCGGATAAAAAGGAAACAGTGAGAAACGAGTATAAAAGGCGGGTTTTAAACTCGTATGAATAAGTGACCATTACGAGTGCATCGTTAGGGTAAAACAGTAAGAAAGCGATAATCAGCGTGAACCCCGCCAATGTTACCAACCCGTAAACAAATCCGGCGAAAAACATGGTAACGGGCGGAACAAGATACATCCAAAGGGGCCCTGTTAACGCATTGCCTCCAGACACAACTAAAATGGCGACAAGAAACATCAAGCAACTAATAAGTAGAGAGATAGAAATCAGTCGAGCACGCTTTGATGCAAATTGAACTTGCACACGCTGCGAAAGAGCAAAAATAATGCTAGCGCAGAGAAGTATTGTTGCAAGGGGCATATCCTGCGCGTGTAACGCTCGTAAACCAAGAACAAACGTGAGTGACATGCCTACCGCTGCAAACAAATTAACGACCATGATTCGTCTATTTGTTTCAGCGTCTAGCGATTTACTCGTACCCTGATTAATGTAGCTTTTTATAATGTTATTCATCAGGTTAGTTACTAGCCGTTACGTCATTTGAAATATCCATTACCAGTGCGTTAATGGCTAATCGCATGCTCTGAACACTTGCGGCAAACCCATCGCTTTGAAGTGCTTGTTTTATATAAAAACGTTTTTCAGTAATCGAAGGCGCCTCGGTAGTATTATCGCTATGCTGAAGCGAGTAGGCGCCACGCAGTACTATGTCACCTTGCCAAGTAGCTATGAAGTCATCAATACGTATCGAAAGTTGCACATCGTTTTTGAGCGCTGTGGTTGGTGGTTGGGTCATTCGAATATTTTGAGAAGCAAATGTGTCACGCAGTAACTTAGTCAGCCCCTCTTCTAAAGGCTCACCCCAAAAATGTTCAGTCGATACATGAATACCTGTACCACTGGTTTGATAAACAAGCCCAGGCTGCTTTAAATAATGTGGCAACTGCAATTCGTTAAGAACAAGAAGCTGTCGCGCAACCTCATTGTTTTCATTGGGGCTCTCTACAGGGGCTTGGGATACGGTATGTAGCAAGTATAAATTTAGCGATTTATCGGTACTTGAACAGGCGCTCACGCCCAAAGCAGTAAAAAATATCAGGGACCGAAGCGCAGCGCGGGCCGTTAACCTTTGTTGAAACATGTGATAGTTGAGCTTCATTGTCATCCTTACTCTTCGCGCTGCTTTGCTTTAGGTTGAATGTCGCTGTCGTTACCACCACCAAAAATTAAACTATTCGGCGTTTGATTAAGTTTAAGCAGTAACGGCTGCAGGTTTCTCATTGTGTCTTGCATCGCATCTATTGTGTCTTTAATTTCAGCTTGGCTTAAACCGCCCTCGCTGTAATTCTTAATAAGGTTATCCATACTTAACAATACTTGGTTAAGGTTGGCGTTGAGCTGCTCTGCGTCCACATCAGCAATCAGCGCATCAAAATCGCTGCTGGCCGTTTCAACCGATTGCGCGGCTAATTTCATATCTTCAACAGCAGATTGAACGCCAACGACCATATCGTTTAGCGGAAGCTTATTAATTTTATCTAAAATAGCGTCTGCTTTTTGTGTGATTTGCGTGAATTCATTAGACACAGTGGGAATGACATCAAAGCCGTTTACTACGGTAAGCGTATTTTTGCTATCTGGATTTGCAACATGTTGGAGGTCGACAAATAACCCACCTGTTAACACATTTCCCATGCGCAGTGTGGCGCGAAGGTCATTTTCAAGCCAGTTTCTAAGGGTTTGTTTTATCGCGCGCAAGCCTTCCTGCGTATCTGGCTGTTTCGTTTTACCAGGGTAAATTTTGATAAGAACAGGGATGGGGTAGTCACGTTCTAAGATACTCCCTTCCACCGCTGGAAATGGGTTGATAGCGGTAACATGTCCAATTTCGATACCGCGATATTCAACGGGTGCACCGACCGTTAACCCTCTTACGCTTTCATCTATCATAAGCAGGTATTCGGCTGCTAATTTAAATCGCGCATTTGAAGCGGTAGTGACATCCTCATAAATGGCGAACGACGCATTTTCAAGAACTTGCTCCCCCGGTGCCACCCCTTCAGGTATTCCGAAGGTAATGCCATTTGCTAGCAACGTTTCTAAGCTACCGGTTTCTACTTTAACGCCGCTTGATTCAAGGACAAATTTAACGCCACTGACATCCCAAAATCGCGTGTTTTCAGTGATCAGTTTGTGATATGGCGCTTCTATAAAGGCGTCGTAGTAGATTACACGCTGTTCAATATCG
Source organism: Alteromonas algae (assembly GCF_049117195.1). GTDB lineage: Bacteria > Pseudomonadota > Gammaproteobacteria > Enterobacterales > Alteromonadaceae > Alteromonas. Next base: position 1,362,918 of record NZ_CP185260.1, read on the forward strand.
AACACCGCATCTTCGAACTCACCCACCTTGAAACCCTTATAAATTATGGGATCGCCAGGTTTGTAAGCAAATTCATCATCGCTTTTTAACGTAACATGAAGGCCTGGCGTACCGGCTGGTGTGACAGGAGGGCGTTCGAGTGCGACAAAATGAAGTTTTCTAGCGCCATCATCATGTGCAGACATCGCAATGTAACTGCCTGAAAGCAACGTATTTAAACCAGATACTTCAGAAAAACTTATGCGTGGTGCCACTACCCACAATTCTGTGTTGGTAGTCAGAAGGTGTGATGCGTTAGCATCAATTCTAGCGGTAACCAATACTCCGTCTAAGTCTGGTTTAAGCGTTATTTTTTTTACCTGACCAATGTCTAAATCTCTTACCTTAATGGGCGTTTTATTAACTTCAATACCCGTTGCAGAAGGCAATTCAATAGTAATAAGAGGCCCCTGATTTTTCCACTGATAATAAACCATCCAACCACCGACGATAATAACGATTAGTGGAATAAGCCATATTCGTGACATGGTCGTAGTAGGTTTAACGTGTGCCTCTGTTGTCATGGTAAGTGCTTCCACTGCTGCCAAATTAGACGAGAATCAAATGTCATTGCGGCGATCATTGTAAAGAAAACTACCGCACAAAATGCTAATGCAGCTTGCCCGGGATAAATTGATAGGGTATTTCCCATTTGAATTAGGGCAACAAGCACCGCTACCACAAACACATCTATCATCGACCACCTTCCGATGGCTTCGGTGAGTCGATAATAACGTATTCTTATCTGTGTGGAACCCGATTTTTGATATTGAACGGAATAGTTTAACCATGCAAGGATAACAATTTTAGCGACAGGAACCACAACGCTTGCCCCAAGAATAATGATTGCCACTGGATAAGAACCGGACTCCCACAGTGATAATGCGCCACCGATTATCGTATTGGGCGTTTCTTGGCCAAACATTTGTGTGTGCATAATAGGGAGCAAATTAGCAGGGACGTATAAAATAGTCGCAGTAATTAATAGTGCCCATGTGCGCTGAATGCTTTGCGAGGCTTGTTTTTCATCAAGCTTCTTTGGTGCGGGAAGTTTCATGTTGTGCAGCCAAAACGCAAATTGCGTCTTATCATACTGGATCAATGCGCACGTCATAAACGCAGTAAACCCAATAAAGGCGTAAAACGATAAGCCTATTGCCACGTCGGCAAGCTCGGTAATTTTAATCAGGCTGACTAACGTACCTACTAAGAAGATCTCTGCCATACTCCACGGTAGAAGAATATTAGTGGCTCGATATATACGCAGTAAAAACGGAGGCCTTTTATTAAAAAGGCGCGCGAGCCCAAGCGCGATAAACCCTAACAACACCATTCCAGGCAGCAGAAGGGTGGCTAAACCCGTAATAATTGCCAGTGACAGATAGTCGTTTTCGATGAGTACGGTTAGCCCCTGAGGGAGGTCGATGCTGTGCTTTTGGCCGCTTGCCTTAAAGGTTAAAAAATTAAAAGGCAGCGATAGTAATAAAAAGATAAATGCGCTTATTGAGAAGGCGAGTAATCGTTCACTGGCATTACGACGAAATGTAATAAGTGTATGACCGCACCCCGGACACACCGCTCTTTCCCTATGCTTTAGGGCCGGGAGAGAAACATGCGAGTGGCACTGCTCACAGATGATAGTGGTTTTTGAATCATCTATCATGTGCATACTAGCAGTACGGATTGAGATGGCGTAATCACACAAGTAAGCCGTTGATTTGCATTGATAACAGAATACCGCATATTATTGTAGTGGAAAAGCAGCTAAATGCTTGATCACAACAATAAGATAAAAAGCATGAAACAACTAGAATACGCACAACGTCGGTTTTCTTTCGCGAAGCGACAGTTACTTCACGCAATATGGCGAAAAATCCCCTCGTATTTACATCGTTGGCGATCATTAAATTTTGCTCAGCGTTGTTATTTTTCTGCAACTTTTCTGTTGATGATTGACGTTTTATTCATTGATTCATCGAATGCGTTATTTCAAGTTGTTATGTTTTCGATGGTTCTTGTTGGGTTATTAAATGAGTTTTGGCCACGTTTCATGCTGGCGTGGGACAGCTTAATTGGCCGGTCGCTGATTTTATTTGCTTACGCGGTGATGGCGAACTTCGCGCTGGCCTCAGCAAGTGGGCTTGTAAATACGGTTACAGGCGTTTCAGTGGTTAGCTTACCGTACAGTCATAACTTTGCCATCATTCTTATGCTGCCAAGTTGGTTTTTTGTCACGACGCTTTTTATTCTCGTGTCTTCACAACTACTCATGCCACTTTACTTACTGGTGTTAGTCTTATTAAAGCCTTTTGGGATTCATGGTCTATGGCATGCTCCTGACTACAAATATGTCTTCACAACCGCGCTACTTCGCTATGTATGGACATTCGCTTTGCTCATTAAACTTCTCACGTTGTCTATGCAAAGTGGTGTTATTGAGTTTTTCAATGAATCGCAAGTAGGCACGCTGTTAGAGTCGGTCATTGAGGTTCAAAATGAGGATAAAGTTCAGGTTGTAGGAGAAGTAGATGTTGATAGTAAACCAAGTGAGCCCGTCATTTCGTCTTTATCCACCGACAGTGCCATTGTCGATGCGGGAAAAAATGATACCCAAAATGTTGAAGATGAATTAGAACAAGAAATTAGAGAGGCAATTTTACAAGCCAGCGCGAACAGCGAAAAATTTCTGCTAAGGCAACGCAAATTACTCGCGCACTTTATCTATATTTATGAAGCAGACAGTTATTCTCGATGTAGCATACCCGACAACAGTCGTGTGGTTGAAATAAATGACTATGAAATACTCACCATTGCTAAAACCGAAGACAACGATTTAGGCTATGTTTATGAAGTGATAGCGTGTAAATCAGCGGCTATTGGGAGCACTATTGCGCCATAACAGAGCGAAAAGTGAAAATATAAAAAAGCCCGCTAGAAAAGCGGGCTTTTTCGTTTTAGCTAGGTAGTTAATTTGACTACATGTCGTTAGAATGTAGCGCTACCCGGTGTGCGAGGGAACGGAATGACGTCACGAACATTTTGCATGCCGGTGACATACGCTACCAATCGCTCAAAACCAAGCCCAAAGCCAGAGTGTGGTACGGTACCGTAGCGGCGCAAATCTCTGTACCATGCATAATCTTCTTTTGATAAGCCCATTTCGTCTAAACGTGCATCAAACACATCTAAACGTTCTTCACGCTGAGAGCCACCGATTATTTCACCAATACCTGGGGCTAACACATCCATAGCGGCAACGGTTTTACCATCATCATTAATGCGCATGTAGAATGCTTTAATGTCTTTAGGATAGTTTTGCATAATGATTGGCGCACCCACGTGCTCTTCAGCAAGGTAACGCTCGTGCTCAGACGATAAGTCGATACCCCATTCAACTGGGAATTCAAACTCTTTGCCACAGTTTTGTAGGATGTCGATAGCATCGGTATAGTTCATTCTAACAAAGTCAGAGCTTACCAATTTTTCTAGGCGCTCAACGGCATCTTTCTTAATTCGTTGTGCAAAGAATGCCATGTCGTCTGGCAACTCTTCTAACACGGCTTTACAAACATATTTCAGCATGTCTTCAGCCAATTGCGCTACATCACTTAAATCAGCAAAGGCAACCTCAGGCTCAATCATCCAGAATTCGGCTAAATGACGAGATGTGTTTGAGTTTTCTGCACGGAATGTAGGGCCAAACGTATATACCTTAGACATAGCAGTACAATAGGTTTCAACGTTAAGTTGGCCTGATACGGTAAGGTAAGTTTCTTTACCAAAAAAATCTTCGCTGTAATCAACGTTACCTTTGTCGTCACGAGGGATATTCATCATATCAAGGGTTGATACGCGGAACATTTCGCCAGCACCTTCTGTATCGCTCGCCGTAAGAATAGGCGTAGAAATCCAGTAGTAACCCTTCTCATGGAAGAAACGGTGAATAGCTTGGCTTAGGCAGTTACGAACTCGCGTGACCGCGCCAATGACATTAGTACGAGCACGCAAATGCGCATGTTCGCGTAAATATTCAATGCTGTGACGTTTTGCCGCCATTGGGTAGGTATCAGGGTTTTCTACCCAGCCAAGAATATCAACGTCGGTCGCATCAAGCTCAAGCGCTTGACCTTGGCCTTGAGATTCTTTTACTGTACCAGTCACCGCTAGTGAGCAGCCTGTGGTTAAACGTTGTACGTCGGCGTAATTTGACAAAGAATTGAGCGCAATTACCTGCACAGGATCGAAACAGCTTCCATCGTGTAGTGCAATAAAAGACAAGCCTGCTTTTGAGTCGCGGCGTGTTCTTACCCAACCTTTAACAGTTACTGATTCGCCAACGGCGTACTTACCTTTAAGTACGTCAACAACGGGCGCGTGCGTCATGTTTAATTCTCCGTCTTACTGATGGTATTGATATCTATGTCTGAGACTATCAATAACCCCGTGCAATTTGCACCAATAATTTATGCTTGTGGGTGGTTATATTGGATTTTGCCGATAAATTGGGCATATTTTGTATGCATTACCCGAAAGTTCACCACAAATGATAACGTAATAACGTTGATATCGTTTTGTTAACGCATGCAATTGGCGTATTGTGGATGGGTAAAGGCGAAATCCAACAGCACGCTAGTATACTCAACCTAATGCTGGATGCCATAGAACAGAGTGACAAATGGGAAATAAATATACATTGCAAGAGCGAGAAGACCGTCGTTCTGTTCCAAGAAGCCAAACGGTTTTCTTTAAGGTTATGTTGGCACTGAATGTCTTAGGCTGGTCATCACTGGTGGTGGTATTGGTGTTATTTCACTTCGCCAGGCCAGATTTTATCAGCGGCGTACAAGAATATTGGGGTATACAGGGGAGAGACGCTTGGGTGCCTGAATATGTGAGCGCCATGCGCATCATATTACAGCTATGTTTATCAGTCAGTTTAGTGAGCATAGTAATGCGTGCACGCCGCTCAAGGCGGCAAGGTGATAATTTGGGTGTTAACCTTTTCATACTTATCGTTATTGCAACGATAAGCCTTATCACTTTGCGTACGATGGCGGTTTAAGTGAAAGCGACCGTAATTAAATAGTAGGTATACAGCACGTAAACCCCTACAAACGATGCGCCTTCTAGCCGGTTCAACCGACCTTGTCGTTTAATGCCAATACAGAATATAAATAACGCGACAGTAGATGCTAACATCACCAACACATCACGATATAAGAAGTCTGCTTCAATAGTCATTGGTTGAATGGTACCGGCAATGCCGACAACGGCGAGCGTGTTGAACATGTTTGAGCCAATCACGTTTCCAAGCGCTAAGTCGTGTTCACCTTTTCTCACTGCGGCAAGTGATGATGCAAGTTCGGGGAGTGACGTACCAATAGCAATAACGGTTAATCCGATGATGGTATCGCTAACCCCAAAGAATGTGGCAACTTCAACCGCGCCCCATACTAACATTCGAGAGCTTGCAACAAGCAATAACAGGCCTGCGAGCATCCAAATAACATTAGTTTTTACTGTACCTTCACTTGCACTAATTTCATCATTGTATTCTTCAGCAAGGGCATCTTTATCACCCTTTAATCCGTGCCATATACTCCACGAGATGAGCAGTACAAATAAACCAAGCAGCGAAAAAGCATCATCTTTAGAGACCTCTTGGTCGAGCACTTGCCAACAAGCGAAAAAGGTAATGCCTAATAGAACAGGAAGCTCTTTTTTTATGATGTTGCTTTTGACGGCAATAGGACTTATCACCGCCGTCAAACCAAGGATAAGTAGAATGTTAGCAATGTTAGAGCCATAAGCATTGCCCAGTGCAATGCCCGAGTTCCCTTGAATAGCGGCAAAAATAGATACAATAATTTCGGGGGCAGACGTGCCAAACCCAATGATCAGCATGCCGATGAGTAAAGGAGATATACCAAAGTGGTTGGCAACAGACGCGGCGCCATCAACAAACTTCCCCGCGCTCCACAATAAAACGGGTAACCCAATGGCAATGGCCAAACCGGCTAATAACATATTTACTCCTCAATATCATTGCAGTCTTTTCGACGTTGTGTAGCAGCTTGATTGACTACAAGCGCCTATCCACTTAGCGACAATAGCACCTGTTTTCGACGATTTTTACTGCCAAACATTATTATTATGCTAACAAACAGTATATACCGGAACCACCATAAATAATTAGCTTTATTGGTGACAAGAACGTTTTTAATTCATCACAGATAAGAAAATATTGTCTTAAGAATAAAAAAAAGCCGTGCTGAATTTACTATCGTGTTTTGACGGTTAACGTACACTGCAGCAACGGTTACCACGAACGTAATTGGTGACGTACCACACGTTTTTTAACTTACATTTATTAAAGCAGAGACCATGCACAACACCATTATAGTGGCAGACGATGTTAGCCCTTTTACTAATAGCGAACTAACCGTTATTACCTTTGAAAATTACCTTGCGGAATTTCCAAAATTAAATGAAGCCAAAGTTCAGGTGATAAACCTGTGTGACACAACACGCTATTTGAGCGAGGGATATTACTGCTCGTTATTAGCGCAAGCCAGAAGCCATCTGGTTATGCCTACGGTAAGCACGATTAACGACGTACGAGAAGATAAAGCAAATAACCTTGGCCGTATTCCGTTTGCGCTGTCGTCTAAGAGCGACGACATTCCTGCTATGCCTTTATTGGTACTTTTTGGTGAAGTAAAAGATCAACGCTTTGCCCGTGTTGGTCGTCAGGCATTTGAAAAGTATCCGTGTCCTATTTTAGTGCTAACGCTTGCGTTGTCGCCTGTAAGTCAGCTGGCAAAGCCGACCAAAAAAGACGCGGTCACTGGGTTTGCAAGTATCGAATTGCAGGCATTTTCTGCGTTGGACAAGCAACAGCAACAACAGTGTATTGCCGATTTAGAGCGCTATCAGCAAAAACAATGGCGTAAGTCAAAACGAGATAAAAGGGCGCGCTGGGATATGGCGATATTGGTAAACCCCGATGAGCCTACACCGCCAAGTAATGATAAAGCCATTAAGAAATTTGTTAAGGCTGCGGAAAAGGTTGGGTTCAGGGCTAATGTAGTGAGCCACTTATCCATAGAAGAGTTAGGACAATACGACGCGTTATTTATCCGTGAGACCACGGCTATTGACCATCACACCTATCGTTTATCTCGCGCGGCGGAGCGCGAGGGTATTGTAGTGATGGACGATACGCAATCTATCTTACGCTGTTGCAATAAGGTGTTTTTGCAGGACGCATTTACCTACCAAAAAATACCGGCGCCGCGCGCGACCTTTGTGTCTAGTGCAAATGATGAAATATGCGATTCGCTCATAGCCGAATTTGGCTTACCGATAGTGCTTAAACTTCCTGAAAGCTCGTTCTCACGGGGCGTGCATAAAGCAGAAAGCAAAGACGCACTTAAAAGCCGATTAGAAGAGATGCTAAAAGCATCGGCGTTGGTGTTGGTACAAGAATATGTGTTTACTGATTTTGACTGGCGGATTGGGATGCTAGGGGGGAAGCCTATCTATGCCTGTCAGTACTTTATGGCGCGTAATCACTGGCAAATTTATAACCATAATGGCGATAGATTTTCCTCTGGTGGTTTTAACACCATGCCTACGTTCGAAGTGCCAAAAGCGGTGCTTCAGGCTGCAACTAAAGCAGCAAAAGTAGTGGGTAATGGGCTATACGGCGTTGATATAAAGCAAGCTGGAAACAAAGTGTATGTTATTGAGGTAAACGACAACCCTAGCATTGACGCGGGTGTTGAAGACAAGTACTTGGGCAAAACCTTGTACGAGTTGATCATGCAGGAATTCGCAGACAGATTGGAGCAACGTGGGCGATGAGAGCAGTAACTGTCGAGCATTGTGACAAGCAGACACCGGTTTATGAAACGCCAAGCATTGTTGTTCGAGAAGCGACGCTCAACGATTTAACGACGCTTCAGCATATTGAACAGCGATGTTTCACGAGCGATAGGTTAAGTGCGCGACGCATTAAGTTTTATATCGAAGCAAAGCACGCAGAGCTTTTTATTGCCTCGTCGATAGATGATAAAGAGATTTTTGGATATGGGCTGCTTTTATTGCGCAGAGGAACTCAGTTGACTCGCCTGTACTCTCTTGCCGTATTGCCTGAGGCACGTGGCAAGGGGGTGGCGCAAACGCTAATCGAAAAACTAGGGGAGCGCGCATTTTCAAGGGGAAAGCGCTATATACGCCTTGAGGTGTCAGCCGACAATCATGGCGCTATAAACTTGTATCGAAAGTTAGGCTTTAAGGATTTTGGCGTATACAGCGATTATTATGAAGATCATACCGACGCATTACGCATGCAAAAAGTGCTGGTATCTAAAAATGGCCGTCATTTAGCATCGTATCCTTGGTATCAGCAAACGACAGCGTTCACGTGTGGTCCTTCTGCGCTAATGATGGCCATGCAGTCGCTCGATGACGCTTATCTGATGAAGCAGGAAGAAGAACTGAGCATCTGGCGAATGGCCACGACCATTTTTATGATGGCGGGCCATGGAGGTTGTCATCCTATTGGTTTAGCGCTCGCGGCAAAAGAAAGAGGTTTTGATGCGCACGTTGTGATCAATAACGCCCTGCCGCTATTTACTGATGGCGTAAGAGGTGAGCATAAAAAAAGTGTCGTTAGTTTGGTTGAATCTGAGTTTGCTCTGCAGGCAGAAGCGTCAAATATTCGCGTGGATATTGGCAGTTGGGGAGTAGAGCTTATTGAACAGCAGCTTCTCAAGGGGGGCGCCGTGCTGTGCTTGATAAGTACCTATTCACTCGATAAGAAAAAAGTGCCGCACTGGGTAACCGTGACGGGGTTCGACGAATACTGTTTTTATATTCACGACCCTGATGCAAGTGGCGAAGATATACTGGAATTCCAACACATTCCCGTTGCGCGTGAAGATTTCATGCGTTTGGCGAGTTATGGTAAACGTAAATCGAGTGCACTCGTCATTATCGCTGCATAGTTACTACAAACTTATCATTACAGGGTTGTTAGTTAAGCGAGTTCGACACAACCTTGTATTTAACGATTAGCTGCCAGAGCGCTGGGCTTGGTGTATTGACCTGCATAGCGCTTAAGCTGACAACATGTCGTCTAACAGCGAGGGGGGACTAATGTCGCAACGCCTTATTACAAACGGCATCGTTCAATTCAGTAAGCCGGTTTACTATTTGTGTTAACTCTTTTGTATTGCCATCAAACTCAACGTGCTTGCGCATACGTTCGCCCTTTACGGCTTGGTTATAAAGTGCGTCTACTTCAAAGCATTCCGTGCGAGCGTTAAGATGCTGCCATTCCGTTTGTAGCGTTTCGGGAATGTTGTGGCGTTTTGCACTTAATTTGTCTTTAATTTGCAACACTTGCCCAATAAGTAACTGCTCGTTATTTCGCATCATTGTTCACCTTTTTTTGTAAATTACTGTAAAGTAGCGGTTTTTCTTGTAATTTACCGAAAAGCACGCTGTTTTACCTTACCTGTTGTTTTACCTTCTATTTTATAGGTAGCAGATATAGTGCCAATAATAACGGTGAAAGATTACTGGTTAAAACGTGCTAGCGATAAGCGTAAGGGCGTGGGGCTTTTTTTCGCAGGTGGCAGTAACAAAAATGCGGCGTCCAGAGGAGCATGTTAGCTATCAATGCAAGTAGCAGACTGAAGACAACAGCAGACGGCGACAATGGAATAGACGGTTTGAAATTGTCGATAACGCGAGAAAGTGTTTCAAAATGGGCAGGGGTGAGTAGATAGTACACTTTTTCGAAATAATGCCCGTGTTCCAGCGTTCTAATTCCTTCTTCTACCCGCAATAATGTAGCGAATGCGGCTTCTTTGCGCAAAGCATCGTCGCGCACGACGGGCGCGTCGTTCGTCTTTAAGTCGTTTATCATGTCGTTCACCGACGCATACCCGTGGGTGTTGGCAAGCTCGATGGTTGCTTGCGTTTCAGCACGTGTAGCGTCGTAGTAACCACTAAGGTACTGCAGGTAGTGATCGGATAAAATTGGGATCTGCAACGCCAGCAAAAAAAGGGCGGCAAACAGAAGCTTGTCTACAATGCGGATCATCATCTTGTTACCTCACTTTCTTGCGGTGCTACTTTTTTCACGATGCTGTAATCAATCATAGCGCTATTGCTGCAAATACGTAAAGATAGCGTGAGTTAACGTAGATAGCTGGTTTGGCGTTATGATATAAGGCGGCATGATGTACACCAACTTCCCAAACGGCCTAATCCAGACACCGGCTTTAACAAAATGACGTTGTATAGCCGCAACGTCGACTGGGCTAACCGTCTCGACCACACCAATAGCGCCTAGTACTCGCACGTCGGCAACCTGTGGTAACGTGGCGCACGGTGCTAATTCGATACGCAATTGCGTTTCGATATTCGCCACTTGCGTTTGCCAATGGTTTTCATTGATTAACGCAAGGCTTGCGCCAGCGACAGCGCACGCAAGCGGGTTCCCCATGTAGGTTGGCCCGTGCATAAACACACCGGGTGAACCCTGACACACGCCTAGGGCTACATCTTCTGTACACAGTGTTGCAGCCATAGTCATATAACCGCCCGTCAGTGCTTTTCCTAAACACAAAATGTCTGGTGAAATACCCGCATGTTCGCAAGCAAACAGTTTTCCCGTTCGGCCAAACCCAGTTGCAATTTCATCGCAAATTAACAGCACGTCATAGGTGTTGCATAGCTGGCGGCAGCGTTTTAAATATTCAGGATGGTACATTCGCATCCCGCCAGCACCCTGCACGATAGGCTCAAGTATCAACGCTGCGATATCGTGATGGTGTTTTTCGAACAATTCCTCAAGAGGGAGAATGTCGTCTTCACTAAAGGCTTGGTCAAAACGGGTTTGAGGGGCAGGGGCAAATAATTGTTTACTTAGCACATTCTCAAACAAGCTATGCATCCCGTTTACCGGATCGCAAACCGACATCGCTGCAAACGTGTCACCATGATAGCCATTGCGCGGCGCGACAATACGTGATTTTTCGGCGCGTCCCTGACAGGCCCAATATTGGATAGCCATCTTGATGGCTACCTCGACAGACACCGAGCCTGAATCGGCAAGAAATACGCGTTCGAGGCCTGCTGGAACCATATCAAGTAATGTTCGACAAAGGTCGATGGCGGGTTGGTGGGTGATCCCGCCGAACATAACGTGCGAAAAGGCGTCAATTTGCTGGTGAGCTGCGGCATTTATTTTTGGGTGGTTGTAGCCGTGTATAGCGGCCCACCAACTCGACATACCGTCGACAAGCACTTCTCCAGTAGCCAGAGTGAGTTCCGCGCCCCTAGCACCAGTGACCTCGTAGCAAGGTAGTGGGTTAACCGAAGATGTATATGGATGCCAAATATGCTGTTTATCGAATTCTATATTGTTCAAAATTTAACCGTTAGTAAATCTTTTTAAATGGTCAGAGTTGACAACTTTGCTTTGGTGCATAGACTAAGCCAGCATTCTCAATTAGTAAAGGACAGTCAATGACTCTGGCTACTGCGCTTGACGCACAACATGCAACTATTCGCCAAGATTGGTCGAAGGAAGATGTAGAAGCACTTTTCACGCTTCCATTTAATGACTTACTTTTTCAAGCGCAGCTGGTACACAGACAGCATTTCAACCCGAATGAAGTGCAAGTAAGTACGCTGTTATCGATTAAAACGGGCGCATGCCCGGAAGACTGTAAATATTGCCCTCAAAGCGCAAGGTACGATACGGGGTTAGAAAAAGAGCGCTTATTAGAAATTGAAAAAGTCATTCAGCGAGCTAAAGAGGCTAAGCAGGCTGGCTCTACGCGATTCTGTATGGGCGCTGCATGGCGCAATCCGCGCGACAGAGATATGCCGTACATTCTCAATATGGTTGAGGAAGTCAAAAGTTTAGGTCTTGAAACCTGCATGACACTAGGCATGTTGACGAGAGAGCAAGCGATAGCGCTGAAGCAAGCTGGACTCGATTATTACAACCATAACCTTGATACCTCTCCGGAATATTATGGTGACATCATTACTACGCGAACGTACCAAGACAGACTCGACACGCTGGAAAACGTGCGCTCTGCAGGCATGAATGTGTGCTCTGGCGGTATTGTGGGCATGGGAGAAACGCAAGGGGACAGAGCGAGCCTATTAATTCAGCTCGCTAACTTACCTGAACAACCGCAAAGCGTGCCTATTAATATGCTGGTAAAGGTAAAAGGTACCCCCTTAGACAGCCTTGAAGACTTAGACTACTTCGAGTTTATACGCACTATTGCTGTTGCCCGTATTATGATGCCTAAATCTCACGTCAGGCTTTCTGCGGGTCGCGAAGCCATGAACGAACAAATGCAAGCGTTATGCTTTATGGCGGGTGCCAACTCAATTTTCTACGGGTGTAAGTTATTGACTACCTCAAACCCTGATACCCATGAGGACGTGATGTTATTTAAAAAGCTGGGTATTAATACCGAGCGTACTCGAGATTATTCTGATGAAGCTCATGAGCAAGTGCTAGAAGAAGAGATCGCCCAGCAAAATGCGCCTGACTCAAATGAATTATTTTATGACGCAAGCAAAACGAATGTATCAAAACAGCCCGTGGATGCCTAATGGCCTTTGACTGGTTAGACGATAAGCTTGCAGCGCGAGCACAACAAGGTTATTTACGACAGCGTCAGTGCCAGCAGTACGAAAAAGATAATGTTATCTGTATTAATGGTGAGCACTACTTAAATTTTGCAAGTAACGACTACCTAGGTATGCGCCACCATGAGGGGGTATTGCAGGCGTGGGTAGAAGGCTTAGCGCAATTTGGTGCAGGCAGTGGTGCCTCGCCTCTGGTGACAGGCCACACGCAAGCGCATTTGGCGCTTGAAAGTTACCTTGCTGAAGGGCTTAATCGTGATGCGGCATTGCTCTTTAACTCTGGCTTTGCCGCTAACCAAGCATTATGCATGGCGTTGATGGTCGCAGGCGGTGATATTGTTGCAGACAAACTCATGCATGCCTCGTTTCTAGAAGCAGCTACATCTAGCGACGCAAGATTACGGCGCTTTAAGCATAACGATATGGGCCATTTAGATATATTGCTTTCTTCTACCCACAGTGATGACGTGCTTATTGCCAGTGAGGGAGTATTTAGTATGGATGGCGATGTTGCTCCAGTTGAAGCAATCGCGCAACGTGCTTTGGCCCATAAAAGTTGGTTTATGCTTGATGATGCACATGGAATGGGCGTGCTCGGACAGTCAGGCTTCGGGACAATTGAAGCGCATTCGTTATCGCAAGAGCATGTTCCTGTTGTGATGGGAACCTTTGGCAAAGCGATAGGTACCGCTGGTGCATTTATAGCAGGTAGTCAAACCTTGATTGATTACCTTGTTAATTATGCACGTCATTATGTGTACTCGACGGCTATGCCGCCTGCACAGGCTGTGGCCACACTCTACTCATTGACTCATATTGCAAACGATAGCGAACGGCGAGATGCATTAAAGCATAATGTGTCACTCTTCAGGCAGGCTTTTGAAACGCGGTTTGGCGGTGTATCACCTCTGACATTACTACCTTCATGTTCTGCAATTCAGCCAATAGTAGTTGGTAGCCCCGATGCGGCGGTTGCGCTAAGTGAAGCGTTAAAACGGCGTGGAATGTGGATACCCGCTATTCGTTATCCAACAGTACCAAAAGGCCAAGATCGCTTGCGCATTACATTATCCTCGACACATAGCCCTCGGGATATCGACGTTTTAATTGATGCATTATCGTTAGCCTGTGAGGCGGCGTTATGAATGCACTTTTTGAATCAGTAAACGCGTCAATGCTTGACGAACATGTTGATGTTGTTGCTAGTAATGTTGGTGTTATTAATGAAAACTCATTAGCACTTCGCTTTTCAAAAGCTGCAAGTCACTACGACGCGCAAGCACAAATTCAACGCAGTATTGCCAATGCCGCATTATCAAATTTACCGATGAAGCTTCAGGGGAAGTGGCTTGATATTGGCTGCGGAACGGGGATGCATACACAGGCACTTTTTCAGCGCGGCGCAGAGATTACAGGTGTTGATATTGCCGCCGGCATGATAAATACGGCGCAAAAACGCTACCCTAACATTTCGTTTATTGAAGGAAGTGCTCAGGCATTGCCGGTTGAAAATAGCCAAGTAGACAGCTTGTTTTCTTCTATGGCGCTGCAATGGTGTGCGGACACACAGTGCGTGGCTGACGAATGTGCTCGCGTTTTACGTATTGGCGGAGAAGCCGAATTTAGCATTATGGTTGCAGGTTCTTTTCAAGAGTTACATTCATCGAGACTGCTGGCGCAATTACCAGAGGCGGTCACGCCATTGCCTACCACCGCTTCATGGCTTGCCAGTTTTCATAGTGCTGGATTCAAAGTATCGCGACTGATCACTAAAGATTATGTAGATACCCACGCTGACGTGATGAGTTTATTGCGTTCTATCAAAGGCGTCGGCGCTGGTGAGACAGGGAAGCGCCATGCGTCGCTTTCAAGACGAGATATAAAAAAACTAGGCATAGCTTATGACAACAGGTTTGGGGTTGAAGGCAAGCTACCTCTTACCTATCGCGTTAGCCATTTCAGGTTAGAAAAATCATGAAACAATATTTTATTACAGGCACCGATACCGAGGTGGGAAAAACGTATTTCACAAGCCATCTTCTTAAAAGTGCGGCAGCACTTGGTAAGTCGACATTAGGTTACAAACCGATTGCCGCGGGGTGTGACAATATTGACGGTCATTGGATCAATGAAGATGCAGCGAGTTTGCACGCGGCAAGCAGTATAAAGGTGTCGATAGAAGAGGTGAACCCTATTGCGTTACTGCCGCCCATTGCGCCGCATATTGCAGCAAAAGAGGCAGGCGTTACGTTGACCGAAGAAGCTATCACGGCAGGTCTTCGTCATTTAGAACGATATTCCCCTGATCTATTACTAATGGAAGGAGCGGGTGGATGGCAGCTTCCTCTTAGTGATGATACCTTTTTATCCGATGTCGTCGCGTCATTGGAAATGGACGTAATTTTAGTGGTTGGTATGAAGCTAGGGTGTTTAAATCATGCTCTGCTTACGGCGAAGGTAATGCAGCAGCAAGGCGTTAACCTTGTTGGATGGGTAGCAAATGACATTACGGGATGTATGTCACACTATGGCGATAACTTGGCGACACTTAAACACGCACTACCGGCACCCTTGCTGTTAGAAATCCCTTTCCAACAAGAACCAAGTGCTGCGGCATTACAGCGTGTTGTTCAAAAGCTCTGTTAAATCCTGCTGCGGTGTTATTGCTGTTTTATCTTTGCCTAAAAAGACAAAACCACCTTTATCACCCAGCAACGTCAATGCGTTATTTGATAGCCTCAATGCTGTGCCTTCCCTAATTCCTACTACCGGCATGGCGGGATAGAGCGTGGTGAATTCAGCTAACCGTTGGTCACGGGTTTCACCATTATGACCAGGCGGATGGAAGTCGCTGTAATGCGGGTTTAGCTGGAAAGGAACAATACCGAGTGCTTCAAAGCTAGGGGGCGCAATGATTGGCATATCATTCGTCGTGCTAATGGTTATTCCGCAAATATTAGACCCAGCGCTCCAGCCGATATATGGCGTGCTGTCTGCTATTGCGTGTTTTATCGGAACCATAAGGGCATTGTTGTAAAGGGTATACAGCAAATGAAACGTATTCCCTCCGCCTACCATAATTGCCTGGCTATTTTTTTTGGCAGATTGTATCGCGGCTACGGGGTCGTCCATCGTATGCAATCCGATAACGTTACACTGAGGTAACGCGCGCGACACGTCCTCCACGTAGGCATCGTAACTTTTCGTTACCGCGGCGTAGGGAATGAAGATGATGTCGCGTACATCACCTAAGTGTGCAAGAATATGCGCGCTCGCATGTTCCAGGTATGGTTCATCGCCTTGGCGTGAACTACTTAACATTAATACGTGTGCGGTCATAACAGTTCCACATTTTTTCTGACGGCGTATCATACGTGATTGAATTGAAAAAGTTTAGTCACACCCGTTTATAGCCACAATAGGATTGTTTAAATGAGTCAAAAAACCTCTGTTCTTTTCGTATGTTTGGGCAATATTTGTCGCTCGCCAACCGCAGAGGCGGTATTTAAACATAAGGCAGCAAATGCGGGTTTAGACCTTATTATCGACTCGGCAGGTACGCATGGTTACCATATTGGAAAGTCGCCAGATAAGCGCTCCCAAGCAGCGGGAGTTGAGAGAGGCTACAGCTTTAAGGGGCTTAAATGCCGTCGGGTAGATGAAAGCGACTTTGAAAAGTTCGATTACATTTTGGCGATGGATGAAAGTAACTTATCTAACCTTCACGGTATGTCACCGTCGCAACACCACAATAAAGTACATTTGTTTTTAGCGTTTGCCGAGAACGAAGACAAAGAAGTTCCAGACCCTTACTACGGTGGCAAAAAAGGCTTTGAGCTGGTGCTTGACCTTATCGAGGAAGCGTCAGACGGTTTAATTGCACACATCAAACAGAATCAATAATGTCACAGCGCGCGTCAAAAACACTGGTCGTAGGGCTGCTTGTTTCGGCGCTTCTACTATGTGTTGTCGGCATTATGTGGAATGTATGGTTTGAGCAAGCGCCGGTTGCGTTAAAGCAACATATAGTAACGCATGTTCAGTTGCCCCTTGTTATTACGGCCTTGCTCGTTGGCGCTGCGCTTGCGACAAGTGGCGCTACGCTTCAAGTCGTGCTTCGCAACCCCTTAGCCGACCCCGGGATCGTTGGGATCACCAGTGGAGCAAGCTTAGTTGCTGCATTTATGTTGTTAGCAACACCCGCTTGGGCTGAGCCTTTTCTTTATGTCATTCTGCCAGCCAGTTGCTTTGCTGGTGCACTGTTTACCACCTTTCTTATTTACCGTCTTGCGAGACGCCTACAGGGCTCTGTAACCGCCGTAATCTTATCGGGTATTGCTGTATCTACGTTAAGTGGTGCGGTGGTGGGGTGGCTGTATTTATTTAGTGATGCGCAGTCGCTAAGAAACCTTACCTTTTGGCTAATGGGCAGTTTATACCAAACTACTTGGCCCATTTTATGGGTAAGTGGCCCGGTTATTATTGTGAGTGTGGTGTATCAAATAAGACAAGGGACATCGCTAAATAAGCTTTATGCGGGAGATATTGCAGCCATTAGCAGTGGGGTAAATGTGCAACAACTCACAGAGCGCACGTTACTAGCAAGTGCCATTGCAGTAGGTGCTGCCGTGTCTATTGCCGGTGCCATTGCATTCGTTGGGTTGTTAATTCCACACGTTCTGCGCCTATTGCTAGGGCACGACAACCGCTTACTGCTTCCCTTGTCAGCACTGGCTGGAGGCGTGTTGTTGTTGCTGGTAGCGTGCGCGTCTGAGTTAACTAGCGTGATAACGCTTCCGGTGTCGATGATAACGGCTACTCTTGGAGGGCCGTTATTGGTCTATGCGCTTTTTAAAGGGCATGTGCGATGACGAACGTGGTGGCATTAACATCAATCCATGTAGATAAACGGCTGGCAGATATTACCGGTCAGATAAATCAGGGCGATTGTGTGCACTTTGTTGGTCCAAATGGTGCGGGGAAATCTACGCTATTGAATGTTATCGCGGGAATTACCCCTATCGATAAAGGATCATGTACGCTTTTAGGGAATGCCATAGCGACGTGGCCGCTTTCAAGTTTAGCTGGCATAAGGTGCATGCTGGGCCAGCAAAATTATTCAGCCTTTCCACTGCAAGTGTCAGAATATTTGTCTTTTTACTCTACGCATAAGGCAAGTGGCGACGACGTGCCTGATATTGTCGAAGCCGCATTAGAAGTACAGCAATTTGCTAGCAAGCCATTAAATACATTGTCGGGCGGAGAGCGTCAGCGCGTAGAGCTATGTCGCGTTTTACTTCAAGTATGGCCTGCAGTCACGAAGGGAACAGCAATCATCTTGCTCGATGAACCACTTCAGGGGCTAGATATTCGTCATCAATATGCACTGGTCTCGCTACTTCAAACCCTATGCGCGCGAGGAAACACGGTAATAATGAGTTCTCATGACCTTGCTTTAAGTGCCAATTACAGTTCGCATGTATGGTTGTTAAAGCTGGGGAGCATGATAGACAGCGGCACTCCCCGACACGTTGTAACTAAAGATAATCTTGAAACGACGTTTGACTGTCATTTTGCTATAAGCAAGCACGATAACTTTCTAGAAATTCAAGCATGTGCCCCTATTTCCTTTCATCAGATATGGTAAAGTGCTAGACCAGTTACTATTCTTATAACCAGCGCGGCATTGTGGTTTGTCGTTGGTGCATTCATATTTTCGGGAGAACCTCATTGAGCAATTGGCAAGTAGACAGCTGGAGAAGCAAACCTATTCTTCAGCAACCTCATTATGACAATCAAGTGCGCTTGCACGAAGTAGAGCAGACGCTAAGTACTTATCCACCGTTGGTTTTTGCAGCAGAAGCGCGCGAACTTAGACGCCAGCTTGGTGAAGTGAGTTTAGGTAAAGGCTTTTTACTTCAAGGTGGCGATTGCGCAGAATCGTTTGATGAGTTCAACGCGCCTAAAATTAGAGACACGTTCAAAGTTCTTCTGCAAATGGCTATCGTGCTGACGTTTGCTGGTCGTTGCCCCGTTACTAAGGTAGCGCGTATGGCTGGGCAGTATGCTAAGCCTCGCTCTTCAGACATGGAAACCATTAACGGCGTAACATTGCCTAGTTACCGTGGTGATATTATTAATAGCTTTGAATTTACCGAGGCGTCACGCCGACCCGATCCAGAGCGTCTTCTAGAGGCCTATCATCGAAGTGCATCAACGCTTAACTTGCTGCGTGCATTTGCACAAGGTGGGCTTGCCGATTTACATGAAGTAAACCGCTGGAATATGGCATTTGTAGAAAATAACCCGTTAAAAGAGCGCTATCATGACATGGCGCTTCGTATTCAAGATACGCTTGCGTTTATGGATGTCATTGGCATCAATGCTAAAACCAGCACTACGTTGCACGAAACGTCACTGTTTACCTCGCATGAGGCCTTGCTATTAAACTATGAGCAGGCACTTACACGTATCGATACCCTTACCGGCAAGCCTTATGATTGCTCGGCACATATGGTGTGGATTGGTGAACGAACGCGCCAATTAGACCATGCTCATATAGAGTTTTTCCGTGGTATTCATAACCCTATTGGCGTGAAAGTGGGCCCCAGCATGCAGGAAGACGATCTCATTCGTTTGATTGATGCGCTTAACCCGAATAACGATCCGGGCAGATTAACCTTGATTACGCGCATGGGTGCAGACAATCTTGCGGAGAACTTGCCGCGATTGCTTAGAAGAGTAAAAGCAGAAGGGCGTCACGTGGTGTGGAGTTCAGACCCGATGCATGGCAACACGTTTAAAGCGTCTAGCGGTTACAAAACGCGAAATTTCGATGCTATTTTGAAAGAAATTAAACAGTTTTTCCAAGCCCATAATGCAGAAGGAACGCACGCAGGGGGGATCCACTTAGAAATGACGGGCCAGCATGTGACAGAGTGTACTGGTGGCGCTTATGCGATAAGTGATGACGATCTTGCTCAAGCTTATAAAACGCAATGCGACCCGCGTCTAAATGCCGATCAGGTGTTAGAAATGGCCTTTTTAGTTGCCGACCATCTAAAACACGCATAATGTAAGTTGTAAGAGGAGAGGTAATCTCTCCTCTTTACTCCTGAATTAACGCCAATACTGCGCACCTTTCTTCTTCGGTTAAAATTCCAGTAAATATCGTTTCTCTGCGTAAGTTTGCAGTTCGTGTATCGTCAGCGAGCACCAGCGCCCTGAAATCTTCCGGGGTATCAATGGTTTCTAGAATGCTAGACCACAACATATAACTGCCATACCGCATGAGTTTTGCTTTATAGCGCATTTCTAGCGTGTTCTTTATTGGCTCAAGCAAAGTGGGGTGTGCAAGGATTTTATCTACCATTTTTTGGTGAAGTGCTAAGATACGTTGGTTAACCCTGTCATCTTTGCGTCTTTTAGTGTGTGCTTTCATTTATCACTAACAGTATCTAAATCAGAACTAATCATCGTCAAGTAAGGGCGCTACCACAGACTCTAAGCCGTTGAGCTTTATTTCATAGATAAGCGCGAGTTGTTGGCCAAGCTTATTGTCAGGAAACCCCTTGCTGTGAAACCACACTAAATAGGGCTCGGGCAGGTGAAATAACCTACGGCCTGCGTATTTTCCAAACGGCATCACGCTGTTAATCGCTTGTTTTACTAATTCTGCGTTCATTGGTACCCACAAGATAACGATATAGCGTACACGGTAAAGGAAACTGTCAAAAAAGTTAACAGTTGGTATGCAGGTGGTTTATAAGTAATTGATAAAAAAGCTTTAAATTTAAGGTGTGGATTTTGCATATATTTGCATATATAAGTGCGTTGTTATACTTTTGTCTTAATTCTATTTTAGAGGCGTTATGAAACTATTTTCGTTGCTGTTCCTTCTCGCGTTTTCATCATGTTCAAGTGCAGCGTTTATTACGTTTACCGGCACCTTTGTCGATGACGATGAGCGTTTTTACATGCCTTTTACCGTGACAGATACTACAGACGTAACGATTACGTCGTTTGGCTACTCAGGTGGCGATTTACTTGATAACACTTTTATTCCTGAAGGTGGGTTTGACACAGTATTGTTTCTCTTCTCGTCGATAGGCGAATTTATTAATAGTAACGACGACAGAAGTTTAACGAGTTTTGACGCAGAGATAATTGATACGCTGACCGCAGGTAGCTATGTAGCCGTGCTTGTGCAGTACAACAATTTTTTAAATGGTGCTGCACAGGGTAGTACAGTTGATATTAACGGCGATAGTCTATGGGCGGGCTCTGGAGCAATAAACTTCGAAGATATTACTGGCTCGGATCGTACCGGTAATTATGCAGTTCAAATTTCCAGCGACCGCTTGGTAGCTGATGACGCTGAAAAAGTCAGCGCACCGTCAACGTTATTATTGTTTAGCTTGGTTCTGTTATTGCCAGCGTTAAGGCGCAAGTTGTAAACAAGGAGCGCGCGCTATTCCTGCTGCGCGCGCCACAAATTAGCATATTCACCCTGTAAAGCGATGAGCTCAGTGTGCGTACCTCGCTCAATGATCACACCATTTTTCAATACTAATATCATATCCGCATCAATCACCGTCGAAAGGCGGTGCGCAATAACTAAGCTAGTATGACCTTTCGCTGCGTTGCGAAGCGCTCCGAGAATGGCTTGTTCAGAACCGCTATCGAGTGACGAGGTTGCCTCATCGAAAATCATGATGGGCGTGCCTTTGAGCAACGCCCTTGCAATGGCAACCCGCTGTTTTTCGCCGCCAGATAATTTTAACCCTCGTTCGCCCACTGTGGTATCTAACCCATCAGGCAGTTTTTCGATAAAGGCGGTTAAATGCGCTAGCGCGACAACATGTTTCACTTCATCAAGTGAGGCGTCGGGTTTTGCATACCGTATATTTTCAAGTAACGTGGTGTTAAATAACACGGTATCTTGCGGCACAATCCCAATATGGGTACGCAAGCTCTCTTGAGTAACGCCCTTTATAGACTGCCCGTTCACTTCAATGTCGCCTGAGGTGGTGTCGTAAAAGCGAAAGAGCAATTTCATCAACGTCGACTTTCCAGCACCGCTTTCTCCCACCACAGCTACTTTTGCGCCAGCAGGCACCTCGAAGCTGACGCCTTTTAATATGGGCCGTGCTTCTTGGTAGTGAAAATAAATATTGTTAAAGCGGATACTTGGGTTTGAAGCTTTAAGGGGCAGGGCATGTGGCGCATCTTTGATAAGGGGCGTTTGCTCAAGTAACGCAAATAGCTTGTCGATATTAGCAAGTGAACCCCGAATCTCACGGTACACAAACCCGAGAAAATTAAGTGGCATAAAAATTTGCATTGTGAAGGCGTTAATAAGGACAAAGTCACCGATGGTCATGGTGCCCTCCATCACTCCAAATGCAGCATTGGCCATCATCGCTGTCATGGCGAGTGCGATAATGCTGGCTTGACCACCATTGAGCGCGAAGAGGGACAGTCGGTTTTTACGCCGAGCTACTTCCCAGTTTGCTAAATCATCATCATAGCGGTTGGCTTCAAAACGCTCATTGTTAAAATATTTTACGGTTTCAAAATTCAGTAAGCTGTCCACAGCGCGGGAGTTAGTCGTTGAATCAGCTTCATTCATTTGAGTAACAAAGCGCGTTCGCCAGTGCGTTGCTTTCATTGAAAAGGTTACATAGGTAACAACACTTACCACAATAATAGTGGCAAACGACCAGCCAAATTGTATCAATAGTAACCCCACCACTAAGCTGATTTCTAACAGCGTGGGAACGATATTGAACACCATAAAGCGCATTAAGAAGCCTATCCCGGTGGTACCACGCTCAATATCTCGTGACAGCCCGCCTGTTCTGCGATTTAGATGGAAAGTGAGATCTAGATTATGAAGATGTTTGAAAACCTTCAACCCTAGCCGGCGCATGGCTCGCTCTGTCACACGGCCAAACAGGGTGTCACGCACTTCTCCCAACAATACGTTTGTTAGGCGTAATGCCCCGTACGCAATAATCAAACTAATGGGAACGGCTACCGCTAACGTGGTTAGGTCGCCGTTTAAGCTATCGACAGTATACTTCAAGACATAAGGTAACCCTATGCTAGCCACCTTTGCTGCAATAAGGCAAAGCAATGCCAACCCAACTCGATGTTTGAATTCTAATAAATATGGCCACAGTTGGGTTAATACTCGCCATTTTACGGGTTCGTTGTCGTCTATTGGAAATCGATTTCGTCGCATGATTACAAAGTGCCGAGGTAGAATGGGTCAATGGTATAACGGATCATGAGTAATGCGTATTAATTACATAGATTTACTTCATACGGTTCAGCAATATGTTTTGGCTTTTTATATTTTATGAATAGCATTTGGTGCTTTGAGGGTCTCATTGGTAATGGTAACAATGAATACTCGCGCTGGCTTCTCGTCTGCATAGGCTGAGCACATAGGTTGTACTCGGAATTGGACGTGTTTTTTGTTATGTTACGTGTTGTTTTTAATCCCTCAAGGAAATCGTTTGTTAGAAGATAGTTTTGGCCGTCAATTTCATTATTTACGCTTATCGGTGACAGAAGCGTGCAACTTTCGATGTCAGTATTGTCTACCCGACGGTTATCAAGGTCCTACAAATGAACATTTCTTATCTCTTTACGAGATAGACACGCTGCTACGTGCTTTTTCAGGGTTGGGTACGTCAAAGGTACGCCTGACTGGGGGAGAGCCCACTCTTAGAAGAGACTTCCTCGACATTCTTTCTCTTACCGCATCCACGCCAGGTATCGAACGTGTGGCAATGACAACACACGGTGCACGCTTAACAAGTGGGGCGGCATCATGGAAAAGCGCAGGCTTAAGTCAAGTGAATGTGAGTATTGATAGCTTAGACCCACGCCAATTCGCCGCCATAACCGGCCAAGATAAACTCAAAGACATATTAACGGGGCTTGATAAAGCCGTAGAGGTCGGCTTGGATGTTAAAGTAAATACCGTTCTTCTCAACGATTTTTCAGAGTCTCGTTTTAATCGCTTCTTAGCGTGGATTAAAACGATGCCTATAACGCTTAGATTTATCGAGCTGATGGAAACTGGCGACACGACATCATTTTTCGCACAGCAACATCAAAGTGGTATTCCACTTAAAAATAAATTGTTGGCGACAGGCTGGCAGCCCGTTGAAAGGCGACACGACGCTGGACCTGCACAAGAGTTTACTCACCCCGATTACCTTGGAAAAATAGGCCTCATACTGCCTTATAGCAAAGACTTTTGTAACACGTGTAACCGATTACGTGTTGCAGCAAATGGCAATTTACACTTATGTTTATTTAGTGAGCAAGGTATAAGCTTACGGCCGTATTTGCGCAACGGTGACGTTGAAGAAACGCAAGCATTTTTGAAAGCGTGTTTGGGTGATAAGCACAAAGCACATTATCTTCATGAAGGGAATACTGGTGCAACAAAACACCTAGCCATGCTTGGAGGGTAGTGCATATATTATGTTTTGGTTATATGCATTAAATAGTCTATATTGCTTAAAAAGCGTGCAATGAAAACAATAATTAAAAAGGATGTTTATGCAAATAGGCGATAGTGCGCGTCTGTCATATCATTATGTAACTGAAGCTGACAGTGAGTTTCTTTGGCAGTTAGACCAAGACGAACGAGTAATGCGCTTTATTAGCGGGGGAAGAAAATCGACCCGTGAAGAAATAGAGCAAGTGTTTGTTCCGCGTTTTCAGGCGTACTCTAACCGGCCATTGGACTGGGGGCTGTGGCGCATCAGGGTGGTAGCTACGCAGCAAGATATTGGGTGGATTTTGGTAAGGCCCTTCGGTTTCTTTACTCAATATCCAGAAATCGACAATATCGAGCTTGGTTGGCGATTTTGCCATGATAGTTGGGGGAATGGATACGCGACAGAGGCCGCCAAACAAGTAAAAGAAGCGCTTTATCGTTATGGTATTGATACGTTTTCAGCGATTGCTAACCCAGACAATACCGCCTCTATCAATATTATGAAAAAGTTAGGGATGACGTTTAGTCATGAATTTGACTACAAAGATAGCGTTTACCAAGAGACTGTAGTGGTCTACGCAACCTGACGAAGAATAAGTTTAATATTTTCATAGCGTATATGTTGTTCTTCGGTTAATTTCGCATTTTCTAAGGTTTCACGGCATTGCTTTATTAATAGTTCATCGCCTTGAGTGTTACCACTTTTTCGCTTTTTCCTCATAACGGTTGCCTGTAGCAAATTAAGGGCGATAGCGGCGTTTTTGGGCATAACTTTAAAGGCTTGCTCAAAGGTCTCAAACGACTTAGATATTTCACCTTTTCGATAATGAAGTACTGCCGCGTTATTGAGATTTTTAGGGCTTACTGAAATAGCGGTTTTCTCCGCTTTCTCTTGCTTCACATACTCAAACAATAGCGTATTAGCGGTATCGTCGTTCTCTAGCTTTTTTTCTAATGTATCGAGTATTTGCAATGCGCTTTTCTTTAAGCCAACGTCGTTAAACGCCTTTGCAGCATCAATGAGTGCTTCAGGTGATTGTGCGCTCAGGGCGTCAGCATCAACGGTATTTAGCAGCGCTTTCGCGCTTTCCATGTCGTCTTTCAAATACAACACGCGGGCATTGATAACATTTACCTCGTTTTGTACCTCAGCTTTAGCGTGCGCAGCTTTTAGCTGATCAAGGTAGTCGCTGCTTTGCTTTACGATTTGTCGAGTTAACTCGGGTTCAGCGGTCATAGCGTAATCAACGCCAGCCCTCGCTGCACTTAAATAAATATCGGGTTTATCATGAATAGAGTTTCGGGCGAATCGAACCACCTTTTTGGCGCTATTGTACTGCGCCTCATAATCGTGGGTAAGCCGAGAGAGTTCGACCGCTTTTTGTTGACGTGCAATGCTCCTAGGGGATATATCGTTAGCAACATCAATACACTCTAGCGCTTCTTCAAACGCATTTTGCTTTATTTGCAGTTCGGCGAGCATGTCGTAAGCAACTAACAACCGGTTGTTTTGCAGGGCTAAATGAATCAGTGTCTTCTCTGCTATGTCAAACTCGTTTTGCTGAATATAACACTGCACCAAGCCAAGCGTGGCCCATGAAAAAGGTTGTACATTAATAATTGACTCAAAAAAGCCTAGCGCTTCGTTGTAACGTTCGCACAATAGCAGCAAATCACCTTTTATCTTTAGTGCTAAGGGGTAGTAATGCGCGTGCTTTGGCTCAAGTAAAAATCGCTCTACTGCACCAAGAGCATCTGAAAATTCACCTGAATCCATGAGTTGGTAGATGGGGGCTAACGCTTGCTTTCTGGCAATTACGCGACCTAAGCGTTTGTCTAACTCGTTAACTGAAAACGGTTTTGCAATAAATTCATCAGGTTGAAGTTCGATAATCGCGTGGACAGTTTCGCTCGACGTGTCGGCGCTAGTAAAGACAAATGCCGATGTTAATGGCAACAGTGACTCTGCATGAAGGCGTTCGTATAAATAAAAACCTGCTTGCTCTTCTTTCAAATCGTAAGCACACATCACAACGTCATATTGTTTATTGCTTATAGCATTGAATGCATCAGACGCTCTATCTACATAGTCTATGTGCTGAAAGCCTAATTGCTCTAAGGCATATTTAATATGACTTTTTGCTAATACGTGGTCTTCAGCTACAAGCATTTTTACTTGCTTTGCTGTTTGCAGCTTCATTGTTACCTTCGCGTGTTTAAAGCGAGTGAATACACACTGTTTGGATATTTAGAGATTAACACCAATATAACAAATATGTAAGAAGGTCGGTGTGCAGTGATTATCAACGATGAAGAACGGCTGATTAGCAACGACGTTGTCGAGTCGAATGAAATATATAAGGGGGACGCTACTGTCGGCTCGCAACGATGTTGTTGAACCATTGAGTCTTATGAATTTTGTAATATGCAGAGGGATGGTGGACGCTACTGGGCTTGAACCAGTGACCCTCGCCTTGTAAGGGCGATGCTCTCCCAACTGAGCTAAGCGTCCGTTTTAGAATGCAATGAAAATGGTGGACGCTACTGGGCTTGAACCAGTGACCCTCGCCTTGTAAGGGCGATGCTCTCCCAACTGAGCTAAGCGTCCATTTTCATTTTATTAAACAAGAAGTGGTGGACGCTACTGGGCTTGAACCAGTGACCCTCGCCTTGTAAGGGCGATGCTCTCCCAACTGAGCTAAGCGTCCGTCTTGTTTAATTACTTGCCTAAGCAAGTGGGGCGGTATTATAGAGTCGCTTCCGATAGTGTCAATAACAAAATTAAATAAAAATGTTCGTATGCCTGAAAAGTGAACGTTTTGGTTGGTTTTTGTCACTATTGAATAAAAGAAAAACAGTTTTAGCTGATGTTTGAACGAAAGCGGCGAATGGGGTTTCAAAAAACGAATTAGATTACCGCGCTATTTTTTTGAATAGTTGTCTGTGAATGGGGCATGCCACTTTTGTCATATAGCTAACACTGGTAGAATGCGCGCAAATCTAATTTTCACATATTAATAGAGAGTATTCATGTCGGTCGTTACACGCTTTGCTCCCAGCCCAACCGGGTACCTTCACGTAGGTGGTGCTCGCACTGCGCTTTATTCATGGTTAGTTGCTAAGAATAAAGGCGGCGAATTTGTTCTTCGTATAGAAGATACTGATATTGAGCGTTCTACAGAAGAAGCTAAACAAGCTATCTTAGACGGTATGCAGTGGCTTGGTCTAACGTGGGACACTGGCCCTGTATATCAAACGGATCGCTTTGACCGTTATCAGACGCTTATTCAGCAGCTGCTTAATGAAGGTAAAGCATATAAGTGCTTTATGAGTGCAGAAGAGTTGGATGCAATTCGAGAAGCGCAAAAAGAGCGCGGTGAAAAACCTCGTTACCCAGGAACATGGCGTGAGCGCACTGATCACCCTGAAGGCCAGCCGTTCGTTATACGCTTTAAAACGCCGACTGAAGGCACGGTTGTCATCACCGATCATGTTCGTGGAACCATAGAAATCAGCAACAGCGAGCTGGATGACCTTATTATTCAACGTACCGATGGTACACCCACATATAACTTCTGTGTTGTTGTAGATGATTGGGACATGGGTATTACTCATGTGGTTCGCGGTGAAGACCATATTAATAACACGCCTCGCCAGATAAATATCTTAGAAGCGTTGGGCGCACCAGTACCTGAATACGCGCATGTTTCTATGATTTTGGGCGACGATGGTAAAAAGTTATCTAAACGTCATGGCGCTGTAAGTGTTATGCAATATCGTGATGACGGCTTTCTCCCACAAGCTGTACTTAATTACCTTGTTAGGTTGGGGTGGTCACATGGCGACCAAGAGATTTTCTCAGTAGACGAGATGATTGAGTTATTTAGCTTAGATGCTATTGGACAGTCAGCTTCTGCTTTTAATACTGAGAAACTTATTTGGTTAAATCAGCACTACATTAAATCTTTACCAGCAAGTGAAGTTGCAGAGCACGCAAAATGGCAGTTTGACCAACTTGGCGTTAATTTGCTTGCCGGGCCAGCGCTTGAATCTATTATCGCTATTCAAGCAGACCGAGTTAAAACTCTGAAAGAGCTTGCAGAGATTTCGACGTACTTTTATCAAGACTACGAAGAGTTCGAAGCAAAAGCAGCGAAAAAACACCTTCGCCCTGTTGCAAAAGAAGCACTTGAAATGGCGAAAGAGAAGCTCTTATCTATTGACGCATGGAACCCTGAAAATATTCAGGCAGCTATTAATGCTACCGCAGAAGCGTTAGAAGTTGGGATGGGGAAAGTAGGTATGCCATTGCGCGTGGCAGTGACGGGAGGAGGAAATTCTCCATCACTTGATGTCACGCTTAATCTGCTCTCAAAAGAGAAAGTTGGCGAGAGAATCGACAAAGCGCTTACTTTTATAGCAAACAGAGAAAATTCATAAAAAAACCGTTGACATGACAGGGGCGGATGCCTAGAATGCGCCCCGCTGTCACGGAAGAGTCACACATGTTGACTGAGACACGTACGGGGCCATAGCTCAGCTGGGAGAGCGCCTGCATGGCATGCAGGAGGTCGGCGGTTCGATCCCGCCTGGCTCCACCAAACTGCACTTAACGTTGTAGTTTGATTAGGCTGAAGTTTTTAACTTCGGACTGAAATTTCGGTAAGGAAAAGGTCGCTCGGTTCGCTGGCTTACTTCGCCTTACTGGAAATCTCGAAAGCGAAGCTTTCGAAATCAGATTTTCAGTCCCCTTCGTCTAGAGGCCTAGGACACCGCCCTTTCACGGCGGTAACAGGGGTTCGAATCCCCTAGGGGACGCCATATTTTATCGCGTCACAGTCGATTAATACTGTGAAATAGGCTGGAGTTGATATTTCAACTTCGGACTGAAATTTCGGTAAGGAAAATGTCGCTCAGTTCGCTGGCTCACTTCGCCTTACTGAAAATCTCGAAAGCGAAGCTTTCGAAATCAGATTTTCAGTCCCCTTCGTCTAGAGGCCTAGGACACCGCCCTTTCACGGCGGTAACAGGGGTTCGAATCCCCTAGGGGACGCCATATTGTATCGCGTCACAGTCGATTAATACTGTGAAATAGGCTGGAGTTGATATTTCAACTTCGGACTGAAATTTCGGTAAGGAAAGGGTCGCTCAGTTCGCTGGCTCACTTCGCCTTACTGAGAATCTCGAAAGCGAAGCTTTCGAAATCAGATTTTCAGTCCCCTTCGTCTAGAGGCCTAGGACACCGCCCTTTCACGGCGGTAACAGGGGTTCGAATCCCCTAGGGGACGCCATATTATCGCGTCACAGTCGATTAATACTGTGAAATAGGCTGGAGTTGATATTTCAACTTCGGACTGAAATTTCGGTAAGGAAAAGGTCGCTCAGTTCGCTGGCTCACTTCGCCTTACTGAAAATATCGAAAGCGAAGCTTTCGATGGAAGATTTTCAGTCCCCTTCGTCTAGAGGCCTAGGACACCGCCCTTTCACGGCGGTAACAGGGGTTCGAATCCCCTAGGGGACGCCATATAAAGAAACCAGCCAATCGGCTGGTTTTTTTGTTTCTACCCTACACAAACATACTTTTATCGAGTTCCCACATACATTTTCTTAACGGCTTGTTACCATTAAGCATCAAATAAAGAGGTAGGTTATGCAGCATTATCCAATTGGTACTCCAGGCACACCGTGGGGAGAAGAACAAAAGGCTGAGTGGAAAGCGAAGCAAAGTATAAAGCGCAGTTATGGTGACGAGGTACTGACGCCGTTATCATCAATTATTCCTAACGGTTTTCAAAAGGTGCAGTACGGCGCGTTACCCTATAACGAGGCACGTTTTCCCCTTTTTGCGGTTGTTCCAACGTCAGTAGACATAACAAAACCGTCTGTATTGGTTACAGGTGGCGTGCATGGTTATGAGACAAGCGGTGTACAAGGTGCGCTTAAGTTTATAAACAATAGTTTGAAAGACTATGCTCAAGACTTCAATGTTTTTGTCGTGCCGTGTGTGAGCCCTTGGGGATATGAAACGATAAACCGTTGGAATCCGATGGCGCTAGATCCCAACCGTTCCTTTTATGCCGATTCTCCCGCCCCAGAATCTGCTCAATTGATGTCATTTGTTGAAAGCCTAGAGGCTGAACTTTTACTCCATATCGATCTTCATGAAACGACAGATACTGACAATAGTGAATTTAGGCCGGCACTCGCTGCGCGAGATGGTGTAAGCCATGATAACTGGAATATTCCCGATGGGTTTTACACTGTCGCGAACACGGCAAATCCACAACTTGCGTTTCAAAAAGCAGTTATCGATGCCGTAAGGCAGGTTACTCATATCGCACCTCCTGATGAAAGCGGAAAAATTATCGGTGCGGATGTAGAGACAGATGGTGTCATCTGTTACGACAAAAAAGCGTTATTCCTGTGTGGTGGTATGACAAATGCTAATTTCGTAACTACTACAGAGGTTTACCCTGATAGTGCAAATGCTACGCCTGAAATTTGTAACGATGCGCAAGTGGCGGCCATAAGAGCGGCAATCGACTTTTTAAAATAGACGCTTGAACGTTTAGACGTCTAGATGTATATTGCCTTCTCACTTGAGGAGGCACCTTTGTACACATTTTCTGCAATAATTTATGATGGAAATAGGCAGCATCTTGTCAAACAAGATGTGTCGGACCATGAAGCGTTTGAGACCTACCTACAGCAGCAATATGGTTGCTATGTATGTTTATGGTGTAATAAAGAGCCAACACAGTCTGTGCTAGATGTTATTGCTTCAACGAGTCACGGTACATTACGTAATCCTGCACAACCCGCGAGTTAATTATGAAGAACCTATCGCCCTGCATAGCACAATGCAAGTTATCTGAGGATGATATCTGTGAAGGATGCAAGCGCACAATAGATGAGATAGTGGGTTGGGCAAGGTTTTCGCAAACACAAAAGCTTCAGGTAATTGAACGCTTAGAAGCATTAAAGAATGTTTCGGACAGTCATAGATAAAAAGCGCTTCGGACAGTCATAGATAATCAATTTAGGACAGTCTAAATCCTAGTTCGGTCTGGCGAATAGCATAGCCTCATTCAATCTGCTACACTCTCGCGCCGAAATTCTGAACATCCTTGGAAGTGCCACTCACTATGAAAATTATGCTCGCTCCGATGGAAGGGGTAGTTGACCACTTAATGAGAGATATGCTCACACGTGTTGGTGGGTTCGATCAGTGTGTTACCGAGTTTGTTCGTGTTGTCGATCAAAAACTTCCTAAAAAGACCTTCTACAAACTTTGCCCGGAACTTCATAACGGTGGAAAAACACCATCTGGTGTGCCAGTCAGAGTGCAATTGCTTGGGCAACACCCCGAATGGCTTGCAGAAAATGCATTTACCGCAGCTGAGCTAGGCTCTCCAGGCGTAGACTTAAATTTTGGTTGTCCCGCAAAAACAGTGAACAAAAGCAAAGGGGGGGCAGTACTGCTTAAGGAGACTGAAACGCTCTATAACATTGTTAAAGCAGTGCGCGACGCAGTGCCAGATCATGTACCAGTATCTGCAAAAATCAGGTTAGGGTTTGAAGATAAATCACTTGCGATAGACAACGCCCGCGCAATTACCGAAGCTGGCGCATCTGAATTAGTCGTGCACGCACGTACTAAAACAGAAGGCTACAAGCCCCCAGCATATTGGGATTGGATTGCGAAGATTAAGGCACACACAACGATCCCTTTGGTTGCAAATGGTGAAATTTGGAATAGTGCAGATGCTAAACAATGCCAAATCCAGTCAGCATGTGACAACTTAATGATAGGCAGAGGGGCGCTTGCCATGCCAAATTTGGCTCAGTGCATTAAAAATGCTGAAGCTCCAATGCATTGGCCTGATGTCGCAGCGCTTCTAATTCAGTATTCGGGTTACGAAATTTATGGCGACAAAGGAAGATATTATCCAAATAGAATAAAACAGTGGTGTGGTTATTTGAAAAGACAGTATCCGGAAGCTGAAGTGCTTTTCAATGATATTCGTCGTTTAACCGTGTCGAAAGATATCGTTGAGGTGTTATCACGCCAGTCCTCTTAATTTTTAACGTGTTTACCCCCCTCACACATTGCAGATTCCTTTAAGTTAGCTACGCTAACGAAGTAGGTTGTGAACATAAAAATAAAATTCCGGGGAAAACATGAAATTACATTCAACCAAGCGTTTTATTGCGCTGGCGTGTGCTTTTGCTTTTGTCGCTGTGGGATGCACAAGTGAGAAGCAAGATAAGGCACAACAAAGTCAAAAAGTCGTTATCAATCCTAATCCGTACCCAAGCACTTACAAAGCGATTGATGGGGGGCCCACGCTAATAACGAATGTAACCATTCTTGACGGTGTTGGTAACAAAATTGAAGGCGGCAGTATTTATTTTGTCGATGGAAAAGTCCAAGCAGTCGTCAATTCTGGACAGTCACTAAATACTGCTGAAAATACGACAGTCATTAACGGTGAGGGTAAGTGGGTAACGCCAGGTATAATCGATAACCATAGTCATTTAGGGGTTTATCCGTCTCCTTCTACGCGTTCCCATTCTGACGGAAATGAGATGACCAACCCTGTAACCGCGCAGGTTTGGGCCGAGCATTCCGTTTGGCCGCAAGACCCGGGTTTTGGTCGGGCACTCGCTGGCGGTGTCACTGCATTACAAATTCTACCTGGCTCGGCTAACTTATTTGGCGGGCGTTCTGTTGTGCTTAAAAATGTACCAAACCGAACGATGCAGGATATGAAGTTCCCCGGGGCACCCTATGGAATTAAAATGGCATGTGGCGAGAACCCAAAGCGAGTTTATGGTCAAAAAGGTGGGCCAATGACCCGTATGGGGAATGTAGCTGGCTATCGTCAGGCGTGGTCAGAGGCCCAAGATTATATGAGAAAGTGGGAACGGTATGAAAAAGAGTACGAGGCAGGAAAAGATCCTAAGGCCCCCAAGCGTGATTTAAAGTTAGAAACTCTAGCGGGAGTGTTAGCAGGTGAAATACGTGTACATATGCACTGTTACCGCGCTGATGAAATGACGGTTATGATGGATTTGATGCAGGAGTTTGACTACCACATTGGCACTTTTCATCATGCAGTCGAATCGTACAAGATTGCCGACAAATTAAAAGAAAACAACGTCTGCTCAGCAATGTGGGCCGACTGGTATGGTTTCAAAATGGAAGCGTATGACGGAATACGCGAGAACATCCCAGCCGTACATTCGTCAGGTGCGTGTGCAATTGTTCACTCAGACAGTGATTTGGGAATCCAGCGCTTGAACCAAGAAGCCGCAAAGGCATGGTCAGATGGACGCAGAGCAGGTATCGATATTTCGATTGAAGACGCATGGCAATGGCTTTCAGCTAATCCTGCCAAGTCACTAGGAATCTTTGAAAAGACCGGTTCTTTAGAGGTAGGCAAGCAAGCTGATATTGTTCTTTGGACCGCGAACCCATTTTCGACCTATGCAAAAGCCGAAGAAGTGTACATCGATGGCGGCTTAGCATATTCGCTTAATGACACAAGCACGTGGCCAGTGAGCGATTTTGAACTTGGTCAAGTAGGTGAAGGAGACAGAAAATGAAACGTATTGGAATGGTAATATTGAGTTTAATGTTCTCCACAGCCGTGTTGAGCGAGAACATCGCTATTGTTGGTGGGAAAGTACATACCCTGTCTGATCAAGGTACATTAGCGTCGGCAACCGTATTGGTAAGCGGGGGAGAGATCCAGCGCGTCGTTGACGGCATTGAAAAGCCTGCAGGTTACACGGTTATTGATGCTACTGGCAAAGTTGTTACGCCGGGTTTGATTGGAGCAATGACGTCTTTAGGTTTGGTTGAAGTATCGTCCTCTTCTGGCGTTGTCGATGCAAGTGTTGAACACTCGCCAGTAACCAACACGGGGGCAGCACTTGATGTTAGCTTTGCTGTAAATCCGGACTCATCATTAATGGCCATTACACGTTTGGAAGGCATGACATCTGCAGCCACGTCGATTCTGCGTTCTGACTATATGTTCAATGGTATGGGAGCCGTCATTACGTTAGGTGGGAATTCACCGATTATCAAGCCTAAAGCATTTATGAGTGTAGATGTTGGCAGTGGTGGTGCAGAGGCTGCGGGAGGGTCTAGAGCGGCGTTGTGGGTAACCCTAGAGGCCATTTTGGCTGAAGCTGAACGTGCTGGAGATGTCCAAGGTCCAGAAAAGGCGTGGTATGGCATTAATACAAGGCATGATGTTGTAAGCTTAAAGCAAGTATTGTCAGGTGATATTCCTTTGTTTATGCGTGCTGATAGAGTAGCGGATATTCGACAAGTGTTAGCGTTTAAGCAGCGCCATCCCTCTGTGAAGGTTGTGCTTGTGCATGGTGTGGAAGCGTGGAGAGAAGCGAACGCACTTTCAAAGGCAAATATTCCCGTTATTATCGACCCTGAATATAACTTACCAGGTGGCTTTGACCAGATGGGGGCTACGCTTGCCAACGCCGCTAGACTTCATGCTGCCGGTGTGAAAGTGGCAATAGGTATGGACACACATAATATCCGTCTGGCTGCTCAGCACGCTGGCAATGCTGTTGCAAATGGGCTTCCTCATGAGGCTGGCATTGCTAGTTTAACAAGCGTTCCTGCTGAGATATTAGGTGTAGAAAATACGTTAGGTGTTCTCAAAACTGGTGCGGTTGCCGATATTGTAGTGTGGTCTGGCGACCCCCTTGAGGTAACCGAAGCGGCGGAAGTTGTTATTTCAAACGGCAAAGTTATGCAGATGGAGTCTAGACAAACTAAACTTCGCGACCGATATTTGCTGCTACAGCAAACTGGTGCAGAAAAGCCGTCGCAGTATTATCGCGAACTCAACTAACAGTTTTAGGACAGTCGCAACTAGGTTTGTGACTGTCCAAAGTCTTTAAATTTTCTCAAATGCTTGCAAGCCGAAATTTCAACGGCGAGCGCAAAAGCAATGATCCCGTTTTTATTTTTTACATTACGACTGTCCGATATCCATTAAGACTACCCAATATCCATCACGCTTTTGCATTTACTGAGTGAATAACGACATTAACGCGTTTTTTGCCGTTACAGCATTAAAAGGCTTATTGACGTAATAGCTTTGCTACTAGGTTGGTGTTGGGAGAATGCCCGTAGTTGCACGCATTCGCAAAGTGCTTTATTGCCGAAGGTGTGCCTGCAGAGCATTTAAAAATATCCTCAAACTGACTCGATAACAGCTGCCAAGCGCTGAGGGATGTTTTTAGGCTGTGTGTCACTACATAGCTTTTCTGAGATCTCAGATAAGGCACCGGTTTTCTGGACATTTCACGAGTTTGGTTGAGCAGCGCCACATACTCATGCAGAGTAAAAGGTAACGTATGACAATGAGAGCTTCTTTCAGATTGGCCTTTAAAAAGCGCTAAATACTTTGGTGTTTTACCAACGCGTTCAGCATTAAGCCGATATTTGATACTGGTGAAATCGGAGGTGGTCGGCGTTTCGGCTATACCGGCTCTTATGGGGTTCAAATCTACATAGGCCATTACAGCAGCTAGTGCTCTTTCGTCCAATATCGCCTGAGAGCGAAATCGACGCTCCCAAAAGTAACCCGTGCAATCGTCTTCTTTATTTGCTTTTCGGGCAATATATTCATTGAGCATTCGCATGAACCAACTAATACTCTGCAGACGCTGGCGGTATACAGCCGCTATCTTGTGAATCTCTTGGATTTCTTCATCATGCAGCACCGACTTGTCGGCAACGGATAGATAGCGCTGAATAATTGCGGGGCACTTATAAAACTTTCGCCATCTAAGCAGTACTTCATCCATACTCCAGCTATCAGACCTGCCTTTTGCTACGTATAATACAACATGCACATGATTATGCATTACAGCATAGGCGCATAAATCGATGGCAAATGCTTCACACAGACTATGCATTCTGTCCACAATCCACTGCCGCCGATGTTCGTAATCTATTCCTGTCGCTTTATCTTTACCACATAGGAACGACTGGCGCACACAGCGAGTGGTGCAGTGATAGAAAGGTGTTTCTTCAAGGTTGATTTGTTTATATCTTGGAAGTGGCATTAGCTTTCTCGATTTTAGAAAGCAAACAGTATCTTCAATTTTCGAAAATTATGAGACTGAGCAAAAGACAGGTTTTTGTACAGGTTACGCAACGAATATTGCAAATGGCGCTTAGTGTGACAGAGGATACATGGTTTATGTTTTTAGGTTTCTGCTTGTGACAAATAGTATTTTTGTGACTGTCCGATACCTTTTTGACTGTCCGAAATCGATACCGTCCTAATTGCTCATCTGGATTTAGACTGTCCAATCATGAAAATATTTATTTGGTATATGAGGCAAGGGCTATAGTGAGCGCGTAAAAAGCGCTCAGTGGTTTAATATGACGTTTTAAATCTTACTGAATATTGCAGAGAAAGTAGAGGCCACGCTAAACGAACAAATCAACTCGAGAACCAACGCGCCCATCGTTTTGCGAGGTTGTTTGCTGCGGAGCTGACGCCTCAGTAGGCTGTGCTTGTTGAGGCTGTGATTGTTGTGTTTGCTGACGCTGTTGTGGCGCCTCGAGTAAAGTAGAAACCGGCGCAGAGTTTTGCGCAACTGATGATACGTCCATCTCAAATCCTCTCATTAAGCTTTATAAAAATATAGCACAATTATTCATCAAGTAAGATTAAATTTGTTAATTGCTCGTACATGAAATTAGCAATCAATGGTTGCGCTTCAGCGTTAGGATGGATGCCATCTCGTTGCATTAATTCTTCATTTAACGCGATGTTTTCAAGGAAAAATGGAATTTTCACTACATTCTGCGTGGTTGCAACCTTTTCGTAATTACCCTGAAACATATCCGTATATCGCCTGCCATAATTTGTTGGAATTTGGATATCCTGAATGAAAACTTCAGCGCCACTCTCTTTACTCATAATCACTATTTTTTCGAGGTTACGCATTATTTTATTCGTATTGTGGCCCTGGAGACCGTCATTGCCTCCAAGCTCGACAAGAACATGGGTTGGCATATGCTGCTCTAGTAGCCTTGGCAATCGAGCTAGCCCACCATCCGTTGTTTCACCACTTACCGCAGCATTTACTATATCGATCTGAATCTTCTCGTCTTGCCACTTATTTTGTAACAAACTAACCCAACCAACTTGTTGCTCTAACCCATAAGCAGCAGATAGGCTGTCACCGAGTATTAAAAGAATTGCGGATTTATCATTACCCGTTTCATAACGCTGATCTGATAACGCTGAGTTTGGTATAAATAAGCTAAATAATGTGAACACAGCCAGTGCAACAAAAACGGCCTTTTTGAACAGATGAATAAACACGAATTGATGACCCTTATATGATTAAAGCAGCACAAGTAACTAAGTCAGTAACTACGAGTGAAGGTACTTTACAGATCCTTCAACCAATTTCTTTTGAAGTCAAGCAAGGTGAGTCTGTTGCTATCATTGGTGCGTCAGGTTCCGGTAAATCTACGCTTTTGGGGCTTCTCGCGGGGTTAGATGAAGTAACGTCAGGGGAGATTTTTCTTGATGGTCAGCCGTTACACTCACTTGATGAAGAGCAGCGAGCAGTGCTGCGTGGAAACACGGTAGGATTTATATTTCAAAGCTTTATGCTTGTACAAAGCCTCACCGCGCTTGAAAATGTCATGTTGCCGGCCGAAATTGCAGGCTTAGCAGACGCTAAACAAAAAGCACTCTCAATTCTTGAAGACGTTGGGCTTTCCCATCGAGCGCATCACTTTCCAAATCAACTTTCTGGCGGTGAGCAGCAGCGTGTTGCTATTGCGCGGGCTTTCATTACATCACCTAAAATTCTATTTGCGGATGAGCCTACTGGGAACTTAGATGCAAAAAACAGCGATAAAGTTGAAGCGTTACTTTTTAAACTGAATAAGGAAAAGGGGACAACGCTTGTTCTAGTAACACATGACAACACATTGGCTGAGCATTGCGATAGGCAGCTTACCATGCAAGCAGGGTCACTTGTTGAAACCACTACCACACAAGAGGTTGTGTAAATGAAGATGGCATTGAATCTTGCGTGGCGCCTTTTTAAGCATGAGGCGCGGCGAGGAGAATTGACGATCATCTTGCTCGCCATTGTCTTATCTGTGGGGGCTGTTTTATCTTTGTCGTTGTTCAGTGAAAGGCTACAAGGCGCACTGAAGTCGCGAAGTGCGGCGTTTATTGCAGCAGATGCGCAGTTGCGCTCTGATAAACCTATTGATGAGGCATGGCTTACTCGTGCGGGCAGTAACAACCTTGCTACCGCTAAGCAAGTGAGTACGCGCTCTATGGTGTTCAATAACGACAGGATGTCGTTGGTAGATTTGCGCGCCGTAAATAATAATTATCCGTTAAAAGGGGCAGTATCGGTAAGTGATGTACCGTTTGGCGTGAAGAAGGAATCGAATGTATTACCCAACCCTGGCGAAGCATGGATTCAATCAAGATTATTCCAAACCTTAGATGTCAGTATTGGCGATAAAATAGAGATAGGTGACGCTGTTTTTACCGTATCAAATGTGCTTGTCGACATTCCCGATGCGGGCTTCAGTGTGTTTAATACCGACCCCATCGTTCTTATGAATATGGATGACTTGGACAAAACGGCTGTGGTTGGGCCGGGCAGCCGAGCACGCTTTATCACTTACTTTGCTGGTGAAAAGAGTGACCTTAACGATTTTAATGATTGGCTTTTCCCGCAGTTAAATGATGACTTACATTCATGGCGTACGGTAGAAGATGATGAGTCAGCTATTGGCCAAAGCGTTGCGAGCGCCGAACGTTACTTTTTGTTGGCTAGCTTACTCGCGATAGTATTAGCCGCGGTATCGATAGCTGTTGCTGCACAACGGTATGCACAACGCCACTTCGACCCTGTTGCGATAATGAAAACATTAGGCGCTACGAAACAAGTTATTCGATTGGTCTATTTATTACAGGTGATTTTCATCACGGTTTTGGGGATTATGATTGGTCTGCTAATCGGCTTTGTCGGTCAGCAACTCGTTGTTTGGGCGCTCGCCGATAGTATTGATGTAGCTCTGTCGGTCTGGCATTGGCGCCCAGTAATTATTGCCGTAACGACTGGGGCGGCATGCGCACTGTTATTTTCACTCTACCCGTTATTACAGCTTTTTTCAGTTCCGCCTTTGCGTGTTTTGAGAAAAGATGTTGAGAGTAGCGTACGCTCGAGAAGTATTCAGTACGCAGCATCTGGCGGTGCTATTTTTCTACTCATGTTTCTATACAGCCAAGACCTCAAAATAAGTGCGATACTATTTTTATCGGGCTCAGTTCTTGTCTTAGGGCTTTTAGGGGCTACCTATTTGCTTATCTCGCTTGGAAGAAAACTTGGTTCGGGCGCCATAGGACCATGGCAACTAGCATGGGCAAGAATTAAACGACGTTCAATGAACAATAGTGTTCAGCTAATTAGTTTTTCAGTCACAATAATGCTGCTCTTAGTTGTGCTGGTAATGCGAAATGACATGGTATCGCAATGGCGCTCTCAATTACCTGAAGGCACGCCAAACTATTTTCTCATTAACATCACAAGTGATCAGAAAGATGAGTTGGACAGTCACTTTGCTAACAGCGGCATTGAAATTGAAGAATTTTATCCGGTTATACGTGGTCGCTTTGCTGCGGTAAATGATGAAGATGTGAATTCTGAAATTACCAAAGAAGGAGATAGTTCTAGGGAAGGCCGTCAAGGCTTAGGCCGAGAAGCAAACCTCACATGGGGTAACACGCTACAAAAAGAAAATGAGGTTGTTGAAGGGCTATGGCATAACAACGTCATTATAGAAGCGGATTCGGAAATTTATCCGGTGTCGGTGGAACAGGGTGTTGCTGAAAGACTTACTATAAAAATGGGCGACAGACTTACGTTTAATGTGGGAAGCGAAATAGTACAGACCCGCGTAACAAGTATAAGAAAAGTAAATTGGCAGACGATGCAGCCAAACTTCTTTTTTGTAATACACCCACAAGCGATGGAGGCTTTCAATCCAACTTATATTACTAGTTTCTTCTTACCCTCTGACCGCAAAGCGGAGTTAACCGAGCTCCTTAAACCATTTGCTGCTATTACTATGTTTGATGTCGATGCTCGGATTAATCAACTGAGAGAGATAGTTGAGCAAGTGTCTGTTGCGGTTGAGTTTATTCTTGTTTTGGTGTTGCTTGCTGGTAGCTTGGTATTAATAGCACAGGTACAGGCAAGCATGGATGAGCGAAGGCAGGAACTGGCCATATTAAGAACGCTAGGCGCGAGAGGGGGCTTAATTCGTAAGAGTGTGGTGTATGAGTTCGTTATTATTGGGGTCGTTGCTGGACTCATGGCAGCATTTGCCAATGAGCTAAGTTTGTACCTCTTGCAAACCAACATATTTAAAATGACAGCAAGTCTGCACGTTGAGTATTGGGTGTTATCGCCAGTGGTCGGCGCGGTAGTCGTGGGTACATTAGGCGCTATAGCCTGTTGGCGCTTGCTGTCATTGAATACATCGGAACTGCTTAAGAAAATGATTTAATGGATATAGGACAGTCACATCACTGGCTGTCCTTAACGCACTAAAAGGTTTATCAGAGGTATTTTTTCGGACAGTCAAAAATTTTGTGACTGTCCGAAAAATTTGTGACTGTCCAATAATCTAACGTAGTTAGGAATAAACTGCGTTTAGTGCCTCATCGACGGTTGGGTAGGTAAAAGAAAACCCCGACTTTATGAGCTTATCAGGTAACACCTTTTGGCCCTCTAAAATCATGTCTGACGATTCTCCCATCGCTATTTTCATAACAAAAGCAGGCACATTAAAAAAGCAGGGCCTGGAGAGTGCTTTACTCAATGCGTGCGAAAATGTCTTGTTGGTAACCGGCACCGGCGCAGTCATATTAAATGGGCCTTCACAATCGGATGAATGTAAAAGGTGGATGATGGCAGAAACCATATCTTCAAGATGAATCCATGAAAGGTATTGTTTTGCCGTTCCTAGCGTACCGCCTACCCCTAATTTAAAGGGAAGCGCCATTTTCCCCAATGCGCCGCCATTTTCAGATAAAACAACGCCTGTACGCAGTGTACAAACTCGCGTACGGTTATTGGTAACCGTATTCGCTATCGCTTCCCATTTACTGCACACCTCATACGTAAATTCTTTATGGGGCATTGTCGACTCAACTACATCTCGTTCGCCTTGTCGCCCGTAATAGCCAATGGCAGAGCCTGATATAAAGACACTAGGGGCAGAAGCACTTTCATTGATTTTTGCGACCAGTGATGCCGTAGTCCCCCAGCGACTTTCACATATTTTGGTTTTTTGGCTGGTGGTCCAACGTTTATCTGCGATGGGCTCGCCGGCTAAGTTTATAACAGCATCAAACGTACCAATATCTGAGATATCATTTACTGAATTCAAATATGATAAATCGCTTCCTAGCTTCGATTTTGCCGCATCAGTATTGCGAGTTACCACCGTAATGCTATGGCTTGTTCGCAAGCGTTCTATTAGCGCGCTACCAATGAGCCCTGTACCGCCAGTAAGCAATATGTGCATAAGTCCTCCGGTGCATCGTTGTGTTACGCGCTTTTATTGCACGAAAGTGTGAGGGATACAGAATCAGAAAAACGTAGCGCGTGTGGTTTGTCTACTTCAACTTCAGCATAGCGCACAGAGTCATGTTCAGCAGCAATGCTCAGAACATCACCGGTAAGCTTTTCCAGTAACGAGAAACGATTATCTTCAACTAACTTAATAATCGCCTTAGTGATAATCTTATAGTTAAGTGCATCGTCCATGTTATCAGTGTTAGACGCAGTGCTCGCATCGTAGTCAATCTTTACATTAACCACCACATCTTGCTTATTTTTTATTTCGTCTTCGTTAATTCCTATATAGGTACGCAGTCTCAGGTTTTTAATTCTTATTGTTGCTAAGTTGAAATTCATAGTTGTCTCTTGT
This sequence comes from Alteromonas algae, assembly GCF_049117195.1. Taxonomy (GTDB): domain Bacteria; phylum Pseudomonadota; class Gammaproteobacteria; order Enterobacterales; family Alteromonadaceae; genus Alteromonas. The sequence continues at coordinate 1,405,205 of NZ_CP185260.1, forward strand.
TTGTAGTTAGCGGTAAGCCGTTGTAAAGTGATGTCGTTTTAATTAGGAATGTAGCACAGAATGTCTATGGAACTGCGATCCCCAACAGCAAAAATCTTCATTGTTTTAGCATGTTTAGTTATTGTTATGGCTGGCGTAAAGGCAGCTAGCGCCATTATGGTTCCATTTTTTCTTTCGGTGTTTATTGCCATCGCGTGCAGCCCTGTTATCCGCTGGACATCTAAATATGGCGTCCCGCGATGGCTTTCAATTACCTTAGTTATACTGCTTATCGTGGTATTTGGTTTTCTTCTTGCGGGCCTTGTTGGCCAGTCTATGACTGAATTTAAAGAAAATTTGCCTGAATACCGAGCGAAGTTAGATACAGAGTTTGAGTGGGTAGTGGCGAAACTCGCTGAATTTAATATTTACATCAATAGAGAACTTATTGCCTCGCACCTCGACCCTGCAACTGCAATGTCAGTGGCGACAAACTTTATAAGCGGTATGGGCGGGGTGTTATCAAATCTTTTCCTCATATTATTAACCGTTATATTTATGCTGTTTGAAGCTGAATCGATCCCTAAGCGGCTGCACATTGCGCTAGCCGACCCTGACATGAAGCTAAAGCATATAGACAAGTTTATTCGTTCTGTTAATAGCTATTTGGCTATTAAAACCGTGGTAAGTTTAGGTACCGGCCTTATTATCGGTGTGTGGCTTTATGTAATGGGTGTAGATCACTTTTTACTGTGGGCTGTGTTAGCGTTTATGCTTAACTTCATTCCCAATATCGGTTCTATCATTGCAGCAGTGCCGGCTGTGCTCATTGCCTTTGTTCAGTTTGGTTTACCTTCTGCGGGCTTTGCTGCGTTAGGCTTTCTACTGGTTAATACAATAATGGGGAATATGGTCGAGCCGAAACTTATGGGCCGAGGTATGGGGTTAAGTACGCTTGTCGTTTTTCTTTCGTTAATTTTTTGGGGGTGGCTGTTAGGAACGGTAGGTATGTTACTTTCTGTGCCGTTAACGATGGTCGTTAAAATCGCATTGGAGTCGCGGGAAGAGAGCAAGTGGATAGCAGTACTGCTGTCGAGCGAAGGAGACGAAAAACCTGCAGTTTACTAGCGTCAGCTGTTAGGGAGTTTTATTTGTATCCTTGCCCCGCCTAAGTGGCTTTTTTCGATGTGTAGCTTACCTTCGTAAATCGCCACTAAATCGCTGACTATTGCCATTCCTATTCCTTGTCCCTCCGCGTAGGTGTCGAGCCTGGCGCCTCTCGCTAGTAATGCATTACGTTCGTTTTCGGGAATACCCGGGCCATCGTCTTCAATCGAGATAATTAACCATTCTGTATCTTCAACCACGTTGATGTTTACGAGTGATTTCGCCGCTTTACACGCATTATCGAGAATGTTTCCGCATAGCTCCATAAAATCAGTTTGGTCGCCTTTAAATGCGGCGTTTTCGTTACCGTCTAGGCTTATTGTAAGATGTTTATTTCCGTAAACTTTGTCCATCGCATCTGCAAGTTTCATAAGTAATGGCCAAACAGTTATCGACGCTTGCCACCCGGACTTCCCTGCGCTTGCGCGCTTTAATTGCCGTTGAATGATGTTATCTATTTGAGTTAACGACTCTGTGGCTTCAAAGGGTAACGCGTTAGTTCCCATCGCTGCGGCAAGAGGGGTTTTGAGGCTATGGGCTAAATCACCTAAACTATTTTTGTATCGTGAGCGTTGCTCGGCCTCAGACGTAAGTAAGTTGTTAATAGCGCGCTTGAGTGAATCAAATTCAACAGGGTAGCGTGCTTCAAGCTGGTTCTTGTTGCCGGAAGCGGCATGGGCAATTTCATTAATTAGCTTTCGCACTGGGGCTAACACAAGGCTTATGCCAACGATGATAAAAATAAGCAGTACCACACAAAGTGTCGCTATCCACTGCCACGCTGTATTAACAAAGGTTTCTCGCTCCGCTGAAAATTGTTCTTTATCATTTAAAATATAAAAATGAACGGGCTCAAATTGATTACTTGATGCGAATTCGGCGGTAAATGCATACACAAAAAAGTCATCGGCATCACCAATTGTTGTCTCGTAATTGTCTAGAAAAAGCTCGTTTCCTACATCAACCCGCAATGAGGGAGCTTTCAGGGTATATTCCAGAGCTGAGGCCGATTGCCAAATTACCGTATCACGAAATACGATAACGCCAATGTAACCTGAGCCTGGTAAATTTAGCTGTTCTTCATAAAGCACTTCGGGCATGTAAGGAACATCGCCGTCTAGTTCAAATGCCGACAATAAACCTAAGTTCATCAGCCTAAGCTCACTCATTTTGGCCTGTGTTAAGCTTTTCGTATACGCGCCGTCGAGTATAAAAATAGTGAAGGGGGCGAAAAGCGCTAATAAGACAACGGCAAGCAAAATACTTCTTATGCGCAGAGAGAGTTGCCTCATAAATTTCTATTTATCCTGTAGCCTCGCCCTCGCAATGTTTCAATCGGTTTTATTACTCCGTCAGGATCAAGCTTTTTGCGAAGCCGCCCGATAAAAACTTCAATCACGTTACTGTCTAAGTCAAAGTCTTGGTCATAAATGTGCTCGGTGAGTTCCGTTTTTGAAATCACTTTTTGAGGGTTTAACATGAGGTATTCCATCACCTTGTATTCATAGGCCGTAAGCTCAAGCGATAGACTATTAAGCTGAATTTCTTCTGAAACGGTATCTAGTGAAATAGGGCCCATTTGAATAACAGGATTAGCTTGTCCCGACGCTCTTCGTATTAGCGCTTTTGCTCTAGCCAGCAATTCTTCATTATGAAATGGTTTAGTAAGGTAGTCGTCGGCACCTGAATCAAGCCCTTCTACTTTTTCTTGCCATCTGTCTCTTGCAGTGAGAATTAAAACGGGAGTACTAATATTTTCAGCGCGCGCTTTTCTTATAACCTCAAAGCCATCTAACTTTGGTAGGCCGATATCAATAATAGCCAAGTCATAAGTGAATTCCTGCAGTTGATAAAGCGCATGCTCTCCATTATCTGCAAGGTCGACACTGTAACCACTTTCTTGAAGCAGGGTGTCTAATTGGGTAAGTAACTTGCTGTCGTCTTCTGCAACTAAAACTCGCATCCGCTTTATTCCTTGCCTTTAGAGGCTTTAACTCTGCCTGAGCGTTTATCCACATCTACCGAAACTACACGCCCTGACTTTTTCAACACTTTAACGCGATAACTTTTGGCTGTTTGCTCTACTTTTAAAACACGTCCTTTTTCGGCTCTCACTGCCTTTTCGGCAGCTTCACTCTTAGTAACAGCGGTGTCCGACTGAGCATGCACGAGGTTAGTACTACTTAGCAGTAGAACAAGACCTAGTAATGTAGCATGTACTATCTTTTTCATTAAAACCCACCATAATTGCAAACAACGTTATTTCTTCTATCCAGTATAAAGGACTGACCTGAACGAATACTGAATTTATTTAAGTAGTCTACCTTGCCAAACATGTTTCAACAATTCGGACAGTCACAACTTTTATCTTTGTGACTGTCCAAACCATTGTGACTGTCCGAAGTGTTAAAAAGCGTTCATCCTTTGACTGTCCGAAACGATAATGACTGTCCGAAACGATAATGTGACTGTCCGAAACGATAATGACAAATAAAAACGCCGGCAATGTGTGCCGGCGTTTGAGTCTTTACGTTATGGATTGCTTAGGAAGGCAATACCTTTTTGTATGGTTTCACCGTTACTGATGCGTAAACCCCTGCAGCGACGTATGGGTCGCAGTCTGCCCATGCTTGAGCATCGTCCAATGAATTGAACTCTGCAACCACAAGTGAGCCTGTGAAGCCAGCAGGGCCTGGGTCTGCACTATCAATAGCAGGAAAAGGGCCCGCGATGACTAAACGTCCCTCATCTTGCAAGGCAGTAAGTCGAGCAAGATGGTCAGGGCGTGCCGCTAAACGCTTTTCTAAGCTGTTTTCAACGTCGGTTGCACAAATCATGTAAAGCATCGGTTATCCTTTCGCCGTGGCCGCTTTCATTGATGACACAAAATCACCAAGCTGTTTTAACATTGCTTGGTTGTCGTTTAAATGAGCGGCAATAATATTGACGGTTGCTGATCCTGAAATTGCACCTGCAGCGCCGGCTTCAATAGCTTCTTTGACCTGGACTGGCGTTGAAATCCCAAAACCAAGTAGTGCTGGCGCGCACTCATGTGATTTTAATCGCTCAATCAGTTCAGAGGCTGGAACATTAGCGGCGGTTTCCGCACCCGTAACACCAGCACGCCCAAGCAAGTAGGTATATCCTTTCGAAAATTCGCCAATTTTTTCCATGGTTTCTTCAGTTGCATTTGGCGGGGCAATTAGTATTTGAGAGATGCCCGTTTCATCAGCAGCCTTTTGGAAAGGAGCTGCCTCTCGAATTGGCACATCGGCGATAAGAATCGAGTCTACGCCAGACGCACTGGCGAGCGCGTAAAATTCATTGATGCCTTTCGCCATAACTAAATTACTATACAGCAACAAACCAATGGGAACTGACGGGTACTTAGCACGTACACGTTCAAGCAGCGCCATACAGTGCCCTACAGTAACGTTATGTGACAGCGCACGAATGCTAGCGGCTTGAATAGTAGGGCCGTCAGCAATTGGGTCAGAGTAGGGGATGCCTAGTTCTAGTGCATCGGCACCGCTTTCAATTAATTGGCATATTATGGCTTCTGATTGCGTAATATCTGGATCGCCAATCATAACAAAGGGTACGAACGCGCCTTCATTTTTTTCGTCCAAGCGCGCGAACATATCTGCATATCTATCCATTAAATATCATCCCCTAAAATATTGATAACGTGTGCAAGGTCTTTGTCACCACGGCCTGATAGGTTAACCACAATAATGGTTTCTTCTTCTGCTTCATCGGCCATGTTTAGCGCATGCGCTATTGCATGAGAAGACTCAAGTGCAGGAATGATCCCCTCTTTACGGGCAAGCAGCTTAAACGCATTTAATGCTTCTTCATCCGTTACCGCTACATATTGCGCTCTGCCGATAGAATGTAGGTAGGCATGTTGTGGTCCAACCGCCGGATAATCGAGCCCCGCAGACACCGAATAGCTCTCTTCAATTTGGCCTTCTTTATCTTGCATGATGTAGGTATATGCACCATGTAAAATTCCCTTAGTGCCAGTGACTATCGTAGCACCATGCTCCTTGGTGTGAACACCTTTACCCGCAGGCTCTACGCCTACCAGTTTTACAGACTCTTCATCAATGAAATCAGCAAACATGCCTATTGCGTTAGAGCCTCCACCGACACATGCCACTACTGCATCAGGCAGGCGACCTTCTTTCTCTAGAATTTGTGCTCGTGTCTCTTCACCAATCATGCGGTGGTACTCACGAACAATATGAGGGAATGGGTGAGGGCCCGCTGCCGTGCCTAGCAAGTAATGCGCGGTGTCGTAATTAGCCGACCAATCTCGCATCGCTTCGTTTACGGCATCTTTTAGTGTGCCTGAGCCGGCATTAACCGGAATTACTTCAGCGCCCATTAGGCGCATGCGGAAAACGTTTGGTGCTTGACGCTCAACATCTTTTGCACCCATGTAAATGCGTGCTTTTAAGCCAAGAAGGGCACATGCAAGCGCCGTTGCTACGCCGTGTTGACCCGCGCCAGTTTCAGCAATAACCTCTTTTTTGCCCATGCGCTTCGTTAATAACGCTTGGCCTAACACTTGGTTTGTTTTGTGTGCGCCACCGTGAAGTAGGTCTTCTCGCTTCAGGTAAAGCTTAACCTTAGGGTTGCTGACCAAGTTGCGTGATAAGGTCATTGCCGTAGGTCTACCAGCATAGTCTTTAAGCAGTGATAAAAACTCTTCGTTAAAGCTGGGATCTTCTTTTGCGTCTAAAAACGCTTTCTCTAGCTGATCGAGTGCAGGAATGAGCAATTCGGGTACATACATACCGCCGAACTCTCCAAATTTTGTATCTAATTGATTCATGCTATGTCCTGTAATGATTAATTTAGTATTGGCGGCAAACTGAAAAAAATGCGCTCAACTTTTCTTGAGACTTTTCGCCGGGTGCGGTTTCTACGCCGGAATTTACATCTAAAATGGCGCAACCTGCTTTGATAGCGTCGGTAGCATTTTCAACGTTAATACCGCCCGCTAGAATGATTTTATCTTTGTGATTAACCGCATTTAATAACGACCAATCAAAGGCTTCGCCTGTCCCGCCTTTTTCCTTGCCTACTTGGCAATCGAGCAACACCTTATCAATATTCTCGTTGTCTAACAGCGTATTGAGCGATGCTGGAAGCTGACCTTTAACCCCTTCGGCTTTCCAAATTTGACAGGTATCCGGTAACATTTTGCGTAAGTCTGATACATAAGCATCGTCTTCATTGCCATGAAGCTGCACCGCAGAAAGGTTTAAGTCATGCGCAATAGTGGAAACGCGCGCTTGTGACTCATCGACAAAAACTCCTACAAAAGCGCCGTCGGTTGCCTCTACAATGGCTTTCGCAACAGACTCTGTTACGCATCGAGGTGATTTTTCAGCGAATATCAGCCCACCAAAATATGCCCCTTCTTTAAATACGGTCTGTGCTTGCTCTACCGACGTTAACCCACATACTTTTACTGCACCATAAACCAATTTGCTAACTGCGCGTTTAAGGTGTTTTTGTGCCATCAGTGCGCTTCCAACGAGAAAGCCTTGGCACAGCGGCGCTAAACGTAATACGTCATCATGGGTATAGATGCCAGACTCTGAAATCACAACGAACTGATGCGTAGCGTTGGATAACATGGGAACTAAACGCTCAGTGGTTGCAAGGTCGGTCGATAAATCACGCAAATTTCGGTTGTTTATACCAATAATATTCGCGTTAAGCGCGATAGCACGTAGCATTTCTTCTTCGTTACTCACTTCCGTCAGTATATCCAAAGAAAGTGCGTCAGCGACTTGTGCTAACGCCGTGTATTCGTCATCACTTAATACGCTTAGCATCAGTAGTACGGCATCGGCATTATAGTGCCTTGCTAAATACACCTGGTAGGTATCGACGAAGAAGTCTTTATTTAACACCGGTTGTGACACGCGCGCGGTTACGTACTCAAGGTATTCAAATTTACCTTGGAAATATTTTTCATCAGTTAATACAGAAATACCGGCTGCATGAGGCGTATAAGCATCTAGAATCTCATCAAGATCGAAATGTTCCCTTATTAACCCTTTTGAAGGCGATGCTTTTTTACATTCAAAAATATACCCGGCATTAGGTTCATTGAGCGATGCAAATAAGCTTTTTGTTGATGGCACCAACTGGTCTTGAAAGCTATCAAGGGGCAGCGCTTTCTTTCGAGCCTCAATTTCTGTGCGTTTATCTGCGACAATTTTCTCAAGCACATTAGCCATTCGTGCTTACCTCCTGAGTAATAGTTGCTACCTGTTCTAACACGCGTAGTGGTGTTCCATCTTTCATCGCTTGCATTGCCATTTCCGCACCATCTTTAAATGAAGCGGCATGGCCAGTGACATTAAGCAATGCACTACAGTTCATTGCGATTGCTGCACGGTGGGCCTCGTGACCCTCGCCATGTAATGCCGCCTCAACATATTTTTTGTTTTCTTCTGGTTCACCGCCCTCAATCGCAGAAAGGGGGTAAGAGGACAATCCGAAATCATCTGCAGTGACGGTGCGTTTACGAATATCACCGTGTTCAAGATCGAAAATAATTGATTCGCCATGCAGTGCTAATTCGTCTAACCCGTCGCCATGTACAATCATGGCGCGATGTTGGCCTAGCAGCATAAGGGTTTTAGCATAAGGTTCAAGCAGTTCAGGCGAATATACACCGAAAACTCCATGGGTAGGGCTCGCTGGGTTGGCAAGCGGACCAAGTATGTTAAACAAGGTTCTTGTCTTCAGCGCAGCGCGGACGGGGGCTGCGTAACGCATGCCCGCATGATAAACCGGCGCAAAGAGAAATGTGAAATTTGCTTCATCTAAGCATTTTCTCGATACCTCAGGGGTAATATCAAGCTGCAAACCAAATTGTTTGAACAAATCGGCCGACCCAGACTTGCTTGATACACTTCGGTTTCCATGTTTCGCTACCTTTACACCACAGGCCGCAGCAACCACCGCCGCGGCGCTTGAGATATTAATGGTGTTGTGTCCGTCGCCACCGGTTCCAACAATATCCGCGAACGCATAATCTGGGGTGGGAAACGGCCTAGCATTCGCCACCATTGCGCTGGCAGCACCGGCTATTTCGCTTGGCGATTCTGTTTTCATTTTAAGCGCGGTAAGCACAGCAGCAATAACAGCCTCGCTTTGCTCACCATGCATAATACTGTTGAACAACGAGTAGGCCTCTGTCTGAGACAAGTTCTGCTGCGCGATTAATTGCTCTAAAATAGGCGTAATATTAAACATTGCTAAGCCCTTGTTGCGTTAAATAATCAATACTTTGCTTTAATAATGCGCTGCCTTGTGCAGTAAGTATTGATTCTGGGTGAAATTGGAAACCAAGCATGCGGTCTTGTTCGTTATACACCGCCATAATCACTTCTGAACCGTCATCATTAATGCACGACGCACATGCGAGTAGCTGCGAAGGAAGCGTTTCTGCGACCAGTGAGTGGTAGCGCGCGACATGCAATGGTTGTGGAAGGTTAGCAAACATCGCCTTGCCTGAATGCGTGATGGCAGACGATTTCCCATGCATAACGGTTTTCGCTCTTCCTACTACGCCACCATAATATTCAACAATGGCTTGATGACCTAAACATATCCCCAGTACAGGGTATTGTCCTGCCACGGCTTTAAGCAGTTCTGGCATGCAACCAGCTTCACTTGGCGCACCAGGACCTGGCGATAACATCAATAGTACAGGCCCTTTTGTAGCCTGAGCTGCCATTTTTTCAAGCAATGTTGAGGGCGATACCGTGTTGCGATAAACCTCAATAGCAATGTTTAAGGTGCGGAGTTCATCCACCAAGTTGTAAGTGAATGAATCGACGTTGTCGAGGAGGAATAGGGTGATCTGTTTATCCATTATTGCATCTCCTCGTTTAATGCTGCACGTATTGCGCTAATGACCGCTTGTGCTTTTGCTCGTGTTTCGTCTGCTTCTGCTTGGGGAATAGAATCATGCACCACCCCTGCACCTGCTTGAATATAAGCTTGCTGATTTTTTACAAATGCCGAGCGGATAACGATACAGGTATCCATGTCGCCCTGACCGTTTATATAGCCTACCGCACCGCCGTAACTGCCTCTTCGTTTTTGTTCTATCTCGCGAATAAGGGTCGCGGCGCTGACTTTTGGTGCGCCGACAAGTGTGCCCATGTTCATGCATGCTTGATAAGCGTTGAGTGCGTCTAAATCATCACGCAATTGGCCCACCACGCGAGAGACCAGGTGCATCACATGCGAGTAACGGTCTACTTTAAGTAAATCTTTTACAAATCGACTGCCGGGACGGCTTACTTTTGCCACGTCATTACGTGCTAAATCGACGAGCATAATGTGCTCAGATTTTTCTTTTGTATCTTCACGCAAATTTAACTCTATACGGCTGTCTAGATCGTAATCGATGCTGCCGTCTTCGCGCTTGCCGCGAGGACGCGTTCCGGCAATAGGGTAAATTTCGACTTGATTGGTTTCGCTGTCGTATTTAAGAGCTGACTCTGGCGAGGCGCCGAAAATAGCAAAGGTTTCATCCTGCATAAAGAACATGTAGGGGCTAGGGTTTTGTTCCTTCAGTTTTGCGTATGCCAATAGGGGAGAGGGGCATGGAAGTGAAAATGTTCTTGATGGAACCACCTGAAAAATATCCCCGGCCAAAATATGTTGCTTCAAATCCAGTACATCATTGCAAAATGCTTCATCGCTTTTGTCTACTTTCATGTCGTACGTTGCTGGCACCATGTTTCTGGGCGTCGTCAATTCTGGTGTAGCAGGCATGTCATGCAAACGCTGATGAATGGCTTCAAGTCGCTGCGAGACTGCAAAATATTGCTGAGCCACGTCTTTTCCGCTAAACACACTGCCAATTAAATGTGTTTCTCGGGTTTGGTGATCTACTGTGATAAGCGTTTCAGCAAGATAAAAGACGAAGTCGGGGCAGTCATTTTCGCCTTCGTCAACCGCCGGCAGGATTTCAAACCCCGCAAGCATGTCGTAAGCAAACACACCGCCAAGGAAAACCGCGTGAGGGTGTTGACGAATAGGGGTGATTTTATTGACAGCGATACGAAGCGCATCCATTACACTGGCGGCTTTCAGTCTACTGTCTTCATCAAGTTCACCGCTTGCTTTATCGCACACCATAGTGATGGTGTCTTCACTTCTACTTACTACATGCATGCCGTGGGGTACGTGGTTGATAAAAAGAGGCAACACTGAGGCACCATTATCAGAAAGTGCTTTAACCGTAACCCTATTTTCGTTGCACTCGAACCGCAGGGCTGCATCGATTAGCAGCAAGCTTTGTAAATTGTCCTTCGAGTCTATTTCTGCTGACTCAAGTAATAACGCATTTTTATTTCCTTTGCACAGATGTGAAAAGGCGGCAAGTGGATCGTCTATATATTGACCAACTTGTTCGATTGTTTCGACTTTTCCTGGTTCTGTTCCCAGATCAGCTAAACTCATTTTTGCCATTCTCCGACTGCAAAAAGATAAAAAAAAGGCCCGTTAAAACGGGCCTTTTTGTGTTTTTTAATTACGCACCTACGCGTACACCGCCCGTTAATTCAGGGAGTGCCACCACCAAGCTGCAATTGTTGCTGCTGTTGATTTTGTAGAAAGGTGCATAAATAATCTCGTTGTTTAGTTCAAACTTCAATAGGCATTGAAGTTGTTAGTACGTATACTCTGTGCATATAGAAGAAAACAATTTCACCATTGTGTCAACCAAATAATTGCATAAAACATTGAAAATAGATTTACATAGCCATACTCGATACTCAGACGGTCACCTAACACCCGCAGAATTAGTGCTGCGTGCACATACTATGCAGGTCGACGTATTAGCAATCACAGACCATGATACCGTTGCCGGTTTAGCTGCCGCTCATGCGAAGCAGGCCGAACAAAAAAGACCGTTGAAGATTATTGATGGGGTTGAAATTTCGACTACATGGCATGGCTTTGATATCCATATTGTCGGGCTTAATGTTAACTGCGACTGTCCAACCTTTTTGGCTCGTTTAAGCGAGCAAGCGGACGCGAGGCAAACCCGCGCAGAGCTGATAGCAGAAAAGTTGGTTAAGTGCGGTTTCAACGATGTATTGGAGCGGGCCATGGCGCTAGCGGGAGAAGGGCAGGTTACCCGAGCTCATTTTGCCCGAGTGTTAGTCAACAATTACGGCGTGCCTACCATGCAGGCGGCGTTTAAGAAATATTTGGGTAAAGGCAAGCGTGCCGCCGTGAAAGCCCAATGGCCAAGTATTGAAACAGCAATTAAGTGGATTCAAGAGGCGGGCGGTCAAGCCGTATTAGCGCATCCTGCACACTACGATATGACGGCAAAGTGGCTTCGCCGTTTGGTATTGCTTTTTGCGCAATCAGGTGGAGATGCAATGGAAACCGCCTTCCCAGGTATTAATAAAACAAAACAAACGCTGATTAACGAGTTGGCCTTAGAGCATAACCTACTCGCCTCGGCGGGGTCTGATTTTCATTTTCCATCACGATGGACTGAACTTGGTAAAAACTTGGGCATAAATAGTGAATTAACACCAATATGGCAAACATGGTCACATGACAAACTTGTGTAGCCTAATACGCCAGCATTTATTTGAGATAAGAAATGAGTCAATATTTTTATATACATCCCGATAACCCGCAGCAGCGCCTTATAAATCAAGCGGTTGAAGTTATTAGAGATGGCGGTGTTGTGGTCTACCCTACTGATTCTGGCTACGCCATTGGCTGTCAAATTGAGGATAAAAAAGCGCTTGAGCAGTTATGCCGCATTCGTAACATTGGTAAAGACCATAACTTCACATTAATGTGCAGAGATATGTCTGAATTATCAATTTATGCCAAGGTCGACAATACGGCATTTAGACAAATCAAGAACAACACGCCGGGCTCGTACACGTTTGTGTTGAAAGCCACGAGGGAAGTTCCTAAGCGTCTTCAAAACCCTAAGCGGAAGACGATTGGTATTCGTGTACCGGACAATAACATTGCGCTCGCCTTGCTTGAAGCCTTAGGTGAGCCGCTAATGTCTACCTCACTTATTTTGCCGGGAAACACCATGGCAGAGTCAGACCCAGACGTTATCCGTGATAATTTAGAGAAACAAGTTGGTTTGATTATTCATGGCGGCTACATCGGAGAACACCCAACTACAGTGGTCGACTTATCAGATGATACGCCTGTTATTTTGCGCCGCGGAACGGGCGACCCGACACCCTTTGAATAAGTTGAAGTTCGTTGACTGATCAACATGTGCCACCATCACCTCTTCAGGAGCCAGTGCAGCAACCGCTACCACTGGCTTTTATTAATGGTGAGGCGCTTATTGAGAAACCCGAAGATCTGTTTATTCCACCTGACGCCCTTGAAGTTATCTTAGAGACGTTTGAGGGGCCGCTTGATTTATTGCTTTATCTTATTCGAAAGCAGCGGTTCGATATCACGACATTGCCTATTGCCGCCGTCACCAAGCAATACATGGAATACGTCGATACCATGATAGCGCTTAGGCTAGAGTTGGCGTCGGAATATTTACTAATGGCCGCTATTTTAGCGGAAATTAAATCGCGGTTATTGTTGCCAAAACGAAGTGATGACAGCGACGAAGAAGACGATCCGCGGGCCGAGCTTATTCGTCGTCTAAAGGAATATGAAGTCGTTAAACAGGCCGCAGAAGATTTAGACATTCAACCCCGTCTAGGCAGGGATGTCTTTACTGCATGTGTCGATGCGTCTGAACAGGTTGCGCCAATTCGCATTGAGCCTGATGTGAGCCTTGCTGAAATTGTATTGGCATTCAGTGCTGCGATGAAAAGGGCACAAGCGTTTGAACATCATACTATTGAGCGAGAGGCATTAAGTACACGCGAGCGAATGTCATTAATTTTAAGTACGCTTAATAACGCTGAATTTATGCCACTTGAAGCGCTATTTACCCTAGATGAGGGGCGCGCAGGTGTGGTTGTTTCTTTCTTGGCGATATTAGAACTGGTAAAAGAACAGCTAATTTTATGCATTCAAGCAGGTCCTCACGCCAGAATTCATGTAAAATTAGGCAGCCATGAAGAAAATTAACACCGCACAATTGAAGCAACTGGTGGAAGCAGCAATTTTTGTTGCTGATAAACCTGTTACGCGTCAAGTGCTTAAAGATACCGTGTTAAGTGATTTTACCGTAGCAGATAAAACGCTAAACAATGTATTAAATGAACTAACATTAGATTATCAGCCAAGGGGCATTCAACTGATCGAAGTGGCGAGCGGGTTTCGTTTTCAATCTGTTGACGCATTAAGCCCATGGTTGAGTAAATTATGGCAAGAATCTGCACCTAAATACTCAAGAGCAATGCTAGAAACATTAGCGCTTATCGCTTATCGCCAACCAATAACAAGAGGCGAGATTGAAGGCGTACGAGGAGTGGCAGTAAGCAGTAGTATAATGAAAACACTCACAGAACGAGATTGGATAAAGGTAGTGGGACATAAAGAGGTGCCGGGTAGGCCTGCGCTTTATGCCACAACCAAAACCTTTTTGGATTATTTTTCACTTGCGTCATTATCTGAGCTCCCAAGTTCAGACGCGTTTGAAAACATGGAAACATCCAACTCGTCGCTTAAGGTGTTAAATGAGGCACCGTCTGATGATACAGACCGTGCGACCGATAACGAGCAAAACAAGAGTGAAGTAATACATGACTGAAAAGTTGCAAAAAGTACTAGCCAACCAAGGGCTAGGCTCGCGACGTGAAATGGAACGTTGGATTGAACAAGGTCGCGTTTCAATAGATGGCACGTTGGCAACATTGGGTGACCGTGTTGATGATACGGCGGCAATCCGTGTAGATGGGCATTTGCTTTCTCGACAAACAGAGAAGCCGGTGTGTCGTGTGCTGATGTACAACAAGCCAGAGGGTGAGTTGTGCAGTCGCCACGATCCTGACGGTCGCGATACCGTGTTCGACAGACTTCCCGCTATTCGTCTAGGACGCTGGATAACCGTCGGTCGTCTTGATATGAATACCAGTGGACTACTGTTGTTTACTAATGACGGCGAGCTAGCGAACAGGTTGATGCACCCTAAATGCGAAGTTGAGCGCGAGTATGCGGTACGCGTATTTGGTGAAGTGACCGGAAAGACGCTAAGCACGTTGAAAAAAGGTGTGAAGCTAGAAGACGGTGAAGCAAAGTTTTTGACCATATCTGGTACACCAACGCCCGTTGGCGCTGAAGATGAAAGCATGAACCGCTGGTTCAACGTTACGCTGAAAGAAGGGCGCAATCGGGAAGTACGTCGTTTGTGGGAATCACAAGGCGTGCAAGTCAGTCGCCTAATCCGCGTTAAATACGGCCCTATCGAGCTTCAAAAGCGTTTGCCACAAGGTGCATGGGTAGAGCTTGGTTTAGACGACCTTAACGCGTTAAGACAGCACGTGCAGCTGCCTGATGAAACGCAAACCATGGTAGATGTACGTCAGGGCAAACTTGATCACGCACGTTTGAGTCGAATGAGACGCTCGGTGAAAAAGCATAAAGTACGTAAAGAGCACGGCGTGAAGAATCGTGTAGGGCGCGCAGCTAAGCGATAGCGCACAGCGTCACACCAGAAAATAGAAAAGCCCCTAAGGTATAGCATCACAGGGGCTTTTTTGTATCTGAACGTAATTCGGTTTTCTAACACTTCCTATCACACGCCACTGCGTTGTAAATTTAATGTTAATATTGGCTCGCCTGATTTCGAAATATCCTTTAGGCTAGAGAACGGTTTTCAAATGACGAGCTATTAATATGATTGCTGATATTCAGCTGCCTGCGTCGCTTAAAATTGGTGGCGGTGCGCTATCGGATTTAGCTAACATACTTGCTACATTAGGCGTTAAGCGCCCCTTCCTAATTGCCGACCCCATTATGAAGCAGTTGGGTACGGTGGCGCGGGTAACATCTCTGCTTCGCAGCGAAGGCATTGATGCCGAGTCGTTTTGTGATGTAATGCCAGAACCTGATGATCTCTCTATTGCAGGCGCAGTTGCTCAGGTGAAGGCAAATGGCGCTGACAGTATCATTGCACTTGGTGGTGGCAGCGCTATCGACAGTGCAAAAGCCATTGCCCTTCTAGTGTCACATGGCAAAAGCATGCGTGACTATAAAGTACCGTATGTCGTTAACGAACAAAGTATTCCTGTTATTGCCGTACCCACCACTGCAGGTACTGGGTCTGAATGCACTCGAGTTACCGTAATCAGTGACAGTGAGTCACAGGAAAAGATGCTGTGTATGGGCCCAGGCCTAATGCCAAAAGCTGCGATCATTGATTACGAATTAACACTTACTGTGCCATTTCGTGTAGCGGCAGATACAGGTATTGATGCGTTAACCCATGCCATTGAGGCGTGGGTAAGTAAGAAAGCCAACCCATTTAGCGATCAGCAAGCGATTGCAGCCATGCGCTTAATAGCGCCTAACTTAATACGCGCATGTAAAGACGAAGGTAACAGAAAAGCAAAAGAATCGATGATGTTAGGGGCCACGCTTGCGGGTATGGCATTTTCCAATGCATCGGTTGCGTTAGTGCATGGCATGAGCAGGCCATTGGGTGTTCACTTTCATGTTCCTCATGGAATGAGCAATGCGATGTTGCTTCCTGCCATAACGCAATATTCACTGCCAGGAGCAGAGCAGCGTTACGCTGAATGTGCCAAGATAATGGGGCTTGTTTCTGAAGAAGCCGATAATACGCAATGTCATAGCGCGCTTATTGTGTTTCTTAATAAGCTCAATAGTGAGCTTGATGTACCCTCCATGTCTCAATTTGGCATAGACAGGTTTAAGTACGACGCATTAATTGAACTGATGGCCGACCAGGCCCTTGCTTCTGGCTCGCCGGCGAATAACCCGCGAGTACCTGAAAAACAAGAAATGGTTGATTTGTATAAGCAGCTTTTTTCGTGAACACACCCTAATTATTAATTGTTTTTATAACCGTTGCCGGGTTACCCCCGATAACAACATTATCGCCAAAGGATTTAGTCACGACCGCACCTGATGCAACGACCACATTATTACCTAATGTGACGCCAGGGTTAATCACTGCGTTACCTCCCACCCAGCAATTGTGGCCAAGCGTTATGGGTTTAGCAAATTCAATACCTGTAGCGCGCTCGATGGGGTCAAGCGGGTGGGTAGCGGTATAAATGCCAACGTGTGGCGCTAACATGCAATTGTCACCGATGGTGACTTTTGCAGCATCTAAAATGACGCAGTTGAAATTGGCATAAAAGCTTTCGCCAACGTGAATGTTCTCGCCATAGTCGCACTTAAATGACGACTCTATATAGAGGCGTTTTCCCGTGCTTCCGAACAATTGCTTTAATAATTGTGTACGCTTTTTATGCTCGCTTTGACATGTGGCGTTTAACGTGTCGAGCTGCTTTCTACATTGAACGCGCAAGGCGGTGAGTACTTTGTCTGAAGGAAAGTAATCCTCACCGCTAAGCATTTTCTCTTTTTCAGTCATTGTGCAGGTTATGTATAGGACAATGTGCAGACATTACTGATTTGAGTCGTATCGTACAACCACTTTGTCATTTAACGTTTGTGATTGAATGTCCAACGTAACAGGACGTTTAAGAATTATCTGTCCGTTCACTACAACAGATGAGGCGATAGTAAGCGTAGGCGGCTTACTGTCGCCAGAATTCCAACTATCTTCACGGCTACGGTAAACGATATCGCCATTCACGACGGTGTCTCCGTCTAGTGTTATATCACCATTAAGTGAAATAACGTCTTTCTCTACCGTGGTGCCACTAAGTTCAATATCACCATTGACCGATTCGACATCTCTACCGACGTGGGAATGTGATGAAAGCGAAATGTCGCCGTTCACAGTTTCAATGTTGCGACTCACTTTTAAATGTTGTTTTGCATCAACGTCGCCATTAACGATGTCTATACTTTTAATTGAAACGTGTTCGCCCGCGTCTAAGCTGCCATTCACAATATCAACATCATCGGCTGAAGCATGGTCATCCATAGTAACGTTGCCATTTATCGACGAGATATCACCAGCGTTACGACGCTCTGAGACATTGATGCTACCAATAATACTGCTTAAATCGTCCCCTTCTGCAGCACTACTTTTGCCTACGTGAATAACACATCCTGATAGCAGCGTTACCGTTGATAGGAGAATTACACTGGCGGCGGTAAGTTTTTTCATTGCGACATTCCTGTTTACACATTAGAGCAACACTGGCGATATGCCATTTGTTCTAACTAAATGATTATATTTATACACTTATCCATACCTATACATACACCATGCCATTTTTGAAAAAGTGTTTTTTATCATGATGTTAAGGGTTTTTGTAAGTTTTTTCGACCGCCGCTATGGCGCAAAGAAGTGATGATTTGGTTTATTTGCTTAATTAGTAAGGTTTTTTACTAATAGTGACTGAATTGCACACAGCGGAGCATGAGCTAACTCAATAGATCATCGGACAGTCATAAGTATCAAGAAAGCATTTCGGACAGTCACAGAGGTTATCGTTATCAAGAGATATTTGGACAGTCAGTAATAGCTTCGGACAGTCACAGCCTGCTACACACAGCGGAGCATGGGCTAACTCAATAGATCATCGGACAGTCATAAGTATCAAGAAAGCATTTCGGACAGTCACAGAGGTTATCGTTATCAAGAGATATTTGGACAGTCAGTAATAGCTTCGGACAGTCACAGCCTGCTAATATCGATGGTTTCGGTGTGATGCTTGCATACGATTACATTTAAAAAGCGTGGCGATGCAGCAACGCCCATGTTCGAACAGGAAATGCATTTATGAACACTCTCAATTATCTAGGAACGGTACATGCTCGATAAGCAGAATCAATTACGCCAAGCGAAGCGATTCGCTCTGCTTTGCCTTATCATTGCAGCGAGCGTCTTTGTCGCGTCAACCGTGGTGCAAAGCTATTTCCCTGAACTTGCTAATGCGTATTGGTTGGGCTTGATAAAAATGGCGAGTGAAGCGGCTTTAGTCGGTGGGTTAGCAGATTGGTTTGCTGTTACTGCGCTATTTAAGCCAATCCCAGCTAGATACCCTATACCCCACACTAATATTGTAGCGAGTAATAAAAACATTATTGCTGAAAATTTGTCGCAGTTTGTAAAAGAGAAGTTCTTCCATCCCGAAGCAATAGAGCAGCTTATTTCATCATCTAACCCAGCTAAAGGGGCAGGGCGATGGCTGTCCAATGAACAAAATGCAAAAAGATTAAGTCGCTTTTTTTGTGATGCTCTCGTAGGTATTTTGCGTGTACTAGACGATAAGCCTGTTAAAGCGTTTATTGGGCGTACGACAGAAAGGGGGCTTCGCCAACTTGATCTCAAAAAGCTCATTGCTACTTCGCTTGGTGCGATAACGAGAGATAGGCAACATCAAGTTGTTCTCGATAAATTACTTGGGAAATTATCTGTAACACTCGGGGAGCCCGAAACTCAACACTACATTGCCGATACGCTTGTGGTATGGCTTAAAACAGAACACAACCGTATAGAAAAGTTATTACCATCGACGTGGCTAAGTGAGCAAGGCGCGCTAATTGCCGTAAGAGCGGTATCAAGCATACTAGATGATATCTATGAAGACTCAGAACATCCTCTGAGGCACTCTTTTGATGAACAGGTGCATGACTTTATTTACGAGTTGGAACATAGCCCTTTAATGGAAGCGCGCATTGACGCCTATCGAGAGCAAGTAATTGATGACCCTGCACTTAAGGCATATTTGCAAGGTACATGGGAAAAGCTGCAAAGTTGGTTATTGAAAAGTTTGAGCGAAAAAGAAGGGGCTGCCGAGAGCAAAGTGGCTGCATGGCTTAATGAATTAGGAATGACGCTTTCCAAAGATAGCGACTTAGCAAGTGCGTTCAATCAACACATTGGCGAAGCAGGTAAATATATGGCTCCGGAGCTTGCTGATTTCTTAACCGTTCATATAAGAGACACGATTAAAGGGTGGGATGAAAAAGAAATGGCCGAGCAAATAGAGCTGAATATAGGCAGAGATCTTCAAAAAGTGCGCGTTAATGGCACCATAGTCGGCGGTTTCATCGGGGCAATTTTATACGGTGTTGAAATTGCTATTTTAGGCTAAATACGAGATTGTCAGCATCAACTTTACGTTTTAGACCGCCTTCTACTTCAGAGCGTTCCAACAGCGTAATTTGATAATGTTGCTCATATAAAGCGGACACGGTTTTCACATCGACACTGAAAGGAGGGCCAGGCATTTTCTCTTGGTCATAATCGAATGAAATAACAAGTTGCGGTGCACGCTGCGTAATTTCAACAATATGCACACTGTACTTGGCTCTTATTTGCTCGGGTAAGGCCACCAACGCAGCTCTATCGTAAACACCATCTATGTTTCCAATGTCGCTTGAGGATAGTGTGAAAATGTCTCCGACAAAAACGGTTAAGCCCTCGACAGAATATTTAAGCCCGGTTGCCGTCTTCTCAACCACTGGCTGAACGTTTAACTCTTCGAAAAGCTGCTGTGTAGCCACTTCACTTAACTCTGCGCCAACTACGCTACAGCCTTTAGACAGAAACCAGCCAATATCTTTCGTTTTGCCACACAATGGGACGAAAATAGTGGGGTTCTTTGCGGTGCTCAGCAAAACGGATGAATGCTTTACCAGAAGCGCGTTTCCTTGAGGCTCATGAAAGGCAATTTCATTGTTTTGCCATTTGCTATGCCAAAAGCTATGTTCCATGTACCACCTCAGAAAACGTACCGTACTGTTTTTCTTTATTATTGCGTAACGTTTGCGTCACGCAATCCGGAGCCTATTTGTCTAACGGTGTGTTGAAGTCTTCCGAAAGTTCAAAGTCGCCATCGATTGAAACAACCTTGTCGTCTTCAAACGTAATAATCATCTGTTTTTGGAAGTCTTCGCCGCGCTTTCTCATTCCGCGCTTCATATCGTAAACGTAATACCATGTATCATCATCAAACGAGTCTTGAACTACTGGGTTCCCAAGAACATAAATAACTTGCTCTTTGGTCATTTCGATACGAAGTTTCTTAACGTCTCGCTCGTCTAAGAAATTTCCTTGTGGTACGTCTATACGATAGATCCAGTTACTACAAGCGGTCGATGTAAGGGTAATGCTAAGTATTACTAATAAGTGTTGCAACTTCATGCGTAAATCAGTCCAGTATTGCTTTCGTGTTGCCTAGTACTTTTTGTACGTAGGGTGTTTTCTTGCAGGCGCGAACGCATGCTACCTTGACAACTATGACCAATCAACTTCATTTTAGTTCGATGCAGCGCTTTTAAGCAGTTCTTTTGCGTTTGCAAGCGCAGACTTGGTTACTTTGTCACCAGCGAGTAAGCGCGCAAGTTCGTCCACTCGGTCTTGCTTAGTTAATGCAAGCATCTGCGTTTCAGTGCTTTCACCATCGGTAATTTTAGTCACAAAAAGCTGGTTGTGTGCTTGCGCAGCAACTTGAGGTAAGTGCGTTACGCACATAACCTGTGACTGTTTGCCTAATTTCCGAAGTAAGCCGCCAACAATTGATGCGGTAGGGCCACTTATTCCTGTATCCACTTCATCGAAAATCATTGTGGGTGTTGCATTATTGTCGTTAGCAATAACTTGTATTGCTAACCCGATACGAGAAAGCTCTCCACCTGATACGACCTTCTCTAGCTTGTCGGCATCTTGGCCGGGGTTTGTCGATGCTTTAAACGTAATAACGTCAAGTCCGGTAACGCTTGGTTTTTTCAACGGATCGTAATCAACATCAATTTGCACCTGAGCATGGGGCATATTCATTTGTCGAATTTGTTTTTCAATATCAGCAGCAAGTGCTAACGCCGCTTGTTGTCGGTCGTTAGACAAAACTTGGGTTGTTGCGAGATACTCCTCTTTACACGTGCTTACCTCATCTTCTAGTGTGGTCAGAAGCGTCTCTTGTTCGCCCAGCGCCGTAAACTCTTGAGTGAGTGATTGGTGATGCTGGAAAAGGGCCTCAGGCATCACATTGTGCTTGCGCGCTAACTCCATCGCTTTTCCATACCGAGCTTCTACTTGCTGAAGGCGTAGCGGATCGATTTCCAACGCATCACAGTAACTTCTTAGTTCACTTGCTGCTTCTTCAACCTGAATAGAAGCCTCGTTAAGCATGGCAACTATTGGCGTGAGCGTGGCATCGTGCGCTTCAAGTTCTCCTAAACGTTCTATGCTATGTTGAATAACAGAAAGCGCGTTGCCTTCATCATTTTCATAAAGGTTGTATACACTGGTTTGCGCTTGCTCAAGCAAACTTTGCCCATTGCTCAGCCTTTTATGTTCTGTCTCAAGCTCTTCAAATTCGCCTTCTTCAATTGAAAACTCGTCTAATTCTTTAACCTGATATGTCAGAAGCTGCAGACGGTCTTCGCGTTGTTGTGCTTGATTTTGCAAATCAGACAATAGCTTCTGTTTTTCTTTCCACTGCATATAAGCGTGCTTTACATTTTCTAACAACCCACTATGGTCGGAATAGCTATCTATCAGATTGCGTTGATAATCTTCTTTAAGCAGCTGGAGGTGCGTATTTTGCCCGTGAATGGCAAGCACATATTGGCCTAGGCTTTTAAGTTGCTGAAGTGATGCAGGAATGCCGTTGATAAATGCTTTAGAGCGACCTTCTTTTGAGATCACGCGTCTGATAAAACAGCTATTGTCATCTTCATCCGAGGTAAGTTCATGTTCATCAAGAAAATGCTTAGCAAACGCGTTATTTTCTAATGAAAAGTGAGCGATTATTTCAGCCTTTTGGGCACCTTTGCGTACGGCGTTAGCATCTGCGCGTTCGCCTAAGCAAAGGCTAAGCGCGTCTATAGCGATAGACTTCCCCGCTCCCGTTTCACCCGTAATAGCGGTTAATCCGTGCTCTAGTTGAACAGATAATTGTTTTACTACAGCAAAGTTGCTAATTGAAAGATGCGCTAACATAACTACACTCACCTATTTAACATGATATTTATACAGTTAGTGTAAATATATACAGTATTTTTGGTGGCGTAAAGTTTTTGTCGCTTAATTAAGCGAATAACCGAATCTGATTTTTATAACTAATTGATATTATTAGGTTGTTATCAGGAAGGGAGAGAGGGGAGCAGCTTAACGATGTTGTATTGTACGCGCTATAAAAAAACGCCAAAACGTTTTTCGACGTTTTGGCGTTTGTTATCATGATTACATTACTTTGTTAGTTCGCCTGAACTCGACTCTAAGTGGGCTCTTACGAACCACTGGAATTGTTCAAGGTCGGCTAACTGGCCTGTGATCATATCTTCCGATACTGGGTCTATGTCGCCCAGTGTCTCTAATGCTTTTCTATGATCGCCGTTCACACCATTGTATACCGCATCTAGCGCTACGAGATGGTCAGTCACTAACGCTTTTCCTAGCGCATAGTCATCCCATGTACGTGTTTCCACAATCGCTTTCGGCGTTCCTTTTGGTACGCCACCTAGCGTTGCTATGCGCTCCGCGATTGTGTCTGTCATATCACGAACTGCATCTACCTGTGGGTCAAGCATTTCGTGTACGCCAATAAAATTTGGGCCTACCACGTTCCAATGAACGTGCTTCAATGTAAGTTGTAAATCAAGAAGCGCGGTTAAACGTTCCGCTAGCACATTAATCGCTTCAGCGGCTTTATCGTTATCCATTCCAGGTGCAGTAAACTTAAGATTCTCGTTACTCATCATTACTCCTTTTAAACTTTAAATGTCTGTCGACGCTGCAATTTCATTTGTGCATAGCGTCGACGAACTCACAGTAATCCTTGCAACGTGCATACCGATATGAAAGAGAATTGATTTTTTTTGATTATTTTCAGTGGTTTAGTTGAGGGTTTGTCGTAATTTTAGTAGAGATAAGAAAATAAAAAGAGGTAATGGCAGTGAAAAGAGTACAAGGCGTTGTAAGATTTTCGTGCTTTTTACGGTAACGTAATTGCACCTCAACGTCTGTGCTTTACAAACAGTAGAGAGACGGGGTTAGCTACAAATGGTAAAGTGACAAAGCGCTAGCGAGTGCTTGCAGCAAACAAACGTTTTAACAAGACACGTTTAGTAGAGTTTACTGCCCCATCCCAATTTTTTGCGTAATACATTGAAGTAGTCGTACCCTTTTGGGTGCACTAAATGCAATTTATCATCGCTCTTATTAATGCGTATTTCATCACCCGGTAATACGGGAAGCACAATATGACTGTCACAGCTTAGTTGAAGCGAATCACTGTTCACTTTAGAGACTTTCATTGAAACTTGGCTGTCAGCATCAACCACGATGGGGCGGCTGCTAAGGGTATGAGGAAACATTGGCACTAATGTGAGTGCATCAAGCTTTGGCATTATTATCGGCCCTCCCGCTGACAGTGAATAGGCTGTCGAGCCGGTTGGTGTCGCAACAATTAAACCGTCGCTTCTTTGGCTGAAGACAAATTGGTCATCGATATAAATCTCGAATTCCATCATGTGTGCCACTTTACCGTGATGCAGCACCACTTCGTTCATGGCCGAATTATTACTTTTTAATTTCTCATCTCTATATACGCCCACATCAAGCAAGAAACGTTTTTCTACAAAACATTCGCCGTTAAAGATATGGTCAAGCTGAGAGGCAATGTCATCGGGATGGATATCAGTTAGGAAGCCAAGGTTGCCTCGATTCACGCCGACAACATGGATGTCAAATCGGGCTAATACGCGCGCAGCGCCAAGCATGCTGCCATCACCGCCCACTACAACCGCTAGGTCGGCATCTCTACCAATGGTGACTAAGTTACTGGCTATAAAGTTATCGGTTTCTAATTCGCATGCAATGCTTTCTTCTACCAATAATGTGCAGCCTCGCGCAAGTAAATAATCGGCAAGCGTGTTAAGGCTATCGTGTGTGGCCGCGTGACGCGGTTTACCTATAAGAGCAACGGTTTGATAGGGCATGGAATGCTAACGTCCTTTCCTTTCCAATGGCAGGACATTAGCACACTTATTTTATGAAAGGAAAGCGTTACCTTGCGGTCCATCCTCCATCAAGGATCATTGCTTGTCCGGTAATATTCCTTGCACTGTTAGAGATAAGGAATTTCGCCGTGTCAGCAAGCTCTTCAATGCTAATAAACTGCTTTTTCGGCATGGGCTCTAACATGATTTTGTTAATAACGTCCTCTTCGGTTAAATTGTGTTCTTTTGCTTGGGCGGCAATTTGTTGCTCGACCAAAGGCGTTTTAACGTAGGCTGGGCAGAGTGTATTGATGGTTACGTCACAATCACCGGTTTCTAATGCCACTGTCTTTGCAAACCCTAATAGGCCATGTTTAGCCGCCACATAAGCCGACTTATAGGGCGAAGCCACCACCGAATGAATCGACCCTACATTGATAATCCGTCCGTAATTTTGAGCCCGCATTGCAGGTAAAAAAGCCTGAGTAAGGAGCGCGGGGGCAACGAGCATGATGTCGATGAGTTGCTGCCACTTTTGAGCAGGGAACTGTTCGAGCGGAGCAACATGCTGTATGCCAGCGTTGTTGATCAGAATATCAACGCGTCGTGAGCCAAGCTTATCGTTCAGTGATGCAATATGTTCAGCATTGCACACGTCAAGCGCGATGGCACTGCTACTTCCACCTGCGGCAATAAGTGCGGACGCGGCGTGCTGCGCTGCTTCCTCATTGATATCTGCAATAATAATATGGTGACCGTCGGCTGCCATGGCTTTTGCAATACCAAAACCAATGCCGCTAGCGCCGCCGGTAATGAAAATTGTACGTTTCATTACTCTGCTCCTTCGCGCATTGTGTTTAACCCTCTCAGCATAGCGGCCACTGCTTTAATTTGCGCTCCCTCACGATTGGCGTAGTCTGAAGATGTGTACCCCCACCAGTCCCAGCACCCCTGTGGGTTTAACGGCATAAACATAGATTTCTTAGTTTGTGGGTATAACACAATCAGATGGTTATCATCTGCCCACTCATTCAACCCTGTTTGCGTAACGTATGCGTCGCCTACAGCGTCAGCATATTGATTACAACCATGAAAACTGATGTGTGCCCGGCATTGCTCACCTTCAGCACAACTTTTTGGTACATATACAAAGCCCTCCGAAGCCAGTGTTTTTGCATTGTCGCCTGCCATCGCTTGCTGGTCGATAGTCATTACCTTTCCACTGAGTGTATCGTCGGGTTCGGCAATGTCAGGAAGCAGATGCTTTAACATCTCACCCGCCGCATTATAGTTACAATTACCGATAAACGGTGTTTCAGATGTTATGCAATCACTACCACTGCTAACCGTTGGGAATACATGTGCTATCGCTTTATCGTTAATGTACTTAATGCGGTCGCTGGCAACCCACTCACTATACATAGCGTGAAGGCTATCGCTTACTTCAGCGACGACGCGGGTATCTTGCGTGCCGTGAAATAGCCATACCTTGTCATTGGCTAAGTTAGTAAGCGGTGCTATTTTGCCATTCGCTTCGTAGCGTTTTGCGGTTTCGTTTAACGCCTTTATATCAATAGGCTCATCAACCGTATTTACGCATTGACGAAGGGCAACAGTAATATCGCCTTGTGCACACCAGTATGGGCCGCCTGCTAATACACCCGAGCCAGAAACCCAATCGCTATTTGCAACGTGAAACTGTGTCGCCATGTAGCCGCCAGACGACAAACCAGACACTGTTACGTTATCCAGTTGCAAGTTTAGCATTGGTGTTGCAGCTGCTGCGTACCCAGACGTGGCAATACATAGCGCTGAAAATATCGTTTTTAACTTCATGAGTTGTCCTTTTATTTTTCTTCTAGAAAGCGGCGAATGCGCGTTTGTTGGGCCTGCACGTTTGCAACGCCTTCAAGGTGTCCAAGCGAACCAGATAGCATATCAATGGCCGTGTCTTTTCCCATGTCCTCTAGCATGGCGTGCGTATGCTCAGAAAGATAAGGCATTAACAATAAATCGGTCGTCGCTGGAAGAAACAGTGTTTTGGCTTTTATCGTACTGAGCCCTTTTTTCAAATCTTGTTGATGACCTGCAACGAATAACTGGCAGGCTCTCACTAAATAAAGAAGGTGATTCGCATCCATGTTTTCTGCACGTGATGCCGCTCGTGATGTAAGCCAATTTACTATGGAGTGTGATGTATTGATGTCATTCAGTGGGGCGTCTTCAAGGTTATTAAATCTCAGCGATTGAGCCTGAGCATTAAAGTATTCCGGTGACAATGCATGTTGGCTAATCAGCATTAACGATGCTGTTAACCCGTTTACTGGCGCAGTCTCTTTGGTGTAGTTCCCGTTATTCCAGTTACTATCAAGTTTTATAGGCATCGCCCAATGCGCCAAGGCCGCAGTGGTCCATCCGTCACTTTCTCCTGCACCGATCACAGAAATCATGCGAGGTACCCAATCGGGATACGCGCTTGCCCAATCGATAGCCTGCATTGAACCCATTGACGGGCCTACTACGGCGTAAAGCGAGGTAATGTCCAAACTTTCAAGTAGCGCCTTTTGTACATTTACGAAGTCCCGGATGGTAACCACAGGAAATGACAAGCCATAGGGTTTGTTTGTGTCGGGGTTAATCGACGCTGGGCCGGTTGTTATTACATGTTCGTCATAGGCATTTAAATTAACCAACGTGTCGACACTAACGACGAAAAACTTATTGGTGTCAATGGCTTTTCCAGGGCCAATAATGGCATCCCAATACCCTGGCTGGGTATCGTTTT
This sequence comes from Alteromonas algae, assembly GCF_049117195.1. Lineage (GTDB taxonomy): Bacteria > Pseudomonadota > Gammaproteobacteria > Enterobacterales > Alteromonadaceae > Alteromonas. The sequence continues at coordinate 1,432,200 of NZ_CP185260.1, forward strand.
CTGTATATTTTCCGGCCGCATGAGAGGTACCAGAAAAGTAGTGGGTGACCAAAATTACGTTGTCTTTTTTGTCATTTAATTCTCCGTAGGCTTCCCAGCCTACGTTTACCTGCTTAATTGTGCTGCCGTTAAACGTTTCGAATGAGGGCAGGGTAAAGCGCTGCTTCTCGACAATGAGCGTGTTATCGCTTGACGCTTCAGCTGCAGCAGTACTTGAAGCGTTTACCAGTGCGCTTACACTCATCATGAATAATGTAAACGCTAATGCAATGAATGTACGTGGGCGCATAAATTGTCCTTCTTACAGTACGCTAAATAGGGTAATTGCCAGCGCAAGCCCAATAAGGGGCACAACGACGGTAAGTGCGGCTACTGACCAATAAGCCGCTTTGTGAGTTTCATGGCATATTGCTCTGATGGTGGTGACGACATAGCCGTTATGTGGCAGCGAGTCTAATGCGCCTGACGAGATAGACACGATACGATGAAGTTGCTCGGCCTCTACGCCTTGGTCAAGGTAGTGCGGAGCAACGAGTGGCAATGCAATCGCCTGCCCACCAGATGCACTGCCCGTTAGGCCGGCAATCACGCTAACCGCAATCGCCGCACCAATGAGTTCATTACCCGGGATTTGGGTCATTAACTCGACGGTGTTTTGAAACGCATCGGTATTTTTCGCAATGGCACCAAACCCCACAACGGCCGCTGTATTCCCTATGGCTACCAGTGCGCCGGTTGTGCCTAGGTTAATGGCAGATTGAAGGTTATGGAAGTGTTTGTAGTTAATCACTAACAAAGTCAGCACGCCGCCTCCAAGAGCAAGGATAAGTGCTAACTGCGCCAAAGACTCGTGAAATAAAAACGAAATAACTAAAACAACAAATAGCGGCACTATGCCGGTCAGCGGGTGAGGGTAGTCACGCTCGCGTACTTCAGGGTCGCTTTCTCTGGCTTCAAAATGTTCGCCGTTATTCACCGCTTTTTTAATCATTTTGGCAAGCCACCAATAACCCAACGTCGCCATAAAGACCGCAACGACCAGGCTTACTTCCCAAGCAGCAAAAGGCGACGTTCCTAAATATTTAATTGGGATCCAATTTTGTATTTCAGGTGAGCCCGCTGATGTCATCGTGAACGTTACCGAACCAAAGGCCATTGCGGCAGGAATAAAGCGCCGCGGTAGGTTAGCATCTTTAAACAAGCTTACCGCCATGGGGTAAACCGAAAATGCCACGACAAATACACTCACGCCGCCATAGGTTAAAATAGCGCACGCCAACACAACGGCCATGACCGCCTGTTTATAGCCTATTTTGTCAATGATCCACCGAGACACCGCGTCTGCAGCGCCGCTGTCTTCCATAAACTTGCCAAACAATGCGCCAAGCAAGAACATAAAGAACCAGGAAGCAATAAATCCAGAGAACCCGCTCATGTATGCGCCGACAAAGTTTAACTCGCCTGTAAATATTGCAATGTTGTTGGTTACCGCTACTAGCAAAGCGCACAGCGGTGCCGCAATAAACAGATTCATACCACGGATAGTGAGTATGATGAGCAGTACTAGCCCACCAACCAACCCAAACATACTTAACATAATTATTTTCCTTAAAAATCTGTGACCGCAGATAGATTGGAATCCGTTAAGCTATAGGTTTTTTTTGTTGTTATTTCAATGCTTTTCATTATTTATGCACACGCAGTATGGAAAGAAAAGCACACGATGTAGTTGGCAGAGTGTGACGCGACTTTATACTAATTCCCATAGTACGATGGTACTACATACGAATGTTACAAAGTGCTCTAGAGTGATTTTGACCGCAGACATTGCATCCGACAGAACGTAAAAATATAAAATCAAAAAGGACTCACTATGTCACTATCCACACATTTTCACCGTTACCCTCGAACTGTTTGTGCTGCCGCCGTGGCAACGGCACTACTTTCTTCTAATGTTGCTATTGCACAGGAAACTGCCGCTGAGGCGAATGAGAAGGGAAAGCTAGAGCGTATAGAAGTTACCGCGCGTAAAACAGTAGAATCGCTTCAAGAAACACCGGTAGCAATTACGTCTATTGGCGCAATGGAACTTGCAGAAAAAGGCATCACGGTGCTCACCGAGGTGCAACAGTTTTCACCCAATACAACATTGCAAACCAGTCGCGGCACCAACTCAACCCTAACGGCATTTATTCGTGGCCTTGGCCAGCAAGATCCACTATGGGGCTATGAACCCGGTGTTGGTATTTATATTGACGATGTATATATGGCTCGTCCTCAGGGCGCTGTGCTGGATTTATTAGACGTGCAACGTATTGAAGTACTTCGTGGGCCGCAAGGTACCCTGTATGGCAAAAATACCATTGGTGGTGCGGTCAAATATGTAACAAAAGAAATGTCTGGCGATGCCGAGTTTAACGTAGAAGCTACCGTGGGCAGCTACAACCAACGCGATGTTCGTTTCACCGGCCAAGTCCCATTAATTGAAGATACGGTGTATTTAGGTGTTGGGTATGCAAACTTAAATCGAGACGGGTTCGGTGAATATTTAATAAGTGCGCTTCCTAATCAAGATAAAGAGAACTACAACAAAGAATTGTGGGCAGCGAGAGTCACGTTAGAAATTAATGCATCGGATGACCTATTTTTCAGACTTGGTTGGGACAAAACGGAAGATGATTCAAACGCAAAAGGGGGGTTCAGATTACTGCCTAGCTTACTTACTGATGCACCTGTCCCCGACTCAAAATTTGATTCCTACACCAGTTTACCTACCGAAAACAAAGTAGAGCTTGAAGGTTACAGCTGGTTAGCGCGCTACAATGTTTCCGATAATATGGAGCTGAAATATATTGGTTCACATAGAGAAAGTTATTCACCAACTAATATCGACTTTGATAATACGCCCTTGCCTATTTTTGACGTGCCCGCTGAATACGATGATTCAAATGACACGCATGAAGTGCAGTTAAATTACATTGGCGACAGTTATGATCTTGTGTCGGGACTATACCTTTATGATGGCGAATCGTGTGGTAACTTTGACGCTATATTAGGAGTACTTGGGGCTTCACTTGGCGCGCCAGGTCTTACCCGTGAAGTCACAGGGTGTAACAATTCTGAAAGCTGGGCGGCCTATGCCCAATTTAATTATCAAGTAAACGATAAGCTGTCGCTATCGCTTGGTGCACGATACACAGACGAAGAAAAAACAGCATTTGTAAATAACGGATTAGTGTTTGATAACGTGTATCCTGCATCGGATTGGATAGATGGATATGTACGCCCTGATGGTCAATTAGTTCCTCAAGTGTTAGGTACTGATACCGATGGCGATGGTGAACTCGACGCGCCTGCGAAAGAGAGTTGGTCTCGATTTACGCCTCGCGTCGGCATCGAGTATCAAATGAATACCGACACAATGTTCTTCGCCAGCTATTCTCAAGGCTTCAAATCAGGAACCTTTAACCCTCGCGCTCAAACAAATGAGCCTGGGGTACGTCCTGAGGTAGTGGATAGTGTTGAAATTGGTATGAAGAGCGATATAAGTGATACGCTTCGCTTAAACGTAACCTTGTTTACTTATGACCATAGTGACAGGCAGTATATTGGCGTTGAAGGTGACTTGTCAGACCCTACTGCACTTGACCAACGACTGCGCAATGCTGCAGAAACCGCGGCAAATGGTGCAGAAGTAGAAATGACATGGGTGGCATCCGAAAACCTGCAGTTTGATGTGGCCTATGGTTTCATCGACTTTGAAATTAAAGAAAATAACGCCATTCCACCAATTATCGGTGCAGCAAGTACCCCTGAAAATACATTAAACGTAAACGCTAACTATCTATTAGAAACCAGCGTTGGCGACATTATTTTCAATGCCAACTACTACTACCGTGACGACTACCTGTTGTTTGAAACCAGTGACCTCATTCAGCAAGATGCCTATGGAATGGTTAACTTAAGTGCACGATGGGAGAGCGTTGAAGGGGACTGGTATGCAGGTCTTCACGTGAAGAACCTTACCGATGAAGAATATCTTGTGGGCGGGTACGATTTTGTTACTCGAGATGACGCCGGGAACTTCGGTCCAGGGTTAGGCGGCGATACGACGCTTATTGGCTATTACGGCGATCCTCGAACGGTTCACTTAACCGTTGGCTATCGTTTTTAATCACGACAAGTAAAATTCACACTTTTAAGCCCACGACAACGTGGGCTTTTTTTACATTATCTTGCATGCATGAACGTCATGCGATGAAAAAACGCATTATTAGCGTAAGTGATATTGCACGAGAGTTGCATGCGCCGCTAGATATTCAATCGCAGCTTTCATTCGCAGTAGTATCGCGGCATCGGTACTGTAGTAACCTGGTCGTTAGGATGTACTTAAAAACCACCAAGATATTGGTGGTTTTTTTATCACTTAAGCCCTGTGCCCATGGTCTATTGTTTCTATCATGTTAGTATGGTGTTAACAGATTTAGTAGTTAATGGATCACACGTGCAGACCTGCATTTTAATTGCCGACGACCACCCATTGTTTCGTGTTGCGATGTGCCACGCACTTAACAGCAACGACAGCCTTTTACTGATGGAGGCTTCTAGTTTTCCAGAAACTATGGAAGTTTTGGCCACGAATGTTCACGTAGATATCGTATTTTTAGACTTGGGAATGCCTGGAACGGAAGGATTAAATGGGCTTTCTGAGATTCGTGCCGAATATCCCGACGTGTTAGTTGTTATTGTTACCGCTCAAGATGCGCCAGATATCGTGCGGCGAGCGCTGGCACTTGGCGCAAGCGGGTTCATTCCTAAGTCGGCATCGGTAGAATGTATTATTGAGGCTGTCAATACGGTGTTAGAGGGTGAGACATGGTTACCTGAACACATCGGCTCCACACTAGAACGTAGTGACCACGTCGACGATTTTAGCATGCGATTGGCGCAACTTACGCCACATCAGTTGAAGGTGCTTAAAATGGTGTCTGACGGCTTGTTAAACAAACAAATAGCCTACGAGCTCGCCATCTCTGAATCTACTGTAAAACAACATGTCTCAGCGGTCTTGAAAAAGCTAGGCGTAATAAATAGAACAAAGGCTGGCATAGCATTTAAAAATACTATGCGAACCGGTAGTTAGTGTTGCTTACTTATTACTAAATGCTTTTTTCAGATAAGCATTAAACGCCGGCGCCGCCGCGCGCTTGTCTTTCTCAATCTGTGCTACTTCTGGCATGGCTTTAAGCGTTTCCATTAACGCCTTACTTTCTGGTGCATGTTCATATAAATCTACTTCAAACAATTTTTTGGCCACAGGTGCTGCAAGGTCCATAGAATAAAGAAACATAATATCGGCCGCAGTGAGCGTATCGCCCGCGATAAATGGGGAGAAGTCGGCTGCACGCGCGAGGGCTTGTACACCATTAAACAAAGCACGTTTTACTTCTTTTTTTGTATTTTCATCTACTGGAACACCCCAAAATGCTTCGGTGTGACAACGTCTTGCGGGCAGTTCGATATACAGTTCTATAAGCTTTACCAGCTCTTTTACCTTGGCACGAGCAAAAGGCTCAGTAGGGTAAAGTAGCGACTGCGGTGCTATCTCATCTAGGTATTCAAGAATAACATTGGTCTCGACCAGTACGCCTTGTTCGGTTTGCAACGCGGGTACTTTGCCCGTTGGACTTATTGCTAAGTAATCTGGCGTTTGGTTTGGGTAGGTCATTACCGTTTCGTACTCTATCCCCTTTAGCGCCATTGCCAATTTGATCATGTTGTAATAGTTACTAACATCAAAGCCATACAATTTAAGCATAATGAATCCTCATTGAAGTGTTTCAATACATTCGTGCTTTATTAAATAGCGTGCAACACATCTGTATTTATAGATGACTATAAAGGTTAATTTGCTTGTAATATCGCTTACGACTTAATCCGCTCGCTACATTGGAACGTAAAACATGCAAACGAATAATATAAAGCGAAAGCCGTGTTATCAAAACTTATTAAACGTTTGACCAATCGTCCTAATCTTCGTACATCTGTTACAAACAAACACGATGAGGCCATCTCCCTGTGGCAGGATACTGGACAAGTTTATTATCTTGAAAACACGCTAAAGCTAACTTATGCATCAGAGAATGGTGAAGTAACCCTTGAAAAGTTGACTGTTGAAGGGCTTCGTAACGTGATAGCTGCCATTGATGCCATGCCTGAGGGATCGCCACTTGCACGCTCACGCGTTGCAAACCAAGACGATGCTTTTGTCATTAGCATTTGTGGCGTAACGTGGCAGAAAAAGGGGGACAGTGTTCGAATTAAGGCGATTCCAGAAGCCGCCTTGCTAAGAAGTAAAACCGCGTGTTTCAGTAAGTCGCAAGCGGTGTTCAGGCACGCACAGTCGCTAGAACATGACGACCTGTTAACGTCTGCCTCAGCGGGTGGGCAAGATGGGTCGTTTACGTATAATAGAATATCGTTAGTCGCATTTACCGATCAAATTGCTCGAGCAAATGCGCGCATTGCGCCAAAAGGCAAACATGCTATTACCGTAAGGGGTGAGAATTTTTCTACCGCATTCACTGACCACGAACAATGCGCCATCGACACATTACTCACCGCTAATGAAGGCAGCAAGTTACAAAAAAAATTAGAATGATAAGCTAAATTGCTTCACCTTTTCCGATGTAATACGCCTTAATCAATGGCGAGAAATCCCAATCGGTTAAGTCTACATCAAATGAATAGGCGCCTACACTGTCTGCCCATCGATCGTTTTGAATACGAGTTGGCCACATTTTTATGTAAACAAGCTTCCCTTCAATGCAATGAAGCACTGATGAGGATTGCTCACCATCAGGCGACACGTACTTAGTTTCAGATATCGCTGAGCCTGGCTCACACGCCGCATTAAAAAAAACAAAGCCTCGATATTGTCCGTTCTCGCTAAGCGTAATAAGCGCTGCATAATCTTCATCAAGGTTAACTTGTCTCAGCGCCGGCGAATAGCCGTCTTTTTGCTTGATTTGAACTTCAGATACTTCATTTTGCCATTTCCAGCCTGTACTACCTAAATAATAAAGTGCGTCGTTCTTTTCGTTGTGCGACCTTACAATTTGAAACGACTTATAGGCGCAAATAGCAATAACAGTAAGCAATAAAGCACCGGTAGCATAAAGTAAAACCGGGGACGTTTTTCGGTTCATAGCAACTCCACAATGTAATAATTTGTATACGATGGCGAAGTGAGCTTTGGATTAATTAGTTAATAACTCGCTAATCGTTGGATATTACCTACAGTTAAGGTTTGCCTTTTCAAAAACGGTATTAGCCTAATTGGGAATATATTCTCCACTTTTACAAGCTATTATCTTTACATTGGATGCGGATGGGACGCGTAAAATAGGAATTAAATGGCGCTAGGTAATAAAAGAACGAAAGCGGTTGAAGAGCCAAAAGAGTTGTTAACGCAGTTGTTAACGCCCATGGCGGCGGCATTCTTTTTTCTTTATGTGCTAATCACATGTAGTCATTACTTTCTACTTCCTGATGATTATAAATGGGGGCTGGTTAGTTTAGCGCTAGTTACCACCGTATTTAGCTTTGTGTTAATGCGCAAGTCAGCAAAAATTTCGACGCTTCATCAACGCTTGGGTATTCTTTCGCTATTGTTATTGGGTTCTGTAAATAGTTTAGCACACCTGTGGCTGTCTCAATCGCCTGAACAAACGACCAACCTTTTCTTAGTGATCCTGGCCTGCGGCATTGTTTTATCGAATCGATTCCAGTGGGTTGTATTAATATCGCTAAACTGGGCTGGTTGGGTAATGGTTAATCTTGCTGCCGACATGCCGTTGATGCTTCATTTCTTCTTTTCCATGTTAATGGGAACGTTATTAAGTTGGTTTTCACATTTGGGCCGACAAAAGCTTGTCAGTAAACAGGTTGAATTAACGCAACAAAGAGATTATGCGGTAGCACACGAAAAGAAAGCCATGGCGGCAAACGAAGCAAAAAGTGCTTTTCTCGCCAATATGAGTCACGAGATACGAACACCTATGAATGGTGTCATCGGCATGATTGATGTTATCAGCCGGATGGAATTAGGTGAGCAACAGGCAACCTTTCTTGCGACAGCAAAACGTAGCGCAGATTCGTTAATGGTGATTATCAACGACATCTTAGACTTTTCGAAAATAGAAGCGGGAGAGCTAACCCTCGAACACATAGAGTTTGATTTAAACCAGTTCATGTACGAGGTAATTCAAGAGCAGAAATTTCAAGCTGATAAAAAAGGTTTGCGGATTGAACTTATTGCAGAAAGTGACAACATCACCAGGGTAGTGGGTGACCCTCTTCGTCTTAAACAAATCTTTAATAACTTACTGTCAAATGCGATTAAGTTTACCGAAACCGGGAGTGTCACTATTCACTGTAATACAACGCGTACTGGCGACTCATTACGAATCAATGTAGACATAAGCGATACAGGTGCTGGTATAGATGAAGCGATCATTCCCTTTCTTTTCGAATCGTTCTCACAAGCAGATTCGTCAACAACGAGAAAGTTTGGCGGCACAGGGCTTGGCCTCGCTATTACTAAACAGGTTTGTGAATTGATGGGGGGAGAGATAACCCTTTCAAGTGAAGTCGGGAAAGGGTCTACCTTTACGTTTTTTGTCACACTGATGGTTCCCGAACAGCCAGACAATGAGACGAAGGCTACTAGCATTAGTTCGCGTCCAACTGATATGAATCTATCCGTACTATTAGTTGAAGACAATGAAATTAATAGGCAAGTCATGTTGGCTATTTTAGGAGGTATGGGCGTAGACGTAGACGAGTCAAACGACGGTTGTGAAGCCCTAGATACGCTGATGAAATCCCCACCAATGAAATACGATATTATTTTAATGGACTGCCAAATGCCTAATTTAGACGGTTACGAAACGACGCGTCGCATTCGTGCTGGTAGTGTAGGCGAGCACTTGTCATCTATCCCAATTGTCGCGTTGACCGCCAATGCGATGGAGAGCGAAAAACAAAAATGTTTTGACGCCGGCATGAATGACTACCTTACTAAACCGGTTAATATTGAATCGTTAACAGCGGTGTTGCTATCGTACCAGCGTAAACAAGACACCGCGCAAGTTTAGGCTTTTTATTTTTCTGTTTGTCTTGGTGTGTTATACGAGGGCTCTGACGGTTAGAGGCAATATACAAACTTAATAGGCAACGCATTATACATTGGTAGGGTTTAGCACATTATTTGTGCACAAGACTACAATATAGGGTATTTTATTATCGAACTTTTTCGTCACTATCTTTAGTATATACAGGGATGTAAAGGAAGCGCGCTAATGTCATTAAAAACAAGATTGTTGTTCTCTGTCGTTCTACTTGTGTCTCTATCTGTCCTAGCGCTAGCTGCGTATACAACGTACGTCGCTGTTAATACTTCTACTACTGCATTAGCTGCCTCCTCAGAGGATAAAATGCGCCAACAAGGCGTTCAAACTAAGCAAGCAATTAAAAACTATTTGGCTTTCAATGAAAGCCAAATTAGAAATTTTTCGTCTTCTTCTCTCGTATTTAATGCCGCCAATGACTTTGTTCCCGCGTTTAATCGCTATACGGAGCAAAGAGGAGAGCTAACAAGCGCGCAAAAAAACACGCTTTTCGATTATTACAAAAATGATTTCGCAACGCTCTATAAAAAACGAAATGATGCAGTGCTATCTGAGCCTACACGGCTTGTGGAAGGCCTGACTAACACTTCCCAAGCGCTGCAATATGACTTTATAGCGGCATCTCAATTCCCAATTGGCGAGAAAGACAAATTAACGACATTGAGTAATAACAGCGATTATGCAAAGTCGCATGCAAGGTATCACGATGAAATCCGGCAGTTTCTTCAGGAATTTGGCTACTACGACATTTTTATTGTCGAACCCAAGAGCGGCGAGATTGTTTACAGTGTCTATAAAGAACTCGATTTTGCCACTGATTTGAAAGAAGGGCCTTATGCTGATACCGGGATTGGCAACGCTTTCTCTGCCGTTATAGAGAAAGGTGACAACAATTATGTCGCTATAAGTAAACTTGAGACCTATTTGCCGTCATATGACGCTATGGCAGGCTTTTTAGCGTCAGCCATTACCGACGGTTCGGGTGAGATAACAGCAGTTTTAATTTTTCAAATTCCTATTGATAGAATTGGCGCAATACTCACTCATAACCAAGAATGGAAAGACAGTGGGTTTGGCGACTCGGGAGAGACTTATCTGGTTTCGCCAGATGGATTATTGGTTACCGAAAGTCGTTTCTTTTTAGAAGACAGAGAAAATTACTTAAAAGCAATTAGTGCGACTTCACCGAGCACAGCAAAGAAAATAAAAGACGCGGGGACGTCAGTCGGGCTTCAGAGAGTTGATAGTGCTGCTAGCGGTAAGGCACTAAACGGTCAAAAAGGTTTTGAAATGGTAAAAGACTACAGAGATGTATCTGTCTTTTCATCGTATTTGCCGTTAGCTATTGGGGAGCATACTTATGGGCTTCTCGCCGAAATTGATGTATCTGAAGCGTTAGCGCCTGCACAGCACCTGCAATCGAAATTAGTGTATTCAACTCTTATTGTGGCTGTAGTTATTCTTGTATTCGCAGTAGTGGTTTCTCTTTTGCTTGCGAAGAAAATAATTAAGCCTTTGGAAGAATTAGGTGAGGCCTGTAGTGCACTATCAAGCGGAGACGGCAATCTTACCATTAGGTTAAACGCAACACGCATTCCTGAAATCAATAATGTGATAACACCATTCAACGCGTTTATTACCCAAATTCAGCATATCGTTGAGCAGATAAAAAATAATTCAGACAAGCTGTTATCCTCATCAGATGAATTAGCTGCGTTAGTGGAGCAAAGTAAAAAGGGCGTGGCGATACAGCTTGGTGAAACAGAAATGGTAGCAGCGTCAGTCGAGGAGCTTTCTGTGTCTATTGCGGAAGTATCTCGTAATACAGTTGAAACAAGAGACGCCAGTACGTCAGCCATGGCAAGTCTGAAAGAAAACATGGACCGAGCCGACCTCGCAGCAGGCAACATCAAGCTGTTGGTGAAATTAATTAGAGATTCTCAGAACGTTATCAGCACACTGCAAAATGAGGTGGGTTTGATTAATAGTTTACTGAGTGACATTACCTCTATTGCAGATCAAACCAATTTACTTGCTCTAAATGCGGCTATTGAAGCTGCAAGAGCAGGAGAAGCTGGGCGAGGATTCTCAGTGGTCGCCGATGAGGTGAGAGCGCTGGCTAATCGCTCTCAGGAAAGCACACACAAGATATCTTCAATAGTAGATCGAATGAATGATGCATCTAGCCTCTCGGTGAAAGAGATGGAAAAAGCGTCAACGGCAGCAGATGGCGGTATACATTTGGTCGACCTTGTTACCACTGCTATGAATGAGCTGTCTCATATCATTTCTCAAGTAAGTGCAATGGCTGAGACGGTAGCGACTGCCACCGAAGAGCAAAATGCGACATCTGATAGCGTAAGTGGTAACGTCAACAGTATTGCTGAACAAGCTGAAGAGCTTAATACGGGTATCGGTTTGGTAGCAGAATCGGCGACGTCACTGTCTACTATGGCCAAAGAATCAAGCAAACTGGTAAGTGGGTTTACAGTGTGACAACACGCGCTTGCATATCTCTACGTTCTATATTTTGCCAAAGGGTACGCAACAGCTTGACGAATTTGTGAGTGAATTGACGCTAACTCCTCAAAAAATAAAAAATGATCAACTTTAAGCCGATGAAGCCTTTTGAAATGCTCATCTGCTAACTCGGTTTCTCGATAAGAGCGCTTATTAGTGTTTTGTAGTCTTTTTTATCAATATTGTGAGTGGCAAGTTTTATATCTAGTGCAAGCATCAGAGCATCGCGACCATGGGGATAACCGCTATAGTCCTTTGGACGTTGGAACGCGGGATCAGATAATGCTTCTATTGCTTCATCAACGGCATAGTGCGCTAACTTATTGTATATGATCCCAGGATAAGTATTCTCCTGGTGATAAAAATAGCGCTCTGTATCAGCGTAGTCATCGGGGCTACCAGCGAGGCATGCTTCAAAGCTAAACACACTGAAGTTTATATACTGAACGGTGTTAAAAATATCATCCATAGAACGTTTACCAAATTTTTGACAATAGCGTTCGGTGAGATGATATCGTTCAAACGGGTTCAGTTCGTTAATTTGTGCGAGAACATCAAAAGGAATGTCTTTAAGGGATTCCGTGGATGCCGCTATCGCGTCGACCCTGCGGGTATCTAAGGACTGGCTGCCCATTTTTTCATAATAGGCATCAACCAATGTCAGTGATTGTTGCTTTAGTAGTTGGACGTTCTCGGTGAAACTATTGTCGGCATTGATATAAACAAATACATCATCAATGCTTGTTAGTGGCGGTACCAATGACTGTAACGTTTTCTTTCGTTCAACACAGGTTTTCGCCCTTTCATTATATTCGTCTTTTAGCACTCGAGCTTGAAACGCATTACGTTTCAATTGATCTTGCAGATATAAAGGTAATGTGGAATCAGGATGAATTTGTAGCTTATCAATGTGATGAGGGAGAATCGATAACCCTTTTAACTGGTCTACGATAGGGCGTTCAAGCATCGCTATATAACCCGCCAACATTGGGTTTTTGGTATAGGACGTAGAAACGATGTCAACGCGAAAACCGTGCTCACCTAATTCGGTCATCATCGCCTTTTGAATTTCGGTAAACTCGTCCTTCTTCGCATTTAATGTATTAAAAATAATCGTATTGAGAGGGTTAAAGAAAAACGCGGTATGTTGAAGATTAGGCTGAGAGAGGAGTAGTCGCATTGCATGTAGCGACTCAATTTCAATCGCTGCTTGCAAAGCGGTTTGTAACGTATTGTGTTTGGTATAAATCGGCTCGTTATTAAAATCAAAACTCGACAGTAATTTCTCTAATACTTCATTGCTTGCCCCTGAACGCACCGCTTGGGTGAAAAGCAAATGGCTGACTGGGTATTGTGCGGCGATATCGTCAACAAACGTTGGGGATGCGGTTGCCAAACTATGACCAATAACGACGTCGGGGGTTATAAGGAATTTGTTTCTTCCTCTTCTTATCGCATAGCCGTGTTTATCGTTGTTTTGCCTAAAGGCATGTGTAGCTTGCATGACTTTTTCAATATCTTGTTGCGCCGCAGCCTCAACTATATCTTGCAGAAGATAGAATGCATTTCTTATTTCATCGATTTCTTCTTGGGTAGGCTTAAATGGCGCACGCTGGAATTTCTGTTGTTGATTTGTTAGTTGAAGGCGGTGTAAATTTAACAGAGCATTTGATGTGTCAAAATAGCCTTCTTCTTGAAGTAAGAACACGGCATCGCTAAGAAGACGGCTATTATCTAGCGCCAGAAGTTCACTATTTATTGCATTTTTTACGCGCTGAAGTTTATCCCAAACCTCTGCGTTTTCTACTTCGCATTGACTGTAGGACTCACTTGCCGAGTAGATTTTTGTAGCGTTTTCTAATGCGTTTGCGGTGCGATCTGGCGTTAACGGAGCAGTCATTAGCCTATAGTTTTTAGGTTCGATAGTAGAGTCTGACGCATCAGTACTTGGTGCGGTATTGTTGAACGCCTCTTCTTTCTCGTTTGTGACAAAGTATATACCGATGCCCATCAAAGTGATGACGAGCGCGACAGCACCTAAAATAGCCTTTCGGTATCGATTATAGTCCTTTATAGTCACCGTTGCGCACTCCATAGAATTGACTACTGTCTAGCATAACTGTATTAACGCGGCTCATGATACGTTACTCACGTTCAGGCTAAAACCAATCGATTTCTGCCTTTCGCGTTTTGCTCTCATTATTCGGTACGTATTAACTGAATCGCTGCTTTAAAATTCGTTTTAACGCGCTGGGTTTTATGGGTTTTGGCAAGTACGCTATCCCCATGTCAGCGGCCGTATCCCTTATCTCACTATTTCGGTTCGCAGTAATTAACAGGCGTAAATCGGGGCTGTGTGGCAGCAATGCGATTTCTCGTAAAACCTCTGTGCCCGTTTCACCAAAATTAAGGTGATAGTCTGCAATAATTATATCTGGCTTCATACCGCATGCCGCTAACGCTTCCTTCTTGCTCATCGCAGTGACGACTGTCGCTCCCCAATCTTCAAAGAGGGCTTTCATGGCGCAAGTAACTTGCTCATCATTTTCGATAAGCAGAAGCCGTTTTTTGTGCAAAAACGATGATGCCTTTTCATCTAACACTTCGCCTGTATTGTCTTTAGATTTATCAATAGGGCTATTATTTTTCTTGTCACTTTTAGGCACGGTAATAGCAAAACAGCTGCCTTTATGAAGCGCAGACTGCAACGTAATGCTATGGCCGAGCAGTTTACACATTCTGTCCACAATGGTTAATCCAAGGCCAATGCCTTGTGAACTGCGCGGGCTTTCTAGCTGGTGGAATTCATTAAATATTTCTGTTTGCTGGCTTGGTGCAATACCGGGGCCTGTGTCGTAAACACAGACGTGAAGTGTTGGCAGCCCCTTAGGTGCTGAGTCTAGTTTGAGTTTTCTTCTGATGCCCACTACTACCGTACCGGTTTGCGTATAGCGTATGGCATTTGACAATAAGTTTTGCATAACGCGTCGAAACAAATGTTTATCGGTATATGTAAAGCTACTGGTTTTTATATAGCGTAGTGTGATGTTTTTTTGTTTTGCGATTAAGCTAAACTCCTTACACAACGACGACAAAACATCGTCTATTGCAAAGGTCACTTTTTGAGGGTTTAACACGCCCGACTCTAATTTTGTCATGTCGAGCAGCATAGAAAGCAGGGTCTGTGCATTGCTCAATGAGTTCACTACGCCTTCTGACAGGCTAGAGAGTTCGCTACCTTTTGTCTTCTTCTCTAGCATAGACGCGAAAAGTGTGGCTGCGTTGAAAGGTTGCATCAAATCATGGCCGGCTGCTGCAAGAAATTTTGTCTTGCTTTCATTTGCATCGTCGGCTTGCTGTTTAGCAAAGCGAAGTTGCTCGGTACGCTGCTCTACGCGGGCTTCTAGTTTACTTTTTGACTGTTCTAGCGCATCTTGAATGGCAATGTATTCGGTAATGTCGCTGTAGGTCGTAACATAGCCTCCGCCAGGCAGGGGCGAGCCGTTAAGTTCAATCACTTTGCCGTCGGGTTGCTTCCGAACATATTTATGCCGACTGCCTTTCAGCATATGGCCTATTCGTTTCTCTATTTCTTGTGGGGCCTCGTCGCCATTACCAAATAACCCTCGTTGTGCGTTGAAATCTAAAATATCGCTAATGGGCATGCCGGCTTTAAGAAAGCCTCTCGGGTAATAGAAAAGCTCTACATACCGTTCGTTCCATGCCAACAGTTTAAGCTTGTCATCTAGTACACTAATGCCTTGCTCTATGTGCTGCACCGATGACTGCAATACTTCATGATTGAATTGAAACGACTGCGACGCTTCTTCTACCCAGTCAACTAACTCTGGCAAGGTATCGCTGCCAGTGTTGGCAATGGCACCGAGTAATATTCGCGCACTGGGGCCGCCGACTTGTGCAGCTAAAAGCTGCTCAACACGATTAAGTAAAGCATGGCTTGCATAGCCAGTAAGGTGTGCACGAGATACATCAACAGAAAGTTGCTTTATCAATGTGTCATGGCTCTCTTTATCCAGTACCCGCTGTGTAAGCGACATTAAATCGCTTACTTTTACCATTAATTGCTGCGAGGCAACGTCGATGTTTTTTGTATCGCTCGCGCGATGAGGTGATACCGACTTGTTGGTGAGTAGCGCAACCAGTAAAAACGTCACGCTATTTGCCATTAACGAATAAACAAAGCCTATGCCTAACTCGGCGTCAGAGGGGGGCGTGTTGAAGTAATAGCTCGACATCAAGCTAGGGTAAAGTAGCAGCACGCACCAACACGTGAACCCAGCAAAGAGGCCACTCACCGCTGCGGCCTTTGTACTTTTCTTCCAATACAGCCCGAACATCAAAATAGGTAAAGATTGGCTTAATAACGCAATTGCGATAATACCGCTTTTAACAAGCGGGGCTGCTTGACTTACATTAAGGTGATACCAAAGTGCTACCGACAAGACCACCAGTACCGTAAGCCGCCGTATAGTAAGTATTTTACCGGGCTGCATGGTGTGGTTTGGTTCAGTGCGTAACCTTGCTTTTATCCAAAGAGGGGTAACCACGTTATTAGCTATCATTATCCCAAGTGCTAACGTTGCGACAATAACCATACTGGTCGTCGCAGACAGACCGCCAAGAAATGCAATAATAGAAACTTCGATATTATTGGCATAAATGGGCAGCGCTAACACGTAGGTGTCTGAATTTACCGTGTCAGGTAACAGCATTTTCCCTGCTAGTGCGAGAGGAATAAGAAACACTGTCATCCCTAATAAATACATAGGAAAAAGCCAACGAGCGGTTCTAAGTTCACCTTCACCATTTAGCTCTACAAAATTCATATGAAATTGACGGGGCAGCACAAACATAGAGCAAATACCCAACATTACATGGGTTAGGTAAACCAAGGGGGCGCTATCTGCATAAATCACATTGCTTGCGGCCTCGTTTGCCGATGCCTTCGCGACAAGATCGAGCACACCATCGAACATAAAGAAGCAAACAAACACACCGACTGTCCAAAGGGCAATCAGTTTAAATAACGATTCAAAAGCGATAGTAAGAAGCAAACCAGGGTGCTTATCAGTTAAATTCAGCGTACGCGTGCCGAAGGTTATAGCAAATATGGCAAGCAAACCGGCAACATAAATGCTTAACCAAGGTGTGGTGGTTTGGGGCTCACCAGTGAGTAAATTAATAGATTTTGTAATAGCGTCTAGCTGAAGTGCTATATAGGGAACAACACCAAAAAAACACAGTAAAGTGATAAGAGCGGCAATTAAATGAGAGTGTTGGTACTTCAATGATATGAGGTCAGCCAGCGAGCTGATGTTGTGTTGCTGGCATAGTCTACTTATGTGAAGAATTACGGGAAAGGCAAATGCCATGGTCAGCATAATCCCTAAATAAGTAGGGGTGACGGCCCAGCCATATTGTGCTGCTTGCGAGGTAGTGCCGAAAAATGCCCAAGATGTACAATGCACGCCCAATCCAAGACTGTACAGTATTGGATGTTGCCGGTTGTCACGTAAATGCTTATCGCCCCAAAATGCTAAAGCGAAAAGCGCGAGGAGGTAAAAACCAACAATAGTGCCAACCGTCCAGATACTTAGCATAGATTTTCCGTGTAATTGAACGCATTTATTAGCGCAATTGAAGCGCGTTTTTTGTTGATTTACATTAACATGGTTTTCACATTCGAGGTATCTTCTGGTAGTACATAACCACTGTTACTGAGCCAATTGTTTACAATTCGAACTACAAGTGATACGTTTTTTATACATGGGCGATGTTTTTTTGAGTGGTAGGATTTAAACATAAGTCGTCCTTAGCCAATCACCGAAATAATTAAAAGGGACTTTAATGAAACAAAATTCAGCAAACACACGTTTTCTGCGAATCACACTACTCGTTTCAACTATACTATCTGCATCTGTGTGGGCTATTCCGAATCAACCTGAATGCGCAGACGAAGATTGTTCTATCGCTAAGCTGAATACACTTCGAGCTTTGGCGTCCAGAGGTCATGAGCAAACCAGCTTCTCTCTTGGTCACATCTTTATGAATCCTGAATCTGGTGTAAAGACAGACTTAGAAAACGCCTATTATTATTTTGATAAGTCTGCCAAACAGGGCTTCCTGCCTGCTTACCGACAAGCAGCGGGGATGGCTGCACAGGGCATAGGTACACGAAAGAATATGGCTGAAGCCAAGCGAATGATGAAATTTGCTGCAGATAAAGGCGTTAACAGAACGGCAGAGGAATATGCTGTTCTCGTCTTTTCTGATAATGAATCTACCGACGAAGAAAAAGCAACTGCGGTTAAGTTTTTGGAAGCCGAGGTTGAAAAAGGAATGAGCTATCTCGCTAACTATATGTTAGCCGTTCTTTATATCAATGGAGAGTTTGTGGAAAAGGATATGGCGAAAGCGAAGTCTTTATTAGCATTTCCAGCGTCAGGTAAATACGCCAATTCTGTAGAGCTACTACAACAGTTAAATGGGCAACCCGTTGTTGAACTAATTAGTGACAATGCACAGCGCAACGCCGGCCTTGATAGCGATATTGAAACTATCACAGTTACTGGAATTAGTATCAATATGGTTGATGTTCATGCTTTGATGTTAAGTGAACTGAGACAAAACCACGGACAAACGGGAAGCCGAATAAAAGGCAATGGTTGCAAAGCGGATGAACCTACCTGCGTGATAATGGACAGTGGCTCTATCCGCAGCAGAACGTTTTGGACTACTGGCGTTAACTAGGTAGCATTTGGCTTTTCGATTACCGCGGTGGCAGAAAAAGAGGCTAGCAAGGTACGACATAAAAGTGATGCAAGGCCAAACGCTTATCTTGAATAAGCGTTTGATACTTTCCTTTAGTTGTTAATCCTACCGCGTTATTTTCTAAATCGGTGGCTAATACGCCGCCTCCTGGCGCTAGTGCAATACCGTCGCTAGGGTTTTTGGGGCCAAATACCTGAATAGATTTCTCTAGTTCATTGTCTGATAGCGACGTGTCGCCGATAGCGGATGTTGATATTTGATAAATTTTGGTGCCAGTGAACGCGCCAAAGTAAAGTGTGTCAGAGGCTGGGTCCAACGCTATTGGATTTAAACCAAATTTAAGCGGGTTTGGCTTACCATCATCGGTTTTAGAGGCAAGTAGCGATGCTTCAATGACAAGTTCTCTATCTTCAGGCATAAGATAAGAAGCGCTTTCTAATACTCGCGTAGATTCGCCCGTCTCGGTATCAACGACAATAATTGCCGGCTTTGTTGCACCAGCAAAGTTACCAAATGTCATGTCTGCGATATAAATTTTGTTGTGCTTTTCATCAATAACAAAGTCTTGAACAAACGAATTTACTTTAAGTGCTTTGTTATCAAGTTCAATCGTTTTAACCAGCGCATTTTCATTGCTATCCCACGCAACGAGTTTGGCTGGTGAGGTTTCACTTCCCATGTCTAGCATCCATACAGTGCCTTGACTATCGCTGTGTATACCAATAACGGCACTAAAGCCTACATCACCGGTTTGTGGGCCATCTGCCCAATCTAAATTAGGAAAAGGTTGTTTAGACCCATTAGCCATTACTTCAACAATCTTTAGCTTTGGATTATCAAGCGGGTGCATGCTAATGAGTAATCGGCCAGACGGAGTAATGGTAATACCTGCGCCTCTTGCGTCTTCAAAAGTGGTGACAGGCTCTAAGGGGCCTACTTCAGTAGCAGCGAAGGCCCCACTGCTCAACATGCTTAGCCCAACAGTGGTAGCGATAATAAGCTGCTTTAATTTGATCATCTTTTCTCTCTAAATTTCGGTACAGGGTTAAAAGCTGGTACAGCTTTAATTTGACTGATAGGAGAAGTGTAGAGATTTTATTTGCAAACAGTTACAAGCTTATTTTTGAATACTTATCAAATATTTTTTGATAATCGGGCATTAAGCATGAAGATTCATGAGGTGTGGGCTTGCTAAGTCGATTCTGAGCCTAAGAAAATTAAAAACCGAAACCTAGTTTTCTCAGATTTTTAAAAATCATCCACAAATTTATTGTGGATACCCTTGAACACCTTAAATCTAGCCCCATAACTAAGCGCAACAGGGTAATTTGCGCTGCACACCAGCCGTGTAGGGTAAACAACTAGATTTAGAAAAACGTTTGGAGGTAGGCATGAGCGATAATCGCGATGTGCAGGCAGATCAAGAAAATACAGTAGATGAAACTGTTCAAAGCGCTGAAGAAACGCAGGTAGAAACCTCAGAAGCTGAGAGTGTAGAGTTAGATGAAAATGCACAGCGCATTTACGAACTTGAAACTGCGCTGTCTGAAGCTCAGGCGACGATTAAAGAACAACAAGATGGCGTATTGCGTGCACGTGCTGACGCAGACAATGCACGCCGTCGCGCTGAAGGTGAAGTAGAAAAGGCGCGTAAATTTGCCCTTGAACGCTTTGCTGGCGAGTTGCTTCCGGTTATCGATAACTTAGAGCGCGCTATCGAAATGACTGATAGCGAAAACGAAGCGATTAAACCCTTGCTTGAAGGGGTCGAAATGACGCACAAAACTTTCTTAAGCACTATTGAGAAATTTGGATTAACCCTTATTGACCCTCAGGGCGAAAGCTTTAACCCTGATTTACATCAAGCGATGTCAATGCAGGAAAGTGCTGACCACCAACCTAATACGGTAATGGCGGTGATGCAGAAAGGGTATCAAATTAACGGCCGTTTGTTACGCCCTGCCATGGTAATGGTATCGCGTGCGCCAAGCGGTGGTGTTGATACGCAAGCGTAATTCACGTTTTTGCGATAAACACACAAATATGTCAGTTTTTTTGCTGACAAGTATTGAAAAGATTGGGGAATAACCCCACTAAAAGTACAGACTTTAGAAATTATTTCGGAGACACGAAATGGGTAGAATCATCGGTATCGATTTAGGTACAACAAATTCATGTGTCGCAGTTTTAGACGGCGACAAACCTCGCGTAATTGAAAACGCGGAAGGCGATCGTACAACGCCATCAATCATTGCTTATACAGCTGACGGCGAAACGCTTGTTGGTCAGTCAGCGAAGCGTCAGGCAGTAACAAACCCTGAAAACACATTATTCGCTATCAAGCGTTTAATTGGTCGTCGCTTCCAAGACAAAGAAGTACAACGTGACATCGACATTATGCCTTACAAAATCGTAGGTGCTGACAATGGTGACGCATGGGTAGAAGCGAAAGGCGAGAAAATGGCGCCTCCGCAAATTTCTGCTGAAGTACTTAAGAAAATGAAAAAGACCGCTGAAGACTATCTTGGCGAAGAAGTCACTGGCGCGGTTATTACGGTTCCTGCTTACTTCAACGACTCTCAGCGTCAAGCAACTAAAGATGCTGGTCGTATTGCAGGGTTAGAAGTTAAGCGTATCATCAACGAGCCAACAGCTGCTGCACTTGCCTACGGCATGGACAGAAAGCAAGGCGAAAACGTTGTTGCAGTATATGACTTAGGTGGTGGTACATTCGATATCTCTATCATCGAAATTGATGAAGTAGATGGCGAGCATACGTTTGAAGTACTTGCGACTAATGGTGATACTCACCTTGGTGGTGAAGATTTCGATAACCGCGTAATCAACTACCTTGTCGAAGAGTTTAAGAAAGACCAAGGCATCGACCTTCGTAAAGATCCGCTAGCAATGCAGCGTCTTAAAGAAGCGGGCGAAAAAGCTAAGATTGAGCTTTCTTCTTCACAACAGACAGAAGTCAACCTGCCTTACATCACCGCTGATGGGTCAGGTCCTAAGCACTTAGCCATTAAACTGACTCGTGCAAAACTTGAATCTTTGGTTGAAGATTTAGTAAAGAACTCGCTTAAACCTCTTAAGCAAGCGTTAGAAGATTCAGACCTATCGGTAGGCGACATCAACGACATCATCCTTGTGGGTGGTCAAACACGTATGCCGCTAGTTCAGAAGTATGTAACTGAATTCTTCGGCAAAGAGCCACGTAAAGACGTTAACCCTGATGAAGCAGTAGCAGTAGGTGCGGCAATTCAAGGTGGTGTGTTATCTGGTGACGTTAAAGACGTACTACTTCTAGACGTTACGCCTCTGTCTCTAGGAATTGAGACGATGGGTGGCGTAATGACTGCGCTTATCGAGAAAAACACGACTATCCCAACGAAGAAGTCGCAAACGTTCTCTACCGCAGAAGACAATCAGTCTGCTGTAACCGTACACGTACTGCAAGGTGAGCGTAAGCAATCAAGCGGCAACAAGTCTCTTGGTCAGTTTAACCTAGAAGGTATTCGTCCAGCCGCGCGCGGTGTGCCGCAAATTGAAGTTACCTTCGACCTAGATGCTGACGGTATCCTACACGTGTCTGCGAAAGACAAAGACACAGGTAAAGAGCAGAAAATTACCATTAAAGCGTCTTCTGGCCTAAGCGATGAAGAAGTAGAAAAAATGGTAGCAGACGCAGAAGCGAACAAAGAAGCTGATGCGAAGTTTGAAGAGCTCATTCAAGCACGCAACCAAGCGGATGGCATGATTCACGCTACACGTAAGCAGCTTGAAGAAGTGGGTGACGCACTAAGCGCTGAAGATAAAGCGCCTATCGAAGAAGCACTTACAGCACTTGAAACTGCGTCTAAGGGCGAAGATAAAGCGGAAATCGAAGCGAAAACACAAGAGCTTATTCAAGTGTCTAGCAAGTTGATGGAAGCGGCTCAAGCTCAGCAAGCTGGTGCAGCTGAAGGCGCAGAAGGCGGCGAACAGCAAGCTTCTGGCCAAGCAGGCGACGATGTTGTCGACGCTGAGTTTGAAGAAGTGAAAGACGAAGACAAAAAGTAAGCTGTTGCGATAAGCCCGGTGCGCCGGGCTGTTTATGCAGTTCAGGCGCAGCAGGTATATCTTGTTGCGCCTTTGTTGTGTAAATGACTTGGTTTTGTAGAATACACAGCAGGTTATTTTCACAACAGTCAGATGTAGATTCGATGGGTTAGCTTTTAAATCTGTCGACAGAAAGTAGGATAAGTAACCGATATGTCGAAACGTGACTACTATGAAGTACTAGGGCTTGAAAAGAGTGCTGGCGAACGCGAAATAAAGAAAGCGTACAAAAAGCTAGCGATGAAATACCATCCCGACCGTACGCAAGGCGATAAAGGCCTGGAAGACAAGTTTAAAGAAATCCAGGAAGCCTACGAAATATTGTCTGATTCGAAGAAGCGCGCTGCGTATGATCAATATGGTCACGCTGGTGTCGATCCTAATCGCGGTGGCGGTGGCTACGGTGGTGGAGCTGACTTTGGCGACATCTTTGGCGATGTCTTCGGCGATATTTTCGGTGGAGGCGGTCGTGGAGGTCGTCAATCACGTGCGCGTCAAGGCTCTGATCTACGCTACAACCTCGAGCTCTCATTAGAAGAAGCGGTACGAGGCAAAAGCGTCGATATCCGCGTTCCCACGTTAGTTGAATGCGACGTATGTGATGGTTCTGGCGCGAAAACAGGGTCTTCACCTAAAACATGTCCAACGTGTCACGGAAACGGCCAAGTTCAAATGCGCCAAGGTTTTTTTGCCGTTCAGCAAACATGCCCTACATGTTCTGGTAAAGGCAAAATTATTGAAGATCCATGTAACAGCTGTCATGGACATGGTCGTAAAGAGAAAACAAAAACACTTAACGTTAAAATTCCAGCAGGGGTTGATACGGGTGATAGAATTCGCTTATCGGGCGAAGGCGAAGCCGGAGAAAATGGAGCTCCAGCGGGTGATCTTTATGTTCAGGTGCATGTTCGCGACCACGATATATTCCAACGTGATGGCAATAACCTCTATTGCGAAGTTCCACTTAGTTTTACAACCGCAGCCTTAGGCGGGGAGTTAGAAGTTCCAACCTTGGACGGTAAAGTGAAACTTAAGATTAGTGCTGAAACACAAACTGGACGCATGTTCCGTCTACGCGGCAAAGGTGTGAAGTCAGTGCGAAGCGGTGCGATTGGCGATTTAATGTGTAAAGTGGTGGTGGAAACGCCAGTTAAGCTTTCAACTCGTCAAAAGGAACTGCTTCAGGAGCTAGAAGAATCGATGGGTAAAGCATCAAGTAAGCATAGCCCGAAGGCGCAAGGCTTCTTTGATGGCGTTAAAAAGTTCTTCGACGATTTAACGAAATAACACGTTAACCGTTTTATAGAAAGCCCTCCTTATGAGGGCTTTTTTATACCTCTGCTTTCTAATAGTTGCAAAAATAATAGGCTAAAGCCTTGCTTAATTTACGTGTATTCGTCACGATTGATGGTAAGAGACTATCTATTTCGCTATAGAGCGTTTTCATTACGCCACGTAGCAGGTACAGCACGTTCAAATACGAAAAGGGAAAAGTAATGAAAAATGCAACAAATACCTTAAGATCGATAAAGGCATTAACGGTAGCAGCAACATTGGCATTCGGGATTTCTGGTAACGTTGCATCGGCCGAAGTAACACAAGCGTCGTCTATGAAGCATGCGAAAGCGGCAACCAATTACCGACAGGCAATGTTTACGTTAGTACGTAGCAACATGGGCCCATTAGGCGGTATGGCTAAAGGCGTTTTACCGTATGATGAAAGTGTCATGATGACTAATGCAGTGCGGTTGGAGCAGTTAGCAGATATGATGACCGACTATCTTTCTGTTGATACTCGCAGCTTTAACGTTAAAACGGGTGCAAAAGACGCGATATGGGAAGATTTTTCTGACGTTGAAGGCAAGGTCTTAGCGCTTAAAACTGCTGCGCAAGGGTTACAAACGGCAGTTAAATCGGGCGATGAGACAGCGTA
Source organism: Alteromonas algae (assembly GCF_049117195.1). Taxonomy (GTDB): domain Bacteria; phylum Pseudomonadota; class Gammaproteobacteria; order Enterobacterales; family Alteromonadaceae; genus Alteromonas. The sequence continues at coordinate 1,456,737 of NZ_CP185260.1, forward strand.
TCGAGGCGCCATTGGCAAAATTGGCGCTAGTTGCAAATCTTGTCACGACGATTACAAAAAAGATTAAACAAAAAACGCGCCTAAAAGGCGCGTTTTTTACGTGAACGCTGTGTTATTCGTCGGAATCACTGTCACGTTCTTGTTGTAATGTTGAATACTCAGTACGAGAGATGAGTTCATCATCATTACGGTCTATTCTATCAAATGCTTTCGTTACACCACTTCGCGATGCTTCTGCTTTCGTCAACGTACCGTCACTATTAATGTCCATCATATCGAATTCACTTTTTGCGATAATCGTGGTTTCGGTTTCAACCTTGACTTCTTTTTCAACGACGTCATCTTTTACTTCGGTTTTCGCGCTTTCATGAAGCTCGTAGGTTAGCTTTTCATCTTTGGGCGGTACCGCTGGCGTGTCGTGCAGTTCACCCATGCTATGCTTCATCGCTTTTACCGAGGCAACGACATCACCGTCAAAATGCTGAGGGTGCTTCGTTACATGTCGATTAAACTCTTCCATCGAAATTCTCATGTCTGAGTTGGCATCAATTTTTGAAAAGTGCGCGAAAATTTCATCATCGTCTGCTTCCTCACGAGAGATATAACGATTATCGTCGTTATCTAAATCGGCAAACGTTGTATCAATTTTCTCTAAACCTTCACCGGCAACTACACTTGCTGAAAGGGCGGTGCCAATTAACGATGCTAATACTAACTTTTTCATATCAAACTCCTTGATTTTTAATCTCTGTACAACCTTTAACAGAGGTGATAATTCAAGTTAGTTCATTCATTTCACATGCCAATTGATTAAAGCTCTTTAAGATCAGTGTGTTAAGTTTCATCACTAAGCATGTGTATCATTATGATGTGCGTTATCTATACAAAACACTGCAATTATTACGCAGTCGGATAAACCGTTTCTTGTACATGCCTATTTAAGTTGTTGCTTAAGTGACTTTGCTATTTTTGCAGATTCTTCAAATACGTCTTTTTGATTGGCAAAATGAGGGTGGTGAACAAATTCGCACATCAACTTCGGAATATCTACTAGGGGCAAGACGTGGGTAGGGTGGTCGTTCATGAGTGCCTGAAGGGGTAAGTGCGGCTCATAGGCATCGGTCGGCGATTGTGCGACAGTAATGCCGCCTTGGTGTGTGGTTTCAATCATACCTTGCGTGCCGTCATCCAGCTTCCCGGTGAGCAGTATAGCGATTGAACGGTCTTTGTATTCACGGGCACCAGATTTGAAAAGAAAGTCGATAGAGGGGCGCCATGGTTCGTCGTCAGGCAAATCAGAATAAAAGATATGATTATCGTCAACGCCGATATGTAAATTGTCTGGAGGAAGGTAAATGTGACCAGAACGCACCAGTTCACCCGCCTCAGCGACTTTCACTGGTAAGTTTGACTTCGCTTCTAAAAGCGGTAGTAACCCCGCTGAGTTTACTGTGCTGTCCCTTAGCCTATGAAGCAAAAAGAATACCGGAGAAGGAAAATCCTCCGGTAGCATAGATGCAAGCGTACTAAACGCGTTTACACCACCGGCGGAAGCTCCAATAAAAAACACGGGGTTAATTCCAGGGTATCGCGCAGATACATGAGCCAAATCATTTCCCTAAATGTTTTTTCAACAATTTAAACAGCGATTTAATTTCTACTGGCTTGGGCAGAAATTCGATCATTCCAGCGTCTAAACAGCGCTTGATGATATCGTTGTGGACATGAGCTGACACTGCAATAACTTTTGTCTCTAGGTGTTTGCCATTGGATTGAATAAGTTTGAACCGTTCATAAAACTCAAAACCGTCCATTTCATCCATTTGTAAATCCAGAAGAATCAGGGAGTAGGTATCGTCCTTTAAGGTTTCTAACGCACGTTTTCCATTTTCTGCAACGTCATGCTGAACGCCAAATTCGTCTAAGTACGATGATATTATGAAAACGTTCGTTTCATTATCTTCGACAACAAGCACTTTCTCTTTGTCAGAGACGTCGAGTTTGTATGTTTCGTTGTGTTCCGACTCAAGGGGCTCTCTAATATGTTTTGGCGTGCGCAATGGCAGCGTTACTTTGAATGACGAGCCTTCACCTTCTTTGCTGTTAACCTCAATGGTGCCACCAATAAGCTTAACTAATTCTTTAATTATCGATAACCCTAGCCCTGAGCCACCAAACCGTCGTGCAATGCTAGAATTTGCCTGAGAGAATTTTTCAAATATTTGATTGACACTTTCCTTAGACATACCGATACCGGTATCCACCACTTCAATGACTAAATAGTAAATCGTTTGATTCCAGTTCCCGCTTGCTTTTACTTGTACCGAGCCTTCCTCAGTAAATTTAATTGCGTTTGAAAGCAGGTTAGTAACAATTTGCTGAACACGGAGTGGGTCACCGATAAAATGTTCGGGTAAGTCGTTGTCCAGTACTGCTGAAATCGCAATGCCCTTCTGTTTCTTTTCTACAGAGTAGAGATCAATCAAATCTTGAATAGTTTCTTGAACAGAAAACTCTGTGTATTCGAGTGTAAGCTGCCCAGTTTCAAGTTTTGCAAAGTCTAGTAGGTCATTTAGCAGGGCTTTAAGTTTACCTGTCGCGTTATTTAAAATGGTGAGCAATCGGTCTTGCTTGACCTCATCTGCAATATTTAAACGAAAGACTTCGTTAACGCCCACTATGGCGTTCAGAGGTGTTCTTATTTCGTGGCTAACGTTTGCCAAAAACTCGGTTTTTGCTTGGCTTGCTCGATGAGCTACAAGACGTTTCTCTTCAAGTTCTTTCTGTTGAAGCATAATGGTAGTGTTATCAATGAAACTTAATATTGCACCTTCTACCTGATTATTCGTGGCCATAAACGGCATGATATGTACGTTAAAATGTTTGTCATCACCGATAACCTGAAACACTTCTTCTTTTTCGGTATTAATAACTTTAGTGGTTAGTTTGATTATCTCATCTGACTTAAACGTTTTTTGTAAACTGCTGCCGAAATTCCCTAAGCTGTCTTGTAGGGAGAAAAACGCCTTTGCGGCGACGTTTGCCTGCACAGCACGAAGATTAATGTCGACATAAACTAATGGGAACTGAAGAGAGTTTTTAAGATTGACTAACTTATTAGTGACCACCTCAAGGGCGGTTGTCTTTTCATTAAGTTGATCGTTCATCGTCACCAATTCTTCGTTGGTTGACTGTAACTCTTCGTTAGTCGTTTCTAGCTCTTCATTAGAAGACTGTAGTTCTTCATTAGACGACTGAAGTTCTTCGTTCATTGATTGAAGCTCTTCGTTCGAAGTTTCGAGTTCTTCAATTACCGTTTGTATATGCTCCCTCGCCATCGAAAGTTCGTCTTCTAACTCTTTAACGCGATCTGAGTTTTCGTCGGCTAGCGTTTTTTCGCCTACCTCTTTCAGTTCACCTAAGCGATTAAAACAAACTAATAAAAATGACTCTGACGCTTCTTCAACAGAAATAGGATAAACCGTCATTCTAACTTTATAGGCGGTGCCCTCTATTGAAAGTCGGCGGGGCTGTCCTTCAGCTAATGCTTTCGTTCTTATTGCTTTGTAAACAAGTGGACGAATTTCATGTTTAAAAACTTCAATAATAATCTCATTAAGATTAAGAGAAGGCTTTCCTTTTGAAAATTTTATATAGGTGGAGCTCTTTCCGTAGCTGTGTTCAATATCAAGGTTATCATTAACCAAGATGCACGCGTCACCGAGTTGCTCTACGAAGGTTTCAGGTAATTTGGGCGCAGACGAATCATCGACCGGGGGACGCGTATCGCTGACAGAGTTACCCACCGTTTTCCCACTTAAGTAGAAACGTTGCGGGTTAAAAGATGTCACGCTTCGCTTCTGAAAAATACGCTCTTGTGAATGGACAGTTCTAAAGATATCTGTCACTTGAGACGTACTTTCAGATTTGCCTAAGAACATATAGCCGCGTTCTCGCAGTGAGTAATGAAATATGCGATACACTTTCTTTTGTAGCTCTTGCTCAAAATAAATAAGCAGGTTACGACAGGTTATTAAATCGATACGCAAGAAAGGCGGATCGTCCACAATATTATGGCCAGAAAACAATATGACGCGTTTAAGCTCATCAATAATTTCGTAACCGTTACTCTTTTTCTTGAAATACCGTTCTTTGTATAGAGGTGGCACATCAGCCATAGATGCTTCGCTGTATATTCCTTTACGTGCTATGGCAAGTGCATTTGCATCAACATCGGTGGCAAATATTTGATGGTCGCCCGAGGCGAGTTCATCTATCCCCCCCAAGGCTTCTGTGAGCATAATTGCAAGACTATAAGCCTCTTCACCTGTGGCACACCCAACCACCCATAATCGTAGTGGCTCGCCTTCACCTTTTTGTGAAACGATATCGTTAAGGACAGGTGACAGCTGTTTAAATGTGGCAGGGTCTCTAAAAAAGTTAGTTACTGATATCAAAATATCTTTGTACAGTAATTCAACTTCGTCGGTTTGACGACGTAAAAGGTCAACATAAGAATTAAAGTCATTTAAACGATTTGCGAGCATTCGGCGTTCAATGCGGCGCTGAAGCGTTGCTTTTTTATACTGCTTAAACGAAACGCCACACTGCCTCCTCACTATATTTATAAGTTCGGCAAATCTATCTTTTGTCTCGCTAGCATCTATTTTTGCGCGTAATGCCTCGGGTAATTTAGAGCTTAAATCACTAAGGTGTTTACCTATTTCAGTCGGGGTTAAGATGAAATCGACACAGTCGGTATCAATTGAAGCATTCGGCATTCCGTCATACGCTGCCGACTCGGGTTCTTGGGCATAAGTACACCCACCTGACGCGCGAATGACCTTAACACCGTGAGCACCATCGGACCCTGTCCCTGATAGCACAACGCCAATGCTACGTTCGCCTTTTTGCTCGGCTAATGACTTTAACAACGTATTGACCGATGGTTTAGCAAGTGCTTTTGCATCAGGCGAAGCAAGGTGAATAGTATTATTTACTACGAATACATCGTACTTTGGTGGCGTGATATAAATAACGTTAGGTTGCGCTTCAATACCATCAACGATAGTTTGAACCCGCAATGATGAGACGCGTTGAATCAACTCGGTAAGCTTGCTCTCGTGCTTTGGCGACAAATGGAGTGCAATGATATAAACCATATTGGCATCAGAGGGCAATACCTTGCACAACGATTGAATCGCATCGAGGCCGCCCGCAGACGCGCCTACTCCTACCCAGAAAAAAGACTGTTCAGCCTCTGGTATGTCCATCTAATTGTCTCAACAAATTCAAGTATCTATAACATTATAGTACCGTGCTAAAGCACCGAAAGCTAATGATGTTTAGTAATAGAAATGGTCAGTAAAAGCGAAGTTAAACTGATTTGGCGCGCTTAAACGCCAATATCAACAAGCCAATGCATAATATTTAGTAAAAACGATTCGTTTTGCCCCGCTCCGCTAGACGTCATCCCGAGGATATTTCCCATTGTGGTGTCGCGTTGAGATGAAAACATCATTCCTTCAGAAAATACAGCAACGCGACCTTTACCTAGTGTTAGAACGGCACCTTGACTCCACCCGTCGATAGCAATTCTTGGTGTTGTGGCATTTACTTGAAATGGTATGGCTGGCTCGATGGATATTGCGTTCCTGCCAAGGTTAAGTAGCGATAGCGCGTTTTTCGGAACTGTAAATGCAGAGCCGCCAAATGTTTTAACATGAGTGACTTGCGTATAGGCTGGCTTGGTAGTGCTTTGGTGTTGAATATAGAAAGGCAACGATTGCGTGTTACTGAACTGGGCTATACCATTTTTACTCGTCGGGCTTTCTTTTGGATAAGTGGTGATATGCGCCGTGAGAGAGCGGTCTGTTTTTCTGAAAATCGCGCTTTTTACGTGCCCATTGCTAAACGTAAACCCAAGCGACTGCGCCAGGTTTTCTATCACTTTGGGGAAAGGAGTATGGTCTGCAATTAACATCAGTGCCCCACCTTTTGCTACCCAATCGGTAATGGCAGTCACCTCGTCACTATGTAGTGCCTGATTATAAGGGGGAAGCCAATCTTTTCGTGGTTTGTCGAGGGCGTTAGCAATAACTAAAACATCTGCTTGGGATAACGTCTTTTGCGTAAATTTTTCAGTATTGGCCCGCACGATAAACCCGTCGCTACGCAGCACCTGTGCGAAAGGCTTATATCTGCCCGTAATCGATAAGAAATTGTTGTGTGCATTGTCTACGATAACCGTAGGGCTATGGTGAGGGGCAAAACTCGATACGGTGTTTTTGGGTTTAAAACTAGGATCTGCTTGCTGAGGACTTTCGGAGCAAGATGTCAGAACCATGATAAAGAAAATAGCGGTTAACCAGTTAGGGTGGGGCATCGACAACTCCTTGTGACAATCTGCACGCAACGTGAGCAGAGTAACATTGCACTGCAAACCGCACCATTAAGGCCAGTAAATTTCTTTTTCGTTTTTGCAAAGTTTACAAAGTATCTCATGAAAAAAATAAAATTTTGTTATGTATTAAAGCGTTGGGTTTGGAGTCATTCTTGCTTAACTATGAGTAATTATTCGTAAACTAGGCATATCTTAATGACTGAAATCTCCCAAAGTGTATATATTGCTTTCTTTTTGTATTTAGTAATGTTGTTGGTTCAATGGGCCGTTGCAACCGTGAGTAAGGCTAAGCAACCTAACGCGGTACCGGGAAAAATTGACAAAACACTTTCGCACGATAGCTTCGTGTTCAGGGCTCACCGAACTTTTCACAATACAATTGAAAATAGTCCGCTCTTTATTGGTACTGTCTTATTTTCGTTCTCGCTGGGCTACCAAGGTCTATGGTTTGCGGGGCTGGTTTGGCTGTATTTACTCGCCCGTGTTGTTCATATGGTGCTCTACTATGTTATCGCAACTGAAAAAAATCCAAGCCCACGCAGCTATTTTTTCTTGATTGGCTTAGTTGCAAATATCGCGTTGCTCGTGCTTTTAGGGATAAGGCTTATTTAGAAATTTGGGCGTGACGGTAAAATTAAATTTATTTTTTTTCAATGGCTTAATTAATCTACGCCTGAAGTCTTATACGTTACACAGGGTAGGGTGCGTTACGGTAAGCGAAAGGATTCGTTGCCGGACACCAACATGACATATTTATCTGAATATAGCGCCTCTACCAATGAACCAGAGCAATTTTGGCTCGAGAAATCGCAAGCGTTACCCTGGTTTACCTCGCCACCAGGTGCCTTATCAATTGATAATAACCAATATCATCAATGGTTTGCAGGTGGGAAGCTTAACACGAGTTATCTTGCACTAGACCATCATGTTATCGCCGGACGGGGTGATAAGACCGCGCTTATTTATGACTCGCCCGTTACTAATACGACCCAGTATTGGAGCTATTTAGAATTGCTTGATGCTGTAGCAACGTTTGCCGGTGCTTTGGCGCGCTTGGGGGTAAAGAAAGGCGACACGGTGGTGATTTACATGCCGATGATCCCGCAGGCCACTATAGCGATGCTTGCGGTGGCAAGGCTGGGCGCGATTCATTGCGTGGTATTCGGTGGTTTTGCAGCAAAAGAACTTGCTGTAAGAATTGACGATGCGAAACCTGCGGTGCTCGTTACTGCGTCTTGTGGTATTGAGGGTAAAAAAGTACTGGCTTATAAACCCTTGGTTGATGAGGCTATTTCACTTAGTAAATATAAACCATCTAGCTGCGTAGTATTTCAGCGTCCTAATGTAACCGCTGACCTAACGCCTTACTATGACTATGATTGGCATCATCTCACAGAAACAAGTGAACCGGCTGAATGCATCGAGGTTGATGCGACAGACCCTCTTTATGTTCTTTATACATCGGGCACTACCGGAAAACCAAAAGGTGTGGTTCGTGATAATGGAGGCCATGCTGTGGCGCTGCATTATTCGATGGAGGCTATTTATGGTATTAGCCAAGAAGATGTATTTTGGGCTGCCTCGGATGTGGGCTGGGTGGTTGGTCACTCTTACATTGTTTACGGGCCGTTGATTAAAGGCGCGACCACGGTGTTATACGAAGGAAAGCCCGTTGGAACACCTAACGCGGGCGCGTTTTGGCGCGTTGTTGAAGCACATAAGGTCAATGTATTGTTTGCAGCGCCAACTGCGTTTCGCGCTATCCGAAAAGAAGATCCTAATGGACAGCTTATCGAAAATTACAATCTTTCGTCGCTGCGCACGATATTCATGGCAGGCGAGCGTTTAGACCCACCGACATACTATTGGACGGTCGAGAAAACCGGTAAGCCTGTTATCGATCATTGGTGGCAAACTGAAACCGGCTGGCCTATTTGCTCAAATCCTGTTGGCGTTGAAATGTTAAAGACAAAACCAGGATCGTCAAGCGTTCCAACACCTGGTTTCAACGTTAAGGTGCTTAACGCTAGCGGTGCAACGGAAAAAACCAATCAAAAAGGGGCAATCGCTGTATCTCTGCCGCTACCTCCGGGATGTCTATCAACTATTTGGCAAGATCATGAGCGTTTTAAAACGGGTTATTTAACCGAGTTTGAAGGGTACTACAGTACAGGTGACAATGGTTATATAGACGATGATGGCTATGTTTTTATTATGGGGCGCACCGACGATGTGATTAACGTAGCAGGGCACAGGTTATCTACCGGAGAGATGGAAGAGGTATTGGCATCGCATCCAGCGGTAGCAGAATGCAGTGTTATTGGTATTGCCGATAAATTAAAAGGGCAAAGTCCGGTAGGGCTTGTTTTATTAAAAGATGGCGTCGATATTGACGAGGAAACGTTAGAGCATGAACTGGTTAAAGCGGTTCGAGAGACTATTGGGCCGGTGGCAAGCTTTAAACGAGCCATTGTCGTGAAGCGCCTACCAAAAACAAGGTCGGGTAAAATATTGCGCAAACTGTTGAGGCAAATTGCTGCAAACGATGCGTTTTCTATTCCATCGACCATTGATGACCCTGCCAGTGTTTATGAAATCGCGGCATTGATGCAAGATAAAGGGTTAGTCGCTGAACCTGTACTTGAGTAACAATGCACAATAAAAAAGAGAGGCAACACTCTCTTTTTTATTGTGGAATATTTTGGGTTAAAAATAGTCGTCTACAACAGGCACAGGAGGATAGATTTCAATGGCATAGTACAACGCGCCTGCAACACACAATGAAATAATAACAGCCAAAAGCATGCGAGAGCTTTTGATGCTGTAATCATTTGTACGCTTTTTTCCGTGTAACATTGCTGGCACTAGAGGCTGCTTTTTATAAAAGGTATAAAAGGTTATGGCGCCAATATGAAGTGCTATCACATAAATAAGTGTGTCAAACGCGACATGATGTAGCCAATTCATCACCTCGATAGTATCGCTATCAGCCATTTGCCTATATGGGCCATCTAAAAATACATCGTCGGTCATAAATAACCCTGATATGCCCTGTACCACAACAAGCACCAACATGATAACGACAAACCAACCGCCCAAAGGGTTATGACCCGCCGTCTGGGCCGCTTTTCTTGAAAATAATGTTTGTATGTATTTAACGACGGAAGAAGGACCGGTCACAAACTGTGAAAATCGTGCATACTTCGGCCCTATGACACCCCAAATGATGCGAAAAGCAATGAGGCCGAGCGTAAAGTAACCGATATAGAAATGCCATTGAACCGCATTATCCAACCACGCTGCAGTCACATATTGGGCCATTAGGCTGGCTACTAATAACCAGTGAAAAAGTCGGGTGGGAAGATCCCAAATTAACGCTTTTTTCATCATCATTGAGTCATTCGAAGTAATAGTAATATGCTATCGAAGCGTAACCATAAACACGAGCCTTTTGTTCTTATTTTTGTCCTGTGCACCGAAAACTATTGCAGGAGCAGCAAAGCCCTACTAGCTTAAATGGACTGCTTTTAGTCTCAAACGTTATAACATTCACATTGCAATAGTGCCCTTATTTGGCAAAATGCCTTATATCGTTTATGAAATAAGAAAATTGATAATGAAAGTAGGTTTGTTTGGCGCCAATGGTCGCATGGGGAGAGTGCTCATAGAAGCACTGGATTTAAGTGAAGACACAGCGTTAAGTGTTGCAACCGTGCGCGATGACTCTGCGTGGGTGGGTATGAATGTGGGTGAGTTGGCCGGCATTGGTAAAAAGCCAGTCGCGTGTAGCCCAATCTCTTCGCTTAAGCAAGACAGTGCTGATGTCATGATTGATTTTACCCTACCAGCGGTCATTGAAAATAATTTAGCGTGGTGTGTTGAGAACAAGATGCCTGTAGTGATTGGAACAACAGGTCTCAATGATGCTCAGCTTGCCGCGCTTGATGACGCAGCTAAGCATATCCCTATTGTTTTCGCAGCTAATTATAGTGTTGGCGTAAACCTGATGCTTTCACTGGTCCGTCAAGCGGCCAGCGTATTGGGCAATACTGCTGATATCGAAATCACAGAAGCACACCATAGATTTAAACAAGATGCGCCTTCAGGTACTGCAATGGCCATTGGTGAAGCGATTGCTGACGAGCTAGGCCGCGACTTAAAAACCTGTGCAGTCTATGGGCGAGAAGGTAAAGAACCAGAAAGAGACCAAGGTACTATTGGCTTTGCGACCGTTAGAGCAGGAGATATTGTAGGTGAACATACCGCACTGTTCGCCGATATCGGTGAAAGGTTAGAAATTACGCACAAAGCATCTAGCAGACTGACCTTTGCGAAAGGCGCTGTTCATGCTGCACAATGGTTGCATGGCAGAGAACCTGGCCTATACTCAATGGCACACGTACTTGGTTTGCCGTCGTAAGTGGGTTCAAAATGCGTTGATGAACGAAGAGGCATCGTGATGCGGTCTTCTTCTGTGCATTAAAATTAAACACTAAGCTGTGGTTTTGGCGGTTCTAAACCAAAAAGGTTGTTAAAGCGGTATTTTACTAAATAAATGCAAATAAATTAGACATTTTCCGAGAGTCATGTATACTCGCCGGAATTTGCCAGAATTTCGCTTTTTGAAGCTTGAAACTAAGCTGAAGAACGCGGTTTTATTAGCTGCAAAGATCGTAAAAACGGGGTGTGTTTTTTCACTTCTCCCGTTTTTTGTGGGGTTTGAACAGGAAACTGTGCAAACGCATAGTTATCCTTAATCTGGAGGTTGACTTGGCTAATTCTGCCCTTTTGGTGTTAGAGGACGGTTCTGTTTTTAAAGGTACGGCGATTGGTGCGCAAGGCTCCGCCGTTGGGGAAGTTGTTTTTAATACTTCCATGACAGGCTATCAAGAAATTATTACCGATCCATCCTACGCTGAACAACTCATCACACTTACATATCCACACATTGGCAATACTGGCGCTAACGAAGAAGATGTCGAAGCAGATAAAATCTGGTCGAAAGGCCTTATCATTCGTGACCTACCGCTTGTTGCTAGTAACTTTCGTTCACAACAATCATTATCTGAATACCTAAAAGCCAAAGGCGTAGTAGGTATTGCCGATATCGATACTCGCCGATTAACACGTATTCTTCGTGACAAGGGCGCGCAAAACGGTTGTATCATTTGTACAGATAGCTTAGATGAAGCAGATGCATTGGCACAAGCTAAAGCATTTCCTGGGCTAAAGGGTATGGATTTAGCGAAAGTGGTTAGCATCACCGAGCCAAAAACATGGACAGAAGGAAGCTGGCAACTGGGCGAAGGTTACGTAACACCAAGTAATCCAAAATATCATGTTGTTGCTTATGATTATGGCGTAAAGAATAACATCCTTCGCATGTTAGCTGACCGCGGCTGTAAAATTACGCTGGTACCCGCGCAGACGTCAGCACAAGACGTATTGGCGATGAATCCAGATGGTGTATTTCTCTCAAATGGTCCTGGCGACCCAGAGCCCTGCGACTACGCCATCACCGCAATAAAAGCGATTGTTGAGACGGGTACGCCGGTATTTGGTATTTGCTTAGGTCACCAACTTTTGGCGCTAGCAAGTGGTGCTAAAACAGTGAAGATGAAGTTTGGTCATCATGGCGCTAACCACCCAGTTAAAGATCTGAAACGCAATGTGGTTATGATCACAAGCCAGAACCATGGTTTCGCGGTAGACGAGTCTAGCTTACCTGAAAACTTAGAAGTTACTCACGTTTCACTATTCGATAAGTCGTTGCAGGGTATACATCGCACAGATAAACCTGCCTTTAGTTTCCAAGGTCATCCGGAAGCTAGTCCAGGTCCGCACGAAGCGGCGCCTCTATTCGACCATTTTATTGAACTTATCGAACAACATAAGCAGTAGGAACGCGTTACTATGCCTAAACGTACAGACATTAAAAGCATTCTTATAATAGGTGCTGGCCCTATTGTTATTGGTCAGGCCTGCGAATTCGACTATTCAGGTGCTCAAGCCTGTAAAGCCCTTCGTGAAGAGGGATATCGTGTCATTTTGGTGAATTCAAACCCCGCCACGATTATGACCGACCCTGAAATGGCCGACGCTACGTATATTGAGCCTATTCACTGGGAAGTAGTACGTAAGATTATTGAGAAAGAGCGCCCTGATGCGATCCTCCCAACAATGGGTGGGCAAACCGCATTAAATTGTGCACTTGACCTTGATAAACATGGTGTACTTGCCGAGTTTGGTTGTGAACTTATTGGCGCCACGGCTGATGCGATTGATAAAGCAGAGAACCGCGAGCGTTTTGATAAGGCAATGAAAAGCATTGGCTTAGAGTGTCCTCGTGCTGAAATTGCTCATACGATGGATGAAGCGCACGATGTCCTAAGCCGTATAGGTTTTCCATGTATTATTCGCCCGTCGTTTACAATGGGTGGAACGGGCGGCGGTATCGCGTATAACATTGATGAGTTCAATGAAATATGTAATCGCGGTTTAGATTTGTCGCCTACGAGTGAACTGCTTATCGACGAATCGTTACTTGGTTGGAAAGAGTACGAAATGGAAGTGGTACGCGATAAAGCAGACAACTGCATTATTGTGTGCACAATCGAAAACTTCGACCCGATGGGCGTCCATACAGGTGACTCAATCACCGTAGCACCAGCACAAACGCTAACTGACAAAGAGTTTCAGCTTATGCGTAATGCTGCAATGGCAGTGCTACGTGAAATTGGCGTTGAAACGGGTGGCTCTAACGTACAGTTTGGTATCGATCCGAATACTGGCCGTATGGTTATTATCGAGATGAACCCGCGCGTGTCTCGTTCTTCAGCGCTTGCTTCAAAAGCGACAGGTTTCCCTATCGCCAAAGTCGCTGCGAAACTTGCTGTAGGTTACACGCTTGACGAATTAGCCAACGATATTACCGGGGGCTTAACCCCAGCATCATTCGAGCCTTCGATTGATTATGTTGTGACTAAAATTCCTCGCTTTAACTTCGAAAAATTTGCCGGTGCTAATGACCGTCTCACGACGCAGATGAAGTCGGTGGGTGAGGTGATGGCAATCGGTCGTAACCAGCAAGAGTCTCTGCAAAAAGCGCTTCGCGGCCTAGAAGTGGGTGCTAATGGATTAAACTCCATGGTTGACCTTGATGACCCTGAGTCACGCAATAAAGTCATTTATGAGCTTCGCCAACCAGGTGCAGAGCGTATTTGGTATATCGGCGACGCCTTTAGAATGGGAATGAGTGTTGAAGAGGTATTCAACCTTACCAATATCGACCGCTGGTACTTAGTACAACTTGAAGACCTTATTCTTTTGGAAACAAAAGTCGCTGAACTTGGTTTACCAGGTATTGATGCTGACTTTATGCGTTCGTTAAAGCGCAAAGGCTTCTCAGATTCACGACTTGCAGAGTTAACCAAAGTCGCCGAGAGCGATATTCGTGAAACACGCCGTAGCTTTGGAATTTCACCGGTTTACAAGCGTGTTGATACCTGTGCCGCAGAGTTTTCTACCAGCACAGCGTATATGTACTCTACGTATGACGAAGAGTGTGAAGCTGCACCTACGGATAATGAAAAAATTATGGTGTTGGGTGGCGGCCCTAACCGAATTGGTCAAGGTATCGAGTTCGATTATTGCTGTGTTCACGCGGCATTGTCTATGCGTGAAGACGGTTATGAAACGATTATGGTCAACTGTAACCCTGAAACAGTTTCAACCGACTACGACACATCAGACCGCCTTTATTTTGAGCCGGTTACGCTAGAAGATGTACTCGAAATTGTTGCGAAAGAAAAGCCAAAAGGCGTCATCGTTCAGTACGGTGGTCAAACTCCGCTTAAATTAGCACGGGAACTTGAGGCTGCAGGCGTTCCAATTATGGGGACGTCGCCAGAAGCTATCGACCGTGCGGAAGACAGAGAACGTTTCCAGCAAATGGTAAACAAACTCAGTCTAAAGCAACCTGCGAATGCGACGGTAACTAACGTCGAGCAAGCATTATTGATGGCTGAAGAAATTGGCTTCCCACTTGTTGTTCGCCCATCCTATGTATTAGGTGGTCGCGCAATGGAAATTGTTTATGACGTTAAAGATCTGAAAAGGTACTTAACCGAAGCGGTGAAAGTGTCTAACGACGCACCAGTCTTATTAGACAGGTTCCTAGACGATGCCATTGAAGTTGATATTGATGCAATATGCGACGGAAAAGACGTTGTTATTGGCGGCATTATGGAGCATATCGAGCAAGCGGGTGTTCACTCTGGTGATTCTGCGTGTTCGTTACCGCCTCACTCACTGCCTAAAGACATTCAGGACACAATGCGAGAGCAAGTGCGTGCAATGGCCTTAGAACTTGGTGTGGTTGGGCTTATGAATACGCAGTTCGCCATTAAAGACGGCGAGGTGTACCTTATTGAGGTTAACCCTCGCGCTGCGCGTACCGTTCCTTTTGTATCGAAAGCGACGGGCGTACCATTAGCAAAAGTTGCTGCTCGCGCAATGGCCGGTGTGAGCTTAGCTGACCAAGGCGTAACAGAAGAAGTTATTCCTCCGTTCTATTCGGTTAAAGAAGTTGTCCTGCCGTTTGCTAAATTCCAAGGTGTCGACCCACTTCTTGGGCCTGAAATGCGCTCTACGGGTGAAGTAATGGGGGTAGGTGACTCGTTTGAAGAAGCCTATGCGAAAGCTAACCTTGGCGCTGGTGCACCGTTACCAAAGTCTGGTAAAGCGCTTATTTCTGTCCGCAATAACGACAAGTCGAAAATAATCGAGTTGGCGAAAGTACTCGTGGAGGCTGGGTTTGATATTGAAGCCACTCGCGGTACTGCGACAACGCTTTACGACGCAGGCATTAAGAGCTCTGTTGTTAATAAGTTGTCGGAAGGGCGCCCGAATATTGTCGATGCTATCAAAAATGGTGAATACGCTTATATCATCAATACTACTGAGGGACGCAAGGCCATTACTGACTCAGTATATATTCGTCGTGAAGCGTTGCTTAATAAAGTAACTTACACCACAACGATGAATGCAGCGTTTGCAACGATTAGAGCTAAGTCTGCTGATGACCGAAATAAAGTCGCATCAGTGCAAGAGCTTCATGCAAGGCTTAAACACTAATGACATGATGATGGATACGCGGTATCCTTTCATTATTACATTTGTGTGAATCAAAAAAAGTGCGCCTTATTGGCGCACTTTTCTGTTAAATATTTATCAGCCAGATGAGACTGTATCCATGAGTCAGTATCCTATGACAGCGCGTGGCGCAAACTTATTGCGTGACGAATTAAATGAACTTAAAACCAAAACTCGCCCTCGTATCATCGCCGATATCGCTGATGCGCGTGAGCATGGCGATTTGAAAGAGAACGCGGAATATCATGCTGCACGAGAGCAACAAAGCTTTTGTGAAGGCCGCATCCAAGATATTGAAGGTAAGCTTTCTAATGCTCAAATTATTGATGTCACAAAAATGGATAACAACGGCAAAGTCATTTTCGGCACGACCGTAACTATTTTAAACGTCGATAGTGAAGAAGAGACAACGTACCGTATTGTTGGTGATGATGAAGCGGACATCAAAAATAACCTTATTTCGGTAAACTCGCCGATCGCTCGTGGCCTTATCGGTAAGCAGCTAGACGATATGGTTACGATTAAGACGCCTGCTGGCGCCGTCGAAGTCGAAATAATTGAAGTCGAATATGTCTAATTTGACAGAGTATCAAGAAGAAATAAAACACCGCTCACTGTAGCGGTGTTTTTTTATGTAGCCCTTGCGTTAGCCTGTGCGCCTGATGCAACAGATAGTCAAACTCCCTCTTTTGTTAAAATTATTTAACGCTTAACGCAGCGATACACTGGCTAGTTTTACGACAGCTTCTATACTTTTTGACAATACGTCACATAAGACGGTCAACTCGCCCTCTATTTTATTGTTGGTTTTAAGCGTAATTGACAGTGCTGGTCTTAAATACAGTTCAATAGTGTGGGGCTACCTTTACCCTTGGTTCCTTTATGCAACGGAGTGTGAGAACGTGTTTCTTCTGAGAAAATTATCAATTCTACAACTCACTATTATCAGCGCTAGCGTGCTTGCTATCTCTATAATATATCTGGCATATAGAGATGTACGGGGGTCTTACTCAACGACGCACTATGCAGAACAAGATGTCCAAGTGATTGCCCTCATCGCAGCTGTGGAGCGAGTTGCGCATCACCATGCCGTCGAACGGGGGTTGACTGCTGGTTTTTTAGGGAATCCGTCTGATGACGCGAAGAGACGCGTTTCTGCGCAGCGAGAGAAAGCTGATAGCGCTGTATCCACACTCTCTGCGCTTATACGCAATGAACAATTAGAGCAGATTAATGTTGATAATATTGTTGCCCCCCTACTTGAACACATTGAGAGTAAGTCTGAGGTTAGGCGTGAAGTAGATAGCGTTAATGGTAAACGCGCTTTTTTATACTACAGTAGCTTAAATAGTAAAGCGTTAAGCGCCGCAAACCGGCTTACGATAGAAATTAACAATACTGATGCAAAACAATATTTATCACAGGTTTTATTGCTTGCCCAATTAAAAGAAAAGCTTGGGCAGCGACGAGGAAAAATTAATGGTGTGCTTGCAAAACGTAGCATATCAGCACCACTTAAAAATGAAATAATGGGCTACGAGAATGAGATTGCCTATCTATCGAAAAAGCTTACATTAAACCTTGAAACGAGTACACGAAGCGCGTTTAGCACGTTAATGGCAAACAGTAATTCCCGAAACATTGAGGGTATTACCCAGTCAATATTATCAGGCTCTGTAGATTTTGACCGGTTACCGCCAAGTTCGGAATGGTTTTCTATGGCGAGCGCGCAAATCGCTGACGTTGCGAACTTCTTGAAGCACGCCGTTGAAAACGTGGAGAGCTTTACCGTAAAACAACGTGATGATGCTAATTTTTCACTAGCGATTACTTTTATTGTCATTGCCTCCGTCTCGATATTTTTAGTTTTAGTGTACAAAACATTGCTGTCTATTCTCCATCGTCAGCTCTCAATACTTGTCAATAACCTCGAAAAAATAGCAAATAACGGCGACCTTACCATTGACGTCACAATGAAAACAGACAACGAACTTGGGCAAATATCCCGTTCGGTAAATTTAACGATTTTGGCCCTTCGAGATTTAATTCGAGGGTTAGATCAATCGGTCGCCGCCAGCTCGAGACTGTCGGGCGAGTTAGAATCGTCATGCAAGGCAATGGTATCCGATGCGAGTAATACACAACAGTTGACGACGAGTATCGCATCAGCCATCGAAGAGATTTCGATGACAAGTCGAGAAATCGCGCAGTCTTCATTTGAAACATTATCGGCCAGTAAGCAGCTAGAGTCTCTGGCTAATGAGTCACTCGATGCAAATGAAAAGGTGAGATCGACAATGGATTCGTTAAGTAATGATATGAAGGGTGTTCAAGCGAATGCAGCAGCGATGGAACAGCAGGTTACCGAGATTGGCGCAATTTTGGAAACCATTAATGCGCTGTCTGATCAAACAAATTTACTTGCACTGAATGCGGCGATAGAGGCTGCAAGAGCAGGAGATCATGGGCGGGGATTCGCCGTAGTCGCAGACGAAGTTAGGCAACTTGCTCAGCGCAGTCGCGCGTCTTCAGATAAAATTTCAGGGCTGCTAACAAGCTTACAAGGTGCCAGTGTTATCGTCGTCAACGACGTAAATAAAAACACTGAAGCCGTCATGCAGTCAGTTAATATTTCAAATGACGGGCGAGTTATCGCTGAAAAAGTAAAAGCGGCGTCTAGTAACGTAGAGGCAATGGCAAATAATATGTCGTCGGCTGCTGAACAACAGTCTATTACCATGCAAGAAGTGGCCAAGGATGTGGTAGAAGTCGAAGAGGCAGCGACACATGAGGTATCGATAGCCACAGAATTGTCGGCACTATCAGATAGAATGAAAGAAAATAATTTGATGCTTCATAGAACGATGGAAAACTTTACCATAGATTAAAATGCGTTAGGTGTGTCGATTCATTCGCGTTATGCTTTTATTTCTTTCCAATAAACGTGTAATTATTTATGAGTATAAAAACCCTAGATTCCACCGTGGTTTATCAAAATAAATGGCTTACGGTTCGCGAAGATAGAATTGAGCGAGAAAGTGGCCGTGAAGGGATATACGGCGTAGTAGAGAAACCTGACTTTGCTATTATTATTCCCGTTGAAAATGGTTACGTCTACTTGGTTGAACAATACCGCTACACAATAAAAGAACGTTGTTTTGAATTTCCACAAGGTGCGTGGGAGACGAACCCAGATGTCGACCCTAGCGTGCTTGCTGCTGGCGAATTAAAGGAAGAAACCGGTCTGACCGCCAGCACAATGCAGTACGTGGGTTTTCAATATCTTGCCTATGGTTTCTGCAACCAAGGATACCATATCTATTTAGCGTCGGGACTGACACAGGGCACACAAAAACTGGATGTCGAAGAAGAAGACTTAAAAGTCACTAAGGTTAGCCTTGAAACGCTTCACACTATGATTTTATCCGGCGATATAAAAGATGCATCGACCTGTAATGCGTATGGTTTGGCTAAACTCAAAGGGCTTATTTGAGCGCTGTGGGGCCAAAAAAAGAAAAATGATGTCGCTTATCGTTGCTACATATTGTTTATTGTTAGTATATTTCACCATAGCAAACGTGTTGCATAGCGTTGTTCTCTATGTGTATATCGCGCTAAGTATAGTGACTTTTTTAATATATGGTGTAGATAAATTAGCAGCAATAAGGGAAAAAAGGCGCGTGTCAGAACGGACTTTACACCTTCTTGGGCTTACCGGTGGTTGGCCGGGAGCGTTTGCTGCGCAGCACGCATTCAAGCATAAACGAAGCAAACCGGCGTTTATGAGGGTATTTTGGTTAGTCGCGTTTTGTAATAGTGGGGCGGTTGGTATTTTTATCGCCACAGGTTGGGGAGAGCGAATGCAACAATTGCTGTAATCCCGCGTATATCATGAGATGTTACAATAACCTGTTTGCATTAGCTGTGGTTGTTTAGTTTACTTAGAGAAAATCAACTTACAGCTCAATGTAAACTAGGAATTGTTCATGTCACCTAATCGCGCCGGCGGTATTGCTTCTATTATTTGTGCTACTACGTATATATTTGGCTTCGTATTTTTTTTCGGCGTGCTTGATGCGCCAATAGATAATTCAGACACAGGGCGTTTGCAATTTTTAGTGGGGCAACGTGATGTATTCTTTTTGGGGTATATCATTATTGGTGTCGTATTTAGCCTAAGTTTGTTGTTAGTTAATCAATCTCTTCATCGTATTTTCAAAAACGTATCGCCAGCTATTGCAAGCTACAATGCAACGTTAGGGGTGATATGGGCATCGTTTGTATTGGCAAGCACATTTGTTTTTCTGGTTAGCCTTTCCTTTCTTGCCGATTATGCAAACGTCGACGAAAGTGGTGCTGTTATTGCGCTGAAAGCAACCAGTGTTGTAGTAGATGCCCTAGGCGGGGGAATTGAATTACTCGGTGCGCTTTGGGTTTTGTTAATAAGTTATGTATGCCTTAAAGCAAATATTTACCACAAAGCCACTCACGTGCTTGGCGTTGCGGTTGGCGTTGCCGGCATGCTGACACTGCTCACAGGCCTTTCCTTTTTATCTGAAGTTGTACTCTTTGAGGCCACTGCAGCTGTGTTTGGTTTAGGTCAAATTGTGTGGTTTATTGCACTTGGCATTCATTTATTGAACGATAGCGGTGACTAAGCTAGGCGTTTTATATTCATGTGCTCTGCTACTAAGTAGAGCGCACTGACTTTCTTAACTATTTATTTCGCGCCACTATTGGCGCATAATCGTTTACGTCTTAGTCAAAAGAATAAGGCCCATCGCCTAAAAACCACTAAGCCATACTAATAATAAAACGTCTCCCACCGATAAATGGACTGCCTTACTCATGAAATACATAGTCATTGTATTCATAGCGCTTGCATTGCTAGGCTGTGAAGCTACACCTGTACAAAACGCAGGTCAGATAAAAACAAAAACTAAACTTAATACGAATATTGAATTACCCCTTCCTGTCTCTGTTGCCTATCACGTGGATAAAAGTACGCCTGAAAATAAGATAAACTTTTTCGGAAAGTTAGAAGATGCTACCGAGCTTGTAACGCTAGGCATATTTGAACGTTCGGAAAAGCTTAACGCTACGAGCGACTTCGACTATTTAATTCAGCTTGCGGCGGTAAGTGATTGGGATTTTATGTGGGGTGGATACGAATCTGATCTTATGATCGTCGTTAAAAACCGCAAAGGCGAAACGGTTTTCAAGCGCAATGTGGAAAGCAAAGCCAGTGGTACTGGTGGGTTCTACGACCTCAATGCGGTGTATAACGCGTTCGCAAAAAGTATTAAAGAAAACCTTTTCGACTTTTTAAATACCAGTAGTAATAATTTAGTGGTGTCAGACGCTGACCGAACGAGCGACATTTCTATTAAAGCCTTTTTTGATGACATAAATCCAGAAGGGACCGGTACGGGTTTTTATATCGATAATAACGGTACGTTGGTTACTGCTGCCCATGTTGTCAGCGAGTGCATACTGGTTGAAGTGAACCATAAAGGACAAACTTACGTCGCTGATATTGGTAAGAAAAGTGCGTTGTTAGATTTGGCCGTACTCACCACGAATTACGCAAATAGCCACAGTATTTCTATCAGCAAAGATACGCCAATTAGTTTGGGTAAACCGCTATTCGCGACCGGCTTTCCATTATCGAATCTACTCTCTGATTATCCCTCCCTTACGGTGGGGAATGTTACTTCTCAAGGCGGTTTAAAAGGTGCCCAAGGAAGCTTTCAGTTCTCAGCGCCAGTTCAACCTGGAAACAGTGGTGGTGCAGTAGTAGATTATAAAGGTCAGTTACTGGGCGTGGTTTCTGGTTCGCTTAATCAAGCGATGATGTTATCTGAAGCGGGCACGACATCACAAAATGTCAATTTCGCGATTGATACGTCTTTACTAGCCACGTTTTTAGACAACGGTGGGTTTGCGTATAGTGCGAATGCGGCGTCGCCTAACTTTGAAGAGGCGTCAAAAAATGCGGTTGAGTATACTAATCAAGTGCTGTGCTACAAGTAACGGAATATTAAAAATGAAAAACTATTTAATTAGAATGATGCCACTGTTCGTTTGCACCTTATCGGCCTTTAATGCAACATCGCAAGACGATGCCGCGCCTATATTTGAATATACTCACGAGGGCAAAGCCTACCCTCCGGTGTTTTTCGTTACGAATGTTGACGACAAGTCAGTAAAGTCAAAAATGCTGCAGTATGAGGCTTTTTTCGCGTTAGATGAAAAAGCGGTTGGACTACCCATTGGTGTAAGGGTACTAAAGGGGCATAGAACAAAACAAGACGGTACTCAGGCGTCGACACTCATGTTGTCGGCAAGTACACTAGGCATTATTCCTATTGTCTCAAATACCGAGTTTAAAGTGCGTTATGATGTATTTGTTCAAGGCAAATCGATAGAAAGTTTCGAGTACACAATGGACTCTACCGATGTCGATAACCTGTGGACGTCTGCTTATAAAGAACACGAAACGTCGCCGACAGAGGAGCAGTTCTTGTTAGACACCATACCGCAGTTTTTAAAGGAGTTACGTGAGTCTGAGGTAGTGCAACAGACATTTGAAGAGTATTGGGAATACTTTAGCGAATAGCATACAAGACTGTTATGAAAGCCTGTATATAAAAAAGCAGCGCCGTTAAGGCGCTGCTCTAAACCAGGGAAGTTTATACTAACTAATGTCGCGTTAGTTTTCGATTAAGCGTGAACCAATTTCAATTTGTTTTGGTTTTTTAGCTTCTGGAATGACACGCTCCATATCGATGTGCAGTAAGCCATTCTCCATGTCTGCCGCTAACACCTTTACGTGGTCACCTAACTGAAACTTCCTTTCGAAATTTCGTTCTGAAATACCTTTATGTAAAAATTTGCGCTCGGCCGTTTCTTTTTCTTCGGCTTTCTTAGTGCCAGTAATCGTCAATGTGTTGTCTTGTACTTCAATATTGACGTCCTCTTTGCTAAAGCCAGCAATCGCCATCGTAACGCGATATTTGTCATCACCTAGCAATTCGATGTTGTAAGGAGGGTAAGTATTTTGCTTTTCTGAACGTGTTGCTGCATCAACGAGTGACGCTAAGTGATCAGAACCAATGAATGAACGGTAAAGTGGAGATAGATCGATAGTACGCATAGTCATATCCTTTAAATTAAGCAATATGTAAAAAAATAATGCCCCGACAATTCGGCGGCGTTTTGTGTCGACCTGATGCTTCAGCGCCGACATAACAGATATGTGACTGCTCGTTCATTTTTCAATGTTTATTATGCAATATTGTTTAAAAAAAGCTAAGTATTGAATTTAAGCGTATGATTTTAAACGATTTTAATTTTTAACTTTTTTATTCGGCATTGCGTTATTCGCATCAAACCGCCTATATAGTATTGCTATAGATTCATCGCAATTCGTTTAACAGATGTGTTGTCGTGAGAAAAATGTGTTTACGTAGGTGGGGGAACTTTTGTTGCGAGAAAGTCTGTGCGGCCAAGAAGGTAAAGCAACGGCAAATAGGTGCGATAAACATATTACCATTACGGTAGGTGTTGAACACTAATACAACAATTTAATCTTAAATACGGCGAAACAAGTGCTATAATTCAATACATTAATTGTCATACCAATTTACCTCTAGTGAATATGAAAAAAGAAGTTGTTGTTTTAAATTGTGGGAGTTCGTCTGTTAAATTTGCAATTATAGATGCAGAAACGGGCGAGGCAGGATTGACGGGTATTGCAGAAAGTCTGGGCAATAATGACGCTTCACTGTCTTATAAAATTGCGGGTAAAAAGCAACGTGCGTCACTGCCTGACTATGCCTCTCATACTGAAGCGTTAAACGCGATCCAACATATTATTGAATCGACGGGGGTAAAACCCATCGCGGTTGGGCATCGTGTTGTTCACGGTGGCGAACAATTTAAACAGGCTGCGAAGGTTACCGATGACGTGCGTAACGCCATTGAACAGAATGCCAGCATGGCTCCTCTCCATAACATGGCTAACCTAAAAGGGATAATCACTGCACAAGCAGCCTATCCCGCATTACCTCATGTCGCTGTATTCGACACGTCTTTTTTTCAAAGTATGCCGCAACGCGCCTACCTTTATGCGCTTCCCATGTCGCTGTATAAGGAGCATGGTATTCGGCGCTACGGGTTTCATGGCACAAGCCATAAGTTCATTTTGGACAGCGCAGCTAGCTTATTGAACAAACCAGTTCAAGATACCAGTATTATCAGCGCACATTTAGGCAACGGGTGTAGTGTAACCGCCATCGAAAATGGGGTTGCTGTCGATACAAGTCTTGGTTTCACGCCGTTAGAAGGCTTAGTAATGGGCACCAGATGTGGTGATCTTGACCCCAGCCTGCCAGGCGCTTTACAGAAAAAGCTTGGTAAATCAGCAGACGAAATCAATGACATGCTGAATAAACAGTCGGGGTTGCTGGGGATTTCAGAATTAAGCAACGATTGTCGTACCCTTGAAGATGCGGCGCAAGATGGTCACGATGGGGCAAAGCTTGCTCTTGAAATATTCTGTTATCGTTTGGCTAAATACATTGCGGGTTACCTCATTGCTACACCAACGCTGGATGCCATTACGTTTACTGGCGGAATTGGTGAGAATTCATCTTTCATTAGACAAACGACGCTCGCGTATTTCGCACATTTAGGTGTAGCGCTAGACAGTGACAAAAATGAAAAGGTACGATTTGGTGCGAAAGGCGATGTGAGCGCTGCGTCTTCACGCTATCCTGTATTTGTTATTCCAACGAATGAAGAATGGGTTATTGCTAAAGAAGCCGCTAACTTCGCATAACTAGGAGTAAATATGTCTCGTCGAATTATGCTTATTCCGGTCGGTACCAGTGTTGGGCTGACCACCGTTAGCATGGGGCTTGTTCGTGCATTAGAAGAACAAGCTATCAAACTTAACTTTTTTAAGCCTGTAGCTCAGCCTCGTAAAGGAGACAATGGCGAAGAGCGCTCAACAGCAATTATTTCCCATCATGCGAGTGTATCGCCCATTACACCATTTTCTCCGGATTACGTAGAGGAAATGATAAGTAATGACAATATTGATGAATTGCTAGAAGAAATCATAGAGCGCTTTGAGATTCATCAAAAAGAAGATGCTGTTACCGTTATCGAAGGGCTAGTCACTACGCGTCACCACCCCTATGCAGAGAGGCTGAATTTAGCGATAAGTCGCGCGTTAGACGCTGATATTGTTTTTGTATGTGTACCAAGCAACGACAACCCCGTTGATATAAATCACCGCCTTGAGATTATCGTTGATACTTATGGCGGTCATAAAAGCAAAAAAGTTGTCGGGTGTATTTTCAATAAAGTTAACGCGCCCCTTGATGAGCACGGCAGACTTCGTACCGATATTGGCGTGATTGACGCGCAAGAACACGATGAATTAAGAAGTGAGGCGTTACGTACCCTTCCTATTTTTTCCAAAGGGTTAAGTTTACTGGGTACCGTGGACTGGAGTGCTGAGCTTCTCTCGCCTAGGGCCATTGATGTATGCAAACACTTAAAAGCACGTTTATTAAATGACGGTGATATTGCCACACGTCGACTAAGTAGCGTGACGTTCTGTGCCCGTGAAATTCATAACATGACCCATGCATTAAAGCCTGGTGCGTTGTTAGTTCTTTCAGGTGACCGAAGTGATGTGTTTGTATCAAGCTGTCTTGCCGCGCTAAACGGGACCAAAATTGGTGCGCTATTGCTTACAGGCGGTTATGAGCCTGATAGCAATGTGATGGCACTATGCCGTCAAGCTATGGAAACGGGTCTGCCGATAATGTTGGTTAATAATAACACATGGCAAACTGCACAAAGCCTTCATGCCTTTAATCAAGAAGTGCCGGTAGACGATAGTCAGCGTATTGAAAAGGTCATGATCCATACCGCTGAAAGCTTAGATGCAAAGTGGGTCAGCTCGCTTACCGAAAAAGTATCGCGACAAAAAATGCTGTCACCATCTGCATTCCGTTTTTATCTTACTAATCGTGCGCGTCAGGTTAATAAACGTATTGTATTACCAGAGGGCACTGAGCCGCGCACTGTGGTTGCAGCTTCTATCTGCGCAAAACGAGGTCTTGCAAGGCCAGTATTGCTAGGTGAAGAGGCAGAAGTACGCCGAATTGCAGAGCAGCAGGGTGTGGTTCTTGGTGAAGGTGTCGAAATCCTTGCGCCCAGTGCAATTAGAAATAATTATGTGAAGCCTCTGGTCGATTTGCGCGGTCACAAAGGCGTGACCGATGTGGTTGCTAGTGAACTACTGCAAGACAACGTCACGTTAGGGACGATGATGTTGCAGCGTGACGATGTCGACGGGTTAGTCTCTGGTGCGATTAATACGACGGCGAATACCATTAGGCCGGCATTACAGTTAATTAAAACGGCAGAAAATGCGTCGTTAGTATCTTCTGTATTTTTTATGCTGCTGCCTGACAAAGTATTGGTGTATGGCGATTGTGCTATTAATCCCGACCCCAACGCACAACAATTGGCGGATATCGCTATTCAGTCTGCGACGTCTGCGCAAATGTTTGGTATTGAGCCGCGTGTTGCAATGATTAGCTACAGCACCGGCACCTCTGGTGCAGGTAGTGATGTGGAAAAAGTGAGAGAAGCAACAAAAATTGCGCAGTCGTTGCGTCCGGATTTACTTATTGACGGTCCGTTACAGTACGATGCGGCGGCGATTGAAAGTGTGGGTCGGAGTAAAGCGCCAAATAGCCCCGTCGCAGGTAGAGCCAACGTATTTGTTTTTCCCGATTTAAATACGGGTAATACAACCTATAAAGCAGTCCAACGTAGCTTCGATTTAGTGTGTATTGGGCCTATGTTACAAGGTATGCGAAAGCCGGTTAACGATTTAAGCCGCGGTGCGCTGGTAGACGATATTGTATTTACTATAGCCCTCACCGCTATTCAGGCGGCTGCCAATAAGTAGTGCTTAGTGCCATAAAAAAAGGAGCGCTAAATGCGCTCCTTTTTTCGCTATGAGTAATGTCGTAGTACTAGGTCTTTTTAAACCTTAGATATAATGCCGCCCCTAACAAAAGTGCAGTCAAAAACCACACGGATAAATCCTGCATGAGGTAATACGGCGTGAAGCCTTTTGTTGCATTAACCGGCGCACTGATATTTGCCTCTTCAAACTGAGGAAGCATGGCGGTAATGTTACCTCTAAAGTCAATGAAAGCAGTGATGCCATTGTTGGTCGCACGAATGATGGGGCGACCCATTTCAAGTGCGCGCATTCTAGCAATCTCTAAGTGCTGCGCTGGTCCATGTGAGTGACCGAACCATGCATCATTACTTACGGTAACAATCATATCGGTGTCACGATAGATATTGGCTGCAACTTGTCGAGGAAAAGCAATTTCAAAACAAATTGCTGGCGCAAGATGAATGCCATTTGCCACCAAATTCGCCTGTCTGAAATCCCCCCTTGCAAAAGAAGACATGGGCAGGTCAAATAACGGCGCAAGAGGTCTTAACCAATCCTCAAAAGGAACAAACTCTCCGATAGGCAGTAGGTGATGCTTGGCAAACCGATTATTGTGAAAATACTGATAAGTAGGAGAGGTGGCTTCAGGCGTTTGTTTTCCCAAGACGATTAAGTTGTTCCACGCCTCTTCTGTTTCCCAATTATAGTTGACGATACCTGTAATAAGCGCAGTGTCCTCGTTAAAGGCTCTTTCATTAAGTTGCACAAGATATGTTTGAGCGAGAGGCTCTAGTTTAGGGACGGCCGCCTCAGGCCAAATAATAAGGTCGTTGCCCCATAGCGTTTCGGTAAGCTTCATATACTTGCGCATGGTGGGTTCGTCTTGCTCAGGCACCCAACGTAAAGACTGAGAAATATTGCCTTGTGCCATGCCTACTGAATAAGTTTGTTTTACCTCTACCCAGTCATGGTGCTGTAACACCCAACCACTGGTGTACACCACAAGCGTTACGAGGCCTGCTTGAAGCATTTTTTGCATGTTGGTTGCTACGCCAAACATCGCCGCACAAACAATGATGAAAGCGGTAATACCAGTTTCGCCTATAATGGGTGCCCATCCCGCTAGCGGGCTGTCTATTTGACTATATCCTAATGACAGCCATGGGAAGCCAGATAACATCCAACTTCTAAGCCATTCGGCAACTATCCAGAAAAAAGGCAGCGCTAATGGCCATAACCTTGGTGGGAATAGACGTAGGGTAAGTGCAGTTGCAAGGGCGGGGTAAAGCGCTAAATAACTCGAGAGTAACGCCATCAGCCCGACAGAGGCTATTATAGGAAGGCCGCCAAAATCAGCGATACTGACATGAACCCAACTGACCCCAGCGCCAAACCAGCCTAAGCCAAATAACCAACCGGCTAAAAAGGGGCGGTGCGATAACTTAATAATTTGCCGTAATGCTAGCGCAACGGCAGGAATAGCAACTAGCCAAAAACTAAAAGGGGCAAACGCAAATGTAAGGCTTGCCCCACTGAGTAATAGCAGAAAATGAGGAATAAAGCGTTTCAGCGTAACTACTCCAAAGACGGGATTGAAACCTTTAGCTGAATCAATCGGCGCTTGTCTGAGTTGGTCACTTTAAATTGAATGTCACCAATAGACACTTCGTCATTAGTTTCAGGCATATGACCAAATGCTTTCAGCACAATGCCGCCAATCGTATCCGCCTCTTCTTCACTGAAAGACGTCTCAAAGAAACTATTGAACTCATCAACAGGCGTTAGGGCTTTTACTGAATAAGTCGACTTGTTCAGAGGGCGGATATCACCGGTACCATCTTCTTCAATATCGAATTCGTCTTCAATTTCGCCCACGATTATTTCAAGGATGTCCTCGATGGTTACAAGGCCAGACACGCCACCATATTCATCTACCACAATCGCCATGTGATAGCGTTGCTGACGGAATTCTTTGAGTAATACGTCCACGCGCTTGCTTTCTGGCACTATTACGGCTTGGCGCAATATGTCACGAAGATTGAATTCACGTTCGGCATTAAAGGCGAAACTTAATAAGTCTTTGGCAAGTAAAATGCCTTCGATGTGGTCTTTGTCTTCGCTGATCACAGGAAAACGGGAGTGAGCAGATTCAAGCATAACCGGTAAAAACTCTTCTACCTTTTGCTCTACATCTATCGTGGTCATTTGAGCTCGTGGGATCATGATATCCCTTACTCGCATTTCATTGACCCCAATTACGCCCTCGATCATTTCACGAGTTTGTGGGTCGATGATTTCGTTCTGCTCAGCGTCAGTTATTACCGAGACTAACTCTTCTTTGTTTTTCGGCTCACCAGAAATCGAGTACTTCAGTTTGTTAAACCAACTCTTGCCTGATGCGCCGTTGGTAGAGTGAGGGTTGTCGTCGCTCATAATGTCCATTATTTAGTTAATTCATCGCCAACGTTAAAGGGCTTCTTGTAGCCCGTCAACGCTTTATTGGCGCTTAGCATAAATTGTTATGTTATCGGCACGCGTCATCCCATTCGTTAATATTGAGAAAATGCAGCGCGATACGTTTTGTAAACCTATGCTTCGTAGGGGTTAGCGATACCCAAGTTGTTGAGTATTTGAATCTCTTTTGCTTCCATTTCGTCAGCATCGTCATCGTCTATATGGTCGTAGCCCAATAAATGCAATATGCCATGTACGGTCATGTGCGCATAGTGGTCTTCTGTTGATTTAGACTGGGTTTGCGCTTCTTGGCTAATAATGGGCGCACAAATAACTAAGTCGCCCAACAAGTTAATCTCAATACCCGGTGGTGCATCGAAGGGGAATGACAATACATTTGTGGGCTTATCTTTACCTCGAAACTGTGAATTAAGCGCCTGGCTTTCTTCTTCGCCGGTAAAACGAACGGTTACTTCTTGTTCGCCAATGCCTTCAAATTGAAGAACAGCATTCACCCACTTTTCTAGAAATGAAGCCGAAGGTATGGCACCTGAAATCGCATCGTTGGCTTCATACGCTTGCTGATAATCAATGATTGCCGTCACTGTCAGTTACCAGATTGCGTTTGATTACTATTACTGTCCTGCTCGCGCTGCAAGCGAAGTGCTTCTTCTTTCTTCTCTTTCTTTTTTAACTCTTGCTCGGCGTCGTATTGTTCGTAAGCTCGAACGATACGAGCAACAACCGGGTGACGTACTACATCGTCAGCATTAAAAAAGTTGAACGATATATCATCAACATGGTTAAGTACTTCGATGGCATGACGCAGACCAGAGCGCGTGCCGCGAGGCAAATCGACCTGTGTAATATCACCCGTAATAACCGCTTTTGAATTAAAGCCGATACGTGTGAGGAACATTTTCATTTGTTCCACCGTTGTATTTTGGCTTTCGTCTAGAATAATAAATGCGTCGTTTAGCGTTCGCCCGCGCATGTACGCAAGTGGAGCAACCTCTATTACGTTGCGCTCCATCAGCTTTTCAACTTTTTCAAAGCCCAACATTTCAAACAGGGCATCGTAAAGTGGGCGTAGGTACGGGTCGACTTTTTGAGAGAGATCGCCAGGCAAGAATCCGAGCTTTTCACCCGCCTCGACAGCCGGACGCGTTAGTAGAATACGGCGAATTTCTTGACGCTCCAATGCATCTACCGCCGCGGCAACCGCAAGATACGTTTTACCTGTGCCCGCAGGGCCTATACCAAACGTGATGTCATGATTAATGATGTTCGCAACATATTGGGCTTGGTTTGGGTTACGTGGCTTTATTACGCCACGCTTGGTTCGAATATTAATTTCTTTTCCGTACCCACCCGTTGCGTCTTGCTCAATAACGCGAGCTTCTTGGATTGCTAGATGCACTTGCTCTGCATCTAGCTCTGGAATCCGGCCTTTTACGGGCTGGGTTTCAACATACAGAAGCTTTAGTAATTCAGTAGCACTATTTATTTGCTGAGGCTCACCTAACACTTTAAACGCATTATTGCGGTAGGTTATTTCTACACCTAATCTGCGTTCAAGTTGCTTAATGTTGTCGTCAAAGGGGCCGCATAAACTCGACAAACGTTTACTGTCTGACGGTTCTAATTCAAATTCGTTACTAACCAATGTACTCAAGCTTCTGTATTCCTCACTAAATTAAAAATAGGTCTAGGCGGGGTTAAATTGGGCCACGCCTAATTCATCAGGCAAATCTGCTTGATGCTTTGCCATGATAGATTGGGGCGAAATGGCAACACGCAAGCCCATTTCACTCTCGCGGCGAATAACATCGCCCCGCAGCGAATTGGTAAATACGTCAGTAACCATAACGTCAACAAATTCGCCAATCATATCGGGTGTGCCTTCAAAATTAACCACACGGTTATTTTCAGTACGGCCCGAAAGCTCCATCGGGTTCTTTTTCGATGGGCCTTCTACCAAAATTCGTTGTTCAGTACCCACCATGTGGCGCGCGATACGAAGTGCTTGTTGGGTAATGCGTTGCTGTAGCAGGTGCAGACGTTGCTTCTTAGTCTCTTCACTTACATCGTCTACTGCATCAGCAGCAGGTGTACCTGGGCGGGCACTGTAAATAAAGCTAAAGCTAAGGTCGTAATCTACTGCCTGAATTAAATCCATCGTCGCTTCAAAGTCAGCATCGGTTTCGCCAGGGAAGCCAATAATAAAGTCACTCGATAGGCTAATGTTAGGGCGAACCTTTTTAAGCTTACGCATTTTAGACTTATATTCTAACGCCGTATGCCCACGCTTCATGAGGTTCAATATGCGATCTGACCCACTTTGAACCGGTAAATGTAGGTGATCGACCAATTCGGGTATGGACGAGTATGCATCGATGATATCGTCGGTAAACTCAACAGGGTGCGATGTGGTGTAACGAATTCTGTCTATTCCATCGATAGAGGCAACAAGTTCAAGAAGCTCTGAGAATCGACAAACGGTACCATCATGATGATCGCCACGAAAAGCGTTCACGTTTTGCCCAAGCAGGTTAACTTCACGAACCCCCTGGCCCGCAAGCTGTGCAATTTCTAAAAGCACGTCATCTACAGGGCGGCTGACTTCTTCGCCGCGCGTGTAAGGCACAACACAAAATGTGCAATACTTCGAACAGCCTTCCATGATTGAAACAAACGCCGTAGGGCCTTCAGCGCGAGGCTCTGGCAAACGGTCGAATTTTTCTATTTCAGGGAAGCTTACATCAATCACTGATTTAGCGCCGCCTTGAAGCTGATTGATCATCTCAGGTAAACGATGCAGCGTTTGGGGGCCAAATACTAAGTCGACAAAAGGTGCGCGCTGGCGGATTGTATCGCCTTCTTGCGAAGCAACGCAGCCGCCTACGCCAATGATAAGCTCTGGCTTATCATTTTTTAATGTTTTCCAGCGACCCAATTGATGAAACACCTTCTCTTGTGCTTTTTCACGGATTGAGCAGGTGTTTAAAAGTATCACGTCAGCGTCTTCAGGGGCGTCTGCCACGCTGTAGCCGTGTGTAGAGTCGAGTAAGTCTGCCATTTTTTCCGAGTCATACTCGTTCATTTGACAGCCCCAGGTTTTGATATACAGCTTTTTAGTCATAACAACTATTCGATAACCTGTTAGGTTCCAGTAAGTCGTTGTTAGTGAGAGTAATACATGCAAGCAGGGTTACCCAACGTTTACACTAACAACCAGAGTTAGAGGATGATGTTCAAAATAGCCGCATATTTTACCTGTTCTCCACCCAATTTCCCAGTGGATTCGCCAGATTGCCTGCTATTTAATCTTTGCAGTTCTATCAGTATACAGACTGCCAACGATTCAATAGGTTTAGGTTAATATCTGAGGTATTTTGATCCAGCGCAGCCCTCTGTCACGTTTTTGTTTCAATGACATGGACATTTGCGACATAATGCAACGGTGCGTAGAGGAGAACGAATGTACGATTTTTGTATTAATGGCGGTGGAATGGTGGGGGCAACATTGGCGCTTGGTCTTGCTCAGCAAAATTATCAGGTGGCAATAATCGAGCCTGCTATGCCAGCACCTTACCGTCATGAAGATGGGCCAGATTTGCGTGTGTCAGCAATAAGCGATGCCTCGGTGACGCTGTTAAAAGCGCTTGGTGCATGGCCATTTATTACCGCGATGCGTGTGAAGCCTTATACGGGGTTAAGCGTGTGGGATGACCCTAATCATCGCACTGATTTTACTGCCGAAAGCATTGAGGTTCATCAACTGGGCTTTTTTGTCGAAAATAGAGTGTTGCAGTTAGGCTGCCACGAAGCGCTCGCTAGCTACAAGAACGTGACACGCATTACCTCATCAAAAATATCACATATTGCGTTGCCGCTTGAACAAGAGCGTGATGAAACCAAAAAAGTTACCGTAACGCTTGAAAACGATGATGTTGTTGAAGCGCGCTGGCTTATTGGTGCAGACGGTGCAATGTCTCAGGTTCGGCAGTCCGCAGGCGTGGGGACGTCAGGATGGCAATATGCGCAGCAAGCGATGGGCATTACAGTAAAGATGGATAAACCCGTTCCACCCGTTACCTGGCAGCAGTTTACGCCACATGGACCGAAGGCGTTCCTTCCCATGTTTAATAACTTTGGCTCGCTGGTATGGTACGACAGCCCAGAAAGACTGAAGCAACTCAGCGCCTTGAATAATACGCAATTAGCGCAACAGGTTATCGATAATTTTCCTGATGAGTTATTAAAAAGCGACAATGGGTTTACTATTTGTGGCAAAGCAACGTTTCCACTTACGCGCGCTCATGCAAGCCATTATGTTACGGGGCGGGTTGTACTTATTGGCGATGCTGCGCATACCATAAACCCGTTGGCGGGGCAGGGCGTAAACTTAGGTTTTAGAGATATAGAAGCGTTGCTGGCAGTAACGTCAGAAGGGCTAACTCTTTCCTCTACACAATTTTATGCAAACCTAAAAACGCGCTATGAAGCACCTCGTCGCAGGGATAACGGCTTGATGATGTCGGCAATGGATGCATTTTATGGCTTGTTTAGCAATGACATAGGCCCCATTAAATGGGTAAGAAACCAACTTCTCTCTATCGCCCAGCATGTCGAGCCGGC
Organism: Alteromonas algae; assembly: GCF_049117195.1. Taxonomy (GTDB): domain Bacteria; phylum Pseudomonadota; class Gammaproteobacteria; order Enterobacterales; family Alteromonadaceae; genus Alteromonas. Next base: position 1,490,384 of record NZ_CP185260.1, read on the forward strand.
AAAAAGAGAAGTATTGAAATATGCCATAGGAATGCGTGAATGGAAGTTCTAATAATATTAGCCGTATTGTTCGGTGCACTGTTTATCATTATTCCGCTTATAGAGCGTTCAAAAATGCGTATAAGCCAAGAAGATACCGCAAAGTGGTCAAAGTGGATTTGGCCACTCATGGGGGGTTTATTGATTGCCCAGTTGTTGAGGTTGCTGTTCTCATAGTGCCAACCCCACAACGACAGGCGGAAAACGACGTGCGTCAAATGACGCCGTTCAGTATTACACAGATGCGTGATGCTGGGTTGACCACTGCCTAGAAAGGTCGAGCAATACTTTATCTACCAACTCTGCAACGCACGCATCATCGCTTTGCAATATGGCATATGTGCGTAACCCAACAAATTGATTTTGTAGCCAGTCTGCAGTGCGTGCGATGGGCGTATCGTTAGGTAGGGCGTTAAGGGCGACTGCACGTTTTACGATATTCTCAAAACTTTCTCTTAGCGTGCTCATGCCATCGATGACCGCTTTTTTTGCCATACCACCAAGTAGTTCTAGTTCTGTTACCGACCTCACTAACAAGCATTGTCGCATAAAGCGTTGATCGCCCTGGCACATTAACGACGCAATAAAAAACGATCGCAGTGCTTCTATCGGAGTGGGTGACTCAGCCACCTCTTGCAATGCGATTTGGCTTTGTTCTACATAATGTTCAACAACAAGTTTGAATAGGCCCTCTTTACTTTGAAAGCGCGCATAGATACTACCGGGGCGCATATCTAGGGCTTCTTGAATATCTCTCATACCTGCACCTTGGAACCCTTTTTTCCAAAAAAGTACGGTGGCTTTTTCAATGGTTTCGTTGTGCGCATATGTCATCAGAGCATACCTTATTCATTGTTGATTTGAACAAGTGTTCAATTATCGCTTGAACGATCGTTCAAGTAAACCTATTATTTAAATACAAATCGTAACGAGTAAACGCTACTCGCCATTAAATTAATGTTAGGAGCAAGACATGAGTGATTTTACATTACACACAAAGGAAACCGCGCCAGAAGCAGCAAAGCCGCTTATCGACAATTCGGTAAGCGCGTTCGGCATGCTTCCTAATTTGCATGCGGTGATGGCTGAGGCGCCTACGCTTCTTGAAGGGTATCAAGTGCTGCACGATTTAGCCCAAAAGACATCGTTTAATGCAGATGAGCTAACGGTTGTATGGCAAACAGTGAACGTCGAGCATGCGTGTCATTACTGCGTACCTGCCCATACTGGTATTGCAAAAAGTATGAAGGTGAGTGACTCACTTATTGAAGCACTTAGAAATGACGAAACATTGTCTGATTCAAAACTAAATACACTTAAACAAACGGTGCTTGCCGTAACGCGCGGTCGAGGCCACATTAGCGAGCAAGACGTGAGTGCATTTTACGAAGCAGGCTATGGTCATCAACAGCTATTGGAAATTATTTTGATACTGGCTCAAAAAGTGATGAGTAATTACACCAATCATGTGGCTGACACGCCAGTGGATGCGCCGTTTAAAGCATTTGATTGGCAGCCTAAATAGCGTAGACAGTTATATTGCACGCAACGTTAATACCGCGTGCAGGTTTTCCAAAAAAAGCGCCAGTAGGCGCTTTTTTTCTTTCTAGCTGCTAAAGCGTAAATCTGACTTAAACCCTTACGTGTGATCTCAAACGGCGAGCGCAGTACAACAGAAAGTGCGGACAGTTGAAATGTATATACATTTGCTATATGTTTCTTAGCAGATAATAAGGAATTGAGTCAGCCGTAATCGTGAAAACAAAAGAAAAAAATAACAAAAAAAAGAAAAACAGCCAGCTAATTATTCGGATAAATGACGAAGAGCGAGCACAGTTTATCGACTTATGTGAAACACTCGATACCTCTGCCGCGCGCGAGATAAGGCGTTTTATTCGTGACTTCGTAAATGAAAACCACAACAACAAGTGAAAAGGAAAAAACCATGTCGAAAAAGAAAGCACTGAAAAAAGACATAAAAGCAACAAAAGCGAAAATTTCGAAGCAAGAAAATAAGCTTAAAAAGCTGAAAAAGAAATTAAAAAAAGCCAAAGCAAAATAAGCGCATGCGCTCAATCCAGCCTCTTAGAGAGTGATACGTAATCAAAATCGAATCCAAACACTTTAGGCGAAACTGCGCTTAACGCGCGTGCAGTTTTGTAAAAGGCTGGACACTCAACAGCGATAACGCCAACCCGCTGGCCATATTTTATTCGCTCAGCATTGATGGGTTCACTGGTTTCAATATCGACCAGAACAATGAGGTCGGGCACCGAGGCCAGCACGTCGTCATTTTGTTTGGCAACCAAGTATTCATTCTTGATGTTGATGGTAAGCGGTACTTCGTTGTTGAAGCCTACGATAGTTAATTCGCCAACGTCATAGCCTCCAACAAGCTTCATTTGTTTGTCGGTCACTTTGCCCTGATAAAGCAGTGCGCAGGCGCCGTATACTGATTTTTCGAAGCAGGCATTAAGATGTGGCATCATTTGCTTCACATGGCCGCGATGCCGATTAAGTATATTGCCTAATGTAACGGCAAACGAAATGGTGTCGGGAATGATTGCAGACTTGATAAATTTGCCTGACATTGGGTGTTCAGCGGCGGTAATCATGCCTCCTGCTGCCATCGAAAAGCTTCGTATGTGACGCTCGTAGGTAAGGGTGTCTGAGGTCGAAAACGTCGCTATATTTCCAGCATAATCGCGTGCAACTGCCGGGGTAGGTTTAGCGCCCGCAATAGCATAGGTCATCATTTGTGCTTCAGGGAGCGCGCGGCCCATTCCGTCGCCATCTACCATAGGCAGTCCTGCTCCAGCCGCAGCAACGAGTGGAAGCAGTGAGTTGCCCCCTCCAATTTCAAACGACGCAATAACGTCAACTTTTCTATTAGTGTGGGATTGAAACGCATGAAGTGTTTCGCTTGCCTCTTCAATAGAAGGGAGAAGTTCTAGGCTTACCGTAGGTGCGCCCAGTGCTAGAACGTACTAAATGGTATTTGGGCTACCCATTAGAAAAGCTAAATTGGATAGAGTAGGAAGGTATTTGTACATTGCTTAGTACATGAAAAACCGTGTTAACGACCTTCTGAGCCCAATTGAAATGAGTAGAGTGCAAGTCCGAGAACGATAAAACTACGTATAAGTATTATCAGATATATAATGTATTTCTCAATGTTGTTAACGCGCTATTGAACGGTTTAGTAGTGCGTTGGAATACGTGCATAAACGTTAAGGAAAAATTTTGTCGACCACGCATTTTTATCAGCCAGCATTAGGACATGGTCTAGCGCATGACCCGTTTAACGCCATCATTGCCCCGCGCCCAATTGGCTGGATATCGTCAAAAAGTGCCGAGGGGGTATTAAATATCGCGCCTTATAGTTTTTTTAACGCGCTAAACTACACACCGCCTATTATTGGTTTTTCAAGCGTAGGGGCAAAAGATTCGTTGCGCAACGCACAAGAGACTGGCGAGTTTTGTTGGAATCTAGTGTCTAAGCCGTTGGTCAATGCAATGAATGAAACCAGTGCGCCTTTACCACCCGAACAAAGTGAGTTTCTTGAATCTGGACTTGAAACGGCACCATCGAAGATTATTGATGTACCTCGCGTTAAAACTAGTCCAGTCAGCTTTGAATGCAAGGTTACGGATATTGTTCAGCTAAAAGGTGCCAATGGTACGCCTTGCGAAAGCTGGTTTGTAATGGGTGAAGTGGTGGGCGTTCATATTGATAAAACCTTAATTGTAGATGGCGTCTACAAAACATTACTCGGCGAACCGGTAATGCGCGGTGGTGGTGCGGGAGACTATTACACCGTTGATGAAAACAACGCGTTTGAATTATTAAGGCCGTAAGCCGTTATTTGAATTAAATGAAGCGGCTTTTATTGATACCGCGACTATCTTTTACCAAAAACAGAGATGCAAATAGGTACATAAATGTTGAACATGAATTTTGACGAACGAGTAGTTATTAACACTGGTGATGTCGAATGGGTAGCTTCTCCGTCAAGCATGGTATGGCGCAAACCGCTAGAGCGTGAAGCAAAAGAGTCAGGCCACACGACTAGCGTAGTTAACTATGAAGCGGGTGCTAGTTTTAAAGAACACAGTCATCCTCTCGGGGAAGAAATTTTTGTTCTGGAAGGCGTGTTTTCTGACGAACATGGAGACTATCCGGCAGGGTCATATATTCGAAACCCGCCGGGGAGTAAACACAGCCCCTTCAGTAAAGAGGGCTGCGTTATTCTGGTAAAGCTGAACCAGTTTGATACTCGAGACCTAAAAGAAGTGCGTGTTAATACGAATACAACGCCATGGTTGCAGGGGCAGGGTGGCTTGCAGGTGATGCCGTTGCATAACTTTGAGCATGAGCATATCGCACTTGTTAAGTGGCCAGTTGGGGAAATATTCAAGCCTCACCGCCATTTCGGTGGGGAAGAAATATTCGTGCTATCTGGCACGTTTAAAGACGAGCATGGAAGTTACCCTAAAGGTACATGGTTACGTAACCCCCATATGAGTCAGCATCATCCCTTCGTTGATGAAGAAACCGTTATCATCGTTAAAACGGGCCATTTGCCTGTGGCATTATGAGTAACGCCACTCGTGCTAAAAGCAAAAAAGGGCTTCAATAGAAGCCCTTTTTTATTACGTAGCGGTGCTACCAAATGTTGTCTTCAGATTTTCCTTGAATATCACAGTCGCCTGCTTTGTAGGTCACCTCTTCACCGCTGTCTTTCTTCTTAAAGTAATCTTTACTGATTGAAACGATGGTCGGTGTCATCCATACAATTGCCGTAATATTGATGACCGTCATTAGGCCTAATGCCATATCAGCCATAGCCCATACTTGAGGAAGGGCGGCTTGCGCGCCCCAGTAGATCATACCCAAGTAGCCAATAGTGTAGGCTGCTCGACCTGCTCGATTATCAAGTTTAAACATATGAAGGTTACTTTCACCATAGGCATAATTTGCTACCACCGATGTAAAGGCAAACAAGCTAATTGCCGCCGCAACAAAATCGGTACCGCCTTCACCTAAATGGCTACTCATCGCATCTTGAGTTAAGCGAATCCCCTCCATCTGGTCAGAGCTAGACCCGCCAGCGAGTAGAATAATAAAAGCAGTAGACGTACATAACACCATGGTGTCTAAGAACACGCCTAACATTTGAATATACCCTTGAGACACTGGATGGTTGGGATTAGGTACAGCGCTTGCCGCCGCATGCGGCACCGAGCCACTTCCCGCTTCGTTCGAGTAAAGCCCTCGTTGTATACCATTTTTAATGGCCGCCCCTAGGGCGCCAGCACCGGCTTCTTGTAAGCCAAATGCTGATTTAATAATGTCGAGTAACATAGCCGGTAGTTCTGAAATGTTCATAAAGGTTATAGCCAGTGCAACGAGCACGTAGCCTATGCCCATGAAAGGCACCACATATTCAGCAAACCGTGCAATACCGCGTAAACCACCAACGACGATTAGTGCTGCTAAAACGATAATCGCTACACCTACATACTCACTGGGGAATGCGTATGCGTTATTGAGTGCGTCGGTGATAGTATTGGCTTGTACGGCACTGAATACGAAACCGTACCCAAAGAAAAGGCATAATGAAAAGGCGACCGCTAACCAGGTTTTATTCAAACCTTGTTTTATGTAGTAGGCGGGACCACCACGAAACTCACCATTCTCGTCTTTGACTTTATACAACTGACCAAGCACACTTTCAGCAAAGCCGGTTGCCATACCTAAAAGCGCTATCATCCACATCCAAAAAATAGCACCAGAGCCTCCGAGTGAAATGGCAACTGCCACACCGGCTAAGTTTCCCGTGCCTACTCGTGCTGATAAACTAGTACATAACGCTTGAAAAGAACTTATACCTTCCTTTGTTGCCGTTGTGCTTCCTTTTAGTAAAGAAAACATATGGCCGAAGTGGCGCAACTGCACACCACCTAGTTTTACGGTAAACCAGATACCACAGGCCAATAGCATTACAATTAATACTTGTCCGTCGCCCCACAAGACGTTATTTACCGCCGAAACGAATTCGTTTATCACGCACTTTCCTTCATTGTTATTGTCATTGAGCATGTTAAAAGTTAAGTTTGAAACGCGGTTTCAAATCATGAGCCCAAATGCCTTACTTGCAATAGTAGCATGAGTGAAAATAGAAGTGGGTAAGAAAAATAGGCCGTACTATTACCATTAATAATGACTTAGGTAATAAGGCTATAGAAACGGTGTGATGGTTCTATGAGATAATAAAAAACCGCTCAGGTGAGCGGTTTTTTGAATATGGCTGGGGTAGCAGGACTCGAACCTACGAATGGCGGGATCAAAACCCGCTGCCTTACCAACTTGGCTATACCCCAATGGTAATGTGCAAACGATGCACAGCGCTAAAACTATAAACAGCGCAGAAACGATACGTTAATGAACACCGATGTATGCTTTCAAAGCAAGGCGTCTTAACCTAACGAAAAGGATGGTGGCTACGGCGAGATTCGAACTTGCGACCCCATCATTATGAGTGATGTGCTCTAACCAACTGAGCTACGTAGCCTAAGTGCATATTCAGCAAAAAACCGCCCAATTGAGCGGTTTCTTAGAATATGGCTGGGGTAGCAGGACTCGAACCTACGAATGGCGGGATCAAAACCCGCTGCCTTACCAACTTGGCTATACCCCAATTTTGGTGCGGAAGGAGAGACTTGAACTCTCACGCCGTGAAGCACTGGAACCTAAATCCAGCGTGTCTACCAATTCCACCACTCCCGCATAGACACTAGCTGTAAACATTATTGGCTGGGGTAGCAGGACTCGAACCTACGAATGGCGGGATCAAAACCCGCTGCCTTACCAACTTGGCTATACCCCAACAATGGTGCGGAAGGAGAGACTTGAACTCTCACGCCGTGAAGCACTGGAACCTAAATCCAGCGTGTCTACCAATTCCACCACTCCCGCGCAGCTAGACACTCCTAACAGAGAATATGAGAATTGGTGGCTACGGCGAGATTCGAACTTGCGACCCCATCATTATGAGTGATGTGCTCTAACCAACTGAGCTACGTAGCCTTTCATTTCTCTTCCCTCTCAGGAAGTGGCGCGTATTATGCGTATATGACCGCCTACCGTCAACCCCTTTTTTGCTAAGTTTTTTTAAATGCTCAATATGTGTGCGTTGGGGCACGATTTACATTCAAAACGCCGAGAATTTAAGCAGAATATGGGCGTTACGTGCTGACGTTACCAGCGAGATGTGGTCGTTTTAGTTTGGTAATAACATACATCTATCGGCCGTGGTGCATATGTTTTATCGTGAAAAAACGGGTTTTCTAAATGCCGGCCTGTTGCCGTTCTGGTTTGATATTCTTCGTGAGAGGGACGTTGAATGAAGTAATGTATCTCGCCGCGTGCTCCAACGGAAACATTACGTATTTTGCTACTATCGCTAAGTGCTGTTATAACGCCACCATTTTCAACATTACCCCTAGGTAGCTGTTGTAAAACGGTCATTCCTTCTACCACACGACCTATCACAGACATGTTCCGGTCTAAATGGCGAGGCGCTTGCCCAATAACTATATATAACTCGGTGCTGGCAGTGTCTTTTTCGCTGTTTCTTGCAAATGCGACCGTGCCTGGGCAGTGTAACCCCCACATTTCGTTGCGTGTATTATCTACACCAACCGCAAACCCATCAAGAAAGCCGGTTTCAGGTGCAAACATATCATTGGCTTCAACAAGGTCAACATCACCTTTATTTTTAACCGTAAACTCTGCCTTTAGCGGTGATAACAAGGACGGAGGAAACGCAGCTGTATCGTGGGTATCATTACTGCCTGCTTGCGCTACAAAGCCTTCGACCACTCTGTAGAAGTATTGATCATTATAAAACCCCGCGTTTACCAGTGACGTAAATCTAGCAACATGTTGCGGGGCAAGTGATGGGTGAAGCGCAATAACAACGTCACCATAGTGAGTGTCGATAGTCACAAGATGTTCTGCAGGAACGGGATACCAATCACTTGAGTGTGCCAAGGGGGAAGTAGGTTCACTGGCATAAACCGCTAAAGAGGGCGTTGTGCATGCAAATGTGAACAGTAAACATTGTATCGCGAAGAAATAAGGCGTTTTAATTAAAAGAGAAAAAGTCGACATTAGTGTGCTCTGCATTAAAAGTATGCGTTTGTTATAGCAGTACTTTATATGCAATCACAAATAAAAAAGCCGCTATTAAGCGGCTTTAAAAAAGTAATGTGGTGATAAAACCTTACACGTTAAATCTGAAGTGAATAACGTCACCGTCTTTAACGATATAGTCTTTACCTTCTAAACGCCATTTGCCTGCGTCTTTAGCACCTTGTTCACCGTTAAATTCTACGAAATTATCGTAGCCAACGATTTCAGCACGGATAAAGCCCTTTTCAAAGTCGGTGTGAATTTTACCTGCTGCTTGTGGGGCCGTTGAGCCTTCAGGGAAGGTCCATGCTCGCACTTCTTTTACGCCCGCAGTAAAATACGTTTGAAGTGTCAACAAATTATAACCCGAGCGAATAACGCGGTTAAGGCCTGGCTCTTCTAAGCCCATATCCTGCATGAATTCTTCACGTTCATCGTCTTCAAGTTCGGCAATATCAGATTCGATAGCAGCACATACAGCGACAACGACCGCATTTTCGCCAGCAGCAATTTCGCGAACTTCGTCAAGATAAGGGTTGTTTTCAAACCCATCTTCATTAACGTTAGCCACATACATGGTTGGTTTTAACGTAAGCATGTTCATGTAGCTAATGGCGTCTAATTCTTCTTTGGTAAGCGACAATGAACGAAGTAATAAACCCTCATCTAGGTGCGGTTTAATTTTTTCCAGAACTTTTAGTTCGTACTTTGCTTCGCTATCACCGCCTTTTGCACGTTTGGCAATACGGTGTAATGCTTTTTCTGTGGTTTCTAAGTCTGAAAGCGCCAACTCGGTGTTAATAACATCGATATCGTCTTTTGGGCTTACTCGACCTGAAACGTGAACAATGTTTTCGTCGTCAAAGCAGCGAACAACATGACCAATAGCGTCAGTCTCGCGAATGTTTGCCAAAAACTTGTTGCCCAAGCCTTCACCTTTCGAAGCGCCTTCAACAAGTCCAGCGATATCTACGAATTCCATTGTGGTAGGAATGACTCGCTGCGGTTTTACGATTTCAGCCAACTTGTCCAAGCGAAGATCAGGCACAGGCACAACACCGGTGTTTGGCTCGATAGTACAAAACGGGAAGTTAGCCGCTTCAATACCTGCTTTTGTTAATGCATTAAAAAGTGTTGATTTACCTACGTTTGGTAGGCCAACAATGCCGCATTTAAAACCCATGTTATGGACCCTTGTTTGGAAAAGTTATATCTGGCTTAAACTGACGCTTTGTGGGCGTGCAGTCGGTTTTGCGCTTGCTTAAGGTCTTCTTTAAGCAGAATTTCAGTACACCGAACGGCTTCGTCTATCGCGCTATCAATAGCGGCTTTTTCGTCAGCGGGTGGTTTACCGAGTACATGACCAGTCACACGGCTCTTATGCCCTGGGTGACCGATACCAATACGCAAGCGTAAAAAATTCTTATTGTTACCCAATCTAGCCACAATATCGCGAACGCCATTTTGACTTGAACTGCCACCCACTTTGTATTTTGCTACGCCAGGGGGTAAATCGAGTTCGTCAAATGCCACTAATATTTGTTCTGGTTCTATGCGATAAAAATTAGCAAGTGCTGCTACACCTTGACCACTTTTGTTCATAAAGGTAGTTGGATATAACAAACGTACGTCTTTACCCGCAATGGTAATGCGTGCTGTTTTACCAAAGAACTTAGATTCTGATTTTAGGGGGGCGTTATAGGCATCGGCAAGATGGTTAAGAAACCATTCACCGGCATTGTGTCGGGTATTGTCATATTCGGGGCCTGGATTACCCAGGCCCACGATTAGGCGAATGTCAGCCAAGAGGATTATGCCTCTGGAGCTTCTTCTTCGCCGTCTTCTTCTGATTCAGCTGCTTTTGGGGCAGGCTTAACAGTTACTACAGCAAGGTTGTGTGCTTCGCCGTCTTTTCCAAGCTCAACAGAAGTAACACCAGCTGGTAGCGTTAGGTCAGACAAGTGAAGTGTTTGACCCATTTCAACTGCAGCCATATCTACTTCGATAAACTCTGGAAGATCTTTCGCTGGGCAAGTAACTTCGATTTCAGTTACGTGGTGCTCAGCAATCCCGCCAGCTTTAACAGCTGCAGATGCTTCTTCGTTTACGAAGTGAAGAGGTACGTTAGTGTGTACGTCTTGACCAGCGATAACACGTTGGAAATCGATGTGCATGATCTTTGGCTTGTACGGGTGACGTTGCATGTCTTTAACCAATACTTCTGTTGCTTTTCCGTCAACGTTCAAAGTAAGAACGTGTGAGTAGAAAGCTTCAAACTCAGAAGCTTGGATAAGTTTGTTATGCGCTAGCATGATAGAAGCAGGTGCTTCTTCACCACCGTAGATGATACCAGGCACTTTGTCTTCGCGACGTAGGCGGCGGCTCGCACCTTTCCCTAGGTCTGTGCGAGCAGAAGCGTCTAGGTTAAAAATTGCATCAGACATTGAATGTCTCCAAAATTATAAAAGTTATGGGGTAGGTTTTTGCGACCAAAACCTACGGTTAATACGTGTAAATGAGTAGCCTTGCGGATAGCACTTTACACAGCCCGAAATTCAAGGGCGGCGAATTCTACCACTGCACCCCGTAAGTTACAATTGAAAGGCAAATAAAAAAGAGGCGCTAGGGCCTCTTTTTATCTGTTGTTTTACGCTCGCCATTAGCCGTTTAATACAAAATAGTTAGCGGGTTAACACTACGCGATAATGTGCATCGCCATCTCGTAGGCGTTGAACGGCCTCGTTGATATCGTCGAACTTAAACGTTTCTACGACCGGCTCTATGTTATGGAGTGCCGCAAAATCTAACATGGTCTTTATTGTGGCCGGGCTACCAACCGGTGAGCCAGATACGCTTTTTTGTCCACCAATGAGATTGAAGGCACCAATATCTAGCGGCTCAAGCGTAGCACCGACAAAATGCAACCTGCCTTTCGGCGCAAGAGTAGACAAGTATAAGTTCCAGTCTAATTTTACATTGACCGTTGAGATAATTAAATCAAAGCGGCCAGCTGCTTCTTTAAGCTCTTCTTCGTCTTTACTATTTATTGTGCTGTGTGCGCCAAGCTCAAGCGCTTCTTTTTTCTTCGACTCGCTAGAAGTAAAGGCAACAACCTCACATCCCCATGCGTTCAAAAATTGAAGTGCGAGGTGTCCTAGTCCGCCAATACCCACAACGCCTACTTTTGATGTTGGTGAAATATTAAACTGAACCAGTGGATTAAACACGGTGATGCCACCGCAAAACAGCGGGCCAGACTTCGTTGCATCAAGTTCTTCAGGTAAGGGAACAACCGCTTTTGCTTGCGCACGCACTTTGTCGGCGAACCCGCCATGACGACCGCCAATAGTCATTGACGCTTCTTGGCACAGATTATGGTCGCCGTCTTCACAGGTATGGCAACTATTGCAATAGCCAGAATGCCAACCTAACCCTACACGTTGGCCGACCTTCAGCGAAGAGACGTGTGCGCCGACTTTGCTTATTGTACCAACCACTTCATGACCCGGTACGAAAGGGTATTCCGTCATGCCCCATTCATTGTCTAACATACTTAAATCGCTGTGACATATGCCACAACTTTCTACGTCTATTTCGACATCACGCGACGCTAATTCGCCGGGATCATATTCAAACTTCTCTAACTTTCCACCTGCTTCGCTAGCAGCATATGCATTAATCATAGTTAACTCCTTTTGACGTTGCATATCGATACGCAGCTATACCGCAAAGTCGATCACATTACGTTAGAATGTGTTGGCGCCATCAATCACTTTACTTGCATCGATAACCGTCACTTCTTGTACTTCGAAAACGGTACCAAACTGCGTGATTGTCATCATTTTAGGTTTAGCAAGCCCCGTTATTTCAACAATAAGGCCGTTCTTTTTATACGCATCAGATAAACCGTGAAGCGTGAATCTATCGCCGTTTTCAGCGATAAAAGCGAAGAAACCACCCTCTAGTTCCTTATAAACAATCATGCCTGTTAACACGGTTGGCTCTTCCATGTCTGCGTTTTCGGTTTTTTGCTCTACCATCGCGTTCTCGGTCTCACTGTCTAGTGTGGGAAGTGCTGGTGTACTTTGTTCATCCAGTGATGTTGGCTTCATCTCTTGTTCATCAGAGCATGCGCTTAACGAGAGTAAAATTGCACAAAAGGAAAACGGAAGAATATGGCGTCGTTGCATGTTAAGTATCCTAACTGTTGTTATTTGTCTCTAACTTAAACCGAAATGCTGCACAAAGAAAGCATTGGTGGTGTTTGACGCATCTTGTGTTTCCTGAAGAGGAAAACGTAACGGTAAGCAAAAAAGAGAGTGAGGGGGCAGCCCCGTGAAAAAAAACGAAAACGTGTGTAACGGTGTTTATTGAACAGGGAACGTGTAGAACTGGGAAAATATAGTACGTAGAAACGTTAAATTAAGCGGTACAAAAACGGGCCGCAACAACTGCTCTGATAGGCTAATGCTAAAAAAGTAGTGCTGCGACCTGCTATATTGCTATATAAGCTAACCGCTAATATTCGAACATGGCAGAGATAGACTCTTCATTGCTTATACGACGAATCGTTTCAGCAAGCATCTCTGACAATGTTAATTGCTTAACTTTGCCAAGTTTCTGCATTTCTTTGCTCAGCGGGATCGAATCGGTAACTATGATTTCATCAATAACCGATTCTTGTAAGTTTTTAACGGCATTGCCTGAAAAAATAGCATGTGTTGCGTAAGCGTATACGTTACGCGCGCCATGGCTTTTCAATGCTTCTGCTGCCTTCGCTAGCGTTCCACCCGTGTCAATCATGTCATCGACGATGATACAGTCGCGGTCTTTAACATCACCGATAATATTCATTACTTGCGCGACGTTTGCTTTGGGACGACGCTTGTCAATGATGGCTAAGTCAGCATCATTTAACAGTTTCGCTGTTGCACGCGCACGCACAACACCGCCAATATCTGGCGACACAACAACGGGGTCTGCGAAGTCACGTTGGACCATATCTGCAAGCAAAATTGGCGTGCCAAAAGCATTGTCTACAGGTACATCGAAGAAGCCCTGTATCTGCTCTGCGTGTAAATCGATAGTAAGTACGCGATCTACGCCAACGTTTGAAAGAAAATCAGCTACCACTTTCGCGGTAATTGGTACCCGAGCTGAGCGAACGCGTCTGTCTTGACGTGCATAACCAAAGTATGGAATTACCGCAGTGATACGGCCTGCAGATGCTCGACGCAAGGCGTCAATCATTACAATGAGTTCCATTAGGTTGTCGTTAGTAGGGGCGCACGTAGACTGGATAATAAAAACGTCCGAACCACGGACGTTTTCATGAATTTCTACGCTAATTTCGCCATCACTAAAACGACCAACCTTAGCATTTCCAAGTTTGGTATAGAGGCGATCGGCAACTTTCTGGGCAAGTTCTGGTACGGCATTACCTGCAAAGAGCTTCATATCTGGCACAAGTGGGTTCCTCAGTGCGTTGATAAAAGAGGTTTGGCTGGGGTAGCAGGACTCGAACCTACGAATGGCGGGATCAAAACCCGCTGCCTTACCAACTTGGCTATACCCCAATTGTTTATATCTTACTCGCTTCGGCGTTCACGCTAAATATTCTTCTCGTTTTTTTATTAGTGGCGAGATGTTTACGCCTTTCGCGACAAAACCGCTCCACTGAGAAGGCAATAATTGCTTAACTTTCAGGGCAGTAGCTTCGTCGTTGAAGGTGGCAAACACACAAGCGCCTGTGCCCGTCATCCGCGACGGTGCGTAGTGTACCAACCACTGTAATAATTTTGCAACTTCCGGATAGCTTTTCTCTACTAATTGCTGACAATCATTGCGTGTTTTATCGAATTTGTACGATGCCCACGACATCGAAGGCGTATTACGAGGCAAATCCTTTGCACCGAATATCGCAGCAGTGCTGATATGCACGTTTGGGTTTGCCACCACATACCAAGTCTCTTGTTCTTGTGGGGCTGGCGTGATTTTTTCTCCCACGCCTTCTGCAAACGCAGTATGCCCGTACACAAAAATAGGCACATCAGCGCCAAGCTGTAACCCAAGTTTAGCAAGCGTTTCAGTGTTAAGACCCGTATTCCACAGCGCATTTAATGCGACAAGTGTCGTTGCCGCATTAGACGACCCGCCTCCAATGCCGCCACCCATTGGCAGGCGCTTGTCTAAGGTTATCATTGCGCCATGATGAGTATTTGTGTGCTGCTTGAGGAGTTTCGCAGCACGTATGATGAGGTTGTCGTCATCAGCAACGCCGTCTAGTGGCGTGGACATTGCAACCATACCCGTTTCATTTACATCAAAGGCAAGGCTATCGCCATAATCAAGCATTTGAAATAAGCTTTGAAGCTGATGGTAGCCCGAATCAAGGCGGCCTAATATATGAAGAAATAAATTGAGCTTGGCAGGGGATGGCCACCAATCGTGTGTAGAAGTTTTTAAAGTGTCCATTTATATATCTTTATTTTTAATTGTGTTTTTTCACGGTATTGTGTGGCGGGCTGTATCAAATTAATCGCGTGTGGCAGCCACACAGTATTGCCATTTTTTTGCGTTACGCTGCCGTAATTCGCATAACTGACTTCCCAACCCTGGCAAGCTTGGCACGTACTTGTCAGGGTAGCTAACAGCCCTTTGTCAGTCAGCGTGAATTGATCTGAGGGAAGGGGAAGGCCCTTTATCCAAGAAAGTAATGAGTTAACAGGGATATCCATGCCGGTGACCCGATAGATTAGCGGTTCGGGCATTGCATCTACGAAGGTCTCTCCGTCGGCCTCAAGGACTGCTTTTTTATCCTCAACGTCTAAATTGACTAAGGTTACGCCAAGTAAATTGGTTAATCGGAAATTGAAATCGTCGGAATCGGTTTTCCAATTCATCGTCGCGCTCGCGCCTTCTTCACCTCGCCGAAATGCAATTTTTCCCTTTAACTGCCACTGCGAAATGTCGGCTACTTGTTTTAACTGTGAGGTCAGGTTAACTGCGTTCTCTGGGCCTTTTGGTACTACCGTGCAGGCAAACAAAAATAAGCTAGAAATAATGGCAATAAAGCAAAAGCGAAAAGAAGACAATGACTGATTCAATAGATTTACTCACGTAATAATGTACTTCTTTATGGGAACACAGTTTCACCAACACTTTCAATCATTTTGGCTTTTTCGTACAATGCCGCTCCGACATTATCAGCACAGATGTTAATGACCTTACTCGCCCTTGGTATCAATCACAAAACTGCCCCGGTCGCACTGCGCGAAAAAGTGGCTTTTACACCGGATTCTCTGGTGGAGGCGCTATCGTCTTTGAAAAAGCTTAGTGGTGTAGAAGAGTCGGTCATAGTTTCTACATGCAACCGAACAGAAATTTATCTTAACACCCACGAAGCAGATACGAGTCGTGTGTTAAGTTGGTTAAGTCAATTTCACAACGTTGACGAAGCCGATATTGCACAGAACAGCTATTTGCTCGAGCAAGATGATGCGGTTAAACATATCATGCGTGTGGCGAGTGGGTTAGATTCTCTCATTCTTGGAGAACCGCAAATACTTGGGCAGGTTAAACAGGCCTTTGGCGATGCGAAACATTCCGGTACAGTAAGTAGCGAATTTGAGAAGTTGTTTCAACACACGTTTGCAGTAGCGAAACGCGTAAGAAGCGAAACCGATATAGGGGCCAACGCCGTAAGTGTCGCTTATGCTGCCGTTCAATTAGCAAAACATATTTTCGCGGAATTGCCGAAGCGTGCTGTATTGCTTGTTGGTGCGGGTGAGACCATCGAACTTGTCGCCCAGCATTTGAAAGAGCAGGGCGTATCGCGTTTGGCTGTGGCTAATCGCACCGTGGCGCGCGCTGAAACGCTGGCAGAGCGATTAGGCGCTGACGTATTTACGCTGTCGCAAGTGCCCGAGCACCTGAAAGAGTTTGATATTGTCATTAGTTCAACAGCCAGCCAGCTGCCGCTAATCGGCAAAGGTATGGTAGAAAAGGCATTAAAGCAACGCAAGAACACCCCGATGTTCTTGGTCGACCTTGCAGTACCACGAGATATAGAGTCGGAAGTAAACGAACTCGGCGACGCGTATTTATATACGGTAGACGACCTTCAACACATTGTTCAAAAAAATCTGCAGAATCGAGAGCAGGCAGCGAAAGAAGCCGAAAAACTGATTGATAAGCAAGCCATCGACTTTATGGGGTGGAAGCAGTCGCAGCAATCGATAGATTTAGTGAGACAGTACCGACAAAAAGGCATGCAACAGCGTGATGACATTGTAGAAAAAGCAAAATTACAGCTTGCTGAAGGCAAAGACGCTGCGGTCATAATAGAAGAAATGGCCTATAAATTAACAAATACATTGCTACACCCAACAACCTTGGCGTTA
Organism: Alteromonas algae; assembly: GCF_049117195.1. Taxonomy (GTDB): domain Bacteria; phylum Pseudomonadota; class Gammaproteobacteria; order Enterobacterales; family Alteromonadaceae; genus Alteromonas. Next base: position 1,507,022 of record NZ_CP185260.1, read on the forward strand.
AAAGAAGCGGCGACACAAGATGATCCAGCATTACATCGCTGGTTGGGGCAAGCGCTAGCATTATCCGATAATCAATCGGATACGAAGAAATAAGGTAATAATAATAGTATGAAAGAGTCGGTCGTAAGAAAGCTCGAAAATCTAGTCGAGCGTTTTGAAGAAGTGCAGGCGTTGTTGGGTGATCCTACCGTTATTGGTAATCAAGAAAAATTTCGTAATCTATCGAAAGAATTTAGCCAGCTAGAAGGTGTTGTCGCAGGTTTTAATGCTTATCAACAAGCAGAAGAAAACCTTGCGTCAGCACAAGAAATGTTGGGTGAAGATGACCCTGAAATGCGCGAAATGGCACAGGAAGAGTTCAAAGAAGCAAAATCTGATATTGAACGCTTAGAAACCGAATTGCAGGTGTTGTTGCTTCCTAAAGACCCTAACGACGACAACAACTGTTTCCTTGAAGTGCGTGCTGGTGCTGGTGGTGATGAAGCTGCTATTTTTGCCGGCGACCTGTTTCGTATGTACAGCCGGTATGCAGAGAGCCGTGGTTGGCGCGTAGAGTTGGTCAATGCCAATGAAGGCGAGCATGGCGGTTACAAAGAGGTTGTTGCAAACATAAGCGGCGAAGGCGTTTATGGCATACTGAAATTTGAGTCGGGCGGTCACCGAGTTCAACGTGTGCCAGAAACCGAGTCACAGGGACGTATTCACACCTCTGCGTGTACCGTTGCGGTACTCCCTGAAGTCCCCGAGTCAGAAGCAATAGAAATAAACCCAGCTGATCTTCGTGTTGACACCTTTAGGGCGTCCGGAGCCGGTGGTCAGCACGTTAACAAAACTGACTCTGCCATCCGTATTACTCACCTTCCAACCGGGTTAGTCGTAGAGTGTCAAGACGAGCGTTCTCAGCATAAAAACCGTGCTAAAGCGATGTCGGTTTTACAAGCTCGACTTAATAATATTGAAGAAGAGAAAAGAGCGGCAGAAGAAGCCTCTACCCGTAAAAGCTTGGTGGGAAGTGGTGATCGTTCTGAGCGTATCCGTACCTACAACTTCCCACAAGGCCGAGTTACTGACCACCGAATAAACCTGACTATTTATCGATTGGACGAAGTGGTTGAGGGTGATTTACGACAGCTACTTGACCCGATTATGCAGGAACACCAAGCCGACTTGCTGGCATCATTGTCTGACGATTAAGCATGAGAATTGATGTAGCCCTTGATTGGGCAGTCAACGCACTTGCTGGGGGCGACTCTCCCAGCATAGATGCAAAGGTCCTTCTCGCGCATACACTAAACACGTCATTAACGTACCTTTTTACGTGGCCTGAAAAAACGGTGCCAGAGGCGTCGCTGGCGCAATTTAAATTGTTGATCGCGCAACGCAAAGAAGGCCGCCCCATTGCCTACCTTACGGGTCAAAAAGATTTCTGGACACTTACCCTTAACACGTCGCCGCATACGCTTATTCCACGGCCTGATACCGAAGTATTGGTTGAGCAAGTGCTTACGTGCATAACATCTGAATATACTACCGAAACGCTAACTATTTGTGATTTAGGAACCGGGACTGGTGCTATCGCCTTGGCGCTTGCTTCGGAGCTACCTCAACACAGCGTAATAGGTGTTGATTTCTTAGATGAAGCGGTTACGCTCGCAACCGAAAATGCAAAAACAAACCACATTACCAACGTGCGCTTTACGAAAAGCGACTGGTTTGAAGGGCTTGTTAATGAAAAATTTAATGTGATTATCTCAAATCCCCCTTATATTGAAACATCAAGCCATTATCTACATGAAGGCGATGTGAAGTTTGAACCGAGAAGCGCACTGACATCAGGGCTTGACGGTTTGGATGATATCCGCAAGATTATTGCGCATGCGCCACATTTCCTTCACGCGGGAGGGCTTCTTGCTTTCGAACATGGGTTTAATCAAGCTCATGCTGTTCGCGCGCTGCTCATTGAACGTGGGTTCGTGAGAGTAAGAAGCCAAAAAGATTTTGGCGGTAACGACAGAGTGACGTTAGGTTTCTGGGAAACTTGCGATTAATTTTGTTTACATTACTATTTGCATTGAATAACAAAAATAAACAGGACGTTGTAGATGAATGATGACTTTTTATTTGCTGATGATGATGACGAAGAACTAGTCGAAGATTTAGGCTCGTGGAAAGTACTTGTTGTTGACGACGAACCCGAAGTTCATGCGGTAACGCGCTTAGCCCTCAGTGATTTTGAATTAAATGGTAAAACATTGGAATTCGTTAGCGCGTATAGCGGCGCTGAGGCAAAACAGTGTTTTCGTGAACACGACGATATTGCTGTGGTCTTGCTTGATGTGGTGATGGAAACCGACGATGCAGGATTGAAGGTTGCGGAATATGTTCGAAACGATTTAGATAATCATTTTACGCGCATTATTTTGCGTACTGGTCAGCCGGGGCAAGCACCCGAAAAAGATGTCATTGTTAACTACGACATTAATGATTATAAATCAAAAACCGAGCTTACTGCACAGAAGCTGTTTACGGTTATCATTGCAGCGCTTCGCTCTTATCGCGATATTATTGTTATTGAAGAAAACCGAGCGGGCCTTGAGAAAATAATCGATGCGTCCGTTGATTTGTTTTCATCCACCTCTCTTGAAAAATTCATGCAGGGTATTATTCAACAGTTGTCGTCTATTCTAGGCTGCTCTAAGGATGCCGCGTATATAACGACCGCAGTAGCCTGTACGCCAATAGGTGCATCCACTTCCTCAAGCAATAAAAACGCAGACGAGCTGTATGTGTTTGCAGGTAATGGTGAATATGCCTCGAAAGAAGGAGTTCCGCTTCGAGATGCCGTAAGTGCTGAAGAATACAGTATGTGTTTAGAGGCAATGAAAAAACGTGAAATTGTTTATGCCAATGATCATGTCGTTGCGTTTTGTAACAGCAAGTCGCACGATGGCGCATTGTTATATTTGTCTGGTCTACCTCGGCGAATAGGCGAGGGCGATAGGCATTTAGTTAAGCGTTTCTCTAACAGTGTTCAGCTTGCTTTTGATAACGTATTGAAAACACGTGAAGTGGAAGAAACACAAAAAGAGATTATAGAGCGACTAGGCCGCGCAATAGAAAACCAAGACAATGGCGATAACCATATCACTCGTATAACGAAGATGGCTGAAGCGCTTGCTGTGGGCATTAACATGCCTCAACAACTGGTTATTAATCTACGCCACGCAGTACCGCTTCATGATGTTGGTAATTCAAAGGTCCCCTCTACCATATTACGAAAAGAATCACCGCTTACCGACGATGAAATATTCGCTATAAGAAAGCACGCTGAGTTCGGCTACGACATTCTAAAAGACTCATCAAAGCCAGTAATTCAATTAGCAGCAATGCTAGCCAAACAGCATCACGAACGCTGGGATGGCACGGGTTACCCTGAAGGCTTGAAGGGCGAGGATATTCATTTAGCCAGTCGCGTTGCCACGCTCGTTGATGTGTTTGATGCTCTGGTTAACAAGCGCCCTTACAAACCCGCGTGGAGTGTAGAGCAAGTCGTTGCAGTGCTTAACGATGAACGCGAAAAGCATTTCGACCCTGAGTTGGTCGATTATGTGCTTACCAATATCGATGTGTTTATGTCGATACAGCACGCGTACCCCGATAAAAAACAGTAATAACAATAAAAAGGCAGTAACTATGTATATGATGGCGAAACACCTGCACCTAACCGCGGTCGCGCTAAGTGTTCTTTTCTTTATTCTTCGATTCCTTTGGTCGCAAATGGACCCAACGGTACTGACCAAAAAATGGCTTAAGATCCTTCCTCACGTTATCGATACCGTATTGTTAGGAAGTGCTCTATGGCTTTGTGTCATTCTATCGCAGTACCCATTTGCTACGGCGTGGTTAACATTCAAGGTAATCGGCGTAGTGCTCTATATCGTTTTTGGGCTTTTTGCACTTAAAAAGGCAAAGACCGCAATGGGACGGTGGTTATTCTTTGTAGCGGCATTAGGTGTCTTAATGGCGACAGCAATGGTTGCGGTGACTAAGCAACCTATTTTTTAGATACTAACGGAAATAAACTATGTCTGAATCTCAACAAGTTATTCGCGTTGGCGAAGTAGAAGTCGCCAATCATCTGCCTTTTGTTCTATTTGGTGGGATGAACGTGCTGGAATCACGTGATTTAGCAATGCGAATAGCAGAGCATTATGTTGAAGTTACCCAAAAGCTAAATATTCCTTATGTGTTTAAGGCTTCTTTTGATAAGGCTAACCGCTCGTCGGTTACCTCTTATCGTGGTCCGGGGATGGAAGAAGGGCTGCGCATTTTTGAAGAAATTAAATCAACGTTTAATGTCCCGCTGATTACAGACGTGCATGAACCGGAGCAAGCTGCGCCGGTTGCAGAGGTCGTCGACGTTATTCAGCTGCCCGCGTTCTTAGCACGACAGACCGACTTAGTCGTAGCGATGGCCGAAACGGGAAGCGTCATAAACGTAAAGAAACCACAGTTTCTCGCGCCACACGAAATGCGCCATATTATGGGTAAACTTAACGAAGCAGGTAATGACAAAGTCATTTTATGCGAACGCGGAAGTTGCTTTGGCTATAACAACCTTGTGGTTGATATGCTGGGTATGGACGCAATGAAGTCTTACGCACCTGTAATATTTGATGCAACTCATGCATTACAAATGCCAGGGGGCAGAGCGACGTCGGCTGATGGGCGTCGTGCTCAAGCAGCTCAGCTTGCACGTAGTGGTATGGCGTTAGGGTTAGCTGGGTTGTTCATTGAAGCACATCCAAATCCAGATGAAGCAAAGTGTGATGGGCCGTGTGCACTTCCTTTGGCTAAGCTAGAGCCTTACCTTGCGCAAATGAAAGCGTTGGATGAGTTGGTCAAAGGGTTTGACGAGTTGGATACTAGTAACACGTAAATTTATCGTTGGGTTTATGATGGCGTATGCCGGTGTTTATTCACCGGCATCCGTATCAGGTGTGTTTTATTGTTACTCGCTTAGCTCGACGGTAACACCAACCTCTTTTTTCTCTGTCATTGCCAGCAAGTAGTTGTGTAACGCCACTTGTGTTTCCTCTGCTAGCATTGCTTTAGATTGTCTTTTAACGATCATGTGTGCGTCATTAGAAGGCAAGACATCAGCCATTTTGACGCTAGTCATCGCGGTATTAATAAGTGATTCTAGATTGATCTTTTCTGGTTGTACGTTAGCATTCGCTGCAGCACTAGCAAATGCCATAACGGAAACGCTAGCTAAAAGTAATTTTTTCATTTTCACACCTAATGGAATTAATTAAATTAATGTTTAAGTTTGTTAATATTTTTAACAAATGAGTTTGTAAAATATTGCTGTAAAACAAATTTTCCAAAGTTCGCGTGAATATTAGTCAAATTTTGCGCAATTGAACAACGAGTTAAAGTATGGGTGGTCATTAGATAAACTAATGAATCTGTCACGTTCTGGTAACATAGGGTAGAAAAGTATTATGCATCGACGTCTTCCCCCGCTAAATGCGCTCAAAGCATTCGAAACCGCGGCTCGTCATCTAAGCTTTACTAAGGCGGCTGACGAGCTGTTTGTGACGCAGGCAGCGGTAAGTCATCAAATAAAAGCCCTTGAAGAATTCTTATCGATGAAGCTGTTTATTCGTAGAAATCGCACGCTTTTATTAACAGAAGAGGGACAGGCGTACTTTTTAGAATTAAAAGATATCTTCAAGCATATTCAAGAAGCGACAGAGCGCTTATTAGCCAAAGGAAGTAAAGGGGCGATTACCGTTGCGATGCCGCCAAGTTTTGCTAGTCAGTGGTTAGTGCCCCGTATTAGTAAATTTAGTATGGAACATCCCGATATAGATGTAAGGATAAAAGCAGTAGACTTCGATGAAGGCTTTTTAGAAGATGACGTAGACGTTGCCATCTATTATGGAAAAGGCCGGTGGAGTGGTTTGCAAGCCGACCAGCTTCATCGAGAGTTTCTTACCCCACTGTGTTCACCACTATTATTTAATGGGCCCAAACCGCTTTCAGACTTATCAGACTTGCGTCATCACGTGTTGCTGCATGATTTAAACCGTTCAGCGTGGAAGAATTGGTTAAAGCATGTGGGGGTTCACGGCGTCAATGTGAATCAAGGCCCTGTTTTTAGTCACTCGATGCTTGTTCTTCAAGCTGCAGCCTTAGGTCAGGGTATTGCATTAGGAAACACTATTTTAGCGCGGCCGGAGATAGAAGCTGGGCGATTAGTGATACCGTTTGAAGAGCGTGTAGAAAGCCGTGATGCGTTTTATTTGGTATGCGAAGAGTCTCAAGCGGAGTTAGGTAAGATAGCGGCATTTAGAGACTGGATACTGGCGTTAGTTGAAGAAGAGCAAGACGATGTTTGATATTGATGTAATAGACTGCCCGTCGCCGATCGCGAGATTGATATTGGCACACGGGGCGGGCGCCGGAAAAGAGCATGATTTCATGCAGCGCATTGCGCAACGGTTAGCAGAACAGCATATTGAGGTTGTACTGTTTAACTTTCCTTACATGCAGGTGATTAAAGACACCGGTAAACGCAGGCCGCCAGACAAAGCTGAAAAATTACTTATGCACTTTTCAGAGGTGGTGGATAACATTACGGCTGACCGTGCACCACTACCTACATTCATCGGCGGAAAGTCGATGGGCGGGCGCATGGCTACTATGCTGCTTGATACCCTTAACACTGTTACCGCTGCAGTGGCGTTAGGTTACCCTTTTCATCCACCGGGTAAGCCCGAAAAAACGCGTACCGAGCACTTACTCACCCTTCGTAAACAATTGCTTGTTGTGCAGGGCGAGCGCGATACATTCGGGAATAAAGACGAAGTCGTTGGCTACAACCTACCTGCTAACATTGCACTGCATTTTCTAAAAGACGGTGATCATAGTTTTAAACCGAGAAAAGCAAGTGGGGAGTCGCTTGATAGCCATTTGGACAGCGCAGTAAGCCATGTAACTACCTTTGTTAAGGCGCACATAAATGAGTAATAATAACGTTAAGCTTTCACGTGGAGCCGGTTCCTTTATCATCCTTGGCGCATTATTTTGTGGTAGTGCAGTGGTGTTAGGTGCGTTTGGTGCTCATGCCCTGAAGAGCGTGTTCACCATGTCGCAACTTTCAACATTTGAAGTGGGTGTTCGTTATCAAATGTATCATGGACTAGCACTGTTAGTGTTGCCGTCTCTAACAACATACCTTCCCAGAACGTGGTTACAAAGGGCCGGCATATGCTTCGTAGTAGGCTGTTTATTGTTTAGTGGTAGCCTTTATGCATTAGTCGCCACCGGTATTACCTGGTTTGGCCCTATTACGCCAATAGGTGGAGGATTCTTTATCATAGGTTGGATAATGCTAATTTCGGGCGCATTACTGCGCAATAGGATGGAAAAGTAGGTGAGTACTTCTTCTATATTGGCATATTGCCGACCGGGTTATGAAAATGACACCGCCAATGAACTGGCAACACGTTACGGCGAGACGAGCCAGTTTGGTTACCCTGTGTCGCAAAAAGGTCAGGGTTTCGTTTTGTACCATCTTTATGAAGAAAGTGGCCGAGACGCTGCAATTTCGCAGTTTGCGGTGTCAGACACTATCTTTCCACGACAACTCTGTGCGGTAATGGCGGTCATCAATGATGTGGAAAAAGACGATCGGGTTGGGCAAGTCTTATCTGCGCTTAATGATATTGAAAAACCTTTTGCACATTTCGGTTCAGTAGACGTTGAGTATCCAGATACTGAAGATGGAAAAGCCCTCGCAAAATTTTGTCGCAAATTTACTGTTCCTCTCCGCCAAGCACTAAGAAAGTCAGGATGGCTTACGGCGAAAGAAAACACAGGTAAGCCAAAAGTCCATGTGTTCTTTTCGTCATTTGAAACCTGTTACATAGCGTATTCGTTACCAAAACTCTCAAGTCATGACCATAATGGCATTTGCCGACTTAAGTTCCCAAGTGATGCACCAAGCCGTTCTACACTCAAATTAGAAGATGCATTGGTCAATATGTTAAGTCTTAAAGAGCAAACGAAGGTGCTACGTGCAGGAGGAAGAGCGGTAGATTTGGGCGCATGCCCAGGCGGATGGACATACCAACTTGTAAAACGCGGCATGTACGTAGAAGCCATCGACAACGGCTTGGTTGATGATAGTTTAATGAATACCGGTCTTGTTGAGCATCATGCAGTTGATGGGTTTGCCTATAAACCACAATTTGGTCGCGTCGATTTACTTGTTTGTGATATGATTGAACAACCAGACAGGGTAGCGAAGCTCATGGGCGATTGGTTAGTTAAGCACTGGGCAACCCATGCGATATTTAATTTAAAGCTACCCATGAAGCAACGATACGAAACCGTTACGGAAGCAATGTCGTTGTTGCAACACCGTCTAAATACGCTAAATGACGTATTTTCGGTGAAGGTTAGACATCTCTACCACGACAGAGATGAAGTTACAGTAACAATTGTCCGCACTTCAGATAATGAGGTGTGATTTTGTTATTTTTGAAAAAAGTATCAGGCGTTGTAAGTTATTGATACTCAAAGAAAAGAATTAATGGTGGCTTGGTTTGGCGCAAACAAATTTTCGGTTTGTGCTAAAAAAGGTATAAATTTGGTACAGAAATCCTTTATAATCCGGCCGTTTTTTTACTCTGAACCAATGAAAGTGAACTAATGTCAGACTTATCTTTATACAGAAACATTGGTATTTTCGCCCACGTAGACGCGGGTAAAACTACCACAACAGAACGTATCTTGAAGCTTACTGGTAAAATCCATAAAACTGGTGAGGTTCACGATGGTGAATCAACTACAGATTTCATGGAACAGGAAGCAGAGCGTGGTATTACCATCCAGTCTGCAGCGGTAAGCTGTTTCTGGAAAGATCACCGTTTTAACGTTATCGATACTCCAGGACACGTTGACTTCACAGTTGAAGTATACCGTTCACTAAAAGTACTTGATGGCGGTATCGGTGTATTCTGTGGTTCTGGTGGTGTTGAACCACAATCAGAAACTAACTGGCGTTACGCTAACGAATCTGAAGTTGCACGTGTTATTTTTGTAAACAAATTAGACCGTATGGGTGCTGATTTTTACCGTGTAACTGAGCAAGTACGTAAAGTACTTGGTGCAGTACCTCTTATCATGACGCTACCAATTGGTATCGAAGATGATTTCGTAGGTGTTGTAGACGTTCTTACCAAGAAAGCATACGTTTGGGATGACACTGGTCTTCCTGAAAACTATGAAATTCAAGACGTTCCTGCAGACATGGTCGACAAAGTTGAAGAATACCATGAGATGCTTATCGAGACTGCTGTAGAGCAAGACGATGACCTAATGGAAGCATACATGGAAGGTGAAACGCCGTCTGTTGAAGACATTAAGCGTTGTATCCGTAAAGGTACTCGTGACCTTGCGTTCTTCCCAACATACTGTGGTTCTGCATTCAAAAACAAAGGTGTTCAGCTAGTACTTGACGCTGTTGTAGACTATCTTCCTGCGCCTACAGAAGTTGACCCTCAACCTCTTATGGACGAAGAAGGTAACGAAACTGGCGAGCACGCTATTGTATCTGCAGACGAAACGTTTAAAGCGTTAGCGTTTAAGATCATGGATGACCGTTTTGGTGCACTAACATTCGTACGTATTTACTCTGGTAAACTGAACAAGGGTGACACTATCCTTAACTCGTTTACGGGTAAAACAGAGCGTGTTGGTCGTATGGTTGAAATGCAAGCTGATGAGCGTATCGAACTGTCTAGCGCGCAAGCGGGTGACATCATCGCTATCGTAGGCATGAAGAACGTACAAACAGGTCATACTCTATGTGATCCTAAAGATAAAGTTACGCTAGAGCCAATGGTTTTCCCAACGCCAGTAATCTCGATTGCTGTTCAGCCTAAAGATAAAGGTGGAAACGAGAAAATGGGTATCGCTATCGGTAAAATGATTGCAGAAGATCCATCTTTCCAAGTTGAGACTGACGAAGACTCAGGCGAAACTATCCTTAAAGGTATGGGTGAGCTTCACTTAGATATCAAAGTAGATATCCTTAAGCGTACTTATGGTGTAGACCTTATCGTTGGTCAACCTCAGGTTGCTTACCGTGAAACAATCACAATGCCTGTTGAAGATAGCTACACGCACAAGAAGCAGTCTGGTGGTTCTGGTCAGTTCGGTAAAATTGATTACCGCATCAAGCCAGGTGAGCAAGGTTCAGGTTTCACATTCAACTCAACAGTTGTTGGTGGTAACGTTCCTAAAGAATTCTGGCCTGCAGTTGAGAAAGGCTTCAAGTCTATGATGGGCGAAGGTGTTCTTGCTGGCTTCCCAGTACTAGACGTTGAAGTAGAGCTTTTCGACGGTGGTTTCCACGCAGTAGATTCATCTGCAATCGCGTTCGAAATTGCTGCTAAAGGCGCTTTCCGTCAGTCAATTCCAAAAGCGGGTGCACAACTTCTTGAGCCAATCATGAAAGTTGACGTGTTCACACCAGAAGATCACGTTGGTGATGTTATCGGTGACCTTAACCGTCGTCGTGGCATGCTAAGTGACCAAGAAGCTGGTTTAACTGGCGTACGTATCAAAGCTGACGTTCCATTATCAGAAATGTTTGGTTACATCGGTTCACTACGTACTATGACATCTGGTCGTGGTCAGTTCTCTATGGAATTCAGCCACTACGCACCATGTCCTGCTAACGTTTCTGAGAAAGTTATCGAAGAATCGAAGGCACGTAAAGCTGCTAAGTAATTCAGCATCCATTACTCGCTAATCGAGTAGTGAAATGTGTAAAAGCCGGTCAGGAAACTGACCGGCTTTTTTGTTGGTGTTATCACCACGCAAACGTCGACGCATGCGCTAGGCCGTATTAACCGTTACGGATTACTATGATGGGCACCGTTTTTTGTGTCTTTAGATGCCTTAACGATTGCTGTATTTAATTGCTTAACCAGGTTTTTCATCTCTTTAAGGGCTAATGCCTTTTTCTTTTCATCCGCACAAGGCGACATGTAATGATAGCCTTCGTATACGGTGATGGCTGCGAATGCACTATGACGTATCTCTTCGTTAAGTGTATTGCTAATTTCTGAAACATAGTGGCGTGCGGCTGTAGTGCCCCGTGGATGCTGCGTATAACGTTCGAGGCTTTTCAGAGCATGCAGGAATAGCCGATTGAATTTAGTGTCGTTAGACGGTGCACGAAGAGGTACAAAATAGAGCACAAGTAACAGTGCAATAATGGCAATGGTGCTAAGTAAAATAATAGTAAGTCGCGTTGACGTTATTTCCCCGAGTAATTTGTGTAACAGGTCATTTTGATTTTTTTTATCAAAACCAAGTACCCATTTACTCCATGAATAATCAAGCTGACGAAACCAGCTTTGAACGTTTAGAAACCATTGGCCGCGGGTTAAGCTTGAAAAAACTGACTTATTTCGTTGCTCTCCAAACTCGGCCAACGCGTGTTCTAACCCAATGCTGAGCCGCGATGGAGCCACCATGCTGGTAGGGTCATACCGCACCCAATTGCCGTCGATAAGTGCTTCGACCCATGCGTGAGCATTGTACTGCCGAATTTGTAGTACACCTTGGCTTAACGTTTCTCCTCCCTGATAGCCCGATACCATGCGAGCTGGAATACCTGCCACGCGCAGAGCAAATGCCATTGCGCTTGCATAATGTGCGCAAAAGCCTGCGCGTTCGGTAAACAAAAACGTATCGATAGGAGAGGAGGGCATGGCATTTGGCTCTAGCGTGTAGGTAAAGCCTTGCTCCTGAAAGTAACGCATGATGCTATGTGCAACGGCTTGAGGTGAATTAGCCTCTTGAGTAAGGGTGTCGACCCAGGCTTGCGTTTTCAAATTTGAGTCGGTTGGATAATTAAGATTTAACTGTCTTTCAAACCCCTCTAAAGGGCTGGTAAGTAGCGCATTAGGGTAATAAGAAAGATAAAACGCTTTTTTTCCCATTACAGGGCGTCGTGCGCGTAATGCATAGTCAAACTGGACGCCAACATTAGCGCTGCTGGTGGCATTATTTGGCGCCGATACCTCTAGACCGAATACCCACCTCTGTTGAGTGGGTTCGATAATAAGTTGATACGCTTTGGCATTCGTATCGTCATAGGACGACGACGCGCTTAACGGTGAGGGTCGGTTCATGCCCTTTAACTGCTGTTCTGCCTGCCTACGTTTATCGCTTACTGCCCATGTTTTTCCATCGAAACTCTCCAGTGTCATGGCACGCCAGTACAATGCAGACATGGGCGGTATTGTATTGTCGAACGTGGCGGTAAATGCCAGCGATGAAGACCGAGCCAATGAGGCTATATCGCCTGGTGTTACCGATTCAGCCAACCCAGTTTGTTGAGATTTTGCGGTTGGCATTTGCCATAAAGGCGGTAATTGGGGCATGACCAAAAAAAGTAATATTGCGATTGGAAATGCCTTGGCTAGCAGTGTCGCAACCAACGCAGATGTGTCGAGAACTCTCTTGCCCGGCGAGTGATAAAGCGCTAACGATACCAATAGAATAGAGAGAATACAGGTGCACCCCACCCATGCGTAAATACTTAGTGCAAAGATGAATCCGCACCCAATTAGAAATAAACTGGTACAAAAGAGTAAATGAAAGTCTCGGCGGTTTTGAATAAGCATGAGTTTGAGTGAGCAAGCGATAGCTAGCAGATTAATCATGCTGTTTAGTAAACCAATGGAAAGCCCAAACCATGCAAGAGCAAAGAGCGATAACACAGCAAGTAAGTTAATGGTGCGCATGCTTGCCTGCGAACCATGCTTTGCAAATGCGGCAACACGAATAAATACTGCGCAGCCACTTAACACTAACACCCACGATAACAAGGCATCAAACAGTGAGAGTATCAGTACACCAAACGATAAACTGATCAATAGATAGGGAAGGTCACTGTTTGCGGTTTGCGAAGAACGGGATCGCTTGAAGCCAGAAAAAAGCGTATTCATGTAGATGCGCCCGTTGCTGTCTGGTTTGTGTCGCTGAACATGGCTAATGCAGTTAAACAGTCTGTCTTGTGTTGTAGACCATACGAAGGTGCAACATGGATAGATTTATAGTTAATGCCATAGGGAAGCCCTTTGCTGTCCATTTCAAGAACGTGAAAAGTCAGAATTGATAAGGCTTTTTCTGTATCCATCGTATTGGCAATTGATAGATAGTGCTGTGAATGTTTGTGCTCATCAAACGTTTTTGTCACCCACTTTCCACTCTTTGCCACCTGTTTCCAAACAACACGGTTGAGCGGTTGCCCTTGCTCATAGTCTGCTAACGCATGAAAATCGCTGTTTCCTTGCACGGTATTACGTACTGATGCGTCGTTGTTAATGTCATCGTCGTGGGCTATGGCTACTATGTTTGCCATTCCGCGTGCTGCTGCGGGGTAAACTAACGCTGTTAAATCAAAGTCTAAATGGGTCCAGCACTTATAAAGCCCTAACGGATATTCGCACATGAACGTTACCCTAGAAAGGCGATGTAAGCCGCGTTTTTTTACCGTGATAGGGAGTAATAATGTTGGTGATTCAGTTGTTAAGTTGTGGCTGTGCCCTTCGGTGGTGTCTATCCACTTAACATGCAGTATTCCGCTGGCACGAATGCTTTCAGGTTGTTGATTCGAATCTACTTTAATGACGGTTACGCCAGCCTCGTTTAAATGAAACGGTGAGACGGGAGCGGCGCTAAGCTTAAGCTTTGCCATATTTCGATGGGTATAAAAAAGGGCAAGTAGCATGACACTCACAAGCAAATAGCTCATCAGTAGCATGATATTGTTCTGATAATTAGTGCCAAGCAAAAACAGGCTTAACGACATGGCAATAAATGCCCATCCAAATGTCGTGGGCAGTATAAAAATTGAATTTAAATCGAGGGTATGTTGTTGTTTAGCAGGAATGCGTTTATCAAGCCACGTTAAAAAGCGTGTTGATAGTTTTTTCTTAATCGCAGTATTCATGCGCACCACGTTCATATCGCCCTTTCAGCGGTGTTATGCTGCAAGAGGATCTACACTGTCGAAAAGACGTTTACTTAACGACGCGCCATCGAGTGATGATTGTGATGTACCATTGAGTCTATGTGCGGTTATTGCTTCGAATACCGCCTGGACATCATCCGGCGTTACATAGTCTCTATCGAACATAAACGCCCATGCCTTCGCGCCTTGCAGCAATGCGCGGCTTGCTCTTGGTGATAAAGGGTTGGGGTATGCACCTGGTTCTCTGCTTGCGTTAACTAACTTTAAAATATATCGAATAACGCTGTCGTTCACGTGCATTTTTTCAATGTGTCGCTGCATACCCCGCAAGTTTGTTTCATCAACACAGGTCGCAAGCGGAGTCGATACATTGCGCTGTCGTAGCATTGCCTCTTCAGCGTCCCAAGCAGGGTACCCTAGGGATATTCGCATAAAAAAACGGTCTAGCTGGGATTCCGGTAGCGGGTAGGTGCCAGCTTGATATCCTGGGTTTTGTGTGGCAATGACAAAAAATGGTGATGGCAAGGGATGCGTGACACCGTCAATACTCACTTGACGCTCTTCCATCGCTTCTAGCAGTGCGCTTTGGGTTTTAGGGCTGGCTCGATTGAGTTCATCTGCTAACACTACTTGACTGAATATAGGGCCCTGTCGAAATGAAAATTGATTATCGTGGCACTGAAAATGTTTACGCCAAGCATGTCGGATGGCAATAGGTCGGAGGTAAATTGGATACGAGAGTACTGTAACCCGAACACTTGAGAAAGCGCATGTGATAGGGTGGTTTTCCCCATCCCCGGTAAATCCTCTATCAATAAGTGCCCGTTCGCAAGTAAGCAGGCCATTGCTAAATGCAATTGTTGTGATTTACCGAGAATTCTCTCACTTAGCGCATGATGCACCTTTTGTAATTCAAGTCGCATAATGTCGTCACTTATTATTGATAATTGTTATTTTTACGCGTTAGCATAGTAGCAAGTTCATCTTTTCGCTGTTGGTTTATTAGTAATACCTAAGTATGAATAACATGAAGTGTAAAACAAATGGCATTAAGTGCTGCGCAGCGCAATGGTGTTGTCTATAATGGTGCCACTTAAATAGGAAGTAGTTATGAAAAGCATTGAAATAGATGACGATTTATATGCCTTTATCGCCAGTCAAACGAAACATATTGGTGAAAGTGCATCTCAAATTCTAAGACGTTTACTGTTGCCTGAAGACGGCGCAACGATAAATGCGGGTAAGGGCAATAAGTCTGAAGCAACGAGCGAGGCACAGGATGCTGCGCCTGCGCCCATACCAGAAACCGTAGAAGTACCACTTGCTAATGCGAAGGTAGCGGCTGATAAAAAGACTCAATCAGAAGCAAAAGTACCCTCGCAACCCAAAGCAGCTGCACCAAAAAAGGTTGTACCTGCTTCGAAACGTGCACCTGTCGCTGAGGCAAGCGTTGAACAGGCTGTCACAAAAGTGCATGCAAAAAAAGATATTGTAGACGTAATTACCACCGATGCGCTGTCTACATTTACCAAGCGCGTAGATCAGTTTCTTTTTGTTCTGAGTGCTGCGCACAAGCTTAACGAAGAGGCGTTCTCTGCCGTTGAGACTATTAAAGGCAAAAACCGCACTTACTTTGCTACGCGTAAAGAAGCGTTATTAGAAAATGGAAGCAGTACGAACCCCAAAGCTATTCCAGACAGCCCGTATTGGGTGGTGAGTAATAACAATACCGCGAAAAAAGTGAGCATGCTGGAACAAGTTTTGCGTGTTCTAGGCTACAAACCTGAAGTGGTAGAGACCATCATTAGCCGCTTTTCGTCACAAGGTAAATAAAGTAAGTACTCAATAAGGATTTTACATGTCGCTACACGCACAAGCTGGAAAACCTGCAGATAAAGCACAACTGATCAATGTTGCAGAGCTCGTAAGTCAATATTATAGCTATAGGCCCAATCCAAGCGCTCCCGCTGAAGCCGTGAGTTTTGGCACTTCTGGTCACAGAGGTACCTCTGCAAATGCGACATTTAATGACATGCACATTGCGGCGATTTGTCAGGCGCTCGTTGAATACAGAGCGTCTGAGGGTATAACAGGCCCGCTGTTTATTGGTAAAGACACACATGCGTTGTCAGAGCCAGCAATGGTAACCGCTATCGAGGTACTTAGTGCGAACGGTGTCGATGTGGTTATTCAGCGTAGTGATAATGAAAGTATGGGCTACACACCCACACCGGTGATATCTAGAACTATTATTCGTTACAATCGCGACAACACGTCTGGGCTTGCCGATGGTGTAGTCATAACGCCTTCGCATAACCCGCCTTCTGACGGTGGTTTTAAATATAACCCACCTCATGGTGGTCCGGCTGATAGCGATGTGACTAATGCTATTCAACGACGCGCTAATGCACTTATTGCTGAGGGCAACAAAGACGTTAAGCGTATAGATATTCGTCAAGCGCGAGAAAAACAGTGCGTCCGCGAAGATGACTTTATGGAACCTTATATCGATGACTTATCAAAGGTCATTGATATGGACGCCATTGCAAAGGCAAGCTTAACGCTAGGCACAGACCCGCTCGGTGGTGCTGGTGTTGGCTATTGGTCACGCATTTCAACGAAGTATGGGCTAGACATTACGGTGGTAAACGACAGCGTCGACCCACAATTTGGCTTTATGCGACGAGATAAAGACGGCAAGCTTCGCATGGATTGCTCATCAGCTTATGCAATGGCGGGGCTTATCGAACTTAAAGATAACTTCGATTTGGCATGGGGTAACGACCCCGACTTCGACCGCCACGGCATTGTGTGCAAAAGTGCAGGGTTGATGAATCCAAATCACTACCTTGCGGTTGCTATTCAGTACTTATATACCCATCGAGCGCAGTGGCCTGCATCATTGAAGATAGGTAAGACACTGGTATCAAGCAGCATGATAGATCGCGTGGCAAATAGCTTGAACAAACCCCTTGCCGAAATGCCCGTTGGGTTCAAATGGTTTGTTGATGGGCTTGCCACGAGTACAATAGGGTTTGCCGGTGAAGAAAGCGCGGGGGGGATTTTCCTTCAGCGTAACGGCGAAACATGGGCCACCGACAAGGATGGTTTTATACTGTGTTTGCTTGCTGCTGAAATCTTAGCGGTTACGGGAAAAGATCCAGGTGAACATTATCACGCCTTAACGGAAGTGTTTTCTGCCCCCGTATATAAACGCGTTGATGTTGCAGCTTCTTTAGAAGAGAAGAGCAAACTGTCGGCAATGGATGCGTCGGTAATCACCAGCGATACACTTGCAGGGGAGGCGATTACGTCGGTACAAACCCATGCGCCGGGTAACAATGCGTCGATAGGTGGTGTAAAGGTATCAACCGAAAATGGGTGGTTTGCAGCTCGACCTTCTGGAACTGAACAAATCTACAAAATTTATGCTGAAAGCTTCCTAGGTGAAAGCCACTTACAGAATTTAATAGAAGAAGCAGAAGCGCTGGTTAGCAAAATCATTAAATAAACTGCCTCGCGCGGTAAAGTACATACAGCAATGTAAATAAAATGTTAAATAAGGAGTGAATGCATACGTTTTCACTCCTTTTTTTGCGTTTTTAACAGTTTTTTTACAACATCTGCTCGTAACTGCTGCTATATTGCTCTCATATTGTTGGTTATTTCTGTAATTAAATTACATTTTCAGGTATGTGTAATCGACACATCAACCAGAGTGAGACGCAAAATGAACGCAAAAGCGACGAAAAAGCAACCCTCTCCGTCTATCGACAAAGCAGCGTTTAAAGCTGCTGTTGTTAAGCACCTTCACTGCACATTGGGTACTGACGAAAATAAAGCAAATAGTCACGCGTGGTGGAAAGCTACCTGTGCTGCTATTCAAGAACAAGTACTAGAAGGCCTACGTAAAACGCAGAAGTCACATTATTTTAATGACACCCGCGCTGTACATTATTTTTCAGCGGAGTTTTTGATGGGCCGGTTATTGTCTAATAACCTACAAAACCTTGGTTTATTTGATGTTGCCAGTGGCGCACTGAAAGAGCTGGGCGTTGAAATCTCAGATATTATGGAAGAAGAGCCGGATATGGCACTCGGCAATGGTGGTTTAGGTCGCCTCGCTGCGTGCTTTATTGATTCGCTAGCCACTATGGAGTTGCCGGCTATCGGGTATGGCATTCACTACGAACATGGCCTTTTTACCCAAGAAATTAGAAGTGGGGCTCAAATTGAACGTCCAGATAGCTGGAGAGACTACGGAAATCCGTGGGAAATCTGTCGCCCTGAATCTATTCAAGAAGTGTCACTGTACGGTTATGTAGAAACCAAGTACGGGGAAAACGGACGCATACAGAAAGAATGGCACCCAGGCTCAATTGTTAAAGGCGTACCTTGGGATATCCCTATCGTTGGCTATGAAGGCAAAACGGTTAACGTATTACGCCTATGGCAATCTGAAGCATCAGATTACTTTAACTGGGACGTATTCAATGCCGGCGGTTATGTTGATGCACAGCGCGAAAATGTGCAGGCTGAGACTATCTCAAAAGTACTTTATCCAAATGATGAAACCGAAGCTGGTAAAGAACTTCGTTTAATTCAGCAGTACTTCTTCTGCTCTTGTTCACTTAAAGATATCATCAGACGCTATAAGCGCGCCCATGGTGATGACTGGAGCAGGTTTGCCGATCAGTGTGTTATTCAGCTGAACGACACGCACCCTGCTATCGCAATCCCAGAACTTATGCGTATTCTTGTTGATCGAGCAGAGCTTGATTGGGATAGCGCATGGGAAATTTGTAGTAATGTGTTTGCGTATACCAATCATACCTTACTGCCAGAAGCATTAGAAAAGTGGCCAGCGCGTATGATTGAAAAAATCTTACCGCGTCACTTAGAAATTATCTATGAAATTAACCACAGGTTTATGTCTGTTGTTGATAAAAAATGGCCAGGCGACAATGAGATTAAAGCCAAGCTATCTATTATAGAAGAAGGCGACGAGAAGATGGTTCGCATGGGCCACCTTTCTGTTATCAGTTCGTTTGCGGTCAACGGGGTTGCTGAAATGCATTCACGTTTGGTTAAGTCGAATTTGTTCCCTGAGTTTAACGAACTTTGGCCAAACAAGTTGACCAATGTTACCAACGGAATTACGCCACGTCGCTGGCTGAAGGCCTGTAACCCAGATTTGTCTAAACTTATCGATAAAAAGATTGGGACAGAATGGCCACGAGACCTTTACAAGCTTGAAGGGCTTGAAAAGTTTGCAGAGCAGAAAACGTTCCAAAAACAATTTATGCAAGTAAAGCTTGAAAACAAAAAGCGCCTTGCTGAGGAAATTCGCCAGTCGCTTGATTTAGACGTTGATGTTAACGCTATTTTTGATGTGCAGATTAAGCGTTTGCACGAATATAAGCGTCAGCATCTTAATCTGTTGCACATTATGGCGCTGTATCGTCGTTTATTGGAAAACCCTGATTACGATATGCACCCTCGCGTTTTTATTTTTGGCGCTAAAGCGGCACCAGGATACAAACTCGCAAAGGACATTATTTACGCCATTAATAAAGTGGCAGATAAAATCAACAACGATCCGCGCGTGAACAACAAGATAAAAATTGCGTTCTTGCCCAACTACCGTGTATCGCTGGCTGAAAAAATGATCCCAGCTTCTGACGTATCAGAGCAAATTAGTACAGCGGGTAAAGAGGCGTCAGGTACAGGTAACATGAAGTTAGCGTTAAATGGCGCCGTTACCGTAGGTACGTTAGATGGTGCGAACGTTGAAATAGCAGAAGAAGTGGGTGATGAGAACATCTTTATCTTTGGTCTAACCGTTGAAGAAGTGTATGCACTGAAAGAGAAAGGTTATAACCCTTACGACTATTACTATAAAGATCCTGAAATCAAAGCAGTATTAGACTGGTTAGAAAGTGATTACTTTACGCCAGGTAAGCCAGGAGCGTTGGTCTCAATCAAGCAAAGCTTACTCGATCACGGCGACCCGTACATGGTATTGGCTGATTTCCGCAGTTACTCTGATGCACAAATCAGCGTTGACGAAGCCTACCGCGATACGGCTCGTTGGGCGAAAATGGCAATTATTAATACGGCTAAGATGGGTAAATTTACGTCAGACCGTTCAATTAACGATTATGTCGAGCGTATTTGGAAACTTACACCGTGTAAAATTGAGAGTTAAACGAAGGTAGTCTTTTCATAAAGCCCGACAGTGTTTACACTTGTCGGGCTTTTTATTTTTTGGGTAATCATCTGATAGTAAAAACAGTGATTGTCGTTTAGAGAAAACGTGTGACAATAAATATAAAAGTATTAATTTATATACGTTAAAGTCGTTGTTCTTGATAGGTGCCCATGTTGTTATACATATTCGTTGTTTTTAGTACCTCGGCGTTCAATTGCCTCAGGAAAACATCATGATCCAAGCTCACAAATCGTTGGCAACTATCCCGAATCGCTATGCCTTTATTGACATGGTGTCGAGAAGTGCTGCCCGTAGTGAGAGCTTGTCGTTAATGTTAGTTGACGTGGTCCGCTTCTCTGATGTTACCACCAGTTTAGGCATTACCGTTGGCGACCGTTTCTTACTAGAAATTGTGAACCGAATTGATGCCATTTTTAAAGACTCAGTTGAAGTTGGCAGAATTAGCGGTGATGTGTTTGGTCTTATTTTTCCAAATATAAATGCGGAAAAGCACATGCGTAAGATGTTTGACAGATTAGTCGAACATTTTAAAACGCCAATGCACCATGATGGGCATGCGTTTATTGCAGACTTTAACGTTGGAGTGGTGTCTGCGCGCCAAATTAATGGTGACATTACCGCTTTTGTATCAAGAGGCGAGGCAGCGTTAAAGCAAGCCAAAGAAAATAAGTACGACAACCTATTTATCTTAGACATGCAGGATAAGACCACCACGGGCCGAAGCCTTGCACTAAAGGCTGACCTGAAGCGGGCATTATCTCGCAAAGAGTTAGAACTGTACTTCCAACCTAAAGTTAACCTTAAAACATTAGAAGTGATTGGTGCTGAGTGCTTGATGCGATGGAATCACCCCGTAGATGGTATTTTGTTTCCAGGCCCACTTATTGAAGCGGCCGAGTCGTATAATATGATGAACGAGCTTGGTTATTGGACATTAGAGCAAGCCTTTATAAGCCTTGTAGAGTTTGCTACGCATGGTCTTGACCTTTCGCTTTCAGTGAATCTAAGCCCCACACAGCTTTACGACAATCAACTTGTATCAACGTTAAAAAAACTCAGTGAACATTACGTTGTCCCCCTTAACAAAATTGAGTTGGAACTTACCGAAGATGTCGCGTTATCAAATTCATTAATGGTGAAAAAACAGCTTAATGAGCTACGTTTCCTTGGCGTGGAGATATCAGTAGACGATTTCGGTAAAGGCTACTCAAACTTGGCCTATATTCGTGAGCTTGATATCGACGCTATCAAAATTGATAAGTCTTTTGTTATGGAGCTTACTGACGACCCTGTCAACCGTGCGATTATTGAAGCGACACAAATTATCGGTAAAGCAAAAAACTGTGACGTTATTGCTGAGGGTATTGAAACAATGGCGCAACTGCATATGCTACGAGAGGTTGGCATTACGCAGGGGCAGGGGTATCTTTTTTCTAAAGCTATTCCAATGCACCAATTTTTATTCATGGCTCAGCAAGAAATTATTATTGGCAATTCTCCACTACGCGCGTAACTGAAAAACTCTGTTTAAAAGATGAAATAGCAATGTGCAGCCGTTACACTATCGGCAATTCGTACTTTGAATGGATACCACATGTTACAACTTATCGAAAAAGGCAATTTTCTGTCGTTGTCGCGCACGCAACCTTCTCTTTTTTCTTCGCCCCTTTCATTTTCACTTGATAACGGTACCCGCGCTATGGTTACTGCACCGGGTATCATATCGTTTTACCCTCAGGCATCTGAAGCGCATAAAAAGTTTATCGTGTTTTCGTGTGGTGTACATGGAAATGAAACGGCGCCTATCGAAATTTGTGACGATATGGTTCAGCAGATCCTAACAGGAGCACTTACCCTTTCTCACCCGGTATTGTTCCTTTTTGGTAACTTACCTGCGATGGATATTGGCGAGCGTTTCGTTGAAGAAAATATGAACCGATTGTTCAGTGGCGCACATTCGATGGGTGAGGGCTGCGTAAATGACGAAAGAAAACGCGCAAAAGCGTTAGAAGACGCCGTGAGCCACTTTTACAGCGATGCCTCAACCACCGATACCAAATACCACTACGATTTGCACACTGCTATTCGTGCATCAAAAAATGAAAAGTTTGCTGTGTATCCTTATCTTCATGAGCGTAAACACAGTCGCGGACAATTAGCGTTCTTATATGCATGCGGCGTAAGCACTATTTTGCTATCAGAAAGTGCTACAACAACCTTTAGTTACTATTCTTCTTTCCAACATGATGCCCATGCGTTTACGGTAGAACTTGGTAAGGTAAGGCCGTTTGGGCAAAATGACATGACCAGATTTGAGCAAGCAAGGCAGGCGTTCATTGCGCTCGTTTCTCAGACTGATTATGCGCCAGACGTGTCGCTAGATAAATTAGATATTTATCGTGTAAACCAAGTGATAAATAAGCACAAAGAAGACTTCGCACTTCATTTTGCCGACGATACGCCTAACTTTATGGATTATGCCAAAGGCACTTGTCTAGCGTCAGAGTCTGGGGTCCAGTACGTTGCGCAACAAGATGGAGAAGCTATTGTGTTTCCAAACGCGCACGTAGAAATTGGACAGCGTGCGTTACTGACCGTTGTGCCAACAACACTGGACGAGTCTGATGTTTGAACTAAATAGACGGTTAGATTCTGATACATTTTTTTTGTGTGATTTACCTTTAAGCCGTGTATTGTTAATGAATGACAGCCAATTCCCTTGGCTTATTTTGGTGCCTCGCGTGGTTGGTGCAAGGGAGATTATCGACTTGTCTGATGATCAACAACATCAGTTTTTAAAAGAATCGGCAATGATCTCCCATGTGATAAACAGGCTGTTTTCACCGCACAAATTGAATGTCGCTGCACTTGGAAACGTCGTGAGCCAACTGCATATTCATCATGTCGGGCGTTTTGATACTGATGTTGCATGGCCAAAGCCCGTTTGGGGAAACCAAGCACCTGTGCCGTACACACAAGAAAAGGTGAGTGAGTTGGTTGATGCGCTTCGTAATGCGATTCATCCAGCCTAAACAAGTAATAAACAATAAAAGCATAAAAAGGAATATATGATGATTATATCTACAACGCCTACATTAGAAGGCCACACTATCGACGCATACTATGGGATTGTGGTAGGTGAAGCCGTAATGGGGGCTAACGTTTTTAAAGACTTATTTGCGTCTATCCGCGATATCGTAGGGGGCCGTTCTGGTTCATATGAAGAAGAACTCACTCGCGCAAGAAAGTTGGCATTTTCAGAAATTGAGCATGAGGCTAGAGCGATGGGAGCTAACGCGGTAGTAGGCATCGACCTTGACTACCAAGTGATTGGTGATAAAGGAAGTATGCTAATGGTAAGCATTAGCGGTACAGCAGTAAAAATCACACCACGTTAGTTGCACGTTTTTTAGCAACAATAAAGAAGACGATAATTAGTGTTGTGAGCCATCGCATCGCTAATAATCGTCTTCATCATCCCAGTTACTTTTCTTTTGTGTGGCTGCGCTTTTATCGTCTTCACCTTGTGCCTTTTTGTCTGGAACAGGAAATTTAAATTTTGCGCTGTATTTCAGCAACGTTATATTTCCAATAACCACGCCTAGGACAAGCACAATGATAATCACAACCCATGTAGTATCCATTTTTACGTTTCTCCGTTATTAAGCACGTAGCGATGATAAATCATCTCAATATTGTCAATGATTACGGCTTTGCCTTCTATGTTTGCTGTGCGTATTGCATTCGTTAGGTGGGTGAGGTTTCTATCATGCTCAAAAGCTTGTGACGTTGCCCGATGGCTTAAATGCCATGGCTCACGAGCAACACCACCATTATGCTTTTCAAATGGCATGAAAAAGCCGAAACGTTGCATGTGACTTTGTAACCACAATGCCAATTCATGGCAGGGGCCTTGGCTTTCGTATTCCTCTTCGATGAGTGAAAATGTGCCGCTCCAACGTTTTACCGCGTTGCGGTCGTACACATCAATATCGGTACCCCAATGATGGCGGCTGCCGCCAGGAAGGGCCGACCACGTCAAAATAGCGTGAAGTTTATCTATGTCGCTAATGATTGACGTGTCTATGACGGCACTGTTTGCATCACGTAGTTCAGTCTTTCCTAACCACTTGCTGTTCCATATTGCGCACTGGCGGTCGAAAGTACGATAACTACTTACCAGTTGTAAGTCGATGCCGTCGCAAATAGCCGCATGCTGCATTGCGCTAAACGCTTCAAGCACCGACGGGTGCAGTTTATGCTTATCATCGAGTGAGACTAATTCGCTATCGTCTTGCCCCAACCATTTTTCTGGCTTCATGCAAGCAAGTTCACGAGCGTGTGGTAATAAATATCGACTAGAATTTCTAAGTCCTTCATTTTAACGCATTCATCAACTTTGTGGATAGTAGCATTCACCGGGCCAAGTTCTATGACTTGCGCACCTGTGGGCGCGATAAAACGGCCGTCAGAGGTGCCGCCTGCCGTTGACAGGGTAGTGGCATGTCCGCGAACCTTCTCAATAGCGTTTTGCACGCCAACGAGTAGTTCCCCCTCGTCGGTTAAAAAAGGTTGGCCGTTGAATGTCCAATCAATGTGATAGTCGAGTTTGTGCTTATCAAGGATCTCAGTGACCCGCGATATCAACAGTTGGTCGGTAACTTCTGTCGAGAAACGGAAGTTAAAGCATACCTTTAATTCGCCTGGAATAACGTTACCGGCGCCGGTTCCCCCATTAATATTGGAGACTTGGAAGCTGGTGGGCGGGAAAAAATCGTTTCCATCATCCCAGTGGGTGGTTGCTAATTCATCGAGTGCGGGAGCGGCATGGTGAATTGGGTTTTTGGCAAGATGCGGGTAGGCAACGTGGCCTTGTATTCCTTTTACCACAAGGTCGCCGGTTAGTGAGCCTCTGCGCCCATTTTTAACAATATCGCCTACCGTTGCGGTTGAAGAGGGTTCACCGACAATACACCATGTGATTTTTTCGTTGCGAGCTTCAAGTGTGTCAATAACTCGCGTTGTGCCATTGATGAATGGCCCTTCTTCATCGCTGGTAATAAGGTAAGCAATACTGCCTTTATGGTCTGGATAGTCGTTAACAAAGTTTCTCGTGGCGACGAGCATGGCAGCTAAACTGCCTTTCATATCTGCAGCACCCCGACCATGAAGGTATTCGCCTACCTCTGTGGCGATAAATGGTGGTGTTTTCCACGCGGCTTCTGGGCCGCTCGGCACCACATCGGTATGCCCGGCGAAACAAAACAACGGGCCTGATTTACCTTTACGAGACCATAAGTTTGTCGTGTCATCAAACACCATAGTTTCATTATCGAAACCAAGTTCACTTAAAAAAGACTTCATTGCATCTTGGCAGCCGGCATCTTCCGGCGTTACTGAGCGACGATTAATAAGGGCTTTTGCAATATCAATAACCGAGTCGTTTAACAAAATATTTCCTCAAACTGTGCAGGTTTAAACCCAATATGAAAGGTATTATTGTGAAGGGTAATCGGGCGCTTAATCATAGCGGGCTGCTGTGCTAACAACGCTAATGCTTTTTCTCTATCTAGGTTTGCCTTGTCGCTCTCATCGAGCTGGCGAAAGGTAGTGCCCCGCTTATTTAACATTAACTCCCAGCCCAACGACGATTCAGCTTGCTCAAGAAAGGAAGAGGAAATGCCATCTTTTCTGTAGTCGTGAAACACAAACTCGACATTGTTGTCGTTAAGCCATTTTTTTGCTTTTTTTATTGTGTCGCAGTTGGGAATACCATAAAGGGTTGTTGTCATGAAAAATCCATACGTTAATTAATGCGCTTCGTACTGTGCGCGAAGATTAATTAGATAAACACTGAAAATAATGCATCACTACCTGCATCGATATATTTTTTGTTAGATGGCAGTACACCTAAAAGGCGCTGAGCATTCAACACTGTCATTATACAAATATTCTCGACGTTTTGTTGTTTGAGCCACGCAGTATTAACAGAAAATAACACATCGTTTTTTTTAAATACCGAGCCTACGTCTAATGAAGATATGAATTGCTCAGCGCAAAGCGCAGTGGTATCGGAACCAAATTTCACACGGCATTTAAGGCCATAAGTCGATTGTATATCGACAGAGTAGTTAAGCGCGGACACACTGATTACCTTGCCCTCGAATGGCGCAGTAATTCTGTTGGACGAAGAGGTAATGGCCGCCCCTGGGCCTAATAAACCGGAACTATATAAGGAAGAGTTTAAAGCATGTAAAGACGTACACAGCCCTGAGACTGGCGCATAAACCGCTATCGATTTTTTAAATATTTCGGGCTCACGAGTGAGTTGCTTTTCGTTAAACAAGGTTAGCTCTCTCTTACCGAGTAGCCCCCGGCTTTAAGTGCATTGATTGCGTCGTTGAGCTTGTTATCTTTCACTAAAAAAAAGTCGGTTTCAAACGTCGATAAGACAAATATTGAGACCTTTGCAGCAGCAAGAACCCCTCCGATATCGGCCATAATACCTACCATCGATAAGTGAAGAGGGCCGAGAAGCTCAAGCGCCCGCCAGTCATCGTCAGAGTCCATCGCCTCGACCTCTACCGACGAGGGAACAACAATAGACAATTCTTCTTCGGTCTTACCAAGAAAAAACAGCGGGCTTTGTAAAACAGCGGCAGGAATACTGCTGTCACAATCAAGGCTATGTATTGAAAACATTTCAGGAAGAACAGCAAGGGTTTGTTTAGGCATAAATACGAAAAAACACCAGTTCTTAAGATATTCACATTAAACCACTAACTGTGATTAAGTGTCACGTGTTATCCACTTAATCTGTGGATAAGTTTGTTGAGATGTTTGGGTGTTTTGCTTAAGTGTATGATATATATGTATAAATTCAACTGTACAAACAATGTTCAGTGGATAACATTTTTTAATTCACAAGCATTTTCCACAAGCTGTGTCTACACTGGAATTTAAAATACTTCTCCTTTTTTTATCATTTAATGTGTTGACTTTAGCATTGGTTTTGATGTGAAAGGCTATCGAAAACTCACGTTTTACACACATTGTTGACCATAATGCGCTATTTTATAGGTTATAAAAAAGAAGACAGATAAGGGTAGTGGATAATGTCAGACAGTATGTGGTGCGATATAACAGTAGACGATGCAGATAGACTCGCTAAATTTTATGAAAAAGTAATGGGGTGGGAAGCGTCGCCGGTAGATATGGGAGGGTATAACGATTACGTTATGATGAAAGCCGATGGTACGCCCGCGGGTGGGATATGCCATAACAAAGGCGTGAACAGCGGTATTCCCTTTGGATGGCTTCCTTATTTTACGGTTGATGACCTAGATGCAGCAATTGAAAGCGCAGAATCGCTAGGCGGAGCGAGGGTCGGAGACATCAAACATCACGGCAGCGATCGTTTTTGTGTTTTGCGCGATAGCGCTGAACACCATTGTGCAATATATCAGAAGGGATAAAAAGCGAGCGCAAAGGCATGCGCTCGCTCTTAAACAGCGTAGGTGTAGTTATTATTTGTTGATAACACCGCGATTTACTTGATCGCGCTCTATCGATTCAAATAGCGCTTTGAAATTACCTTCACCGAAGCCGTCGTCTTGCTTACGCTGAATAAATTCAAAGAACACTGGACCAAAAACCGTTTCTGAGAATATTTGTAACAGCAAACGTGGTTCGCCATTTTCAGTTGTTCCGTCTAGCAAGATGCCTCGGTTTTTCAATTCGTCTACCGGCTCGCCATGCCCGGGTAGACGGTTTTCAAGCATTTCATAGTAGGTATCTGGAGGAGGCGTCATAAATTTCATGCCGCGTGCCTTTAATTTATCTAAACAGGCGGGTAAGTCGTCACAAGAAAAGGCGATATGTTGAATACCCTCACCGTTGTACTTCATCAAAAACTCTTCAATTTGGCCGCCACCGCCAACCGCTTCTTCATTCAGCGGAATACGGATTTTACCGTCTGGCGCGGTCATCGCTTTTGATAGCAATCCAGTGTACTCGCCTTTAATATCAAAATAGCGTATTTCCCTGAAGTTGAATAAGCTTTCATAGAAGCCAGCCCAGTAATCCATGCGGCCACGATAAACATTATGAGTAAGGTGGTCCAACGTATGGAATCCACAGCCCTCTGGGTGCCTGTCAACGCCTTCAATCCAGTTGAAATCGATATCGTAAATGGTGTTCTCACCCTGATAACGGTCAATAAGATACAGCATTGCACCACCGATACCTTTGATGGCGGGGAGTTTTAACTCCATAGGACCGGTGTGCGTATCCATGGGCTGCGCACCGCGCGCCAACACTTCAGTATACGCTTTTTGTGAGTCTTTAACTCTGAACGCCATTCCACATGCTGAGGGGCCGTGTTCTTCAGCGTAATAAGCAGCATGACAGTTCTTTTCATAATTACTTAATAGGTTGATATCGCCTTGACGCCATAGCTCAACATCTTTTGATTTGTGTCGTGCGACAAGGGTAAAACCCATTGCTTCAAAAATTGGCTCTAACATGCCTTTTTCCGGCGCCGTAAATTCTAGGAATTCAAAGCCATCTAAGCCGATTGGGTTTTCAAATAGATCTGCCATTTCTTTCTCACTTGTTATTCGCCATCACGCTGGTGCGTGATGTACATACTTTATTATGCAGTGATTGTAAGCCTCTGTGTTCTAGGTGAGCAATGACGAGCGTAAAAGCGTTTTGAGTGGTGTGGCAATGTTCAGTGTAATACTATGTTTACAGCTGAGAGGAAGTTAGCCATTAGGCTACTTATTTAGCGTTAATGCATTGATTTAACGCGCTAAATTTTTTTAACGTAAAGGGCGGGAGTGTTCAATAAATATTACACTCGCCACCCTGTGGTCGCGGGGCTGGGCCACTCAGTTATGGTGCGCGATGATGCGAGCTACTGTTGACCGTTGAAGTATTTTTTGATTCCTTTCCAACAATCGATGTAGTCGCGTTGCGGCGGATGTTGCTTTAGCGCGAACTCGGTTGGGGCAATGGGAAAACGCGACTCAAACATAAACGCTAGGGTGTTTTCGTATTTCTGAGGCGTAAGGTTGCTACTACTGGCTTTTTCAAACACTTCGGCTTCAGGGCCATGTGGCGTCATACAATTGTGCAAACTCATGCCTCCTGGCACAAACCCTTTTTCTTTCGCGTCATAAGTACCCTCGATAAGGCCCATAAATTCGCTCATTATATTCCGATGGTAGTAGGGCGGGCGGAATGTATTTTCAGCGACCATCCACCGTGGAGGGAAAATAGCAAAATCGACGTTAGCTGTACCTTCTAGATCAGACGGCGAAGTAAGCACAGTAAAAATAGAAGGGTCGGGATGATCATAGCTCACGGTATTAATGACGTTAAATAGCGACAAGTCGTACTTATACGGTGCCGAGTTTCCCACCCACGCTACTACGTCAAATGGTGAGTGCGACAATGTGGCTTCATAAAGGTGCCCTGCAAATTTATTAACGATGGTGTGAGGCGTATCGTTGTCTTCAAACCATGCCACAGGGTATTTGAAGTCTCGTTGGTTACTAAAGCCGTTTGCGCCTACCGGACCGCGTTCAGGTAATACAAATGGATGACCATAGTTTTCACATAAATAACCGCGGATAGGACCATCGACAGGGGCTATCGAAAATTTAAGTCCTCGCGGGATCACCATAATCTCACCTGGTGACAGCGAGAGCTTTCCACATTCTGTGGTCACAATCATTTTGCCCTGTTCGGGCACAAACAGCATCTCACCATCTGATGAATAAAAAACACGGTTTTTCATAGGTGCATTCGCGCAGTAACAATGTATACCGATACCCGTTTGTGTATTAGCATCGCCGTTTGTAGCCATTGTAACTAGGCCATCAATAAAGTCGACATCACTTTCTGGCTGTGCAATTGGATCCCATCTCATCACATTCGGTGGGCAGGGTATTTGATGTTGTGGCGCAGTTTTTATCGTGGTGTTAAGTAACGGCGTGAAGTCGCCCATAGCGACAGAAGGACGAATTCGATACATCCACGTTCTGCGATTACTGGCACGAGGGGCAGTGAATGCCGTACTACTGAACTGCTCGGCGTATAAATTATAATTTACACGCTGGGGGCTGAATTGCCCGACGGGCAATGCACCAGTAAGTGCTTCCGTTTCATGCTCGTTGTTAAAACCACTAAGATAAGTAAAAGCCATAATATGAGACCCTGATAAGAAACTAGGCTGCGTTTAACCACAACACTAAATTAGTTACATTTGAAACTATTTGTACTAGGCTATGCCTGAATGAAACGTAAATCAATTGTTAATGCTGATTCGTTATATGGCTGACGCGTCGATGCGTCCTGTTAACTTTACATGTCTGCTAATATTCGCGGTACATACATAGTATAACGGGGCGTTCGATACTTGATGGTCGAGCTAGGGCAGCACTAAAAGGAAAATAGCATTTGAAACTCAGTGACATGCTTGCATATAAATCATCGCGGTTAGCAAAGGTGCTAAGTGACTCTCTCGCTAATACATACAAGGATATGGGAATTACTGTGCCTCAGTGGCGAGTAATTGCGACACTCGGTGAGTTGGGGAAATTAACCGCAAAGGCGATTGCCCAGCAGACGCATTTAGATAAAGTAACGGTATCGCGGGCGTTAGCAATGCTAAGTGAAAAAAAGCTAATAAGCCGCACGGTGTCAAATAAAGATGCAAGAGCCGTGAATATTTCGTTAAGCAATGAGGGGAACGCAGTTTATAAAACGTTAATTGAAATAGTGGAGGCGTGGCAAGCCGATACGCTTTCACAACTTAACAACGATATAAGTGCTAATGAGTACGCTATATTTTTAAAAGTGATGGATGCATTAATATCTCAAAAAAGCACGACAATAGAATAGCTTAGCGTGGTCTGATGACTAATAGGTAGCCGCGCGTAACCGTTGCAATTGTCGGTCTTACTGGTACATTTAGCGGCATTCATCTATTAAAGGAATGTAGAGTGCAACCGTTAGAGATTTACGCTGGAGAGCATGCGTTAAACGTCATAAAAAGAGAAGGCTTCTCCCCGTCGCTCTTTCGTTATTTCCTTGGGGCTTCTGGTGGGCCAAAATGGTTTTCTTTGGCAGGACTAGACCGCGTACTATTTCCTGAGTGGTTTGCCGATGTCGAACATCAAATCCACGTAATAGGGTCTTCTGCTGGTGCGTTCAGAGCAATATGTGCAGTGCAAAATGATCCCCTAGCGGCAATCAACCGATTGGCTGACTCTTACTCCACCACGACATACAGTAGCAATAAACCCACTGCACAAGAGATCACCCAAAAAGCGGTAGACCTTTTACAGTTCATGGTAGACGATAACGGTAAGCGTGAAGTTATTGAAAATGAGAGGTTTAAAGCCCACCTTATTGTTGCGAAATGCTTAGGGGCCACGCGCTTTGAAAGCAAATTTCAGCAATTGTCTGGCCTTGCAATGAGTGCTGCCGTCAATACACTACATCGAAGACACCTATCTCGATTGTATTCACGTTACGTGTTCTCATCGCCCAATGCTAATTTTGCATTAAAAGACCCATACCAACTTCCTACGCATTATCACTCGTTAACGCACGGCAATATCCATCAAGCGCTATTAGCGTCTGGCTCGATACCCGTTGTGATAGAGGGCGTAAAAGAAATTGAAGGAGCGCCAACAGGCATGTACCGAGATGGCGGTATTATCGACTATCATTTTGATGTGTCTTTTGGCCCTGATGAGGGGTTAGTGTTGTACCCGCATTTCTACGATAAGCCCACGCCTGGCTGGTTTGATAAAGGCCTTAAACGACGAGTGCCACATAAATCTAGCTATGACAATGTGGTGATGCTGGTACCGTCGAAGTCGTTTATAGCAAGCCTGCCTTATGGCAAGATCCCCGACAGAAAGGACTTTGAAAACTTAGAGGCAGATGCGCGAATTCGTTATTGGCAAACGGTATTGAAAGAAACCGATAGGCTAGGGGAATATTTTATGACAAACGCAAATAATGGTCGGTTAGTGGACCTAATAAAGCCGTTACCCTTTGCTCAAATAGCCGGTTAAGCCTTATTTGAATGGAAAATAAGCAGTTAGCACCGTTATAAATAAGTTTTACTTGCAGGCGGCGCGCAGCAACAGTATTATGCGTGCCGTTCGAGCAATGAAGTTCTTCGTTGTTCACACAACACTTTATGCGTCTATAGCTCAGTTGGTTAGAGCGCTACCTTGACATGGTAGAGGTCCCCTGTTCGAATCAGGGTAGACGCACCATCTAAAAAAGTCCAAACACAATCTTCAACAAATCCTAAAGTCTATTTCTTATAGCTACCTCTAGTTTGCGGTCGGAAAAAATATATTGTCTACTTTATCATCACTTAAGTGACGCGTTAGCTAATCCCCACAAGCACTGCTTAGGGAAAAGCTAACCTATTAACGTTGGTTTCGCATCGGTTAAGACTTCTTTTTGCCTAACGCGTCATCACCCCAAATTTCTTGTAAGCGCTGATCGCGTCCGCAGTTCCATCGATAGAACTTGTAGCGAACAGGGCTCTTTTTGTAGAAATCTTGATGATAAACTTCCTTTCCCTTAATGGGGTAAAAGGTAGAAGCCTCAAGAATGGGCGTGACTACATCTTGGTTAGGAAATTTGGCTACAACAGCTGCTTTAGTTTGTTCGGCCAATGCGCGTTCTTTGTCATTGGCAACAAATATGGCGCTTAAATAACTAGGTCCTTTGTCACAAAACTGCCCCCGGTCGTCGAAGGGGTCAATATTCACCCAGAAGTGGTCGAGTATATCTTGGTAAGAAAGTTTAGTTTCGTCATAGGTTATTTTTACGGCTTCATAGTGCCCTTTGTGATTACCGCTATAAGTTGGGTTTGAAGCGCTTCCTCCAGTAAAGCCCGATACTACATCGGTAACCCCTTCCAGTTTTTCAAAATCAGACTCCATACACCAAAAACACCCGCCAGCAAGCACAGCTTCATCGGCAATCGTCGTTGGTGAAAATATGGCTGCACTCAATGTTGCGCCAAGTAGTAATGCAGAGACACTAGATTTCATTATTCACCTTATTTGTTAAGACTGTGGGCGCATTGCCCATAACGCTTATACGGTTAATAGATAAAGAACGGTTTAGCGCTCAAATGATTTCACTATTGTTGTGAAGATTACCATTCGTGTGATTAGCGATAGGTTAATGTTTATCAGTAAAATTTTCAGCCAACCCTGTATTTCGCTTACAGTTTGCCAATTGTCATTATTACTATTTGAATGGGATAGATATCGCGACCCCTTTTACTTTGCAGCTTGCGAGTTAGTTGAGGTATTGGCAGAGCACTTGCAACACTTTTACTTTAGAACCAAGCCACGTCGCTTGGTTTGCAAATGATGTGTCATAACGTAAGGATAGATAACATGACAATAGTAAAATCAGGTAGCGCAACCTACAAACCTCTAGGTAAAAGCGGAAAGGGCAGTGTTTCAACAGAAACGGGTGCCTTATCTAACCACCCGTATGGTTTTAATACACGCTTTGAAGATGAAAAGGGGACTAACCCTGAAGAACTGATTGGTGCAGCGCACGCTAGCTGTTTCACCATGGCGCTGTCTTTCGCGTTATCAGAGGCAGGCTTTGACGATGGAGCGTTAAATACCACAGCAAAAATCAGTTTGGAAAAAAGTGATGATGGGTTCGACATTACGCAGTCAGCGCTTACCTTGGTTGCAGAGGTTAAAGGCATTACTGAAGATGAATTTAAGAAAGTTGCCGAGGAAGCAAAAGAAAATTGCCCCGTTTCAAAATTATTAAACACTAACATTACGTTAGACTATACGTTGAACGACGGGTAGGTTAAACGGTCTGTTTTAAGGCCAGTGCACTACTGTGTAACGCATGAGTAGATAAAAAAGCGGCAAAGATGCCGCTTTTTTCTTTGTAAACACCGACTACATTATTAGGTAGCGCAAGCTGTTTTATTTATTAATAACACCGCAGGCTACACGTTCGCCACCGCCGCCGAGCTTTTTCGGCGAATCTGAGTAGTTGTCTCCGCCCGCATGAATCATTAATGCGCGTTCCTCAATATCTTCTATCTCTAGCTCTGGCGCGAAAACAGGCTGAGTAGCGTTACCTTGCTCATCAACATAAAGCACTGGAAGGTCACCTTCGTGTCCTTTCTCAGACCATGGGGTTCTGTGCGCGTTTGTTTCTTCTGGGTCGAAGTGTCCACCGGCGGCGCCGCCAAGTACCTTTTTACCGTTTTTCATTGAAGATGCACAATTGCCATTCTGATGGACATGAAAACCATGTATGCCTGGGGTTAACCCTGATAGGTGGGGAGTGAACACCACGCCGTCATCGTCATAACTATTAACCATTACACTGCCAATAATCTTGCCGGTTTCTAGGTTTTTCATTATGACTTCTTTGCCATGATGTTGATGATGGCCTGCAAAACAACTTGTGCTTAGTAGCAGTGAGATTGACCCTGCAAGGGTGTATTGTAAACGTTTCTTCATCGTGTTCTCCTTCACTTTAACGTTATCGTAAATAACACATATCAGTTATAACTGTAGTGAAGCAGCACAAAGTAAGCCAACCCATCATTATATCGAGGAACCGTGCTACAGGGCTAACTGCTATAAGCTTTAACGCAACATTGCGTTCAGATGTTCACTGTGCCGACAAGCGAATGTTGGTGTATTTGAAATACGTTATGAAAATATTACTCAATACGGGGTACCTCATCACATTCAACTTAACGTTTTTGCGCCGACTGTTTTTGATAAACGGCGATAATGTTAAAAGAGATGTGAAAGGTAAACCGTAATGAAGGTCCTGTTAACCTATAGGCTTTTTAGCGAGGAAAATGGTGTGTTTACTGCCTTTTCCTTTGCGCGCTCGCGCGATGCGTGTAGAAACCGTATAACCTGCATTTTTTAACCGAACGGAAAACAAATAGTCGGGCCCTGCGGACCATATGGCTAGCATCCCACCGGGTTTAAGTACGTCATAGATGTCTTCTAGGCCTTCCAGCGAATAAATCCAGTTGTTGTCAGCGTGTGTTAAGCCTTCAGGGCCATTGTCCACGTCGAGTAATATCGCATCAAACGTGGGTTCTCTGGTATTTAAAAGGTGTTTAACATCTCCAACTACAACAGTAGTTCTTGGGTCTTGAAGTGGGTTTTTAGCGCAATTGCCCAAGGGGCCTTTGTTCCATTCAACAACTTCAGGAATGAGCTCGGCAACCGTCACCCGCGAGCTTGCCGTAACTTCATTTAAGGCCGCTCTTAACGTATATCCCATACCTAGCCCACCCACCAGAACATGTGCATTTGGCGTTGATTTAAGGTGAGCACACCCCATTTGAGACAACTCTTTTTCTGAATTAAACACGCGGCTATTCATTAATTCGCCACGAATACCAGAAAGCCTGATACTAAATTCTTGATCTCGCTGAGAAAAGGTTAACTCACCACCGTCGTTTGGAATGTTAGCTGTACCCAATTTAACCCATGGAACCATTTGGAGATTTGTCCTTTTAACAGTATTTACAATTTGCATTGAATATTTGCGCGCAGAGTAGCACAAAAACAAATGGGGTCAGAATCAAATAAATGCGGCAACACTAAACCCCACTATTAGCGATTACAAAAAACTAGCTATCTCATTTAGCGATTTTTTCTGTGTGGCGTGAACTGGTATTGTTGCATTATCTGATGGGTACCCAGCAATGATAAGCATGTACGCTCGTTCGTTGTCTGGCCTTTCGCACACATCGGTTAAAAAGTTCATGGGCTTAGGCGTATGGGTAAGGGTAGCGAGGCCGGCATTGTGTAGCGCCGTGATAAGCATGCCCACGGCAATACCCACCGATTCATGAACATAGTAGTTCTGGCGCTTTTCGCCTTCATTGATCTCGCTATTTTTCTGGCTAAATACGGCAATGAGCCAAGGCGCTATCTCTAAATAGGGCTTGGCAGCGTCTGTACCTAAGGGTTTAAGATCGTCTAACCATTGCTGCCCGGCGCGCCCGTCATAAAAACCACGTTCGTGCGCCTCAGCGTGCTCGCGTATTTGTTGCTTTACTGTGTTCGAGTTTATAGCAGCAAAATGCCACGGTTGATGGTTTGCCCCGCTAGGAGCAGTACCTGCAGTTAATATGCAGTTTTGAATAATCGCCTTATCTACGGCTTTATCGCTAAACTGGCGAATACTGTGTCTGCGTTGCATGGTTTTTAAAAACGCTTCGCTGCGCGCGCGCATTTCTTCTGCAGGATATCCAATAAAATCGTTTAATGGTAAATGGTCGTGAGGCTGCATGTTTTGGTCTCGTTGTATTGTCACGGATAGCGTTTGTTTTTTAGTAGAAACGTATTGCGGTTTACATAGCCACAAAGAGGAAGTAAACGTTAAAGCACAAGCCCACAGTAACAAACAAATTGAATGTATGTCGACATGCGTCAATTATTGCCGCATCTATAGCGCATGCTTATTTACTATTAATCGCAGTAGGAGTGGCCATGCACAGCTTAGAAACGAACGAAATCAACATTCACGTTATCGGTATTGGTGGGTGCGGGGGAAACGCCATTAGTAATATGGCAGGGGTGTGCCAGCACGACAATATTCGATTTACGACGGTGAATACCGACATCTCCGCGCTGCATCAATGTAAAAACCACGAGGTTTTCCTTATAGGGGAGAGTACTACAAAAGGGTATGGTGCAGGCGCTAATCCGCAAGTGGCGTATGATGCGGCCTATCACAGTGAAGAGGCATTAAAGACGCTTATTGAAACCGATACCATTGTTATTATCATCGCGGGCTTAGGCGGCGGAACAGGCAGTGGCGCCACACCTGTACTGCTAGATATCGCAAAGAAAAACAATGTTGATGTAATGTGCTTTGTTACGCTGCCGTTTAAATCGGAGGGCGGTAAACGCAAGATAATTGCCGATACAGCGCTTGAAGAAATAAAAGCCAAGGCAAATGCAACGCTCGTGCTGTCAAATGACTCACTGGTCGCTGCGTTAGATGAAACTGTCGGGCTACTATCGGCATTTAGGCATTGCGATATGCAGATGCATCGCATTATTGAAGCCATCATCACCATGTTAACGGAAACGGGTTATATCAATGTGGATATTAATGACTTTAGTCATATTCTATCATTAGAAGGCAATACCGCGTTGGGGGTGGGAATTGCGCATGACGCAGATTCACTGGGCGACGCAGTACGACACGCGTTAGAAAACCCTTTAGTGAATGATCAAAGTATTGTGGGTGCACAGGGCGTCATTTTACAGTTAACGTGTAAGGACGAACCTAGCTTGGTAATGTATGAAAATATGCTTGCCATACTGCAAGGCTTAATTGAAGATTCGCTTGCACTTATCATTAGCGGCGTAACGGTATCGCAAGAATTATCGCATTTCGGTGAAGTACTTATCATTGCAACCGGCATTCCGTTGCAATCACAAGAAAGTGACAGCGACGAAAATGTCATACCAATGGAAAGTGCAATACCGTATACCGCTTATAACAAAGAGGCAGGTGACTTTGATATACCCGCCTTTGTCCGTATGCAAAACAATGCGTTACGTTAAAATGATGATAGGAAATACTACTCTGAGACCGCTTGTTCGCTTGAATACTTTATAAACAAAGCTTTAGTTAATTCGAGAAAATAGTGCCTTAATTCTCTGGGCGCTATGACTTCGATGTTATCACCGAGCCCGCGTAAGAATGCCCTTAATTTATTATTATCGTTAACGGTAGCGGTTAATAGCGATTTACCGGCAATGTGTGCTGCGCTTATTACTTGGTCTTCAGACAATTTGTATCCGTGCAAAAGAAACAGTGCGTTGTTGTTTACCAGTAATTTTAGTTGTATTTCTGTTTTATTACTGGCGGTGAGTGACTTTACGTGCTCACTCTCCCCAAAGGCTTGTTGGCAATCCTCATCGGTAATCGCCACGTTTCTGATCGATTGTAAAGGAAGCGCATAGCGCCTTTTGTGCAGTGAGCCAAATGTGCAAACAAACAACTGCCGACCGTCTTGTTTTACCAACCCCATAGGATTCACTTTATCGTAGTGCTTCCATATGGTCGCGTTCCCGCTTTTAAAAAACCGTTTGATGTCGGCAGAAATTTGCTTTTTAAAAAAAATAGCGCTTTTTAGCCTGTCGAAAGAATCTGCGTCTATCTCTGGCGGAAGAAGTGGCTGGGAAACTTGCGAGTCTGCTACCGATTTTAACCAGTGCGTAAGTAGCGAGTTGCTGTCTTGATTTAGTATTTGAGAGGCCTTAGCAAAATAGGGTTGTAACTCGTGCAGTGTCGTGTTGGGCAGTGTTGCTCCGGACTGCTGTAACACTTTAAACGCTAATGCGGTGTTACCGTCCATTAAGCTTACATTCAATTTTTTGAAGTTCGCACTTATAAACCATCCATAGGGTTTAGAGCGTTTATCCACCTCTAATCCAAATAGCCCAATGGTTTCTAAATTGACTGAGTCGCGTTGTATAGTGCGCATATCAATATGCTGGTGCCCGCAATTTCGAAGGTTTTCAAAAATTTGACGGCTTGAAACCTTTCGTGGCGCTGATGGAACAAATTGTAAAATGTCTAATTTTCGCTGAAACGCACTCATAGTTGGATCGTTGCTTTACTATTGGTATGTCAAATTATCATACATAACAGGTGCGACAAAAAATGTCGCACCTTTAATATGCTCATCGAGGAGCTTGCTCACTGTTTTATACAGTGAGAAAAAAGCTGTTTTGGTGTTTTGAATTTTCATGTGGCCGGTAATAAGTGATGTATAATGGGCGAGGAAAAACTGGTTTGTTGAGGTAGCGGTATCATGCATAAAAACAACGGCTTTACGTTAATTGAACTCATCATTGTAATCGTAGTGCTAGGCATTTTAGCGGTCACGGCGGCGCCTAAGTTTCTTAATATTCAAAAAGATGCCGAGATAGGTGCGCTTCAAGGTTTAAAGTCAGCACTGTTATCCAGTGGCAATATCGTTTACGCCAAAGCGTTGGTCGAAGGGGCGCAAGACAGCCCAGATGAAACTCTGCCTTCGGGGGTACGTGTAAGATACGGTTATCCGTACGCGACGCAAACAAATTTGAAGCAAGTTGTCGATTTTACAGAAAATGACTGGAAGGTTACGGGCTCAGCACCAGAAGTTACCTTTACGTTAGAAAGCCAAACTAGCGGTTTATCTAATGCCGACATTGCAGCAATCGGAATCTGTCGCCTTACCTATCGTCATCCCAACCGCGGTGAAAAACCCACCCTTACAATATCAGACTGCAATACGTAAATTCTTCTTGATGACGAATACAGCTCGCTATCAGGTGAGCTGTGTGGTCAATCTCATTACTGTTATTTAAACGCTGAAGCTTGACCATGCGTTAGCTCGCCGTCGCCAGTAAACCTTTCGTAGAATATGAAGTGGGGTGGTGCATTGCATGAGCATTGCTAACTCATAGTTCAAGATATTTAGGTCTTAAGTTCAGATGTATTAGTTGCAAACCCGGTGTAGCTTTAATGCTGAGGCATGACGCCTCTATCACAATACAAGGAATGCAAACTATGACGCAACATGAACTAACTTTCCACGAAACCGAAATGGTGGCAGGTGGAATGTGGGGCCACATCGCAACCGCAATTGCTATTGCCGATGCAGCCTATGAATTTTATCAAGGTTATTCTGATAACAGACGCTAAGGAGTGGCAAATGAAAGCAATCAAAGTAAAACCCACAGAGCTACGTTGTGAAGAACTATCTTCGGTTAGTGGAGCTGGTTTTTTTTACGAGTTAGGGGCGCTTTTCGCGCAGCAGGCAAACATTAGCGATTCGATTAGACGCCAATATGGCAATACTAATAAGAATCACTGGTAACATTACCGTTGCTGCCTAGTGCACTAGGCAGCATTGTTCAGAATATAAGGAACATGTATGAATTGGCTCACGCTACCTAGGTTACTTCAATGCGCAGCGGCACTGTTTTTTATCGATGCGCTATGGTCTACCTTTATCCAACACGACGAGCACTTGTTTCTAAATCAGTTTCAAGTTGCGCTTTTATTTTTAGTTCTTGCGCAGTTAACTAAGCAAAATAGCATTCCAAGCAACGACAATTGATAAGCCGATAACAATGGTGCGTGTGGACGAGGGGAAACCGCGTACAATTGCTACTTTGTATGGTAGAACTCATGTACAATGTGCGCGATTCAAGATAGATGCTATGTTTAAACACTGTTCAAAATGCTTAACCTGTATCTCTTTTCTCATCTTTTAAACTCACACAGGTTGGAACAATGAAAATCCTAATTCGTAATTTAAACAGAGCAACAACCCAAGACGCATTATTAAGCTTATTTGAGGCGTTTGGTACCGTACAGTCATGCAATGTCGTTATCGATCAGAAAACCGGTCAATCTAAAGGCTTCGCGTTTGTTGAAATGCCCAAAATCGGCGAAGCTAAAGCGGCGATCAAATCATTAAACAATCAATCAGTTGATGACACTCGAATTCGCGTAAAAAAAGCAGAGGAAAAAGCCGAATAAGGCTATTTTTCATCGTGTAGCTTTTCGCTGTGCTCTTTAGGGGGAGGCGTCCAGCCACGCATTTTGGAGTGTTTGTCGTGAATGTCTTCTTTTAAGGCACTTTCAATCAAGCGCTCCAATTCTACAAACAACTTCAAATAATTATTGTCTACCCGCTCTCCGCTCGCATCGTCTATCCATGCGTTGTACAGCACATCATTTTGCTTACTCTCAATATTTTTGTACGCCATTTTTTGTCGTTCTGCATGAAAAGGGTGAACCTCAAGTGAGCGCAGCGCCTCCGTGCCCATTTCCAATGCAGAATGATAGGTTTCAGACACCACGAAATCAGCGCCTAGTTGGCGTAGTCTATAACCGTGCCCTCGATCGTAAGCACGCGCAAGAACGCGGGTATCAGGGTATGCGTGTTTTGCGTACTTGACCATATCGGCGGCGGTATCCCTATCATCAATGGCAATAATAAGTAGGGCAGCATCGTGAATGCCTGCGGTATGTAAAATATCGGGCTTTGATGCATCACCAAAATAGGCCTTGGTACCAATGCGTCGAATTAAATCAATTTGTTCAGACCGTATATCAAGAACAACAGTGTGTACGTCATTTGCCACTAACAGTCGGTTAACGATTTGGCCAAATCGTCCAATTCCTGCAATAACCACAGTACCTTTCTCGTTAATCTCATCTTCATCTCTTACTTTGCCGTTACGTTGATATCGGGGCACCACAACCTTATCAAAAATAATAAAAAGCATGGGAGTGAGAAACATAGAAAGCGCGACAACCAACGAGAGAATAGCGATGATATCGTTAGGCAATACATAGTTTTGCGCGGCAAAGCTTAGCAATACAAAACCAAATTCTCCTGCTTGCGCTAAGCTTAGCGTTAGCAGCCATTTGTTGCTGCCACGCAATTTAAACAGTACTGCAATAATATAAAGGACCATGGCTTTTACCAGCATCACTGCTGCAGTAAGCATAAGAATGAGTGACACATTTGATGTCAGTACATTGACGTTTATACCCGCGCCAACAGTGATAAAAAACAAGCCTAATAGCAAGCCTTTGAAAGGCTCAATGTTTGCTTCAAGTTCATGCCTAAACTCACTGTTTGCAAGTACAACTCCGGCAAGAAAGGCACCCAATGCGGGAGACAACCCGACTAGCCCCATTAGTGCAGCAATTCCGATGACGAGCATAAGTGCTGTTGCGGTAAATATTTCTCTTAACCGAGAGGAGGCGACAAACTTAAAAAGCGGCCTGCTTAGGTAGTGTCCGCCAACGGTGACAAAGGCTACTGATGCAATAATAACCAGTCCGTAGGCCCACGGCGCGAGGCCTTTCACTAGGCTTACTGATTCATGATGTTCATTATCCGCAGCGTTTGCTGCTAATTCTGGTAGTGCTAAAAGCGGGATGAGTGCCAAAATAGGAATTACAGCAATATCTTGAAATAACAATACAGAAAAGGCGCTTTTCCCACCTTCTGTTTGTTGCAACCCCTTTTCTTGGAACGTCTGCAGAACGATAGCCGTAGAGGATAAAGCGAAAATGAGTCCAATAGTTAATGCAATACTAAATGGCTGTGAAAAATAAAGCGCTACGCCGGTAATAATGCTTGTTGTTAAGCCGAGCTGAAGCCCACCTAGTCCTACTAGCTTAGACTTCATCGCCCATAAGCTTTTAGGCTCTAATTCAAGGCCAACTAAAAATAGCATCATTACTACGCCAAACTCTGCAAAGTGTTGAATGGTTGTTGTTTCATCGCCTACCAACCCTAATACAGGGCCGATAACAACCCCTGCAATTAAATAGCCTAGCACCGAACCTAACCCTAACCGTTTAGCAATGGGTACCGCAATAACAGCAGCAACGAGATATATAAAGGCTTGAAGCAAGTAGCCTGTCATTAATTGTCACCTTCTTTTGTACATAGGTCGGCTAAGTTCTCTAGCCGTGTTGCTTTGCTCATATTTAACGTATCGTTTACCAGCATGTTCAGTAACTGTTGCCATTTCTGCCGATGTCCTTCTATACGTTGTTCTTCTTGCGCCGTTCTAGAGCCAAACAACGCAAATGGAGCGATATACGCCATTTGCGTAATACTCGCCATTTGTTCTAGCGGTTGAAGCAATTGCCGAATAGTAAAATGATTAAATCCATCAGATTGGTACGCTTCTTCTTTCCCGCCAGCGGTAATAGCGCACAG
This sequence comes from Alteromonas algae, assembly GCF_049117195.1. Taxonomy (GTDB): domain Bacteria; phylum Pseudomonadota; class Gammaproteobacteria; order Enterobacterales; family Alteromonadaceae; genus Alteromonas. The sequence goes on from NZ_CP185260.1 coordinate 1,550,141, forward strand.
AAACTTTTTACCTTGAAGCGCAGTACCACCTTGCCCGTAAGCAAAACCATACTCAAGCACTAAGTCTTGCCACTCTTTTAGAATAGAGGGTGTTGAATACCAAAAAAGGGGAAAGAGGAAAATAATGGTGTCGTGCTCAAGAAGACGTTGTTGTTCTCTTGCAATATCGATATTGAAGTCAGGGTAATCGTGGTAAAGGTCAACCGCGGTAACGGAATCTGTGGCTTTGGCATCACGAAAAAGGTGCAGGTTTACCTCGGAAGATGCTTGTGCTGGGTGTGCAAACAAAACTAATACGTTTTGTGCAGATTGCTCTGCGTGAGAAACCGTCTGGTTTTCATTTTCACGGTAGTGGTGTTTCTTTGGTTCTGAAGTCATCTCAACCCCTCTTGTACTCGCCTTCTTTTATCGCACAATTCGGTTAACTTGCATAGGCAGTGTAGTACTACATAGCGCCTTAAACCTAAGCTAAACAGTATGTTTAATAAAAATAACGGTGTAATTATTTCCGCTTTTTACTTTATAGACTAATATTTTTAAGGGCTTTTGGTTTTTCGTTTTTACTAAGAAATGGACTCTATTGTTAATTAGGAGAATGACGGAGTGTTCGAAAAAACGTTTGAGTGTTGCGCAGTAGGGTTGGCTCATGTCGGTTTAGATGGGCAATTTATTCGCGTCAATCAAAAATTGTGCGAGTTCTTGGGGTATGACAAAAACGTACTTGTTGAAAAGACATTCCAAGAAATAACAGTCGACACCCATTTAGACCAAGATTTAGTCCTTCTAAACAATCTTATATCAGGCAAAATAGAAAACTACGCACTTGAAAAACAATACATTCACGCAGATGGCCATAACGTATGGGGAAAGCTAACTGTATCGGCAGTACGAGACTCTACCGGCAGGCCTGAATTATTTGTATCGGTGATTGAAGATATTGATGATAGAAAGCGTTTAGAGGCCGAACTGTTCCAAGTAGAGGCCTTATTTTCAAAAATAGTGAGTGCGTTTTCAGAGCGAACATTCATTTGGGTTTCTACGCCTACTTTATCAAAGTTGCATTATGTGAACGGCGGATATAAGCGTATTTTCGGCCGAAACGAATATGAGCTCTACAGCAACCCCTGCGCGTTTTTAGACCATGTCCATGACGAAGATAGGCAGTATGTAGAAGATGTCTATTTCCGGCGCCCATTGGCTAATTGGAACCTTGAATACCGCATTATTGATAGCGCCGGCAACACTAAGTATCTGCACGACAGAGGTTCGGTATTATTCGACCCGGAGAACAACCAAGTATTGCTACTTGGAACGTCTGACGATGTCACTCACGATAAACAACAGCAGTATGCGCTACTTGAGGCGGTTCGCAAGCTGGAGCATCTCTCTAAGACCGACGGCTTAACGAACTTAATAAATAGGCGTGAACTGTTTGAACAGTTAGGAGAAGAAATCCAGAGAATGCAGCGAACAAAGTCTCCGTCTACGCTGGTTTACTTTGACCTTGATAATTTTAAACAGGTCAACGATAAATACGGCCATCAAATTGGCGATAAGGCATTAAAAGTATTCGCTGAAATAACAGTGGGCGCGTTACGAGAAACCGATATTTTAGGAAGGGTCGGGGGCGATGAATTTATTTTATTGTTGTTTGATACTGGCTTTGACGATGCAACAGTGTTTTTAAATCGGCTCGCTGATACGCCTTATCAAATATTACTCGATACCGATGAGACGATTACGTTATCAATGAGTATTGGTAAGGCAACCTGGGATGAGAGCATTACTTCAGTACAGCAGTGGATAGAGTTGGCTGATAATGCCATGTACACCGAAAAGCGGCAGCGCCACGACAGCGCTACCGTAACGTAACATTACATTTATGGGGACGTAGTTTGTTTAAACCATAAAGCGATTTGTTCTCGCTCTGCATCCGTCATATTCGTTTTGTTCATAAATGGCATATCTTTCGTAATAGCCGTTCTTCTTACAATCTGCGATTTATACCGTTCAATATCACTCCAATTGTCAAGCACAACGCCTACCGGTGCCATGGTAAAGATAGCGTCTGTTGGTGTACGAGAGTGACAACTTACGCAGTGGGTACTGACTAAAGCGGAAATAACGTCATTTGTGACCGGTGTTGCTGCTATCTCGGTGACGTCGGTATGTTCCTCGTTGTGCTGCGCGGTGTTAGAGGCAGATGGCCACGACACCCACAGGGCAATCGCAAGCATTGCAACGGCACCAGAAATAAGAATGCTCGGTTTAACTTGGCCTACATTACGAAGGTTAAAAAAGTGTCTTATCCATGCGGCTACCGCCATAATGGCTATCAGCACGAGCCAGTTCGCGTCGTGTTGGTAGGTCATGGGGTAGTGATTAGAAATCATGATAAAAAGCAGAGGTAACGTAAAGTAATTGTTATGAACAGAGCGTAATTTCGCGCTTGCACCCCAGCGAGGATCCATGTCTTTATTCTCTGCTACGGCCGCTACCATTTTTCGCTGGTTTGGCATGATATTAAAGAAAACATTGCCTGCCATGATCGTACCAATGAGTGCACCGACATGAATATATGCACCACGGCCGCTGAACCATTGCGTAGAGAAGTACGTTACTGTGCAAATAAGTGCAATTAAACAAAGCCCAAATACCATAGGCGAGTTGGCAAGGGGGCTTCGGCAGGCGATTTCATAAATAGTTAGGCCGCCAAATACAAGCGCCAGCCCGAGCGATATTGCTACCATAGGCGAAATATCATTGACGCTAGGGTCGATGAGGTAAGCCGATGCGCCAAAATAATACACCAAGATGAGAAGAGCAAAGCCTGATAACCATGTTGTGTATGCTTCCCACTTAAACCAATGAAGTGTCTCAGGCATTTTTTCTGGCCCATAAGCATACTTGGCCACTTCATAAAACCCGCCGCCGTGAATAGCCCAAAGATCGCCCTTAATACCTTTATCCTGTTTCCATTTCGGTGGTGTGCGAAGGCTATTGTCTAGCCAAATAAAATAGAACGAGGCTCCGATCCACGCTACTCCTGCGATAACATGAAACCAACGGGTAAATAAACTAATCCAATCAAACCATGGCATGTTGACTCTCCTTTTTATTATAACAACATTGACCGCTTATCCATGTCTCTTCAATCGCGCGATCATCGCCTAAAATACTTATGGCAAAGAAGACATCAGAAAAATCTTGCGTGTCTGCTATTCGTAGTGCTGTGAGTTCATCGTAGTGAGGTTGAATAATAACGAAATCTGCTGCACTGCCTGCATTCAAGTTTCCTATCTCATGGTCTAATTGGTGCGCCACTGCTGCGCCCTGTGTCATAAGGTAAAACCCTTCTAAAGGACAAATAGGTGCACTACGTAACTGACTCACTTTGTAAGCATCAGCATAGGTTTTAAGCATACTAAAACTTGTACCGGCACCCACATCGGTTGCCAGCGCAACATGCACATCGTGGGCTTTTGCCGTCTGTAAATCAAATAATCCACTGCCAAGAAAAAGGTTAGAAGTTGGGCAAAAAGCAACACTTGCGCCAGCCTCGCCTAACCGATCCCATTCGCTAGACGTTAGATGAATACCATGTCCGAAAACCGCTCTCTCGCGTACTAAATTATATTTGTCGTACACGTCTAAATAGCCATTGCAGTGCGGGAATAGGGTGTTGACCCACTCAATTTCGTCTTTATTTTCAGACAAGTGAGTTTGAATAAACACATCATTGTATTGTGTGGCGAGTTCGCCAAGTGCCGCAAGTTGTTCCTCGGTACTCGTCGGGGCAAACCGAGGTGTAAGTGCATAACGGTTACGCCCTTTGTTATGCCACGTTTCGATAAGTTGCGCGCTTTCTTTTTGCGCTAATTCAGGAGTATCTTGAAGTGCAGTTGGACAGTGTCTGTCCATACATACTTTTCCTGCAACAATGGCCATATCAATATTACTGGCGGCCTCAAACAAAGCACTGCAGCTTGAGGCATGCACTGTTGAGAATACAAAGCCTGTGGTCGTCCCATTTTTTAATAGCTGGTTCAAAAATACCTGCGCAATTTTTTGAGCATGGGCTTCGTCTGAAAATTGCATCTCAGTTGGAAAGGTAAAGTTTTCGAGCCAGCTGAGCAACTGCTCACCATAGTTCGCAATACTTTGTGTTTGAGGGTAGTGCAAGTGGCTATCAATAAAGCCCGGCACTAGCCATTTTCCTGAATGATCAATAACGCTAGCGTTAGGGTATTGCTGATTAAGCGAGTTAAATTCGCCTACCGCAACAATGTGCTTCCCATCAATAAGTAAACCGCCATCACAAATAACATGAATATCCTGATTTACGTCAGCAGTGGCCTTAGGGAAATGCGCAATATTAGCGCGAAATAATTGCATTATTGCTAGCTGCCTCTGTAACTACTGAAACCGAATGGTGAAATAAGTAAGGGTACATGATAGTGGCCCCCCGCGCTTTCAAGTTCAAACGCAATATCAATGTATGGATAAAAGCTTTTACCATGGGTTGATACAAGGTAGTCGTTACAATGAAAGCGCAGTGTATATATACCTGCAGTAAAGGTTGTCTTCCAATCGTTGAATCGACCGTCGGCATTGGTAGTGCCCGTTAACGTTTCTCCGTTAGGTAACGTAAGGGTAAGAGCAATACCTTCAACGGGTTTTCCTGATGTGGTATCGAGTACGTGACTTGATAATGTATTCATAGGGTGCGTCCTAAAATATCTGAGCGTGGGTAAATGTCGTGCAATACATACTGGTGTTTTTTGCCATTTTTAATGCGCTAAACTCACTCGACATCTATCGCTTTAATTATTCTTAATTGGGTTATTTTCAATTGCTCACGGGCTGCTAATTGAATTTCTTCATCCGTTGTGTGAGGTAAACGTTCATTAAGCGCTTTTAGCATTGCCTCTGCTGAAAGGCCGGTAGCGCAAATAATGAAGATGAACCCATGCTTGTCCAAGTAGGTCTGGTTTGCTTTTTTGAGCGCCAGTAAAATCGCTTCTGATGCCTGTGATGTGCCGGCTTGTTCTCCCGCAGCGATCAACTTGGTATTAGCGAATTTTTTACGCAGTGAATCAACATCTCCAATCATGGGGTGTGCAGTAAAAGCCTCTAGCATATTGGCTTTATCGCATGCCTCCCATGCCAGTGCAGCGTGCTTTTCCATTTGTGCAATATCGCTGTATGGTCTTGCTGCTACCATACTCTCAATCCAGCGCGTTGCTGCGCAACATTGTTGAAACCATGCGGCGGCGTCAACATCGGATATCATGTTTAATGTTTCAATTTTCATAAAAGTATGGCTCACACTTGCTGAGCGGTCGAACTGGCCGCTGATGTTTCGTTTATTACGGTATCTGAGTTGTTGTGAATGCGCGCAATAATTTGTGCCGCAATAGACACCGCAACCTCAATGGGACGTTTGCCAGGAATACCCGCCATTCCGATAGGCGTTACTAAGCGCTTAAGCGCATTATCATCAAAGCCTCTATGTTGTAATTTGGTAATAAATCGTTTGGCTTTTGTATCAGAGCCTATAAGCCCTACAAAAGGTAAAGATGGAAATTTCAGGGCTTGTTCGACAATACGATAGTCAAGTTGATGGTCATGAGTGAGAACAATAAGCCAACTATTATCTTTTAGCTGCCGAACTTCTGTTTCTGGTGCGTCTTCAATAATAGAAACGACATTTCCAGGCATGGCGTCTGGAAATAGAGAGGCTCTGCTATCAATCCAAGAAATATGAACTGGCAGTTGAGACAAAATAGGCACCAACGCCTTGGCAACGTGGCCGGCACCGAATATTGCGATGTGCTGTTGATGTATGTTGCACACATCAAATAACACTTTCACCGCACCACCACAACACTGCCCTAACTTACTGCTGAGGGGATAGGAGCATATCTCAGTTCCGGTGTGACCCTTTGCAAGTAATGTTCGTGCCGTGCTAATTGCATCATACTCTAAATGGCCACCCCCAATGGTGTCGAAGCTTTCGACATTGGTTACCACCATTTTGCTGCCTGTTTCCCTTGGTGTAGAGCCTGCAGCACCGATAACGGTTACTAACACATAAGGTTGTGCAGCATGCTGACACCGAGCAACGGCTTCATACCATGTTGTTGGTTGCATCATCTACTTCGCCTGCATATTTTGCATTGCTAACACCGCATTTAACACCCGCTCTGGAGTCGCAGGGGTCGCTAGCTGCGGGTCTTGTGAATAGCCTGAAATGCTAGATATTGCATCTTTGAGCGCACACCATACCGAGATCGCTAGCATGAAGGGCGGTTCGCCCACGGCTTTTGAATGATAAATGCTATCTTCTGCGTTTTTGCGACCAAACAGCTTAACGTTAAAATGCGGCGGGGTATCACCAATTGCCGGGATTTTATAGGTCGCCATGTTCTCACTGATGAGCTTACCAGCACTATTCCACTTAAGATCTTCGGTCGTTAACCATCCCATGCCTTGCACGAACGCTCCTTCAATCTGACCGATATCGATAGCGGGGTTCAAACTATCGCCAACATCGTGGATAACGTCGACGCTGTCGACCGTATACTCGCCAGTAAGCGTATCTATTGATACTTCGCTAAGCGACACGCCATATGCAAAATAGAAGAATGGCCGTCCCTCTCCGGTCTCTCGGTTGTATTGTAACTTAGGCGTCTTATAGAACCCGCTAGAAGATAACGATACACGATCGAAATAGGCCATTTGCACTACGTCTGAAAAAGACGCGCTATGGTTGTTAAGGGTAACGAAGCCATTTGAAAAAACAACATCGTCGACGCGGTCGGGCAAATCTACACTGGCCGCAAAGCATGTTGCTATACGCTTTTTAAGGGTTATACAGGCATTTTGTACTGCTTTACCGTTTAAGTCAGTACCACTTGACGCCGCGGTAGGGGAGGTATTTGGCACTTTATCGGTTCGCGTTGCGGTCACCTCAATCATATCCAACGTCACGCCAAACTCATTGGCAGCAATCTGACCAATTTTGGTATGAAGTCCTTGACCCATCTCGGTTCCACCGTGATTCACTTGAATACTTCCATCGGTGTAAATATGCACTAATGCCCCGGCTTGGTTGAGGTGTTTAGCGGTAAACGAAATGCCAAATTTTACCGGTGTAAGGGCTAGGCCTTTTTTAATGATGGGACTTGACCGGTTAAACGTTGAAATCGATTCGCGGCGCGCCCAATAGTTACCTTCGTCCTCAAGTTTGGCAATCATTTCAGGCAGTAAGTTATGCTCCACTTTCATGCCATAGGGTGTGGTGTTGCCTGTTGTGTCGCCGTATAAATTGGTTTTTCTAACCGTTAATGGGTCAAGACGTAGCTTACGCGCGATTGCATCAAGCATCGCTTCAGCCATAATCATGCCCTGGGGACCACCGAATCCGCGAAACGCAGTGTGAGATACCATGTTGGTTTCAAGACGATGCCCCACAATATGGCTTTCACCGAGAAAGTACCCATTGTCAGCGTGAAACATGGCTCTGTCGACAATGGCGTCTGAAAGGTCTGGAGAATGGCCGCATATTCCATTGATCTCAAGCGACGTTCCCATAATTTTGCCGTGCTCGTCAAAGCCTAGCTCGTAGTGGTTTTCGAAAGGATGCCGCTTTCCTGTAACATGCATGTCCACATTTCTGGGCAGTCGTAATTTAACCGCACAGCGATTTCGCTTTGCCAACAGTGCCGCGATACATGCCCATTGTGCTGCCTGTGTTTCTTTACCACCAAAGCCGCCACCCATTCGTCGCATATCAACGACCACTTTATGCAGTTTAGTATTAAGTACTTCTGCAACCAGCTTTTGTACTTCACTAGGATGCTGACTGGATGTGTAAATATGGATACGGTCGTCTTCATCGGGCACAGCAAGTGATACCTGGCCTTCAAGATACATATGTTCTTGCCCACCAATTGATAGCGACCCCGATACAACATGAGGCGCATCAGCTATGGCACGTGTTGCGTCACCCGTGCCAAATTGATGCATAGGACGCACATACTGCTTTTGGGTATGCGCACTCGAGGCACTTAAGGTTGGTGTTTCATCATCTACTACCATGTTGCCTTTTAGCGCCGCTTTCCTCGCTAACGCTACCGACGTGGCAAGCACAGCGAACACCGGTTGGCCGTAAAACCTAATTTCGCCATCGGCTAACAGCGGGTCGCCCTTAAACACCGGCCCAATATCTCTGTGGCCCGGTACATCGTCAATTGAAATAACATCGATAACACCTTCACTTTCTTTTACAGCACGTAAATCCAACGAGGTAAGAGTGCCTTTTGCGCATGTACTTAGGCCGACCGCGGCATAGCAGGTATCACGAGGGGCTACGATGTCATCGACGTAGTTCGCGCTGCCTTTCACTTGTCGAATAGCGCTTTCATGTTTTTGACTGGTATGAACGACCGTCGATGCATGCTGCGTGGCACTGCTGTCAATAAGTTTACGCATGTTGCACCACCCGAGTTTCAATTGCATTTTGCGTTTGGTTTTCTAACCAGAACCGATGCCATAAATTCGCTAAAATTGTTTTTCTGTATTGTGCCGTGGCCCGCACGTCATCGATAGGGTCGAACGCGTCGAAAAGTATTTGCTTCCCTAAGTTCAAACATTCGCTACTGGCAAGAGCTCGTCCAGTCAGAGCGTTTTCTAACGCTTCACACTTAATTGGGGTTGCGGCTACGCCACCAAAACCAGTAGACATTTCTGTAATAATCCCATTATTTACAGTGACATTAAAAACAGCGCACACAGCAGAAATATCATCTTCAAGGCGCTTAGATATCTTGTATGCAGCAATACGATGACTGTCACCGACAAAGGGCAATTCAAGCGCTGACAGCCACTCGTTTTTTAAAAGTGCAGTTTGGCGGTAGCCTTTGAAAAAATCTTTAATTGGAACGGTTCTGCGCTGTTCACCATTATCAATATGTACAATGGCGTTAAGCGCTAATAAAGCAGGTGGCATATCGCCAATTGGCGAAGCGTTTGCAACATTGCCACCTAGGGTTGCCTGGTTCCTGATAGGAAGTGATGCAAATCGCGTGATGAGCTCAGCAAGCTGAGGAAAGTGGGTTAATAGCGTAGGGGCAAGATCGCTAAACGGCGATGCTGCACCAATAACAAGCGAATGCTCGGTTGTGGTGCATGTCTTAAGCCCTTGCAACTGCGATAGGCTGATAATTTTATCTGCTGTATCTAACTGCTGCGTGAAGCGTAAACTTAAGTCAGTGCTGCCTGCAACGAATGGCGCCGACGGGTAATCACGTATTGCTTTTGCTAGCTCGGCTCGACTAGTCGGGGTCAGCAAGTGGGTAGTTCCGAAATCATCTACCTCTGATATCAATTTCAATGTGGCTAACGTTTCGGCCTGTCTTTCAACAAATTTGTCGCTAGGGGGCTCAGCACATACTGCTAACGCTGCCTCAATGATGGGCCGATATCCGGTGCATCGACAAAGATTACCAGATAGGGCATTAAGAACGTCATCTCTGTTTGGTTGGCTATTACTATGATAAAGCGCAAACATCGACATGATGAACCCCGGCGTACAGAAACCGCACTGCGAGCCGTGATAATCGAGTAATGCTTGCTGAACGGGATGCAGCGCGTCTTCGTTACTGATGTGCTCTACGGTAATAAGCTGCTTACCATGCAGTGCGCTCATCAACGTTATGCAACTGTTCAGCGTGCGATAATGTAAACCCGAAAACGTGGGGTTCGGTTCTGCAACCACTAGGGTACAGGCACCGCAGTCTCCAGAGGCGCAGCCTTCTTTTGTGCCAGATAATCGACGATGTTCACGGATGAACTGCAAAAGTGTAAGGTCAGCCCTCACTTCTTCTAATTCGACGGTTTCTTCATTAATAAGAAAACGAATCATACCCGCACCTTTTAGTTATATTCATTTGTATATCCATTAATATAGCGGTATTTTTATCATAAAAGTAGACCAAGTGGTCAATTTTTTGCTTATAAAAAAAGCCGATATGAAAAAGGCCATTTATTCGCAGTTAACACATTTTAGGCACGTAAGACACAAGGGCGGCTTGAAATGTAGTCGGCGTGTCGTGTTTACGTGATGGTATTCACGTTCATTACATAAAAATAGTACGCAAGAACCATGCACATTTTGTCATCATTCTATGACCGAACGAGAAAGAGTCACGTTAATGACTTTATTCGTGCGCGTAGCAGCGGTACTATCAATTAATAGAGCTGGCAATGCCATATATTAACTATCAGAAAAGCATGCTAGCGAGAAAGGAAGAAGCCACACATGATAAAACAGAAATGCATAGAAGCTGGCGTTGGTGCCCAAAATAGAAAGAAAATCCTTCAAGCCGCGGAAAAGTGTTTTGCTCAATACGGGTTTAAAGGTACCGCTGTACAGAAAATTGCTGATGAAGCGGCGCTGCCAAAAACTAATGTGCTTTACTATTTCAAATCTAAGCAAGAGCTTTATGTTGCGGTTTTGGAAGAAACCTTATCGTTATGGAACTCGCATTTTGATAGAGCGACAGTTGACGATGACCCCGCAGAAGTGCTTGCTGCCTATATTGCTGAGAAAATGGAAGTATCACGTACCCACCCACTTGCATCTCGCATATTTGCCATGGAAATAATAAACGGCGCTGAAAATTTGAGCGGTTACTTCGATGAAGAACATGGCCTTTGGATGAAAGGCCGTTTAGCCGTTATCGAAGGATGGAAGGCTGTCAATAAGCTTCCAGATGTCGATGGGGAACACTTACTGTATACCATTTGGGCAAGTACTCAGCACTACGCGGATTTTTCAGCGCAGATCACTCGTTTACGGGGTAAGAAGATGGTTAAAGCTGATTATGAACATGCTACTCGTGAGCTTATTAAATTAGTGTTGGGTGGCTGTGGGCTATCAATTCCCGCGCGTTACACAGGAGACATTGAGTGACTGATTTCAGTTATCCCCGTGACTTGAAGGGATACGGCGCTACGCCCCCCAATCCTCAGTGGCCAAACGATGCTAAAATTGCCGTTCAATTTGTACTGAACTATGAAGAGGGCGGTGAAAACTCGGTACTGCACGGAGATGAAACGTCAGAAGTTTTTCTGTCAGAAATTATTGGAGCACAAGCGTATACCGATCGTCATATGAGCATGGAGTCTATCTATGAATATGGTAGCCGGGTGGGTTTCTGGCGCTTGCATAAACTGTTCACAGATAATGATGTGCCGGTGACAGTGTTCGGCGTTACTATGGCATTGCAGCGACACCCAGACGCGGTGCAAGCGATGTTAGCATCAGGGTGGGAAATTGCCTCTCATGCCATGCGTTGGATTCATTACCAAGACATGAACGAAGCGCAAGAGCGCAAGCAAATTGATGATGCTATTTTGTTACACGAAGAACTTACAGGGAAAAAGCCTGCTGGTTGGTACACGGGCAGAACAAGTCCGAATACATTGAAGCTGATTGCTGAGCGAGATGATATTTTATACTGCGCCGATAGTTACGCTGACGATTTGCCGTATTACGATCATCACTACAGCAAACCTTTGTTAATGGTGCCCTATACGCTTGATACCAATGATATGCGCTTTGCTACGCCTCAAGGCTTCAATAGCGGTGAGCAGTTTTTTAATTACTTAAAGGATGCGTTCGACGTGCTATACGAAGAAGGCAAAGACGCGCCTAAAATGCTATCCATTGGGTTGCACTGCAGAATTGTTGGTCGTCCTGCTCGATTTGCGGCGCTTAAAAAGTTTATTCAGTATGTTAAAAGTCACGATAAAGTATGGCTCACAACACGTGAGGCGATAGCCCAGCATTGGGTTGAACATTTCCCCGTTGAAGAAGAGCAACAATAGGAGACTATGATGAAAGCGAAGTTATTATTAACACTGTCTGCGGTTTTTGCACTAGCAGGGTGCAGTAAGTTGACTAAAGAAAATTACGAACTACTTGAAATGGGAATGTCACAAGAAGAGGTAGAGGCTATCATTGGCGATGCAGATAACTGCGGTAACATGATGGGAACCACTGCGTGTACGTGGGGTGAACAAGACAGCAAATTTGTTAAGGTTGTCTTTATGGGCGATAAAGCCGTTACTTTTAGCTATGAAGGCCTAAAATAGTTTCTCGTTGTGAGTGTTACCTCTCTTTATTATGGTTGGTAAATGAAAACGCCGCTCGATGAGCGGCGTTTTTGCATTGACGCAAAGTGCTTATTTAAGGTTTAACGCATAACGAAGCAGAAAAATGAGGGCCAGCACGTAAGTTAGTTTACTCACTTCTTTATATTTTCCCGTTCCAAGCTTTATACCGACGAACGTAATGAAGCCAAGCGCAATGCCTTCACTTATACTGAAAGTAAGCGGCATGGCCAATAATGCCACTGTTGCCGTCGCTAACGCGCCTAAGTCGTCGAAATCAATTTGGCGTATCGACTCCATCATCAGTATACCCACCATCACAAGTGCGGGTGTGGTGGCCATCAACGGAATGACTTTCATCAACGGCGTTAAAAATAACGCGAGTAAAAAGCATACCGAGACGACAACTGCCGTTAGTCCAGTTCTCCCGCCCTGCGATACACCCGTAGCAGACTCGACATAGCTTGTAACCGGAGAAGTTCCGATAACGGCGCCGACAACACTGGCACTGGCGTCAGCGGTCATTGCTGCGCCCATTTTAGGCAGCTTCCCTGAGGGGGAAAGTAGGTTTGCGCGGCGTGATACACCAATAAGTGTGCCTATCGTATCAAACATGTTTACAAACATAAGCGCAAAAATAAGGTCCCAAGTTTGTGCTAGGTTTTCTATCGGATATAAGAAATCCATAGCGAAAAACGTAGAAGAAATTGATTCAGGCATTCCAATAATGGCTTCGGGTGCAGGGGTCAACATACCTGACTCTGTCGGGATAAATGCGCCAATAACGGTAAGTAAAATGATGGATAATAAAATGCCGCCGGTTACGCGTTTTACCATCATCACAACGGTAAAAATAATACCCGCGAAAGCCAGCATTACAGCGGGGTCTGACAGATCACCTAGCATTACAAACGTGGCCGGGTTGTCGGCAATAAGCCCCGCATTTTTTAACCCAATAAACGCGATAAATAAGCCTATGCCGCATTGCACGCCTATTTTAAGTGCCGGTGGAATTGCCTCTGCTATTTTTGTTCTCACCCCAGTAAGCGATAAAATCAAAAACAAAATACCATTCCAAAAAACAATACCTAATGCTGCTTCCCAATGTATTTCACGCGACATACAAATGGTAAACGCGAAAAAGGCGTTAAGCCCCATTCCAGGCGCCAACGCAATAGGGTAATTTGTCATCAAAGCCATTAAGAGAGTACCGATACATGCGGCAAGCGCGGTAACGGTTATAAGGCCCTCTATAGGCATGCCACTTAGCCCTAAAATACTTGGGTTTACGACTAAAATGTACGACATGGCTGCAAATGTGGTTAACCCAGCAACAATTTCTTTTTTGACTGTCGTGCCGTGAGCATGCAGTTTGAATAGGTGTTCTATAATTGAAGTAGACATCAATAGTTCTCTATTTGTTGAGCCGTTTATTATTCTTCCTGGTTAGAAGCAATAAGCTGACCACATAGTCAACTTGTTGGTGTGTTTTGTGCTACCTTACCCGTAGCCAGATGACAATAAGTCAGCAATGCGAATTAAAAAGGCGGTTAAGCGCGCTAATCGCATAGAAAAAACATGGAGCGAGAGAACTCCACCAAATAATTCAACCATAGATGTTGATTTTGTGCACCACAATGATTCAATTGCATTGCGGTGGTGCAAAGTCAGAAGTGAGGGGCCATGACGTTATCAACCTATATTCAACAACTGCCAAAGGCTGAGCTGCATCTTCATATAGAAGGCAGTTTAACGCCCGAACTTATGTGGCACCTGGCAAGTAAACATAATATCACATTGGCGTATAATAGCGTCGATGAGATATCTGCAGCTTATAATTTTTCTGACTTACAAAGCTTTTTAGATATTTATTACGCCGGCGCGAGTGTGCTGAAAGATGAAGATGATTTCTATGCCCTAATGTGGGATTACTTAAAGCGGTGCAACGATGACAATATCGTGCATACAGAAATTATGTTTGACCCGCAAACGCATACACAGCGAGGAGTGGGGTTTGATATTTTTATGCCAGGTTTTTTACGCGCCATGCGAGATGCGAAAAAAGCGTTTGGCACGTCAAGCTTACTCATTATGTCATTCTTACGGCATCTATCTGAAGACGACGCGTTTCAGACGTTAGCAGAGGCTGAGCCATACTACAGCGACATTGCAGCGGTTGGGCTTGATAGTTCCGAGTTGGGACACCCACCATCAAAATTTGAACGCGTATTTAAACAAGCGAAAGCGTTAGGTTTTAAAATTGTTGCGCATGCGGGAGAAGAAGGGCCAGCAGACTATATTTGGGAAGCTATTCGACTGCTCGACGTAGATCGAATCGATCATGGCGTTAGATGCCAAGAAGACGAAAAGCTGATGCGATACTTAGAAACACATCAAATTCCATTAACAGTTTGCCCGTTGAGTAACCTGAAGCTTTGTGTGGTTAATGATCTCAGTCAGCATAATATTTTGTCGTTGCTTGAGCGCGGTTTGTTAGTCACCGTTAATTCAGACGATCCAACTTACTTTGGTGGTTTTTTAAATGACAATTTTAATGCACTTGCCAAGGCGCTTCCCATAACGCAATCGCACGTTAAACAGCTTGCATTAAACAGCTTTGCCGCAAGCTTTTTAGAAGAGCACGAAAAGCTACATTTCTATTCACACATTGAAGCTGTTCAAATGGTGTGATGCATTTTACGCTTTCATCGCAGTGATGGTGTTGTTGACGGTAGTGATGAGCGATTTAAATTCAACATCAATGTTATCGATATTGCCACTGCGAGCGCGATCCTCAAGATATGACGCTTCGTAATGCAAAGCCTCGGCCCCCACATCGCCCGATATTCCCTTTATGGCATGGCTTACAAAGCGGATATTGTCAGCATCATTTGCGTTAACCGCCTCTTGCAGCGATGAAAGTTTATTGGTGATTTGCTCAAGAAACATTGCCACTATTTTTTCAAGCAATGCCGCATTATTGCCAAGACGAGCAAGTGCAGCGTCTCGGTTCCACAACGTTGGGCGAGATGTTGTTGGTACGTGTTCCATATCAATCCATCGGTTTATTGTCATTTATGGGTACAAGCAAAAGTGCTCATGGCTAAATCTTACGCAAAGAAATAATACGCCAAAAAAGTTAAAAAGTTTAATCAATAGGGTATTGCGATACCAAAGTAAGTAAAAAAATACGAATACCTTCATGAAATATATATAAAAATTTCTAGCGTATGGTACGGTAACTCGTCTAGCGGATTCGATGCTACGCCTATCGCATGGTATACTTTTATAATGTTTCTTGATTTAAAACCTTTTTCAGACTGCTCGGTGCTTATTGTTGACGATGAGCTAATGTCCCGTACCTTATTGGCATCAATATTAGAGCCGTATTTTCAGTACGAGACTGCGCATAGTGGCACAGACGCCCTAGACAAATGTCGAGCTTCTCAACCTGACCTTATTTTATTAGACATGAACATGCCTGATATGAATGGTCTGGATTTATGTCGAATGCTCAAAGCTGACAGTGACTTGTCATCTATCCCCGTTATTTTTGTCACAGCGACCATGGATATTGAGAGTGAAAATACCTGTTGGTCGGTAGGGGCAAGTGACTATGTGGTGAAACCGGTTACTGCATCGACATTAATCCACCGAATCAAAAACCAGCTGCAAAATAAGTTACGCACCGAACTGCTCCAGAAAATGACGTTTAAAGACCAATTGACTGGCTTATTTAATCGATTGTACCTCAGTAACGAAATACCAAGGCTGATAAAGCAGATTGCACGTGATAACGCGCAGGTATCAGCCGTCATGATTGATATTGATTTTTTCAAGTATTACAACGACAGATATGGCCATATTCAAGGGGATGTTTGTTTAGAGAATATAGCTTCTATATTGAACGCATCCGCCAAAAGGCCATTTGACGCAGCGATACGCTTCGGTGGTGAAGAGTTCCTAATGATTTTGCCTTATACCGACCGTAAGGGCGCAGAGTCGATTGCTAACGCGGTGGTGAATAACGTCTTTAACATGGCCTTACCCCATGCCGATGGCATCAACAGTCGCGTGACGATAAGCGCTGGATATGCAACGGGTTTAGCTCGTGAATTCATCGACTCGGGGGTTATCGAGTTGATAGAGCGTGCCGATGTTTATCTGTTCGATGCGAAAGAGAAAGGTAAAAACAGAGCAAAAGGCTAAGTATTACTCGATTCTTTTCACGCCTTAGCAGTAAAAATGTGCCACTTCTCGCTAAATACGTATGGCTTCACATACTTTTTTTCTGTTTTATTATTCAAATGGCTAATGTTTTTTTTGCTGTTATTTCGCTATGTTTTTATTGATTAATATTTTTTTGTGCTGGTACCTATCATGAATCACGCAACGCCTAATACGACGGCAGTGCTCTTTAATAAACTTCAATCTGTGGCCAATATAGGAACATGGGAGGTTGATTTAAAGACTAACACGCTGGCGTGGTCATCTCAGACTCGCAGAATTCATGATGTCGCCGATGATTTTACCCCCACACTCGACAATGCAATCGAGTTTTATAAAGAAGGTAATGATAGGGAGCGGATAACGGAAATAATAAGCCATGCTATTACTACCGGAGAACCATGGACGTCTACGCTTACGCTAGTTACGGCGAAAGGAAAAGAGATTTTTATAGAAACACATGGCATGGTTGATATTGTGGACGGTGTGAGTGTTCGGTTGTTTGGCACGGTGCAAAACGTGGATAAATCGGTCAAGTTACGAATGGAGCTTGATAGGCGAAGACGTGAGGCGGAACGAATGCTTCATGAACGTGAGGCACTGCTTTCCAGAATAAGTCACGAACTTAGGACGCCACTCAATGGTATCAGTGGCATGCTGCAAACATTAAAGTTTGAAGAGCGTGCTTTAGTCAGAGAACAAAAAACAGATCACGCAATTAAGAGTACCGACCGTCTTGTTAGAGTAGTAAATGACGTATTGGATTATACCGAAATATCCAATGGGAAGTTTGCATTAGAAATGAATGACTTTTGTCTTCGAGCATGTTTAGAAGACATCGTGAATGAATATGAACGCAAATGCCATGATAAACAGCTACGCCTCTATACGACGTTCTCCTTTCCGGTCAAAACCATCATTAATAGCGATGCCACGCGGATCTGCCAGATTATTACTAATTTACTAAGCAACGCTATAAAGTTCTGCCACGAAGGTCATATAGCATTGCAGGTTGCGCTAAAGAAGCGAGCGGATGGTCTTAATTTATTGGTGTCTATAGAGGATACTGGGGAAGGCATGTCACAAGAAATGCAAACGACAATATTTACCCCGTTTGTGAGTGTTGATAATGCGCAGTCCGAAATTAGCCTGGACACGGGCTTAGGGCTTCCGATCGTCAATAAACTCGTCGAAAAAATGGAAGGGGAAATTGATTGTCGGTCTGCGCTAACGCACGGAACGTGTTTTGACATTATTATACCCGTTCATACGAGCTCGAGAATATCTGATGAAGTTATCCCCGTGAATACGCCAAACGGCGGTATCGATCCTCGATCGCTTTCTATACTGGTCGTTGATGATAACGATATTAACCGATTAGTTATCGGGTCTATGCTTGAGGATATTGGCTGTACGGCGAGCGAGGCTGAAAACGGTGAAATAGCGGTAATGAAGGCGAGGGCGACAAAATTTGACCTCATATTCATGGACTGTGCTATGCCAGTGCTAGATGGAATGGCGGCCTCGAGAATTATTCGCGGGGAGGGGACACTTAGCGCTGTAGGCGAAGTTGTTGCCGTTACAGCGAATACTTCAGAAAGCGATAAAAAAGCATGTTTTAACGCTGGAATGAGTGACTTTATTTCAAAACCGGTTTCGAAAAAAGCGATTAAGCAGCAGATTGATAATGTGTTATCAAGAAAACACGCAATGATAACGCAACAACGAAGGTCATAAAAAAAGGCGCATTTATGCGCCTTTTTTGTCCTACCGCTATGCTTAAAATCGATAAGCGAACTTCGCATTCCAATGGCGTGGAAGTTCAGGCAGTATAATCTGGCTGCCGAATAAGTCAGGGAAGTTAGAACGGAAGTAGCGCTCATCCGTTAAGTTCTTCACAGTCACATTGACTGACCAGTCTTCGGTTTGATACGAAATGCCGGCGTTTACCAATGTGTATGACGGCAATATAACAGAGGCAGAAAATCCTGATGCCACTTCATCAACGTCAACAACACTCACATTTGCCGCATAACCATTTTGAAAGTCATAGGTAGCGGTAAGCGTGTAGATGTTTTCAGGAATACCGGCTTTGCGCCCATCGGTATTAGCAAACCCTTCGCCTATTAGGTTTAAACCAATCACGTTTCCACCAAATACTAAGGAAGGATCAGTTAGGTTAACTAAATCTTCTGCGCCTAAAAAGCCAAATTGGTTGCCGTTCTCTTTAGCCGTAAGGTTAATAACTTCAATATTGGTATAACCTGCAGACATCACAAGATTTTCGTTAACAACCCAACGTAACTCGAATTCTGTGCCTTTGTTATTCGTGGTGTTATTCGTTACGGTATTTTGGGTATTGAAATCGGTACGCTCTTGTTCAAATGCAGATAACGCAAAGTATAACGTGTCATCAAGAAGTGAACCTTTGACCCCATACTCAATAAGTTCGGATGTATCAAATGCGCCGCTGCCGCCAGGTTGATTCAATTGCCCCACACCTATTTCCGCGCCTTGGCCTGCGACTAACGTGGCTTGCTCGGCTGCGGTAAAGTAAGGAATTAGGCCAAATTCAAATTCATAAGAGATACTTGCATTCCACGACCAACCATCAACCGTTTCTTCGGCATATTCAGGCGTTTCGTCACCCGCTGCAAACAAGAGTAAATCGGTACGTGACGTACTTTCGATATCAATGGTGTCATAGCGAGCACCCAACACAAGGTTTAAACCCCACTCCCAAGTAAGGTCGGTCATTGCTGCAATGCCAAGGTCGAGGTAGTTACCAACGTCGTAGTTATCAAAGTTCTTGCCAGAGCGTGTCGACAGTAAGCGTTTGTCTAATGCTGATGATGGCATAGTTAAATCACGGCGGTTGAAGTATTCAAACGTAAAGTCGTCGCCGTGTTCAAAGTCGGTATAGCGTATGGAAGGCGAAAATTGAAACTGTGCAAGTAAGCTGTCATTTTCGTATTCGGTAGCGAAGATTAATTTGTCTTCTACTACCCAACTGTCATGAAACTGAGAAAAGCCGTATGCGTTTTCATTGATGTTGTCATAGGCATCATAGAAAAACTGATTACGTATTTCCCAATTGTCTGAGAAATAAATCGTATCAAAGTAGAGCGTAATTGCTTCGTTTGCTAATTGATCATCCGGTGCAACCAGTACTTGATTGCCTTTTAGTGTGGTTGAGCCTACGTTTTGCAGCTTCATTAAATCAGTGGCTTCGTCATCGGTAAATGAGGAGGCAGGAACGTAAAAGAAGCTGTTTCCAGCAATGTTTACCGCGCCATACTCTTCATGGCTGATTTGCCCATCGCCGTCGGTATCAAGTGGTAACGCCGTTCCGGTAATGTAAGTACCTGTGTCTACTAAGTCTTGGGTGAGACGGTTCCATCCCGCAACTTGGTTGCCGTCAAAATCATGATACATACCGCCAAATTCAAGACGTAAATTATCGGTGATATCGACATTGAATGAAGCTTGGAGCACGGTTTGATCCGTTGCAGTATTATCGTAATAGCTCCCTGAATTCTCTAATTCACCGTATAAGTAATAGCCCATTTCTTTACCACCGATAGTGGCAGGACCACCCACCTCAGCCGTCAGGATACTTTTTTCCCATGAACCCGTGGTGTAAGACATGGCGCCTTTAGGCTCATCTAGATACTGTCCTGATGAAGCACGAGCAGATTTGGGGTTGAAGTTAAGGTACCCCCCAATTTTTGATGGGCCATAAATGGGCGAGGCTGGGCCTCTTACAATATCGATTCGGCTAGAAGCGCCAATGGGCGTAGGGTAATTACCGGGGTTATCAAGTCGCTTAACACCCCTAAAGTACGTTTCGCCCGGGGTACCGCGCACATCTAATGACCCTGCGACACCGAAAAATGACTGCGTGAATGTACCTGGTGCAAATGCCACAAGCTCGTCAATGTCAGATACATTAAAACGTTCCATTTGTTCTTGCGAGATTGTAGACGCTGAACGAGGGGTCTCGAGAATTGACTTACCGAAACCAAATACCGACTCTACGTCTTGGCCGGGTAGACTACCTAATGAACCTTTAACCTCAATTTTTTCTACCTCTGCTTCACTTGGCAGGGTGCTGCCTTCTTGTGCTATGGCGGTCGTCGAAACGGACATGACAGCGCTTAATGCAAAAGCACGACGTAGCGGCGATAATTTGAACATAGTGTGTTTCATGATTTCCTCAATCTCATTATGGCCTTTGGTATAGGCTTTTTCTTATTGATATACGCGTTTTTCTATCGAAGTAAAAAGCAGAATGAGTGCCCATTTATTAACCAATTGGTCTAAGTTTTATATTCTCTTAACGTATTGAAAATATTGAATAAAAAAAGAATAAATTTGCTTTTTTATCGTCTTGAAATGTAAAGAAATTGTGTCTCACACATGGTTTGCACCATCACGGTGAGTATTACGGGTGGTTTGCACCAATTAAAATACTGCTATCAGCATTACATGCTTCGTCATTTTTGATTTCAACCGCATCATGGCGACCGGGTAGCGCTATGTCGAGAGTGACCGCAACTAACCCTGCTGACGTTACAGGAGATAATAAAATATTTTCAAGCCAGTTTGGCAATAGGGCGAGCGATTGAGGAACCATCATTACCCCAATTGCCATACCTAGTGAACAAGCAGTGACTAGACTACTTCGACGGTCTAGTGCATAGGTGGCAAGAAGTTTTAGACCGCCTACTGCTACCATCGCGAACATCACTAACGTCGCGCCGCCTAAAACCGGTTTGGGAATAGCCTGTAACAGCCCACCAATAAAGGGAAAGCACCTAGTGAACATAAATAGCGCTGCAACAAACAACCCTACTTTTCTGCTTGCGACGCCAGTCAGTTGAATAACGCCGTTGTTTTGGCCAAACGTAGTGTTGGGAAATGTATTAAATGCCCCGGCAATTAACGAGTTAACGCCGTCACCTAAAATGCCCCCTTTAATACGAGACAGGTAAAGTGGGCCGCTAACAGGCTCTTTGCAAAAAAGGCTATTTGCAGTGAGATCTCCCGCGGTCTCAATAGCGCTAAATAGATAGATAAAGGCGATGGGTAAAAACAGTGTTATGTCGAAATCAATCCCATACGCAAACGGATGAGGGATAGCGACAACAGGAAGGCTAGTGATATTGGCAATAGCAATACCGGAGCTAAGTGCAACATAAAGTGTGCCTATTATCATGCCAATAAATATGGCGCTTAACCGAAGCCATGCGTTGTTACATGCGTTTAAAAAAACAATAATAAGTAAAACACTTACGCCCACGCCTAAATTTTCAATACTGCCAAAGTTATCGGCACCAACACCACCGGCCAAGTCGGTCATGCCTACGTTTATTAACGACAACCCAATGGCTGAAATAACAATCCCTGTCGTGAGTGGAGTGATCACTCGCTTTAAACGCACTACAAAAAAGCTAAAAATAACTTCTACTAGCGCGCCAGCCATGGTTAACCCAAATAAAAGCGCCAACACCTCTTCATTGCTTCCACCACTACTTTTTACTTTATGACCCGCTAAAAGCAATGCGCTAATAAACGCGAAACTGGTTCCCTGAATGGCCACAAGTCCACTGCCGATAGGCCCGATGCGTTTAGTTTGAATTGCAGTACCTACGCCGCTGACAAAAAGCGCCATGCTAATAAGATAAGGGGTGTGTTCAGCTAAACCTAGCGTAGAGGTAATGATTAGGGTCGGCGTAATGA
This sequence comes from Alteromonas algae, assembly GCF_049117195.1. Taxonomy (GTDB): domain Bacteria; phylum Pseudomonadota; class Gammaproteobacteria; order Enterobacterales; family Alteromonadaceae; genus Alteromonas. The sequence goes on from NZ_CP185260.1 coordinate 1,572,290, forward strand.
CACCAACAAAGCTAGCGAGCATATGCTGGAAAGCCGCGGTTAGGCTGGCCGCTGTCGAGGGCGTGTCGTTGAGCGAATAAATAAGATCAGTATCGGCCATGCAATATCCTTATCAGGTGGAAGCGTCAAAGCGATGAATAAAAACCTGATATAGTAAGCAATATGTTGACCAGGTGGTCGTGTTGTTGTTTTCAATGTAACGTATTGTTTTGTTGCATTAATTTTTTATTTAATCGAAGAGGATGCCGTGTTGTATTGAGAAGTGCACCAAGATGTCGCGAGAAAAGTAGGGGAGTGGTGCAGAGCCCGCCCCCAGAATGAAGATTTTTACACCGGTGGGTTTATCGCTTGTGAGGAAAAATGTCTATAAGTATAGTCGACACTAGAAGTATGTATCGTCGTCCAGTGTGACGAAAATAGAGTGGCGTATTTCGTTATTCAATGCTTTTGAACAATGCCCTTCGCCCTCAGTGTCTTCTAAAAGCAAAACATCGCCACTACCAAATGTGCGTTTTTCTCCGCCTGACACCTTAAATTCTGCGCTGCCTTTTAATATGAAAAGTAGCTGGCGAGCGGGCGCGGTGTGCCACTTAAAATCATAATCAGCGGGCGTCTCGCGAAAAATAATTTTATCGGCACCAAATTTTTCTGATAACAGGCCAATCGGGCCACCGTCACTAAGCGGGATGTCGACCTCCCCAAAATGACTCTTTCCATGGCTGTCGTGGTAAATTCTTGCAATCTTCATGTCATCTCAACCTGTGCGTTTGTTATGTAAGTTTATCATCGTTAAATGAATGGCTTAGTCGTGCTTTAAATCTACAATGGTGTTAAAGAGTACCGCTAAGCTTGCTTCTACGTCGCTTTGCATAATTGATTCACCGGGGTGATGACTTATACCGCCTTTACATCGTGTGAATAACATTGCAACGGGGCAAATTTCAGCCATTGCCATCGCATCATGTCCTGCACCAGATGCCAAAACTTTCGGCGCTAAACCGCTTTTTATCGTCCCCTGGATTAACGCAGACTTTAGTTTTTCATCACAGTGTACCGCCGGTGCGCTGTGTGTTTGCTCGCTCGTTAAGGTTACATTGCGTTTACTTGTGACGGCGCCGAATGCTTGTAAAATTTCAGCCAATACGCTGTCTCTTAGTGCATCATCTTCACTTCGAATATCAACAGAGAAATGGGTTCTTCCAGAAATTACATTCACACCGTTTGGTGCATTAGTGATTTTTCCTACCGTTGCCACCACACCCGGGCGCTGCAGGCTGATTGACTCCACAGCAAGTATCATTTCGGCAGTGGCACATAACGCGTCGTGGCGCATTGACATAGGGACGGTTCCCGCATGACCGGCCATGCCTTCAACGGTAAAGGTAAAGCGTTTGGCACCCGCAATAGCGTTGACCACACCAACAGGAAGCCCTTCTTGCTCAAGCACAGGACCTTGCTCAATATGAAGTTCAATGTAGCCCAGTATGTCAGTACTTGCGATGCTAGCGCTCGCTACGTCTGAAAAGTGCAGGCCAAACTGTTCCATGGCGCTTTCTAAAGAAATACCATCCTCATCTTTAAGTTGCCGCCAATTATCGTCCCAGCGCCCAGTAAGAGCGCGGCTGCCTAATAATGTGGTGCCAAACCGCGTGCCTTCTTCGTCACAAAAACCGACGATGTCGATATGAAAAGGAAGCTTATGGTGTTTGCCTTCTAACATTGTAACAAGCGAAATCGCAGCGACGACGCCTAACATGCCGTCGTACTTTCCACCATTTGGAACCGTATCTAAATGGCTTCCCAAAATTAGGCGCGGCGCATTAGGGACACTTGATGTTAATCGGCCCCAGATATTTCCAACACTGTCTTGCCATGTCGTCATACCTGCTTCTATCATCCACCCAGAGGTTAGTTGATTGGCAAGCTTATGTTGTTCGCTCAAGTAGCGCCTATCTAAACACGTTGGTTGTTGACTTAACGTGCCTAGCGTTTCGCAGCGCGCCATAACTTGCGCGGCTGCATCAGCAAATTCATGCATTTGCTGCCCCCGAATATACGGCAAGGGCTGCATCAACGCCTGCGCCGAAAGGCGTGTCAACGCCTTGCATTCTCAGTGCGGTTTCTAATGACTGAAGCGTATGAAGTACAGCATCTTGTCGTGCGTTATACCCCATGGTGCCAATACGCCAAATTTTGCCTTTGAGTGGGCCGAAGCTGGTACCAATTTCAATATTGAAACGAAGGAGTAGCGTTTCACGAATCGCTTCCCCGTCAATACCTTCGGGAATGTGCACGCCTACCACGTTATACATTTTGTGATTAAGATCGCCAAACGGCATTAGCCCCATCGCTTGAATACCCGCCAACATGGCATCGCCCGCCACTTTGTGACGTGCAATAACGTTTTGTTGGCCTTCTTCTAGATGCACACGAGCGCACTCCCGCGCACAATACAACATGCTCGCAGCTTCCGTATGGTGATTTAAGCGTTCCTCCCCCCAATAATCCATAATCATCGGCAGGTCGAAGTAGTTAGAACGTATTTTCGGACCCCGAGCGTCTTTATGATGGGCATCTCGAATGCCAGCCTCAACATGCTGCCGTGTGCGCACGAGTGAAACAAACTTATCGCTCAATGTGACAGGGGCACTGCCAGATGGACCGCCAAGACATTTTTGTAACCCAACGGATACCGCGTCAAGTTTCCACGCATCGACCTCGAGCGGGTTACCACCGATAGATGCGGTAGCATCGCAGTAGAAAAGCACATCGTGCGCCTCACAAATGTCACCAATATCGGCAAGAGGTTGAAGCATAGTGGTCGACGTATCGCCTTGCACTATGGCAAGCAGTTTGGGCTTAACGCGTTTTACAGCTTCTTCTATTTGCTCGGGTTGGAACACTTCGCCCCAAGGCACTTCTATTGTATGTACTTGCGCATCTGCTCGTTCTGCTATCTCAGCAAGAAGGTGACCGAAACGGCCAAAAATAGGGACCAATACTTTGTCGCCAGGCTCGATGGCAGACACTAATACTGCCTCAATGCCAGCTCTTGAGGTGCCATCAACTAATAACGTTTGTTGGTTTTTAGTGTTGAAAACGCTGCGATAAAGCGCCATGACGTCATTCATATAACCTGTCATTACAGGGTCATATTGCCCCACTAACTGTGTAGACATGGCAGACAACACTCGCGGATAGCAGTTGATTGGGCCTGGGCCCATTAACAATCGCGGGGGTGGGGTAAGGGGAGAAAAACCTTGCATGAATAGCACTCCTAAAGCAGCGCCTGCGCTAACATGCGCAGGCCTGTAATGATAAGAACAACGGCGAATATCTTTTTAAGTAATCCTGCATCTAGTTTGCTAGCGATGTTTGCACCTACGGGGGCACACAACACGGTAAGCGGAACAATGCAGGCAAAGCCTAATAAGTTTACGTAGCCAACGGTGGCAAATGGCGCATCTGCAGGCGCGGTGCCGACAAATAACAACGTAAGCGCAGCAGGAAGCGAAATGATTAAACCAACAGCGGCAGCAGTACCGACCGCTTTATGCGCAGGGTAGTTGCAAAATGTAAGGGTAGGTACGGTAAGTGTGCCGCCACCAATACCTACCATCGAACTAAATAATCCGATGCATGATGCCATAACCGACTGTCCAGCATGCGCGGGTAACTGATTGAATATTGCTTCTTTTTTGCCCATAAGCATATTAATTGCAGACAGCGTAGCGATAACACCGAAGAGTAAGGTTAAGAAGGTCGCGTTCACGATAGTCACTAGGTAGCTACCGACTAATACGCCAACCAGTATAAAGGGGGCCCATGCTTTAAGAAGGGTAACGTCAACATTACCCTTCGCACTGTGCGCGCGAATAGAACTGATGGATGTAGGTACAATGGTGGCCAACGATGTCGCCGTAGCGATAACCATTGCACTATCAGGTGACACGCCCAACGCTTGAAATAAGAAAAATAGCACCGGAACGATAACGATACCGCCGCCTACACCTAACATACCTGCAAGTAAACCTGCGAAGATACCCGTGCCCATTAACGATAGGATTACCGTTAGATTATCTAATAAGAACTGCATAAATAAAGGGTCTCTATTGATTCGTGTTTTTGTTGTAATGACCAGTAAATGCTTTACCGTCACTGCGAGGATCGCTAGCGCCGTCTACTGCACCTGTGGTATCGCGAATGATGGCTCCAGCATGGCCCATCAGTTCATTGCAAGGTGCCACAGTAACCATGTCATGGCCCCGCGCTAGAAGGCTATCACCTACATATTCAACCAAGTCTCTTTCTGCTTTGAGGTTATGGCTCTCGTCTCCCCATGTGCGGCCAAGCAGCCATCGCCCCAGGCCTATTGCTTTGGCAATGGGTTGGTTGTGGTAAATGTGGCGCGCGAACAATGCCGCCTGCGTTTGAGGTTGACCTTCTCCACCCATGGTGCCGTAGCTCATGCGTCTACCGTCAGTAAGCTCTGCAAAGGCTGGGTTTAGAGTATGAAAGGGTTTTAGCCCCGGTGCGAGATATTGATTACTGTCTGAATCTAAAGAGAATGACGTACCTCGGTTATTCCATACAATACCGGTCTGCGGGCTGACAATACCTGAGCCAAACTCCCAATATAACGATTGAATGTAACTGACCATGCGGCCTTCGCTATCACAGCAACCCATCCAAATGGTATCACCCGGTTTCGCCGTGTGAGGCCAAGGTTGGGCTGTATCAATGCTTATGTGAGAGGCCATCTCATCTAGCACCTTGTCGGTTAATAAGCTCTGCAGATCTAAAGGGGTACGAGATGGATCTGTGACATTCGCATTACGCGCGATAAATGCATGTTTAGTGCACTCAATCAGAAGATGGACCATATCGGCATCACTGCTACCTAAATGCTGTACTTTGTCATACAGCGCGAGAATAATTAAAGATGCAACGCCTTGTGTGGGTGCCGGTAAGTTATACAAGGTGCCTTTACTGGTTGTTACGTTAAGCGGGGTAACGCGTTTGGCTTTGTATTGGTTAAAGTCGTTTAAGCGAATAGGGGAGCCCGCTGCTTCTAAATCTTGTGCTAACTTCTCTGCAAGCTCGCCATGGTAAAAATCACCTAGTCCTTTTTCTGCCAAATGCGCTAGTGTTTTAGATAACGCCGTTAACTTTAAGATTTTCCCTTTTTTCAGTGCGTTGCCTTTAATTAAAAAGGGTGCAAAATGTGGATTGTCAGCAAGGTCGTCGAAAGTTTTATGACTTGCGTCTGACAAACTTTGTGTTACCTCAATGCCCCAATTAGCTTGACTAATTGCAGTATCAAATAAGGTACGTAGTGACAAACCTTCTTGCCACTCATGGCTAATCTCAAGCGCTTCTTGCCACCCCGCGACCGCGCCTGCCATGGTTAACGCAGCCTTGCCGCCTCGGCTTGGAATGGCGCGCTCACCAGCATAAAATTCAGGCGTAGCACCTTGTGCTGATACACCCGACGCATCTATGCCAATAGGTGCCTTGCCAGGCTCGCTAATTAACCAAAAACCGTCACCGCCCATGCCGTTCATGTGTGGATACTCTACGGCGATTGAGGCAGCGGCAGCGACCATGGCTTCAATTGCTGTACCGCCTTTTTCTAAAATAGATAAACCGACTTGAGAAGCGGCGAAATGGGGAGCCGTAAAGGCAATATTGTGTTTTTCACTCATTGTTCTATTCCAATTATTAAGCAGCGTTTTTTGCGTGTTAGTCGTTTTCAAGAAATGTCTTGGCAAGCTTTATGAGCGCAATGTCACTGTCTTTTTTGCCTACCAGCGATAATCCGCATGGGGCGTTGTGTAAGGTAAAAAGGGGTAAATGAAGCTGAGGCAATCCAGTTAACCCTGCTATTGCAGTAAGGGATAACAAGGCATTCCTATCATTTGCCAGTGTTTCGTCATCAGCATCGCATTGTGGTGCAATACCTGGCGTGGTGGGTATAACTAATACATCGTATTTAGTAAAAAGCGTATTCAGATGACTAACAATATGCGCTTGTTGCGCTTTTGCTTGGTTTATCGCTGAAGCCGAAAGTGTTTCACACCAATCAAAACGAATCTTAATGTCGTTAGCAAAATCGGGGTTGTGTGCTGAAATCCATTCTCCGTGCTGCTGCCAAATTTCTGCGCCTTGCAGCACACGAAAGGTATCAGCCGTCTTAAGTCGCACTAGATTAAGCTCGTCTGCGTCAAGCGCATTGCAGTTGTAGTTCTTCATTAACGCGTCAATAAAAGGGGTACACTGAGATTGGTGTGCAACCGTTTCAAACAAATGTGTTGCAACACCGAGGCGAGCCGTCTTTGCATCTATATGTAATGGATTACTGCGGGCTTGTGCCGATGATAAGCATGTTTCGGTGACCGCAAGCATGGTGTCGATATCTCGTGTCATCCAGCCGATGGTATCGAATGAAGATGCAAGGGGCACCATATTATCGCACGGTATGGCGTTGTGAGTGGTGCGCAGCCCCCATAGCCCTTGATAGCTTGATGGGACACGTATCGAGCCTCCCGTATCGGTACCTAAACCAATATCTGCCTGTAACAGTGACACCGCGACGGCAGAGCCTGACGATGAACCGCCAGGAATTCGGCCCGAAGCCGCTGGGTTGTCGAGGGTCGAGTAGTGTTTGTTTTGACCGTTTAGGCTATAAGCGAGTTCATCGGTTATGGTTTTACCGACAAATATAGCCCCTTCTTCTAGTAATTTTGTTACGGTCGAATTTGTTACTTCCGGATAAGCATGCGTCAATAACCACGTTGGGTTGCCCGCCGTGGTAGGTAACCCTTTCATATGAAATAAATCTTTTACCGCTAGCGACAAACCGTCCAGTGCCTTTAATTGGCTATCGACAAGTTTTTCAGTGGCGCGTTGGTTAGGCTGAGCTAAATAAACGAAGGGAGACGACACGTTAAGGCTTACTAAAAATGAAAGATAGCTCTATGAAACAATTGTTTCTACGTCAAGTCAAGTGAAACGTTTGTTCCAGTCTTGCCTAGGTTCTGAAGTATGTCCCGATGATATTATCGTTTTTTAACTCTCACGGGGCGATTGCATGTTGCTTACAACTTAGGGTTGGCTAGTTCATCAAGTTGAACATAGGTGTCGGTAATCGTGTTAACACGCTTAGCGGCTGCATCGCCAAGTTTTTCGTAGGTAAGGTTGCATAGCGTTGATATAAGGCTCATCGGCGCAGCGTAACTATCAAACGGCAGTGTTTCACCTAGCTGGCAGACGAGTAAATGCTCAACATCGGGTTTATAGGCTTGTCCTGTTGGGTCAGTAATAAGAATGACCCGTGCGTGTTTTACGGCATCAAGCACAAATGAGAATTGCCGCGTTCGCCTTCTAAAGCCGAATAATATAACGATATCATCTTGGTTTACGTCAACAATATCTTCGCCAATGGTTTGACCGGGTTGCGGAAGCAAGGATACAGACCGCCTTATTTGCATTAACTGCTGACGAAAATGCAATGCTAAAGGGTAGGCATTTCTGTAACCAATAATTGTTAGCTGGTTAGCACCTGCTAACAAATTTGCAACCGACGTAAGGGTGTGGGCATCAATACCCTCTAGCGTTCCCGATACATTCGTTATTTCCTGTTGGATTTGTTCGGTTGTCTCAACGGCACGCCCAAGCGGTACGCCTTGTTGGCGAACAAGTGATTGAGCGGCCTTTGCCTCTTGATGAGATGCAAACCCTAATTGACGAAAGAGGCGACTAACCGTTGCTTTTGACGTTCCCGTACTCTCTGCAATCTGCGAGGTAGATTGAGACAATACGGCGATAGGGTTCTGCTGTAAATAATGGGCAATTTTTTTCCCTGAAGGTGAAAGCGACAAATAGGTCAACTCTATTTGTTTAATGATATCGTCAGGTGTTTGTTCAGCCATTACAGTACCATGTCGTTAAATACGCTTAACGTAATATTACGTTGCACTTTGTTGTTATGGTACATGAACGAATAAAAAAGACCTACGTAAACTGCAGGTTGTTTATCGACAAACCGTATTGCTTTTCGTTGATAATCAAGTAAAAAAGAATAAATTGATCCCTCTTGCGCGCTGACGCGTTTCGACTTACTGACACGATTTATCAAGGACGACTATGCTACTTACACTGCTTCAACGGTTTACACGAAGCCAAACGTCGCAAGATGCCGACACTGCGGGCACAACAGCGATAACCAGTTTAGACAGTGCCCAGTCTCTGTTGTCAACGTTATGGGAGCAGGTGACGTATCGCTTACCAGGCATCGGCCTTGGCATTATATTAATGGTTGTGTTTATTTTGTGCGCAGGGCCATTGTCGCGCTTTCTTATCAAACCGCTAACTCGAACGACGTCCTCTGTGCTGTTGCGTTCTGTGTTAGAAAGAAGCATTAGCGTCTTTATTATCTTACTGGGCGTATATGTTTTCCTTTATCTGGCGGGATTAACGGGCTTTGCCATTGCCGTTGTAAGCGGCACCGGCGTGGTTGGATTGATTTTGGGTTTTGCGTTTCGCGATATTGCAGAAAATTTTATTTCAAGCCTGTTACTTACGATACAGCGACCGTTTAGCATAGGCGACATTGTGCAAATAAATAGCTTTACTGGGATTATTCAAAAAGTCACGGCTCGCGCAACCACCTTGGTCGACTTTGATGGCAATCATATTCAAATTCCCAATGCCACTATCTATAAAGGGGTGATAAAAAACTTAACGGCTAATCCTTTAATGCGAGGGCATTTTATTATTGGTGTGGGTTATGACGCATCGATAAGAGACGCGCAACGCATTGCGTTAGAGATTATAGAACAGCACAAAAAGGTATTGTCCGATCCAGAGCCTCAGGTGCTTATCGATACGTTAGGAGCGTCATCTTATAATGTAAAAGTGTATTTTTGGATAAATGTAGAAGACACCAGCATTGTTAAGATATCGTCGATGTTAATGCGAGATGTGATAGCGGCATTTACCGCTGCGGGTATCAGTATGCCTGACGACGCTAGAGAGCGTATTTTCCCCCAAGGTATTGAGTTTATCAATAGTTCATCATCGAAATCGACGGAAGGTGAACCGTTAGAAGCAGATGATAAAAGCGCATCTAAAGACAGTGACAGGCTCGGCAATGAAAGCGATAAAAAATGTGTTGATGATGTAATCGCGCAAGCGTCATCCCATGACGATGACGTAAGTAGCGAGGCCCATGAAATCAGAGAACAAGCAAGGCGCTCTCGCGATCCTGAGAGCGGCGATAATATACTCTAGCGATAAGGCCTGTTCGTTACGTTCAAGATGTAGGCTGAACGGAAGGCGCAGTTGGCGATAAATTGCAGCGAGCCAAAAAGCCTTGCCACAGCACAACATGGTTTGACATTGCCGCTTGATAGGCAGCGAAACCCGTTTCGGTATAAGCGCTGATGTACGCTTTGAAAGCGGGCTGCAATTCGTTATTGGTTTGCCATTTTTGCCACAAGGGTAGTAGCTTGTAGTGATAGTTGTTCAGCGCACTGCCGATTGGCTGAATCTCGTTAATAAAAAACAGATAGAAGACGTTTCGCGCTATCTTAGCGGCATCACTTGCCCGTCCATTGGGGCAAGATATCTCCTCTAATGCAGGCTCAAGTGAAGCGGTAAGCGCTGAGAGCGAACGGGTTAAGTAAGTTTGGGTGTTCCACATCGTGGCAGGCAATCTCGATGATGCGATGATATGTAATTGTGTTTCAATTTCTTTACTTAAACGGGTCGATGGAGTGCTTGGTTCGTTCGATGAGGATATCGTATCACTATCCGGAAACGTTGAGTTTGAATCATTTCTTGCTAGGTTTTCTGACAAACTGTTAAGTAAACTATCCAAATAATAAAGTGCAGTTATGCTGGCCTGCGCATCTTTATTTTTGTCAGCATTAAGTAATCTATCTGATACCGACAAACCAAGCTTCATTTCATTGCTGGTTTGTATCATATTTGCCCAAACCGCCCCAAATTGCGCTTGTTTTTTTTCATACCAGCCGTTTACCACGGCATATCGGTCGCTTTCTTGTAAACGCAGCGCGGACTTACAGTCGTTAAGTACGCGGTTAAGCGTAGATTCATATGCAAAACGTTGAGAGGGCAGCTGGCTTTTTCCGAGCGTCGTGTTGCGCTGAGCAATTAACGTACTTAATTCGCATTCATCGATAGCATAAAACTCTCTCAAGTTGATGTTTATTGGCTCAATAACTTGATGTAAACGGGCTCTATCTGGAAATCGAAGGCTTTCCGGTGGAGCGGAAACGGTTAGCGTAGTATCTAACACGCGAGACAACCTTGCTGTATATGCGTCAACAGCCTCTTTGAGTTTATCTTCGCCAAAACAGCCTGTCAGCAATGTAAGCGTTAGAAGAGCGAGGGCAAGGTAAAATGATTTACGCTGGTGCATTAGTGTGTAAGCTCCTGCCTCCATCGACATATATCGTTTGACCCGTGATATAGCGGGCGGTATTAAGAAAACATACTGCCTGTGCGATATCGTCGGCCGTGCCCATTGAACCAAGCGGAATACTGCTTAGTAGTAAGTCCTTTTCACTGTCAGTTAGTGCGCGTTCAGGCCACAATATTGCGCCCGGGGCGACACCATTTACGCGCACATTGGGTGCAAGTTCTGTTGCAAGTGAACGCGTTAGTGAAGCAAGCGCCGTTTTCGCTAGACTATAAACACTATGGTTCATCAGAGGTCGGTCAATATGCATATCAATCATATTGATAATGTTACCTGATGTCGCCTGCAGTGCAGGCGCAAGGGCTTGAGATAAAAACAGCGGGCCTTTCACATTGCTACCAACTAATGACGTCCAATCATCTTGGGTTATCGTTCCAAGCGGAGTAGGGTAGAAGCTTGATGCATTATTCACTAATAGCGATAGAGAACCCCACTGTGTCAACGCCGTTTTCGCCAGTTGGTTCACCTGACTGATATCGCAAAGGTCGGCTTGCAAAGCTACCGCGCTGCTATGTCTTATTGTATTTAAGGTCTCAACCAGATTATCGGCGTCTTTCTTAGCACTGCCGTAATGAATGATGATATTAAACCCTTCGTTATGAAGATGTTTGGCAATCGATGCGCCAATACGTTTTGCTGCACCGGTAATGAGTGCTACCTGAGGCGATTCAGCCATATTTTTCCTTACCGTTTCTACTACAGTGCTTTAATTTTTTGCAACAGCATGTCGGCTTGCTGTTGATAATGAGCGCCAAATAATAGCGTATGATTGAGAATATGGTAGAACTGATAAAAAAGTTTTCTTTGATCGTAGTTTTTATCGATAGGAGTATGCTCAGCATACCCTTCGAAAAATGACGCAGGGAACCCGCCAAATAACTCGGCCATGGCTAGGTCGGTTTCCCCATCCCCAATATAAATGGCGGGATCGAAGATAACAGGCCCTTTATGACAAAAGCCAATGTTCCCATGCCACAGGTCACCGTGCACCAGCGCAGGGTGTGGGCAATGGTTCGATAGTACGTCTTTACAAAGTTGCACAACAGGGGAAGATGTCGTAAGTGGCGCGCCTTGGGCCGCTAGGCGCTCTAGCATGCTTCCTATTCGCTGCTCAGCGAAAAAATCTCCCCAGTTCGCGCTTCTCCCGTTTGTTTGAATGCTCGCGCCAATATAGTTATCGTGAAGCCATCCATATTGCGTATATTTGTTTATTGAGTGCATTGCCGCGAGTTGTGCATCAAGTCGAGCAAAATCTGCATCTTTCGGTTCAATAAACCGAATATGGCTAAGTACCAAATACTCTTGCTGAGGGGTTTCATTTTTTGTCAGTCCCCAACAAATAACACGAGGGGTTAAAACGGTGTTCGCTGCGCCTATCTCATCAAGCCCCTCCGCTTCAAGGTGAAGCTGTTGCGTATCATCGTACGTGCGGGTTTTTACAAAGTATCGAGTTCGCTCATCATGAATAATATAGGCATCGTGCGTGTCGCCACCGCTTACGCGCTGTGTATGTGTGCAAAGGAAAAGCGTTTTGGTTACTTCAGAAATGTGCTCACTGATAAAATGCCACATGGCCAAACCCTCAATCTCTCTAGGTCAAAAGCGAAGTATTACTACTTAAGTATGGTATAAAAATCGCGCTTATGCGTTGTAAAGGCGCGTGAAGTTTGAAAAATGCTAGGCAAATCAACTTTGTTGTACGTTTGTCGTTGCAGTTGTAATATCAGTCGTTATAATCGCTGGCTACGATATGGTTTTAGTGCAACGGCTTTCTTTTATAGCTGCAGTATTCAGCTATTACATTGTACTGAACACGACGGTGCTCGTTTGCACCACTTAACTTTTACCCCACAAGTGGCGCAGAGTAGGTGTCACCACTGTATAGGAAACAAAATGCCTGTTATTACTCTTCCTGACGGAAGCCAACGCGCTTTCGAAAACCCAGTTTCTGTTCTTGACGTTGCCAACGACATTGGCCCTGGTTTAGCCAAGGCGACCATTGCAGGTAAAGTGAACGGTGAGTTGGTTGACGCGGTCGACATTATTGACGCTGATGCGAAACTACAAATTATTACTGCCAAAGACGATGATGGACTTGAGATCCTTCGTCATAGCTGTGCGCATTTACTAGGTCACGCTATCAAGCAATTATGGCCAAATACCAAGATGGCAATTGGCCCTGTTATCGATAACGGCTTTTACTACGATGTCGATATGAAAGAAAGCTTAACGCAAGAAGATATGCTTAAGCTTGAGAAGCGCATGCTTCAGCTGGCAAAAACAAACTATAACGTTGTTAAAAACAAAGTTAGCTGGCAAGAAGCGCGTGACGCGTTCGACGCGCGTGGCGAATCGTACAAAATAGAAATACTGGACGAAAATATTAGTAAAGACGACCGTCCAGCGCTTTACCAACACGAAGAATACACTGATATGTGTCGTGGCCCCCATGTGCCGAACATGAAGTTCTGCCATCACTTCAAACTGATGAAGGTAGCAGGTGCTTACTGGCGTGGTGATAGCGACAACAAGATGCTACAGCGTATTTACGGAACGGCGTGGGCGGATAAGAAGCAACTGAATGCTTACCTTAAGCGCTTAGAGGAAGCTGAGAAGCGAGACCACCGTAAAATTGGTAAAGCATTAAACTTGTTCCATTGGCAAGAAGAAGCGCCAGGTATGGTGTTTTGGCATAACGACGGCTGGACGATTTATACTGAGCTTGAAAGTTTCGTACGCAAAAAACTTAGAGAGTACGATTACGATGAAGTGAAAGGCCCGTTAATGATGGACCGCACGTTATGGGAAAAATCAGGACACTGGGACAAATACGCTGAAAACATGTTCACCACTGAGTCAGAAAAACGTGAATATGCTATTAAGCCGATGAACTGCCCAGGCCATGTGCAAATATTCAACCAAGGACTGAAGTCTTATCGCGACTTACCGTTGCGTATGGCTGAATTTGGTTGCTGTCACCGTAACGAGCCTTCAGGCGCGTTGCATGGCCTAATGCGTGTTCGTGGTTTTACGCAAGACGATGCTCACATTTTCTGTACCGAAGAACAGATACTGGAAGAAGTGAGCGGTTGTATTCGTATGGTTTATGAAACCTACGCGGCGTTCGGGTTCGACAACATTGCGGTAAAACTATCTACTCGTCCAGAGCAGCGCGTTGGGTCTGACGATATTTGGGACAAGTCTGAAGCGGCACTAGCAGATGCGCTTAAGGCAAATGACATCGCATTTGATTACCAGCCTGGTGAAGGCGCGTTCTACGGGCCAAAAATTGAATTTACGTTACATGACTGTTTAGACCGTGCGTGGCAGTGTGGTACCGTTCAATTAGACTTCTCAATGCCAGGCCGACTCGGGTCGACCTATGTTGCTGAAGACGGCGAAAGAAAAGTACCGGTAATGATTCACCGTGCTATTCTTGGCTCTCTTGAACGCTTCATCGGAATTCTCACCGAAGAGTTCGCAGGGTTTTATCCACTGTGGCTAGCTCCTCAACAGGTCGTTATCATGAACATTACCGATAAACAGGCCGATTACGCACAAGATTGTGCGAAAAAACTGCAAGAAATTGGAATTAGAGCAAAGTCTGACTTGAGAAATGAGAAGATTGGCTTTAAAATCCGCGAGCACACCTTAAAGCGTATTCCATATATGCTTGTGGTAGGCGATAAAGAGATGGAAGCTGGCGAGGTGGCAGTACGTTCACGTCGCGGCGACGACCTTGGAAAAATGTCCCTGGAAAACTTTATTGCCATGGCTCAACAAGAAGTGGTTGAAAAGACCATTAAGTAATTGAGCTTTTTCGTGTATACTGCACGACAGTGTCTGCTTTTGTATATTTCAATTCGAAGGCAAGAGCAGACAAACGATTTAAATGTTTGGAGGAATAGCATATTAAAGGCGCTAATAATAAGGCTCAGGGCGATAAAGCCCGCATTAACGATGAGATTAAAGCCAGAGAAGTTCGATTAATTGGCAAAGATGGAGAACAGGCTGGCGTAGTTTCACTTGCTGAAGCAACTCGACACGCGGAAGAAGCAAGCCTCGATCTAGTGGAAATCAGTCCGAATGCCGAGCCGCCTGTCTGTAAAGTTATGGACTATGGCAAGTTCCTCTTCGAAAAAAGTAAGGCTCAAAAAGAGCAGAAGAAAAAACAGAAGCAAATTCAGGTCAAGGAGATTAAATTTCGCCCTGGCACTGATGAAGGCGATTACCAGGTAAAACTGCGCAACCTGCGTCGCTTTCTTGAAGGTGGTGATAAAGCCAAAGTTACGATCCGTTTCCGCGGACGTGAAATGGCGCACCAAGATATCGGCATTGATTTGCTAAATCGCGTTAAAGGCGATTTGGAAGACATTGCCAACTGTGAGTCTTTCCCACGTCGTGTGGAAGGCCGTCAGATGATCATGGTGCTAGCCCCAACTAAGAAGTAGTAATGGTCTAAAGTTTTCAGGAAACTGCGTCCTGAAACACCTTGCTGCAAACATTAACCGACAACAGGCAACTGCAAGCCTAATATGTCGATACTAAACAATGCGGAGTTTTAGCAATGCCTAAAATGAAAACTGTAAGCGGTGCCGCCAAACGTTTTAAGAAAACGGGTTCTGGCCGCTTTAAAAGCAAACAGTCTCACTTACGTCACATTCTGACTAAGAAGAGCTCTAAGCGTAAACGTCACTTACGTGGCAAAAAACTGGTTCATGATTCTGATACCAAATTGGTTCAGCGCATGTTGCCTTACGTTTAAGACTTAGGAGACTATAAATGGCTAGAGTAAAACGCGGCACAATCGCACGTGCACGCCACAAAAAAGTCCTCAAGCAGGCAAAAGGTTATTACGGTGCTCGTTCACGTGTTTATCGCGTAGCGGTACAAGCCGTAACTAAAGCTGGTCAATATGCTTATCGTGACCGTCGTCAGCGCAAGCGTCAATTCCGTCAATTGTGGATTGCACGTATCAATGCTGCTGCACGTCAAAATGGTATGTCATACAGCCGTTTCATTAACGGTCTGAAAAAAGCGTCTGTTGAAATCGATCGTAAGATCCTTGCCGACATCGCTGTACATGACAAAGCAGCTTTCAGCGCACTAGTCGATGCGGCTAAAGGCGCATTAGCTTAATTATTAACTAATTAAGTTTAAGTTCTTTCGGAAAAAGGCGAGCAGGATGCTCGCCTTTTTTCGTTTCTACGCTTTTTTATAAAAAAAAGCATGAAAATACGTCAATATCAGCTATCTAGGGTAGCCCTCCTAATTACCTCTCGTGTAAACTAACGGCTTTATTTCAGGCATGCCTAAGCTTGTGAAAAGCAACTTCACCGCTTTGGCCATCCAGTCATCATGCACATTGAGGAAACCATGGAGCTTGACGCGATTATCAATCAGGCAAAGAGCCAGATTGACGCTGCCGAAGATGCAGCCACACTAGACCAAGTTAGGGTCGAATTCATGGGTAAGAAAGGTAAACTTACCGACTTACTTAAAGGGTTAGGAAAGCTTTCTAACGAAGAACGTCCTGCCGCGGGTCAAAAAATCAACGTGGCTAAGCAGGCAATACAGCAAGCCATTTCTGCAAAAGGCGATTTACTTCGCACTGCTGAAATGAACAGTAAGCTTGCTGAAGAAGCGATTGACGTGACGTTACCTGGACGTACCGAAAAACCCGGTAACCTTCACCCAGTAAGTCGCACAATTGCACGTATTGAATCATTCTTTGGCGAACTTGGCTTTTCGGTTAAAACCGGGCCTGAAATTGAAGATGGTTTTCATAATTTCGATGCGCTGAATATTCCTGCGAATCATCCAGCTCGTGCTGATCACGATACCTTCTATTTTAATCCTGACATGATGCTGAGAACGCAAACATCAGGCGTACAGATTCGTACGATGGAAGTTGAGAAGCCACCACTTCGTATTATCTCTCCAGGTCGTGTATACCGAAATGATTACGATCAAACTCATACCCCTATGTTTCATCAGGTTGAAGGGTTAATGGTAGATAAGAACGTTAGCTTTACTGACCTTAAAGGCATACTGCACGACTTTCTGCATCATTTCTTTGAAGAGTCTCTTGAGGTGCGTTTCCGTCCTTCCTACTTCCCGTTTACCGAGCCGTCAGCGGAAGTTGATGTGATGGGTAAAAACGGTCAATGGCTGGAAGTATTAGGCTGCGGTATGGTTCATCCTAACGTGCTTAAAGCGGTTGGTATCGACCCAGAAGAGTATACAGGCTTTGCCTTTGGTATGGGCGTTGAGCGTTTAACCATGCTGCGTTATGGGGTTAACGACTTGCGTGCATTTTTTGAAAACGACCTACGTTTTCTTAAGCAGTTCAACTAAGGCAGAGAGTAGACATGAAATTCAGTGAAAATTGGTTAAGAGAATGGGTTAACCCGTCGCTGTCAGCACATGAGCTGTCTGAACAGTTGAGCATGGCCGGATTAGAGGTTGATGGCGTTGAGCCCGTTGCTGGAGAGTTTTCCGGTGTGCTAGTTGGTGAAGTCGTGGAATGCGGTCAGCATCCAAACGCCGACAAATTACGAGTGACAAAAATTAACGTAGGTGGCGACGAGCTACTCGATATCGTTTGTGGCGCGCCTAATTGTCGTCAAGGGATTAAAGTGGCTGTTGCGTGTGTTGGCGCAGTGTTGCCCGGTGACTTCAAGATTAAAAAAGCGAAGCTACGCGGTGAACCGTCATTTGGCATGCTATGTAGCTTTTCTGAATTAGGTATTAGTGATGATCATGACGGCATCATGGAGCTTCCAGCTGATGCACCTATTGGCAGCGATATTCGTGATTACCTTGGCCTAAACGACAAAGCCATTGAAGTAGACCTTACCCCGAATCGTGCTGATTGCTTGGGGCTACGCGGTATTGCCCGTGAAGTGGGTGTACTTAACAACCTTGACGTATGTGAGCCTGTTATTGAATCGGTCAATGCGTCAATCGACGAAAGCCTCAGTATTACGTTAACCGCCGATGATGCCTGCCCGCGTTACTTGGGCCGGGTAGTTAAAGGTGTAAATGTAAAAGCGGCATCGCCATTATGGTTAGTTGAGAAACTTAGACGCTGCGGCATTCGTAGTATAGACCCTATTGTAGATGTGACTAATTTTGTTCTTCTTGAACTTGGTCAGCCAATGCATGCATTCAATTTGGCCTCGATTGAGGGCAACATCAATGTGCGTATGGCAAACGAAGGCGAAGTGCTTACATTACTCGATGAAACTGAAGCCAAGCTTAAAGACAATACCCTAGTGATTGCTGATGACAAAAAATCCTTAGCGATGGCAGGTATTTTCGGTGGTCTTCACTCGGGTGTAACTAGCGAAACGCAAGATATTTTGCTCGAAAGTGCATTTTTTAGCCGTGACGTAATCATGGGGCGAGCTCGTCAGTATGGCTTACATACTGATGCCTCTCATCGCTACGAGCGCGGTGTAGATCCGTTACTACAGCATAAAGCAATGGAGCGTGCTACGGCGCTTGTTCTTGAGATTTGTGGTGGTGAAGCCGGTCCGGTTGTTGAAGCAGTTTCTGAGGACAAGTTGCCAAAGCAAGCAAAGGTGACACTTCGTCGTGAGCGCTTAACTCGCGTGTTAGGTATTACTATTGACGATGCGAAAGTAACTGAAATGCTAAATCGCCTTGGTCTTAATGTAACGGAAACCGACGCGGGTTGGGATGCCGTTGCGCCGAGTTATCGTTTCGATATTTCAATCGAAGAAGATCTTATCGAAGAAATTGCTCGAGTTTATGGGTACAACAACATTCCAAACGTCGCACCTAAAGCCACGCTAGCAATGTTACCGTCGCAAGAATCAAGACTTCCGCTTAACAACATGAAGTCGTTGCTGTTAAGTCGCGGCTTTAATGAAGCCATTACGTACTCTTTTGTTGACCCTAAAGTGCAAAATGCACTTTTCCCTGACGCAAAAGGTATGGTGTTACCTCATCCAATTTCATCCGACATGTCGGTAATGCGTGTAAGCTTATGGCCTGGATTACTTGGTGCGACAGCGTATAACCAAAAACGACAGCAGCAACGTATTCGTCTATTTGAGACTGGGTTACGCTTTGTTCCTCAGCCTGATGCACCCAATGGCGTGTTGCAAGAAAATGTTATCGGTGGCGTTTTAGCCGGTCGACGTAATGACGAGCATTGGGATTTAGGCGATAGTCCAGTAGACTTCTTTGATGCAAAAGCCGATGTTGAAGCGCTATTAGCGCTAACGGGCAAAACGGGCGAATTTCAGTTTGTAACCACTGAACACAGCGCATTGCACCCAGGCATGGCAGCAAAAATTTTGCTTAACGATAAAGAAGTTGGGTATATTGGTGCAGTACATCCACAATTTACTAAACTGTTAGGTGTTAATGGCCGTGTGTTTGTATTTGAGTTAACGGTAGATGCTATTACAAGTCGGAAACTACCGCTTGCAGCGCCTGTATCACGCTTCCCGTCAAACCGCCGAGACATCGCCATTACGGTGAAAGACGAGGTTCGAGTAGGAAATGTGCTTTCTTACATAGAAAATATTGGCGTAAATCAACTAGTTGCTCTAAACTTGTTCGATGAGTACAAAGGAAAGGGGATTGAACCCGGTTACAAGAGCCTTGCTTTGTCACTTCATTTACAAGATCCGGATAAAACCTTAGAAGAAGCTGAAATTCAGCAGGCTGTGGATACTGTGGTTAAAGGTCTGGAATCTGAGTTTGGGGCCGCGTTAAGAGAGTAAACTATGGCATTGACCAAAGCCGAGATGGCTGAACACCTATTCGAGAAACTAGGCATCAACAAGCGTGATGCGAAAGATCTGGTAGAGCTTTTTTTTGAAGAAATTAAAGGCGCTCTAGAATCTGGTGAGCAAGTAAAACTGTCAGGTTTTGGCAACTTTGACCTGCGTGATAAAAACGAACGTCCCGGCCGTAATCCTAAAACGGGCGAGGACATTCCAATTAAAGCGCGCCGCGTGGTGACATTCCGCCCGGGTCAAAAATTAAAGAGCCGAGTAGAAAACTCGACGCCTGTCGACTAGTCGTATTTATTAGTCGTATACATGAAGAAAAAGAGCGAGTGTACTCGCTCTTTTTGTGTGTGCGTTTTAAAATAAATGGTTTTCATTAATACCTAGGAGGAAGTGTGAATAAAACACTTGTTGTTCTCTTATTTTGCATAATAGTTGTCGCGAGCTATTTTACCTATTTATCTGACGCGTCGCAGGAACGAGCTGAGGATGCTGCTTACGTCCCTGTTATTACTGTAATGGATATATTGCATGCTAGCGATCTACAGTCAGGCATAAAGCAGGCGGTGGAACAGGAGGATAGCGATAAAATTGACGAATGGATTTCGCAAGCACTTGTGGTGGCTAACGAAGCAAAATTGCCAGCAACGGATATTACCTATTTACAGTCAGATGCAGCACGAGATTATCTAGTCTTTAATGCCAAGCGACAGCTGTTTAATGATGCCTTTGAGAAACAGTACTATACATTAGGTGGTATCGAAGCACTTAAAGCAAGGTACCCGGAAGCGCAGGATTTATTCAAAAGGGCACAGACGCTTTTGGATAAGCGTGAACAAATTATTTATCAGATAGCGATGACCGTATCAGGCAGCCAAACGCCCACGCAGCAAGATATACAAAACGCGCGAGAGATATGGATGGATAAAAACCGTAATGAAAGCTAACTAGCGCTAAGCCGAAAAGAATAGGTGGGTTCAGTAAGAGTCTGGGTTATAGCGACCGTTCGTCTTTCTGACCCCGTCCTTTTTCCAAAATGCCAGTGATGATATTTGCGACTCCCACAAATCTACTGCATTCCAAGTAAATCCCTCAGTATACCTTGCGCCCAGAAAGTCAGGCTCATAATGACTGTCTTTTCTGCTTTGTGCATAAAACAAGTTACTTGCCTTAGAGACGACGACCTCAGCCTGGCTTAGGAACTGTATTTGTCTGCGGGTAATTTGTTTGCAAATAGGTTCATCCACATTAAAAGGGTACAGCGACGAAACGATTGCACGCTCAATCTCTCCTGTCTCCTCTTGAATAAAGTAAAGCCCCGCACCAAGGGGGAAGCGGCCCACCATTTTTAAAAAGCATGAAACATGAGTAGGGTGGTTAGTTTCTCTTTGTTTGCTTTCGTCAATGATGTCGTAAGCACGGTATATTTCTCGGTAATCAAAGTCTTTTTTTGTTGAGAGTAAAAAAGAGGCGTATGTCATCGGTATACGAATGAGATCCCCAAGTTCGTGACCCGTTTTTTTAAGACCACTTAAAATATCTATCATAAAGGTAAGTTGTTTTTGTTCGTGAGCAATAAAGGCTGCTTTTTCCTCTCTGCTGTCAAAACGCACGGTCGGGATCCCCACGCCTAGCTTTATATAGTCCATGGTTTTCTTGTCAATAATGGCAAGTAACGAGGTGCGCTCGCTATTATTAAGCCGACGGTATCTGTCTCTTCCCAACACCTGCTGAGCCTCCGGGCTATGCAAACCTATCGATTGTAACAACGCCGCTTTAGCTAAGGGTTTTAAAATATTTTCACGATAGGCAAGTTTGGTTTCGCTAGGCATGGGCTGTCGCGTTAAGTTTACCGTGTTACTCTTGTCGTTCTTATTTGCCATTAAGCTAAATTTGTCAGCGGTTGGAAATAGGCTTTTAAGCTCATCGTTTAGCAACGCATGATTGAAGGTATGCTTGAATCTTACCTCTTCAAACAATGCAATGGTCAGTGCGGCAATATAAATAGGCTTATACTTCTCATTGCGAATGTGGCGCACCTTGTCTTCAGGTGACGGCGTAGATAATGCGATAGTCCCTAAAAACTGTCCAAAAATTTGATGCCCATCTAATAAGTCTAAAATCTCATCAGTTAGATGATCTAGTGCTTCGTAGCGCTCATTTCTTGCGGCATTAATCTTGTTTTCAAGCGTTCGATGCTCATCCTCTAGCTTGGATTGTTGGGCGACTAGACGGGCGATATAGCGCTGTGTTGAAGGTTGGCCTTTTATCGAGGGGTACTTACCTTTTTCTTTTCGGTAAGTGTCTATACGGTCAAGTTGCTCTTGAAATGTATCGATTTTGCGTTTTAACAAGGCAAGAGAACGATACTGCGCTTGATAGTCATTGAAAAAAATTTCAGCATTATCGACGAGTTTCCTAAACCTCTGTCGAAAGTCTGTTATCTTTTTCGAGATCTCGCTGACCATGGTCGGTATCTGTGAAAATCTATTTTCAACATTACGACGCGCGCCGAATCGCGATTGGCTATTTTGCAGCATTGATGACCAAATAGGTAATACGTAATTTCAATGTCATATAAACGTAACACTGAGAACGTTTTTATGCAATAAAGTGCATGTTTTGAGCCGATACGCGATGTATTTTGCCTCGTTAATCGGCGGTAATCTCGGCCCACGTTGCGTCGGTTAACGTTGCCAGTGTATCTGGTGTTATAGCAATTTCTAACCCGCGCTTACCAGCACTTACGTAAAGCGTAGATTGTGCCTGTGCGCTAGTGTGTATAACAGTTCGTAAACGTCTTTTCTGTGCAATAGGGCTAACGCCGCCCAATACATATCCCGTGCTTTTGGTTACCGTTTCAGGGGCTGCCATTTTTATTTTTTTTGCGCCAACAATGTTAGCTAACTTTTTTTCACTTACCTTATGTTTCACTGGCACTAATGCGACGACTAATGTCTTGGTCTCGCTCTCTAGAACCAGCGTTTTAAAAACAGCATCAGCATCTAATGACAGTTTTTCAGCCGCTTCTACACCGTAAGAAGCGGCGAGCGGTTCATGCTCATAACTCAGTACGTCGTGAGGTACTTTCTGTTTTCGAAGTAATGTAATTGCAGGCGTCACTGCGCTTCCTTTACCGTATTTGCCATTATCTTACTGGTTTTGACTTTGGATACCATTGTCGGGTATGTGCTATTGCATCGGGCAATAACGGTGTCGCGCCATGGGTAGCATAATCTTCAAACCCTTTACTAAAATAGTCAGAAAGGGGATGGCCCGATTGACCGCTAGGTAGGGTAAGAACAGCCTCATCTAATTTACCAGGCCTCACAAAAAATCGCTGCGACGCACCAAATTTAGGCGCTTGAACCGCAGGCATATAAGTATCACCGAAGCCTCCCACCGCTTGCATATTAAGCGCGTCGCCAACAAGGGGTATTTGACTAGAGAAAGGGTGTTCTACGGTAAGCGCATTAACCTTGCCCCATGCCAATTCGGTTAAATCTCCGTCTTCAGGAGAAAAGCGGTCAAGCAATTCATTCTTAGCACTTCGGTAGGCGTCGACGAGTAACGCGTCAAAGCTTGAGTGCTGCCCCTGCAGCCATGATGTAGGCTGCGTATGAATAAGCTGCCATACCGCAGGTTCAATACCCCTTAGAAGCCCTCTGCTGTCAACACCGTCATTTTCAATGTCAGATAAGATTTGTCCGAAAAGGTGTTGAATGACATGACGTCTAAATGCTTTCACTAGGGTATAGCCGACTGAGGCCTCACACGCACAAGCGCCCCATGTATTTAAGTATGAGATGTCAGGTTTAAATTCAATGGGTTGTGTTGCTAGTAACCCGGTGAGTAAGGTATGCCATGGCGTGAGAAATTGTGCGTTGTTGTCTAGTTGGATGGCGTAAAAGTCTTTCTCAGTGAACTGTTTCTTCTCAAAAAGGCGCGATTTAATTTGAAGGCCTCTGGCACCAAGTGCATAACCTCCATTACCCAATTTGGCGAGATCTTTTGCCGCAATAACCCGAGAGTTCGCTGTCCATATTCTATCGTTGTCTGGATTGATTACGAGCGGTAAATTTTCGGCACGTTTTACATCTTGAGCAGCAAATTGCCGTTCGCTGAGTACGATGTTTGACGCTACATCACGATGCATAACTGCGCCTGCTGGCAACCACGCAATACTCCCTTCTTTATCGACCATCACCATGTTTTGTATCGGAATGGCGATAGTTCTCCCTACCGCTATACCGTCTTCCACGGATTTAGCGGTTCCCATGTTTACGATAGAAAGATTAACCGCAAAAGGGTGATGAGCGACCCAATTCAGAGCATACTTTTTACCGTTTATTTCTCTCACCGGGCCATAATCACTTTTAACAATCGGGTAGGTGTGAGAGGTACCATTTGATGAAAGAATTTGTTCTTCTTCTATCGTGGTTGATGCGCTTTCGGGTAACGAAATCCAATCAACGTTGTCTAAATTTGCGTTGGTAAACCCCCACGCTACGTGATCATTTGTTCCAACAACGATGCTGGGTAGCCCGGGCAGTGAAACGCCAGTCATTGATACCGCTTCATTATTTTCTTTATAGTTAAGCTGGGCGCGATACCATATGTTCGGTACACGAAGCCCAAGGTGCATGTCGTTAGCCAGCATGCCATGCCCAGTGGGTGTTAAATTCCCACTCACTGCCCAATTATTGCTTCCTATATCAGGTAGTTCGGTGGCGTTATAGGCAACGACGGCTTGCTGCTGTGGGAATGAAGGGTAGTCGGGGATATCCTTGATTTGAGATTCGATTATGCTGCCATCTAACGCAGCTTGGTAATTGCTAGGTTGAGTGACAAAATCGTAAATTGCGTCACCGTATTTTTCCTTCAAGAGGGTACGGGCCAAGTCTAAATTTAGCTGACTACCCTGTAAATCAAGGTACATACTATATGCCACTAAAATACTGTCGGTAGGCTTCCAACGATTTAGTGAAACACCTGTCACGAGATATTCAAAAGGTAATATGTTGTACTCGTCAATAGCGGCATTAACGCCATGTGAGTATCGGATTAAAAGTTGCTTTTGCGACAAAGGCAGCGCTTCAAATACTTGCTTAGCGCGTGTTGAAAATTGATGGAATCGAATGCTTTTATCACGCGTTAATGCGATATCACCAACCCATTCAGACAATGCCCCTGAGGCCGAACGGCGAAGCAAATCCATTTGAAATAAACGGTCTTGGCCATGTGCAAATCCTAATGCGTAGGCGGCATCAAGTTTTGTTGCTGCATTGACCACCGCATGACCCATAGCGTCGCGGGACAGTTGCGTATGCGCATCAACGTTCTTGGTTGTGCTATTTCCATCGAGCATTGGCAAGCTTAACCACAGCGAAAAGTAAACGGAACCTATCGTTAAAACTGCTACACCAACAACACTCACTACAGACCATTTTATCCAATTAATCACGTGTATTACTCCGCGTTTTTCTCTATCCTATCGGCACAAGAGCTAAATTTGAAGCGTTGTTTAATAAAGTTCGACTTACCGGTTATGCACTTCTCGGTAGCGTTCAACACAAGACGTTATAGCAAGGAGTATCTGGTGGGACCATTGATGTTAGATTTTCAGGCCGAATTATTGTTGCCTGAAGAAAAAGAAAAATTAGCACATCCAACCGTTGGCGGTGTCATTTTATTTACGCGTAACTTTCACGATAAAGCACAACTGCGTGCATTGATTGCCGATGTTCGAAAGCATGCGCATTCACCATTACTCATCGCTGTTGATCATGAAGGCGGACGCGTACAACGTTTTAGAGATGGGTTTACACACCTCCCAGCAATGGGCGAGTTAACCGCATTAAGTGACAGTAAAGCAGATGCCTTATCGCTCTCAAAAGCATGCGGCGTGGTAATGGCCTACGAGCTAAAAATGATGGATATCGACTTTAGCTTTGCGCCTGTCCTTGATATCAATAATGTTTCACAGGTTATTGGCGATAGGGCATTTGGGTGTCACAGTGATGAGGTCATTCCTCTTGCTAATGCGCTGATTGATGGTTTACACGAGGGCAACATGCCTGCCATTGGAAAACATTTTCCTGGGCATGGTAGCGTTACCGCTGACTCTCATATAGCGCTTCCTGTTGATGAACGGTGTTTAGAAGACATAGCACGCGTTGATATGGCGGTGTTTAAATCGCTAATTGGCGACAATAAACTTGACGGCATTATGCCTGCACACGTTATCTATTCGTCTGTTTGCGATAAGCCAGCTGGTTTTTCACATCACTGGTTACGTTCGGTATTAAAAAAGCAGCTTGGGTTCAGTGGCGCCGTGTTTTCAGATGATTTATCGATGCACGGGGCGAGTGTTGCCGGTAACTATGTCGACAGAGCCCGAGCAGCACTGTCTGCCGGCTGTGATATGGTGTTAGCGTGCAATAATGAGAAAGGCGCTGAGGCTATCCTCGATGGGCTATCACACGATGAGGTGTCTGATGTTAAAACGAATTCGGCGCAAGCACTAATGCCATTGGCTAAGCGAACCCTCTCGATTAAGAAAGAAGCGTATTTGGCCTCGCAACAGCAGGTAATACGAGCACTCGACAAACGATGAAGATTCACGGTGCCCAGGCATTAAACAACTCGCTGTTTATTAACCCCTACACCGTAGTCTCTGCTATCCCCGCTTGTACATTTAAATAACGCGCAAAGGTAAATAGATAATCAGATAAGCGGTTAAGATAGGCGGGTACAACGCTTGGCACATCATGTTGCTTAGACAGCGTAATGACAGCGCGTTCGGCACGGCGACACACTGCTCTGCACACATGCCCTTGGGCGGCCGCTGTTGAGCCGCCAGGTAATATGAATTGTGTTTGAGGTGGCATTTTAGCGGTAAGCGTATCGATGTCCTCTTCTAACTTGTCGATATTACCTTGCGTAAGCGTCGAGCTTGCTGAAATAGCAAAGCCAGCTTGAAACAAATTGCGTTGAATATGATGTAACCCTTGTTGGTGCTCAACGTCAACCATAGCGGCAAGCAGGCCTATGTGGCTATTCAGTTCGTCAATGTCACCATAACTGTTAACGACCATGTCGTCTTTCTCAACACGTATCATCTCTTTTGCATAAATTTGTGTGCTGCCTTTATCGCCAGCACGTGTGTAAATTTTCATAATGATGGCTCTTCAGTGTCAGCGACCGGGCGTTGGTAGCGGTTGATAACGATGATCATGCCAAACAGCGGGTGATCGAAATAGTGCAGCTGTTTACTGATTACTCGTCTTTGTTCTTTGAATGGGATAGAAACAAGCTCGCGTTCGATGCGTGCTTGTGTTGTTTGTGCTGGTTGCATGCCCTCGGTAACCGCGTCGATATCGGCATCATCCTGAAACGGCTCACTTAATGGCATGCCGTCACGTTGATTATCGCTAGGCTCGTTAACAACCGGCAGCCTAAAGAAAACATTGTTGTCGATGTGTAGATAGGGCACGCGATTAATATATTTCAAAAAAACCTTAACTGTACCATCGAGCTCCCAAATAGGGGGGAGCATGGCGGTATCTCCCGCATTAACGGCATCGCGCGCTTCATTTTGGTTTCTTTCCAACCACATCACTTCTTGTAATGTTATATTGATATCAGATGAAGACGCCAACGCAATATTGTCAAAGATATCGGGTTCGATTGCTGTGATGGCTGATTGATCATTGTCATACGGCGCAGTGTCAAATGTCGCATTATTCGGCATCAATTGTCGTTCGCTTCCGTCACTATCAAAACGCTGCGAATAGTTTTTACCGGCGAAAAGCCTTACAGTGAAAGCATTATCTTTACCGAAAAAAACAGGTTGTCGCCACGTTACATGGGTCAAGCGCTCTAGGGCACGATTTTGCCTTATTTGTTTAGACAGTGAAGCGAGTGTTTGCTGCTCGCTGGACAACAAATGTGCATGGCTTGCTAGCGGCCAATCATGCCCTTCTATAGTGATAGGCAGCGATTGAGGTGAAGGCAGATTATTATCAACATGATTGGTAACAATAGTATTGTTTGCTACCGTCATCCACGGTTTCGTATCTTCACAATATGAAAACGTCGGCGCTTCGGGCATGTCCATATGACTTACGCCAAAAAAATGTAACCAATGATCGGCAATGGCATTCGCATCGGGGCCGATAACTGCTGGCGCTATTCCGGCGTCGTCATTCTGTAAAGCCAAAGTGTCGTTTTGATTGACTGTGGCGACGGGTGCAGGGAGAGGGGCGCTTTCTCGGCTTGTGGCGTCGTTGGCAGAGCCACCGTATACACCTTCAGCTTGTAAACTCACGGTATCTTCAGTTTGCGACAACGAAAGAGAAAGGAAGTCTACATCATATGGCGGGATATCAAATAAGGTCTCATTGGGCCACAGCTTGAGGCTGTGTTTAACCTCGTCGGCATTGCATACCGATAGGCCTTGTTTAAGCCAGCTTATCTCTGGGCTAATAATGGCACCAATTACATCGACGTCGGCATGTGGAGTGAGTAAGTCACTAGAGAGGTCAAAGCGCTCTTCAAGTTCAGATAGCGCAATATTGCGTTTAAACGCAATTACTTCAACATCAAACCACCATGCGTCATCTGCCTGAATGGGGAGCGTAAATAGCAGTGTTAACAGTGAACACCAGCGAACCAACCTCATGTTATCGCGACTCCTTTGCAAAATCGGCAATGATATCACTGATAAATGCCATTCTTTCTTTTGCGCTATCAGTTTGTTTAACAATACGTAACTTCTGACTACCTTCGAATTTAAACAGCTGCGGTTGCGTTTGCACCAGTTTAATGATGTAGCCGGGGTCGACACGTGTTGTCTGTGTAAACTCTATGGTACCGCCTTGTGCCGACAAGTCTACTTTTAGAATGCCAATGGCGTGTGCTTTTAATTTTAACTCAGCAATCTGAATGAGGTTTTTCGCCGGATCTGGCAATAACCCAAACCGGTCTATACATTCTACTTGGAACTCGTCAATATCGTCTTGCGATTTGCAACTGGCTAAGCGTTTGTATAGCGATAAGCGCATGTTTACATCGGCGATGTAATCGTCAGGTAGCAAGGCAGGTATGCGAAGCTCTATTTCGGTATGGCCTGATGTAGCATCTTCTAATGAGGGCTCTCGTCCTTCTTTTAATGCATTCACCGCGCGGTCGAGCATATCCATGTACAAGCTAAAGCCAATGCTGGCAATTTGGCCCGATTGGTCATCGCCGAGCAGTTCACCTGCGCCCCTAATTTCTAAATCGTGGGTCGCAAGTGCGAAACCTGCACCTAGATCTTCTAATTGGGCAATAGCGTCTAGGCGTTTGCCAGCATCTTTGGTCATTCGTTTGGGATGAGGGGTAAGCAAGTACGCGTAAGCTTGGTGGTGTGAACGGCCAACACGACCACGTAATTGATGCAATTGAGCCAAACCTAGATGGTCTGCTCTGTCCATGATGATGGTGTTTGCACTTGGTACATCAATGCCGGTTTCAATAATGGTCGTACATACGAGCACATTATAGCGTTGGTGATAAAAATCACTCATAACGGCTTCAAGCTCTCGCTCACGCATCTGACCATGACCAACAGCAATGCGTGCCTCGGGAACAATTTCAGCAATTTCTTCTGCTGTTCGGGCAATGCTGTCTACTTGGTTGTGCAGGAAGTAGACTTGGCCACCGCGCAATATTTCACGCATTATGGCTTCGCGAATTACGGCTTTGTTGCGCTGTTGCACAAACGTTTTTATAGACAATCGGCGCGCAGGTGCGGTGGCGATGATAGACAAGTCGCGCATACCCGACAGCGCCATATTTAAGGTTCTGGGAATCGGCGTAGCGGTAAGCGTAAGAATATCGACATCCGCCCGTAACGATTTTAACTTTTCTTTTTGACGCACACCGAAGCGGTGTTCTTCGTCAATAATGACCAAGCCGAGGTCTTTGTATTTAATGTCGCTAGACAGCAACTTATGGGTGCCAACGACAATGTCTACCTTGCCCTCACCAATCCTTTCGATGGTGTCTTTTTGGGTTTTGCCGCTGACAAATCGACTCATCACTTCTATCTCAAAAGCCCACGAGGCGAATCGGTCTTTGAAGTTTTCATAATGCTGCTGAGCAAGAAGGGTAGTGGGGACTAAGATAGCAACTTGCTTACCCTGATTAGCAGCAAGAAACGCAGCGCGCATTGCCACTTCAGTTTTGCCGAAGCCTACGTCACCACAAACAAGCCTGTCCATTGCCTGAGGGCTTCCCATGTCGTGCATCACGGCTGCAATGGCTTGCGCCTGGTCAGGGGTTTCTTCAAACGGAAAGCTGTCAGCAAATGCTTGGTAGTCTTCCCAGTTTATAGGATAAGCAAAGCCCGGTTTGGCTGCTCGGCGCGCGTACACATCCAGTAATTCGGCCGCCACGTCGCGTACTTTCTCCGCTGCTTTTTGCTTTGCTCTTGACCATGCATCGGACCCTAACGCATTTACCGGCGCGCTTTCAGCATCGCCTCCCGTGTATCGAGAGATTAAATGCAGTGATGCAACGGGGACATAAAGTTTCGACTGCTTGGCGTACTCAATACACAAGTATTCTGTTGCCACACCGCCAGCATCTAAGGTCTGAAGGCCAAGGTAACGCCCAACACCGTGGTCAAGGTGAACGACAGGCTGACCGATAGAAAGCTCAGCCAAGTTGCGTATGATGGCGCTTTCGTCGGTGGCTGTGCGCTTGTCTCGCAAGCGACGCTGGCTAACTTTGTGACCGAGAAGCTCCGTCTCAGTAATAAATAGCAGCTCACCTTCATTGGTTGTCCACCTGAAACTATGCTCGACCATGCCTACCGTAATGCCGACCGATTCATGACTTGCTAAAAAGTCATTAAATGTGTCAACCGGTGAGGGCTTAATGCCGGCCTTGCCAAGTACGGCGAGTAAACTCTCACGCCGGCCCTGTGTTTCGGCACAAAACAATACCTTAGCGCCACGCTCAAGGGCGTCGTTTACCGCAGTAATAAGTTGGGCTGCAGGTACTTTTTTCTGGGCGTTACTCGCAATATTTTCAAGTTTTTCACATTGAAGATTTACCGCACCTACCTTTTCTTCTAAAGGCTGCGCTTGAAGTGAGGCACGGGGCCATTGCTTAATAGATTGAAACAACTCATTAATAGGCAGAAAAAGCGTGTTAGGCGCAAGTAATGGGCGCGCTGGGTTGTAGCGGTGTTGTTCGTACCGTTCTTGTACGTCAGCCCAAAAGAACTCGCTGGCATCTTGTACATTACCGTGCAGTAATAACATACTTTGAGGATGCATATAGTCGAACAGTGTTGCGGTTTCTTCGAAAAATAAGGGCAGATAATACTCAACACCACTTGGCATTGTGCCTTTACTAATTTGTGCAAACACCGACTCTGACGCATTATTGGCGTCAAAATGTTCCAAAAACTGTTGTCGAAACAGATTTAACGCCGCTTTATCGGTGGGAAATTCTCTAGCAGGCAGCAGTCTTATTTTATCAACTGCTTCACCAGAGCGTTGTGTCTCGGTATCAAAAAACCGTATTGAATCAATTTCATCGTCAAACAAATCGATTCTGAAAGGCTTATCACTGCCCATTGGGAAAAGGTCGATGATACTACCGCGAACAGAAAACTCGCTGTGACTCATCACCTGGCTGACATGCAAATAACCGGCTTGTTCAAGATTTCGTCTAAACTGATCTCTGTCTAGTGTATCGCCTTTATTCAGCATCAGAAGATACTTCGCCAAGTAATCGGTAGGCGCGAGACGTTGCATCAACGTATTAACAGGTACAATAAAAATACCGTTTTGTTGCTGTGTAAAACGATAAAGGGTTTCTAATCGTTGCGAAATGATGTCCTGATGCACTGAGAACGTATCATAGGGCAAGGTTTCCCAGTCAGGAAAGAGCGTAATAGGCACATTGCTAGATGGCATGAAAAAGGCTAATTCTTTTTCTAGCTTCATTGCGGATGGCGTATCGGCCGTAATCAAAACAATTGGGCCATCATACTGCGCCTGGGCCTGACTAATGCATAAGGCCGCGCTGCTGCCTTGCAATTGTCCCCACTGTTTGTGATCTTGTGATGAGGCGTCTTTCTTTTTTGCCGGTAAGGGCAATGATAATAAGGTCGCTGTCATGATTTCCTGTAACGTTATCGTTTTATTTTACGCATTAATGTTATTGGCTTACGCACCCGACTTTTTATCTTTAGCACGTTTTCGTAACTGCTGAGTTTGAATATGTAAACTAGCGCGCACCAGTAGCTCTTGGTCTTGCTCTCTTATCGAGCTGAAGATAAACGCGACCTCGAAGGCGGCATCCTTTTTTTCGCAGCTTATGACTTCACCGAAACAAAAGATGGCTGCGGCTTCTTGGTCAAGAAACAATTTAAGCTCGGCTTTGTCGCCAATGTTCATCTCTGAATCGCTTGATATAACAATACCGCCGCCGCCGAATGTAACGGTTTGAAAACGAAAATCAGCTTCGTCTTGCTGGTGCAAGATAAACGACATCATTAAATCAATTTTACGCGCCTGATGATTCAAGTAATCAGCCAATGATTCAGCATGATCGCTCAAATGCCGCAATGGCCGAAGTGCCTGCGCTTCAATCGTTGCCATTTCGCTGGCAATTTTAAACGCGTAGGGCATTACATCCTCAATCGATGACTCATCAGGAATGCTGGCACTCGCGGGAAGAATCTTAGCGTTTACATTAATACTGTGATTAATGGAAAAGTATTCATCAAACTGCGCTTTTTTTTGTTCTAAGCTTAAATTTTCCACATTATTCTCCCGCCACTTAATCTTGTGCGGCCAGTAGCTTACACGTAGTATACGCACTTTACTATTTTGGGTTTACTCCGTCACCACTCTATTATGGAATGTTGTTGATGTTTATACATGTCACGACACCTATCAATTGAGAATGCGTGCGGTAACAGATGGTGTCATGGCTTTTCCTCTTTCTGCTTTTATCGCTTTTCGTTATGCCAAAGCCGGTCGTGCGACATTGGCCGGGCAAAACAGCTTTGTTTCTTTTATAAATCGCTTTTCGGTCGCAGGTATTGCGTTGGGGCTCATGTCATTAATCATTGTGATTTCTGTCATGAACGGATTTGAAGGGCAACTCAAGCAACGAATTTTGGGCATTGTCCCGCACATTATCATCAACGAACCGGACTGGACTGCCGACACCACCGTGCTTCCAGGGGTCGAAGCAGATATGCGCTACCGTGAGGCTGAAGGTGTCGTTCAATCCAAAAAGGAGCTTCGCGGCGTACAGGTGCATGGCGTTAGTCCAAACGTTATGAGCGAACACACCATGGTGGCGAACCGATTAGAACAAGGTGCGTTTACTCATCTAACTGAGGGAAGTTTTAACGCCGTTATCGGCCGAGCACTCGCGGTCCAACTTGAAGCACGTATGGGCGACAAATTAAGGTTGATGGTTACGGGGGCGAGCGTTTATACGCCGTTTGGGCGTATGCCCAGCCAGCGCCTGATTACTGTGGCGGGTATTTTTGACATGGGCTCACAAGTTGACGATAAGGTTGTCTATCTCAACCGCTATGATGTGAATCGTTTACTTCGAGACCCCAAGGGCAGTGGCGAATCTCGCCGTCTTTTTCTATCAGATGCATTTAATTATCAAGATACGTTGTCAG
The DNA here is from genome assembly GCF_049117195.1 of Alteromonas algae. Classification (GTDB taxonomy): domain Bacteria; phylum Pseudomonadota; class Gammaproteobacteria; order Enterobacterales; family Alteromonadaceae; genus Alteromonas. Next base: position 1,605,267 of record NZ_CP185260.1, read on the forward strand.
TGTTAAATGAGAGTGGGGCATCGACCAATACATGGCGAGAGCGGCAAGGGCCGTTATTCGATGCTGTAAAAATGGAGAAGAACATGATGTTTCTTATGCTGCTCCTCATTATTGCGGTAGCGGCGTTCAACATCGTTTCTGCATTAGTGATGGTGGTATCAGAAAAGCAGGGCGATATCGCAGTACTTCAGACGCAAGGTATGGTGCCTGCTGCAATAATGTGGATATTTGTGCTGAATGGACTATTTAACGGATTGAAAGGGGCACTAATTGGCCTCGTTACTGGTCTTTTTGTGGCGTATTTCCTTAATGATATGCTCGCGTTTTTTAATGCGCCTATTTCACTGTCTGCAGATGGTCGAGGCCTACCTATCGAAATTGATTTGTTGCAAATAATGTTAGTGGCGCTGTTGTCACTTTTGTTGTGTGTGCTTGCAAGCATCTACCCTGCAATGCGTGCAATGCGAATACAGCCTTCAATGGCGTTGCAAAACGAGTGAAACAAGCAAATTGCCGTGCAAAAGTGTAGGAAATTCACTATACTCCCGGTCTTTTATACATTGGCCAGTGAGACGTCATGAACAAGAATTTTATTACTTCACAATCGCTATTACAGGATTCCTTTCGCTTGGCAGCAAAAGTATATGAAGATGGCTTTCGTCCAGACTTTATAATCGGTATTTGGCGTGGTGGCGCTCCAATCGGTATCGCTGTACAAGAATTTTTCGAATTTAAAAATATGCCAACCGACCATATTGCGGTTCGTACCTCTTCTTATTACGGCATAAATCAGCAGTCTAAAGAAATTCGTGTTCATGGCTTACATTATCTTGTAGAGAATGCGAATGCCGGTGACAAGCTGCTTATTGTTGATGATGTGTTCGACTCTGGGCGAAGTGTTGAAGCATTAATTAATCAAATTAATAAGTTGATGCGCTTAAATATGCCAAAAGATATTCGTATCGCATGTCCTTGGTATAAGCCGCAAAATAACAAAACACAAATAACGCCTGATTATTACTGTAACGAAAGTGATGAATGGCTAGTATTTCCGCATGAAATTGCAGGGCTTTCAGAGGAAGAGATTAGAGCGGGCAAGGGAGAGCTTGCTGACGTCATCGACATTTTATTTGATAAGTAACCTACTTGTTGTAAAAAAAACCGTGTTTATCACGGTTTTTTTTGCGATTGAAATAGAGTAAATACGACGATGAACGTGTGCGTTTCACGCTATGTTATTAACGTTTAGCCCTAAAGTGGCGCTATTTATCTAAATAAAACTTATCGTGAAAGGTGTACATCCATGTAGGTTGGTAAATCACCAATACCGTAACAATCATGCCGCTTAAAAACGCTTCTGGGAATACCATCAGGGGGATAAGCAATAAGTAATTATCAACGATAATATTCCAGCTGTACGTGCCCTCAATATAATAATAGGCGCCTAAAGCGAGTGTTTTTAGCGCGATAGCAACAGCACCGGTGAAAAATGCACACACAAAGAGGTATACAAATAAATGTCGGGGCATGTGGTGAAATGACACCATGTAAACCAAGTAGGTGACAAGAATGGGAAGGGTGATGGCGAGAAGCCCATTAATACCAAACATATCCCACGTTGTGTAGCCGGCGAACGTGGCGCCCGCCAACGTTATGGTCGCAGTGATCAGTGCATACCGAAACCCTAACATTAACGTTATGATGGTGAGCCCGAGTATATGAACATCGAGCCCGTCAAATATACCCGCTCGAAATAACCAAAGCCCAAACAACGCCGCCGCGCTCCCGAATACAAGATGTTGTTGATGTTTGTCTTTCACTAATGCCCGTAGGTCGAGCGCGCGTAAAACACCCACGACGACCAACGCAAACAAAATCAAACTAACCCCTTGTAGCTGAGTCAAAACGCCTCCTAAATTACCTTAGTAAGTTGCCCAGATAGGTGCATGATCAGACGGTTTTTCAATGCCTCTCAATTCGTAATCAATCCCAGCGTCTTTAAGTTGTTCGTGAAGTGACGGCGTGGCAAGGATCAAATCGATACGTAACCCTCTGTTGTCGTTAAATCCCTTAGAGCGATAGTCAAACCACGAGTACCTATCATCTACCGTAGGGTTTAATGCCCGGTAGCTATCAGTAAATCCCCATGCCAAGAGTGTGTTGAGCCATGTCCTCTCTTCAGGTAAGAAACTGCATTTACCGGTTCTTAACCAACGTTTTTTGTTTTCTTCACCAATGCCGATGTCTAAATCAGTTTGAGAGATATTGACATCACCCATTACGATGATGTTTTCATCCTCGGTATGGTATGTATCAAGATAGGTCATTAAATCTTGATAGAACTTTCGCTTCGCTGGATATTTGGTCTCATGTTTTTCATTTTCACCTTGAGGAAAATACCCGTTTAGTACGGTAACTGGATCACCCTTATCATTTGTGGTTTTCAAAATAATCATCCGACGTTGGGCGTCATCGTCGTCGGTAGGGAAGCCATACGTTATGGCCGTGGGTTCTTTTTTAGCGAGGAATGCAACACCATAATGGCTTTTTTGGCCGTGATAATAGACGTGGTAACCCATCGCCTCGACGGCTTCAACTGGAAACTGTTCATTATGCACTTTTATTTCCTGAAGACCGATAATGTCAGGGTTATGTGCGTCGATAAGTGCTTGAAGCTGATGCAAACGGGCGCGAATGCCGTTTATATTAAAAGAGATTACTTTCATGTTAGCGTCTGTTTAAAAATTATGGTTAAGATAATATCAAATTCGTCACAGCGCAGACACTACCCAAGTATAAATAGTTCGCGCCGTGTGAGATGCCTACTACTATCGTAAAGGTGGTTATAGCGTAGCCGGTTTAGGCGCACTAGAGGCATCGTTGCAGTGCACTGATGCCTGCGCTTTTCCTAACCTGATAAGATAGTCAAACCATCGATTTGCGTCATCTACTATGCGAGTAACGGCGCTATGCTCATGGGTAAGCAGCGACGAGGCTTGCTGCTTGAATACCGTCCAGTTTCTCGCACATTGTGACATCGAGGTGTAATAGTCTACTGGAAGAGCAACACGCTGCTGGCTTATGCGCCTAACAATAATATTCGCCCCCATAGACGACCCTAGCCACACGTATATGCCTGCTATAATGGCGCTTTGCTGGGAATTAAACTGAGGTAACGTTACCGATTTGATATCCTCGGATGCTAACGTTGATACACTGAGCGCGGCTAAATCGTTGTTGAGCGCACGATTTATGCTTGGTTCGTTAATCAGTGTAAGTAAGTTAACGAGCGACGAAGTTGACTGTACTGCAGTCGACAAATAATCGAAACATGCAGTATGGAATTGTGCCATTACGCTAATCACGTTTGCATAAGCAGCAGTGTCTACATGCGTCATATCGTTGAACATGACGAACGGAGAGGTCGATTCAAGTTCACTATGTTTGTGGTGGGTATCAGCCTTTAAAGCAACAAAAAGGTTATGCATAGTCTTCCATTTAATGTATCCACAAGAATCTTGGGCTGTGTGTGGCAATAATAGCAAGGAATAGCAAAATACCAAACGATTACCGTTGTGAACGGTTGGTGAGGCGCACGACAACGGGTATACTGCAAAAAAATTTTTTGAGGGTAAAATTGTGTTCCCCAGCACTGTAACAGAAAAACTAAATGACGCCATTATTAACCAAGCGCTTGGCCTATCAGCAGAAGAAAGGCAAGAGCTTGTTATCAGCTATGCTGAAAAAGCCAACGAAATTTGGGTTGTCCAAGGCGCCGAGGGCTTTATCATGCTAGAGGATAACGACTCGGTTAGACTTCCGTTGTTTCCTCATCACGATCTCGCGTTACGTTTTGTCGATGAAAATGGCATAACCGGCACATGCGTTAGCATCCCACTTGATGAATTCACTGCTACTTGGTTACCAGGGCTTGAAACTAACGGCGTAGAGCTTGTGATGTTCCCCACAAAAAGTGACGCTGAAAACCTTGTTATGACAGCCAACGATTTGGCTGCTGAATTTAAAGGCGAATAGTGTTTGTATGCACTACGTTATCCTTAGCGGCGGTGTTTAATGAATAACGACGAATTCCTCCCACTTGCTCTCGCGCTTTGTAATGCGCGAGGCTGGGATGACTTTACCCGAACGCTTATGCTCGCGGGTAAGCATCTATCGGTGATGCCCGAAGCATATCGTACCGAGGTTAATCATATAGATGGTTGTGAGAGCGCGGTATGGTTGGCACGTGTCGATGATGGCAGCGAGCCTGTCATCATGGCGTATTCACCCAGTAAGATAGTCCGAGGGGTCTTGGCTGTTTTACTAGAGAAAGCAAACCAATTGCCTGAAGACGCGCGGCGAGACTTTGATTTCAGTGCATATCTAATCGCCTGCCAGCTGTCCCGCTATCTAAGTGAATCTCGTGGCAATGGGATTAAGCATGTGGTAAACGCACTGTCTAAAATGTAGGCCATGCGTTTACTGCTATTTGTTCTTCTCTTCAATCCACTGAGACATATATTTTGTTGCACTGAGGGTGTGGTGCCACAACATCGCTTGTAAAAAAAGCGACTGTCGGTGCGTTGTAACATTAGCGAGTAAAAGGCTTAGGTGTTTATTTAGCGTCGATGCACGTGCAGACTGCCCAAACGCTTGCAAGACATCGGCGCCCTTGTCAGATGCGCTTTTCCAGTGTTTTTCATCAGTACAAAGCTGATGGGCATATGCAGCATACCTATCAGTCGATGCACAGATTGCGCCTCCCCAATGTTCATGGCTCTCATCTGCAGCGAGTATTCCTTCAGCCCCAATCCATGTTGTTAATGTTGGTGTGCCACATCGCATGGCATCTAAAAGTTTGCCTTTGATGCCAGCCCCAAAACGTAAAGGGGCGATAAGCAATTTCGCATGCTTAATCACATCAAAGGCATCGTCTGCCCAACCTTCAACATAAAAGCCTTGTTTTGGGTTATGCAATTGGGTGGCTTTCTTGGGAGGGTAGGCGCCATAAATATGCAGTGAGGTGTCTGGGAGTTTTTTTCTAATGGCTGGCCAAATGGTTTGTTTAAGTTGGAGGACTGCATCCCAGTTAGGAGCATGTCTAAAATTACCGATGGTAACAATGTTCTTTCTTTCGCTGAACGCAGGGATATCAGTTAACGGTGCGCCAGCTCTTAACGGAAAGTAAAACAGTTGTTGCGAAGGAACATTATAAAAATCAGTAAGCAGAGCGTGTTCTGCTAGTGATATTATCAGGGTAATATCACTTCGCAGTATCGCTGCTATTTCCCGCTGAGCGAGTAACGACATGTTATCTGCCTGTTGCGCATCTCCGGTCGTTTTTACTGCGTCATGTCGTGCTTGGCGCAAGCTATGCAGGTCTTCGGTGTTTAAAATTCGTAATGCATTGGGGCATTGTGTTTTCACTCGCCAAGAAAACTGTTCTTCGGTCATATACCGGTCAAAAACAACGAGGTCTGGCATCAGCGCGCTTATCTGTTCGTCAAAAGTGCTGCAATTTAGTGATACCGGCTGAACATTCACTCCTAAAGATTCTAAGTCAACCTTATGAATACTATCGCTTGCGGCTGTCATAAACGTGACGTCAGCGCCTGATGCCATAAAGTCGGTGATAAGCGCCATCATATTTTGGCCCGCCGCAGAAGAGTTGGGCTCGGGCCATACATATCCAATTATTGCAACGCGAGAGCCTGCAAGTAGCGGCGTTGCGTCATGAGGTAAACTTGATGAGGGCATGGTTGACATCACTAAATAAAGGTGTTCATTTAAAGCGCGAGATAGTAGCACACAGAGCAATAAAGAAAATGAAACACTGTATTTTTGGTAGTGGCCTGATTGGAAGTTATATCGGTAGCGTAATGCGGCTTAATGGTGCCGATGTGACGTTTGTTGCGCGCGGACCCTGGAAAGCCAGGTTACAGGGGGCATTAATACTGTCTGACTATAAGCAAAATCGCGTGGCTTGTGAACCGAGTGACAAGCCTCATGCTGCAGAGGGAGAGTGTTTCGATATTGTATGGTTGACGGTAAAGTGTACCGCGCTTGACTCGATAACGGATGCATTACGCGACGTGATATCTGCCAATACGCTTATTGTCTGTTGTCAAAATGGTGTAGGGAGCCATTCTATTATTCAAACGCATTTTCCTGACAATAAGGTTATCCGCGCAATGGTGCCGTTCAATGTTGTATTGATTGACGAGAACCGCCTCCACAAAGGGTCCGAAGGGACGCTGATTATCGAAGATAGCGCTGACGGCGCGATGAATAGCGTTTTTCTGAGAGTGCTTAGCCATGCGTTGTGCGACGTGTCGTTAAGTGAGGATATAGAGGCGGTACAATGGGCAAAGTTACAGCTTAACTTAGGCAATGGTGTAAATGCACTTGCGAACTTACCCGTAAAGTCGATGTTAGCGCAACGTGGATATCGACGTGTTATTGCGCTGCTTATGGAGGAGTTATTAGCCGTATGTGAACAGGCCGGCGTCACGCTCCCCAAAGTGGCCAAATTACCGGGTAAATGGTTACCCCACTTTTTACGCCTGCCAAACTGGTTATTCAAGCGCGCGGCGAAGCAGATGTTAGAGATTGATCCCGAAGTAAAAACCTCAATGTGGTGGGACTTAAACGGTCGAGGTGACACGGAAAAAAATTACCTCTACGGTGCGGTAATTGAAAAAGCACGCGGATTAGGTGTGTCAACCCCCGTTAATGAGACTATACTTTTACTTATTACTGAGGCGGAAGCTGAAAAAAAGGCCTCGCTGTCTTACACAAGCTGGTCAGCAGATGATTTGTTAAAGAGAGTAAACCAAAAGGCGTAACAAACCGTTACAAATTAGGATTGTTACATTTCCGTTTCATTACAGATAATATAGCTTCGTAACTCTTTGATATGGCGAAAAGGTCTACTTATTGCTAATACGCGCAAGGTTGACGTAGCACTAATAAGATTCTATAAGAGTTAATGAAGTGGCAGTGTGATGTAAACCGTAAACATTCGCCCTTAATGATATGTTGCAAAAGGATGTGCCCAACACCTGGTGTGTTGTTAACTACCACGTAGTTTTTGGTAATTTCCGGAGTAATCACGTAAATGAACGTAAAAGACATCGCAGAGAAAGCCAGTTCGTTATTTGTGCTGCCTGAGTCGGTCACAAGGCTCAAAGCATGCATGGATGATCAAGCCTCAAGTATTGATGATATCTCAGAAGTCATAGCCTTTGACCCATCGCTTGCCACACAGTTGCTTCGCGTCGCTAATTCGGCGTTGTATCGGTTTCCTAACAAGATAGACACGATAACAAGGGCCGTTCAGGTAGTGGGTACCCGTTCGACGTATGATTTGGCATTAGCTTACGGCGTTAGCCATGCTTTTGATGAAATGGATGGGCAGGAGGTAGATCTCGATAAGTTCTGGGAACAAAGTGTGTCTTGCGGTTTATTAGCAAAATACTTTTCAGACAGGCAAAACCTCAGAGAGCCCGAGCGCCTTTTTGTGGCTGGGTTGCTTCATAATATTGGTGAGTTAATTGTCGTTTCACTGTTCCCTGAGCATGCACAGCGCTGCGCAAACTTTAATACTCGCGTGACACCTGCAGAACTGCAACAAGGTGTATTAGGCTTCACTTACAGTGAGTTGTCTGCCAAGGTTATCGAGAATTGGGGTATCCCATCGACAATTTTTGAGCCAATCGAGTGCATACACCATAAAGACAGTGATAGCGATTCTATTGAATGTAAAATTTTACAGCTCTCTTATGTACTTGCATTGGACAATGTTAACCCTGACATCTACCCGAGTTATCACAACCTTCAACCACAACTGCATGAAAAGCTTTCGCTAGAGCATGAAGATTTAGAAGACGCGCTAGATGTGACTAACCTGCAATGCATATCGGTAATATCTTTGTTTAACCCCAATTCGTTTATGCTGTATTAAAAAAAGCGCATCAGCGCTTTTTTTATTGTGAACGTTAGTCAAATACCGCAACGGTTTGCCTACTTAGGGCGATGACCTCGTTATCTTTGTCCCAGATTGTTGCTTCAGTGTGCCCGTAACCATCTGCCGCTTGGCGAGTATGCGCTTTGTAAGCAAACCAATCTGACGGTGACACTTCCTTATGGGGGTGGATAAATTCTAGGTTCCAACTTACCGTGCTTGCCGGCGCTGGAAACTTCATCATCTGCAACAGTGTGGGCGGCCATGCGTCTATCATGGTGATGATATGTGCGTCTGATATTGTTGCCGGCGGATGCTTGAAGCGCATAAAGCCATGGTAGTGGCTGTCCTTCTTACGCGTAAATGGTACACCACCTGAATCTATAGATAAGTCGAAATACCGTAAAAACTTGGGAGTGACTTTTGGGATTTGGGGGATAAACTTTGCTTTTGCAGGGTTGGGCATTTTATGCGAATCGGTATTATCGACCTGAATACCTGACTGTCGACCAATCCCAAAACACGCCTGAGAAAATACACAACTTTTTCCGTTCTGTTTAGCGTGCGCAATGTATTGAGATACGTTTTTACCTTCACGCAGTAAGGTTACTTCGATAGTGAATGGCGTATCGAGTGCCAATGGTCCAACAAAATTTGTTGTGAAAGAGCGCAACACACGCGAGTCACTTACTTTTTGTCTTATGGCGCTATATAACATGCCCGCAGATATTCCCCCAAACGCTGTGCGGCCTTGGCCCCATGTCTTGGGAATGACCACATTAGTTACGTTCCACTGAGAATCGGATTGTGCCTCGAGAGGCGGCAAGTTGAGTAATTCGTCTACCGTCATAATGCTTGTCTGGTCTGATGAGTTTATGTGTGAATATCGTACCTTAACCTACAAGGAACAGAAAGCGTGGCCTAACATTTTTCGTTATGTTTACAAATAAGTAACAATTAGTTGTTATTGTTTTTAACATGCGGATAGACTGAAGGCTACTTAACTACTAAGGACCAATATGGCGCAATCACAGGTTGACACTTCAGCGACAGAGCATGGTGGCGCATCAAGAAGCTATCGAAACTATGTGCTGTTTATTCTCACGCTTGTCTACGCATTTAATTTCATCGACAGACAAATTATCGGCATTCTTTCTCCGTTTATAAAAGCAGACCTTGGCTTAGATGATGCACAACTTGGATGGTTGAAAGGCGTTTACTTTGCATTGCTCTACACCATAGTGGGTATTCCCATCGCATGGCTAGCAGACCGTTACAGCCGAGTAAATATTATAGCGGTGTCATTAACGCTATGGAGTGGCTTTACCGCATTGTCAGGCGCAGCGACAAACTTTACACAATTAGCACTGGCGCGCATTGGCGTAGGTATTGGTGAAGCGGGTGGTAGTCCACCGTCTCATAGTATTATTTCGGATTTATTCCCAAAAGAAAAACGCGCAAACGCGCTTGCGATTTATTCACTGGGCATCCCGTTTGGCATCATGTTAGCGTTTTTTGCGTCAGCGTTTTTCCTACAGGGTGGTTCTGCTGATTGGCGTACGGTAATGATTAGCGTGGGCTTACCAGGCGTCATTCTTGCGCTGCTTTTGAAGTTTACGGTCAAAGAACCGTCTCGAACAATAAATGAACAAGACGATCCTGCCGTAAAACCAAGCGTCAAAACATCGCTGAAAACATTGCTTAAAATTCCTACGTGGTGGGGAATGGCGTTGGGGATCTCTTTTGGCTCATTCGGTAATTACGCGATATCGACTTGGATAATAGATTACTATGTCAGAGCTTTCCCTGGCCTTGATATTACTCAGCTGTTAGTGGCGTTTGGTATCATTAATGGTACGGCATATGCCCTGGGCGTTTGGCTAGGCGGGTTTATTGCAGATAGGTGGGGTAAGCGCAATAAAAAAGCCTACGCACTGCTTCCTGCCTTCGCACTTATTATTGGTGTTCCAGCATTTTACTTCTCGCTGCAAGTGCAAAGCGCATGGTTGTCTATTGGGCTGATGACCTTTTTGCTATTTACAAGCGGTTCATACTTAGGGCCTAGTTTTGCAATGGCGCAAACGTTGGCGCCGATAAACGTACGCGCTATGTCTACGGCCTTGTTCTTCTTTGTGCTAAACATTATCGCGCTGGGTGGAGGCCCTACATTAACCGGCATTATCAGCCAGGCTTTAGTGCCTTCGTTAGGCGAGGTAGAGGCGCTACGTCAGGCATTACTTTACTTGCTAATACCTTATGGTTTGTCAATTGTCGTTTTCTTATGGACGAGTACAAAAATCGTCAAAGATTGGGAGATGGCAGAGGCACGAGGGCTATAGTAAACTCGCCCCCTTAGCAAACAACAAAGGCTGGGATAACCAGCCTTTTTATTTTTCAAAAGGAGCGATTACTTTTGACGACGGAATTAAGCTTTCACTTTGCTCATGCAAATGGTTTTCCAGCTAGCGCTTACAAAACAGTTTTCTCTGCGCTGCCTAAGTCGTTCCATCGATTACATGTTGAGCGATTTGGCCATGAACCTGCTATGCCTATTAATGGTAACTGGCGAAATCAAATACATGAAATGATAAACCACATTGAAAAGCACAATACTGATGAACGCGGAGTCTACGCAGTAGGCCATTCATTCGGTGCGGTCGTTTCTTTTATGGCGGCTTGTGAGCGACCGTCGCTGTTTAGAGGGCTTATCCTTTTTGACCCACCGCTTGTATTAGGGCCACTGAGTCAATTTTTTAGACTCGCTAAGTACACGCCACTAATTAATAAACTCACTCCAGCGAAGCTTGCAGATACCAGAAATACCCAATGGCCTGTTAACACAAATATGGAAGCGTATTTTCATAGCAAAGCATTGTTTAAGAATATGGACCCTCGGTGTGTAAGAGACTATGTTAACGCAGTTACGAAGCAAACAGATAAGCACATATCGCTTACGTTCAGGGCCGATGTTGAGGCGAATATCTTTCGAAATATTCCACACAATCTCTCAAAATATCGCGGTAAACTTCAATGTCCAGCGGTTATTGTAACGGGGCAGCAAAGTAACGTGTGTAAACCAGAGATGGTAAAGCGGTTATGTGCTCAAAATGCTATTGAGCACACAACGCTGGAGGGCGGGCATATGTTTCCACTAGAACACCCTGACGTAGTGGCTGATTTTATTACCAGAACACTACGTCAGTGGGAACAGCGTTCTTAACCACGTGAAGGGCTGAGGCCACCGACAGGCTGGCCCAGCATTTCTCTGGTAACTAATACAACGCCTTTTTCAGAGACTCTAAATCCGCGCGCTCTGTCTTCGTCATGATTGTAACCAATAACCGTACCTTCGGGGATTACACACCCACGGTCGATAATTACCTTGCGCAGCTTACAGTGTCGCATTATCTCAACGTCAGGAAGAATAACGGCATCTTCGATTGTTCCGTACGAATGAACCCTTACGTTTGAGAAGCAAATAGATGCGCGCAATGTAGAGCCGGATATAATACAGCCTCCTGACACCACCGAATTAAATGCTTCTCCACGCCTGTCATGATCTTCCCATACAAATTTGGCTGGAGGAAGTTGCTCTTGATAGGTCCATATTGGCCATTTTCTGTCATAAAGATTTAATTGTGGCACGGGAGCGACCATCTCCATGTTCGCTTCCCAGAATGAATCAACCGTACCTACATCACGCCAGTACGCGCCATCACCGCCACTGCTTTCAAATGGAAATGCATAAACAAGGTGGTCTTTGATAATCGATGGAATAATGTCTTTTCCGAAATCCCGTTGAGAGCCAGATGTTTCAGCGTCTCGTCGTAATTGTTCGAATAAAAACTCTGTATCGAATACGTAATTACCCATAGAGGCGAGGCAACGCGTGTCATCACCAGGCAGCGGAGCAGGGTGCTCTGGTTTTTCCTCGAAGCCATTGATACGGAAGTTTTCATCAACCGACATGACGCCAAATGCGCCTGCCGCTTCTTCAATAGGTACCGACATGCAGGATACTGTCATTTTCGCGCCGCTTTCAACGTGGCGAGCTAGCATATCGCCGTAATCCATTCGGTAAATGTGATCGCCTGATAAAATCATGACGTATTTCGGCAGTTCATCTCGAATGATGTCGATATTTTGAAATACAGCGTCGGCCGTTCCTTCGTACCAGTTGTCAGAAAAGCGTTGTGATGCGGGTAGAATTTCGACCGACTCACCCAGTTCTTTTTTAAAATGTCCCCAGCCTCGCACTAAGTGTCTGATAAGAGAGTGCGATTTATATTGCGTTACTACACCAATTCGTCTTATTCCCGAATTTACGCAATTTGATAATGGAAAATCGATGATCCTAAACTTACCGCCGAAATACAGTGCAGGTTTCGCTCGCCATGTCGTTAATTCATGTAATCTAGAGCCTTTACCACCCGCAAGTATTAGCGCATAAGTGTCTCGAGTAAGGTTACTTATGTAACGAGAACTGGTATCTGCCATTTCTGGAAACTCCTTGTGTAGACGTATAAGAGGTGCACAACTTTATTATGCTTTAAGCAACGTTGTGTTGGTGTAAGTAGCGCAAGAAGGCTGCCTTGGTATCAATACTTTGTGGTAACCTAATCCCATACTACACAAGAATAAATGGAAAAACATGGCGAATTTGCATACGTATGTAAAAAACATACGTATATCGGTAATTTTTTATTTGGCGGCAGCCGTAGCAGTATGCGACCCATAAACTCAGCTTATTAGAAAAGTTGAGCGCGTCAACAACATCGCATGATGTTTTATGTTGAGTGTGAAAATATATACGCTCAGTCAACAGTCTCGCTTGCGCACGCAGCAATATCACAAGGAGTGCAACCATAGTGTCTACAACAACAAAGGTCATTTTTGACCACGATGGAGGTATCGACGACCTCTTATCTTTGCTTCTCTTATTACGCTTACCTTCAATTGATGTCATTGGTGTGACAATTACCCCTGCCGATTGTTATCCAGACGATGCATTGAAAAGTACCCGAAAGTTACTTGTGTTGACCGGGAATACTCATATCCCCGTTTGTGTTGGAAACAAATATGGTCAGAACCCATTTCCCCCTGAGTGGCGAGCACAACCTAAAATGTGTCATGCACTCCCGTTAATGTTAAGAACCCCCCATGATGTCGTTCAGGTTAGTGAGATGCCAGCCCATGAATGGATTGCAGAAACCCTTGTGAATAGACAAGATCAGGTGACGGTGCTGATGACAGGCCCAGCAACTAACTTAACCGAAGCGTACACGTTACAACCAACGATAAAATCATCTATCGAGAAAGTGATATGGATGGGCGGTGCCATCGATGTTAAAGGTAATGTTGCGATGCACGACCATAATGGTAGTGCAGAATGGAACGCTTACTGGGATCCAACGGCAACGCATTCGCTAGTACACAGCGGGTTAAATGTGCTGCTCGTGCCATTAGATGCCACGAATGCATTGCCAGTTGATTGGTCATTTTTAACGGCACTAGCCAGCGCAAATACACCAGTTTCCGACCTGGCAGGTCAGTTTTGGGCGGCAACCGTTACAGCAATACCATCGTATGAGTTTACGTATTTCCTATGGGATATTTTGTCTACTTGCATGGTATCGCTGCCTGATGAGAAGTGTGTCATTACCCGCGGGTGTGTAACGGTAGGCACGACTACTCCCAACGCAGGCCAGACCATGCGAGACAGTGCTGGTGCCTCGATTTCTTGGGTTGAAAGTGTTGATGCTGATTACGTGCGGCAGATGGTAATACATTATCTAAGTGGTAATTTTTCCGATTCACCAGTGCCATTTGTTAATTAAATGTTATATATTCCCGAGGGTGAGCGTTCACCCTAGGAGATTAAATGTCTGTATTAAAAAAACTTCTTGTAATCATTGGACTTGTTTTGGCTGTCTTTGTTTTAGTCGGCTTCGTGTTACCAAAAGAATATTCAGTGCAGCGTAGTGTCGTTATATCTGCTGAACCTTCAGAGGTTTATCCCAATATTGTTGACTTAAGAAAATGGTCAAAATGGGGAGTATGGTTCAAGCGCGATCCGGATATGGTTTTATCTTATTCAGGTCCTGACCGTGCTATCGGCATGCGCTCAGAGTGGAAAAGTATCTCCGAAGGCAATGGAGAGATGGAGATCACGCAATTAGAACATAACAAGCGCGTAGTATATCGCTTGTATTTCCCTGATTTTGATATGGGGTCAACGGGCGAGGTTGAATTGCAAGAGACCGACAGCGGAACAAGAGTAACATGGCGTGATGAAGGTGCTGTAGGTAACAATCCATTAGACCGATACTTTGTCCTCATGATGGACGATATGATAGGGCCCGACTTTGAACTAGGGCTGGAAAACCTAAAAACGGTGACCGAAAACAAAGGTTAGTAATACGGAAAGGGCATCGGGCTAGGGTTAAAAACACAGACGGTGATTAGCACGTTTTTGTCTTGTTTATAAACGGTAAAAGACGGTTTATATTCTGTGACAACACTCACGCAGGTGCCTACCGATTTGATCCCCTCACATCTACATAACGTAAAACGTGGTCTATCAATCTGGTGGAAATGCTTTCTAAAAGGCGTCTGTACGTAACATGCACCTGTATATGACGTTTGCTTTAGCCGCACGTTGTGACTGCCAAATAAGCAAAAATTAATAGCGACTTTGTGATTTCCTTAACACGTTGACGCGTCGATAGTTGGCATCAATGCCGACGCGAAAAATGGCGAGCACAGAAAAATAACCAATAACGGGCATATCCTTAACTACGGACACTACTATGTCAGGTAAACAGCGTCAGCTTATCTTAGGGTTAGCGTTTAACAAGCTAGCCGATTTACTTGCTTCTGCTAAGACAACCCTTCCAGCACTGTTGATAGCGATGGGGGCACCTGCATGGATGATAGGTTGGCTGGTGCCTATTCGAGAATCTGGCGCGCTCCTTCCACAGGCTCTTATTGGCGTTTACTTGCGCAAACACACGGCGAGGCATCATGTATGGCGTGTTGGTATGGCGGTTCAAATATCAGCGGTATCGACCATGTTTGCCGCTGCGCTCTTGTTCAAAGGTATTGTCGCTGGCGCAATAGTAATAGGGGCGCTTGTATTTTTGAGTATAGGCCGTTCGGCGTGCTCGCTTACCGTGAAAGACATGGAAGCGGACGTTGCTGAAAAAGGGTCGCGGGGACGGTTAGTAGGAATAGCATCAACCGCATCGGGTGTCATGACACTGCTATTTGCCGCGCCAATGGTCTATTTTCAAGACGCGCTACAAGACTATGCGCTTTATGCACTATTAGGCGCCGCAATCTTTGCTTTTTCCGTTACCTTTGTTTGCATGTTATCGCTTAAAACATACGTAAGTGTCGACGGCGATAGTAATGAAAAGGGCGGGGGATGGCATTTCGATAGCGTTGTTTACAAGTTTATTTTTGTTCGTGGTTTGTTCGTTCATTCAGCCCTCGTGGCACCTTACTTCATGCTTGAAAGCGGTGAAAATGCAACAAGGCTACTGCCGTTTTATATTGCGGCACAGGCGCTGGCTACCTTGTTGTCCTCTTTTGTGTGGGGTAAAGTGGCTGATAAAAGCGCCACGCTAACCTTGCGCTTAGCTGGCAGTATGGCGCTACTGGCATGTGTCGGTTTGCTGGTGATTGGCGCTGACACATTATGGGTTTCAGCATCGCTATTCTTTGTGTTATCGGTTGCACATGCGGGGGTAAGAACGGGCAGAAAAACGTACAGCTTAGACGTAAAAGAGGGACAAAAAAGAACAGAGCTCGTTGGCTTTTCTAATACTGCAATTGGGTTGATTCTACTGGCGTTTGGTGCGCTTTACGCGGGGTTATCCGCATTTATTACCTTTTCGGTGGTTTATATTATGGCATCTGTTCTCGTGGTGGCCATCGCAGCAACGTGGTGTTTACCCAAAGAAAAATAAACCAATCGACATAAACGCAATAACGACACGGCGCTTTAAAAAAAAGATGCCACATAAGCGTGGCATCTTTTCTATCCGGAATCGTTTTTCACCTGGAGTTAACCATACTCATTGCCACACGTTACACGTTGTTACGTGCTTCTTTGTGCAAGCAATGCGTTAGCTACTTTTGATACGGGTTCCCGGTTTAATACACCGGAGATGTGTGTGGTTGCCTCTAATAACGCGGTCATATCGACGCCCGTATTGATGCCCATCCCGTTTAACATATAAAGGACGTCTTCCGTGGCTACATTCCCGCTGGCGCCTTTTGCATATGGACATCCGCCTAATCCTGCTACAGCAGAATCGATGGTGGATATGCCATATCCTAACGCGGTGTGCAGATTAACCAGTGCCTGACCATACGTATCATGAAAATGGACTGCCAAAGCGGTGGTGGGAGCAACGTCAAGCACCGCATCTAGCATGCGCGCTGTCGATGCCGGTGTACCCACACCAATAGTATCGCCAAGCGACACTTCATAACACCCCATATCCAATAGTGTTTTAGTAACCTCTGCCACTTTTTTAGGCGATATTTCACCTTCATAGGGGCAGCCCATCACGCAAGAGACGTAACCTCTTACTCTGATATTATGGGCGTTAGCTGCGGTAATAACGCTTTCAAATCGAGTCAGACTTTCAGCAATAGAGCAGTTTATGTTTTTCTGTGAAAACGACTCTGACGCAGCACCAAAAATAGCCACTTCATCAGCCTTGGCCGAGATGGCGGCCTCGAACCCTTTCATATTTGGCGTTAGGGCAGAGTACACACAATGTGTTTCTCGGTTTATGGCGTTGAATACATCGTCTGAGTTTGCCATTTGTGGCACCCACTTAGGTGACACAAAGCTGCCTGTTTCAATACGTGACAGCCCGGTTTTGGACAACAGGTCGACAAGCATTACTTTGTCAGCAACAGTCAATACCGCTTTCTCATTTTGAAGCCCGTCCCGTGGACCGACTTCAACAATAGAAACATCACGAGGAAATGTCATAGTTACTCCTCGTCGTTTGTCTTATCGAACGCGAGCAGTGTGGCGCCGCCATCTACTAATTCACCTGAAGAGAAGAAAAACTCTGATACGGCACCGTCTGCTGGTGCCGAAATAGTGTGTTCCATCTTCATTGCTTCCATGATCATAATTGGCGTACCCTTTGCAACTTTTTCGCCAACTGCCACCAAGGTCGCCACGACGGTTCCGTTCATCGGTGCGGTGAGGTTCGCGTCGTCACTTTCGCTTGCATCACCGCCCAAGTCAGGGGTTAACACGTCAAAATGGAAATACGCTGATTGACTATACAAGCCAAAGGTATTCTCATCTTTTGAAAAGCTATATCTCGAACGCGTGCCATCAGCGATAGCGATAAACGTTTGTCCGTCTATATACCCACTCATTGTCGACGTGCCGCCGGTATGTGAAACGGTGAAGGTCGCGGTTTCATTATCATTTATGCGAGGTGTGTGCGACACAGTGACATTGTGTTCGGTGTCATCAATACGTAATACCATTGATTCACGGTATGCCATGTTTGCGCGCCATGAACCTGCAGTATCCCATGGTGACTGACTTTGCGTGTCAACCGATTCCCGGTTAGCTAAGGCCAGCATCGTCATGGTAGGGAGCAGTGTAGCGAGATCTTTTTCTTTCTTCGTAAACAGCATATCGCTATGCTTATCAACAAACGTCGTAGTCAGTTCAGCGTTAATAAACGGTTTACTGCCCGCGACACGCATAAGAAAATCGATATTCGTAGTTAGGCCGCTTATATGATAATCACCCAATGCACTCAGTAAGCGCTTTAGTGCAATATCTCTATCGGCACCCCAGACAACAAGTTTGGCAATCATAGGGTCGTAATAAACGCTGACCTCATCGCCTTGCACCACACCAGTATCTACTCGCACGACGTCACTTTCATGTGGTGGTTTAAGTAGTGCTAATTTACCTGTTGCGGGCAAAAAGTCGTTGTCTGGATCTTCGGCGTATATACGCGCTTCAAACGCATGACCACTTAGCGTAAGTTCTTCTTGAGCCTTAGGTAAAACATTTCCTTCCGCAACCAGTAATTGCCAATGTACGAGGTCTTCACCGGTGATCATTTCTGTTACCGGGTGCTCGACCTGTAAACGCGTATTCATTTCCATGAAATAAAATGAATCATCTTCGTCTAATAAGAACTCGACCGTACCCGCGCCAACATAATTGATCGCTTTGGCTGCTAATAGTGCAGCTTCACCCATTTTCTTACGGGTTTCTACGGACATGTTAGGTGCTGGGGCTTCTTCAATTATTTTTTGATGACGACGCTGAACTGAACAGTCTCGTTCAAATAAATACACGCCATTACCGTGCTTGTCACAGAATACTTGAAATTCTACGTGACGAGGACGCGTTAGGTATTTTTCAACCAACATGTGGTCGTCACCAAAACTAGCCATGCTTTCGCGTTTAGCCGCGTCTAGCGCGTGAGAAAACTCATCCTCGCTCCATACTTGACGCATGCCTTTTCCGCCGCCACCGGCAGCTGCTTTTAGTAACACAGGGTAACCCATATCATCTGCAGCTTTTTTTAGCACTGCAGGTGATTGGTCATCGCCGTGGTAGCCAGGAACCAGTGGAACACCGGCTTTTTCCATTATGTGTTTAGCGGCAGATTTTGAGCCCATCGCTTCAATAGCTGAAGCGGGCGGGCCGACAAAAATGATGTCGTTATCTTCACACGCGTTTGCAAAACCAGCGTTTTCTGACAAAAAGCCATACCCTGGGTGTATAGCATCTACGCCCAAACGTTTCGCATGCGCGATAATATCATCTGCTTTTAAATAACTGTCTTTTGAGGGCGCAGCGCCAAGGCATACGGCTTCATCTGCCATTTGAACATGTCTGGCGTTTATATCGGCGTCTGAATAAACAGCGACAGTGTGAATACCCAACGACTTTGCTGTTTTCATCACGCGGCATGCTATTTCGCCACGGTTAGCGATTAGGAGTTTTGTAATCATTGCGATACCTCTTGCCATGCTGCTGGGCGTTTTTCAAGAAACGCGCTTAGCCCCTCTTGTCCTTCTGCTGATGTTCTCACCGCCGCGATACGGGCGCTGGTTTCTTCCATCAATGAAGCAGAAATTGGCATGCCAGCCACATCTTGAACTAATGCTTTTGATTGACTAACTGCCCGAGGGCCGTTTTTCAATATAGCGGTGATAATGTCGTCAATATTGCTATCAAGTTCGTCTTCATTAACCGCTTCACTTACTAGCCCTAAACGGCGAGCGCGGCGAGCAGAAAATACTTCAGCGGTTTGAAAATAGCGTCTGCATACTCTCGCGCCCATTGCGTCTATCACGTAGGGACTGATGGTTGCGGGAATAAGCCCGATTTTCACTTCGCTAAGACAAAACTTACTTAATTTACTGGCGATGGCGATATCACAACAAGCAATTAATCCAACCGCACCGCCAAAGGCTGCACCCTGTACCCGAGCAATAGTGGGTTTTGGTAGCGTGTACAGCGTGTGAAGCATGGTTGCTAATGCCATGGCGTCTGTATGATTTTGCGACTCGGTATAGCTTGCCATTCGCTTCATCCAACTTAAGTCAGCGCCTGCACTAAAGCTTTTCCCTTGTGCCTGAAGTATGACGGCACGCACGCTGTCATCTTGCCCTGCTTTTTTGAAAAGCTCGGTGAGGGTGGCAATCATGTCGTCATTAAAGGCGTTGTGTTTGTCAGGCCGTGCCAGTGTAATCGTGGCTACGTTGCGCTGGTCGACGTTATAAGTTACCGCGTGTTCCATAGTCAATGTCCTCGATTACATTCTAAAAACACCAAAATTGGTGTCTTCAATAGGTTTATTTAAAGCAGCTGAAAGTGACAGACCCAGAACTAAACGTGTGTCGGCAGGGTCAATAACGCCATCATCCCATAAGCGAGCCGACGCATAGTAGGGGTGCCCTTGTGCTTCATAAGTGTCGATAACGGGTTGCTTAAACGCCTTTTCTTCTTCGTCGCTCCATGTTTCACCTGCACGAGCTTTTTGATCGCGCTTAACCTGCGCAAGCACGCCAGCGGCCTGTTCGCCTCCCATTACAGAGATGCGTGCGTTAGGCCACATAAATAAGAACCGTGGGTCGTATGCGCGTCCGCACATACCATAATTACCTGCACCGAAACTTCCGCCAATTAAAACAGTCAGCTTAGGGACATTAGCACAGGCAACCGCGGTCACCATTTTCGCGCCGTGCTTTGCTATTCCCCCATGCTCATACTGCTTACCCACCATAAAGCCAGTAATATTTTGCAGAAAGACAAGAGGAATTTTACGTTTTGCACAGAGTTCTACAAAATGGGCACCTTTAAGGGCACTCTCTCCAAATAAAATACCGTTGTTCGCAACAATACCTACGGGAAAGCCAAATATTCTTGCGAAGCCACAAACCAGTGTAGTGCCGTAAAGTGGTTTAAACTCGTCAAAGTCCGAGTCATCTACAACGCGAGCGATTATTTCTTTGACGTCGAACGTTTGTTTGCTATCAGCGGGCACGATGCCATAGATTTCTTTCGTATCGAAACGAGGAGGCTTAACTTCACTGGGAGTTATGCACTTCTCATTGGTTCTGTTTAGTCTAGCGACCGCGTTTCTTGCGATAGAAAGTGCATGGTGGTCGTTGTTGGCTAAATGATCAGCCACCCCAGAAATACGCGTATGAACGTCGCCTCCACCTAGTTCTTCAGCAGTAACCACTTCACCTGTCGCAGCCTTAACCAAAGGTGGACCACCCAAGAAAATGGTGGCTTGTTCTTTCACGATAATGCTTTCGTCAGCCATGGCGGGTACATAGGCACCACCGGCAGTGCAAGAGCCCATCACGACAGCAATTTGCGGGATGTTCTTTGCTGACATGTTGGCTTGATTGAAAAAGATACGGCCAAAATGTTCGCGATCAGGAAATACGTCGTCTTGACGTGGTAAGTTTGCTCCCCCGCTATCAACCAAGTAAATACACGGTAGATTATTCTGTTCTGCAATAGTTTGAGCGCGAAGATGCTTTTTCACTGTTAACGGATAATACGTTCCGCCTTTCACCGTGGCATCGTTTGCCACTATCATGCATTCAATACCGGACACGCGACCAATACCTGCTACCACGCCCGCACACGGCACGTAGTCGTCATAGACTTCCCACGCAGCTAACTGGCTAATCTCAAGAAACGGAGTGTTGTCGTCAAGCAGGGCATTTATTCTGTCACGGGGAAGTAATTTACCTCGTGAAACATGTCGTTCTGCTGCTTTTTCGCCACCGCCAAGCTCGATGTGCTTAATTTTCTCTAGCAAATCGTTGACTTGCGCCTGCATATGCTCTGCATTAACCACAAAGGTTTCAGATTTTGTATTTATCGTTGAACGTAGAACGGGCATGCCCCCTCCTTATTGTTCTTCAATCTCCACTATGGAGATGTCGGTTATTAGTTTCTGTCTTAAGTGTAGCGGACAGCCTTGATCGTCTTCGTTTTTATAGTATTTATCGACCATAAGCTGCCTCGTTGCTCAGACCCTTTACTTATTTCGATTCGTTAAATAACTCACGGCCTATAAGCATACGGCGAATTTCAGACGTTCCTGCACCAATCTCATACAGTTTTGCATCGCGCAGTAATCGGCCCGTAGGGTACTCATTGATATAACCGTTTCCACCTAGAAGCTGAATAGCATCCAGTGCCATTTTCGTGGCTAGTTCTGCAGAATAGAGTATTGCGCCTGCGGCATCTTTACGTGTGGTTTCTCCACGGTCGCAAGATTGTGCAACGGTATAAACATAGGCGCGAGCGGCATTCATCTGCGTATACATGTCGGCGACTTTGCCTTGTACTAACTGGAACTGACCAATTGACTGACCGAATTGCTCGCGATCATGAATGTACGGTACGACGATATCCATACACGCCTGCATGATACCGAGTGGGCCACCAGACAGAACAAGCCGTTCATAGTCTAAACCACTCATAAGCACGCGCACCCCTTCACCTTCTTGGCCAATGATGTTTTCTGCTGGTACTTCACAGTCTTCAAATACAAGTTCGCATGTGTTTGATGAGCGCATGCCAAGCTTGTCTAGCTTCTGGGCGCGACTAAAGCCTGGGAAATCGTGTTCAACAATAAACGCTGTAATACCACGAGGGCCTGCGCTAGGGTCAGTTTTTGCGTAAATCACAAAAGTATGCGCATCGGGACCATTGGTGATCCACATTTTATTGCCATTTAGGATATATTTGTCTCCGCGCTTTTCAGCACGTAATTTCATGCTCACAACGTCTGAACCCGCATTAGGCTCACTCATTGCAAGTGCCCCAATATGTTCACCAGAAACAAGTTTTGGTAAATACTTTTCACGCTGGGCGTCATTTCCGTTTTTGAATATCTGGTTTACGCACAAGTTTGAGTGAGCGCCATAGCTCAGCCCAATGCCTGCTGAAGCGCGGCTAACCTCTTCCATTGCAATGGTGTGCGCTAAATAACCCATTTCAGAGCCGCCATACTGCTCAGAAACAGTAACGCCTAAAAGACCCATTTCTCCCAGTTTCGGCCACAACTTATTTGGAAACTGATTGTCAGCATCAGCTTGTTCTGCCAAAGGAGCAATTTCATTTTGAGAAAATTGGTAAACCTGATCACGGAGCATGTCAATGTCTTCGCCAAGTCCAAAGTTCAGTGTAGGGTAGGAAGTGTTCATGCAATTTTTCCTCTTTTAAGTTCAGCTAATTCTTCTCGACAGCGGCTTTCTACATCGTCAAGCTCTGTCATAAGCATTTGTATGTCTTCTAATTGTTGATTCAGTACGGCGCGTTTTTGTTCAGTCATTTCAAGCATTGCTTCTAGCTGAACGGCTGAATTGGGGTTAGTGTCGTACATGTTAAAAAGCGTATTTACCTCAGCAAGAGAAAAGCCTAAGCGTTTACCCCGCAAAATAAGCTTTAATCTGACGCGGTCCTTATTGAAGTAAATTCGATTTTGGCCGGTTCGTTGTGGACTGAGTAGCCCTTGTTCTTCATAAAAGCGAATGGAACGAGGCGTGATATCAAATTCGCGGGCCAATTCACCGATGGCGAAGGTTGGTTCACTGTCGTGGTCTGTCATTACACGCACCTTGTGTCGCACCCCGGGCTGTTTATTGTCCTTTACGGAATAACATTGCCATGGTGTTAGGAATCGTTGACACCTAAACCTTGGGGGTTTACGTTAACGTTAATTACAATTTACGTTAAGGTAAAGTAACATTCTGCTAACGTCAATTTTTCACAATGATAGCATTAGGTTAAACCGATAAGCGGTGTCTACTTTTGTATACGCATGAAAGGCTTTAACTATAAAAGTTTTATATTTTCAGATATTTATGAGGAAATGGTATGAGTAATGAAACGGTTGTAATCGTCGCTGCTAAGCGTACGCCTATGGGTGGGTTCAACGGAAGCTTGTCTGCTGTGCCTTCAACAGAGCTGGGTGCGGTAGCCATCAAAGCCGCGTGTGAAAACGTTGATGTGAGTCACGTTGACGAGGTTATTATGGGGTGTGTTTTACCGGCAGGCCTTGGTCAAGCGCCAGCTCGTCAAGCTTCCCTTGGTGCAGGCCTACCGTTAGGTGCTGGCGTGACTACCATTAATAAAGTCTGTGGCTCTGGCTTAAAAGCTGTAATGCTTGCTCATGATTTAGTTAAAGCGGGTAGTGCTGACACCGTTGTGGCGGGCGGCATGGAAAGTATGAGCAATGCGCCTTATATGTTACCTAAAGCACGCAGTGGCTACCGCATGGGACATGGTCAAGTGCTTGACCATATGATGCTTGATGGCCTTGAAAATGCGTATGACGGAAAAGCGATGGGTTGCTTTGCTCAAGATACTGCAGACGTTGAAAACATTACGCGTGGCGACATGGACAACTTTGCACTTAGTTCATTGTCAAAAGCGAACGAAGCGATCAACACCGGCACATTTAGCGATGAAATCGTCAACGTTACCGTGTCAGGCCGTAAAGGTGACGTGGTTGTTGATACCGATGAAGGTCCTACCTCAGCGCGCCCTGAAAAAATTCCATCGCTAAGACCAGCCTTTAAAAAAGACGGTACGGTGACGGCTGCAAATTCAAGCTCTATTTCAGATGGTGCTGCGGCATTACTCGTTATGTCACAGTCAAAAGCAGAAGCGCTTGGCTTAACACCACTAGCTAAGATTGTTGCTCACGCTACGAATGCGATTGAGCCAGAGAACTTTACGGTTGCACCAGTGGGCGCGATGGAAAAAGTAATGGATAAGGCGGGATGGTCGAAAGACGATGTTGACCTGTTTGAAATAAACGAAGCTTTTGCAATGGTGACTATGCTAGCAATACGCAAGCTTGGACTTGATGAAGATAAGGTCAACGTAAAAGGCGGCGCATGTGCATTAGGACACCCTATCGGTGCATCAGGCGCACGAATTTTAGTAACCCTGTTACATGCACTTAAGCAGCGTGATGCTAAAAAAGGGATCGCTTCTCTTTGTATTGGTGGTGGGGAAGGTGTTGCCCTAGCCGTTGAGATGCTGTAGCACTTTTTGTAGTCACAAACGTGAATCTTGAAAATGGCACCTATATCGGTGCCATTTGTGTTTTAATAGTGTGAATTAAGTAAAAACAAAGTATCTCAACGTTATGATTCGTCGCCTTTTTTTAGTTTCCATCGCTGCGCTATTGTTTCATGTTAGTCATACGACCTATGCAGCTGAGCTCTCAAATGTTGCATATAGCTCGCTGTCTGCATTACCACAAAGCGAGCCGTCCTTACGATTAACTTACGGTGCAGAAGCGCTTCAGTTTATTGATGTATGGAAAGCGTCTAATGCATTACATGATGACAAACCCGCGCTTATATTCATTCATGGGGGCTGCTGGTTGAATGCCTACGATCTCAATCATGCTAGAGGCTTATATAAGGCGCTATCTGACAGAGGTGTTGACGTTTATGCCGTCGAGTATAGGCGCGCCGGTGATGAGGGAGGCGGCTGGCCTGGCTCGCGCAATGATGTAACCAGTGCGTTGCAGTACTTATCTACCTATTGGCAGAACACTACAATGCCACACAGCATTACACTAGCAGGACATTCCGCGGGTGGTCACTTGGCACTACTCGCCTTACAAGATGACACCATAGTGGACAGGTTACCGCTTAATAAAGTCGTTGGGCTTGCTGCAATTACCGATATTACCGCCTATGCACAAGGTAAAAATAGCTGCCAAACTGCAACAAAAGTGTTTATGGGGGGGATGCCTATCGCTATTCAAACCCATACGAGTGAATATTCACAAGCACAGCAAAATACGCAAGCGGCCTATATTGAAGCGACACCTGTGATCGATACCCCCATGCTTCCAGTAATACTTCTTCAAGGTGATGCTGATGCTATTGTGTCGCGCGAACACGCGAGCCTTGCTGGAGCGACACCACGGATTATTAAAGCGGGTGGCCATTTCGATTGGCTACACCCTAAAACGCCGAGTTTTAATGCGTTTTACCAAGAACTGATTAAGCAATAAGAAGTATACAATATGATTGAAAACGACCTTGATAATCATGATGCCCTTAGGCATATCCGCAGCCAGTTCTCGCTTCCTGAGGGGATAGTTTACCTAGACGGTAACTCACTAGGGCCGTTACCGACCAATGCAAAGGTACGCGCGAAAGAGGTCGTTGAAAAACAGTGGGGAGACGACCTCATAACAAGCTGGAACAAACATAGTTGGATCAATCTCCCCAGTATTGTAGGCGATAAGATTGGTGCTATTGTTGGGGCTGAAAAAGGGCAGATCGTCAGCTGCGACTCCATTTCGGTAAATTTGTTTAAAGCATTAAGTGCAGCGTTGAAGTTAAACCCCACGAAAAAGGTGATTGCAACTACTCGAGATAATTTTCCAACCGACATCTATATGGTGCAGGGGTTAATCGACCTATTAGGTGATGAATATACGATACGCTACCTTGATGAACGAGATATTGAAGGGCAGCTAAGTGATGATATTGCTGTACTCATGCTTACCCAAGTCAATTTCCGTTCAGGCTTTAAACTGGATATGGCGTCAATTACCGAAAGTGCGCATGCTAGCAATATCCTCACGTTGTGGGATTTGGCACATAGTGCCGGTGCATTTCCTGTTGAACTCGACGCGTGCAATGTCGACTTCGCCGTGGGGTGTACGTATAAATATTTAAATGGAGGGCCGGGCGCGCCCGCCTTTATCTACGTTGCGTTTAAGCATCAAGCCGAATACAAGCAGCCACTGTCTGGATGGATGGGGCACAATGCACCATTTGCATTTTCACCAGACTACGTTTCGCCAAACACCGTAAAGCAAAATCTTTGTGGTACGCCAGGTATTGTGAGTATGAGCATTCTCGATGCTGCATTGTCGGTATTTGAAGGCCTTGATATAAATGATGTCGCTAAAAAATCAGTAGCACTTCAAGAATACTTTATAGAATGTATGGAACAATACGATGTTTTTAATGCGTTTGAGTTCGCTAGCCCTACTGTTGACGTTAGGGGGAGCCAGCTTGCATTTCGACATGAGCACGCTTACGCCATTTGCCAAGCGTGGATAGCGCGTGGCGTGATCGCAGATTTTCGCGCGCCTGATATACTTCGCATTGGTTTTGCCCCCCTTTACCTGCGGTTTGATGATATCCGCGCAGCGGTAGAAAAACTTGCGTCTATAATGAATGAAAAAACCTATTTAAATAAAGAGTTTCAGCAAAAACTGCACGTAACTTGACCATTTAGGCAAGTTTCGTGTTGCAATTTTCTACCCTAGCAAAGATACTTTGGTGCCAAAAATTTACTTGTTGTTTGAGGATCCCATTTGATTTTGTTTAGGTGCTGCCGATATGTAACGGTGGTAATGCTATTGAGTGTTTTAATGAGCGGTGCCTCAGCGCAATCTACTCATGTTCAGGAAAAAGCGGCCCAAACTGCTACACCCCCTTATACCGATAAACCAATTCCATACTGTATCGACCCAAGTTGGGCGCCCTATGAGGCTATTCGAAACAACAGGCATGTGGGAATATCGGCTGACTATATGGCCCTTATCTCAAATCTATCCGGACTCACATTCGAACT
Source organism: Alteromonas algae (assembly GCF_049117195.1). Lineage (GTDB taxonomy): Bacteria > Pseudomonadota > Gammaproteobacteria > Enterobacterales > Alteromonadaceae > Alteromonas. Next base: position 1,632,389 of record NZ_CP185260.1, read on the forward strand.
GGTTGAAACGCAGTCATGGCGAGAAAGCCTCGCGTTCGTTCAACAAGGAATTTGTCATGTTATACCGATGATGAATGCGTCTGATTTTCGGCGTCAGTTCTTAGACTTTACATTGCCTTATTTTGAGTCACCTAATGTATTAGTTGCTCCTGAAGGCACGCCGATCTTGCAAGGGTATGACGGCGTTGGCGATAGAACGGTTGGCATCGTCGACGCATACAGACAGGCAGAGTATGTACGTCGATTTTATCCTGACTTACGTCTAGCCATGATAGCGTCCGAAAAAGAGGGGTTATTTCAGCTTTTACGTGGCGAGTTTGATGTGATGGTGGGCTCATTAATGAGTGTGAACCTACATATCAATAATGAAAATTTGAAGGGCTTAGCGATTGTTGGCTACGCAGAACCGTACGATTCGCTGGCGTATGGGGTAAACCGGTCTTATTCTCACCTGGTGCCTATTTTAAACAAGGCAATAAGTCGTATTCCAATAGAAAAACATGTCGATATCTATCGCAAATGGAATCACGTAAGAGTGAGTCATAATAGTAACTACACAACGTTTGCGTTTGTGATGGTGGCCGCATTTGTGATGGTGGCGTTTATCATCTGGCGAAACCGTGTAGTGGTAAGGTCGAACCGAATCCTTCACCAAAAAAATGTTGAAATCGAATCACTTCAAGCGACCCTCGCTGACCGAAATTACACCCTTTCTATGTTGTCAGCTTATGACGATGATACGGGGTTGTTTAATGACAACAAGATGATTCAGACCATAGAAAACGAACTTACGCGCTTTCAGCGTTTCGAGCATAGGCCGAGCCTCGTCATTATAGCGCTAGATTGCCCGATTAATAACGGGATGGTGGATAGCGATAACGTATTACGCGAGGCTATGAAGCTGGTATCTCAACTATCCCTCAGTGTGGTAAGAGACGTAGATACTGTTTCGCGATTCAGCCACAACGAGCTTTTAATACTACTACCGCACACATCGTTAATTGAAGGAAAAGCCTTAGCTGACAGACTTTCCACTAATATCCTCGAAGCGCTCACCCATTCAGATGACATATTCGTTTCGTTAGGCGTGGCCGAATTGAAAAACGACGAGGGAATGATGACGTGGTTAGAACGCAGCAGAAAAGCGATTCTAAATGCGAAGCGTATGGGGTCGGGGACAGTTGTTGTTGAAGATTAATTAACCAACCCGTTTTGTACGAAACGGGTTGGTATTGTTGTTACACAATAGGTTCATAAACCCACTGATGGGCGTCGTAAAACACTTTCGCTCTGTCGTATTCTCTTTCTGAACGCCAATTTCGGTTGTTTAATTTAGCCGAAACGCCAGAATATAACCGTTTATTCGCGACAAGTTTGATGTCAGTTTGATACGCTTCTTTAGCATTTTTAACTTCAACAGCCTTTAACTCTAGCCACTCTAGCAGTGCTGATTCGTTGTTAAATAACTCTAGTGCGTCGTTGACTTTAGAGCGAAGCTCTTCGGGTACCCGTTTGTTTCTTATAATATCAATCTTTTCTTTGTGTTTGAGGTTGTTTTCTCGCAGTTGACGTAACAATTCATCTAACGAGTCTTTTCTCTCAAGTAGCAAATTAAACCCTTGGCTGAAGTCTATTTTTAAGGTGCTGCCCGATACGGCACCCAAGGTTCCCGCTTCTACTTTGTTTTGGCTAATAATTTCACACGCAAATAAATTACCCATTGGTTTATCAAGTTGTCCGACGGTTACACCACCACCACAACGTAAACGACTATAGGCTAACTGCCTTCCTACGGTAATGCTTCCAGAGCACTGTACATCGATACCCTGACCGTGTTGTACGTGAATACTGCCTGCAGCAACTAATTTACAGGTATAGTCACTGCTGTTGTCGTTAACTTTGCCCATCGCGCCTTCAGTGATGATAATGTCACCACCCGATTCAATATACGCCGATTCTACAAAGCCATTAACAGTGACATCGCCCGCTGCTTTAATTTGCATTTTTTCGGTGACATCACCGTTAACCAAAACTGCACCGTCGTAGTTGACATGCCCGGACCCCACGTTGACGCCATTGCACGTAAAGGTGTCATCAACATTCATTATCTGGTCTTTATATTTTGGCATGCCGGCAATCACAGAAACCAAAACATTTGCATCATCGTCGGAAACAGCCGTACCGCTTCCCATTTTAAATTCAACCCATTCACCGGGAGAGGGTTGAAGTTTACCGCCCCTTACATCAAATCCAGAACGCCCTTTCGATGGCTCAGTTCTGCGCAGCACGGGGGTGTTGGCTTTTATACAAATGACTTCACCAAGGTTGCGCATGTCAACACGTTGGCCGTCGTTGCTCTGTGGACGTAATATTCTATCTAACGCGTTGGGCACTAACGGAATGAAGCGTGATGAGCGGCCATTTCGAGGCGGCAACCCTTTGGCAACGACATCGTCTACTAATGCCCCTGGAGGTGCTACTCTGGCTTGTTCTAGCATAGAAACAATGCGTTTTACGCTTAGTCCACGGTGAATGTTATTTTTCACCGCGAGCGCTTTAATGCTTTTTAAATTAGGAAGTTTGCCACCGTAAGGCGTAGTAATGATAAGGGTGGCTTTCATGCTATCTTCAGAAATTCGAAATTCAACTTCTGCATTTCGACGTTCGCCAATCCGCTCTTGCACCACGGTGCCATCATTCGTTTTGAAGAAATGATTAGCCGTATCAACCGCAGATTTTAACGACGCTTCAGAGATATATAAGCCTTTGCATTCGCCTTCGTCTAACCTCGCATAAACGTCTTTGATGTTGACTTCATTGTCAAATTCAGAGGGCTGCAACGCAATGTTGATGTAGGTTTGCGAATTATCAAAGCTAATATTTACGCCGTTCATTTCTTGTTATCCTTTACCGCAGGTTGAGCTCTTTATTCTATATCGACATTATCACGCTGTGCTTTATGTAAAAGACGACGTTTATTTCCTATTACCGATATAAAAATGTCTACCACGTTATTACGCTAGACTAGCTCACAATGTAATGCTTTTGCTTCATGTAGGTCAAAGGTTTTCAGCATATTGATACAAGGCTCTCAAAATAGCTTGTTTTTCTGGATTATCGCTGTGTTCATGGGCAAGTTGTTCAAGCTTGACCATGTAAGTATCAAGTGTCATTGCACTGGGCGATGTTGCGTCGGTAAGCTTGGCTTGGCGGTGATGTTGCCATTTCATCATTTCGTCATGCGTAAGTGTGTTGGGGAAGTTACGCGCACGATACCGAAAAAGAAGCGCCTTAAGGCCGATATGTTGGGTGTCATCTTTAAGCAGTCCTAATGTCTCGGGCGCCGCGTCAATAACCCGGTCGCACCAACGCCTGTCGTCATCACTTAAAAAGCCTCCACTGTATAATGCTTGGTCGATATCTTCGTCTTGGTCAACGTGCTCAGTGTCATATAGCGCATAGAGTTTTTGCGCAATGTCGGGGGTAGAGGCTAATAATCGGTAATTATCTAAACAGGTTTCTCTGTCTAATCCCAGCCGCTCGGCGTTCTCTTCTGTCATGGCTTTTGCTGTCGTCAAAAAAGGTGAACGGTTGATGTGAATTAGCTTTACGCCGGGACGCTCACTGGCGTTTTCGAACATCTCTTTTGGGGCATAAAGCTTCTCGCGCAGTATATCGGGCGAGTCGTTGATAATGCTGTCTACTGACTTTGATAAATCTATCGCAATAACAGCGTTGGCATTTGTGGGGTGTTTTGCAACTGGCATTACCCATGTACAGCACCCTTGTGCAGCTGGAAGCTTGGATGAAATATGCAAAACCACCGAGGGTTTCGACAGGTCCAACTGTTGTGAAACGGTGTGCTTATTTTTAAGTGAAAAAGCATACTCGAAAAGCCTTGGTTGTTTATCTTTTATCAACTTTGCTAACGCTATGGTGGCATAAACATCGCTCAATGCGTCGTGTGCATTTTCGTGTGACAAGCCGTTTGCTGCGGTCAGATGCTCTAGCTTAAAGCTTGGGGTTCCGTTTTCTTTCGTAGGCCAGTTAATGCCTTCTGGCCTAAGCGCGTAACAGGCGCGGGCAAGGTCGATAATATCCCAACGGCTATTACCGTTGCGCCATTCTCGCGAGTATGGGTCGTAAAAATTACGGTAAAAAAGAAAACGCGCTACTTCATCATCAAAACGAATGCTATTAAAGCCCACGCTGCATGTATTGGGCGTAGCCATTTCTTTGAAAATACGGGCGGCAAAATCGGCTTCATTAGATCCATCTCGAAGCGTTTGCTGTGGTGTGATGCCTGTTATCAAACATGCCTCTGGATTAGGAAGGTAGTCATTAGCAATAGCGCTCATTATGTTAATGGGCTTTCCCACCACATTAAAATCCATGTCGGTTCGTACCGCAGCGAACTGGCAGGGGAGATCCTTTTTTGGGCTGGTACCAAAAGTTTCAAAATCGTACCAAAGAAAAGTCGGTTCTTGCATGAAGGCGTAGGTCTTGTTGATTGCTTTTTTATACGACAGAGTTTACACGTGTGTAGTTTGAATACCAAATGCCAAACAGGAGATGTCTTGTTTACAACGGTAAAATTGTGTCATGGTATTGCTTTATAATGAGAAGGACGCAACCAACCAATGAAAATTGTCTCAACATTATCAATGCTACTTTGTGCAGGGCTAGCTAGCGTTGCTGCACAGGCGCATAACCACGACGAGGCGATATCAGCGCCAGTCGCAATAGCCATCCATGGCGGCGCCGGTACAATATTAAAGTCTTCAATGACGCCTAAAAAAGAAAAGGCGTATCGCGATACCCTTCGACAGGCGGTACTTCATGGTTATGAAGTGTTAAATGCCGGGGGCACTGGCGAACAGGCCGTCGTTGAAACCATTCAATTGCTTGAAGCCTCACCCTTATTCAATGCGGGGGTAGGCGCGGTATATACCTTTGATGAGGCGCATGAACTCGATGCGTCGATTATGCACGGAGGTAGCAAAAATGCCGGGGCTGTGGCGGGGGTGAAACAAATAAAAAGCCCAATAGCGGCAGCGCAATTGGTCATGAACGTGTCGCCTCATGTTTTACTATCGGGAGAAGGCGCTGAGGCGTTTGCATTTGAGCATCAACTTGAAAAAGTAGATAACAGTACGTTTGATACCGAGTTTAGAAAAAACGCATTAGATAAGGCAAAAGCAAGGATGCTAGAAACCGCATCGCAGTATGGAGGTCAAATCGGTAATGAACGTTTCGGCACAGTGGGCGCGGTTGTACTTGATAAACATGGCGACATCGTCGCGGGGACTTCTACCGGCGGCATGACGGCCAAACGTTATGGTCGAATTGGTGATTCTCCGGTTATCGGCGCTGGCACGTATGCTGACAATGAAAGCTGCGCCGTATCCGCGACTGGACACGGTGAGTACTTCATTCGCTACAATGTTGCTGCTGATATTTGTGCACGAATGAAATATCAAGAACGTACGCTTGAAGAGGCTGCTGACACAGTCATCAATAAAGTGCTAAAAGATGCGGGGGGGGACGGCGGTGTTATTGCTATCGATGCAAACGGTAATATAGCAATGCCATTCAATACTGCGGGTATGTACAGAGCAAGCGTCGATACGGCAGGAAACGTGACGGTTTCAATATATAAATAATCGTTAAAATGTAGTTGGAAAAAGTAGCTGTTCTGGTTTTATCCGACTACGCTGATAATTGAAGGGGAAGCCTTTACACTCATTGTAAACAAAAGAAATGCCGTCATGCCTAGGTCTGTTGTGTTAGTAATAGGATAAAACGGCTGGGAGATATAAATGGAATCGTTGCAAGTCAGTGATTATATGAACACTCACCCCGTAAAACTGCACATTGAAATGCCTGTTGCTGAGGCTGTCGAGGTCTTGTTAACAAGCGGACAAAGCGGAGGACCAGTTGTTGATATAAAGGGTAAAGTGGTAGGTTTTTTATCGGAACAAGACTGCATTGCCCAAATGATCGCTTCTAGTTATTACCGCGAACAAATCTGTAGGGTGGCTGATATTATGAAAACCCCCGTTATGACGATAAAACCGTACATGTCAGTGATAGAACTAGCCCAATTACTCATCAAAGAAAAACCCAGGGTGTATCCAGTCGTCGATGATGACGGTGTATTGCAAGGATGTATCAATCGAAGCGCTGTACTTAAAGCTATTGATGTACAGTTAAGAGATGGGTATCAGAAAGCTGGATAGTGTAATAAGTCCTGTGAGTTTTCTGCAATAAAGAATAGCAAGCCGTTGCTCGCTATTCTTTATTCGTTTACAACGCGATGTTTTCATAAGTAAATACCATTCAGTCTATCAACCTCCTTTAAAAGCAGCACAAAACCTTTTATTCTCTAGCGCTTCATATTAAGCGTAAAAAAGAGTGTGTAGTGGTTCAAACCAAACCCGTATTGCCTAACCCTTTAGGGCTAACGCCTATTTTATTATTTGTCATCCTAGTGGTTGCTACCGGTGTCGTGACTAACGACATAACGTCGATGCCAATATTAGTGGCATTTTTTATCAGCGCAGGTTATGGGCTGTGCCTGAACCCAAAAGGTGAGCGGGTTAGCTTCTCTGAAAAGGTGTCAACGTTCTGTAAGGGAGGAGGCGATAAAAATATAATACTGTTGGTGTTGATATTTCTACTAGCGGGCGCTTTTTACGCGGTGACCATTGATATTGGTGCACGGGACGCAACGGTGAATATGGCCTTACAGTTTGTTCCCTCAGCAATGATATTGCCTGGGCTCTTTTTTATTTGTTGTTTCATCTCATTTGCGATGGGAACATCGATGGGCACGATCACTGCTTTATCACCCATTGGCGCTGGCGTAGCCACTAGCTTGGGGTTACCTATAGAGATGGCGCTAGGCATCGTTGTCGGCGGCGCGATGTTTGGCGATAATTTATCATTTGTGTCAGATACCACCATTGCAGCTACCCGAACGCAAGGGGTGCGGTTAAAAGATAAGTTTCGCGCAAACTTAATGGTCGCATTGCCTGCCTGTATCGTCACTATGATACTGCTTCTGTGCGTTGATGTAGATACCTCGGGGATCGTTGAGACACAGGAATATAACGTATGGCGCATTTTACCTTACCTTTGCATCATTGGTTTTGCGCTAAGCGGGTTTAACGTTATCAGCGTATTGGGTGTTGGTATTGCAAGTGCTTGTATTGTGGGGCTTATTCAGGATAGCTTTACGGTATTAAGTATGATGCAGAGTATTCAAAAAGGTATGGGCTGGATGCAAGATCTTGCCATGATAGCCATTACTATAGGCGGCATTGTGGCGCTTATGCATGCCAATGGTGGAATTACTTGGCTTATTGATAGGCTGACCCGAAGGGTGACAAGTAAAAAAGGGGCAGAGTTTAGTATTGCAGGGTTGGTTAGTTTTCTTGATATCACCACCGCGAACAATACCATCGCCATTGTAACAGCAGGCCCCATTGCCCGTGATTTAAACAAAAAATATGGTGTTGACCCTCGTCGAACGGCGTCTTTACTGGATATTTTTTCATGTAGTTTCCAGGGCTTAGTACCTTATGGTGCGCAATTGCTTAGTGCGGCGGCTGTGGTAGGTATTTCACCATTGGCCATTACGCCGTACTGCTGGTATCCCATGCTTATCTTTGTGTTTGGCTTGCTTGCGATTGCATTTGGCTTTCCACGCTTTACTGCCCCACATGATGATTCGCTTGCCGACTAATCGAAAACAACGGTCGCTTGTTGTCATTTAAGTGCTACAGCGAAAAGGGGTGATCAATTGATTACGTTTTTCGGTATTAAATAGCGCTAGATTTTTACCGCAGCTTCTTCTACGATCTGCGCGCATCGCGGCTTAGCAATGCATATTGCTAGCGGTGTGTGCGTGATTAACACTGCGCGCCATCTTTTTCATTCAAGGTGAATACCACCTTATTCGTTTTTCAGTAGGATGCTATTTTGTCTTCAGCTATTGCTATAAAACCGCTTTTTAAACAATTAGACGACTGTATGAATGCAGACAGGTTTAGGCTTAAACGCCGCGTGTCTCAGCTAGCTAAATCGGTTAATAATAAAGCGTCAGGTGAAAATGTTGATGCCAATGAAGCGCTTAATGCTCAATATGAAAAATTAAAAAGCGATATTGAGCGTTCAATTGAAAAATGCCGGTGGCGAAAAGCGAACCTTCCGTCAGTCGACTATCCGCCTTTACCCGTAAGTGATAAGAAAGAAGATATTAAAGCGGCAATCGCCAACAATCAGGTGGTGATTGTGGCAGGTGAAACCGGCTCCGGGAAAACAACGCAGCTTCCAAAAATTTGCTTAGAATTAGGGCGGGGTGTGTCAGGAATGATTGCGCACACCCAACCTCGACGACTCGCCGCGCGAAGTGTGGCAAGCCGCATTGCAGAAGAACTGCATACACCGCTTGGTGAAAAAGTTGGGTTTAAAATTCGCTTTAGTGACCAGGTGAGTGACCAAAGTTACGTAAAGCTGATGACTGACGGTATGTTGCTCGCTGAAATGCAACAAGACCGCTTTCTAAATCAATACGACACCATCATTATCGATGAAGCGCACGAACGCAGTTTAAATATTGATTTTCTATTAGGCTATTTACGCCAGCTTCTCGATAAACGCCCTGAACTGAAGCTTATCATTACGTCGGCGACTATCGATCCAGCGCGTTTCTCGAAGCACTTTAATAATGCGCCCATCATCGAAGTAAGTGGTCGAACTTACCCCGTAGAAATCCGTTACCATGAGCCTGAAAATGGCGATGAAGAACGAGATCAAGCTGATGCCATTGTCAACGCTGTTGATGAGCTTATGCGTGAAGCACCGGGTGATATCTTGGTGTTTTTAAGTGGTGAACGTGACATACGCGATACGCAAGATACGTTAAGCAAGCAGCAGTACCGTAACACTGAAATAGTACCGCTTTATGCCCGTTTATCGGCAGCAGAACAAAATCGGATTTTCCAGTCTCATAGCGGTCGACGTATTGTGTTGGCAACTAACGTTGCTGAGACCTCATTGACCGTACCGGGCATTAAGTACGTCATTGACCCTGGTATGGCGCGGATATCTCGCTACAGTGCAAGAAGCAAAGTACAGCGGTTACCTATCGAACCGATTTCTCAAGCCTCAGCGAATCAACGAGCAGGGCGTTGTGGTCGAGTATCGGACGGTATCTGTATTCGTTTATACAGCGAAGAAGACTACCTCGGCCGCCCAGAGTTTACCGATCCTGAAATACTCAGAACAAACTTAGCCTCAGTCATACTGCAAATGCTAGCGCTTGGCCTTGGTGATATAGCAGCATTTCCTTTTGTACAGCCGCCGGATAATAGAAATATTAATGACGGTTTTCGTCTACTAGAAGAGATTCAAGCAATCACCAAGCAAAAAGGAAAGATGCAACTTACTAAAATGGGGCGTCAGATTGCAAGACTTCCTGTTGACCCTCGTTATGCACGTATGGTGATCGAGGCAGAAAAAACCAATGCCGTCAATGAAGTGATGGTTATTGCGGCTGGCCTATCTATTCAAGATCCAAGGGAAAGGCCGCAAGATAAACGTCAACAAGCGGACGAAAAACATAATGAATATTCAGACAAAGATTCTGACTTTATCAGCCTATTCAATCTTTGGACTGCATTTAGAGAACAGCAAAACGCACTAAGCCAAAATCATCTTAGAAAATGGTGTAAGACACAATTTATCAACTACTTACGTATGCGTGAGTGGCAAGATATTGTAAGTCAGCTGAAAAAGTCTATTGCAGAGTTAGGCTTTGGAATTGTAAAGCATGAGGCTGATTATCAAGCCATTCATCAGGCTATTGCAAGTGGGTTGCTTTCGCACTTAGGGTTCAAAGACAAAGATCGCGAGTACTTAGGCTCGCGCAATACGCGATTTATGATTTTTCCTGGCTCAGGGTTAGCAAAGTCGCAGCCCAAATGGGTTATGGCGGCTGAACTGGTTGAAACGTCAAAATTATTCGGCCGAATGGTAGCGAAAATTGACCCAACATGGGTTGAGCCGCTTGCAGGCCATGTGACGCAATCGAGTTATTCAGAGCCTCATTGGTCTAAAAAACGTGGTGCAGTGATCGCGTTTGAAAAGGTAACGCTTTTCGGACTACCAATTGTCATGAAACGCGCGAAAGTATTCAGCCTTATCGACCCGCCGCTTTGTCACGAACTCTTCATTCGAGAGGCGTTAGTCGCAGGGAACACAAAACTTAATTACGGTTTTTTGCAGGAGAATCAGTCGTTATTAGAGCAAGCTGATGAGTTCGAACAAAAGACCCGACGTAGAGATTTATTGGTTGATGATGAGGAGCTCATTAGTTTTTACGCAAAACGCATTCCCGTTGAGGCGAATAACGACGCGTCATTTAAAAAATGGTTTAAACAGTTTGGGAATAACAAAGCACTCACGTTTACCGAAGAGGATGTTTATCGACAACAGCCTGCACAATCTGTTGCCAACGCGTTCCCAGATGTATGGCGTCAAGGAAATATAACCCTTCCTCTTCGCTACAACTTTGAGCCAAATGCAGAAAATGATGGCGTAACGGTTGTTATTCCACTTCCAGTATTAAATCAGGTGGATGACGTCAGCTTTGATTGGTTGGTACCGGGCCTTAGGCACGAGCTGATTGTGGGAATGATAAAAAGCCTACCGAAACGTTTGCGCCGAAATTTTGTACCGGCCCCTAATTTTGCTGATGCTTGCATAGCAGATATTAGCGATACCGATAAAAATAACCGACCGGTCCCCATCATAGAAGCTGTGTCAGATAAGCTGCGTAAAATGACGGGGATTGTTATTGAACCTGAAGACTGGAATCTTGACGCGCTCGATAAGCATTTGAAGATACACTTTACGGTTGTTAACGACAACGGGGATGACCTTGCCACTGGTGACGATTTACACGCACTAAAATTGACGTGTGCTGGACATGTGAAAGAAACCTTTGAAAAAGCCGCGACACCAGGGCTTGAGCGCAGCAACATTGAACAGTGGGATTTTGACCACTTGCCCGATACCTTCGTACAAAAGGTGGGAGGGTTCGAAGTTCAGGCATTTCCGGCATTAGTTCAACGCGGGGATAAGGTCGACATAGCACTCATTGACGAAGCGGAAAAAGCGCAAACCACTCATCGCCAAGGTGTAAATGTACTGATTAAAAATGCAATGCCCTCGCCACTTAATTACCTTCAAAATAAGTTGCCTAATAAGGCAAAACTAGGGCTGTACTTTAATCCGTTTGGTCAGGTTAAAGCACTCATTGATGATTGTATCTTTGCTGGTATCGATGCGTTAGTCTCAGACTTTTGCCATGCGAATAACACCGATATTCGCACAAAAAGCGAGTTTAACGCCTGTGTCGATGTTGTCAGAGCAAACATTAATGACCGTGTGCTAGAGATAGCACAACAGGTAGAACAGGGCTTAACGCTAGCGCACCAGTGTCAAAAGCAGATGAAAGGCAATGTGCCGCTTACAATGATTAACGCGTTAGGCGACTGTAAGGCGCATTTGGCCGCACTGGTATTCCCTGGTTTTGTTTCGTCTATTGGTGAGGCTCGCTTAGATGACTGGAACCGATATATTAAGGGGCTTGCGAGACGATTAGATAAACTGCCGATCGACCCAAACAAAGATCGTATGCACCAAGTTACGGTGGAAAAGTCGATAAGTGAATGGGAAAAAACATGCGGGAAATATCCTAAAGGTAAAGTGCCCGATGCGCTTACTGAGGTTCGCTGGATGATTGAAGAATTGAGAGTATCGTTGTTCGCTCAGCAGCTTGGCACGGCGTATCCCATCTCAGCCAAGCGCATTACATTGTATTTGCAAGATTTTTAGCCCGGTTATAGCTCGGTTTACACATTACGCCAGCGCAAATTTAAAATAATCGAACAATATGTAGTCGCCCAGATTGACAATAGTTTAACCTCACCCTATAACAAAGAAGTAGGTCATGAGGTTTAGGCTAGAAATCAGGAGAAGTAAACATGTTGGGATACGATGATAAGCGAAATTTTTTCAGGATGATGGTTAATTCGCCTTGTCAGTTAGAGGTTACCGACGATGAATCAAGTCGCACGATGCAGGCAATGTGCAAAGACATCAGCGCGACAGGTATGTCATTGGAGGTAGATGAACCCTCTATCGAAATTGGTACGCAGGTGAGTGTCGCGATAGAGTCGTCAAGTTCGCAAATACCCTCGCTCGCAGCGCTAGCTACCGTGGTTCGCTGTGAACCAGACACAGACTCTAGCTGTGTAGTTGGTGTCGAAATTACCGAAATGAAGTAGACATATCCTACTGACAACACACAGCACTGTTTGTTGTCCTTCATTAAATTACTCGATGGAACTATTCGAGTAATTTAATTGTCTTTATTTTTATTAAATAATAATAATTCTCATTATCTTAATTTGATTAAATAAAGGCCAAACCTAAAATGAAAAAGACTGTTACCTTTGCCGTTATGCACTTTTCTGTAGCGTTCATGGTTGCTTACCTGCTAACCGGCAGTGTTGTGGTAGGCGGTGCTGTAGCGCTTGTTGAACCAGCAATAAATACCGTCGCTTTTTATTTTCATGAGCGCGTATGGAAACGTATTGAAATTTCGAAGGAAGTTGCGAGAACAAAACGTGCAGCTGTCTCTCACGACGTCACGCTTTTAGAGCAAGAGATGAGAAAGGGCGTAGCAGCGTGACAGCGTGCGCTATCGATAAAATGGGTTACGCCTACTTTCTGTGCTTTCAGGCAAACACAGAAAGTAGTATTTGTACACGCAAAGGTTGTGAAACGACTAGTCAGTCACTTCACAAATGAGGCCTTTTAAGTAGTAGCCTTCAGGGTAAGTACCAATAATAGGGTGGTCAGCAGCCTGACCTAAACGGCCTATAATCTTGATGGTACGGCCTGCGTCTAGTGCTGCATCGGCAACGATCTTTTGAAACAGGTCAGCAGGCATTAACCCAGAACAGCTAAACGTTAGCAGTAATCCGCCTGATTTAACGGCATGAATGCCATACATGTTGATGTCTTTGTACCCGCGTGACGCGCGTGTCAGGGTTGCCTTACTGTCGACAAATTTAGGTGGGTCGAGTATTACCATGTCGAACTGCTGTTTTCCTTCATGAAATTCGCGAAGCGCTTTAAATACGTCCTGATTCACATAGTAGCTGTCGCCATCGGTAAGGTTATTTAGCTCAACGTGATGTTTTGCAAGCGCAAGAGCGGGCTCTGACACATCGACATTAGTCACAGATTTAGCACCACCAGCGAGGGCAAAACACGAGAAGGTACCCGTATAGCTGAAGCAATTCAGTACGTGAGCATCTTTTGCATAGTGCGCGGCAGTGGCGCGGCTATCACGTTGGTCAAGATAAAAGCCGGTTTTATGGCCGTTTTCAATATCAACAACAATGGAAAGCCCGTTTTCTTTAATGGTAACTTGCATCGGAGGCTCTCCTGCAAGCACGCCAGTGACTGGCTCTAGCCCTTCTTTTTTTCTTACATCAACGTCGCTACGTTCGTAAACATGGGTACCAGGAAGGAGCTTAGTAATAGCCCAAACTATCTTCTTCCTGTGCTTTTCCGCACCCGCACTGAGTAATTGAACCACCGCTACATTGTCATATAAGTCGATAGTTACACCGGGTAGGCCATCACTTTCTGACGCGATCCATCTAAATGCATTCGTTTGTTGTGGATCAAACAAGCGTTTACGTAGTGATAGTGCCGTTTCCATTTTACGTAAAAAGAAACCATTATCGATGGTTTCATCTATATCGAATGTCCACATTCTTACTCGTATTTGAGAGCTTGGTGAGTATGCACCGCGGCCTAGCCATTCACCTTTGGTGTCGTAAACGTCGACGGTATCACCCGAGCGTGCTTTTCCTTTTACGGTAGCGACCGCGCTATCGAACACCCAAGGGTGGCGACGACGAAGTGATTTGTCTCTGTTTGGTGATAAAATGACCTGTGCTGACATTCGGTGTACTCTATGGTTTATAGTTTCATTAAAGGGCGTGGGGCAGTGTGGTATTCACCAACCCAGCGAGGCGCGGAGTATAACCGTAAACAGCAATGTATGCGAATAGGCATTAATGCACCATTTATTGTCTTTATCCGTACTAGTTAGCGTAATAAACACGATTAACCAAAGAAGGCGTTCGCCGCATCGTGTTTCGCAATGGCACGTAATTTAAGGAGAGTGTAGTGCAGTTTGTAGATTTTGAAAAAGGATGTGCGCCACGCGCACTTTCGATTCGCCATGGTTCATCATTAACTACACCTGAAAATTTCGTAAAAGTTAAGGTCAATGCCTTTGGCGTTAATCGTGCAGATACGCTACAGCGACAAGGTCATTACCCGCCGCCGCCAGGAGAAAGCGAAATACTTGGCCTAGAGGTAGCGGGCATCGTTGATGACGTTGGTGAAAAGGTTAGCCAATGGAAGGTGGGTGATAAGGTGTTTGGTTTGGTTGCTGGGGGCGGATACGCGTCAGAGGTTGTTGTTAACCCTACTCATCTTATGCGGATTCCTGAAGGAATGGCATTTTCTACCGCAGCCGGGCTTGCCGAAGTATTTTTAACAGCTTTTCAGTGTCTTCGCACCATTGCTCATGTGAAGCCCGCTGAAAAAGTGCTTATTCACGGGGGAGCCAGTGGCGTCGGGTTAGCTGCTTTACAATTGTGCCGACATTGGGGTGTAGAGGCGGCCGCCACCGCGTCAAGCAGTCAAAAACTGGCCATGTGTCAAGAGAATGGGGCCAGTGTGCTTATTAACTATAAGGAATCGTGTTTCGCAAATGTACTGGGCGAGCGTTGGCCATCTGGTGTTGCGATGGTTTTAGATATGGTCGGCGGCGATTACCTTAATCGAAACATAAAAGTACTTGCACGGGATGGCATGATAGTGCAGCTCGCAATGTTGGCGGGGCGTTTTGCCGATAAGTTGGATATGGGCCTGTTGTTACAAAAACGCGCCACCCTCCAAGGTACTACGCTTAGAAATCGAGATGATAGTTACAAAACAGCGTTAATCGAGGCGTTTAGTACGGCTTGCTTAGATGCGTTTACGTGCAATGAATTACACGTAAACATTGATACGGTTTACGGTATCGACCAAGTTGGTATTGCCCACGAGCGATTAGAAAATAACGACACGATGGGAAAAATCGTCGTTGAATGGAAATAAGCCGTATGGGCTTTGTTATCCTACAAAGCCCGCATCAACTTGCGTGGGGTTAGCCTCGGCAG
Source organism: Alteromonas algae (assembly GCF_049117195.1). Taxonomy (GTDB): domain Bacteria; phylum Pseudomonadota; class Gammaproteobacteria; order Enterobacterales; family Alteromonadaceae; genus Alteromonas. Next base: position 1,647,709 of record NZ_CP185260.1, read on the forward strand.
CGGCTCTCGCTAGTTTATCGCAGCGCTCATTTTCAGGGTGACCTGAATGTCCCTTCACCCAATGCCAATTCACACTATGTTTTTTTACCGCTTCATCTAACCGTTTCCATAAATCGGCATTTTTTACTGGTTTCTTATCTGATGTACGCCAGCCGTTTTTTCGCCAATTATGGATCCATTGGTTGATACCGTTTTTTACATACTGACTGTCAGTAGTCAGCTCTACTTGGCAGGGTTCATTGAGGCTATTTAGCGCTTCTATTGGCGCCAGTAATTCCATTCTATTATTGGTTGTATGAGCAAACCCATCACTCAATTCTTTGCTATGTTGTTTATAGACTAATACAGCGCCATATCCGCCAGGACCTGGATTGCCCAAACATGAACCGTCGGTAAAGATATGGATTGTTTTTTGCGTCACGCGAAGTCCTTAAAAATTTATTACCCGTTAAATCGGCATTTCCCTTAGTCTGAAGCGAAGGGATTGATATACTATCAAAAAGCGACAGAAAACAGCAGAGGAAGTATGCGACAGATAATTCTAGATACCGAAACGACGGGTATCGATCCTAAAGAAGGCCACCGCATCATTGAAATTGGTTGTGTAGAGGTGGTCAATAGGCGCCTTACCGGTAACCATTTTCATGTTTATATCAATCCCGGTCGCCAAATTGAACAAGAGGCCATCGAGGTCCACGGTATTACTAACGAATTTCTTGTTGATAAACCTACGTTTTCTGATGTCGCGCAAGATTTCATTAACTTCATTCGTGGTGCACAGCTCGTCATTCATAACGCTCCGTTCGATGTGGGCTTTATGGATCATGAATTCGCGATGGAAAGTGGCACTAAGGGCGTTGTAACGAAAAATATGTGTGACGTGCTAGACACATTGGTTTTAGCGCGGCAACTTCACCCAGGCCAGAAAAATAACCTTGATGCACTTTGTAAACGTTATGGCATTGATAATAGTCACCGAGAATTACACGGCGCGTTATTAGATGCCGAGATTTTGGCTGACGTTTATTTACTGATGACGGGCGGACAGACCAAACTCAAATTGGCATCCACCGGAAGTGGTGATAACGATACCAACGCGATTAGAGCAATCAATAGGACAACAAATAAATTAAAGGTTATTAAAGCAAGCGCCGATGAATTACAACAACATGAAGCGCGCCTTGATATGGTAAAAAAGGCAGGGGGCAAGTGTTTATGGCGTCCAGATAGTGAGGATGCATCATAACGATGTGCTTGGCGCTACAGAATCGACAACAGGAGTGTATGCGTGACAATTGGGATAAATAACAAGCTAATAGCGGCCGTGATGGTGTTGTTGAGCTTTTCCGTCGTAGCGCAGGAAACGGCCCCCGCCTCTAACGCACCAGAAACGCAAACGTCCCAACGTAATGCTGTAGAGCCGATTGAAACATTAGGAGACGAGTACCAAAACTCGATAGCGCTGCTACAAAACCGCTTCAGGGTTGATTATAACGTGGAAGAAATCACCATGATTTTCTTTCGCGAATATGGTTCAGCGCCAGTGGTATTGGTGAGACCTGATGGTTCGAAGTTTTTCCAGAGTAAGGCTGACGACGAAAAGATAACGTGGTTCGATGCCGACACGTTTGACATGATCACAATCAAAAACCCGGTTCCGGGCCCATGGCAAGCTGTCGGGCAGGTGCTACCTAATAGCAGAGTCATGGTGGTGTCTGATATTGAACTGCACGCAGACCCGCTACCGAGCATTCTTTTTTCCGGTGAAATCTTAAAATCAACCGCATACCTAACCAATGCAGGAAAACCCATTGATAATGCAGCGTTTAGAAATGTTGTTAATTTAGATATTGAGTTTGTAAGCACCAACAACCCTAATTTTGATAATTTCGGTTCAAACGACCAAGAGATAGCGAAATTTGAAGATAATGGTCGGGGTATGGATGAGCGCCCTGGCGATGGCGTGTTTACCGGGCAATTTAATCTGAAGTTATCCTCGGGCGAATGGAAGCCTGTATTTAGAGTGCGTACGCCAATGTACACACGAGAACAGGTGAGTGAGCCAATAATACTCTATTCTAATCCGGTTAACATCGACGTAGAACTTGATGGCGGTGGTGAGGGTTATCATAAACTAATTATTGACGTTGATAGAGACTTAGTAGACATCTCGTCGCTGCTTATTGATGGAAAGGTAAGGTTTCCGAATACCGATATTCAAAATTTCTCTCTGACAGAAGGCGGTGATAATGCCAGAGAACATCTTATCGTAGCCTATGAAGAAGGTATTTTCCGCGTAAAGCTCACCGCATACGGTACAACTACTGACGGAAGAGACTTTATATTAGATGTGCCAGAGTACAGTTTTTTGGCTAACGAGCCTGAGCCTGAAGTTATTGACCCACTTATTGACGGTAAAGACCCCATTGTTGATGGAAGCGATACCGCGATACCCGATAGTGAACAAGCTGAGCCGGTAGACCAACCCGCGCCGGTGATGAGTGAAACAAGTGAAGAGATGGATTCAAAAACCATGATGATATTGCTTGTGTCAGTCAATGGCGGCATTCTGCTTATTGGGATTGTCGCTGCCATTATCATTATTTTGATGCGCAAAAAGAAAACGGGCAAACCAGTCAACGCACAAAAGAAGGCAGCGACGGAACGAGATATATCGTTAGATGATGAACCGAAAGGGCTGGCAAAACTATTTTCAGTATTTAAGAAAAAATCATAAAATGTGGGGGGAGTGCTTACCTTTGTGGTGAGGTGCAGATTGATTTAAAAATAATCACCACTGATTTTTATTTCAACATTGTGATTATTTATCATGCAAACAGCACCAAGAAGGCAATTTTATTAATAAAAAGCATTGACTCTGTTAGGGCGAATACGTATTATCTGCGCCGCAGTGAGGGCACGGGGTATAACCTACTCAAGTAACTCACTGATAACATTGAAAATGCGGAGCGGTAGTTCAGTTGGTTAGAATACCGGCCTGTCACGCCGGGGGTCGCGGGTTCGAGTCCCGTCCGCTCCGCCAATTTCAATGATATAACTAAAAAGGCTTCGGAGCGGTAGTTCAGTTGGTTAGAATACCGGCCTGTCACGCCGGGGGTCGCGGGTTCGAGTCCCGTCCGCTCCGCCATTTTAGTTATATATGCAATTCTCGATTATGTGGAGCGGTAGTTCAGTTGGTTAGAATACCGGCCTGTCACGCCGGGGGTCGCGGGTTCGAGTCCCGTCCGCTCCGCCATTAATCGAAAAGCGCACACCCAAGTTATGTGGAGCGGTAGTTCAGTTGGTTAGAATACCGGCCTGTCACGCCGGGGGTCGCGGGTTCGAGTCCCGTCCGCTCCGCCACTAACTCAAATCAAAAGCACATCCCAGTGCGTCCTAGCTTTACCTCTCAATAAAACGCATCACTAATGCTACTTATCCTATGTAGGCTAAAATAGTGCAATAAATCCCAGACCGTCTACGCTATACCTGTGTTAAATCATTTTAAAACGTTATGGCATCGCACCCTACAAGACAACTCCTTTTTAAAGACAACATCAAAGCACTTGCGGTATCAACACTCACGGTGATAGGGGTGTCAGCCTTATTAGGCATGTTGTTGTTTTCTGTTATTCGTTCACAAGAAGATGAGCGGGCGACAGAGATACTCGGGGAAGTGCATACCGTGTTTAGAGATGCAGAAGTCACCCTGGATTATCTTAATGCGCTGCCTAACGAGATATGCGATGAAGCACACCTTGTTGATATGCGAAAAGCATTGTTTCGTTCTCGGTACGTAAAGGAAATTGGCTTCTACGAAAAAGGCCAGTTTTCTTGTAGTACCTACCTTGGTATTTTGCCCGCACCGATACAAGAAGAAGTGCCCGACTTCGAAACCGCATTGGGTGATATCTTCTGGATAAATACGCCGCTTGCCCTGTTTGAAAAGCAGTCTACCGCCACAATAGTAAAACGAGGCCGCTATAATGCTGTACTCGATATGAACGGCATCATCGGCAATGGCTATTTGCAAGATTGGCAACTCTTTTACAAAGGCGATGAAACTTACCACATCGCCGGCAATTCACAGCTCATCAAAAGCGATGTGACAGCAGACGATTTGTCTCGCGCATCCAGTTTATTTTCACTCAGTTTTATCAAATGTGATAAGCGGTATAGCCTCACGTGCTTAAAAGTGATTGCTGATCAGGGGCGACTCTTTAATTTACATAAGTCAAAGCTCGCATTACTCATCATTGTAATGCTGATGAGTGCAGCCCTCTCCCATATGCTTATGTTTAACTTCTTACGGCATAGGCACTCATTAGAGTCTCGCATAGAGCGTGGGCTTAACAGCGGTAAGTTCTTCTGCTTGTATCAGCCGGTCGTGAATTTAACCACTCGTGAGGTGATAGGGTGCGAAGTATTAAGTCGTTTTGAGGACGAATTTGGCGTCATTTATCCTGATGAGTTTATCGCGCAAGTTAGGCTGCAAAACAAAACGTGGGAATTTACACGCTTAATGGTTGAAACAGCGATGCGGGATCTCAACAATGCACCATCGATACCCAAAGGGTTTAAGGTGTCGTTCAATTTGTTTCCGTTTGAATTTACGCGTGAAAAAATCATCGATTTTGATTGGCTGATTGCGTTAAATACCAAAGAGTTTGCGTTGGTGTTAGAAATTACAGAAGACGAACATATTGCGACTAATATCGCTGCGAAGCATATCAAAGCGCTGAAAAGTAAAGGTTTCATGGTTGCAATCGATGACTTTGGTGTCGGGTATTCTAATTTAGGCCAGTTAAAGTCACTAAACTGTGACCTTCTTAAAATAGACAGAAGTTTTGTCATGGATATGGAAGATCACAGCATTCGCTCATCGCTTATTCCGCACATTGTCAGTATTGCGGATGGGCTTGAGGTCTCGCTGATTGCTGAAGGCGTTGAGAACAACGAGCAGTGTGAAGCGTTAGTAAAACTCAACATTGCCTACGGACAGGGTTGGCTGTTTGGTAAAGCGCAAACCGCAGAAGCGTTAGCTGAAACCCTTCGCCGTTCTAAAAACTAGCCATTTATAGAATTGGCGTGTATTACAGTTGGCGCGAATAACGATTAACGCTACCATGTGTGCTTTATTTTTTATAAGAAGAAGTATTGCATGCAGGATGTGCTTCGTTGCCGGGCTATCAGTAAAACATATCTAGAAGCGGGAAATGAGACCCCAGTATTGAATGGCGTCTCTTTGTCTATACGAGCGGGAGAACAGGTAGCCATTCTAGGGAGTTCTGGCTCGGGTAAAAGTACGTTACTTCATATTTTAGGCGGTCTCGATGAGCCGACCTCTGGAGACGTCTGGTTCAATGAAATCCCCCTCAAAGGCCTAAGCGCTACGAAACTGGCCCATCTACGAAATCATGAAATGGGTTTCATTTACCAGTTTCATCATCTGCTCGGGGAGTTTAGCGCGTTAGAGAATGTGGCGATGCCCTTGCGGATCCGTGGGAACTCAGCAGCAGAATCTCAAAAGCAAGCGGCGGTGTTACTTGACCAAGTAGGGTTAACGCACAGGGCTGAACACCTCCCATCGGCACTTTCTGGAGGGGAGCGTCAACGTGTTGCTATTGCCAGGGCGTTGGTAACCAAACCTTCGGTCGTTTTAGCCGACGAACCCACTGGTAATCTAGATGACACGACTGGCGAACAGATCTATCAATTACTGACATCGCTAAGTGAAAAACACAACACTGCATTTGTTGTTGTGACCCATGATATCGAGCTTGCAAATAAAATGGACAGGGTGCTGCGGATCAAAGACGGTGAGCTAGTGTGCGACGCTGATCATTCTCAAATACTGCCATCTCGTCGTGAAGATGACGCGAAAACAAAGGAACCAATAGCGTGAAATTAGCGTGGTTTATTGCGCAACGTTTTCGCCATGCAAAGTCGCAGCATAAATTTATCTCTTTCATTTCAGTGTCCTCGACGGTCGGGGTTGGTTTGGGATGCTTTGTATTAATCGTACTGCTCAGTGTTATGAATGGTTTCGAGCGCGAGCTGACTGAACGAATACTTCGTATTGTGCCTCATGGTGAGCTATACAGTGTCGACAATTCAGGCATTAATAACCTAGACGCACAGCTTTACAGGCTTAATCAAGACCCCCGCATTGCCCGCGTTATTCCCTACACAAAGCTTACAGGTATGTTGCAGTATAAAGGTGAGCTAAAGGCGGCAGAGTTAACGGGAATACGGCCTGAAGATAATCCCATGACAGTAGGTCAGCAAGTCAGCAACGCGCATTGGTCAGCATTTTCTTCAAATCCAGACGCCGTATTAATAGGGAAGGGTATTGCGAAGACGCTAGGGTTATCCACAGGTGATAAACTTCAAGTACTTGTTCCGGTTGCTACCGATGACCTAAGGTTCAAAGCGCCGACAACGGTTTCTCTTACTGTTGCAGGGGTACTGAGTATCGGCGGCGAATTAGATAATCAGTTGGGCGTAATGCATTTAGCCAAAGCATCTACAGCGCTAGGCTTATCATCGCAAGCATCGGGTCTTAGGTTTACATTTGACGACCCATTTTCTGCTAATACCACGATGCGTGATATTGGCTATAATTACCCCCAAGCCGTGTACATGTCAGATTGGACGCGAACACAAGGTCATTTATATAACGATATTCAGTTGGTTCGTTTTGTCGTTTACATCGCGCTTACGCTGGTTATTGCGGTGGCATGCTTCAACATTGTTTCTTCATTGGTCATGGCGGTGCGAGAAAAGCAATCTGCTATTGCCATTCTTAAAACAATGGGGGCGACGGATAGTTTAATAAGACAAACGTTCATGGTGCAAGGCATGTTAAATGGCTTGATAGGTATGAGCGTTGGCGTTGTTTGTGCATTAGTTGTCGCGCCAAATTTGTCAACCATCGTTGGCGCAATTGAAGATGCCCTTGGTATTGAAGTGTTGTCAGGCGATATATATTTTATCGACTTTCTTCCCTCAAAACTTGAATGGGAAGACGTTGTCATCACCGCAGCGTTGGCGGTCATACTATCGATTATCGCTACCCTTTACCCCGCTCATAAAGCGACAAAGGTGCAACCTTCACGCTCGCTTCATTAAGATAGGCACAAAAAAGGGGATAGCCTTGCTATCCCCTTTTGGTTAACCCGCAATACAATGTATTACGAAAAGGCACGTTTACCTTTACGCATTTTTGTCAAAATGCTCAAAATCTACGTTTTCCTGCGCTTCGCCCGCATGTTCGTCGTAGTAAACGGCTTCATCTAGCGCGCCTTCGCTTTTCGCTACCACACACGACACCATGCAGTCGCCAGTGATATTCACCGCTGTTCTCGTCATATCTAATAAACGATCAACACCAATAATGAGGGCTATACCTTCTACGGGAAGATTTACTTGCTGTAAGACCATCGCGAGCATAATAAGCCCTACGCCTGGCACACCTGCTGTACCTATTGATGCAAGCGTCGCGGTCAGTACGACCATCATGTAGTCACCAAGTGTTAAGTCTACCGCATAAACTTGAGCGATAAACACCGTGGCTACACCTTGCATAATAGCAGTGCCGTCCATGTTAATCGTCGCGCCTAGTGGTAAGGTAAATGACGATACCGAGTTACCCACCCCCAATTTATTTTTCGCCGTCTCCATGGTAACAGGAAGCGTTGCACTGCTGCTTGACGTGCTAAAGGCAAACAACGCGGCATCGCGCATTTTCTTTATCAAAATGATAGGGTTCAAGCCCGCTAGCACTTTAAGTAAAACCGAGTAGGTTACTAACCCATGCAGTATGAGCACCCCAAATACTAAGAAAAAGTATTTGGCCAAGCTTAATATTGTGTCGCCACCAATGGTTGCAAATAACTTTGCCATGAGTACGAATACACCGTAAGGCGCAAGATTCATAATGATGGTTACCAGGCGCATGATGACCGTATTAATATCTTCAAACACGGCGGTAAGGCGTTTACCGGCTTCACCCGTCATTGCCATCGCAATGCCAAATAGCACTGCGAATACAATAATTTGCAGCATATTTCCTTGGGCCATTGAATTGATTGGGTTGCTTGGAAACATGTTAACGATAACGTCAGACAGGCTGGGCGCTTCTTTTGCTTGGAACGTGCTTTCTGTTGTCAGATTAAGCCCTTCTCCCGGACCAATAAACAAAGCCATGCTCATGGCCAGTGTAATGGCAATAGCCGTTGTGACAACATACAATCCTACCGATTTCGCCCCCAAGCGACCCAGCTTGCTGGGGTCCGAGAGGGTGCTTGTGCCACAAATAAGTGAAACAAATACCAGCGGTACAACCAGCATTTTAAGACTGGCTATAAATATCTGACCTAATGTTGAAAATATACCTTCAACAAAAATGTCATACGTTGAGAAGTCTAAACCGAATACCGAAAACGTGAAATCTCCGCTATCATCAAATAATAACTGGAGCATCACCCCGATAAAGATACCGGCGATCATGCCGATAAAGATGCGGGCGGTTAAACTATACTTGTGTGCAGATTGAGACATGAATATTCCCTGTGCGGTATTTTTATATTTTTAGTCACAGGTAGTGTGCCAGATTCTTTTGATTTTTAAACATAAAAAACGACGCAATTGTCATTTATAGAGGTTCAGGAACGAATTATGCGGACATTAGCAAAGACGCTTAGTCTACTTAGCGCAATTTTTATGCTAGTAGCATGTGGAGGAGGCGGCGCCGTCTCTAGAGATGATGACAACGGTACAGGCGGAAATGGTGGCGGCGTTACCCCGACGCTTTCTGTTTCGCTTTCCCTTGAAAATGGGAGTGGAGCAGCAGATAACAGCCTAACCGAGTCTAACCCTCTCACAGTGGTAGCCACCGTTGTAAACAGCAATGGTGAAGCGCAGTCAGATTTATTGCTTACGTTCACGCTGAGCGACCCATCATTAGCCGAATTTGGTAATGATACGGGGACGGCAAGAACCGATGGTAATGGTGTGGCTCGTCTTAACCTTCAAGCAAGTACCGCATCGGGAGACGGTGAAATCACCGCAAGCTTAAGCACGGGTGAGAGTGGAACAACCACCTTTTCAGCCCAGGCGATAACGACCACGATACCGCCGACGGTGTCTGTTGACCTCACATTACAAAATAGCGATGGCGATGTTGATAGCGATTTGACAGCAAATAACCCCCTTACCGCAGTAGCAGTGGTGACCGACTCTAATGGCGACCCACAGGCTGATATTCTTCTCACGTTTTCTTTAAGTAACGAAGATTTGGCTGTATTTGCTAATGATACGGGTACTGCTCGCACTAATGATGACGGTATCGCTGAATTAGGCCTTTCTGTAGGGGAAGCTTCTGGAGATGGCGCATTAACCGTTACGCTACCTAGTGGTGAAACAGACGCAACGACCTTCAGTTCAGCGGGGAGTACCACCGTCAGTGAGGAGCCTGCTTCGCTAGAGTTGTTTGCCAGTTCGGTGCAACTTGCCACAAGCGGCTCTGATGACATCGAGCTAATTGCCCTAGTTAAAAATGAACAAAGCGTGTTAATGGAAGGGGTAAGCGTAAGCTTTTCGGCTCAAACTAATGCCGGGGTAGAGCTTCAACTAACGCAACCAGATACCGCAGCAGATGGTACCGCTCGAGCACTACTGTCTACACAAAACAATGCCTCAAACCGTGATGTTGTTATTACTGCATCTGCTGGTTCGCTTTCAGAAAACGTAACCATAGCGATTGTTGGCACAGAAGTGACAATAACAGGGTCGAACTCTGCCGTTCTGAACGACAGTATTGATTATACCATTCGTGTACAAGACTCAGATGGCGTATCTATCCTTAACCAAGACGTTATTTTGTCTGCTGAGAACGGCACGCTGGGCGAAACAACGGTAAACACCGGCGCGAATGGTCAAGCGGTGGTGACATATACAGCGACTACATCAGGTGAGGATACCATTACCGCGTCGGCATTAAATGCGTCGAGCGAATTTACGTTGCAAGTGCAGCAAGATGAATTTGGTTACGTTAACTTACCAGAACAGGAAATACCGGTAGGTACGCTGCAAGCGATTACGGTGCAGTGGCGTCAAGATAACAATCCTGTTTCAGGTGAAGATATTACGTTTAGTGTGTCTCGTGGTGAAATTGATGGCTCGTCAACCGCAACGACTGACGCCAACGGGCAGGCGACTATCCAAGTGCGTTCCACCAATGCGGGTATTTCTTCTATTACCGCAACGGGTACCGATGCCAATGGCAACACCGTGGTATCAGCCGTAACGCAAGTAGAGTTTATTGCTACCACGCCACATACCCTAATTGCTGATGCATCACCAGATATACTCGGTCCAGATGGTCAAACCAGCACAATAAGTGCAGTGGTTCGTGATATTGATGGAAACTTAGTCAAAAACACCGTTGTAAATTTCAGTGTCTCTGATATTTCGACTGGCTTCGTTTCACCGTCTCAGGCAACAACAGACAGTAAAGGAATTGCAAACACGGTATTTACATCAGGCTCAGTATCAAGCCAAGAAGCGGTGGCGATCACTGCATTTGTGGCTGATGATGAGGCCATAGCCGATGATGTTGTTCTCACTGTGGGCAACCGTGCGTTCGATATTTCAATCGGTACGGGTAATATCATCGAATCACCTACGACCACGTCATACTTAAAGCGCTTTGGGGTGTTTGTGTCTGATTCGGTAGGGCAGCCTGTGAGCGGCGTTGCGCTGACAGCGTCAGTGACACCGGTAAAATACAATGCTGATGGTGAGTACCGTACCGGTTTCTGGAGTTATGACGATTTAGACTCAATTTGGGTAGCAAACATCGTACAACGATGTCAAAACGAAGATGTAAATGACAATGGTATTTTGGATACATCGCCTACCGATGAAGATACGAATGAAGATGGATTACTCACCCCTGGGGTTATTGGTACCATCTCGTTTGCAGGCGATGCGGTGACTGATGAAAATGGCTACGCGGAACTTGAATATCGTTATCCAAGAAGCTATGCCGTTTGGTACGATGCTGTGGTTACTGTCTTTGGTCAGTCTACTGGGAGCGAGGCACAAGCCCACGTAAATTATACATTGGGTATTGCAGGGGAAGACCTTACCAATGAGGGGGCGAGCCCGCCAGCTAACCCATTCGGTATAACCGACCAGTGTACGGACGTGACGCCATAGGCATAATGCGTTTTCACGACAAATAAAAAAGCCGGCTCTATGCCGGCTTTTTCATTATCTGGTGTCGGTTAGTCTTGTTGGAACGGATAAACTGACCCTAACTTAAGCAGTTGAGTTAGCTCATCAAGCGCCGTACGCGATTCAATAAGAAGTTGTGGGTCGCGCAAATCATCTTCGCTTAGGGTATCGCGGTAATGCTTTTCTACCCATGTGTTCAAGCGAGCAAACTGCGTATCATTTATTAACGTTGCTTGGTTGGTTGCGGCCAATTCTTGATCAGTCATGGCAACGCGCAATCGTAAACATGCTGGACCACCGCCATTTCGCATGCTTTGCTTAACATCGAAGTAATTGACTGACTTGATCGGTGTTCCTAGCGTAACTAGCTTATCTAAGTAATGCTTAACCGACGCATTTTCTTCGCACTCCGTCGGAGCGATAATCGTCATGTCGCCGCTCGGAAGCGTTATAATTTGCGTGTTAAATAAGTACGTTTTTACTGCGTCTTGAACCGATACTTCGTTCGTTGGTACTTCAATAAAGTGGAGCGCTGCGTCACCGAATTTATCTTGAATTTCTTTTAACCCGGCGTCTTTTTGATAGAAGGCTTGTTCGTGGAAGAACAAGACATTCTGATTACCCACTGCGATAACATCATTGTGGAAAACCCCTTGGTCAATTACGTCGGGATTTTGTTGCATATAAACCACGCTCTCTTCACTCAACCCGTGCAATCTGGCTACTGCCTGGCACGCCTCAAGAGTTTGTCGAGCAGGGAACTTCGTCGGCGCGGGTTTGCTAGGATCAAACGCATGTCGTCCATAAACAAAAAGCTCGACGCCTGCATGGCCATATTCCGAACATAAGCGTGTGTGGTTCGCCGCCCCTTCATCACCAAAGTGCTCATTGTCAGGCAGGTGAGTGTGGTGAGCGAAGTGTTTTTCATTAGCAAACGTTGACTTGAGGATATTGCCGGTTACCTGGGGTTCAAGAGAGCGATGAAACTTGTTAGTCAGGTTTGCTGGGGTAAAATGCACACGTCCATCGGCCGTATCGGCGCTAGGAGAGACTGTGGCGGCATTTGCGGTCCACATGCTTGAGGCAGAGCAGCATGCGAGAAAAATCTCGCGAGACTGCTTTGCAGCGCTTTCTAGCACTCTGGCATCTGACCCCGAAAAGCCTAATCGACGAAGTGCTGCGATATCCGGTCGCTCTTGAGGCGCAAGCACACCTTGCATCATGCCCATATCAGACAACGCTTTCATTTTAGAAAGACCTTGCATGGCGGCTTGTTTAGGGTTGCTTGATGCATTCCTATTGTTCAAAGAGGCGACATTACCGAAGGAGAGCCCTGCGTAATTGTGTGTTGGGCCGACTAAACCGTCAAAATTAACTTCAAATTGCTTCATAATGTCCCTCTACTTGGTGTTTACGCATTTGACCGCTACCCTATAAAAGTGAATGGCGGCTGCCATGCAGCACGATAATAACCCACGAATGTTAGTGAGTAATCTGCGGAATGGCTGGCATTATACGGTTTTTATTAGCAATGCCAATGCGGGTGGTTAAAAACTGAGCGGTTTTTGCTCGTGATTGCAGCATTAGAAAGAATAACTATGAAGAAGATCTTGTTTTCCATTCACTTTGTAGATATATGTTAAAAAAGAGCGGGTACCCCATATAAATGGTTAGGGCTCCCCAAATTTCCCGAATTGACTTAAATAGTCATTAAAAATCAATAGGTTTAGTTCAATTATATGGCAAAATCACTGGTCATAGTCGAGTCACCAGCCAAAGCGAAAACGATTAATAAATATCTTGGTAAAGATTTTATTGTAAAAAGTTCGGTTGGCCATGTACGGGATCTTCCTACGAAGGCATTAGGCAAGGTTGAGCCTAAAAAACCGGCAAAAGAACTTAAAACATTAAGCGATGAAGCGAGAGAAGAATACCTTCGTCGACACGAATATTTAAAGCTTGTCGATCGCATGGGTGTCGATCCAGAACAAAACTGGAAGGCCCATTATCAAGTGTTACAAGGCAAAGAAAAAGTCGTTAACGAACTTAAGAAACTCGCCAAAGATGCTGACACTATTTATCTCGCAACCGATTTGGACCGCGAGGGAGAAGCAATAGCGTGGCACTTACAAGAGCTTTTAGGAAGTAAGGGCAAAACATATCAACGCGTTGTATTTAACGAGATAACCAAAAACGCAATACAAGATGCGTTTTCTGCACCGGGCGAACTTAATTTACATCGTGTTAATGCGCAGCAAGCACGCCGCTTTCTAGACCGAGTAGTAGGCTTTATGGTGTCGCCGCTGCTATGGAAAAAAATTGCCAGAGGCCTTTCGGCTGGACGTGTGCAGTCTGTTGCGGTGCGCCTTGTTGTAGAGCGTGAACGCGAGATTAAAGCGTTTGTGCCAGAAGAGTTTTGGGACGTACATGCAGACTTAAATAGCGCCGAAAATGCCGCGCTTCGCATGTTAGTTGCCAAGCATAACGGCAGTGCATTTAAACCGAAGAATAAAGCAGAAACAGACACCGCATTAGCGGCGCTTGAAAATGCTCAATATACGGTAGAAAGCCGTGAGTCAAAACCAACACAAAGCCGTCCTTCTGCCCCTTTTATCACCTCGACCTTGCAGCAAGCTGCTAGTACACGACTGGGGTTCGGTGTTAAGAAAACAATGATGATGGCGCAACGCCTTTATGAGGCTGGTTATATTACCTACATGCGTACCGATTCAACCAATTTGAGTCAAGAGGCCCTCGACAGCGCACGTGCCTACATTGGTGATAATTTTGGTGAGAATTACTTACCTGAATCTCCGATTCGTTACGGGAGTAAAGATGGTGCCCAAGAAGCGCACGAAGCGATACGCCCGTCGAATGTTAAAGTAAGTGCTGCAACATTAGGTGACATGGAGCGAGACGCTCAGCGTCTTTACGAACTTATTTGGCGACAATTCTTGGCTTGCCAAATGATGCCGGCTAAGTACGATGCCACCACTATCCGGGTTGCTGCCGGTGATTATGAACTGACAGCAAAAGGCCGCGTACTGAAATTTGATGGTTGGACGCGTGTACAACCTCAGCTTCGTAAGAAGGGCGATGAAGAGTTAATGTTGCCTGATGTTAAAAAGGGAGATGCGCTTAAATTAAACGCGCTTGATCCTAAGCAACACTTCACCAAACCTGTTGCGCGCTTTAACGAAGCGTCACTGGTTAAAGAATTAGAAAAACGCGGAATCGGTCGTCCATCTACCTATGCGAGCATTATTTCAACGATTCAGGATCGTGGTTATGTTCGTTTAGAAAATAAACGGTTTTATGCGGAGAAAATGGGCGAAATCGTTAACGACCGCCTAATGGAAAACTTTGACGACTTGATGAGCTTCGACTTTACCGCCAATATGGAGCAACACCTTGATGATATTGCTCACGGTAATAAAGACTGGAAAGACGTTCTAAACGAGTTTTACAGTGGTTTTTATGGCAAGTTGTTAAACGCTGAAAAAGTACCTGAAGAAGGTGGAATGCGCCTGAATCAGGCAGTGCCAGTGCATATTGATTGCGACAAATGCGGCCGTGAGATGAATGTACGTACGGCGTCTACTGGCGTATTTCTTGGATGTTCCGGCTATAACCTACCGCCTAAAGAGCGTTGCACGAATACCATGAACCTGACGTCGGGCGATGAAGTGGTCAAGGTTGACGACGAAGATGAGTTAGAGACAGAAGCACTTCGTTCTAAAAAACGTTGTCCAAAATGCGGCACCGCAATGGACAGCTACTTGGTTGACGAAACGCGTAAATTGCATGTGTGTGGTAATACGCCAACATGTGATGGGACGCTTGTCGAGCAGGGTACGTTTAAGATTAAAGGCTACGACGGCCCGCTTATTGAGTGTGATAAGTGCGGCAGTGATATGGAGTTAAAAAACGGGCGTTTCGGCAAATACTTCGGTTGCACGAGCGATGAGTGTAAAAACACGCGTAAATTGCTTCGCAATGGAGAGGCTGCGCCACCAAAAGAAGATCCGGTTGATTTACCAGAGTTACCTTGTGAGAAATCTGACGCGCACTTCATCTTAAGAGATGGTGCGTCAGGTATATTTCTAGCAGCGCACAACTTTCCTAAGTCGCGTGAGACAAGAGCGCCTAAAGTTGAGGAACTTGCACGCTTTAGGGATAGAATTTCGCCGAAATTCTATTATCTTGCTGATGCGCCACCTAAAGATCCTGATGGCAATTTAAGTATTGTGCGTTACAGCCGTAAGACAAAACAACAATATGTAATGTCTGAAAACAAAGAAGGTAAGGCGACGGGATGGTCGGCCTGGTACACAGACGGTAAATGGGAAGCGCAAGCTCCTAAAAAGCCGGCGTCGAAAAGTAAAGCAAAGAAAAGCAAGTAATAGAGAGTAATACATGGCCTCCTTACAGGACCAATTATTAAAAGCGGGTTTGGCGAATAAAGCGTCTGCAAAGCAGGCGCGCGCTGATAAGCGTAAAAAGCAGAAAGTTAAGCAAAAACAACCAGTAGTTGACGAAGCGACACTGGCAGCCCAACAGGCCGCTGAAGAAAAAAAGGCGCGCTCACGCGAGCTTAACCAACTTCAGCAGCAAGAGCGTGAAAAGCGCTCTATTGTGGCCCAAGTAAGACAGCTTATCATTACTAATAAGCAAGAACGAAAAGGTGATACGGTACTAAACTTCACGCATGACAATGTCGTTAAGCGGATGTACGTGAGCAATGACATGCATAAACAGGTGACAAAAGGTCGCCTGACGGTTGTGCTGTTAGACGATGCTTACGAACTGGTGCCGACGCCGGTTGCAGAGAAGATTGCGCAGCGTGATGCGCAATCAATTATCTATCGAGCAGACTTAGACACCAGCGATAGCGAAGGTAAAGAACAAGACCAAGATGACTGGTATGCCGATTATGAAATTCCAGATGACTTGACGTGGTAGATTTCAACTGGCGCTTGCGAGTAGCGAGGCGTTAGGCGAGACACTATGACTCAGTGGAAATACAAAGGATGTTATAAAGCAAACTAACGAAGGCGGCGAAACCTATAACACGGTAACGCCGTCTTTTTGTTATGAGGCAAGCTATCGCTCATATTGTTGTCTCTTTCTAGCTGCTAATTTTCGAGTTTGCGCTGAGTAAAACGTACATTTTACTACTCGCACAAGCAAACAGACAGCCCAGCATTAAAAACAACATGAAATGTTGCCCTTTGTGTTGTGCGTGTTTTACCACTACAAGATGAGATTTATATTATGCTTTCATGGGTATCATTACCATTTGATGAACTGTCTACGCACCAACTCTTCGACGTGCTTAAACTTCGTGTTGATGTGTTCGTGGTTGAACAGGAATGTGCCTATCCAGAACTTGACGAAAAAGACAGACATCCTGAAACCCGTCACTTGATGGGCTTCAGTGGGCAAGATTTAGTTGCCTATGCACGGGTAATTCCACCAGGTTTGAGTTATGAGAGTAGCAGTATTGGTCGAGTGGTAACGGCAGCTAAAGCTCGTCGTATTGGAACCGGGAAAGTGTTGCTTAAAGAGGCGATAGGGTTATGCGAAACGTTGTGGCCGAATAATGATATTGAGATCGGTGCGCAAGAATATTTACTGGGCTTTTATCAATCATTTGGCTTTTCGCCCAGTTCGTCAGTCTATTTAGAAGATGGTATACCGCATCTTGATATGAAGAAAATCACCACCCGTTAAAACGTTAATGCCGTATTCATCTTCTTTTAATGTTTGGCTAATCATTCTATTAGGTTATATCTATATACTAGTTTCACAGTTTGGATAGTGTGTTTCAACCTGTGTTCCCAGTGTGTTGAAAGGTAGACACTGCCTTTCTATTCTCACCTTGACCTACTTTCGCGTTTTGTAGGTGATCGCGGCTCGGCTTTTAACAATAAAAGGCGAGCCTTTTTTTATGCGCCGCTAAGACGGTATCCATTCCCACGAAGCGTTTGTATCGATAAGCTTGTTTCTGATGCGAGTTTTTGGCGCAGCCTGCTGATGTAGACGTCAACAACATTAGTTAATGGATCACTGTGACTCCGCCATACGCGGCTAAGGATTCGCTCGCGCGATAGTACTTTATCGGCATTTTCAGCGAAGTAATACAGCAAATCGTATTCTAGCTTAGTCAGTGTAAGCTCTTGTCCCGCAAGCGTTGCAATACGAGATTCATTATCAATTTTGAGTTTGCCCACTGTTAGCCCTGATTCAATATGACTTATTGGACTACGCCTACTAAGCGCCGTAATGCGCGCTAGCAACTCGTCAAAGTCAAAGGGTTTACACAGGTAGTCGTCGGCACCCTGATTTAGCCCCGTAACACGAGCCTTGACGTCATCAACCGCAGTAAGCAATAAAATCATTGGCGCGTTTGGCATCGCCTTTATGGTTGGCAGTAATTCCACACTGTCGTCTTCGCCAAACATTCTATCAAGCACAGCAATGGCGGGCGATTCTTGCTTAATGCGTGTCACAAGGTTATGTAACTGCTCTTCTTCAATGCATTCATACCCCTCAGCGGTTAGGCCGCGAGATATAAAGCGCAGTAAGGGGCGCTCATCGTCAGCAATTAAAATTTTCATATTTTGTACCATTTTCTATTCATCAACGGGGAACGAGAGCGAGAAGGTAGAGCCTTCTCCTAGCGTCGATTCCGCCCACAGCTTTCCGTTGTGCGCATCAACAATAGCACGTGCAATGGATAAGCCTAACCCCATGCCTTCGGTGTTACGTTTTAATCGCACAAAACGCTCAAAAATGTGTTCAATATCGGACGGGGATATTCCGTCGCCTTCATCTATGACACTGATGATGGCCCACTTATTCTCAACGGTTACTGCAAGGGTAATCGTGCTCGAGGGAGGAGAGTATTTGTTGGCGTTTTCCAGCAGTATGGTCAGAGCCTGCATGAATCTATCTTTATCGACAAGAATGCTAAGGTCTTCATGCGCGTTCC
The DNA here is from genome assembly GCF_049117195.1 of Alteromonas algae. Classification (GTDB taxonomy): domain Bacteria; phylum Pseudomonadota; class Gammaproteobacteria; order Enterobacterales; family Alteromonadaceae; genus Alteromonas. The sequence continues at coordinate 1,665,944 of NZ_CP185260.1, forward strand.
ATTCAATAGAAAATGCCCGTTGTGGGCTCATTTTTTCCCATAACTGCAGCTGTCGTGTAATGATAGGTCGCAACGCGCATTGAGAAATTTCAAGAGAGAATTCATGCATTTCAGCGCGAGCAAGTAATAGTAAATCGTCAACTAGCTTACTTAAATTGACAGCTTGACTAAGAATAGTCTGAAGGGTTTCTTTATACACGTGTTCTTCTTGAGACGATTGTCTCAACGTAACTTGTGCCTCTCCACGGATAATCGTAAGCGGGGTTCGTAATTCGTGGCTCACATCAGCCATAAATTGTCGTCTACGGGTGTCTAGGTCAGTTAATCGGTTGTTTGCCGCCGTTAGTGCTCTGGTTCGCGTTTCCACTTCATATTCTAACTGTTTACGGTGCGCCTCTGCGTGAAGTTCGTGTTCAGCGAGTCGACTAACCATAGCATTCATTGCACGAACGAGATCGGTAAATTCGCTGTCTAACGTTTCTGGCAAACGGTAATCGTAATTACCTGAGGCAATGGCGTCTGTGCCGGCTTTTATTACGTTTAAGGGCTGGTACAACGCGTTAAATAACCAATAACAGCCTAGTAGAATAAAAGGAAGTGTTATTAGGCCTAAGAGAATAGTAAACCATACAATGGTGGTATTCAGGGTGTCGATACTGGCGTTAATTGACGAGACGACTTGGGTCTGGCGATTGAGTGCTGAATTTATTGATTCCCTAAATTGATTATCAATGGTGTTTTCAAGCAACGTTTGTAAGCGTTGCTGTTCGCGTAGGGGGGCAGCGTCATTACTCTGTGAAATGACACCAAACTCTTTGATGATTTCATTGATCAGTCGTTCGAGTTCATCAGTATCTTCGACGCTACCTTGTGTTGCTTCTACGCCTAGCGCATACCGCTGTTCTAATTCAAGTTTTTTAATGCGAGACAGAATTTGACCTATACGTTGCTGTTTATTGCGTACTTTCGCCTGATTAGCGCCTACGCCAAAGATCAGCTCATCAGTAAGTTGTTTGAATAAGCGATATGAAATGCTAGACAGTTTCTGATGTTCAGACAGAAGGTTTTGAGCAAGTTGGCTTTGTGTCAGATTCTCACGCGTAAGGTGCGCTGTTATTGAGGCGCTGGCTAACGCTACAAGCAGTATGAAGGTAGAAAATAACCCAAAAAAATAGAGCTTTCTTTTATACATAAGGGATTACAACGTATATTTAGTTATCTATGTTACGTATGTGTGCCAAGATGAGCCCACTTTCTAAACGGTAAAAAATAAAAACGGGTAACAATGCTCAAGGCGCTCACCCGTGTTATTAATACTATTGAAAACGAAGAGCTACTTATCCAATTGGTTTAATGCGCTTTGAGAATGCATGCGAAGCGCGTCATTGATTTTCCAATGTGCAGGGCTCCAACCGGCCAAAAATCGATAAAAGTCAGCGCATGCAAAGGAATACAGCCTGCGCCATTCTTGTTCAAGTTGACTCAACACCGTATGGCCTATGCTATCGACAAGTAGCGAACGAAGCACGCTAAAATAATAATCGATACACGTATCAGTACCCTGCAATTGGTCGTCTTCTGACAGGGCACTGCCTATAAAGTACGCGACATCTTTAACCCCGACGCCATGGCCGGCGTATTGGAAATCCACAGCGGCACAGCCGTCAAATGCTGGTGTGAAACAGAAGTTTGCTACCTTTGCATCACCATGAAGTAGCGTCTTATAGGTTGCATTATCTAACGCATAACTGACATCGTGCGCCGCATGCTTAATAGGAGAGTCTGGCATGGCGTTAAACTCATCTAACCGTGTAGACAAATGCCAATACGTTCCCTCATTCCATACGTGGTCATCCTTGATATTTAAAAATTTCGCGTGGAAATGGGCGAGCCAATCAATAACGGGTAACGCTTGCTCAATAGACAGTGAACTGGCGCGTGCATTAAAACCTAGACTATCCAAATCCTCCAGTACCAATAAGCTATTATTCTCAATATTATCGTGGGCGAGACAGCGGGGCGTCTTACAGTTTTCATCAGTAAGCGACTGTAAATGTGTGTAAAAATAATGTTCAACTTCAAAGGAACGAATTTTACGTTCATGGGCATGAGGCGAACTCCATCCTCTTGGGTGTGAGGCGTCTCTTGGGGGTTGCACACATTTAACTACCACATGTTGGTTATCGTCATCACTTACCATACCGCTTTGGTTACAGCCTGTTAACCGCGCACGAAAGCAAGCACCATATCCGCTCCAAAGATCTTGTATTAGGCTACTTTCAACGACGGTTTTGCCGGTTACATCAAACAGCCACCGAATATGTGCTTCATCAACTTGCATTAATCAACACCACTTTTTTGGCATAATAAAAAGACAAAAAAGCCGCAATTAAGCGGCTTTTTAATAAATAGCATTCACCAAGTTAACGCACCTGATGGTTGCATATTATTACGCAGTCATGTCGTCTACGCTTGCCGGTAATGTCGTTGGTGCAGAGGCTTTCGCCGATGCTTGCGACATGACAGCACGTTTGCCACAAACAACCACGTCTGGGCGACTATCGTCTGCTTTTGCAGTTAGATTTACCTCTACCGCCACGTCATTTACTTCACTAGGAAGTGCTGTGGGGTGAGAAGCGCCACGTTTACCGCGACTGCTTGCTGCTAGACCAACGCTTGGCTCAGCAACGACAGCCGCTTTAGGTGCTGGTGCAGGCTTCTTCGGTGCTTTAGTGTTGTCAGCGTTAGGCGCAGCTTGCTTAGGCGTTACTTTCTCAGCAGGCTTTCGCTTATTGGCTTCGTCAGCTTCTGAAGCCGGCGACGTTAAATCGAATTGAAGCTCATCTTGAATAATTTCAGATGCTTTCTCTTCTTTCTTCGTAGCTTGCACGGCATCTTCAACAGGCGCTTGTTTTTCAACGTTTGCTGTATCAGCTTCAAGCATGCCTGGCTTATCAGCAATGGTTTCGTCAACTGGCGCTGTGGTGTTCTTGGTTTCGACAACAGGTGCAACCTTTGTTTCTGCCTTTACACTTTCTTCAGTTGCTGAGTGTTGCTCTGCAACCGGGCGCTCATCCGTTGTTGAAACTGGTGTTGTTTCTTGGCTGCTGTCAGCATCAAGCTTGCCTGGAAGGGCTGCTTGAGTCTGCTCTACCGTGTTGGTGTCACCGGTGTGAGCTTCATTGTTAGGCGTTGAAGTTTCTTGCGCATTTGTCGCGCCCTCTGCTTCGCTGCCATCCGTTAGCTGTGCTTCTTTCTTACGGCGCTGACCTGCTGCTCGAACATGGCGAGGAGAACGGCGTGAACGACCGCGGCTTTCGCGCTTTTGGCCATTCTCGTCTTGTTCATTGGCTGAAGCACCGTTTTCTACTGCGTCATCAGGCTTGTCTATTGCATCGTTTTTCACTGCAGTAGCGGTATCAGTGGATTGCACTGGCTGCGCCTTTTTGTCTTCAGCAGGCGATTGTTTCTCAACGTTTGCTTTAGCAGGTTTTGCTGCACTAGGTTGTGTTTCGGTCGTCGACGTCGTCTCGTTTTGTGACACCTCGTCTTGCTTTACACGAACCGTGCGGCGCTTGTCTCGGCGCTTGCGACGTTCAGCTACTTCGCGTTTCTTTTGGGTTTGCGATTCTTGCTGTTCAGTATCTACTTTCGCTGCAGGCTCTTGAGACGGCTTAGCGTGCTCTTCGCGTGGCGTTTGTGCTTTGCGCGGCTTACGACCTTTATTGTTACGCTTGTCATCTTGGTCATTACGAGGCTTACGCGTGTCTTGCTCATCCTCTTTGCCCTGCGACGGCGCATTGCGGCGTGTATTTTTACGCGGTTTACGACGGCGATCATCGTTATTACGATTTCGCGGATGTCGAGCCTTGCTTTGCGCTTTGCGTTTTTCTTCTGCTTCCGCTTCCTGTTTCTTTTTCTCTTCTTCGCTGTCACCGAATAAATCGTTGATCCACTTACCTAAGCGAGCAAAAACAGATGGCGTATCGTCTGATTTTTCAACGTTAGCTGCTGGCGCTTTAGGCGCTACAACTGGCGCAGCAGTAGGCGCAACAAGTCCTTTAAGTGCTGGTTCTTCACGTTTTACTGGTGCAGCAGCCGATGATTCTGCTTCGGCTTCTACAGCAGGCATAAGCTCAACGTCGTAGCTAGCATCTGCGTGAACATCATCAGGACGACGGCGAAGTACTTGATAGTGCGGCGTGTCTAAATTTGCGTTAGGGATTAGCAACAAATTAACGCCGTGACGTTTTTCAAGAAGCTGAATTGATTTGCGCTTTTCATTTAACAAATAGGTCGCTACTGGTACAGGAAGCTGTGCCTCGATTTGACCTGTGTTCTCTTTAATGCTCTCTTCTTCAAGGATACGAAGAATGGATAGTGCTAAAGACTCTGTACCACGAATAGTGCCGTGACCAGAACAACGAGGGCAAACAATATGCGCTGAATCGCCTAGTGAAGGGCGTAGGCGTTGGCGCGACATTTCAAGTAGTCCAAAGCGCGAGATACGGCCCAACTGAACGCGTGCTCTGTCGTTTCTTACCGCATCTTTCATGCGATTTTCAACTTCGCGCTGATGACGCACAGGTGTCATATCGATGAAGTCGATTACAACTAACCCACCAAGGTCACGAAGACGAAGTTGACGTGCAATTTCGTCTGCCGCTTCTAGGTTGGTGTTAAGTGCGGTTTCTTCGATATCGCCGCCTTTGGTGGCGCGTGCTGAGTTAATATCAATTGAAGTAAGCGCTTCGGTTGGGTCAATAACAATTGAACCACCAGATGGTAAACGCACTTCACGTTGAAACGCAGATTCAATTTGGCTTTCTATTTGGTAGTGACTAAACAGTGGCACTTCGCCGCGATACAATTTTACTCTGCTGGCAAAATCAGGGCGAACAAGTTCGATATGATGAAGTGCTTGTTCATAAATGCTGGTTTTATCAATCAGTATTTCACCAATATCGCGACGTAGATAATCACGAATGGCACGTACAATAACGTTACTTTCTTGGTGAATTAGAAACGGAGCAGGGCGCTCTTGAGCCACTTTAGATACTGCTTCCCAATGGGTAAGGAGTACTTTCAAATCCCATTCTAATTCTTCGAAAGATTTGCCAACGCCCGCAGTACGAACAATAAGTCCCATACCGTCAGGAAGTTCTAACTTGCTTAGTGATTCTTTTAACTCGGTGCGTTCATCACCTTCGATGCGTCTTGATATGCCGCCAGCGCGAGGGTTGTTAGGCATAAGCACAAGATAACTACCGGCAAGCGATAAAAAGGTAGTAAGGGCCGCACCTTTTTGGCCTCGTTCTTCTTTATCGATTTGGATGATGACTTCTTGACCTTCCTTGATAACATCTTTGATGTTAGGACGACCTTCGAATTTATATCCTTTCGGGAAATAAGTACGGGCTATTTCTTTAAGAGGGAGGAAACCATGACGGTCTGCGCCATAATCAACGAACGCGGCTTCAAGACTGGGTTCTACGCGGGTTATTGTGCCTTTGTATATGTTTGCTTTCTTTTGTTCGTGACCTGGGCTTTCAATATCCAAATCATAAAGGCGTTGTCCATCAACGAGGGCAACGCGCAACTCTTCTTGTTGAGTTGCATTTATTAACATTCTTTTCATTGTATCTAACTCTGTTTTTTACAGCCATTTAGACACAAAATTAAAGTGACATGTGCAAACCCTCACCGCGCAACCTCACGGCTGGACGGGGACTTTGTTGTAAAGCCGCATTATCTCGCTCAACCCCTTTTTCACTCATAATACGTGAGTTGACGGCGTTTATTTGCAAGATGTCGGGAGCGACATACCCTTGTTTCGTTTTTTTACTTAACAAGCGCGAGAGACCCTCTGGCGCTTGTTTGTCATTTAATTCTGTTTGCTAAATGGCGAACTTATTTTATGTTCGCAAGTAAGGTTTTGTGCTTTCTAACGGCAGTGTAGTCGTTGCCTCTAAAGCCCATTTCCGGTTTAAATTATTAATTTATTGCTAATGCAACCGGGCGTTAACCTTACTAAAGCGTGAAACAAGGCGGATTACCATTGGCGGTTTTTTAGCCATTACTGTAATGCACAGCGCTTGTTTATATCGTGTGATTTATCAGCAATACTTATTGCATGATGTAAATCGCTCATGATTATCGCACCAAAACCTAACGTTAAGCAAGAACAGTCATGTAATAAAGTCTAAAAGCGTTGAGATAAGAGAAGGTTATTGACATTGATGCTTCAAACGCACGCTAATCGCGATAAAATATAGATAATGTGAAGTTTCTGTATCGATGCCCTTTTGCAATGCGGTATACTTAACGTATGAAAGAACAAACTCAACAACAAGTCCGTTTTGTGACGGTAGAACAAGACCTCGCGGGTCAAAGAATTGATAACTTTTTACGTACGCAGTTAAAGGGCGTGCCGAAAAGTATGATTTATCGTATTTTGCGTAAAGGCGAGGTACGCGTAAATAAAGGTAGGGTAAAGCCAGAATATAAACTTAGTGAGAATGATGTTATCCGCATTCCGCCGGTGCGCGTCTCGGAGGGCGCGCCCGCGCCTTCACCAAAATTAGCCAAAATAGCGGCATTGTCGTCTTGTATTTTGTACGAAGATGACCGATTAATGGTGATAAACAAACCATCGGGTACTGCGGTTCACGGCGGCAGCGGTTTAAGCTTCGGTCTCATTGAAGGGTTACGAGCACTGCGCCCAGAGGCGAAGTTTATGGAGCTGGTACACCGCTTAGATCGTGACACCTCTGGTTGTATCATTATTGCCAAAAAGCGTTCTGCGCTGCGTCATATGCACGAGCAGCTTCGAACCGGTAAAATGGATAAACGTTATAATGCTTTGGTTGCAGGACAATGGCCAGAGACACGGTTTAAAGTAAAAGCGCCGCTTCGCAAAAACGTTCTTCAGTCTGGCGAGCGCATGGTCAGTGTCGGTGACGACGGTAAACCTTCTGAAACGCGTTATCGTATTTTACAAACCTTTGAGGGTGCAACGCTTGTTGAGGCTTCACCTATTACGGGGCGTACACATCAAATTCGTGTGCATTGTTTGCACGCAGGCCATCCTATTGCGTGCGACCCAAAATATGGTGACTCAGCCTTTGACGATAAAATGCGTAAGTTAGGTTTGAATCGATTATTTTTACATGCACGCAGTATTGCTTTCATTCATCCGGGTACCGAAGAACGTATTAGTTTTGAAGCGCCCTTGGATGAGGTGTTGTCAGCAACATTGAATGCACTGTAATAAACAGTGCAGTTAGAATAATTAACACGAAGAAGTAAATCATGTCTTTAGCCCCAAAGTACAAGTTAGTTATTTTTGATTGGGATGGCACCTTAATGGACTCGGCCGCCAAAATCATAAATTGTATGCAATTGGCTGCCAGAACTTGTGCGGTGCCCATTCCCAGTGCTGATGCAGTTGGGCATATTATTGGCATCAGTTTGAAGCCTGCCATTAAGCAACTTTTTAATATCGATGATGACAAACTGGCTGATAGCATAGTGTCTGCTTACAAAGAGGCTTTCGTTGACCAAGATTCAACACCCAGCCCGCTTTTTGGTGGCGTTGAGTCTATGCTTGAGATGCTTGAACAACAAGGATGTGTGCTTGCGGTTGCGACAGGGAAAGCCAGGCGCGGTCTAGACAGGGCGTGGGCACAAACTGACACTGGGCGTTTCTTTAGTGCATCGCGCTGCGCAGATGACGCTCAGTCTAAGCCTTCACCAGACATGTTACAGCAGCTTTTAGACGAACTCGACATGGCTGCAAGTGACGCGGTGATGATTGGTGACACAACGTATGACATGCAGATGGCGGAATCGATTGGTATGGACCGAGTAGGGGTGTCTTATGGTGTGCATGCTCAGATTCATCTTGAGCGATTTTCTCCTAAAGCGATTGTGCATTCAATCGATGAACTAGCGGCGTTTTTGTCTGCATAGCGTGAGTCACGCCTAATAAATTAACGCTGGGTTGCGATTGTTAGAAGATCTACGCCGAAATGGTCATTTAACATCGTGTTTAATAGTATAAGCGGTAGTCCGACAAGCGCGTTTGGATCTCTGCTGCTTATACTGTCAAAAAGTAAAATCCCTAACCCCTCACATTTAAAACTGCCAGCACAATCCAACGGTTGCTCTTTTTCAATATATGCCATGAGCTTTTCTTTTCTTAGCGTTTTAAACGTTACTATGGTCTCTTCAATTTCAGTGCAGCTAAGATGTCTGTTATCACAGCGTAATGATAATGCAGTGTAAAAGTGCACGGTTTGCCCTTGGCAAAGCATGAGTTGCTTAAGTGCATTTTCAGCCGAACCTGGTTTTCCGAGTAATTGCATTGAGTTATTGATATTGACCATTGCCACTTGGTCGCTACCAATAACAATTGCGTCTGGATAAGCCGAGGAGACTTTTGCAGCTTTTTGTTCAGCGAGCCTTTTACTCAAAACAGTAGGGGACTCACGTAGCCTCGGTGACTCGTCGATATCTGGCGAGACAGTGCCAACGCAGATACCAATGTTTTCTAATAGCGATTTTCGGTAAGGAGAAGACGAGGCGAGGATTAATTGCGTCATGCACACACTTTGGACAAGATAGAACGTGAGCGCATTGTAACGACAAACGCCAAAAAATATAGATAAAGTTGTGGCAAAAATGGATTTAAGTTTTGACAGATAAGGGGCAACGCTATATCATGCGCGCCCTATGCAGAAAGTGAAACTCCCTCATTCGGTTGAACCGACCAAAAGCGCAATAATTCGCTCCGATTATCGGGGTATTATTGTTTCTAAGGATATGGAACGATTAAGTGAGGCAGTTGTCCGATGCAGTGACGATGTGGACGCAGAGGTACAGTTTGAAAAAGACGCGCAGGGTCTTACTGTCTTTCACGGCCATTTAGCCACTCAGGTTACACTTATCTGTCAGCGGTGTAATGGTGAAATCGATTATCCACTTGAGGTGGATTTCTGTTTTACTCCAGTGCAGGGAGAAAATCAGAATAATGAAGACATCATTCCCGAAGCTTATGAGCAGGTAGAGGTCGACGACCACGGAGAAGTTAGTCTGCTTCAAATTTTTGAAGACGAGCTGCTGTTAGCCATGCCAATTGTTCCCCTTCATGCAGAGGAGGTGTGTTCGGTGAAGCGTGATGACATGTCGTTCGGAAAGATTGAACCTGAACATGAGCGAAAAAACCCTTTCGCGGTTTTGAAAGAACTTAAGCGAGACCAGGAGTAAGTTATGGCAGTACAAAAAAATCGTAAAACGCGTTCTAAGCGCGGTATGCGTCGTTCACACGATGCGTTGACCGGTGCAACTTTGTCCGTCGATTCAACGTCAGGCGAAACTCACCTTCGTCACCACGTGACTGCTGATGGGTACTACAAAGGCAAGAAAGTAATCGGCGCGTAATACGGCGACTACATTTTGTCTAAGCTAACCATCGCGTTAGATATCATGGGGGGCGATCATGGTCCCCCTGTTATCCTTTCTGCGGCCGTTAAGGCTATCCAACTTCATCCCGACGTAAACTTTGCGTTGTGCGGCGATGAAACCGTTATTGGAAACGGACTCTCTTCTTTATCTTCACAAGAACGTACACGTGTTTGTGTATATCATTGCGACCAAGTGGTTGAAATGGGCGAAGTGCCTACATCGGCATTGCGAAACAAAAAGCGTTCTTCAATGCGAAAAGTCGTTGAACTTGTGAAGCAGGGTGATGCGAATGCATGTGTAAGCGCAGGCAATACTGGCGCATTGCTCACATTATCGTTCTACTTATTAAAAACATTATCAGGCATTGATAGACCGGCGTTGATTAACATGATGCCTACCACTAGCCACCATAATGTATTTCTACTCGATCTTGGTGCAAACGTTAACTGTACGCCAGAAATCCTCTTCCAATATGGTGTAATGGGGTCAGTACTGGCGCAAGAAGTGTCTGGTATCGCATCGCCTCGTGTCGCATTACTTAATGTGGGCGAAGAAGATATCAAAGGTAATGCGCAAGTTAAATCTGCTGACCAACTGTTTAAAGACGCCCCTGGAATTAACTATATCGGTTATGTCGAGGGCGACGATATCTTCACTGACCATGCCGATGTCGTTGTTACCGATGGTTTCACTGGTAACGTGGCGTTAAAGTCGAGCGAAGGCCTTGCAAAGCTTGTGATTAATGAAGTAAAACGACAGTCACAGCGAAATTTGTATACACGTATTCTAGCCAAAATTGCTTTCCCCTTACTGAAATCTATCTACAACAGTGTGAACCCCGACCAGTATAACGGTGCGAGTCTGATAGGATTGCGCGGCATTGTTATAAAGAGTCATGGAAACGCATCAAAAGACGCCTTTTATTACGCCATCGTTCAGGCGATGAATGAAGCGAAGATGCAGGTTCCCGACAAAATAAAAACAAAGATAGAAACGGTATTGTTGGAGCAGCTTTGAGCAAATATTCACGGTTTATAGGTACAGGTAGCTATTACCCCAGTGACGTGCGTACTAACGCAGATCTAGAAGTAATGGTCGATACCAGTGACGAATGGATCACTGACCGGACAGGTATTAAAGAACGCCGTATAATTGGAGCGGAAGAAACCGCCGCTACCATGGGGTTCGAGGCGAGTAAGAAAGCCATTGAAATGGCAGGGATTGATCCTAAATCTATTGATATGATTGTGTGCGCCACCACAAGCGGCCGCTATGCACTTCCAAGCACAGCGTGTGAAATTCAACGCATGCTTGATTTAGATGGTATTCCAGCATTTGATGTGGCCGCAGCATGTGCGGGTTATTGCTACGCGTTAAGCGTAGCAGACCAGTACGTAAAGTCAGGCATGGCGAAGCGTGTTCTTGTTATAGGAACCGACTGCCTAAGTCGTCTTATTAACCCAGCCGATAGAACCATGGTGATATTGTTTGGAGACGCAGCAGGCGCCACTATTATAGAAGCCAGTGATGAGCCCGGGATCTTATCAACGCACATTCATGCGGCTGGGTCATATGGCGATTTACTTTATGTCGGCAACCCCACGCGTGGTGATGAGCAGTCAGTCCATGATAACTGGGGCGTGATGCGCGGTAACGAAGTATTCAAAGTAGCAGTAAACAAATTGTCGCAAGTGGTAGAGCAAACGCTGGCTGCAAATGGTATGCAAAAGTCTGATCTAGACTGGTTAGTGCCTCACCAAGCCAACTTCAGAATCATCAAAGCGACGGCTAAGAAGCTTGATATGTCGTTAGACCAAGTTGTCATGACGTTAGAAAAGTACGGCAATACGTCTGCAGCAACAGTGCCCACGGCTCTTGATACCGCTATTAGAGATGGCCGTATTCAGCGTGGACAACATCTACTGCTTGAAGCATTCGGCGGCGGTTTTGCGTGGGCATCTGCTCTCGTTCGCTATTGATTTTCACACTTCTTGTGGTTTAGTAAGCATAAAAAGGAACTAATAATGAAAACAGCTTGCGTGTTTCCTGGGCAAGGCTCCCAAAATGTAGGCATGTTAAAAGAACTCGCGGACGACTATCCGGTGGTGCTAGAAACATTTACTGAAGCATCAAGTGCATTAGGTTACGACCTGTGGGACCTCGTCCAAAATGATGCCGAAGGCAAATTAAATGAAACCCATATTACGCAACCTGCATTATTGACGGCGAGTGTTGCTGTTTGGCGTGTTTTGCGTGCTCAAGGTATTGAAGCCGATTATCTTGCTGGTCACAGTTTAGGTGAATACTCTGCAATGGTTTGTGGTGGCGCGATGTCGTTTACCGATGCGGTCAAGTTAGTTGAAGCTCGCGGTAAGTATATGCAAGAAGCCGTGCCAGCCGGCGCGGGTGCAATGTACGCTATTATCGGGCTAGATGATGCAAAAATCGCCGATGTTTGTCACCAAACGGCCATTGCTACCGGTGATGTCGTAGCACCTGTTAATTTCAATTCGCCGGGGCAAGTGGTTATAGCGGGTGAAAAACACGCAGCCGAACAAGCGGCGACCGCGTGTAAAGAAGCGGGGGCGAAACGCGCACTTCCTCTTGCGGTAAGCGTTCCATCACATTGTGAGCTTATGCGCCCAGCGGCCGATAAACTCGAGGAGGCGTTAGCGCAGCTATCTGTGTCTATTCCTGCGATAAATGTGGTTAATAACGTCGACGTGACGATTGAAACGCAAGGCGAAGCAATAAAAAATGCGCTAGTTCGCCAGTTATATTGTCCAGTGCAATGGACACGTACCATTGAATATCTCGCGGCGGCAGGCGTTGAGCGTATTATTGAAGTGGGACCTGGTAAAGTACTAACAGGTCTGAATAAACGAATTAATAAGGGGCTGACGTCTCTTGCAGTAAGCACGCCTGAGGGTGTGGAAGCGTTAATATAAATAAGGATATGCTATGAGTCAGTTAGAAGGCCAAATAGCGTTAGTAACAGGGGCCAGTCGGGGAATTGGAAAAGCCATTGCTACGCAACTTGCTGAGCAAGGCGCAACCGTTGTCGGTACTGCAACCAGTGAAAGCGGTGCAAACGCCATTAGCGAGTATTTAGCGGCATTTGGTGGTAAAGGTCTTGCCCTTAACGTTACCGATAAAGATAGTGTTGATGCAACGATAAAACACATTGCTGATGAATATGGTAGTGTTGATATTTTAGTTAATAATGCGGGTATCACACGCGATAATCTGCTAATGCGTATGAAAGATGCAGAATGGCAAGATATTATCGATACCAACCTTTCAGCAATATTTACGCTGTCAAAAGCGGTACTTCGCGGTATGATGAAGAAACGCTATGGTCGCATTGTCAATATCGGCTCGGTAGTGGGTAGCTCGGGTAATGCGGGTCAAGCCAACTATGCAGCGGCAAAAGCAGGCGTAATCGGCTTTTCGAAGTCGATGGCGAGGGAAGTAGCATCTCGCGGTATTACTATCAACGTAGTATCGCCAGGCTTTATTGATACAGATATGACGAAGTCATTATCCGATGACCAACGCGAAGCAATTTTTAAAGACATTCCAGCGAACCGTTTGGGTGAGCCTGATGAAATTGCCGCCACTGTTGCATTTTTAGTGAGCAGCGGTGCGGCCTACATTACAGGCGAAACCATCCATGTAAATGGTGGGATGTATATGGGTTAAATTCACAAAAATTGTGAATTTAACGTAGTTTGGGGTGGTATTTCCCCGAACTTGGATGTAAAAATAGTAACTATTGAATTCGGAATGTTGCTGGTTTGACCAGAAAATAAGTTCAATCTGGTGCTTGCAAGGACGGACCTTGCAAAATAAACTAGCGACAGTTTTATTATCTAGTGACGTTTAAGGGAAATCTAGAATTATGAGTAACATTGAAGATCGCGTTAAGAAAATCATTATCGAGCAACTTGGCGTAAAAGAAGAAGAAGTAAAAGCTGAAGCTTCATTCGTTGACGATTTAGGCGCTGATTCACTTGATACAGTTGAGCTAGTAATGGCTTTAGAAGAGGAATTCGATACAGAAATCCCTGATGAAGAAGCAGAGAAAATCACAACGGTTCAATCTGCAATCGACTACATCAACGCTAACAAAGACGCTTAAGTCTTAGGTAAGCGACAAACGGCTCTATTTTAGAGCCGTTTTTGTTTCCCCACCTTAGTTCCAAAGCGAGGGCTTTTTGTGACAAAACGTCGCGTAGTGGTTACTGGTCTTGGAATGCTTTCACCATTGGGTCTTACAGTTGATAAGACTTGGCGTCGTCTTCTAGCCGGCGAGAGCGGTATTGGTGAAATCACTCTTTTTGATTGCAGTAATTATTCAACCCGTTTTGCTGGTCAAGTTGATGACTTTGACCCGCAAGATTATATAGAAAAGAAAGAAACCAAGAAAATGGACAGGTTTATCCAGCTGGGTATTGCAGCAGGTAAACAGGCCATGGCCGACTCTGGCTTAACAATTACTGAAGATAATGCACACCGTGTTGGTGTAGCGATTGGTTCGGGAATTGGTGGTTTAGAGCAGATAGAGCAAAATCATAATAAACTGCTTAATAGCGGCCCAAAACGGGTATCGCCTTTCTTTGTACCATCAACCATAACGAATATGATCTCAGGCTTTTTGTCGATCATGGAAGGGTTGAAAGGACCAAATTTAAATGTGGTGACGGCCTGTACGACAGGGGTTCATAACATTGGCATTGCAGCACGTACCATTGCTTATGGCGATGCTGACGCGATGCTCGCAGGTGGCTCTGAGGCATCCATTACGCCTTTAGGTATTGCTGGCTTTGCGGCAGCAAGAGCATTATCGTCTCGCAACGATGACCCACAAGCCGCAAGTCGCCCATGGGATAAAGACAGAGATGGCTTTGTGATGGGCGAGGGAGCTGGTGTCGTCATGCTTGAGGAATATGAGGCTGCGAAGGCCCGTGGTGCAACCATTTATGCCGAGCTTGTAGGTTTTGGTATGAGCGGTGATGCATATCATATGACATCGCCCCCTGCTGACGGCGAAGGTGCGGCAGCATCGATGGAAAACGCGATTCGCGATGCAAATATTTCAAGTGATGAGATTGGTTACGTTAATGCACATGGTACCTCTACGCCTGCGGGTGATGTAGCCGAAGTGGCTGCGGTAAAACGTGTGTTTAAGGACCATGCTACCGATATTCTCGTCAGCTCGACAAAGTCAATGACAGGACACCTACTTGGTGCGGCAGGTTCGGTTGAGGCTATTTTCACCATACTTGCCTTGCGCGACCGCATGGCGCCGCCAACCATCAATCTAGATGAGCCAGGTGAAGGATGTGATCTAGACTTCGTAGCACATAAGGCTAAAGCGTTTAGTGCAGACTATGCACTGTGCAACTCGTTTGGTTTTGGTGGCACGAATGGCTCTTTGATTTTTAAACGTCCATAACCGCATCTATCGTTATTAAAGGCAGCAATATCAAATATTGCTGCCTTTCTTGTTTGCACACAACAACTTGGTATACTCTTCGTAATCAGTTTAGAACCGAGTAAACCGTGGATATTGTTTCAAACAGCCATCCCATCATGCCCGACGATAGAGCATTCAATTACGGCGATGGTGTATTTACCACTATGTGCGTGAGTGATGGGCATGTTGAACTTCTGCCATACCATCTGCGCCGTTTGACCCACGATACCAATGTGCTTGGTATTACTATCGACATCCCTAAGCTTTCCGACGCCATTGAACATGTAGTTGCAAAAGAGGCAGCGAAAACGGCTAACAGCCGACGCTACGTGCTGAAGGTGCACGCTTCGGCCGGTACTGGCGGTCGAGGTTATGCGCGCGACCCTCACGCCCATTCAATCGTTCGGTTGACGTTCCACCCGTATCCGGCATCTTACGAGGGAATGTGGTCTTCAGGTATTACAGCGATGTGTGCCAATACACGCCTAGCGGTTCAGCCTCTTTTGGCTGGCGTTAAGCATATGAATAGATTAGAGCAAGTGTTTATCAAGCAAGAAATTGCTCGTACGCCTGGTGTGCAAGATGCACTGGTTTTTGATACACAGGGCAATGTAATTGAAAGCAGTGCTGGCAACGTGTTCATTAATCGCAATAATACCTGGTATACCCCCAGAATTGATGAAGCAGGTGTTAATGGCGTTGTGCGGCAGTGTCTTTTAGAGCACATGAGAGCAAGCGCTGCGTCGGTCGTAGAGAGCCGACTTTCTCTCAGCGATATACAGTCTGCAGACGCCATCGCAATAACCAATGCAGTGCTTGGGGTTATGTGGGTGTCAACGCTTAGTGTTCCACCAAACCCAGCATCACTCGACAAGGAAGATATTGTGACGTTTTCAAATGGACAACACCTATGCAATACGCTGCGTGCTGTGTTTAAACAATACATTGATAGTGGGAAGCAGTAATTTCATGCGGGTTTTAAAAGCACTGTTTATTGTTATTTTTATTGCCACGGCTGCAACCGCTTCTGCTGTTTTTTATGTTAAGAATGCGGTGACAACGCCGCTTAGTATAAATGAGCCGCGGCTGTATACGGTTATCAAAGGAAGCAATGGCTACAAATTGATTAAAGCTATGCGCAACGATGGCTTGATTACTGTGTCGCCGCTTGTTGCAAAAGTTTGGCTCAAATGGTTTGCAGGTAACACACAAGTTAAGTCAGGGACATTTATGCTGCTGCCCACCGATTCGTTGGTTGACGTATTTACCAAGTTTACCAAAGGGAAAGAGCATTTATTCTCTGTGAGCCTTATTGAAGGGTTAACGCTCGCGCAATGGCTAGGTGTATTAGAAAGTACCGCCGGTATTGATTATGATCTTGATGCGACAAGTATTGAAGCTATTGTTGAAGGGCGTTCATCGAGCGCGCTTCAACACATAGGGCTTAACGATTCACTCGGCGATACGGCGAATTATGAGGGCTTGTTTTTAGCCGACACATACCTGTTTACCCAAGGTACGAGCGCCAGTATTATTTTAGCGCGCGCTCATGATGCACTCATCGCTTTTCTTAATGAGCAATGGGAAACACGGCAAGTCGAATTACCCATAAGTTCTGCGTATGACGCCCTCATCCTTGCCAGTATCATTGAAAAAGAAACGGCGGTAGCCAGTGAGCGTTCGTTGATAGCGGGTGTCTTTGCCAACAGGCTTACTAAAAACATGCGACTGCAAACAGACCCAACGGTGATTTATGGGATTGGCCCCAGCTATGACGGTAATATTACCCGTAAGCACCTTCGTACGGCGACACCGTATAATACGTATGTCATAAAAGGTTTACCGCCTACGCCTATCGCGATGGCAGGTAAGGCTGCCATTAATGCTGCTCTTCACCCCGATGATACCGATGCCCTCTACTTTGTTTCAAAAGGCGATGGGACTCACAAATTTTCCACAACACTGGAAGAACATAACGCCGCTGTGCGAAAATACCAACTTAAGCGCTAACCTTATATTAAGAGAGCCTCAGTTAGAAAATGAAAGGTAAATTTATAGTTGTAGAAGGCCTCGAAGGCGCCGGTAAAAGTTCGGTGATTGGGCTAATTGTCGATACGTTGAAAGCGGCGGGCAAGGTTGTCGAGCAAACAAGAGAACCTGGCGGTACGCCAATGGCTGAGTCTATTCGCGATTGTGTAAAACATAACTGGGATGAGCGGGTCAGTGAAGAAACCGAGTTGCTTCTTATGTATGCGGCGCGAGTCCAGTTACTTGATAACCGTATTAAGCCTGCACTAGATGCGGGAAGCTGGGTGGTTGGCGATCGACACGACTTGTCATCCCAAGCTTATCAGGGCGGTGGTAGAGGCGTTGATGCGTCTATGATGGCGGCAATTAGCAGTACCGCATTACGTGGTTTTAGGCCCGATCTTACGCTTTACCTCGACGTTGAGCCAGAAACCGGGCTAGCACGCGCCAGGGGAAGGGGCGAACTCGACAGAATAGAACAATCTGGATTAGCGTTCTTTGAGCGTACCCGAGCCCGCTATTTAGCGTTGGCTAATGCCGATGACAACATCAAAGTCATAAACGCAATGCAAGATATCGACGCCGTGCATCGCGATGTACTTTCTGTGATCAAAGAGTATTTAGCCTAATGCTACCTTGGTTTACGTCGGTCTATTCATCATTGATTTCTCGTGCTAACGCTAAGAGGCTGCACCATGCATTATTGTTTAATGGTGCACCGGGTATCGGCAAACAAGAGCTGGTTGATGAAGTTGCCTTTACGTTGTTATGCAAAAGCCCTTCGGCGTCTGGCCCCTGCGACGCATGTCAAAGTTGCGCATTGCGTAAGGCAGGCAGTCACCCCGACTTTCATATATTAGAAAGCGAAAAGCAATTAGGTGTGGACAAAATACGTGAGGGGATCGCTAAGTTAAGTGGAACGGCCCAGATGAGCGGGAATAAGGTACTTGTTATCCCCAAAGCTGACTCTATGACTGAAGCAGCCGCGAACGCGTTGTTAAAAACCTTGGAAGAGCCCACTAATAATACGTATTTGTTACTTATTACCGAAAGTCTCAATAAATTAATGCCGACGATACTCAGCCGCTGTGAAAAGCATGCGCTGGCATTACCATCGGTCGATGAGGGGTTGAACTACTTACGTAACCACGGCGTAGAAGATGCTAGCGAAGCACTATTGCAGGCTTACGGCTATGCGCCGCTTCGCATTGTTCGGGCGCTGCAAGGTGACAACGACTTTAATTATCGCAGCTTTACCGACGGCATGGAGGCATTACTGGGCGGTGACCCCAACGTGCAGCCTTTTATCCTTGCAAATAAGTGGCAAGACTATGCCCTTGATGTCTCGACATGGTGCCAGCAACGCGCGCTCAACGCCTATAAACTGAACGCTCAAGCACGGGACTATGAACGATATTGTTCGTGTGTCGAGGCGTCTAAAGTGTTGCAGCACCCGGGTGTTAATAAATCAATGGTACTTTTTAACGTACTTAAACAATTTCAACGGTAGCGGACGTAAGTGCGCTAGCAAAACAAAATAGGTGTAGTTTGTTTGTAGATTCTCACTGTCACTTAGACAGATTAAAACAATCGCCAGAACAGCTGGCAGAAACCCTACAATTTGCTCGCACACGCGGTGTAGAGCATTTTCTTTGTGTGTGCGTATCCGTCAACGATTACGATGCCATGCGCGAGACAGTGAAAGCATTTAGTGATGTGTCAGTGTCATGTGGCGTTCACCCGTTGCATCAAGATGAAGCGTGTAGCTACGAAGAGTTGCTCGCAAAAGCCAGCGGTGATGAAGTGGTGGCAATTGGTGAAACCGGTTTAGATTACTTCTACAGCCCAGATAGTAAAGCGGTGCAGCTCACGTCATTCGTTGATCATATCAAGGTTGCTAATGAAACGGGAAAACCCCTCATTATTCATACGCGAGATGCGAGAGAAGATACGATAAACCTGCTTAAACAACACAAAGCGACGCACACTAAAGGGGTATTACATTGTTTTACCGAAAGCCTCGAAATGGCGCAAGCGGCCATAGAAATGGGCTTCTATATCTCTATTTCCGGTATTGTGACGTTCCATTCCGCGAGTGAATTGCGAGAGGTGGTGAAAGCAATTCCTCTTGATAGGCTGCTAATTGAAACCGATTCCCCTTGGTTGGCACCTGTTCCGCATAGGGGGAAACAAAATCAACCTGGTTATGTTGTGGAAGTTGCCGAATTTATTGCTGAGCTTAAAGGCATTAGTGTCAAAGCGCTTGCGGACATTACGACACAAAACTTTTACTCACTATTTTCTTTGACCAAGCGAAATTAATACGTTGGGACACCTGTTATGCCACAATGGCGACAAGCGCTGATAAAAAGTCTACACAAAACGCGAAGCATGCCTGAAAGTCGCTTTTTTCAATTAGCAACGTGTGACAGTCACGGTATGCCGCAGTGCAGAACGGTTGTATTCAGAGGAATTTCTGACGATAACGAATTAATTGTAATATCTGATACTCGCACACATAAATATACAGAGTTAAACGAGACGCCGCACGCACAGTGTTGCTGGTATTTTACTAAAACGAGAGAGCAGTATCGCCTTGCCACGTCGGTCGCAATATTAACCCTGTCTGCCCGAGAATCACTTGTGCGAGAGCAGTGGGATAAGCTGTCTGATGCTGGTAAAAAACAGTTTCTATGGGGAGAGCCAGGGACACCACGACATGATGCGAGCCCGCTTCATGCGGAAGGCGACTTTTCTCGTGTGCCTGATTATTTCTGCGTACTGCTTTTGTCAATCGAGAGCGTGGATTATCTCAACTTAAGAGGTAACCCACAAATCAGGGAGTGGCATACTAAAGATGCTAATGATAACTGGCAATGTCAGCCAGTTATTCCCTGAAACCGCAGTTAGACCGGGCATTGATAAGACTAACGTTAAGCCAAGCGGCTAATGATGTGTTAGTGCAATCAAAACAGTGATAAGCGCGCTAAAGTCGCCGACTAAAAAACATAAAGCCCCCCAATGCTCGCACTGGAGGGCTTTTACGTAGTACGTTCAGCTCACATTAAAAGGCCTGAGAGATTGGCATATCACCTTTAAACAGGTAGGTAATAGTGTTGTCGCTGTTCGCGCGTCCGACTGCCTCGACAATGGCGGTAGCAACGTCTTCTCTAGGAATTACTGCATCGTCTTGGTTGTCGGGCATGTCTGTTCTAATTAGGTGCGTTCCCGGTTCATTCAACAGCGTGCCAGGGCGAAGAATTACGTGCTGTAAACCGCTATTCATAAGATGCTCGTCAGCCATATGCTTGGCAACGAGATAGGGCTTCATGTCTGAATTGACCTGATTAGGATCGCCTGCGCCTATCGAGCTTACCATTATAAACGATGCTGTTTTCGCTGCTTTCGCGTATTCGATTGCATTACGCGCCGCCCATAAATCGATAAGCATGGTTTTATCTGCGCCTGTGCTACCTCCCGAACCCGCGGTGAATACGACCTGGTCGACGCCCTCAAAATGCGAAGAGAAATCTTTCTCTAAATCTTGTTCTTCTACGCGTAGATTAGCGTGAGAAATGTCAGATAACTTCTCTGGACTTCTGACTGGTGCAACGACATGGTGCCCTGCATCCAGCAGTTTCACGGTTGCTTGTTTGCCGATTTGACCTGATGCGCCAATTACTAAAATAGTAGCCATTTGATGTACCTCCTTGGTTAATGGTTACTAGTGACTATGAGACAAGGCGGCATCTCGATCACTTTCTACGATAAAACGCATTATGGTGAGATAACCGAAAAAAACTGTTCTGAAAAGCGTCAAATATGCTTAGGATTAAAAAAAGCGCCTCATCTAGATAGGCGCTTTTTATTAAAGTTAGGCAGTTACCTTATGCTGAGGACGGCTGCTTAGCGTTTATTGGCAACGGTGCTTAGATACTACCAGCCGCATTGTCGATTTTCATTTTGCTCATCTAGCCAGGTTTTTAGCGGTGCGAAGTAATCGGCTATCGTGCTTGCATCCATCTGTGGCGAGCCTGTTAACGTCTCTAAGGCATTTTGCCATGGTTGGCTCATGCCCATTTCCAACATGGTATTAAGCGCTTCACCCGCTTCTTTGCTGTTATAAATAGAACAGCGGTTTAATGGGCCTTCATCTCCAGCAATATCACACAACGCTTTGTGGAATTGAAATTGAAGAATGTGCGCGAGGAAATAACGCGTGTAAGGAACATTAGCGGGTACATGGTACTTTGCACCAGGGTCAAACGCATCATTATCACGCGCAACCGGTGCCATCACACCTTGATACTTTTCACGAAGATCCCACCATAATTGGTTATATTGTTCTGGCGATACTTCACCTGCCATGACTTTCCAACGCCATTGGTCGACCATCAGTCCAAACGGAATAAATGCAATTTTGTCTAATGCAACCTGCATTAACATACCAATATCATTAGACGCGTCTGGGATTTCATCAATCAGACCAATTTGCTTCAAATATTTTGGTGTAATCGATAACGCGATGGTATCGCCAATGGCTTCATGAAAACCATCGTTGGCTGAACCGCGGTATAATAGTGGCTGGTCTTTGTATGCGCGCTGATAATAGTTGTGCCCTAATTCGTGATGAATCACATTGAATTCTTCACCGGTTTTTTGAATGCACATTTTTATCCGCAAATCGTCTTTGTCATCTAAATCCCACGCAGAGGCATGACACTGTACATCGCGTCCTTCTGGTTTCTGAAACATTGAGCGTTCCCAGAATGATTCAGGTAGTTTTTCAAATCCAAGAGATGAAAAGAATGACTCCGCCTGTTTGACCATCTTTACTTCATCGTACCCTTGCGCATTGAGCGATGCGGTGACGTCAGGAACTTGCATTTCTTGTTCGGGTTTGACGATATCGTATACGTTGCCCCATGTTTGGGCCCACATATTACCAAGAAGGTGTGCAGGAATTGGCTTATCTTGAGGAACGATATCCTCGCCATAGTGCTCCCCAAGTTTTGCACGAACATGACAATGCAATGATTCGTAAAACGGTTCAACTTGCGACCATAAGCGATCGAGTTCTTTTGGAAATGCGTCGGCAGACATATCGTATTTTCCGCGCCATAACTCACTCACATTTGCAAACCCAAGTTCGCTAGCCCCTTTATTTGCCAGCGTGACTTGCTCGGCATAAAGCGGTGCCATAGGCTTTGATACTTCACGCCAGCCTTGCCAGTATTCAAGTAGCGTATCGGCGTCACGCAGTGTGGCCATTTCTCCGCTCATTTCTACTAGGCTTTTACACGTGCCGTCTTCGCGGCAATATTGACCGGAGCCATACATAGCACTAAGTTCAGACCCTATTTTTGCCAACCTTTCTGCTTGTTCAGGGTTTGATGGTGGTGGCATGGTAAGGCCATTTTTTAATAAGTTGAGTTGGCGGCGAGTATCATCGTCAACGTCCACATCGTTAAATTGCGCGGCCTCTTTTGCTAATGTGGCAACCTTGGTAGACAATACCTCGTTGAAATAGGCACTTACGGCAGCCGTATCATAATTAATGTTGGTAGCGTAACTCCACTCAGCATGCGCTGCTGGTGTTTGCATTTTTGCAATGTCACGTTGTGCATTCTCAAGGAAGGTTTTTGCATCTTGAGCGGTGGGGGCGCTAACGCTTGGTTGAGCATGCTGTGTCGGCTCGGAGCAGCCCATTAGCGATATGCTCACTATCGCGGCTAGCAAAGAACGTTTGGTGTTTATCATTATAGTGTCCTTATTGTTGTCGTTTTTCTGCTCATCAGCGGCAGAGACATTACTGGGTTATTTTCTAATGAGGATTGATATTTGTAAAACGAAAATTCGCTTTGCATCTTAATTTCGCAAGGCTTTTATACACAGTGTAACGATAGTAACCGATAAATGCGTTGTTACAATTAACCTTGTAAAATAAGCAGTAACGCCTGTATGCATAGTGCGGTTGTGATAAATTGAAACTGAAGGCACGTGAATAGCGCACATTGCGTTGGGTGTCCTTAGTCGGTAACAAGACGAACGTACCGATATCACTCTACGATTTGTTAATAAGGAGCGTTGATATGAAAACACTACTACGGTATTTGGTAATTTTTGCCCTTTTACTTGGTGCTATTGCTGCTTACAGCGCAGGAAACAGCACGGGTATGTTCATCTTCGTGTTAGTGGGCTTTTTACTAGAAGGCGGCTTTTGGCTCGGATTGTTTCCAATGAAAAGGAAGCATCAGTAATCGTATTGCGGCGCTTGTTTATCATCGGCGACGCAACGCCAAATTCTGTTTTTTAACCTATCAGTAGCCAGCACGTCGGACCTGTTTACGGTATAGAAAGATATACAAGGCGCGAGCCTCTATTTTACAGTTGGTCGCAGGTCATTCATGGCTATTTCACCGATGCACAGCACAGGGATTTGCGTTTAAAACGCACTTTCAGGTATGTATAAACATACCGCTATGCACCTAAAGTTGAGTGTGTAGTTGTCACACGTTGTAGTACTGTCTGGTACGGTCATATTAGGTCATAAACTAAGTAGTTAACGTGTGGTTAAAAAGGGTTATTCAAGTGCCCAGTGTGTATATTCGCGCATTCGTCACTTTTGCTTTCGCTATAAATGTTAGTCAATCGGTGTGCGCTGAACACGTCGTTCAACCTGCCGATAGCGGACACACATTACTGTTTTCTCAACTTGAACACCCTGACGCCGAAAAAGTGACGGACGTGCTAAGGCGAGCTTACGCATCTATCGGTGTCGATACGACGTTTTCTACCTCGACAGATGGTCGGGACGCGCTAGGACTACTTGAAAAAGAAATGATTGACGGTGATATTGCGAGACCGTCTGCTTTTGCGCAACTTTCCGACGATCTCATTATTGTTAATCCCTCGGTTATGGATGGTCAGTTATTTCTGGTATGTGGCAAAGACGTTGAGTGTCATCGTGAGTTAGTCGAGCGTGAGGATATTCTTATGCTGACCAACATGCCGTTTGACGCACTATTTCGCGAAAACAATATTAACGTGATGACTGGCAGTTACGGATCGTTTAACAAAAACATCGAGTATCTGAAATCAAAACGCGCAAACTATATTTTGTTCGCGGGTACGATGAATGACAAAAAGCGTATTGATGCTGACTACACGGTTATTCCGATCGTTGCATTTCCTCTTTATCATATTCTCCATAAACGTCACCGTGACCTGCTTCCTGAACTAGAGCAGGCTTTGCATGAACAGCTCAGTTTGCAGGATAGCGAGAAGGTAGCGGCATCAGACCACTAGCGCAGCAACATAAGCATAGATAAACAAAAAAAGTGCGGGCATTGCCGCACTTTTTTGTTAGTTAATAGACGTTAGCATGTCTCTTATTGCTAAATGTCTTTATTTTTCAATGGTGAACGTTAATCCAGCTTTTGCTTCTAAACGCTTAATTAGTTTGTCGCCAAGCGCCGCCGCTGGGGTAAAGAAGCCACCGTTAAGGCTAATATCCTTACCAAGGCAAAGGGCTGACTCGGCTATCATTTTGCTAGTAGACCCATAACCTGGGTCTTTATCGCCTTTAACCGATACCGCGAGCGTATCGCCGTTTGTTGCCGTTCCTACAAACATTACATCGTAGAAGCCGTTTTCACGTTCTTCTTTGCTCGGACCTTCTCCAGGCTTAGGGCCATCATCGCTAGCAAGCGACTTATCTTTTGCGACATGGTTCGCCATGGCTTCGCCTTTTTCACCTGGGCCTGTCATCAACATCTCATCGTACTGAAACGTTTTTCCGTACGAATAGTTAGCAAGGTAATTCGTACGATGCACGTTTTTAGTGTTAATTGCCGCCATAATAAACGGGGCGACCCATGTGCCCAAGGCTTCGTCATAGTATGGTTTATTGCCGTCAGGTTGCTTTTGGCTGTTTTCCATGTCAGCAAGCGAATGAGGGTTTATCAGCGCTGCCATAATAGACTTGTCTTTGTGTGCGGCTACCATCGTTGCCTTCAAACTCGCAGCGGTGCCGCCTGAAAACGTACCTTGCATCTTGCGTACGCGACCCTTAACGTACTGGATAACGTCGCCCGTCTGTGTTTTCGCATGTTGCTGCAGATAATGCACACCTAAGTCAAAGGGGACAGAATCGAAGCCACACGAAAATACGATGTTTGCACCAGTCTCTTTCGCTTTCTCTTCGTACTTATTGATCATTTGATGCATCCACGCAGGTTCGCCGCACAAATCTGTATAACCCGTGCCGTTTCCTACGCATGCTGATAATAGCTTTTCACCGTATATTTGATAGGGACCAACGGTGGTGAGCACAACGTGTGTTCGTTTGGTTAGCGCGTCGAGTGCGTCGTCGTCATCACCGTCTGCAATGATAGAAGTAACGCTATCGCTGATACCGAGTTCTTCTTTAACCTGCTGAAGTTTACTTTCGTTTCTTCCGGCTATTGCCCAAGACACACTATCATCACTGCCATATTCTGCTTGGAAATACTCAGCTACAAGCTTACCGGTGAAGCCAGTCGCACCAAAAATAACGACATCAAATTCTCGTTGTTTACTCATTACGTTGTCCTGTTCTATTTCACTTGTTCACTAATATACGCATTCGTGTGGCCGACTTTTATTTTTTTGCATAATGTTCGTCTATTCACGAAATCTTTTTAAGGCACCGATACCGCTGAACATCGTTAATATTGATTACACGTTGTGCCCTTACGGTTGAAGTAGGGGGCGAACAAAGGCCGCAATCCGCTTAAGTCCTTCGAACAATTCAGCATCGCTGGTGGCAAAAGACAATCGTACATAATGGCTGGCATTGGCCTCTCCAAAATCGTTGCCAGGGGTGAGTGCAACGTAATACTGTTCTAATAATTGATCACAAAATTCAATTGCAGTAAGCCTTGTTTCTTTAATATTGATGTAAGCATAAAATGCGCCGTCGGGGTACGCTTCTACGGGAAGTCCCATGTTGCTAAGGCTTTTGAAAACGTGGGAGGCGCGGGCAGATAACGTCGCTCTATTTTGCTCACACTGTATTAATGCCTCATTGGAAAAGCAGGCCAGTGCAGCTCGCTGAGCCAACGTTGAGGGGCAAATAAAGAGGTTTTGTGCAAGTCGTTCCATTACCGCAACCATGTTTTCAGGCACCACGCACCAGCCCAAACGCCATCCGGTCATTCCGAAGTATTTCGAAAAGCTATTTATTACAATGGTGTTGTCATTTAGAGCTTCATGAGAAAGCACGGTATGCAAATCTGAGGTCGGGGCATTGGCGCATGCGCCGTCTGTTTTTGCCAACGCAAGGTCAAGATATATTTCGTCAACAATTAAAAAAGCGTTATTGCGCTTGCACGTTTCTCCAATATCACGCAACGCTTGGCTGTCGATAGCCGTACCTGTTGGATTAGCCGGTGTGGCAATAAGCACACCTTTTGTATTTTGCTTCCAATGTTGCATAACAAGATGGTTAGTCAGTTGAAACTTGCTTTCGCTTGTTGTGGGGATAAGTGTAACGTCGGCACCAAATGCGTTAAGAAAACGACGGTTACATGGGTAGGAAGGGTCGCCTAATAAAACATTATCGCCCTTTTCGACAAGGGCTGCGCTGGCAAGAAGCAATGCGCCCGACGCACCCGCGGTAACGACGATGCGAGAGGCCGGTACTGTTACATTGTGCTTGGTTTCATAGAACGTGCTAATTGCATTGCGAAGTGCGGGCAATCCCAATGCTCCCGTATACGGATAGCTTGCATCATCAAGGGTGATTTTCATTGCGTCTAAAACAGGCTGAGGGGCACCAAAGTCGGGCTCACCTAGATTTAATCGTATTACCGGATGGCCTTGTTCTGATAACTCGGTCGCTTTTTCACCGTAGGCCATAGCAAGAAAGGGCGAAATGGCAGTGGCTCTTGATGCAAATTTCAATGTTACATTCCTGTTTTCTAGGTATCTACTGGCACTATATCAATTACGTTTTGGTTTGCTAAGATTACGATTGTACAAATATGTCTAATGGGAATAGGCAAGTGCCCAGACTTACGATAGGCTAGCGTAGGGCTTGCTTGTTATTCGTACATGTAAAGTAGCGAGTAAAACGGTAGCGGCCAATTAAAATTACAAGCGCAAGCGCGATATATCAACGAAGGAATAGTACATGTTTCAGTGGAACCATCGAATAAGTTATCGATTAAAGAATGTTAAGTTAGCGTGGTTAGCGCTAATCGCTCTTACATTTACGTTTGCATCAAATGCGCAATCGGCATTGCCTCTCATTAGTGAATTTACCAGTGCTATGTCCAAAAAAGACGGCATGATACCGGTGTATTATGACGAAACGAAAGACACGGTCTACTTAGCGGTTCCGCACGACAATCCAGAGTATTTATTCCAAAGCAGCTTACCTCATGGTGTGGGCTCCAATGACATTGGGTTAGACAGAGGGCAATTAGGCGATACGCGATTGGTAACGTTTGAGCGCTATGGCAATAAGCTTATGTTGAAGCAGCTTAATACCCGCTATCGAGCCGCAGGTGGGAATGCTGCTGAACAGAAAAGTATTGATGAAGCGTTTGCTGATAGTGTGCTGGCAGGCTTTACCGTTGTTGCAAGCGATGACAGTGCAGTGTTGATAGACTATACCCCGTATTTACTCAGTGATATCCATGGTATCAGCACGAGGTTATCAAATACTAAACAGGGGACATTTAGCCCTGATGCACAGCGCAGTGCAGTGTATTTGCCTCGCACGAAAAGTTTTGAAAAAAATACGGAATTAGAGGCGCTTGTTACGTTTAAAGGCAGCAAACCCGGTAACTACTTATCGCAGGTAACTCCTGATGGTGAAAGCGTGTCTGTCCATTTGCATCATTCATTTGTTGCGCTACCGGAAGACGGTTTCCAACCTCGTGTTTATCACCCGTATTCAGGTTTCTGGAAATTTAGTTATTATGATTATTCAACGCCCATTACTGCACCGACCGAACAGCGATTCATTACACGCCATCGCTTAGCGAAAAAAACACCGCATAGCCCAATGAGCGAGCCCGTTGAACCTATTATTTACTATCTTGACCCGGGCATTCCTGAGCCAGTCATGTCTTCACTTAAAGAAGGCGCAAGCTGGTGGAATCAGGCGTTTGAAGCCGCTGGATACAAAAATGCCTTTCAGGTAAAGGTATTGCCTGACGATGCCGATCCGATGGACGTAAACTACAATGTAATACAGTGGGTGCATAGAGCAACGCGCGGATGGTCTTATGGGTCTTCTGTGGTCGACCCACGAACCGGAGAAATCTTAAAAGGGCACGTGACGCTTGGCTCTCTTCGTGTAAGACAAGACTATTTAATTGCCCTTGGGTTAACCAGCCCCTTTACAACAATGGATGCCGACACAACGGTTCAGCAAACCATGGCGTTAGATAGAATCAAACAACTATCAGCGCATGAAGTAGGGCACACGCTGGGTATTGCTCATAATTTTGCTGCAAGTGAAAATAATATGGCGTCGGTAATGGACTATCCGCACCCGATTATCTCCCTTGTCGATGGTAAAGTAAGTGTGAAGAATGCTTATGATAAGGGCATTGGCGCATGGGATAAGCATGCCGTTACCTATGGGTATCAAGATTTCTCACAAAGCGCTGATGAAGACGAAGAGCTGAATAAAATTATTATGTCTGGCCGAAATGCAGGGTTAAGTTTCAAATCTGACCCCGATACGCGCAGTTCTCGCCATGCCTCGGCAAATGGGCATATGTGGGAGAATGGTACTGACCCGCTCGATGCATTCGACCAGCTTTCTGCTATTCGCGATACAGCATTACAACAAATTGGCTTGAATACGTTACCCGCTAATGCATCGCTGTCGTCGCTCGAAAATGCGCTGGTGCCAGTTTACTTACTTCACCGTTTTCAACTTGAAGCGGTCGCAAAGCAGGTCGGCGGGCTCGTTTATGAGTACGAACGAAAGGGCGATTATACTACGCCTAAAGGCCAGCAGTTTGTGGCACCGCAAGTGCAGCAGCGCGCCATGCAACAACTGATAAAAGCCAGCACGGCAGATTATCTGAGTATGCCAGAATCAGTACTAGCGCTCATTCCACCCACTGCCTACGGCGATGACATCACCCGGGAGCACTTCAACGGAAAGATGGGGTTAATGCTAGACCCTGTATCGGCTGCAGCTTCTGCGGCTGACTATGCACTACGTTTACTGTTACATCCAGAGCGCTTAAATCGCTTAGAGTGGCAAGTCACAAGTAGTAAAGATAGACGCCGTAAAGTGAACGTCGAAATGTTAGTCGAGCAAGTGCTAAGCGTGCATTGGTATAAAGGCGAAAACAGCCCGCTCGCAAAACGTCTTAAGATGGTGGCGCTTAACGCTATTATGCGAACGGTAATGCATAACGATACGGCACCTGAAGTAAAGTTGGCAATGCAAACTGCACTATTGACGTTTAATGAGTGGTTAGACGATGAAGCAGATGATAACGACTATGAGGTGTTAAATACCTACTTTGCGACGTATTGGAAAACCGGAGAATGGTTAGGCCATTTTGAGGTGAAACCATTACCCCCGGGCTCACCTATTTAGTCTACACTTCACTCTCAAAAAAGGCGCGTTATGCGCCTTTTTTGGGCAATGGAAGTTTTACTGTGCGGGGGTCAGTTCAATATAATTAGTGAACGCTTTGTAAAGCTGTGTGCCACTTAACACTGACGCCGACGGAAAATGCAGAATGGGGATCAAGTCACATGGCGCATGCAGTACACGGCTTCCATTTTCATTATCTAAATCGTCTATATTGAGCACTTGCGCAAGGGGCGCGCCTTGACTAACACGTTGCCCTGGCTTCGCAATGTATTCAACCATTCCTCCCCAGTCAGTAAATAGCGTTTTATAATCGCTTAACATGACACCCAGACGCTCCATCGAAGCGGGGTGTATTGCACAATTGTGCAAAAGGCCCTTCGCATTTAAATAGCTTAGAATACTGGTCGCATCAATATCGCCCTCAGCGAAGTTGATGACTTCTTGGCTTCCCATTTCCAGCGTAAAAGCTTCTACGTTAAAGGGGATGGTTCGGTCTAAATCATTGGCGATACATTCTTGAAGTGTCCACCATGGACAAAACGTTGCTTCATCGAGTGCGCCGGCGAACACATTAGGAATAAAAATGCAGTGCGGTATATTAAATAACAGGGCGCTCTCTTTTGCATATTCGGGAATGTAAATGTGACGAGTAGACACAGGGCCGTTGTGTAAATCTAAAACAAAATCTGCATTTACCGCTATTTGTTGAAGTTTCAAATTAAGCTGTTGAGCTAACCCTAAGCCCCAAGGCTCATTCAGCTTTTTATCGATGGCGGTTGATAAATACTGTCTGAATCGACGCTTTATACCGTCGATGGACTCTTCTGGTGTCACCGTTTTCGCAAATTGCTTAACAGCGTCTTTGTCGAAAAAATAGCCTCTATTCCAATTGGTACCATTGACAGGGTCAAAACGCCCCAGCGTATACTCGCCAGCCTTTATGTTAGTGCCAATAGGATTACAGTTTGGCACGAGTATAATTTCACCGCATATATCCATGTCTTTCAAACGCTGAATTAAATGGTAAATAACCACATTACCTTGCACTTCAGCGCCATGAATAGAGCTTTGAATATAAACCGTTGGGCCAGGGCGTGCGCCCTTCATGCGATAAATAGGCACGTTCATGTTTCTGCCAGACGCGTTTTGTGCCACTTTGATATGCGTTTTAACAACCTCAGTTGTCATATATGAAAACCTCTGTTCTCTTTAAGTTAGTTATTGTCACAGTGCTTACAGCCAGCAGTGTTGGGTAACGCCCAGCGATGCCAATCATGGGTTAGGCCATCGAACGTAAGTAGAGTGTTTAACGGAACATCACCGACGTTCATGATAACTTGCATGGCTAACATGGCTTGATACGTACCGATTATATTCACAACGGGTGAAAATATTCCGGCCTCGGTGCAGCTTAGTTCGGGAGATTGAAAAAGCTGACGCAGGCAGCCGTAGCATTTACTTTTTCCCGGCAACCCTACAAAAATTTGCCCCTCAAAACGAATGGCCGAACCGGTCACTAACGCTGTTTTATGTTTAAAACATAGTGCATTGATCGTATCTTTTGCGTTGACATTATCGGTACAGTCAAGCACTACATGTGCGCTTTCAATAAGGTTTGCGTCCGTTTCACTGAAGGGTTTCTCGATGGTTTTGATATGACAGGCACTGTTAAGCGCACATAGGCGCTTTTGTGCCGCCGCTGCTTTATTTGTACCGATATCTTGTTCACTAAACAGCGTTTGCCTTGGCAAGTTGGTATTGTCGACTGTGTCAAAATCGACCAATACAAGGTTTCCGATACCGCTGGCGCATAAGCTGGTTGCTGCAGCACTTCCAAGCCCACCCATGCCAATGATGACAACGGTCGCGTTGAGTAAGGCTTCCTGACCGCTCAGGTCTATGCGAGGAAGCACGATATGACGGTTATAACGCATAGCGTCGTGATAAGATAAGGTTTTGGTCATAGGTTATGACAGTTAGTTATTGAATTCATGGCATACACCCTTATAAAGTGGTGTCCAATAAAAATTATGCGTGTACTTTATCAAAGTCAGCGCGAATGTCGCAGTTCAAATTAGGATTTTATATGTCTGTAGTTAGCCAGCCTTTAAACATTGCCGTTCTCACCATCTCTGATACCCGTACGCTTGATAATGACAAGTCTGGTGACTACCTATCCGAAGCGTTGACAACAGCAGGTCATGCGCTTTATGCGCGCAGCCTTGTTAAAGACGACATCTATGCGCAGCGTGCTATCGTTTCGAATTGGGTAGCAGATGCGAATATTCACGCCATCCTGATCACTGGCGGAACCGGGTTTACTCACAGAGATTCGACACCTGAGGCCATCAGTGTACTGTTTGACAAAGAAGTCGATGGTTTTGGCGAGTTGTTTCGCCACGTGAGTTATGAAGAAATTGGTACATCAACGATTCAATCGCGCGCGCTTGCAGGCTTTGCTAATAATACGGTTATTTTTTGCTTGCCCGGTTCAACAGGTGCGTGTCGCACGGCGTGGGAAAAGATTATTGCTAGCCAATTAGATGCCGATTTTAGGCCGTGTAACTTTGTAAAGCACTTGGTGACAGCATGAGTACCTTTAGTCACTTAAATGTAGGCGGAGAGGCCAACATGGTTGATGTGAGTGATAAGGCTGTGACCGTACGTGAAGCCACTGCGCAAGGGTATTTATACGTGGATAGCGCTGTTATCTCGCAAATTAGTGAAGAAAAAATCGCGAAAGGCGATGTGTTTGCCGTGGCGAGGATAGCGGGTATCCAAGGGGCGAAACGTTGTAGTGACCTGATCCCTCTTTGCCATCCTCTAGCCTTGTCAAAAGTAGATATAAAATTTGATATCGATAAGGAATCCAGCCGGATTAAGGCGGAATGTTATTGTAAACTAAGCGGAAAAACCGGTGTGGAAATGGAAGCACTTACCGGTGTGAATATTGCGTTACTGACCTTGTTTGATATGTGCAAAGCCATTGACCCTGCGATGCGCATTGAAAATGTTCGTGTGGTCGAAAAAAAAGGCGGTAAAACGGGGCATTGGCAACAGGCCTAACTTAGTTACAGTAAGTAAGAATATACAACTGGCTACGATATAAGATTAAGCAATAACATGCAGATTACCATTAAAACATTTGCCCAAACCCGCGAGGTAAGCGGCTGCTCGTCGTTAGCGTTAGACGTTGAAAACAACTGCACGGTTGCCGATGTTATTACGCATTTAAAACAGCGTAGCGAAAGCTGGGCCAACGCATTGGAAAGTGATGTGTTAACGGCTCGCAATCAAACATTGTGCGCCCAGGATACTGTGGTATCGGAAAATGATGAAATCGCTTTTTTCCCCCCAGTAACAGGGGGGTGAATGTGTTTATATCAATTCAAGAAGGTGACTTTTCCCCTCATGATTTGCACCAGCAACTGTATGCGTTAGCAAATAAAAAACACGAGGGTAACACGGGGGCAATCGTCACGTTTACTGGACTAGTGAGAGACGCCAACCCATCTGGAGACATCGAGGGAATAGAGTTAGAGCACTATCCTGGAATGACTGAAAAGGCACTGCGGCTACTCATTCAAGACGCAATGCAGCGTTTTTCACTAAACAGCGCCGGCGCCGTGCATCGGGTCGGGCGTTTGTATAATAACGAACAGATTGT
Source organism: Alteromonas algae (assembly GCF_049117195.1). Taxonomy (GTDB): domain Bacteria; phylum Pseudomonadota; class Gammaproteobacteria; order Enterobacterales; family Alteromonadaceae; genus Alteromonas. Next base: position 1,699,196 of record NZ_CP185260.1, read on the forward strand.
ATGGGTTGGCTGCGCCGCCCCCCATCGTCGCGCTGCATTTGATGGTGCATGCTTTATTATGGATATGCTGAAGCAGTCTGTTCCGCTTTGGAAAAAGGAATTTGTCGGTAGTGAATCCACATGGGTAGAAGCGAAAGCAAGTGACGACCATGCGGCGATGAAGTGGATGCAGCAGTCATCTCATGCGGCTGATAACGGGTGATACTAATGAAACGCTCATCTGCTTTGTTAGCCGTTGTTGTTAGTAGTCTTATTACGTTCGTCGCGAATGCACAACCCACGTTACGTATAGCCGTTGCCGCAAATTTTTCATCTGCACTTAAAAGCATCGCTGTGCAGTATACGAAAGACACCGGGCAGGCCATCAGTATTACGGTATCATCAAGTGGTACCTTGTATGCGCAGTTAACGCATGGTGCAAGGTTTGATATCTTTTTTTCTGCTGATATGGCACGTCCCACAGCACTTGCTGAACAAGGGCGTATAGCGAGTGATGATGTGCACGTTTATGCATTAGGTAAATTGGTGTTGGTGTCTAGCCATCCATCGATAACACTTGATACGATAAGTGAAACGCTTAGCAGCAGTGATAAACTGGCTATCGCTAATCCTAAACTTGCTCCCTATGGTGTGGCAGCACAACAAGTGTTACTGGGCGCAAAGCAGTGGGAAAGCTTATCTTCTCGCCTTGTCACGGGAAAAAATGTTTTACAGACCTATCAATTTTTTACCACTGGGAATGCCATGGCAGCCATCGTTGCACAGTCGCTTCTGGATGAAACGACGGTTGATAAAGCTGCAATGTTTACTACTCCCATACCTCAGCATTTTCATGCTCCAATAAAACAGGGCGTAGCAATAACCGCAACCGACGAGCAGTATAAAAGGGCCGCGCACTTTGTCGATTATGTATTATCTGATGCGGTTCAACGTCAGTTGTCTTCTATGGGGTACCAACCCGTTTCTTGTGATATGCACTGCGATAGCACGGCAAACATAATGGTAAAGCAATGATCGAGCAAAGCGTGATTGATGCCATAATACTGACAGTTAAGTTGGCCGCTATTACCAGTCTACTGCTGATTATCGTTACGACACCTTTAGCGTGGTGGTTATCTCGCTGGCATCATGGTGCTAAACCTGCTGTGCTGTCGTTATTATCGCTTCCACTCGTGCTGCCGCCTACGGTACTGGGTTTTTATCTGCTTATCGCGTTCTCTCCTCAATCTATTATCGGCGAAGGGTATGCGGCTGTTACAGGGCAAACCCTAGCGTTTTCTTTTGAAGCGTTGATCATTGGTTCGGTTATCTATTCCTTGCCCTTTGCATTGCAACCGCTTTACAGCGGTTTTATGTCGTTTGATTCACGTTATTTGGATGTCGCACGCTCTATGGGTTACCGACGTTTAGAAACGTTTTTTAGTGTTGTGTTTCCTTTGTGTCGTTCATCGTTTGCAGTGGCGTTTGGCCTAAGTTTTGCGCACACGATTGGCGAATTTGGTGTAGTGCTAATGATTGGTGGAAATATTCCCGGCGAAACACAAGTATTGTCTATTGCCCTCTTTGAACACGTCGAAGCAATGGAGTATGCGATTGCCCATCAAGTCTCCTTGATACTGCTCGCGTTTTCGTTTGTGACATTATTCGGGTTGTATTGGCTGAATAATAAAAAGGGGGCGGTTTGAAGTTTTCACTTGATTTCAAACATCGCGTTGCTGGTCACGGTAGCCTACCTGCCTCGACAAACATGATTGGCGTATCTGGGCCATCAGGAGCGGGTAAGAGTAGTTTAATTAGAGCGTTAGCAGGGTTTGAGCCCGACGCTGTCACATCACTTCATTGGGAGCACAGTGTTACTTTGTCGCCGCGTGTTGGTGTGGTGTTTCAACAACCTATGCTGTTTCCTCATTTAACAGTGAGACAAAACCTTACGTTTGCTCAGAAAAAAGCGACCAAGGCGTTGGATTCGTTTGAGCGTATTATTTCAGCTTGTCATTGTTCGCACCTTCTTGAACAGTCAGTAGCGACCTTATCGGGAGGTGAAGCGCAGCGTGTAGCGATAGCCCGGGCATTATTGAATGGGCCAGACGTCTTATTGCTTGATGAGGCATTAACCGCGCTAGACACACCATTGCGCAGAATGATCCTTCAATACTTAAAGCGTCTAAGTGTCAAAACGGGGTTGATGTGCGTTATCGTGTCGCACGATACTGAGGAGCTAGCGCTGTCGTGCGCATCCATGTTGCATGTGGAAAGTGGCCGTATAGTGTTTACAGGCTCGGTGTCTGAATTTCTATCGTGGCAAATGACAAACGGGCATTTGCAAGCAGCACCTACAGCGACGTTTGCACCCATTTCGTTGCTTAACGGTACGTTGCTTACTAACCCTAAAAGCTTTTTGTACCCATTGAATAGAATAGCCGTTGGCAATACCGTCATTTATGTTTTGCCGGATTCGCCTAACGTAATGTACGCCGATGCGCTTTCAGAGCGCAGCCAGTCCGATGTGACCGTTATGCTCCAAGCAGCTCACGTATCAATAGAGGTTGCGCATGATCAAACAGATACCACGTCATCTATTTTGAATGCGATAGAGGGGATTATTGTTGATATAACCGTCCCCGAAGGTCATGAACACGTTGGCGCTGCTTGGGTGACCTTAAATGCTGATGGCCAGCGCATCACCGCAAGTATCAGTACGTTTTCTTTAGACGCATTAAGCCTTCAGTGCGGAATGAAAGTGCTTGCTCGGTTTAAATGCCAGTAATCGCACATATAGCTAACACATCGCCTTTGCGCCTCTTTGTTAGCTGATATTATATTGAACTGGAATAGCGGTTTACGCAGTGTACGGTATTTAAATACGCATCGAAGCGCGCACAAATGGCCCGGATAAAAATTCGCGCATGTGTTGGTACACGCACCCATTCACTTTTCGTATCGATCATTCCATCTTGTTCTAGGGGGGAGAGTGCTTCTAGTGCCTCAGCAAAGTATCCATCAAAGTTAACATTGAACTTACGCTCTATGGCTCGTTTTTCTACTTTCATATTGCACATCAGTGCCATGATAACGTCACGGCGTATCAAATCGTCTGGCGTCAATGTTAAGCCTTTGTCAGGTGCCGATTGATTGTCGTCAACGCTGGCATAATAGTCACTTAATTTTTTCGCGTTCTGTGTATAGGCATTACCTACTGTACTTATTGACGATACGCCTAGCCCAACTAAATCTGCATCGCCCCGTGTGGTGTAGCCTTGGAAATTTCTGTGTAAATTACCTTGTTGTTTCGCCACGCTGAGTGGATCGCCGCTTCGTGCAAAGTGGTCCATTCCAATCATTTCAAAGCCAGTCAATGTCAAGCTGTCGACAGCCAATGCATGAAGCTTCGCTTTTAACTCAGCAGAGGGAAGAGAATCGGTATCAATTTTTCGCTGTGCGGCAAAGCGTTCAGGCAAGTGAGCGTAGCTGAATAAAGAGATCCTGTCTGGAGACATGGCTTTTGCTGCAACCAACGTGGTTTGGAAAGACTCTAAGGTTTGACAGGGAAGGCCATAAATTAGGTCGAGATTAATAGAGGTAAACCCTACAGTTCGTGCGTGAAATACTAAATTAGCAATGTTGGCAGTGCTTTGCACACGATTGATAGCGTACTGCACGTCATAGTTCGTATCTTGAACCCCGAAACTTAATCTTGTGTACCCTAAGTTTGCAAGGTTGTCTAAATACTGGGTATCGACATTTCGTGGATCAAGCTCAATGGAACACTCGGTTTCATCAGTAAAGTGAAAATGCTTTTTTAGGATATGCATCAAGAAAGCGTGTTGTACGTTATTTAAAAAGCTGGGTGAGCCACCGCCTAAATGCACCGCAATGACTTTTTTATCTTTGAATAACGCTTTTTTTGTCAGCATTTCACGTTCAAGATAGTCTAGGTAGCGGTCTGCTTTTTCGTTATGTCGTGTGACAATCTTGTTGCAACCGCAGTAGTAACAAAGGGTCTCACAAAATGGAATGTGTACATACAGACTGATTTCGTCGGCCAAGGAGGCTGTTGCAGCGCGTATTAACACCGTGTCGTCTACCTCAGCAAACTTTAGTGCAGTAGGATAAGACGTATAACGTGGCGCTTGTTGCGTGTATTTTTTTACTGATGCATCTACAGTAGGTGAAATAATCATGATGTGTTTCATTGTAGGTCGAATATGCACACAATGACGTTGTGAAAACGTCGCGCATTGTTATTTTGTACTTGAATAATAGCGTTTCTAAAGAGGGGGTTTATTGATCTCGTTCAAACTATTCACACAAACTATCAAAATTATCGTGATAATTGCTGCATTACCCTTGCTAGTGGTACAGGCAGTTTGGGTGAAAATGCGTGTTATTAGGTTGCCTGAGCCGGAAGGCGAGAGAGAATCTGTAGTACTAGATGCCTCATATAACGACGACGCGGTAACGTTGCTTGTACTGGGTGACTCAGCGGCCGCAGGCGTTGGGGTAAATACGCAAGAGCACGCACTGTTTGGACAGTTACTTAGCCAACTCTCGCTAAAAACACATGTTACAGGAACGCTTATAGCAAAAACCGGCAATACCAGTGAGATGTTATTGTCAGACGTGACACAATTAATACAGCACTTCCATGTTGCCATCATTTCAATAGGCGTAAACGATGTAACTAAGTTAGTTTCAGTTGCGTCATGGCGACAAAATATTGAAGCAATATATTGTCACTTGGTCGAGCAGTGTCAATGTCAACACATCGTGTTTACTGCGTTGCCGCCCATGCATAACTTTCCCGCATTACCGCAGCCACTTCGTAGTGTATTGGGCCAGCGCGCAAAGCGATTAAATCATGAATTGACAAATATTGGGCAAGCGCACAGCAAGATGCACATTATGGCGATTTCCATACCCCAAGAAACCGTTGTGGGCGTTAGTGAAAAGCGGCGCGTTCAAGCGCCTATAATGCATACCGCGTCGTTTATGGCTGTTGATGGTTTTCATCCCGGTAAAAAAGGCTACGCGTTGTGGGCTAAGGAAGTCTCATCGCTGTTAATAGCGCGTTTGTCTCATAATGACGGTGACAAGGACGAGCGGACTTGAGAATGCCGCACTTGCCCTTACTAACAAGGCATGTGAGTAAAGCCGTTGCGTGAAACCGTCAGTTAGACAACAAAAGGAATAACGATGAAAAAAGTAACCATAGATATGGTGTCTGATATAGTGTGCCCATGGTGTATTGTAGGGTATAAGCGTCTTCAACAAGCGGCAGCGCTGCTTGATGACATTGATATCACTGTTAATTTTCATCCGTTCGAACTTAATCCATCGATGCCGGAAGATGGTCAAAACTTACGTGAGCATGTCATGGAAAAATACGGGATTAGTGAGGCGCAAAGTAAGCAAGCAAGAGCACAGCTCATCCAAGCCGGCGAAGAGGTTGGTTTTAGCTTTAATTACGCAGACGATACACGCATGGTTAATACGTTTAAGGCGCATCAACTGCTGCACTATGCCCGTACAGAAGGAAAAGAAGAGCAACTCAAGTTGCGGTTATTCTCTGCATTTTTTAGTGAAAGTAAAAATATAAACGCCATTGATATACTTATCGAAGAAGCTGACGCTGTGGGATTAGATATCGAAAAGGCAAAAAACGCACTCGAAAGCGGTCAATATGCCGATGTTGTGCGAGCCGAAGAGAACAGGTGGATGCAAATGGGTATTCAGAGCGTGCCTACCTTTGTTATCGGAGACCAGGGTATAGCGGGCGCCCAGCCACCAGAAACGCTAGCAAACTTTATTCGTGAATCGGTTCAGTCATTAAACACTGCGGCTGAAAACTAGCCTACGATGTCGACATCAATTGATTATACCGGTGAGGTGCAGCGCCATGCGGTTATGCGGTTATGCGTGGCGAGAAGTAAACACAACCCGCCCGATTGGCAACAGGGAAAGACGTAGGGCGTCAAAGCGCCCTATACATTGTGGATGTGCTTAAAAACGTTTGGTCAGCTGTACGCCATACGTTCGCGGTGCACCCGGATAAGCCATGATCTTTCCTTCCTGAACCGGGACATCGAAACCACTTTTGGCAACATATTCTTCGTTAAGTGCGTTACGAACCCATAAGGCTACGTCGGTTTCAATATCATCCAAAGTAAATGTGAGCCTTGCATTAACGAGTTCAAACGACCCTGCGTATTTGTAAGGGTCGTTGGCATCATCGAGAAACACATTGCCTGTGTATTGATAATCAATGCTGGCGTTCGCGTCAATGGTACCAAGGGTAAAGTAGTGGGTGAGCATAACTGCTGCGCTATTTTGCGGTTCAAAACCCACCCTGTCGCCATCCCGTGCACAAAATGGATCAGACGGCGAGGCGCGTCCTGGATCATCAATACCCGTATGCCATGTGTACGCAACCCAACAGGTGCCTTGTTTGAATTTGTTGAAATGCGCCAATGTCCTGGCGGCATTTACGTTAAGCGTAGTGTTCGATGTCATTAGCCATGTTGCTTCGACTTCAAGCCCCTTAACGTTAATATCTCCGGCGTTTTGCAAATTAAAGCCGGTACCGGTGAATGTGGTTGCTTGGAAGTCGCTGATAGTTGTGTAATGGGCACTGGCGTTTATCCTCAGCCCATTTTGTGGCCACTCTTTTTTGATACCTATTTCAGCGCTTCTTGATTTTTCGGCATTAAATAGTGGGCTTAATTGAGGCGATATCCGGTCAGTATTCGTACCGCCAGCTTTAAACCCAGTCGCGAAGCTCGTGTAAAGTAACGTGCTGCTATCATGCTGGTAAGCAAGCTTAACTGTGCCCGTAATTTGGCTATCGCTGCGTGTTTCATTCATGTCGGGGCGCGGAAGTACTGCCGCAGAACCTAAAAAGAAATAACCCCAACCAGGCTGTTGAAATGGTGCAATTGCGTTTAACGCTTGTTGCGATGGTAGTGTATTTACGACAAGTGCGCTGCCTATGTCGTTTAACCCAGCAAGTGCAGCTTGTACGTTAGGCCAGTTGTTTACATCTTTCTCCAAGCCATTTATGCCAGGTCCAGCTTCGTTGTATTGACCAATGATGGATTTATCTTCATTGGTATACCGAAGCCCGGTAGTCAGGGTTAGCGTGTCAGACACAAACCAATCAGCCTGTGCAAATACAGCGATACTGTCTTGTTCTTGGTATGCTGTGTGTGCAAATGCGGTATTGCTAGGTGCCGATGCTGCCGCCGGTGCGATAAGGCCGTTGGTTAATGCACTAAAGGTATTGATAGCGTCAGCTAGGGGGTGTAAATCAGAGGCGATGACATCGAAAAATGTCTGGAACTGAGATTGAGTAGTGGTATCGAACGCGAGGTTGAGATTCTGGCTAAAGTAATAGGCACCCGCGATAGCGCGCATTGCCTTGGAGGTATAATGTAACTGAACCTCTTGAGAGAACGATTGTTGCTGCGCGTTATTCGTTGCAGTAAGTAATTCAGCGTTTGAAAAATCAGTATCAACACTGTCAAGGCTATCAAACGCTCTAAATGCAGAGATACTGGTAAAGCGCCAATGCTGATCTAGGTTTACCTCGAGTTGCGCAGACGCGCCTTTGTCTGTCATTTCAGATAGCGGTGACTGAGAGAGCGAGGTATTGTAGTTATAAAAATTCTCTTTTGAATAAATGGTGGTATTAAATAGCGGGGACGCTAATAAGCTATCTGTACCTAATTTATTTGGGATGGCATTCGCACTAAGATTATTTTGGTATGTTAGCGCACCGCAGCAACGCTCTTTAAGCTCACCATAGTCAGCGATAATACGCACACTAATGTCGCGTGTTGGTGTGTAAAGCCATTGCACCTTCACCCCAGACCGGTCGCGATTATTTAGGCTTTCTTGCGTTTCTTCATTGGTAATGAAGCCATCGCCATCACTTTTGAAACCAGAAATTCGCATGGCCAGCACATCGTCAATAACAGACACTGATGTGGCACCACTTACTCTTATCAAATCTTGATTGCCTGCGAGTAACGAAACAAAGCCGTTCGGGCCATCGTGAGAAGGCGCCACAGAGGTTATGGTCATTGCACCTGCTGCGGTATTTTTGCCGAACAATGTTCCTTGCGGCCCGCGCAGTATTTCAAGTGATTCAATGTCGACAAGATCGTTAATTAAGGCATTTTGTCGTGAGCGATAAACGCCATCTACGTACAGACCTACCGACGATTCGAATCCGAAGTTTTGCGAGGAGGTGCCAATGCCACGAATAGAAAAACCCGAATTTGTTACGCTTTGGTTCTGAAATGCACTGAACGCAGGAACGTAGTTTTGTAAGTCGAACACGTCACGAGACACCGTGTTGATAATGTCATTACCCGACAACGCCGTAACGGATACTGGAACATCCTGAAGATTTTGCTGTGTTTTTTGGGCGGTAATGATAATACGTTCTAATTCTTTTTCTTCACTCGCTACGTGGGGGGGAAGTGCAAGTGCGAGAGATGCCACGATAATGCGAGAGGCAAAGGGAAAAGTTGTCATTATTGTTTTGTTCCATAAATCAGATAACTACCGCGATAATCGTACTGCGGTGCAAAGGCGGACAAGAGGCCCTAACGTTGTTGTATATACACTGGAAACCTAATGCGTTTCGTGTTGTTACGATACCGTATATTGGCGGTGTGCGTCATACCATAATACAGTAACGTATTTTCTTCATAGTTTCACATGATGTATGCCTATTCAAAATATCAATTAAACTTATGGAAGTTCTTTTCTTACCATGGTTAACATACTGATAACAAAAGAACGCAATATGACTGAAATCTATCTCGTTAGGCACGGCCAAGCGTCGTTTGGCAAAGCAAACTATGACAAGTTAAGTGAGCTGGGTATTCAGCAAGCGAAATGGCTAGGCGAGTACTTTTCCCACCGAGATGTAACGTTTGACGATGTGTACATGGGCGAGATGGTAAGACATGATGAGACTATGCAGGGCATTGCCGATGGTCTCGGTGACTTACCCGGTGCAAAAATACACAGCGAGCTGAACGAATTTAATTTCCAAGCGGTCGCAAAAGCCTACCTAGACGCAAACCCTCACGATGCGGTACCAGAAGGTGCTCCTCCGGCAGAATTTTACAGGCTATTGAGAAAAGCGATGCTTGCATGGGCAAGTGACGCATTACCTCATGAATTGCTAGACGAGTCATGGGCAGACTTTGAGCAACGTGCTTTTACTATGCTTCAACATTTGCAACAAAGCGATAAAAAAAGAGTGTTAGTGGTTAGTTCTGGAGGCGCCATATCGATGATGCTAAAGCATATCATTGGGTATAGCGCTCCCATGGTAATCAATATGAACTTACAAATACGAAATGCGAGTTTTTCACAATGCTTCGCAAATAAGCGAGGCGTCCATTTAAATAATTTCAACAGCGTTCCTCACCTGGATGTGATTGACAGGTTACACGCCATTACCTATAGCTAATTGGGGTAGATATGAACTTTGAATATAACGAAAGAACACAAACGCTTTTAGCAAAGCTGAAAGATTTCATGCAACAAGAAGTGTATCCGATAGAAAAAGAATATATCCACGCTGTAGAAACGTCGAAGGACCGATGGAAGACGCCTGAGATGATGCAAACGCTGAAGCAAAAAGCGCAAGACGCGGGCCTATGGAATTTGTTTCTACCAGAAGAATACAAACCTTATGGCGCTGGTTTAACCAATGCTGAGTATGCCCCACTTTGTGAAGAGATGGGAAGGGTGTTGTTCAGCGCTGAAATTTTTAACTGTAGTGCGCCAGATACCGGCAATATGGAAGTATTGGCCAAATACGGAAACGATACACACAAGAAAGAATGGTTAGAGCCGTTGCTAAAAGGGCAAATTCGTTCTGCATTCGCAATGACTGAGCCTGCCGTTGCATCTAGCGACGCGACGAACATCGAAACATCAATAGAACGTGATGGCGATGAATACGTGATTAATGGGCGTAAGTGGTATACCAGCGGTGCGATGAATGAAAACTGCAAGATAATGGTGGTAATGGGTAAAACCGATTTTGATGCACCACGCCATCAGCAGCAGTCGCAAGTTTTAGTTCCGATGAACACGCCAGGGGTAACCGTGGTGCGTCCTATGGCTGCAATGGGGTATTTTGATGAGCCTATCGGCCATGCTGAAGTGTTATTCGAAAATGTCCGTGTGCCTGCTGAAAACTTATTACTCGGTGAAGGCCGAGGATTTGAAATTGCACAGGGGCGTTTAGGGCCAGGTAGAATCCACCACTGCATGCGATTAATTGGATGCGCACAACGTGCACTAGATATGGCTTGTGAGCGTGTAGAGCAGCGCGTTGCATTCGGAAAGCCGCTTAGTAAGCAGCAATCTATTCGAGAAACTATTGCCAAAATGCACTGCGATATTGAACAAGCGCGTTTGCTCACCCTCAAAGCTGCAGACAATATGGATAAATATGGCAATAAAGTGTCTCGCGAAATTATTGCTGCAATCAAAATTGTTGCGCCTACTATGGCCTGCAATGTCATTGATGAAGCCATTCAGATGCACGGTGCCGCGGGTACTAGCCAAGATTACGTGTTGTCTGCGATGTATGCATACGCGCGCACCATCAAGCTAGCAGATGGCCCTGATCAGGTTCATATGATGCAACTTGGACGTAATCTTATTGCGGCTAAAAACGCATAAGGAGGTTATGTGACAGTTGAAAATAAACAGTCGCCACACGCGCTAGACTTGCCAACAATCAATAACTATTTGGCTGCTAATTGCGCTGAGGTTGGGGTGGTAGAAAGTGCTGAAAAGTTTGCAGGTGGTCAATCGAACCCCACCTTTAAATTGGTAACGAATAAGGGGACGTTTGTGCTACGCAGACAGCCCCCTGGTAAGCTTTTGAAATCGGCACATGCAGTGGATAGAGAGTATAAGGTCATCAATGCACTGCAAAATAGCGATGTTCCCGTGCCTAGGGCCTATCACCTTTGTGAAGATGTTGACGTTATCGGAAGCATGTTTTACATAATGGCTTACGTTGAAGGGAATATCTTTTGGAACAGTGCGTTGCCAGAAATTGCGTCTTCAGATACACGAGGCAAGATGTACGGTGAGATGAATCGCGTTCTTGCTGCGCTTCACAACGTAGACGTTGAGCAAGTTGGTTTGGGTGATTACGGCAAACCCGGAAGCTATTTCGAACGTCAGTTGAGCCGTTGGACTAAGCAGTATCGTGCGTCTGAGATTGAGCATATTGAAGAAATTGAACAGCTCATTGGTTATCTTGAAAAAAACCTTCCGGATGACGATGGACAAGTATCGTTGGTACACGGTGACTTTCGTTTAGACAATATGATGTTTGATATGTCTGATACGTCTAATCCCCGTGTTATTGCTGTGCTCGACTGGGAATTGTCTACGCTTGGGCACCCTTACGCCGATTTAGCGTATCAATGCATGCAATTACGGTTACCGTCGGATATCGCTCATGCTGCTGGTTTAGGTGGGCTTGATAGAGATGCATTGGGTATTCCGAATGAAAAAGCCTACATCAAAGACTATTGCGAGCGTCGTGGTATTGATGGCATCGATAACTGGACGTTCTATTTAGCGTTCAGTTTCTTTCGACTGGCAGCAATTGTGCAAGGAGTGGTCAAACGCGCTCATGACGGCAACGCATCAAGCGAAAAAGCCATGCAGCTTGGTGCCATGGTGAAGCCGTTGGCGCAAATAGCCAACCAGACGATACATCAAGACGCTTAACGCGCATTGAGTTAGGCAAGATAGCGTAAACGAAAACAATTAGGATAGGTTATGAAAGCGATTGTATGTGAAGCCTTTGGGCCAATTGAAGACTTACAGTGCAAAGAGATAGCGGATCCCCAGGTAAAGCCGGGGCATGTTATTGTCGATGTACAGGCGGCGGGCGTAAATTTCCCCGATGGACTATTAGTACAAGGCCTGTATCAAATGCAGCCAGATTTCCCCTTCATTCCCGGCAATGAAGTGGCTGGTGTTATAAGTGAAGTGGGGGCGGGGGTCGAGCATGTATCAGTCGGTCAGCGAGTCATTGCTTTGTCTAATCTTGGGGGGTATGCACAAAAAGCGTTAATACCCGCCACACACGTTATGCCATTACCTGATCCTATTCATGTAAATGAAGGAGCGGCATTAGTCACGGCGCACGCTACGGCGCATCATGCGTTAAAGCAACGTGCTAAACTGCAACCTGGGGAAACATTAGTGGTTACTGGAGCCGCAGGCGGAACAGGTCTAGCAGCTGTGCAAATCGGTAAGATTATGGGGGCAAAGGTTATTGCCGTCTGTTCAACCGAAGAGAAGCTAGCACTTGCCAAAGAACATGGCGCTGACATTCTTATTAATTACAAAGAACACGACCTAAAAGATAAGTTAAAAGAAGTGACCGGTGGTAAAGGTGCCGACGTAGTGTATGAATGCGTTGGAGGAGATACGTTCCATGCATGCAGTCGCAGTATGGCATGGGAAGGGCGCTTATTGGTCGTTGGTTTTGCCGGTGGGGAGATACCCAAATTTCCAGTAAACCTATCACTAGTGAAAGGCTATTCAGTTGTTGGTGTATTCTGGGGTTCATTCACTCAGCATGATCCCAAAGGGTTCGCTGATAACATGAAAGAGTTACTTACGTGGTACGTGCAAGGCAAGGTAAAAGTAGTGGTTGATGAAGCACTACCCCTTGAACAGGCGACGAAAGCCATGGCCAAGGTCATGAACCGAGAAGTTAAAGGCAAAATGGTAATTGTGCCTTAAGATACTATTGTCCATTAGCGAGCGGGTCACTGCTTCCCGCTCGTATTTTCATATCACGATAGTGCGTGTGCATACGCATCAATACTTTATTAATAATATGGGTGTGGGTAAACGCAGCGTTATGGGTATGCGAACGTAACGCTAAGAACAGCAACACAACGAACGGGTAAGGTGTTACGTTATTGGGCAGCTTTATTTGTGCTTGGAAGTGCGACGTGGATTAATTGCTGAGTATTTTGAAGATCTTTCGATGGTTTGCGAGATGCAATTGCTGCTGTCAATGCATTACTGCGTAGCGACGTGTTACGCGCTTTCTTAACAACGCTTTGTGATGTAGGTGAGAACAAAGCTTCTGCCGCTTCTGTATTTCCTGAATCAGCCGATGCAAAAGCACTAAGCGTGACAAACGCGACGACAGATGATGCGCGTAAATAACTTATTTTCATTTTTGCACCTCTGCGTTAAGTAAAAAATGAGCGAGGCAGTTATCCACCCCGTTCATCGGCTTTTTGTTTGTTCCCCTCTATTACATCGAAATCGGTGTACTGATACTAGTTGCAGTGCTATACCTAGGTATTAAAAGTTATACCCTAATAACACGTGATGCAGACGCTAGCCTGCTACCACGCCGTGACACCACCATCAATGGCAACCGTTTGGCCGTTCATATAACTGTTACCCGGAGAAAGTATCAGCATCATCGCGTTCACGATTTCTTGCGGTTCACCCAGTCGTTTCATAGGGCTACCAAGTCCTAGCTGCTCACGTGCCTCCGGCGTGTTATAGCCATCAACGTTCAAGATATTAGTAGGGCTATAGAAAGGACATATGGCATTAACACGAACATTCTTTCTGCCATACTCCACAGCCGCTGTTCGCGTGATGCCAGATACGGCGTGTTTTGCTGCAGCATAAGCACCGCCCTTTGGTGCGCCGCCCAAACCCGCTAATGAACTCACATTTAATATGTGACCCTCTTTTTGCCCGAGCATGGCAGGTACTTGGTACTTCATGCCAAACATCACGCCTTTAACATTCACCGCAAATTGTTTGTCGATTATTTCTTCTGTCATTTGATGAAGCGGTGCCGGGGTGTGAGCAATACCTGCATTATTTACCGCAATATCGAGGCGCCCAAATTTAGCCAACGCAACATCAACAAGTTCTTTATTAAGCGCTTCACTTGAAATATCGCCTGTAAGCATCTCAACATCGGTGATGGGCAGTAGTTCATCGGTGATTGCCTGTAACCCTTTGTCATCAATATCCGTTAAGACCAATTTAGCGCCACGCTCTGCGAGTCCTTTTGCTAGTAGTCGACCAAACCCGCTTCCTGCGCCGGTAATTAAAACGATACGATTGGTAAAATCTAGTAATGAGTCCATGGTGCCTCTTATGCTTGGTTAGTATCATTGATAAATTGAATAAGACGTTCAGCGAGTTCCTCACCCTTGTCTTCTTGGACAAAATGCCCGCCCTGGCGAATGATGGTATGAGACATACCGGCACAGCCAGGTATTAGTTTCTGCATTATTGTTTCTCCACCTGCTGTCACTGGGTCACTGTCACTAAATGCGGTTAGAAACGGTTTATTGAACTGCTTAAGTTTTTCCCACGCCTCTCTGTTGGCCTGCGATTCTCTGCTATCAGGACTAGTGGGAACTAACAAGGGAAAGGCTCTTGCGCCCGATTTATATGCTTCACTCGGGAAGGGCGCATCATACGCCTCACGTGTCGCCTCACTTAATGCTTCCACCGTTCCGCTCGCTATTATGTTAGACGTGGGAAATACCGGAACGTCCTGGGAAAACCTGCGCCACGCAGTGAATGCTTCGCTAGGCGTATGGTCGCCAGTCGGTAGCCCCGTATTCGATGCCATTACACCGGAAAATTTGTCTGGGTACTCGGCTACTAACCGTAGCCCGATAAGTCCGCCCCAGTCTTGGCAGAATAACGTTGCAGGTGTCGGTACGCACTCGTGCAACCATTCTTTAACCCAGATTAAATGTCGTGCGTAGGTATAGTCTGATGGGAGAGTAGGTTTGTCTGAACGTCCAAACCCAATAAGATCGGGCACCAATACATTAAAGCCAGCATCAGCAAGCACGGGGATCATTTTTCGATATAGATACGCCCAACTTGGTTCACCATGAAGTAAGACAATAGAGTGACCGTCTTTAGGCCCCACTTGATAATAGGCCATTGACAACTCACTGCCTATTGTATTGGTCACTTGTATATAATGTGGTTCATAAGGAAAATCTTTAATTGAAGAAAAAGCACTTTCTGGTGTTTTTAGCACTTGCATAACACAACCATCCTTTGTGAATTATTTGTTAACTTCTTCACTGCCTGTTAACAAAAGCACTCCGTTTATCCCGTGTCAAACTTTAGTCATGCCGCTAAAAACGTGGTATAGCCTTGAATTTAGTAAGCAAAGCGGGATGTGCGCTAGTATTAAATATTCTGATGAATGTCTATAACACCAATAAACTTGGATGATTGTGACTACTGCAATAACATCCCATTAACGTGATAAACAGGATACGGTTATGACTGAGATGGAAAATAAAGCGGTTTCATATGCAGTAGAAGAGGGCGTCGCTACGCTAGTGATGCAAAGCGGGCCGGTCAATGCGTTGTCTAAGGCGCTACGAATCGGGCTTATTGATGGTGTCGAACAGGCATTGAACAACGACAGCGTCAACGCGATAGTTATTACTTCTTCGTTACCCATTTTCTCTGGCGGCGCGGACATCAGTGAGTTTTCTGGTGGCGACCTTTCTCCGATGCTTCCAGAAGTGTTAGATAAAATTGAGAATGCCTCTAAGCCTGTTGTTGCTGTTCTTCCTGGCCCAGCATTTGGTGGGGGATTAGAAGTAGCATTGGCATGCCATCACCGTATTACTTTTGCTGACAATAAAGTAGGTTTACCTGAAGTTAACCTCGGCATTCTACCAGGCGCAGGCGGAACGCAGCGCTTACCCCGTCTCGCTGACGTGCAAACTGCACTCACTATGATCGCGTCTGGCAAGCCAACGTCTGTGCTTAAACTACCCAAAGTGTTCGATAAAATATCGGATAAACCAGAACATCTTCTAGATGACACGAAACACTACTTAGCTTCTCTATCGCCAAGTAATGCTATTAAGCGCACCAGCGATATTACGCTTGAAATGACCGACGAGGTTCAGGCTGTATTCGACGCCGTCACGGCGCAAACAAAGAAAGCAGCACGTGGCTTTTTCGCACCACTTAAATGTATTGAAGCGGTTCATGGCGCTTATACCTTGGCGTTCGATGAAGGCTTAAAGCATGAAGGCCGTTTGTTCATGGAGTGCATGAATACGCCGCAAGCAAGAGCCCAGCAGCACTTCTTCTTTGCTGAACGTGCAGCCGGCCATGTGAGTGATTTCGATAAGGCTACGCCTGAACGCACCATCGAGAAGGTTGCTATTATCGGTGCGGGAACCATGGGCGGTGGCATTGCAATGAATTTTGCAAACGCTGGCATTCCTGTGACTATGCTCGAGCTTAAAGAGGAAGCCTTAGACAAAGGGTTAGCGTTAATACGCAAAAATTACGAGAATTCTGCAAAGAAAGGCAAGCTGACTCAAGAGCAAGTTGAAACCCGAATGGCATTATTGTCGGGCACAACAAGCTACGATGATTTATCTGACGTCGATTTAGTCATCGAAGCCGTGTTTGAAAAAATGGAAGTGAAAAAAGCGGTGTTCTCTGAACTAGACCGTGTGTGTAAAGCAGGCGCAGTATTGGCGTCTAACACATCAACACTAGACATTGATGAAATTGCGACATCAACATCACGCCCTGAAGATGTCATTGGTCTTCACTTCTTCTCACCTGCCAATGTAATGCGTTTACTCGAAGTGGTGAAAGCAGACAAGACGTCGGCTGAAGTAATCAAAACATGTATGAAGCTGGCAAAACGCATTAAGAAAGTTGCAGTGCTTGTTGGCGTATGTTTTGGCTTCGTGGGTAACCGTATGATCGAGCCCTACGGCCGTGAAGCAAATCGCTTGTTACTAGAAGGCGCATCGCCAGAGCAAGTAGACAAAGTTCTGACTGACTTCGGCATGCCTATGGGACCCTTTACAATGGGTGACATGGCCGGTTTAGATATTGGTTATTATGTTCGCCAATCACGCCAAGCGTTTATCTCTCATGACCCTGCTTATGGTGCGGTAGCGGATAGGCTTGTTGAGATGGGTCGAAATGGTCTTAAAACTGGCCGTGGTGCGTATAACTATGATGCAGGAAGTCGCGTTCCCATTCCAGATCCTGAAGTGCTAGAGATTGCTCGTAAAGAAGCCGAACGTCTCGGTGTTCCTCAGCGTACGAACATTAGCGACGAAGAAATAATGGTACGTGTGTTATACACGCTCATTAATGAAGGGGCGCATATTTTAGATGAAGGTATTGCTGCTAAATCGAGTGATATCGACGTAATTTACGTTTATGGCTATGGATTCCCTGTTTACCGTGGCGGTCCGATGCAGTACGCCGACGAAATCGGTCTAAGCACAATTCTCGACAAATTAACTGCTTATCGAGATCAACTTGGCGACTACGGTAAAATGTGGTTAGAGCCAAGTGACCTACTCGTAAAGCTGGCGCAAGACGGCGGCAGCTTCAAGAATTATAAAAAATAAGCTAAACATAAGGAAAGAATTGTATGCGTGATGCAGTAATTGTAAGTACCGCAAGATCTCCAATTGGTCGTGCCTATAAAGGCGCGCTGAATAATTTACCCGCGCCATCTTTGGGCGGACATGCCATAGAAAATGCAGTTGCACGCGCAGGTATCGACCCTGCGAGTGTAGACGACGTGATAATGGGTGCAGCGCTGACACAAGGCAGTGGAAGTATGAACATTGGCCGGTTAGCCGGTCTTGCTGGCGGGTTACCGGTATCGGTTTCAGGAATGACCCTAGACAGACAGTGTAGCTCTGGCATGTATGCTATTGCGACAGCGGCTAACGCTATCCGCACTGGTGATACCAATATTATGGTTGCTGGCGGATTAGATTCTATATCGCTTGTTCAAAACAAACATATGAATATGCACCGCGTAGTCGACCCTCAATTGGTTGCTAAGCACAAAGACATTTATATGCCTATGTTGCAAACCGCCGAAATAGTTGGTCAGCGTTATAATATTAATCGTGACGTGCAAGACGAGTATGGTTATCAAAGCCAGATGCGCACGGCAGCGGCGCAAGCGGCGGGTAAGTTTGACGATGAAATTGTACCTATCACGGCCACGCAAACCTTATTCAATAAAGAGACAGGTGAGACGTCTGAACGTGAAGTTACACTTTCAAAGGATGAAGGTAATAGACCTGAGACGACACTTGAAGGCCTACAGTCGCTTAAACCAGTAATAGATGGTGGGCGTATAACTGCAGGTAATGCCAGTCAGTTATCAGACGGTGCAAGCGCGACTGTTATTATGGATGAAGCATCAGCAGCAAAAGGTAACGCGTCACCTCTTGGTATCTATCGCGGTATTGCGGTAGCAGGTTGTGAACCTGATGAAATGGGCATCGGCCCTGTCTTTGCAATTCCAAAATTATTAAAACAACATGGATTAACCATGGATGATATTGGTCTGTGGGAACTTAATGAAGCTTTTGCGGTTCAGGTATTGTACTGCCGAGATAAATTAGGTATTCCAGACGAATTATTAAACGTTAACGGTGGTGCCATTTCAATTGGTCATCCGTACGGCATGAGCGGTGCTCGCATGGTGGGCCATGCGCTCATCGAAGGTAAACGACGCGGTGCAAAATTTGTAGTTTGCACCATGTGTATCGGTGGCGGCATGGGCGCTGCTGGTTTATTCGAAGTTCTATAGGTATTTGGTATGGAAGGTTATAAAGCTCCACAACGCGACGCCATGTTTGTAACACATGAGCTATTAGATTTTCAGAAACATTATCAGGCACTTGGTTTTGATGAAGCATCTGAAGACCTGGTCTCTGCGATTTTTGCTGAAGCGGCAAAATTCTCGGAAAATACACTTGCTCCTATCAACCAATCGGGCGATGAAGAAGGGTGTAAGTGGGAAGATGGCGTGGTAACAACGCCTAAAGGTTTTAAAGAAGCCTATCAAACGTATGTTGAAGGTGGTTGGCCTAGCATGGCGCACCCAGAAGAGTTCGGTGGTCAAGAGCTACCGTATTCATTGGCGTCTATCATCGCTGAATGGTTTTCAGGTGCAAACCACTCTTGGGCCATGTATCCAGGCTTAAGCCAAGGCTGTATGGAAACACTAAAAGCGCACGGTACTAAACAACAGCAAGATATGTTTTTGCCTAAGCTTATTAGTGGTGAGTGGACAGGCACAATGTGCCTAACTGAATCACACTGTGGTTCAGACTTAGGTATGCTTAAGTGCCGTGCAGAGCCGCAAGACGATGGCACCTATAGCCTAACTGGTACGAAGATTTTCATCTCTGCGGGTGAACACGACATGTCTGAAAATATCGTACATATTGTGCTTGCGCGTTTGCCAGATGCACCAGAAGGTACAAAAGGTATTTCATTATTTGTCGTACCTAAGTTTAACGTGTCAGAAGCGGGTGAAAAGCTTGATAGAAACCCTGTGGCATGTGGCAGCATTGAACACAAGATGGGTATCAAGGCGAGTGCGACTTGCGTGATCAACTTTGACGGCGCTAAAGGCTATCTGATTGGGCCACCGAACCGCGGCTTAAACTGCATGTTTACGTTCATGAATACTGCTCGTATCGGCACCGGCCTTGAAGGTTTGGCGGCGTCAGAAGCGTCTTTCCAAGGTGCATTGCGTTATGCTAAAGACCGCGTACAGTTTCGTTCGCTTACTGGCCGTAAAAATCCAGACGGCCCAGCTGACCCTATTATCGTTCACCCAGACGTACGCAGAATGCTACTCACTCAAAAAGCGTTTTCTGAAGGTAATAGAGCATTAGCCGCATACTGTATGCAAATGGTTGACGTGACCATGTACAGTGACGATGAGCAAGCTAAGCAAGTGGCTGAAGCGAAACTAGCGTTCCTTACGCCAATTGTGAAGGCGTTTTTAACTGAAACCGCGCAAGAATCTACGAGCTACGGCATGCAGGTTTATGGTGGTCACGGTTTCATTAAAGAATGGGGTATGGAGCAGCTAGCGCGCGATACGCGTATTTGTACTATGTACGAAGGTACAACGGGTATACAAGCTGTTGATTTATTAGGCCGTAAAGTAATGGGCTCTAACGGTGAGTTACTTAACGTTTTCGTTAAAGAAGTACGTGATTATTGTAACTCTCTACGCGATAACGCGCAGTTTAGTGCGTGGACCAATGCACTGAATTCACATCTTGATGAATGGCAGCAAGTAACCATGGATATTGGTAAAGTAGCAGCCTCTAACCCAGATGAGATAGGCGCAGCGTCTGTCGATTACTTGATGTATTCAGGGTATGTTACTGTTGCTTATTTTTGGCTTCGTATGGCCGTGAAAGCGCAAGAGCAGCTTGATGCAGGTAGTACTGAGACTGAATATTACAAGAGTAAGATTTTGACATCAGGGTTCTACTTCGATCGACTACTTACGCGTACTCGTTCGCTAGTATCGGCAATGCAATCAGGTGCAGACAACCTAATGTCAATGCCAGAAAGCATGTTCGCTGTAGAGTAAAAGTAAAAAAAGTAAAGCCGGGCTAATGCCCGGCTTTTTTTTGCCTTTATTTTTACGTTCATTTACTGTTTTTAATAGGCTACCTGATGGAAAGTAAAGCGGTTATTACATCAAATATAATTTCGATTGATGGGCATGACATCCATTATTTGCGTCGCCAAGGGAAGGAAGAAAATAACCCCGTTATCATTTGCCTTCACGGCTTTCCTGAAAATGCCCACGCATGGGAAGCACTAATAGCCGAGTTGCCTGTAGACTATGACGTAATTGCGCCTGATTTACCTGGCTACCATAAATCTGAACCATTGACACCCATCGGCGAGTACCAAGTAAACGCGCTTATTGAAAGAATGGCCTTATTTATTGATACCGTTCGCATGGGTCGAAATGTTACATTGATTGGGCATGATTGGGGTGGTGCGATCGCTTGGCCACTCGCCGCGTTTAAGTCCTCGCTTTTTTCTCGTCTTATTATCATTAATGCGGCGCATCCTTCTACGTTTACTCAGGCTTTGATCGATAGCGAAAAGCAAAGAGCAAAAAGTGACTATATTCACCGTCTCGTTTCTGATGATGCAGAAGATGTGCTAGCAGCGTCAAAATTTGCCCTTTTAAAGGATATGCTAGGTAGTGAGTTGTTTGACACCCACAATGATTATGCTGAGATGCTTCTGAATAGCTGGAATAGCCCAGGTAATCTTACGGCTATGTTAAATTACTATCGATTGATGCCGCAGTTACCGCCGAAAGTAGAGGCTAGTGAAAGCGAACTAGCGTCACTTCGTATTCCCAACGTCCATATTAAGATACCGACATTGGTGTTGTGGGGAAGAAATGATGCGGCATTTGAAGAAAATATCTTAGATAATTTGTCTGATTACGTAGAGGATTTGAAAATTCACTATCATGACACCGCCACGCATTGGGTACACCGTGAACAAGCTTCATGGGCAGCTAAGTATATAAAAGCATTTATCGAATCGAAATAAAAATGGCCCCGTTAGGGGCCACCAGTGCGGCTATGAACCGCAACCATGTTGAAAAGGTATCACATGGAATGTGAAATAATGTGCTTAAATTCGGTTGTTTAACTCGGCAGCAATAGGGTTTGACTCGAGTCCTTGCTCGGCTATCCACGCTTGAAGGGTTTTTCCGTCTGCTTCAGGCGATTTTAAATCTTTGCTTGGCATTTTCTTTATGAGTAATGTACCAACTTCGGTTGCATTACTGCTAAGCGCAGTTCGAATAAGGCTTAGGCCGTCACATGAAATAGCGCCATAATAATCATGGAGCTTTAAATTGTAGTCTGATTGAACACTACGCATTTTCTTCCTAAGCTCGCTTTTGTCGTTTGCCTGTACGATGGTACAAATGTTGGCAAGCGCTTCATTAACGTCGGCTGCTTGAGTCGTATTGGAAAAGACTGTGCAAGATGCTGCGATAAAAAGTGGTGTTTTAACGATTTTCAACATGGTTAAATTCTCTTTATACTTAGGCTTTGTTGCCGTAGATTAAACAATGAAAAAGTTAAACGACAAACATACAGAGTGATAACTAAGTATGGAATCCCATACCTTTATTGCTTTTTAATGGCTCAAGTTGTTGATTTAATTATTTTAATAGAAATAATCTACTCCCCCCGCCTTTTATACATAGACACCCACCTTTTCCGCTTACTCCCGTACACGCAATCAGTAGCCACAAGCCTTTCCTGAACATAGACACCCACAACTATTAGGTTGAATAACCAGTTCGTAAACATGGACATCCACGTATCAATCTGTGAGTTGGGTGGAGGCGATGATTATGCAACGAGTGGGTGTCCAAGGAATATAAGTTTGTGACGAACGACAAGGTTTTGTTGTGGGTGTCTAAAATAGGGCTAGTCTAGAGTAGGGTTAGGTGTGTTGTATCAAGAAAAAGAGGGTTACCAGAAAAAGGCGTGGCCCCATGAAGGGGCCACCAGTGCGGCATGCGCCGCGACCATGTTGAAAAGGTATCACATGGTATGTGAAATAAGGTGCTTAGATGCGACCGTTTAACTCAGACGCGATAGGGTTAGCGTCTAGGCCTTGCTCTGCAATCCACGCTTGAAGGGTTTTACCGTCTGCTTCAGGCGATTTTAAATCTTTGCTTGGCATCTTTTTAACTAATAGTGTGCCTACTTCAACAGCATTGCTGGTTAAAGCCGTACGAATAAGGCTTTGGCCGTTACATGAGATAGCGCTGTAGTAATCGCGAAGCTTAAGTTTGTAGTCAGATTGCACGCTACGCATTTTCTTACGAAGTTCGCCTTTATCATCGGCTTGTACAATCGTGCAGATGTTGGCAAGGGCTTCGTTTACGTCGTTCGCTTGTGCTGCGTTAGAAAAAGCTAGAGTAGAAGCGGCGATTACTAGTGAAGTTTTAACAATTTTCAACATGGTTAAATTCTCTTCGGTTAAAGGTTTCATTTGTCTGTTCGGGTTGTATTAAAGCGCAATCGAGGAGGTTGAAAAACATACTGGGTAATAACGAGGTATAGAAAATAATACGTTAAAGGGGGGGCGGTGGCCGGTGTAATGAAAGATAACATGCTGATACGTATAAGTTTGGCGTCAAAATGGCGGAGGGTGTCTATCGCAATGTGATAGATAACATTGCGTAAAATTAGAAAGAAAGAGTGGGTGTCTATGCAAAAAAGAATGCTAAGACACCGCAGCTTTTCATTATTTTTAGCTCTTGGGTAAAGGGGTCGAGAGGATCTCTTGCACTGAGATTGCGTTTCCATTTAACGCACCTGAAGAATTAGCTGCTTTCACCGTAATCGAATAATAGACATTATTGATACGCGTTTTTTCAACTACATTTTGTCCTGTACCCGCCATCGGTTGCGCGACTTCCGAGCAACCAGACATCGTGCACTGGCGCTGTGTCTGAAACGGCACGGGTTTTTCGGTTTCCGTATTTACTGAACGAGCAAGCGTAGGCTTTTTCTCTATATCTGTTTTTGTTATGGCAAGATACTGAAACCCATTCTCCTCAGCAATCTCGGCTGCTCGCCTTAACACATATTGCTGAACGTCATCTTCTGGTGTTTTATCCGTCGCCTTAAAAAGTACTTTATATTCAGAATCGCTTACCTTCTCGCTTGAATATCCATAACCGCTTTCTGAAGATGCTGATCTATATTTAGTTGGGGCTGCGGTAGGGGTCGTAGAACACGCTGCTAGCAATAAAGCGCTGCTAAGAAGTGCACTGGTCGTTATTCTTTTTATCATTTTCATACTCCGTTTATATCAACCGCTATTACGCAAGAAATTGCATGAGTGTTGTTCGTGCTACAGAGAGTATAGCTTTATTTTTCGTAGCCTTAGGATTATCTGTTTGCGATCCTTTGTATAAACCAGCGGCAAACACACCTGCTATGGTCTCGGGCTCACCCATCAATAACTTGCATCGAGTTTTTGTCTCTTGAAGTGAAATGTCGCTATTCTTTTTCTGCAATTTATACAGCTTTTCTTGCTGCTTTGCTTCAGATAGCGCTTTACCAAGTAGGAAAGTCATTGTTAATCCTTCTTTACCGGTTCATTAATTGAGGCGTTCATAAATCTTTAATCACGTTAATAATTCGCTCAAAGCGTGCATAGCGACTGGTTTTCTTCGCAATATACACTGTGAACGTTAGCAAACTGATGTTGAGCACCAAGAGCACGACTAAGCTTAAAACGACTGAGCATCCAAGTGAATGCAAGCCTATGCCAATCAGCCCGTTAATCATCAGCCAACACGCGCCTGCTAGCAAAACTGCAGCAATCCCTGCAAACAATGTTGCAAAGATAGATGTTTTAATTACGTTTATTTCAGCATCGACCACACCTAAAAATGCAGATGTTTGTTGCTTTTTCTGTAAAAAAAGCTGCATAAGTGAATCTTGCACTTCACTAATACTAATACGTGAGTATTCGTCAGACGGATTTGAAGAGGAGGAAGTGTGGCTGTCCACGGGTACTTCGCCAGAATCGGCCTCGTTCTTATCTGTGTTGATGTGGGTGTCCATAGAGTCTTTTTGAAAAGCACTCGTGTATGCTTGAAGTCTTTCGTCAAGATGTGAATGATGCCCATGTCCGGCAAAATCAATCTCGTCGGCACGGGTTTTAGAATACAGCGTATCACGCCTAGGCGGCGTGATACGGTAAGGATTTTCAAAGCACGCAGTAAAACGTGCTTGTCGAAAATCAATTAGTGCATGCATCGAATTATTTCTTACGCAGAATAGATGTTATGAACATACCTGCCGCAAACGCGATGCCCGCTGTCGCAATTGGGTTTTCAATTGCAAATTTGCGAACCTGCGATGCTTCCCATTTCTGCTCTGCAAGACGCTTTCTGGCCGCTAAATTTTCAGATGAATTATTAGCCGACTGACGAATTTTTTCTTCAGCCTTACCAGCAGTATCCGCTAATGAGTCAATAGACGAGTGTAATGACGAGGTTAGCTGCTCAGTCACAGGGTGACCAGTTTCCGTTGCTCCATTCGTCTTAACAGGTTTTTGTTGCGCTGTATTTCTTGTTGCCATGATATTTTCCTTTCTTCGCTTAAAATACACTTAAGGAGGTGCAAGGCATATACCATAATAGTTATTTATATAAGTGATTGATTAAAAACAATATAATTTTAATCGGTCTAATTTTGCTGGTTACTGATAAGCGCGAAGCCTACTTTCTTATAGACTTCGTGTAAAAATTTCTTGGTGTTCGGTTTTCTAAGCTTTATTAACGTATGAGAGTAGAAATATCTTCTTTTGTTACAGGCTTTAGCAATGATGCGGTTATTCCTAACGCTTCAACCACCTCTTTATCAGGTTCGTACCCGCTCACAATGATAAGTGATGCAGATTGCTGAATAGCACTGATTTCTTTTGCTAGGTCGTAGCCATGGTAATCAGGAAGCGTAAGGTCTAGTAACACATAGTCAAACGTAACCTTATGAAGATGTTCTAATGCTTCTTGACCGCTATGCGCTAAATGAACATCATGCCCTTGGTGTGAAAGAAATATTTGAAGTAGCTCTGCTGTATCTTCGTCATCCTCTACTACAAGCACTTGACGACTTGACGAACGCGGTGCTGACACCGAACTTTCATGCGTTGAACTCACGGAGGTTATTGCATCCGGTGCGGCCAAATAATGAGCAAGTAAGTTGATAACTTCAGAACGATCTAACGGTTTACCTATTACGTCGTCAAACCCGTCATCGAGCAAAGAACGCTTTAACCCTTTTCTACTTGCAGCAGTCATAGCGACAATAGGAATATCGATGTCATGCTTTCTTATTGCTTTAAGTGCATCAACGCCATTCATCACTGGCATGTGGATGTCCATGAGGATAAGGTCAAACGGGTTCGCGCTTTTATGTGCCTCTAAAACTGACTCTAATGCTTTTACACCATTTTCAGCGAAAGCAACATTGGCTTGGCTTTGACCAACAATATGCCCTGTGAGACGCCGCAACTCGTGGATGTCATCAACGATTAATACACGTCCGGATACGCTTATGTCACGTTGCTTTAAAGGTTGATGAAGCGTTTGCTGAACAAGTGTTTTTATACGTGGTTGAGCAGCAATGTTTCCAGGGTTGATACAAAAGGTAAATGTACTGCCGTGACCAAACACAGACTCGACGTTGATGATGCCGCCCAGCTTACTCACTAATTCACGAGATATCGCAAGCCCCAATCCAGCGCCACCATGATTGGCTCTCATTACATCTTCTAATTGCTCAAATGGGGTAAAAATACTGTCTAGTTTGTCGGGAGGCATGCCAATGCCCGTATCTTTTACACTGAATACAATTTTCTCACTGGGTACCGTTGTTATTACGTACTCCATTTTTACAAGCAGGGTAATGACACCCGTGTCTGTAAATTTAATGGCATTATTTATTAAGTTGATAAGGATCTGACGCAACCGTGTAGGGTCTGTATAAATACATTCAGGTAAGTTACCTTCTGTCGATACAACAAGGTCTAACCCTTTCTCATCTGCGGCTAACTTCATTAAGGAATGGATGTCCGCCAGAAACCCGCCAAGATTTACCTCGTGCTGATTAATTTCGAGCTTATCAGCCATTATTTTAGACATGTCTAACAGATCATTTAATAGGTTTAATAAATGCTTTCCATTACTGTGAATCGTTGACAACTCTTGCTGTAATTCTACGTTTTTGGGCTCATCAAGCAGCAGTTCGGTGTAGCCTAAGATAGAGGTGAGGGGGGTGCGCAGTTCATGTCCCAAGTGGGCAAGAAACTTATCTTTTGCTTTATTTTGCTGCTCTATTTTGTTGCGCTCTAGCCGCTCATTTTCAATTTCTCGCCTGACCATCGCATAGCGGATCGTCCGCATGAATCTTGGCGTTTCAATTTCACTTTTCTGCAGATAATCGGCAGCACCAGCACGCATGACTTGTTCATCTACTTGCGCGTCTGATTGCCCGGTAAGAATAACGACCGGTAAATTAAACTGATTTGATTTGAGCGCATCTAATACGTCAACCGCATTTTCCGCGCCCAATAGGTAGTCTAAAAGGCAGAGGTCAAAGTCTTTGTATTGCAGCGCTTCAATCGCATCAGCGCTGTTTGTTACCCATGTTAACTGAAAGGTAGGTGAATCACATTGCTCCAGGTAGTCTGACGTCAAAAAATAATCGTCTTCGTCATCTTCAATAAGAAGTACCCTAATAACCTCTGCCACATCTTACCCCATCAATCGTGTGGAAGTTCTACGAACTCAATCCAATACTTACCTAGTGCGCGCATTAACTCTACCAAACCTTCGAAGTTCACTGGTTTCGTTATATAAGACGCACAACCAAGGTCATAACCTCGAAGCATGTCTTCTTCTTCTTTCGATGTTGTTAAAATAACAACAGGAATTGCGCGTAGACTTGGATCGGTTTTCAATTCTTGCAGTGCTTCTCTTCCATCTTTTCGAGGCATGTTTAAATCGAGTAAGATAAGGCTCGGACGAGGCGCTTTTTCTTGGTCGGTATATTTACCTTCGTTACGAAGAAACTCTAAAAGCTCTACACCATCCTCAACACAAAATAGGTTGTTTAGCACTCGACTTTCTTTTAGCGCGTCAACCGTAAGTAAACGGTCATCCTCATCATCATCCGCCATAAGAATGTTTATAGGTTGGGCTTGTTTACGCGTCATTATTATCTCCGTAACTTTGTGTGGTTCCAAACGGTTCACTGTTTTTAGGTAGTAAGAAAGTAAAACGAGCACCTTCGCCTTCGGTGCTGGTCGCAAAAATTGTTCCGTTATGTCGCTCTACAATACGACGACATACGGCCAAGCCAATCCCCGTACCTTTATATTCGCTTCTTCCATGCAGGCGTTGAAACGGTGCAAAGATTTTTTCGGCAAATGATTGCTCAAAACCAATGCCATTGTCCTTAACCGATATCTTTATCCACTCATAATCATCGGCGCTTAGTATTTCTTTAAGATCTTCGTCACTGGCCTCTTCACAGGTTACATCGACGACGATTTGTGTATCGCCCTTTTGAAACTTGAGGGCATTAGAAAGTAAGTTTAAAAAAAGCTGTTCAAGCTGCGAGCGGTCGCCGCGTATGTTTGGTAGCGCAGGCATGTTAATCATTGCATTGCGCTCTTCGATGGCCACTTCTAAGTCGCTTAAAACGTTGTTAGCTACCGTTGCTAAGTTTACGTCATCGAAATCTTTGCCTCGCGTAGAGACTCTGGAAAACGAGAGCAAATCGGAGATAAGCATCGACATTCTCTCAGCAGCATTTAGCATGCGCTTTAAGAAATCTTGCCCACGCTCGTCAATTTCATTGTGATAACCAGACTCAAGCCGGTTACCGAACGCGCGGATTTTTCGTAAGGGTTCTTGTAGGTCATGCGAGGCGACAAATGCAAAATCTTCTAACTCTCGGTTACTGCGGGTAAGCTCGTCTGAGTAGATTTGCAGTTCTTTCGTTCTCTCTGCAATTTTTTCTTCAAGATTTTGATTTTGATTTTCTAAATCAACTTGATGCTTTTCGTTTTCTCTAACGTTCATTTTAAGTAAAACGAAAATGGTTATGATTAGAAAAAGTGTTGAGGCAGAAGAAATAATCAATGTATTCGCTGAGTCTCGTCTCAACTTCATTAAATTAGCAAGATGGGTACCTTGAAGGTCACGTTCAGAAGAATCGATTTCTTTAAACAATACTTCGAATTCGTTATACAGAAAAAGTCCTCTATCGCTTGATAGTAGTTCAAACGCATCTTTTGACTTTTTGTCACGAACAAGTTCAACCACTTCAACCATGCCATTTAATTTTGCTCTGGTTAGCAAAATAAGGGATTCCATTCTGTCTGTCTGCGAAGCAAAGTTAGACGCTAACGCACTTACCTCAACTTCATCGACCAATGCACCAAAGTTGTCAAGGGTTTCTGAATACTCTTCAAGATAAGCCTCGTCTTTTGTAAGCAAAAAACCACGTTGCCCAGATTCAGCTCTTAAAACAGCAACATGAAGCTGGTTGACGGCGTTGATAACGCGGTTAGTGGTAAACAGTCTAGATTCCAGTGCTGACAAATCGTCAAGGGTCTTCACGACATAAAACGAATTAGCAGTAATAACGACGATGATAACCACCACCATAATTATCCAGGTATACATTGAGGACATGGCTTTATGTAACATCAGTTCAATCCACTTCACTATTGCTGAATTCGGAGGTCAATTCAGACAATGTTGCACTGCAGTCTTTCGTGCTGGCTATAATTTTATCCAATGCCGCCAATGCTTTTTCCTTGCGAACATCGCCGTTCAAGGCCATTTTGATAAGCTCTGCTTGCATCGAAATTCTATTTAGAGGTTTTCTGGCGTCGTGAACATATTTAGAGAGCTTTTGAAGCGCATCTTCATTCATCGTCTTGCCTCAATTATTGTTCATCTTTTGATAAGTCACCGTAGGCATGCAGGCGGTTGTATAATGTTTTTGTGCTTATACCTAGCATTTCCGCTGCGGTAGTTTTGTTGCCGCTGACCTTGTCTAACGTTGCGTAAATAAGTTCTTTTTCAACATCTTCAATGGTTCTACCTGCTTGTAGCGAAGGCGAAGTGCTTTGTTTTTGCGCAAATGGTGATTCGATTGTTTTTGGTAATTCAATCGCGGGTTTTTCAGGGTCACTCATGATTGCAGCACGATGAACGAAGTGTCGTAATTCACGAACGTTCCCAGGCCAGTCATAAGCTTGCAGTGTATCTAATTGACTGTCTTTCCATGTAAACTGAGACCCATTTTCGGTATTAAATTCTTCCATAAACCGTCTTGCAAGCAGCGGTATATCTTCTTTACGATCGCGAAGTGGGGGAATGGTAATAGGAAAAACGGCTAATCTAAAATAAATGTCTTCTCGCAATACCTTACTTTGGGCTATTTCTTCCATCGTACGGTTGGTCGCAGACACGACGCGACAATTTACGGGCGTTGTTTTTGTCCCACCAACGCGAATAACCACTTTGTTCTCTAACACTCTCAGCAAGTTTGGTTGCATGTCGATAGACATTTCCGTGATTTCGTCAAGAAACAACGTGCCGCCTTCGGCTTGTTCAAACACACCTTCTTTTCTGCCTACAGCACCAGTAAACGCACCTTTTTCATGGCCAAAAAGTTCACTGCCAATAAGCTCTTTAGAAAATGCACCACAGTTAGTCGCGATGTAAGGTCCTTCGCTTTCAGACGCTCTATGGATAGCAGCTGCAACAACCTCTTTACCTACACCACTCTCACCGAGAAGCATGACATTTGCACTTGTCCTACTCACCCTTTCAATCAATTTGTAAAGTGATTTCATCGGGGCAGATTCACCAATCAATAATCCAAAATGTTGTTTGATTGACTCTTCTTTCTTCGATTTCCCCTGCGGTTTACCACTTAAAACTTGTTCTAAATCTTCGCGCTGGATTGGCTTTACAAGGTAGTCTATGTTGGGACCACAAAGGCCTTTAATGACGCTCTTAACAGACGGGTGACCAGTGATTAGGGTGACGCGAGGGCTTTTTGGAAGTGCGTTTAACTCATCAAAGAGATGAGCCCCGCTTCCATCTGGAAGCATGAAGTCGAGCAATACGTGATCGAATGTTTCTTTTTTTAGCCAATCTCGTGCTTCTTCAAGGCTTGAAGCAGTTAATACTTCGTGTCCTAGGAATTCGATAATAGTGCAGGCCACTTCTGTGAATTCTGCGTCGTCATCTACAAGTAAAACTGTTAACACGTATATTTCCTTTTACAATTTTCCGCTCGTAAAGCCATTTTTCGAGGTTTTCTACTGGCGAGCTTATTTAGCAATATTCTGATTTTGTCTAGTTAAAGGCAAAAATCGTGCCATGAACGGGCTGTTAGCGCGTCCATTTTATATGGCATGTTTCTCGCTGTATATTTTTTACTGATCAATGCGCTAAGCGCTGATTATCTTTCTTGAAGTGTAACACGACAAGCGTTTGAACATACCTACAAAGGGTAGGTTTTATATTTTAAGCGGGGAATAACACCTTTTTTATTTACCCCAGTGCGGTATGCCATCACACAGTGCACGGTGGGATTAGTCGGCAGCGACATGGAGAAGCGAATGGAAGCGGCAGTGAACTCAATGACACTTTGTGAATTACTGGGAAAGATAAAGCCTAAGGCGTCGGCTGAAACATGTTGCTTCGGTGATTTCTGGCATGTGATGGAAAAAAGAGGGTTTGGCCCTATGTTAGCCCTACCTGCATTCGTCGCGTCAACACCGCTCGGGGCAATTCCGGGTGTTCCTAGCGTTACAGGTGTGATTATTTTACTCATTGCTTTGCAAATTTTACTCGGTAGGCGTCATCCATGGTTACCTTCTCGACTCATGAACGTCGAGATAGAAGCGCACCGCTTAAAAACCATTGTGAAAACATTACGGCCTCATGCAGCAAGAATTGATCGCTTTCTTGTCCCCAGATGGTTTTTCATGAGGCATTCTGCTTTTAGAAGCCTGATTGCGCTTTGTTGTGCTGCGTGCGGAATGGTCATGATTCCACTAGAGCTTGTTCCTTTTGTGGGGTTACTGCCTGCCTGCGCTGTGTTAATAATGGCGGTTGGAATGGCCACAGATGATGGTGCTGTGGCTATCATAGGATTGGCGGTCGCCATTCTTGGGTTTATGTTATGTTGGCAGCAGCTTGCCGCGCAATAAAGCTTATTGGCATTCTTCGCTTGTGCACTGTGTTAATAAGCCTTTTGCCTCAGGAAGTTGCATTGACTGAAACCGAAGTTCGCCGATAAACGTTCGAGCTGCCGGGCCTAAACTATCGCCGTCAGCAAATGATAAATAAAGCAGCGATTTTCGAATTCCACTATTGTTGTCAAACGAAAGAGGAACAAGTGAACCCGCTTCTAGCTCTTTTCTAATCACCGCAACAGGTAGCCAAGCAAACCCAAGGCCTTGGGAGATAATATCAACTGACGTGCGTATATGACTGACGGTCCACCGCTGCTCTGCGCCCAGCCAGCCGGCCTGAGCTTTGCGCTCTGACGATGAATCTCGAACGACTATCTGCCGGTGAGACTTTAAATCTTCTAAGGTTAACGGGCGACCAAGCGTATGTAGCGGATGTGAGGGATGAGCAACAGCCGCAAATTCAATCTCACACAAATCCTCACTGAACCCATTGGCATAGATAAAAGGAGAAATAGCGATATCAACATTACCGCCGCTAAGCAACGAATTTGAGCCGTTTAATACCGTTTCTTCAATTTCAATGCGCAATAACGGAAAGGCTTCAGACACTTTAGAAAGTACGTTGTACAACAATTCAGAAGGAAAAATTATATCAACGGCTATTCTTAACAACGTTTCTGTACCTGATTGCAAACTACTCGCTACAGCTTCTAGTTTTTGTGCTTCTGTTAGTAAAAAAGAAGCACGTCGATACATCAATTCACCCTGTGGAGATAATTTCACCTTTCTCCCACTGTTTTCAAACAACGATACACCGATTGCATTTTCTAACTTTTGAACGGCGTGATGGATACTGGATTGGCTTTTATGGACAACTGAAGCTGCCTGGTTAAAACCACCTGCATCTACCACGGCCTTGAACATACGCCATTGCTCTAGCGTTGACTTAAGCATATCTTTCTCTTAAAACTGATTGGACAAAGTTAACCCATTGGCGTTTATATAAATAATCGCGAATTGCGCACAGGGTGGTTAATCATTTACTGCTTTGTTTATGTCAGGTACCGAACAGGTAATCACAGTTACATTTTCATATCCCATCGTAAGAAGTTGTTCTGCTGAAAGCTTGGCGCGCACGCCCGATGCACAGTGAATATAAATGGGCTTCGATGCATCCTTTATACTTTCCAACATCTTCATCTCCAATACGCCCCGTGGAAAGTTTGTGGCCTTTGGCACAGGATTGGCTTGCACTT
This sequence comes from Alteromonas algae, assembly GCF_049117195.1. Taxonomy (GTDB): domain Bacteria; phylum Pseudomonadota; class Gammaproteobacteria; order Enterobacterales; family Alteromonadaceae; genus Alteromonas. The sequence goes on from NZ_CP185260.1 coordinate 1,732,150, forward strand.
CGCCCGGCTCTCTTACGTCGATGAGTATGCCATTGTTTTCGCACATCTCATTATTTGCTTGAAGAGCGGGTATGCAGCGAATGTCGTAAGCAATATTCGATATTCTTGTTGGTATATCTATGAGCATGTTGAGTCCTTTAAAAAAACATTAGATATTTCATATATAATTATAAATGTTCTATTATGTCAAATAGACACAAATTAGGTAGGGTAAATTAGCGAGACATTAGACTTTCGTATATGATGGCGCTACTTTATCGTTAATTATTAATATTAAGCGGAACAACAAGCTTTTATGGAATTATCTTCTGAGTTACTAAATGAAGACATGCTTAGCCATGCAACAGAAGCCGAACAGTTTCTTAAACAGTTAGCCAATAAAACGCGGCTTATGGTGATGTGCTCACTACTCGAACAAGAAAAAAGTGTTAGTCAGCTGCTTGAGATTGTTGAGGTTTCTCAACCTGTTATCTCTCAACATTTGGCGTTGTTGCGAGAGTCAGGCTTAGTGGCAACACGTCGTGATGGACAAACCATCTATTACAGCCTAGCAGATGAACGCGTACAACGTACCATAGCTTTGCTCTATGACTTTTTCTGTAAACCTAAAAACTAGAATACGCTGTCAGTAAAATGGTGCCTTCAATTAATAGCGCTGATGTTTAACACTCACTGAATACGTCTAGATGATCGCAACACAGTAGTCAGGCCGAAATTTGGCTGGACGTATCGTGTTGCCTTTACGTTACCCTATAATCATTTACTGGCATGCTTGCGATGACAAGGCCTCAACGAGAAAGACACACTGTTCAGGCGCTCGCTACAATGTTGGCAACATACTCAGTATCATCAAGCTTTTCTAAATCTACTTCTGGTTGATTCAACAGACCATCTTCTGACAATATTATGTCCACACTGTGTGCAGCCCAGTCTATTTTAGTAATATGCGAAGGCAGAATAGCCACTTTTTTACCGCCAGGTAGCCAATTGTGAGTGTCTAAGATAACTAACGTAAGTGTCCAAGTCTTTAAATCGAATACAAAATCGCAAATGTGCCCCACATTGCCGTTGGTCGTTGCGACCTCATATCCATTTACTTCGCCACACGCCCTTAGGTGGTTAACCGGGTGTGAGTCTTGCCCCAATTCAGCGCTATTATAACGAGGTGGGTCAACAAGCTCGCCTGGATGTGCAAAGTCACCCCAGGCGCCGGGTCCAACCCAGTAATATCCATAACCATAATACTTAAACAGCGCTTCCTCGTATTCTCGGGATACAGGTTTGTGTTCATCAATCGAAGGGCTGTCTTTTAACATCTGGGATGTCATATCTACGGCTATTCTATGTTCTTTTGAATCGATGTGGGTAATAGACACCGGCGATATCACCACTTTTCGACTAAGCGGTAACCACGTGTTGGTATCGGCGACGATATAACGAATTATGAAGTTTTCATCGTCAAACAACATATCTTTAATGCCGCCGACTGATGTGTCCGTGGCTTGAATAGAGAAATGACGCATTTGCTTGAATGAAATAGTCATCTTAAGGCCTCCTTTCGCTTTTGTTATAGAGATAGGCTCGCTAGCACCAGTTGTCGCAATGTATATTCTTACCTAAGTGTAGTGTATCTCTATTATTTTGAAAGTTGACGAGCAAATACAATGGTGCAGTAATTACGCTACGTCAAACGCATCGTCTGAGTAGTCATCGTCATAATCCGCTTGATTACTTGCACTGCTATGGAGCGTGTAAAAATGCTTTTTACCTCTTGCTAAGCGTACATATTTTGCCCATGCACGCGCAATGGGGGACATACATTCTTGTTCACCGTTAATAAACGCGACAAAAGCATGTTCGTCGGCGTTTTCAGGTAACAGCTCGCCGGTTTCAAGCGCTAACAGGGTATATCCGTATTGCGAAAGGATATTGGCCTCGCTAATACTAAAATCTCCGGACTTTTTAAAACCATAAGGAAATTTTTGTCGGTCTATAAAGGGCTTTGAAGAGGGTCTAATGGCTTCCATTTTCATATTTTCACTTTGTTTAGCGTTTGTACTGCCCGCACTTTTAAGCTAAATATCGGCATCGGTGAAACAAAATATTTTTTTCTTATCAATAAAAAATTTTATAAAGCAAAGTGGTATCCAGCCAGCGCACGTAAAGTGCGCTGCAGTGCGTTAATCATTACAAAAATAGACTGCTACTTGCACCTTTAGCAACGGGAAAAATTTTCTATCGCTACGATGATAATTATTCGTTGTTATTTTTGAACGATAGTGTCAATACTGAAGTGTGTCTAACATCACCTTAATAAAGTAACAAAGCAATGAGTAAAGATTACCGCCATCAGCACGACGATTGGTCTTTTGAAGACGGTGGAGCAATGCACCACAGTCAAAAAGATAAAACACGCAATCAAAGCTTTAAGGCCAAATTGAAAAGAGACATTCAAAGAAAAGAAAAGCAAAAACGTTTATATCAAGAAGCGCATTAAGCCACGCTATTTCTTTTTATCATGTCATTTGAAGTCAACGCTGTTAATAATATAACGGCGTTGTTGTGTTTGTGCGTTTTTTTCCCGTATCATCTATACAAACTTACACCTTGATTCAGGCTCAGTAAAACGTATGGATACCCGCTTTCTCACAACCTTTATTGAAGTGGCAAAAACACGCCACTTTGGTAAAGCGGCAGAAAACCTTTATTTAACGCAATCTGCCGTTAGTGCGCGTATAAAGCTATTAGAAGAATACTTTCATACCACCTTATTCATTCGACAGCGAAATAGCATTCAACTTACCCAGTCTGGCGAGAAATTACTTCCATATGCCAAACAACTTTGTGACACCCTAAATGATGCCAAACAAGAACTGCAAATTCAGTCATCTGAGTATGTAGTATGTGGTGCAACACAGCTTGCGAGCGAATTGGTTCTGCCCGACGTGTTAAGCAAATTACACAGTACTTTTCCGGATTGGTCTGTAAAAGCAGAAGCCTTATCACTTGACGGGCTGTCTCGTCAGCTACATGAGCGGGTGCTAGACATTGCATTTTCTACAGAGCCGCTTAAGTCTGAGGATGTTGTTAGTGCGGTCTTAATAGAAAGCCCCCTCGCGCTATATTTAGTGGGAGATGCCAGTGCAGAGGTGATACCAAGCGAGTTTGTGGCTATTGATTGGGGTGCTAAAGCGCGCGAATGGCTACTTACGCACTATCCGCAGTTACGCGATGCGAAGTTAAGTACCAATAGTCTTGCGTTAGCAGTTGATAATCTCAACAAGGATGGAGGGGTAGCGTTACTGCCAACGTTCATTGAACAGTCGGCGACGGATACAAGTCATTGGCAAAAAGTGGAACAACTTGAGGGTGTCACGATGAAAGTGTATTTGCACAGCATGAAGCAGGTGAGAAGAGTAGGCTTAAGCGCTATAATAGAAAGTGTTTCAAGTATCCATCCCATCAATAATTGAGAGACATTATGTCAACAAACCCTTTACTAGAAAAAAATGCCTTTGATAGGTTAGAAGTATCACTACGTAAAATTAAAGAAAATAGCGAGTTATTTATTTTAAAAGACGAGCACGGCTGCGTGATGTTGACCACCGATGAAGAAGATGGGATCCCAGTATGGCCCGAAGCAGAACTTGCGCTGTTGTGGGCAACCGATGAGTGGTCACAATGTGAAGCAATGCGGTTATCGGTAGATGACTTTCTTAGCAAATGGGCTCCTGGGATGTCACAAGATGATTTAATGGTAATGGTTTGCCCTGTTCCGGGTGAAGAAGGTGAAGTCATTGAACCAGGCGATTTTGCACAGCAAATTGGGTGATCTTTAACACCGTTAAGTACGTTAGTAATGTTAATGAATCGTGCTTTTTTCTGTCCTAAATACGCCCAAGTGGGCGTATTTTTTATATCACAGGTACGCAAGAACAAAGCGCAATCACACACTTATTATCGATAGTGTTCATTTCGTTCTTCGTTTCAAATAATCTTCGTTAGGAGTAATACCTTGGGTGAGCCGAGTAATGATGATCTGTGGTTTCTTCCATTGGGAGGGACCGGCGAAATCGGCATGAATCTAAACCTCTATGGTCACGATGGTAAATGGCTTATGGTCGATTGTGGGGTTTCATTTGATGAGCCGCTAAAGGCGCCCTATAAAACGTCGTCAGAACATTCACACGCTGAACAAAAACATCGAGTCGTGGCGGCTGACCCGACATTCATTGCTCAGCGAAAAGACGCATTAAGTGCCATAATCATTACCCACGCACATGAAGATCATGTTGGGGCAATTCCCTATCTTTGGCAGCGTTTTCAATGCCCCATTTATACTACGCCTTTCACTGCTGAAATTCTTCGTAGAAAGTTGGCGCAAACTAAGCTAGCAAACAAAGTACCGATTGTTGAGATTGAATCAGATACTACTCATCAGTTTGGCCCTTTTACGGTATCGTGGTTATCGGTTACCCATTCACTACCAGAGCCTTTCGCACTCAAGATTAGCACGCCGGCAGGAAGCGTGCTGCACACCGCGGACTGGAAGATAGATGCCAACCCCATTACCGGAAAACCTTTCGACGTAAACCGGTTCAAAGCGCTAGCTGAAGAAAGCATTCTTGCGTTAGTGGGTGATTCGACCAACGCGACAAAGCCTGGTTTCTCTATTTCTGAACGAAATTGTTACGACGGGCTATTGAGTACAATTCGCTCACAGAAAGGCAAAGTAGTGGTGACATGCTTTGGCAGCAATGTTGCACGCCTTATTTCTTTAGCGCGCATTGCGCAAAAACTAGGGCGTTATATGGCGCTGTACGGACGCTCCTTATTAAACATGTACGGGGTAGCAAAGCAACAAGGCATATGGCCGAATGATCTTGCCGTGGTTGATGCACATCATATGGGGTATTTACCGTCTAACGAAGTGCTCGCGGTGGCAACGGGCAGTCAAGGAGAGCGCAATACGGCGCTGGCTAGGCTGGCCGACGATACACACCCACTACTACAGCTAGATAAAGGCGATACGGTTGTCTACTCGGCTATGGTTATTCCAGGAAATGAAGATAGTATAGCGCGCGTAAATGCTAAGTTATCGGCGCGCAAAATTAACGTGATTATGAGCGAAACACATGATTTACCCATTCATGCTAGTGGTCATCCGTGTGAAGAAGAACTCAAATTGATGTATCACTGGGTTAAGCCAAAAATTGCCATCCCGGTTCATGGTGAACCCAAACATATCGCTGCCCATGCAAACGTGGCAAAAGCATGTGGGGTAAAGGTAACGTATGAAGGGGTAAATGGCGATTTGTACCGTTTGGCTCCACAACCTAGCTTAAGACGGCAAGTTGTTGATACCGGTAGAATTCCTGTTCTTCAAGACTGATAATTTCCGTTATTAAGTATTGCCTCCTCGGAGCAGTTTATCACTGCATTTTTATGACATGATCTGATACACTTTACCAATAATAATAGATTTGTAGAGCTGTTATGCGCCTTCACCTCATCCTGTTTTGGATGCTTTTTGTGGTTTGCTTCGCAAGCAATGCTTCTCCTCGCCTGACCAATCCTGTTTTTCAATCGCTTTCAACAAAGAATGGATTACCGCAAGATATCGTGAACGATATTTGTATTGCCAATGATGGCTTTATTTGGATTGCGACAGAAGGGGGGCTCGCGCGATGGGATGGCGTAAGAGCGAAACAAATTAGCGGTCCTGATAATATCTTTTTTGATACCGCGATTTACAAAATTACGCTAGAAGGTAATGACGCTGTTTGGATAAGTACGTACTCAAATGGCATATATCGCTTGGATCTGGCAACACAGCACGTCGACCATGTAATTGATATTCCTTTCTCAAATTACAGCGATTGGTCTCAAAACGCCGAGAGTTTTTATTGGCACAGTGAACATGAATTAGTCATCGCGCTTCCTGAAGCTGTCTTAATGTATGACACCGAAACGAAGAAAACGACAGAATTAGCCGCATTAAGTGAAGCGCTGATCGAACAAACACATTTGATTCGCTACGCGATGATGGTCGATAATATTTTAGTTGTAGCCACGACAGACGGTGTGTTTACCGTAGACACTAAACTACAACAGCGTGAGTTAAAGCGTCTCGATTATCTCGCGGGAACGCCTAAAAACATTGACAATATCAATGCTAAATTTCTTACGTTAGACAACAAAGACCGTCTATGGATTGCGACGGTAAACGGCATTTTTAAAGCATCAAAAAATCAGTTTCTAGCACAAATCAGTGGTACTGCCCAATCGTCTTTTGAAAACGTCATTTCTGGTCGGAATATATGGACGATGAGAGACGCGGGTGAAGACAGTTTTTGGCTTGGCACTAACCGTGGTCTCGCGCTACTGCAGAAGAAAGATGAGGCGTGGACTTTTGAGCACATATTAGAACCTCACAATGGTCGAACCGAATTATCCGATAAAAGAATAAAGGCGCTTCAGGTCGATAACGCCGGCAATTTGTGGCTAAGCTCTGTTTATGGCGGGGCGCTATATTTTGGCGTAAAAAGTGCGGATATTTTTTCCATTCAGAATAGTCGCTATAACGAAGAGCGCGCGTTGAGCGATGGGGTGGTGTGGTCGCTTGCGCAAACTGATCAGGATACGTTATGGATAGGTACTGAGAATGGACTGAATCGATACAATTTTAAAACAGATAAAACTGACCAATATCTTACCAAAGACAGCAGTAATATAATGGAAGGCGAAGCGCTTATTCAGCGTATTGTTCCAGCAGGTGGCGGTAAGCTTTATGTTCAGACCTATATGGGGATCAGACTATTTGACCCTGAAAATGAAACGTTATCAATTCCCCCTTTAGCAGATGCCACGCAAAAAGATATTTTCGATGTATGGAGCTCTAGCATCGCAGACTCTAGAGAAGGCGACTTGTACTTCATCGGTAATGCGTTCTATCGCTATCGCCACGCGACAAATAAGATAGAGACGTTAGCACTGGATGAAGAAGTGTTCGATGTTGGCTTTTCGATTGGCTTTTTGGGGCAGTCAAGCTACCACAATAATCGGATGTTTTTAGCCATGGGGGGAGGCTTGTGGTTAGTCGATGTTAATACATTTGAACACGAATTGGTCTATCGATTTTCAGAGTCTCAACGCAGTATGGATCGCTCTATCAGTTCTTGGGTTATTGATGACCTTGGCGTGCTGTGGCTAGCGTATAGCGGTTTTGGTTTAATTGGTGTAGACGCCGATACCTTTGAACCGCTGTATAACCTAAATGAGTCTAACTTGCTTATGAGCAATATTGTTTATGGGCTTAAAAAAGATGGGAATGGGGACATCTGGTTTAGCTCTCACAATGGTCTTCATCGTTATTCGCCGCTATCGGGGCAAGTAAAAAACTATATTTATGGGCGTGAATTATCTGTCTCAGAGTTTAATCAAGATGCCGCGTTAAAATTGAATGATGGGAAGCTCGTTTATGGCTCTACAACCGGTGTTGTTATCTTCGACCCTGCCACCTTGGCAGAATCAGTGAGGTCAGATGCGTCAGATGTTAATCAGACAGCCATTACCGAGGTGTCTGTAGATAGTCGATTATTGCCACAGCCATTAACGAATTTAAATGGTAAAACCGTTAACTTAAATCATGATGATTACGGCTTAACCGTGTATTTTTCTGCGCTTGCGATGAACAGCGTCGGTAATGTCAAATACCATTACAAACTCACGCGCGATAGCGATATTGTCAGCGAGGGCGTTACGACGGATAACAAACTAACCATTGCTAGTTTAAGCCCCGGCATGTACCAATTTTCAGTGGGGCCGACGCCTGGCAGTTTTGAAAATGCAATATTACCAGCGACACTTACCGTCGACATGCCATATGCACCATGGCGCTCGCCATTGGCTTATGGAATATATTTCTTGCTTTTAGCTTCTGCGCTACTTGCATTTTTCTTTTCTAGACAGCGTCAGTTGCTTCGCCTGCAAACTGCTCAGCGCGACGTTGCCTTGTTTAGTGATGCATTTAAACAAACAAGAGATTGGGTCATTATATTTGATAGCAAGCAAGAGCCTGTTGCCGCTAATCCTGCTTTTGAAAAAGTATTCGGCTTTAATCAAAAAGAACGTCTATCCAAGCAGTTGAGTCGTCTCTACATGCGCTACCCCTTTTTAAATCGCCAACTGTCGGGCAAGTTAAAAGAATTAAAGCCTGGCGAATTTTGGAAAGATGAGGCGGTAGTCGAAGGACGTGACGGAAACCATTACGATGTGTTAATTGATGTAACGGCAGCTAGCGATGGAACAGGCGGAATAGAACATTATCTCATTGTTATTTCTGATATTACAGAGCAGAAAAATGCTGAAAAGAAATTATTAAAAATAGCCAACTACGATAGCCTCACAGGCTTGGTTAATCGAAGCTTGCTACTTGATAGGCTAGAGCATGCGATTGGGCATGCTAGACAGCATGATAATAAAGTTGCCGTTATGTTTATCGATTTAGATCGTTTTAAAGGGATTAATGACTCGTTAGGTCATGATTATGGAGACAAACTCCTTCGCGTTGTCGCCAACCGTATGAGAAACCTCGTCGCAGACGCGGGCACCGTCGCACGTTTAGGGGGCGATGAATTCGTTATTGTTATTGAAGATGTAGACAATACAGAGTCGCTTACCTCATTTGTGGGGCGCCTTATTGAATCAGTAGAAACACCTATAGCGCTGGCTGATGAAGTATTAAGGGTGTCTTGCAGCATCGGTGTTGCTTATTATCCCGATGACGCCGCTGAACCTGCCGAATTGATTAAACAAGCTGACGTGGCGATGTACACAGCGAAGAAAGATACGCTCAATGGCTTTGCGTTTTTCACGCAAGATATGAACGAACGCGCGCGACAGCAACTTAATATAGAGAATGTGGTTAAACGCGCTTATTTAGAATCATGCTTTTTTAACCATTATCAACCCATAGTGAATGCATCAACGGGGAACACCGTAGGTGTGGAACTGCTGCTACGGGGAGAGTTAGACGGCAAGGCGCTTTACCCTGATGCGTTTATTCCAATTCTCGAACAGCTGCGCCATATTATCGATGTCACTCGCTTGGCGATGCGACGCGCAGCGGAAGATTTATCATCATGGTATGAACACGGCTTCACAGGGTTTGTATCTATCAATCTATCGGCATTACACTTTAAAACCGAGTTCGACCTTGATGGCGTGCTAGCGCTTTTAAATGAATTTAGCTTACCCAAAGAGGCTTTTCGGTTTGAGATAACAGAAGGCGTGCTGATGGATGATAGTGATAACGCGCTAAGACAAATAAACCGGTTTGTAGACGCAGGGTTTATTCTTGCGTTGGACGACTTTGGTACCGGTTATTCGTCAATGAGTTATTTAAAGCGATACCCGCTTTCTGTGCTAAAAATTGATAAAAGTTTTGTACATGATATGGCCCCTGGGAATGCGAATGAAGCCTTGGTGAGTACCACAATTACACTCGCGACAAGCTTGAACATGCAAAGTGTTGCTGAAGGGGTAGAAACGCAAGAACAGGCCATTAGCTTGTTAAGTCGAGGGTGTGAGTATCATCAAGGATATTTTTATTCGCGACCTGTTGCGAGCGAAAATATATTACCTTTATTGCTAAAAAAATGGTAAGCAATCATAGTTTTATGAAGTAATCGTACGTTCTTTAAACCATAATGAATGATGACTTTAATCTATAAAAATTATAAATTTAACCCCGCAGGCTGCGCCATTCATCGCATCTAAACTAAACGTCTGTTTAAAAAGCTTGTCATTGTGTTGAAAATGATGCTTATTATGTCACTGTGAAAACATTGTAAAAATAAGCTACATTATAACAACATATGAGTGACCTATGCCGCTAGACATGACAGCAAACGCAAACAGCACCGAAGTAATAAAATCGCCTTTAAGTATGTTGTACCATTGGGAGCAAAGCCGTGGTGACGACGTTTTTCTAACGCAGCCGATAAAGGGTGAGTTTCACGACTATACCTGGAAGCAAGTCGCTAATCTTGCGAGACGAGTGGCAAAGCGCCTTGAAGAGCGCAACTTGCCCGACGGCAGTCGTATCGGTATCTTCTCAAAAAATTGTGCAGAATGGTTTATTACCGACCTTGGCATTATGATGGCAGGGCATATTTCTGTGCCTATTTTCTCCACCGCAGGTGCAGATACAGTTCAATATGTATTGCAGCACGCTGACGTCCAGCTTTTGTTCGTTGGGAAGTTGGATAACACCGAAGAGCAAGTAGCCTCAATTCCCGCCGACTACGAAACCGTAGCTTTCCCGTACCCAGGTATTAAAACAACACAGCAATGGGATACCTTCATTGACTGCGACCCCATTGAAGGGTCACCCGTGCATGATATGGACAAGATCATGACGATCATTTATACCTCAGGCAGCACGGGTCAGCCTAAAGGCGTAGTGCACAGTTACCAATCAATCTGTTGGGCGGGACAACGCTCGCTAGATCAACTTGGAGTAGACACTAACGACCGTATTCTGAGTTATCTACCACTGGCTCATATTACTGAGCGTGTATTAGTTGAACTTGCGAGCTATTACAGCGGCTGTAAGATTCATTTCGTTGAGGCGTTAAATTCTTTCCAGCGTGATGTAGTGAATTGCCAGCCTACATTATTCATTTCAGTACCACGTTTATGGACTAAGTTCCAAATGGGTGTGTTGGCAAAAATGCCACAGAAAAAACTGGATACGCTACTAAAAATCCCCATTATCAATAAGCTTGTTGCTAAGAAGATTCGTAATGGTCTGGGTATCAATAATGCCAGATTATGGGCAAGCGGTTCAGCACCGTTGGCTCCAGCTGTCATAGAGTGGTTCGCTAAAGTGGGTGTCAATATTTCAGAAGGTTGGGGTATGACAGAGAACAGCGCCTACGGTACAGGTAGTGTTCCTTTTCGCCATGACAAAATCGGGTGTATTGGTAAACCCTATGATGGTGTAGATATTCGTATTTCAGAAGAAGGCGAAATTCAAGTGAGTGCACCATGTAATATGCTTGAATACTACCTAGAGCCTGAAAAAACGGCTGAAGTATTTACCGAAGATGGCTATCTTAAAACCGGCGATAAGGGAGTAATTGACGGTGACGGATACGTTAAGATTACCGGTCGCCTCAAAGATATTTTCAAGACAGCTAAAGGGAAATATGTCGCGCCAGCGCCCATCGAAGCGAAGTTCATGGAAAACCCTATTGTTGAACAGGTGTGTGTGACGGGTAACAACTTACCTCAGCCTGTTGCCCTGTTGGTGCTAAGTGAAGATGCGCAGAAAAAAGATAAAGCAGCGGTTGAAGCTAGCTTAAAGCGTACCTTTGAAGCGATTAACGCAAACTTAGAAAGTCACCAAGTCATGGATCGCGTTGTCGTCATGAAGAATGAGTGGAGCATCGAGAATGACTTGCTCACACCCACACTTAAAGTGAAGCGTCATATTTTGGAAGAACGATTTATCGACGTTATTCAGGGTAACTATAACGATAAAGTAGTGTGGGTTGATGCCTAATTACTTTGCATAATGAATAAAAAAACCAGACATATGTCTGGTTTTTTTTTAGCTGCTTCGACAGTATTTCTTATGCTGACGGGTAGCGTGTGTTTAGCCCTTCATACACATAGTCACTAAAGCTCACGTCGTTTAAATCTAAGGCATCCATTACCTCTACAAGGTGCTCATTGTCTTCCTTGCCGTTCCATACTTTTATGTATGTTCCCGTTTTATAGCCATTATCTTGTCGAAAGAAGTTGAGTACGTTTTTGCCGACATACTGACGGTAAAGTTCATCCGCCGACATTTCACACTGCTCTACAATTTTCATAAATAATGGCACGCTGAAACGTTTTGCTGCGCAAAGCCCTGTCATCAATTCAAGGTTATCCAACAAAGATTGATGAGCGAATGCATAGGTGACGCTGTCGAAGGTCACAGATTGTTCTCCACTAGCCAACTCGGCGGCAATTTTTGACGCGGTTGCCGTGATGTCACCTTTAAAATCGATAATGCAAGCAGAGAGCGCAAAATGCCAAATGTCGACCAGTTCCATCTGAAGTTGAGGAAGGTCTTTTTCTTGCGCTTTCCACCATTTCCAACCGTGATGCTCAATGGCTTCAACTGACTCGACCATCGCGGCGCGCAGGTATCCATACCCGGCAGTTAACCACGCAGGATTGACTTTGGTATTCATTTTATCTTGGAGAGAGAGCATGGTAGCGAGTTGTTGTTGTGTGAGCATAGTAAACCTTTCAAAAGCACGACAATGGTAAATGTAATTGTTAGTGTAAAATTGTACGTTACTGACGGTGTGCAGTGAACCTTTCATTTCTTTTTCTGTTGCAGCGTGATGGTGCAGATGCACCATTATCAAACTAAATATTTGTTTATAAAAATATAAATATTTTTAAGGTGTTGATTTTAAAAGGAATTAATAGGGGTCTACTGCGATAAAATCTGGCATTTAATATGCTGTATATACAACGTTAACTGTGTGATGCCGTAACGCGAATATAAAAACCGTCAGGCAACGCTTTTTATATTGTTACGGTGTGGCTCGTAAACCTTACCCATACAGATTTTTCGTGTCCTGATGTCTGTATGGGTTTTTTTCCCATCATCCCAGCGATTTCATTTTCTACCCAGCGCATTCGAACATGGGTTCATCGCCATTTTATTACAAATACGACTTAACACTGCGTCATATTGCGATACACTAAATCCCTACAAACGAGAGACGGTTGCATCTTACGAGTAACCTCATTCTGCTCGCTATATAAAGGACTTTACGATTGCTAGCGCTTTATCCCTCGAACAAGTTAGAACATCTCAGTTTTCTGTTAACGACCTTGGTTAAACAGCAGCCTACGGCAGTGTTTACACCCGAAACTATTTTGGTTGAAAGCCCAGGAATGCAACATTGGGTTAGTATGCAACTTGCAAATGAGCAAGGGGTGTCGATGAACATCGACTTTCCATTACCGGTGCGGTTTATGTGGAATACGGCGCGCACGGTATTGGGCAGTGACACCGTACCAAAACAGTCGCCTTATCGGCGAGAGGTGCTTACATGGCGCATCGATAATATTTTACAAGATGAAGCGTTAATGGAAAAAGAGGCTTTTATTCATGTAAAACAGTATTGGGAAAGGGCGGGCACGGAACAGGAACAAGGCGTGCAGCGCCTGCAACTCGCAACGGCGCTGGCGGATGTTTACGAACAATACTTGCTATATCGTCCTGACTGGCTATTTGCTTGGGAGCGCAATGAGCGGGTCGTTTTCGATGATATGGAAGTGTGGCAAAGCGAAATATGGCGTGTACTGGCAGCATCACAACCACTTCATCCAGCTCGACTACATCATATGGCACTCGAGGCGCTGCAAGACGGTCATATCCCAGCGAATTTACCCAATCGAATTATCGTATTTGCAATTAATACGATGGCCCCTCAGTTAATTGCATTTTTCGATGCGCTAGCAGAGCACATCGATATTCATATTTTTCATCTAAACCCCAGCGTGAATTATTGGGGAGATGCTAAAAGCGACAGTGAATTGGCAAAGCAATTGCGAATGGAGGGGCTCGAAAAATGGATGGAGCACGAGCAAAGTAACCCGCTGTTAGGCAATTTAGGGAAGCAAGGAAGAGAGTTATTTAATTTATTAACTGACTTAGATACGTTTGAAATAAGTGCCTTCGATGCCCCCTCTATGAATGAGGCCGTGAATGGACAGGATAGCCCTTCACTGTTGGCGCGTATTCATGATGATATATTGCATGCCGCGCCAGCAGTGCCGCGTGCAGACGCCGACGTAAGAGATGAAGACGATAGCATTACGATAATGTGTGCGCATTCAGCGCTACGGGAAGTACAGGTTTTACACGACCATTTATTGCATTGGTTATCAAAAGATAAAACCCGAACGCCATCAGACATTGTAGTGATGTGCCCAGCAATTGAAAATTATGCCCCTTTTGTTGATGCGGTTTTTCACCGTGTGGGCACTAAGGCGCTTCATGGCAGCGGGCTAACACGCCTACCTTGCTCTATTGCCGATAGAAGCCCTATGGATGCAGAGCCTCTGATTGCGGCATACATGGCGTTGTTACAGCTTCCTGATAGCCGCTTTGGCGTGTCAGATATCATGGATTATTTGCAGCTTGATGCCGTACAGAAACGCTTTTCGGTTTCACAAGATGATATTGATCAGATGGCGGTGTGGCTTAAGCAGGCACATATCCATTGGGGATTAAACAGCGAGCATAAATCGGCAGTGTCGGAAGGTGTAACCGAGCAAGACACCTACAGTTGGTGGTGGGGCATACGCCGCATGCTCATGGGCATGCTGGCGCCCGACACAGAGGTGGTCGTTAGTGATGTGCTAACAATTCCGGACGTTGAAGGACAAAGTGTACTTACGCTTGGAAAGTTGGTGCAGGTAATCGACTTACTAGGGCAATTTGCGAATGACTTAACGACACCTCGCACGCCAGAGATGTGGGCAAGAGACTTAATTGAACTGCGCGATGCGTGCTTTATGCCGATAAGTGAGCAAGAACAGAGTTGGGACCTGATTGCAAAAGTAGCCGCTGATTTAGCTGCCCGTTGCGAAGAGGCCGGTTATGAACACACGCTAAGTCTAAGACAGGTAAGAGATTTACTCCTTAATCGCTTTTCATCGCCCGATGCGGGCAACCACTTTATGACCGGGCAGGTAACCGTATGCTCTATGCTGCCTATGCGCAGTATTCCCTTTAAAAAAGTGTGTATCTTGGGCCTAAATGACAGTGAATTTCCACGTAAATCCACACCACTCGGGTTAGATTTAATGGCAGGCCCAGCGCGGCGTATCGGCGACCGCTCAAGACGACTAGAGGACCGATATCTATTTTTAGAAGCGATTATCTCGTGCCGAGATGGCCTGTACCTTAGTTATCAAGGTAACGACGTTAAAAACAACAGTGAGCGTCAGCCTAGTCTCGTGTTAGCTGAGTTTCTTGACATGTTGCAAGAAGGCTACATGGTTAACGTTTCACGTTATGTAAAGCATGCACCGTTGCACCCGTTTAGCGAAAGTGCATTTACAGGAGTGTTACCAAGTTATGAAACTGGGTGGCTAAGGCTTGCAGATGCACTAAGGCAAACAACGCACGTGCAGGGTAATGATAACGTTGATAATGATAATACCGACCGGTTGTGTACAGCGAGTCACGCGACTGCATCGTCCTTGCTGTCGCTTGATGATGATCAGCATGAGCGGTTGTCGGGCATGCAAGTTGCGAGGGCGTTTAAAGACCCGCTCGCCTATTTTTCAATTCAGCGTTTAGGCGTGAATCTGCAACAATCGTTCACTTTGCTTGAAAACAGTGAACCCTTTGAGACTAATGCGTTAGTTCGTTATCAAGTACTCGATGCAATTTTTGCCTCTCCCCATGGCAATACGCAAAGCGACGCTAACGACAACTACAGTGAACAAGTGATTGCATTTGCAGCAATGCGCGGCGATATCCCAGCTAACCCGGTCGCGCAAGAAGAACTCGAAATGTGGAGAGACGGAGCGGCGGCATTGACACAGGCAATGGGCCCTCACGACGTAGACGCTAAGAGCGCAAGTTTTACGGGGCAACATATCACATTCACGGCCAGTGCTTTTGAAGGCGCAGACAGTTTGATGTTGCTATGTGCAGGTAAAATAAATGACACTCGAGCACTGCACTATTTTATCTCTCAACTTGTCTTTTGTAGCAGCGAAACGAGCACGTCATATAGTGGTTATCCATTAGACGTATTCTATTGTGATTGGGAAAAAGGTGAGACCACCTTGATTAAACGCCGTTTCAAGGCATTTGAGAGAGAGGTTGCACAACAAATATTGCTCTTTATTGAACGTTTATATATCGCTATTTACACGACACCGACACCGCTGTACCGAAGCGCATTCAACGACCTCGTGCCAGGTAAACGCAATTCTCAAAGCGCCACACTGGTTAAAGAAATAAAACCCGAACGCTTTGGTGAGGTTGTCGAGGCGTTATTAGCGCAATCGGAAACGGTGACTAACAATGGGGGAGCGCGTAATGACGTGTCAGAGAATTCGACCACTCTCATTAATAATGTCACCTCGCTATTTGATGATTTCGATGCCGAACGTTTTCTTAAAAATTGGCTTCAATCCTCGGGTCCCTTTACTTCTGACATAGCCAATAACCCTTATATTAAGTGGCTATTCCCGCAGGGCATTGCGTGGACTGACTTACCCTATACACAGGGCTTTATTTTGTTTGCTATGGTGATAAACGCAGCCGATGAGGAAACGTTATGAGTCAAGATACCACACCAAAGCGTACTGGCATTTCCGGTAGCAATGACGATGGTTCAACATTATCGACAACAAGCAACATCGTCCGCGCTACTCCCTTGAATGTACCAGACATGCCACTGCATGGCAGACACCTCATTGAAGCGAGTGCTGGAACAGGCAAAACGTTCAACATAACGCGCTTGTATTTGCGATTCTTACTGGAAAAGCGACTCACGGTGAAAGAGATTTTGGTCATGACGTTTACCAAAGCCGCCACTGAAGAAATTAAAGGAAGAATAGCAAAAACGCTTCGCGAAGCGTCAGCAATATGGCAGCAAACGAAAAATAATGATGGACAAGCACCGCGAAATATCGACCCCGTCTATGCACACCTTCTTGCCCACTGTGATGTAGATGACAGTTTGGCAAGACTAAAGGCTGCACAACTAGAACTCGACGAAGCCTCAGTGTTTACTATTCATGGTTTTTGCCAGCA
The DNA here is from genome assembly GCF_049117195.1 of Alteromonas algae. GTDB lineage: Bacteria > Pseudomonadota > Gammaproteobacteria > Enterobacterales > Alteromonadaceae > Alteromonas. The sequence continues at coordinate 1,749,005 of NZ_CP185260.1, forward strand.
CGTTATCGGGCAGTTGGCATTTAATAGCGGCTTTGCGATGTCGCTAAACTTAAGTAAAGATACGAGCGAATTATACCTTCAAGCTGCCGAAGATTGGATAAGAAAGGTAAGTCAGAACGACGAAGATTTTCTACTATTAGCACAGTCAGGCTGGCATGTTCCAGCGCGTTTATTAACCACATTTCTTGGCAGTATTAAAAGCCCATTAACACCACTTTTGCTTGATAAAGATACCATAGAGGCATCGTTTACCGAGGCAATGAACAATAGCCCTGACACCGCAAACAGTCAGTTTGAGTATTTTTTATCACGTATTGAAGAAAATACAGACCTTATTGATAAAGAGCTCATGAAAACGGCTGCCCATAAGCAAACGCGACCCGCTGAATTAGATGCACTTAAAGAGTGGTTAGGCGCCGCGCAGTACACTTCGGCGCCGCCGGCAGCAACAGCGTTTTTAGATGGCAGGCGTTACGCGCGCAACAAGTCTGGGGTAAAAGAACTACTTAGCCCGATTAAAAACTTTGTAAAAGCGGTGGAAACCGCTGTCGTTGAAAAGCAAGACGCACTCGGGCAAATACCCGTGTTTACGTTAGTGAACCAAGCCATCTCTTTTATTAAAAAGGGTGTCGCCAAACAGAAAAAACAGCTTGGTGTAATAGATTTCGACGACTTGATACACATGCTTGCCGATGAGGTGGTGAAACCAAATAATACGCTTGTACCTGAACTACGGAAAAAGTTTCCTGTCGCCCTTATTGACGAATTTCAAGATACTGATGCAAAACAGTACGCAATTTTAGATGCGGTTTATCCCAAACTTAGCGACGCTACATGCGATAACACTGACGTCCATCGCCAGATATCAAGCGATGGTAAAGAGGGGGATGCACAAAAAACAAGTAACGCATTGCTGATGATTGGTGATCCTAAACAGGCGATATACCGCTTTCGTGGTGGTGATATATTTACGTATTTAAAAGCCGGGCAGCACGCTGATTACCGTTGGGTTATGAACACTAACTGGCGTTCCGTTGAAGGAATGGTAGCGGCATACAATCGACTATTTTATGGTGCTCCCCTTGCAAGTGGGCGTTCTACCGACGTATTTGGGTTTAACATCCAATACAATCCAGTCGAATTTTCTTCACATGCTGCAGCAGCAAAAGCGCCATTGCATGACCCTCATCATCATCGTAATGCGATGAATTTTATAAGTATGGGCCTTGAAGAGAAACAAGATATAAACACGATGCGACGGGGTATCGCACAGTGGATAGCGCAAGAGATTTATCGCTTATTAAATGAGGCTACGTTTGTTGCCCGTGATGGTACAGATAACGAATCGTTCGCTGTTAAACCGGCTGATATTGCCATTCTGGTAAAAGACAGAACAGAAGCCAATGTGATCAAATATGTGCTTCAACAGAAAGGCTTGGCTTGTGTTTATCTTAGTGACCGAAGCAACTTGTTTATTACGCCTGAAGCAAAAGATGTCTTGCGGCTATTAAATGGGATTTGGCATGCCAGTGATAGCAGTAAGTTAGCGTCAAGTCTCGCTTCGCCGTTATGGGGGTATAGCCCACATGTATTAATAGACTTGCTGTATCACGAGGACGATGCATTATGGGATAGTGCGTATGAAAACGTATTATCGTTGCGTGAAATGTGGCTACAAAAAGGCTGCATGAGCGTATTATTGCATTTAATGCAAACCAGTTATCAGCCTTACGGTAACGATGTCGAGCGCGCATTGACCAATTATCAACATTTGGCCGAGGTGCTGGAAAAGGCGAGCACGACGCATCAGCGTCCGGAGCAGCTATTAGACTGGCTACATAAACAAATACACCAACCCGACACTGACGAAGAAATGACACTTCGCCTTGAGAGCGACAGTCAGCTGATTCGGTTGATCACCCAGCATGGCTCGAAAGGGCTTGAGTACCCCATCGTATTCGTTCCGTACGCAACGGGCTATAAAGACCCTGCGAAAAACGGTAAGTCGATGGCGCAAATATTTAGCTATTATGATGACAATAAACAAGCATTACAGCTGCAGTTAGGCCAAACAAAGCACGCAATAGAAAGGGTGCGTGCGGAAGGCCAAGCAGAAGATATGCGCCTTGCTTATGTGGCCGTTACCCGAGCGGCGCACCGCTGCTATATGGGCATTATTCCGCTTGATGGTAACGAAAAAAGTCCATTGGCCAGAGCGTTAGGCGTCGGGCGTAAGCCAGCAGAGGATACTGGCGAAACGCAACCACAAGATTGGCTAAGCGTATTGAGCGCAATAAACAACGAGCAAGATGCGTTTACTTGTCATATCAGTGCGAACGATATTGAAGAAGTCTATACCACGGTCGCACAAGACACCCATGTTACCGAATTATCTGCATTAGCATTTACAGGTACCGACAAAGAAGACTGGCGGTTATTTTCGTTTTCTGCCATTAGCCGACTAACAGCACACGGTAACATTGTCATCCCAACGCAAAATATACAGACAATTCCGGTACTTCAAACCGTACGTGATGAAGAAATAGTCACCGCTAAAGCGTTAGCAGACATAGGTTTGTTTGAAGAAAGTGAATCAAAAGTCGGTGAAAGTCCGGTAGAGGCGGCTGATAAACTTCGATTTACGCTTACCAAAGGGGCAAGTGCGGGAAATTTACTGCATGACTTACTTGAACTTAATGACTTTAGCGCTCCTACGTGGGAAGAAAACGGCAGCGAGTTGGTTAAGCGGTTTGGATTAGATAAAGCGAACGTTCCATACCTTTATGACTGGTTAGACGAAGTGCTGCATACACCGTTATACCCACACACAGATAAAGCGCTTAGTGACCTAACCCTTTCGCAAACGTTACGAGAAGCCGAATTTTACTTTCCAATGAATAATAGTAAATGGGCGTCACTGAGCCGTGTATTAGCTGAGCATAGGGCGCGTGTTGCTAGCCGTTTAGGAGCACCTGCGTTAACCGTTCCTAGCCTGATGACACCCCATTTAGCCGGTATGATGCACGGATTTATTGATTTAATATTCGAACACAATGGCAAGTACTACGTGGCCGATTATAAGTCGACGTGGTTAGGTGATGACATTGCAAGTTATCAACCCGCCGCGTTATTTGAAAATAATCAGCAGCATATGTACGACCTTCAGTATCTTATCTACTGTTTAGCGCTGCATCGTTATTTGAAAAATGCGATTCCCGATTACTGTCCAAATGTGCATTTTGGTGGAGTCTATTATTTATATTTACGGGGTATGCATCCACAAAATCAGCAAGGGGAGGGGGTGTTCTTTACTTCTATATCTTCCAACACGCTCAGTCAACTAGACAATGTTTTTGAGAACGGTGAGAACAGCGTTGTAACCAACGCAGACCAAGGCGATAGCCAGCAGCAATTTTCTTTCGATGATACACAAGGCACTCACGAATGAGCGAACGTAAAATGAATTTCAGCGCCAGTTTTGAGCAATTGGCGGGCATTGAAGCGATAGATAAATTTGTTGCTGCTGAATTTACGCCGCTGTCTGTGTTAAATGAAGCGCAAAACGGTGTTTGGTTGCATGCACTGGTGACACTTTCTTTTATGCAGCGAAACGGCCATAGCTGTCTGCCGGTGAATGCTATTGCTGGCAAAACGTTCTTTGATGACATAAGCCGCGAGAATGAAACACGTAGCGGTGAACAAAAAGCCAATGACGGTAATGAAAATACTGCTGCAAGCCATGTGGTGGTAAAAAAAGGCTATACTTTTCCTTCGCTAACCGTGGTGATTGGTACCATAAAGAAAGCGCTTGAGGTGAAGGATATAAGCTCACTCTTTGTATACCATAGCGGAAGATTGTACAGTCGTCGCTATTTTGAATTTGAACAAGAAGTCGCTCGGCAAATACATAAACGTACACGATTTTCCCCGTTAAGCGACACGGCATCATCAAATGTTAAGGCGTTATGGCCTGCTATGTTTCCTACTTCGGAAGGCGCATCCCAAGATTGGCAACAAGTAGCAGTAGCAAAAAGCCTTGTACAACGCTTCAGTGTTATAAACGGTGGTCCGGGAACGGGAAAAACTTACACCGTACTGCGCTTATTACTTGCGCTTTTAGCCAGTGATGACAGCTTAAACATCGTATTGGCAGCGCCAACGGGTAAAGCGCAACAGCGAATGACAGAGTCTATTGTGGCGAGTATCGAAGGCCTTAAAGGGTCGGTAAACGACACACTTTTAAACCTTGTGCCGACACAGGCAGTAACGCTCCATCGTTTGCTTGGCTTACGTGAGCACACCATCGCTACACGGCATAATGCCCTAAACCCGCTTGCGTTAGATGTACTTATTGTCGATGAAGCTAGCATGGTCGACCTTGCCCTCATGACACGTATTATGCGTGCTTTACCCGATCATGCTGCATTATATTTTATTGGCGATGCCGACCAACTTCCAGCAGTAGAGCTAGGCAATGTACTGGAACAGTTGGTTGCAAAGGCAGATAGTAAAGAAGAGGGTAGCGAGGAAAGAGTCGGTGCTGTACCTACGTTATTACGTCAACATATTGCCACGCTTTGTCCGCATTTACCTTTGTTGCCGGTGGATGAAAAAGCAAAAACGTGGGTGCATACGTTGCAAGCTTCACAACGCTTCAAAGGTCAGATTGCCGCAGTTGCAACAGCGATTCAGCAAGGCCAAGCGCAACAGGCGCTAGAGGCGATAGATAGTGGCAAACCAAGCCTACAGAGCCATACTCGTGACGCCAGCGCGTTAAAAGATGGTGTGTATCTATGGGATGAATTATCGGTGAATACCGCAACGCTGCAACGGTTAGCAAAAGAAAGCTTCTTACCTATTTTTGAATCAAAAGACGCAAAGCAGGCGTTAGCCCAACTTAATCGTGTTCGATGGTTAACCCCAGTTCGAAAAGGCGGTATGGGCGTCGAAGGGTTAAATGCACTGGTATTTGATGCTATCAAACATAAAATCTTGCGAAGAGAGGGTAGCTTCTACCAAGGCCAACCTATTATGATTATAAAAAATAATCACCCTCAGCGTTTGTCAAATGGTGAGGTTGGCATAATATGGCCCGACGATTCAGGCAAACTGTATGCGTGGTTTGAAACACAAGACGGCGCGCTACGGTATATTTCGCTGTCACGTGTGCCACAGTTTGAGACCGTTTATGCGATGACTATTCATAAATCTCAAGGATCTGAGTTTAACCATGTGATATTACTTCTACCTAAGCCCGAAAGTGAAAAAGCGGCAGGGTTATTTCACCGAGGCTTGGTATATACGGGGTTAACGAGAGCAAAAGAGGGGTGTTTGTTAATCGCCAGCGCGTCAACATTTTGCACAATGATAGACCAAAATGATAAACGTCACTCAGGGCTGTCTGAGGCAATAAATACGCTGTCAGTTGACTAACGCAGCGACTACATTGGTGTAAAAAACAGTAAGCCGTGTGTGCGAATGTCCGCGGTACTTTTGGCAATAATGTATACCCTAGTTGGTGAGGTAACTCTCAATATTCCGCTAGATGCGCTGAGAAATTGTGACGGGAGTAAGACTGATGATGTGCCGTTTCTGGCTCCCGCCCCGATATTAACCGTGAGATAAGATAGGCCACCCTGATCGAGCCAACCAATGACATTGTCCGGCTGAGCAATAAAACTGTCGTGTTCTATCACCTGGCGGTGCAGAGTAATATTGGCGCCAAATACTGGCTTCGTTTCAATCGCCACCTGCGCATTGGGTTTTAACGATAGCTTATACAAGCCGTGCGTCTCTGGCGTAATACTGTTATTTATATCGTCTACTAAGCTTAACATACTGGGTTTCGTATAGGAGTGTAGATGCAAATAGTGTGGCGTATTACGCGTAATGCTGCGTTGATATGGATCAACGCCGCGAAAGCTTGCGAAACAAACGTTGAATAGTAACGCTTTTTAAGGCGTGATATACCGTGGTATCTATAGAGTACAAAAGAGATGCCCCACTTTTTACATTGCGTGAAGCATTTAAAGTATAAGTAACATTTTCTTACCCTTTATTACTCATAGTTATTCTTATTCGTTGTAAATATATAATAATATTGGTTTTTTACATCTCAACGAGCTTGTCATGAAATACGTTTTCTCTTTCGTTCTTTTAGCAATCAGTGGTTGTGCGGTTGTTAACAACGTGCAAACGGTCGCGCCACCTACATCGGTGGTGAAACATTCGAGCACAGAAGGTTACGAAGATAGGTTCAGTAATCTGTATCCTAAAGTTAAAGCATACCCTGTCACTTGCGAAGAGAACTGCTACCCGGATAACACAGATATTGAGTGTGAATCGGATATGCAGGACTGCACATACCGTGGTGTAAACGTCGATGTTAATCTAAACACTGGGTTTACGGTTCAGTGGTTAGGGCATGCTAGTTTTGCTATCACCACGAAGAATAACCAGCATTTTCTCTTCGACCCCGTTTTTGAGCAGTTTGACTGGCCTGTCGACGTAGCATTCAGGCTGTCTGAAGGCTTTTATCGTAACCTTCCTGCACAGTTAAGTGACAAAACATTACGTAATACTGATGCAATAATGTATTCGCACATCCATTATGATCATTTTAACAAATCAGATATTAGCGATATAGGCAACACGCCAGATTATCTTGTCCCTTTAGGTTTTTCTGAGCATTTTCCAAAGGGCGGTTTCAATATCACTGAAATGGCGTGGTATTCAAATACCGCGATAGGCGATACCAACGTGCACTTTGTTCCTGCTCATCACTTTAGTAATCGTATTTGGGTACCTTTTCTTCATGAAGACGACAATGCCTCGTTATGGGGAGGGTGGGTAATAGAAAACAATGGCCATACCTTGTTTTTTGCTGGCGATACGGGTTACTCAGCACACTTTAAAGATATTGGTGAGCGTTTTGGTTCTATCGATATTTGTTTACTTCCCATTGCCTCTTATTTTAGTGAAGCGTCTCCAGGTTGGTATCGAAACGTGCATACAACACCTGAAGACGCAATAACGGCCGCTGAAGATTTAAACTGTCGTATCGCCATACCATGGGGGTATGGAAATGCATCGTGGCGCATGGGAGATAAAACGTCTCACTCGGCGCTATTTCGCTTCTTACATATGAGAAATGAACTACAAAGCGATATACCTTGGTACATCATGAACGAAGGTGACGCCGTTAAACTTTGAAGTAACAGAACAACGAAGTGGGTTAGTGCGGTTGGGGTAAGGCTAATGCGTCTTTTAAAGATACCGTTTCAGACCAATATTTAACCTACTTTTTGATTTCGGGGCGATTTTGTGCGACGTTAGTCAGGAATGAAAAGTGCTTTAATAGCATTACCAAGTGATACATAGTTAAAACTCAAAAAGAGAGGGATCATGGACGATTATTATGACTATCAAGGAATAGACGCGCCACGTCGCCATCATATTTCCATGCCACATCGTATTGTGCATATCGTTTGGGCATTACTACTGATGAGTATATGCTGTTATTGCTTATATCGATGCTCACTCACTTATCCTGGCTTGACGGGCTTACCACCATTTGGCTTGTTTGACGTCACGATTATGTCGTTATGCTTAGGTGTTGGTGCGACAGCACTTAATATCGTTGTGATAGTGGTTGAATATTTTCACATCAGTTACTTCGGTCGTCGCTACAGAAAGGTATCCTACTGGCTCAATATTTTGGCGATGTTGTGTATCGCAAGCGCTGCACTGTATGAAATTCTTTCTAACTTAACCCCAACGATCATGGTTATTTGATAGGTGGGAATATCACAGACGACACTTTACCAGTACCGATGGTACTTTTTTGAAAATAGCTTGTGTTAAAGGTTAGTTTGACATAGCGTTATAAATTAAGCAGTTATAAGCTAATTGTGTCATGAAGATACTATTTTAGGATGTGTTATGAGAACCCAATGGCGCACTATTTCAATTATATCAATGTCACTACTGATGAGCGCAGGGTGTGCATTTCACAGCAATATTGATGAAGATGCCAATGACAGCAGTTTTGACCGTCCGTCTTTTGGTTCGATATGTCGCTATAGCTCTGATGGTGAGTTTGGATCTTGTCCAGCGTCGAACCAGGAAATAGTGGGAATGCCTTGCTCGTGTGCCAGCCCTTTGGGCCAGCAAAGCGGCACCATAAGCCGCCGCTAACTATTACTGATACTTTTATGCTACGAAGGGGGCAACATGAGTTTTTTCAATACGATTAGGCAGCGTTACACAGCGCGTAAATTTAAGAAACACGATTGGCGTATTATTCAATCTATACCGTTTTCAACGTTTGAAAAACTTATTGTAAAGTATGTTGAGAACGGGTGGGAAATTGCCGATGACTATCGTGTACTCAACGAGAATACCAAGCAGTGGCAATGTAGCCTTCGAAAGGGAACGTCAATACTGGTATGTTCGTGGTCTGCTAGTGCACTTGGCAATGTTGTGGGGCCAGCCAGGCCTGTGGAGGGGCTAGGGGCTGAATTAGGCTTGCCGGTTCATGATAAACCGCAATAGTAGCGGTTATTCGAATGGCCACGCTAAACCTACACCTAACACGTAATCTGCTTGCCCATCGACTATATCGATGGCAAACAAAGGCTCGATTTCAATTTTTGCTACATGAATATCATACGCCACACTCAGTCGATAAACGCGTTCAGAATGCGGGTCTTTTCCACCGAATTTTTCATGTCCAATACCTACACCAAACTTAAGGTCGTGAACAGGGTAGTAAAATAGCGACGCTACGGCTACTTTTATGCCGTCACCGTGATGCATATCCTCTGTTTCTTCATAAACGGCACCCACGCCCCAATGGTCGTCAAACTTATAGGTGTATTCCACGCCAAGGGTGAAATGTGTTTCATCTTTCGTCGTGGTATAACCAATAAACATGCCTGGTATATGCGTATCGCTCTGGTTAGCCAAGGCTGGGGACACGCCTAGTACAATGATTAACACTGCTAAAGTAAATATTGTGGTCGGTAAATATTGCTTCATCTTTAAACGCTAACACCATTTTCTGTAACGTCGAAGCGTAGAGAGCAAAGCGGTAAAAATCTATAGTAAATTAGTGGAGCGTAGTCCTAACATTAATGCGGGTGAATTTCGTTAAAAAAATGCAGACTACATAGCTTGTTAATATATAGCGTGTTTTCTTCTGGTTCGATAATTGATGGTGAGAGATAAATACTCCGACAATATACACTGGTATCAATGTTGATACGCTAATGTGGCGAAGCCAACGACTCGCAGCGTATTGGGGGGGTTAAAGTACCTTGTCTGAGGTAACAAAATACCGCTAAGATAGAGCGCATTACAAATGTTTGGTTAGGCACACTATGTACTTACAAAAAATTAAGCCCGCCGTGGACGATGAACTGAAAAAGGCAAAGGTAGCAAGTGACGAATATCGTTCGAAGGACGCCTTCAAACATTTAGAGAATGCGCATGTGCTCGGACAGCATTCTACATGGCTGCATACTAAGGCACATTTGCTAATGCTAGGCTGGGCACTAAAAAACAAAGATTTTAAAGAAGCCCGCGGCCAGTTGTTGCGTATCGTGGGCGCTGCAACAAAAACGGTGTTTGGTTTAGTACCTGAGGGAAACACCGGAGGTTCAAATGTGAGCCCTTTTAAACCAATGCCGATACCTAAAACACTCGCCGTCAAAATACATAACGCTCGAGTAAAGGGTTAGTACGTATTATCTATTGTTTGGTGGGATTTTAATTAGGTAACAGCGCTGCTAAGCCGTGTTCATCGCATTTTGGTTGCGCAGCATTGCTTAAACTTTTTGCCGCTATTACAAAGGCAAGGGAGATTACGACCATATTTTAGTTTTCCGCAATCATCAGCGAGTTCCCCATCGTGATAACGCCACGTGCTTCCCTCTATAATAAAATGTGATGTTTCATGAAGCTGGAACAGTGACTTACCTTCAAAGTAATATGCAGTAAACTCCACGCTGTCGCATTGATTGCTATGCGACGCTGGCTGGCTAGGTACAACCGAAAGGGCAAACCAAACAGCGCCTGCTGCGCTTTCTTCTAATTGCGTTACGCTTAGCGTGTTCTGCTTCTCTTCACTGTAGGTGTTCAACACATAGTCATAACGGCGAATAGCATATGCCGTAAAGCGGGAACGCATTAATTGCTCAGCGGTATTGGGTAAAGCTAAACCATCAACAAAAGGCTGGCAACATTGGGAAAATTTTTTATCTGAACAGCAATAGCAACGCATAAAATTACTCGAATGAAATAGGGCGGTTTATAACGACAGCCCCTATACTATATTGCGCATGCTACCTATTTGTTCGTTACATTACCATGGCCCCATCGCGACATTATTTTCTTGGTCGTTATTCTTAACACTGATATTTATCAGGCTTACCGAATAAAGCGTGCATAGCTGTCTAATCATATCACTGTCAGTAGGCTGTAAATCTAAATCGATATCTTCAACATATAACGTTTTGCACTGGCCACTCATAATTAATTTGCTGATCCACTCTGGCACTTTTTCTTTCTCAGGCTTTTGAATGCGGATCGCGTTGTGCACTCCTTTTTTAAAACATACCGATTTAGATAAGAGGTAATTCCACCCTTTACCGTTGTTACTTCTACCTTCGCCAGGATAACCTTCGAAAGGTAAGGGAAGTTGCACAACATTAGAGACTGAGGTGCGTAGTGCATTTAAACGAGCAATGGGTGATGTATTCATTGTAAACCTCAAAAAGTTATATACTGTTTTCTTATACAGTGTGTATGTCTATACAGTATGTTTAAGTTGGCCACATTGCAAGTAGAAATTGCGTCTTTTTCACACAATATAAAAACGCATCGAATAAATAAGTTATGTTTGCGAAGCGATAAGTGCGTAAGTTTATGAATTAACGTATATTTGTAATTAGTTGCGTAAGGAGAGAAATGTGAGCGGTTTAGCAACGTATGGCTTACTAGGTATGTTTTTGTCAGCTTTTTTAGCGGCAACAATATTGCCATTTAGCTCAGAGGTCGTATTGGTCGCGCTTGCGCAAGGTACGTATTCACTGATTTTATTGGGCATCGTTGCATCACTAGGTAACGTGGCCGGCGCAGTGGTGAACTATATTGTGGGCTATAAGTACGGTAAGACTGTGGCGGTATCGTGGTTGCGTATGTCGCCAACATCGCTGGCGCGAGCGGAACAATTTTTTAATCGCTGGGGGAGGTGGTCTTTATTGTTAGCATGGGTGCCTGTTATTGGCGATCCGCTCACATTATTGTCAGGCGTGCTAAGAACACGCTTTGTATTTTTCATCACGGTTGTCTCTGTATGCAAAAGCACCCGCTATGCAATACTGCTCATGCTGTTTACGTCTTAACGCGACGACGTTGCCAGCGGGTGTATGCCTGCAATACTATCCCTCTTATTCTTCCTTGAAGCAGCAGCACAGCAAAAAGCCAATAGAAAACGGGTTCTTGCCAAAATGTTTTTTGTGACCAGCTAAAGTGAAGCAGAGTTAAGCCCGTGATGACGTAAATGCTATTGTGAAGTTGCTGCCATCGTTTTCCCATTCTTCTTCTTACGCGCATAAACGAGGTCGCCGTTAGTAAAAACAGCAGTACGAATGCCAGCATCCCGACGATTATATAGGGCCGGGAAATAATTTCACTGGCAATCAGCGCCATATCAAGCTGAAGCTCAAAAAGCACATAGGTCGCTAAATGTGAACATGCATATACAAAAACATAAACGCCAATCATCCGTCTAAAATGCATAGGCTCGGGGCTAGGTAAGTGTTTAGCTAATGGGCTAAGTAGTAACGTAATAAAGAGTAAATGGATGGCCCAAATACCCGTTTCATTCAATAACGTGTCGACAGGATCAGGGCCTAAATTATCAGTCACGCCCGAATAAAAAAGAAACACGAGATACCCTATTGCGCTAAAGTGAATAAGCGCTTTGAGGACAAGGCGAGTCAGCGAACTAAATCGAACGGGTTGGTTTAATAAGCGCATTAATAAAAACGAGATAAGTCCATGTCTTTGTACATTGAAGCCACCTCGCTATAACCGTTGAACATTTGCGTGTCTATTCTATTTCGTGATAACAGCCCACCGGTTGTTATCCGCCGTTCACTGGATTGGCTCCATCGAGGATGTGATACCCTTGGGTTGACGTTAGCGTAGAAGCCATACTCGTTCGCGGCCAGACGATTCCAGGTTGTAGGAGGCTGTTTGTCGGTAAGCCTTATACGCACAATACTTTTAATGCTTTTAAAACCGTATTTCCATGGCACGACTAAACGAATAGGCGCGCCGTTTTGCGGTGGAAGGGTTTCACCGTACAGACCCACTGCCATCATAGAAAGCGGGTGCATCGCTTCGTCTAAGCGTAACCCTTCGACATAGGGGTAATCGATACCGCCCCCCATAAACCGACTTTTCTGTCCAGGCATTTGCGCTGGAGAATACAGTGTCTCAAAAGCCACATATTTAGCGGATGAAAGCGGCGCGGCTTTTTTCAATAGTGCACGCAATTCAAAGCCTATCCATGGAACAACCATCGACCATGCTTCCACACAACGTAATCGATAAATGCGTTCCTCTAACGGGAAGCTAGCGGTAAGATCATCAGCATCAAGCTCCAAAGGGTTTTCGACTAATCCGTCTACTTTCAATGTCCAAGGTGTAGTTTGTAAGCCTTGTGCATTTTTTGCGGGCGCATCTTTTGAGGTTCCGAACTCATAGAAATTATTGTAAGTCGTGACCTTAGCTTGCGGCGTAAGTGTTTCAGAAATTTGGTAAGCGTCGGGTGTAGAAAACGATAAAGGTTGCGTTTTAAACATGTCGGTTTTCTTTTCATCTTCCCAAAACCATCCCGCGGCGCCTGCAGACTTAGCGAGTAAAGACGACGCACCAATAAACCCCATTGATTTAAGAAGTTGTCTTCTATTTAGGTATACGTTTTTATCAGTTACATCGTTATCGGTCAGCTTCACTGATGGCTTAAACGGCGTTGGCATAGATGACATCCCGTGGGTAAACAATTCTTTATATATACTAATACGTAAGGCAACCACGATTGGTTTCACACAAGCATTTGCGTTGAATGTGAAGCGAACGCTTAACCCCGATATAATTAAAGACCTGATGTCACGAGAAAAAATTTCAATGTTTGTAACGTATCATCAATTGGGGAGTTGTGTTTCAAGGATGTTGAGGTTTTCGTTATGAAAAGTGATGAAAACCTCAACTTTAAAAATGCCTGTGGTGGATGGGTCGTCTATGGTTGATTACTTACGTATGAAAGCCGTCTTGAACACCACCATGTTTGGGCGAAAATATTGTCGTGTAAAGGCGCGAAGCAAACTCGTCAGTCATACCGGAAATGTAGTCTGATAACACGCGCATACCATTGCCTTGCGCCTGTGCAATGTGCCAACGCTCTTGCGTGTTGTCGGGAAGTAACCGCTCTGGATCGGAACTAAATGCTTCAAACAGTTCCATTACCACGAGCTGGCCTTTGTATTCCAGAAGCTGAACATCAGGCCGGCGAATAACGTTCTGATATACAAACCGTTTAAAACATTCTAATGCTTGGGCAAATGCATCTGGCATTGACGCGTTAAAGGCTAATAGTGGATGTTCAAAGCTTTCACTATGTTCAATAACAATCGCTGTAATAAACGTATTTACCAACGCTCCAATCGCGTTTTTGCGTTCGTGATGTGCGTGACTAAACAGTTTTTCACTGAGCGCTGCGATATTTTGTGACAACCAAGGAACATCTATCTCTTGTAGTGGAACCGTAACATCGTTATCGAACACCTCTTTTTTTACCATTCCCATCACAATGGCATCTTCCAAATCGTGGATACCGTAAGCAATGTCGTCGGCTAATTCCATGATAGAGCAGTCAAACGATTTGAAGCGGGTTTTGCTATGCGCAGTATCTCGACGTGTAAAGCGCATAAACGTATCTTTGTCATGCTGACTAAACGGCGCAAGCAACCAGTCGAGCAACGGCTCGTCACAGCGAAACAACCCCTTAGGTGGATGCCAATCATCGGCTTTTACTTGTCTTAATGACACCGGGCGTGGGGCAGCTACTTTTGAGGTGTGTAATGTGTCAATAAAATTGGGATACTTAACAAGGCCCAGAATACTGCGACGGCAAAGGTTCATACCGTGCTCGGCTGTATAGGGTTCTAGTTGCGTAATGATGCGAAACGTTTGTCCATTACCTTCGAAGCCCCCGTGATCATGCATCATATAATTCAGTGCAATTTCACCACCGTGACCAAACGGAGGGTGCCCTATATCATGCGCTAAGCATAGGGTTTCAATAAGCGTAGGATCTAAAGACAAGTTGTCTGCAATGTCGGGATACTTGCCGCACAATTGTGCGGTTATTCCAGTGCCTATTTGTGCCGCCTCTAGTGAATGGGTAAGGCGAGTGCGATAAAAGTCACTCTGTCCTACACCGAGCACTTGAGTTTTCGCCTGCAAACGGCGAAAAGCTGCACTATGCAAAACTCGCGCTTTGTCTCGCTGGTAGGCATTACGGTGGTCGCCGTCGCGGCTAACGCTTCTTGGTAACCGTCGCTCTTGTAATGCTTCTTCCCAATGACTAAGGCTCATTCCATTCCTTATTTACATTTCGTCTTGCGTTATTTCATCAAGGCTAAGTGAAAAGCTTGGTACATAACGGGTAAGGAAGTAGTCTACTTCCTCAGAATGATATTCTTTCAAAATACCGTCTAAGCGCTTCTTCGCCAGAGTAAACTCTCGATTACCAGAGGCCAGTTCTTCAAGCGTTTTTAAATAGGCACATAACACGTCTGCGGCCTTGACGATAAACGCTTCTTCTTCTGAGTGATAATGACCATCGATGAGCGCGGCATAATCTTCACGAAAGGCTTCTGGCGCCATCTCAATTAGCTTGTTTTCGGCGATCTTTTCGATTTTTTTATATTCTTCTTTGATGGTTGGGTTGAAATACTTAACAGGCGTCGGTAAATCTCCAGTAAGCACCTCAGACACGTCATGAAACATCGCAATAGTAGCGATGCGGTCAGGGTTCAATGTGCCACCAAAAAAGCGGTTCTTAATTAACGCAAGTGCATGCGCGACCATGGCGACTTGCAAACTGTGTTCTTGTACGTTTTCAGTACGTACATTGTGCATAAGCGGCCAACGGTTGATTAATTTTAACCGGGCCATGTGAGCGAAAAAATGACTTTTATCTGACACGTTACGCACCTTGCTTATAATGACGGAAAAAGTTTCCTATGCGATGAAGCGCTGGTACTAATATGTCGCTGTGGGGTAAAAATACCAGGCGAAAATATATACCCTCATTTAAGTTAAATGCTCGTCCATGTACTAACAGAATTTTCTCTGTACTTAACAGATCTAAAATCATTTGCTCGTCATTATGAATGTTGAATTTTTTCTCATCCACACGGGCAAAACAATACATGGCACCTTTCGGTTTTACGCAGTGAACGCCTTCAATACCATTAAGCATATCTGTTGCAACATCGCGTTGTATCCGTAATCGGCCATTCTCAGCAACCAGGTCGTTAATACTCTGATAGCCGCCTAACGCCGTTTGGATAGCACTCTGACAAGGTACGTTTGCGCACATGCGCATAGAGGACAAAATGTTAAGCCCTTCAATATAATCGCGGGCAAGTCGTTTGTTACCACTGACTACAAGCCAACCAGAGCGAAAACCTGCAACACGGTAATTTTTCGATAAACCGCCAAAAGTAACAAAAAACACATCATCAGCGAGAGATGCAATACTTGTATGTTGTGCTTCGTCAAAAAGGATTTTATCGTATATTTCATCGCTAAAAACCACTAGGTTGTGCTGGCGCGCAATTTCAACCACATCCTCTAATAACGCTTTGTCATAGACAGCGCCCGTTGGATTATTGGGATTGATTAATACAATAGCTCTCGTCTTGCTAGTGATTTTACTTTTTATGTCATCAAGATCCGGGAACCAGCCAGCTTGTTCATCACAGCGGTAATGTACCGGTGAACCCGATGAAAGACTTACCGCTGCGGTCCATAATGGGTAGTCGGGGCTGGGGATCAATACCTCATCGCCATGATTGAGCAATGCTTGCATTGCCATCATTATCAATTCGCTCACCCCGTTGCCGATATAGACATCATCAACGCGAATGTCTTTTATATTACGCTGTTGGTAATACTGCATCACGGCGACACGGGCTGCATAAATCCCTGTAGAATCTGAATAACCCTGGGATGTAGGTAGGTTATGAATAACATCTTTTAGAATATCGTCAGGTGCTTCAAAACCAAATGGGGCAGGGTTGCCTATGTTTAATTTTAAAATACGGTGCCCTTCGTCTTCCATTTTTTTAGCTTGCGCTGCAATAGGGCCGCGAATGTCATAACAAACATTATCTAACTTGTGTGAGCGTGATACTGGTTTCATGGTCTATCTGGTTGATTTACATACCCTGAGAGTATCGCAAAGCGAAAAGGGATGCGACGGCAAATTTGCATACTAAATACAAATTTATTTCCATCTGGTTAATTTATGACCGCAAACGAGCAATATCTATCATTAAAACCGCGTAAAACCAGAAAAATTTAGCAAAGAACCATTAGTTTCACCTAAGTCGACTGCCGAAAACAGTATTGTTGACGGCTATCCTCTCTTTGTTTCATCAAATAGTTTAAAATTTATGT
The DNA here is from genome assembly GCF_049117195.1 of Alteromonas algae. Lineage (GTDB taxonomy): Bacteria > Pseudomonadota > Gammaproteobacteria > Enterobacterales > Alteromonadaceae > Alteromonas. Next base: position 1,765,763 of record NZ_CP185260.1, read on the forward strand.
TAATAAGTTGTGAACTTTTGTGTTTGCGCCTATCGTAGTAATAGGGACGCAAAAATAATTGCGTTCATTATAACCGACGAGATTACTACTAGAGGTAACCGGAACATGTCGCACCATTTTAAAGAAACCCCAGAAACTCCAATGACACAAAGCAAGATTGCACGTGTCATACCCTGTAAGGAGTTAGATATTGGTGACCCTATCAAATGGCTTTCGCTTGGTCTTCGTGATGCAATGCGAGCACCGGGCTTAACAGTGTTTTATGGCGTACTGTTCGCCGTTATCCCTTGGGCCATTGCGCTTCTTGTGCAAATGACAGGGTGGCATCTGGTTATTATGCCAGCCATAGTGTGCTTTATGCTTATTGGGCCGTTTTTAGCAGCCGGTTTGTATGATGTCAGTTGGGAGATGGAAAAGGGCCATAAGCCGTCGCTTCGACACTCACTTCGCGCAATGAGACGAAATGCATTTAATGAGTGGGGCTTTGCGCTACTTCTTATGTTCTTGATGATTTTTTGGTTGCGTGTAGCGTCATTAATTCACGCGCTTTACCCGCAAAACACAAATGTCACCATTGAAAGCTTACTGCCTTTTTTAGTGTTAGGTACGATTGTTGGTGCGATATTTACGGTAGGGATGTTATTTATTACCGCGTTTACCCAACCTATTTTAATGGAGCGCAAAGTAGACCTTGGCACTGCAGTGCTGACAAGTATCAATGCAGTTTGGCTTAATAAGGTCCCTATGTTTATCTGGGGCGGTATTATATTTACTGCGGTCGCAATTGGTTTTGTTACTGGGTTCGTGGGCTTTATTATATTAATGCCACTCATTGGTTACGCATCGTGGCACGGGTATATTGATGCCATCGAAACTAAAAGAGAAAGAAAATACGAGTAAAGTGTAGTTTTATTACAGCATTTACTGGTTTGGGCGCGCATTTATTGCGCGCTTTTTATTTTTATTTTGTTAAGTTTTCATATTTCATGTTTTTAAATTACACCTTTTAAACTAAAGTATTATACCGTTTGGTTATTGATTTTGGTTATTTAATTTCTTTTTTGAATATAATTTTTAGTAAAGTATCTAAATATCAAACGCTTACGTTTTTTACATTTCTATAATAACTTGATTTACCTCGTTTTTACCCTACACACACAAAGATTCAACAGAAATACCTGTAAATATGGTGCATAACTTAATGGCGTTCAGGGATTGTCCCTAACGTTGAAAAACCACTTGCTAATTATTTAAGGTCAACATCATGAAACTATTAAAAACGCTTACTGTATCTGCTGCCCTAGCATTAACATTCGGTGCATCTGCTAACACCGATCAAGAAAATGTTCGCTTCGTAGGCGAAACGCAGTTTGCTGGTTTTTGTAAGGCAATCGTTCTTGACGATGTAAAAGTATTACGTTCAAACGTGGCGCGTAACGTGGGTCGTATTGGTGCTAGTCAACGTGAAGTATTACGTATGGTTACCGCTGAAAACGGTTTAACGTGTAACGGTACAAACCTAATTAAATTCTCTGAAGAACGTAACGCAAATGCGGTTCGTGATTACCTAACTTCACGTATTTAATTGTGCCTATGCTTAGTAAGTGGGTGAGAGCAGCTTGGTTGTGCGCTGCTAACTCCCACTTCTGACGCGTTATGCGTTTAACTTGGGCACTACACACTTACCCATCTTGCAACGCGCCGACGCCCGTTTGCCGTAATACGTTGGGTATGAAAGCGGAGTTTAAGTAACAAAACGTACGCGAGAGGAACCAGAAATAAACTGGTTAATGTAGAGAACAACAGCCCACCGATAATCGCGATAGCCATTGGTGAGTAGGGAGGACCGTCTCCACCAATTCTTGTTGTTCCCATAGCAAGCGGCACCAAACCTAATACTGTGGTTGCTACCGTCATCAATATCGGACGAATTCGAGATACTGCGCCTTTAACTACCGCGTCATAGAGTTCTACGCCTTCTTCAACCAACTGGTTGATTCGGTCAACCAATACAATGCCGTTATTTACGACAATGCCCATTAATATCAGCATACCAATCATGCCCATTACAGACATGGCGGTACCGGTTATCATAAACGCCCAAAAGACACCGGTAAATGAAAACAGTAATGACGTAATCACCGACGTTGGAAGTACCAGCGACTCAAATAATGCCGCCATCACTACATAGATCATACACAGCGCAAGTAACATGTTCATTTGCATAACCGCATTCGCTTCATCTTGACGTGAGAACCCGCCATCAAGTGTCCAATGGTAGCCCGTAGGCAATTGAATATGATTCAGTGCTTGCTCAATTCTCTCTCTGGCTTCTTCCATTGTTGTTTCTCCCTCTAGGTTTGCGCCAATATCTAACGCAGTCTGTCGGTAACTCCGGTTTATCTGAGAAAGTTGCTGAGCCACCGTGAAGTCGGCAATCATCGATAATGTAATGGATTGTCCTTGGTTAAAGCCAATATTAATATTCTTAAGGGCCTGTAATGACGATTGAACATCACTACCAAACTTTAACTGTACGGCTACTTCACCAGCATCACCATAGCGAAATGTGCGCAAATTATTACCACGTAACGCAGTAGCCACTAAACGTGCGACTTCGGTGATTTGAATCCCAAGACGATTGGCTTTTTCTCTGTTTATCCGAATTTGAATTTCGTCGCGCTTCGCCCCCGTATCAGCTTTCACATCTTCTAATCCCTCGATATTACTGAGTATAGGGATAATCTGTTCTGATATGTCGAGCAGCGTTTCTGAAGATTCCCCAAGAAGGGTGACTTTTACGCCGCCGCCATTTCCACTCTCCCATTGAAACGAAGGGCGGGCACGAACAAACGATGGCATGTCCTCGCGAATTGCTTCTTTTATCTGTCCCACACTCATAGATAATTCGTCATTAAGCGTAATGCCACTGATGGCAAACCCAGGGGTAAAATAGGTATAGACTTGCTTTATATTAAAACGCGTTTGGTTTTCGTAAAGGTAGGCCTCCATTTTATCGACGGTTTTTTCTACCTCATCAAGCGTATAATTTTGCGTAAGATGGTAATTAAGCCAAATGCGCTCTTGATTATTGTTCCCCTCGTCGTCCGAAGAGACCACCTGCATTGGAATCACGGTAGAGCATAAAATCATCACGGCGATAAGCGATGTTTTTCCCTGGTTTTGTAATACCCAATTAAGTATTTTGCCATAAGAGCGAATATATTTAGGCGATTGCTGGTTATTACTCGTTGGAATGTTGACCTTGGTGGTAAGCAGGGGAATAAGGGTTTTAGCAATAAACAAAGAGGCGAACAACGATATACAGATAGCAATAGCCACATGCTCTAGAAACACTGTAACATCAATTTTTACGCCTACAATATTAGGAAGAAACACAATCGCTGTCGTCGCAGTGCCTGCAATTACCGCTAGACTTACTTTGTTTACGCCAGATTGCGTTGCCGTTGCAATGTCGCTATCTTTTTGGCGCTCTTGAAAAATACTTTCGGTAATGACGACAGCGTTATCCACCAACATCCCTACTGCAAGCATTAAACCCATTAACGATAAGATATTAAGCGTATACCCTAATAAATACATCACTCCTAATGTGATACAAATCGAAAAAGGCACAGAAAGCACTACGATAAGGGTGGTCGTAAGCTGACGCAAAAATAAATACAACACGACAATTGAAAGCAAAGCACCTAACAAGCCGGCACTGAGCAAATCTGATAGCGAGGACGTAACACTTTTTGCTGTGTCGTCCATCACGAACAGATTAATACCGTTAAACTCAGGGTCAGCCTTTGTCTCATTGACCACGCGCATTACTGCCTCTGAAACTTCAACTAAGTTGCTGCCTGACTCACGAAAAATATTAAACCCTACAGCGAAGGTTCTGTCTAAGTGACGCCCTTCGTTGCGTTCTGGCAACTCGTAGCTAATAGCAGCGATATCATCCAATGTTACATTCGGTGCAACCCACATATCTCTAAAATCATTAACGTCGGTAAATTCACCATGCGGATTGACCAATATTTTCTCACCGTTGTCATACATATAACCCGCGGTTAAAGAAAAATTAGCGTTATTTAGTTTTTGCTGAAGGGCTTGCGTGTCAATGCTGTATGCTACAAGACGTTTAGGATCTAATCGAATTGTTATCTGGCGTTTCATGGTGCCGTAGAGCTCGACTTTAGATACGCCGGGAACGCGCTCTAATGGACGCTTTAAGTTGCGCTCTAAAAGATCGTATGCGTTTGATAAATCGCGATCACTTGATACTCGCAGTTGGAAGATTGGCATATCGTTGGTGTTAAATTTATACACCATAATACGCTCTACATCGCTTGGCAGAAGATGCCGTATCGCATCTATTTTCTCACGCGCCTCTATACTCTTAGCCTTTAAGTTTTCATCCCAGTCAAACTCGACCACAATCTCGGCTCTATTATCATAAGAGCGTGCACGAAGGCGCTTGATACCTGACATGGTCGCAATCGTTTCTTCCACCGGCCTGGTGATCATATTTTCAATCTCAACAGGTGATGCATCAGGGTAGGGGATCTCTACGACCATCTCTGGGATATCTATCCCTGGAAACTTTTCAAGGGGAAGCATACGTCCCGAGACAACCCCAAAAAGTAGCATTGAAAGAAACACCATGCCGATCGTGACGGGGCGAGCGAGCGCAAACCGTGCGAGGCTAGCCCCTAATCCGTTAAGCTTTTTCATAGGCTGCCTCCGGTGCAGTAGTGTCTACTTTCGTGTCGAATAAGCTGTAGAGGACGGGCAGTAAAATGAGTGTCAGTACGCTGGCAAACAGTAATCCAAAAATGACGGTAATGGCCATAGGCGTTCGAATTTCGGCGCCTTCGCCTACACCAAAAGCCATAGGAAGCAGCCCCAATACGGTAGTGAGCGTTGTCATAATGATAGGGCGCAATCGTGTTTTCGCAGCCTCTACAATGGCGCTATGTTTGTCCATACCGTCGCGACGGAGTTGATTGATTCTATCGACCAACACTATGGCATTGTTCACAACAATACCGCACAGCATGATAAGACCAATAAATACCACCACGTTTAACGGCGAATTGGTAAGGTAAAGGCCATAAACCGACCCTGCACCCGCCAGCGGTACGGCAAACAAAATAAGCAGGGGGTGCAGTAACGACTCAAACTGAGAGGCCATGACCAAATAAACCATAAACACTGCAAGGGCTAGAGCAAACTGGAGCGAGCGAAAGCTATTTTGCATATCTTCGCTTTGGCCTGTTACGTCTGCTTTGATTGACAGGGGTAAAGAGGCGTTATCCAATACGTTATTCACAACATTAACGGCTTCATCAAGTTTTCCTTGTGCCAAGTTTGCTGAAATAAGCGCTACGCGCTGTTGGCCCACGCGGGTAATTTCGCTTGGACCTACGCTCATGAATACATCTGCCACTGCACTCAGTGTGACGGGGTTCGCAGCGCCTGGGTTGACGACAATATTGCGAACATTTGCCATATTGTTGCGTTGGTTTTCTTGCGTTCTCACCAATACGTCAACTTTTCTATCGTTAATGCTGTATTGGGTTGCTACCCGACCGCCAACTTTAGCAGCGATAAGGTTTGATACTGTCGATGCATCAAGCCCTAAGCGAGACAACTTAGCGTGATGAAATGCTATTTTCAGTTCTGGATTGCCGGCACGAATACTGGTGGTTATATCAGCAAAATTATTGTGCTCAGCAAGCTTTTCAGCCACCTTGTCGCCATATTGCTGTAGTTGGTTTAAATCATAGCCCTTCAGTTCAACTTGAATAGGCGACGCAAACGTAAATAGTGCAGGTTCGCTGAACGTAGCTTGCGCATTGGGGAATTGATACAGCGCATCACGAAGTAGCGCTTTTGTGGATGCGATGCCGTCGTTATTGACACCCGCTTTCATCACGACATTCAGCCGCCCCCAATGATCGCCGCCTTGATTCACCGAAGCACTGATCAAACTGCCTGTGCCCGACATCGCATAAGTACGTGCTACATTGTCGTCTTGTTGAATAACGCGAGATAAGGCGGTTAGCGTATTATCTGTTGCAGATAGCGGTGTGCCCGCGGGAAGCGTCACATCAACCGAGAACTCGCCTTGTGAAAGGGTGGGGATAAGTTCCATACCCAACTTAGGGACCAATACCACAGCACCTGCTGCTAAAACCACTGCACAGATAAGCACTGCCGAGCGTGCACGCAAACTTACAATAAGTGCCTTGTTGTAGAATGTAGAGAGACCATCAAATGCTTTATTAAATACCCAAATAATAGGGCGAAAAGCATAAGATAAACCTTTAGCAACGATATGCCAGGCACCAATCACGAGCGTGATGAATGCTGCGGGTAAAAAGACAAATACAATACGAAGTACGATGCGAACGGGTAAAGTAAGGTAATACAATGCCTTGCCAATCCGCGTGGTAGGATGCACCTTTTTTGTATGCATGAAGGTATCTTGGTGAGCAAGCGTCTGTTTTTTATGTCTGCGAGCCATTGCAGGAATAAGCGTAAGCGCCACAACAAGTGAAGCGGCTAGCGCAAATGAAACCGTAAGAGCCTGGTCTCTAAACAGTTGCCCGGCAATTCCTTCAACGAAGATAAGCGGAACGAATACGGCCATTGTTGTTAAGGTTGATGCGACAATAGCACCAGACACTTCTTTGGTACCGGTGCTTGCTGCGTCGTTCTCTTGTACCATGTCACGGTTATGCTTTTTGTGGCGATCAATGTTCTCAAGTACCACAATGCTGTTATCAACTAGCAAGCCAACCGTCAATGCGATACCACCTAAACTCATCATGTTGAGACTAATATCGTAGGCGTACATAAGATTAAACGTCGCAATCACAGATACAGGGATAGAAACTGAGATAATAACGGTCGCCCAAAAGTCTTTAAGGAAAAGAAACAAAATAAGCATTGCCAAAAGGCCGCCAACAACGGCTGCCGATTTAACGTTATCTATCGCTTGTTTGATAAACACGCTCTGGTCATAGATTTGCGATATTGTGTATTGTGCTGGAAGACTATTTTTTACTTCTTCCATTCGACTCGCTACTTTCTGTGCTACATCAACAGCATTAGCATCGCCTTCTTTATAAATAGCGATTTCAACGCCTTCACTGCCGTTAAAGCGTGTGACGACATCGCGGTCTTTATAGGCACTTTCAACCGTGGCTAAATCTCTAAGCTGAATGTTTCGGCCTTCAAAACGCCCTATAAAAAGGCTTTCTATTTCCGCTAAACTTTCAAATTGGTTAAGTGTTCTTACTAAAAACGCTTGTGCATCACCGTCCACTCGTCCACCAGCGGCATTAATATTTTCCGCTTGTATTCGTTCGATGATTTGCGTGGTAGAAATAGATAATTGGCTTGCTTTGCGCTGGTCGATAAGGACGTGGATTTCGTTTTCAAGTCCTCCACCAATACGAACGGCCGCTACACCCTCAACAGATTCAAGCGCGCGCTTGACTTGCTGTTCGGCATAAAGGCGCAAACGCTTCATTTCTGCTATCGATAATGAGGTTACTTGCTGATTATCGGTTAGGCCTAGTTTGATAACAGGGTCTAACGATGGATTGAAGCGCAATACTCTTGGCTTATCAATATCAAGAGGAAGCCTTAAAACGTCTAACTTCTCTCGCACCTCCAAACTGGCAAAATCCATATCAGTACCCCATGCAAAAGAGAGTACGACATCTGATTGCCCAGCCCGTGAGGTGGAGGTTACTTTTCTTACGCCTTTTACTACCCCAATGGCCTCTTCAATTGGCTTAGAAACCAACTGCTCGACTTCAGCAGGGGCTGCGCCGTCGTAGTCGGTCCGAATGGTTAGGGTAGGGTAAGACAAATCTGGTAACAGATTGACGGATAGGCGTCCTAGCGACACCATGCCGAATAAAAGTACGGCAAAGGTAAACATAGACACAGCAACGGGCCGCTTTACGGCAATATCAACAATACGCATGAGGCTCTCCTTAAAACGTGCGAGTTAGCTGTTTACAATGTCAACAGGTGCTGCATCTTTTAAGTTTTGGTGTCCCGCAGTAACCACGGTTTCATCACCATTTAGCCCACTGATCACTTCAACAATATCGTTTTGCTCGAACCCGGTTTCGACCATTTTTTTATGAACGACACCGTTTTCTACTACAAACACGCTGTGATTGTTGTCTATGGTAACCAGTGCTCTGCGAGGAAGAAGGGTCGCATCTTCATGATTCGCATATTGCAGTGCGACATCAGTAAACATGCCTGCTTTTAGGCGTTCCTCTCGATTAGGAATGCTAAGCGTTACTTTAAATGTGCCGGTTGTCGCATCAATGACAGGGCTGATGCGCTCAACGCTTGCTGACATCTCATGATTACCCAATGCAGCAACCTTGAGTGTAGCAGTTTGTCCTACGGCAATATTTTGAAGCTCATTTTCGGGAAGATAAATGATGCCCTGTAAGTTTTTTTGTTGAACAATATGAAACATTCTTTCGCGTTGAAACGATTCTGTTAAGTTGCCAACTTTAGCACCTCTTGAGGCAACATAACCGCTGATAGGGGCTGTTATCGTTGTTTCTTGTAAATCTAGTTCAGCTAGCTTAACCGACGCTTTTGCTGACTCATACTGAGCCACCAATTTGTCATATGTATCATCGCTTACCAGCTTTTTGGAATAGACTTTATTGATTTTCTCTAGTTCGCGTTCAAGACCGGTCAAGTCTGCTTTCGCTTTTGTTAGGTTTAATTCATAGCGGCGGCTATCGAGTCGGGCGAGAACTTGCCCCTTTTCAACATAGTCGCCTTCTTCAACGAAAATGGCTTCAATAATACCGGCAGCGCGCGCTACCACAAAGGCCTCTTCTCGAGCTTCTAGTATGGCCGTTGTAGAGTACGTCGACTGAATACTGCCTTTTGACAGCATTTGCGCCTCAACAGGTATAGCAATAACAGCCTCTTCCTGAGACACCACGGTGTCAACAGCGTCGGCGTCTGAACAGCCCGTGAGTGAAACAGACAGTGCTAACAAACTACTGCTGATGGCGAAAGTGCGAAGCGTGCGAAATGAATTTTCCATGGTCAAATACCTAAACGTTATTTTTCGTTATATTAGTAATGACCAACAGATAGCATCAAATATGCCAGTAACATTCACATCGAATAATATCTTTTAAAATCAATGTTTTGCAATGATATTATAATGCAAATAAAAAAAGGCTAACAACCAGTGTTAGCCTTTTTCACTAAGAGGTGGCGAATAAGCCTAATGGTAAGTCTATTCAACTAAAGTATAGCTGGTAGTGATATCTACTTTTCCCGTCAGCATTAACATGACTGAGCAATATTTTTCAGCAGATAACTGCACTGCGCGAGCCAATGCTTTATCGGTAATCCCTTTTCCCGTAACCGTGTAATGGGCGTGAATAGAGGTGAAAACGCGAGGGGGCTCATCTGCTCTTGTTGCATCAAGATCGCAAACGCAATCTTCTATTGCGAATCGGCCTTTCTTTAATATTTCAACCACGTCAACACTCGAACATGCGCCGGCTGCAAGTAAAACTGACTCCATGGGCGATATTGCGTTTCCGCTACCGTCCATTACCGTTTCATAACCTTTATCGGTTGAGCATTTAAAAGAGAGATCGTTCTCCCACACCACTTTTGCTTTCATGGGGCTTTTTATCCTACGTTTTAATTAAACGAACTGCATCAGGTGAAATCGTGATTTTCTTCTGTTTATAAAGCGCGCCAAGTGCTTTCTTATACGCTGCTTTACTTACGTTAAAGTGAGTATAAATTGCATCAGGCGGACTTTTGTCTGTCAACGTTGATACGCCACCGTGCGCTTCAAGATCGTCAAGAATAGCTTGTTGCAATGTATCTCGGCCCGCTTTGTCCACGCGCTGTAATACCACATCTATTTTACCGTCTTCTCGGATATGCTTAATAACGCCTTGCGTCGCATCTCCAATTTTCAAGGGTTTAAATGCATCACTGTTAAAAATGAGGCCCAAAGACGCCTCGTTAATAACCACTTTAAAACCAAGATCTGACTTTGCGTATACCAAGCAATCAACAAGGTCTCCCTCGTTTAAATAGGCGTTGCCCTCTTTTAAGAAGTAATGCAGCTTGGTCGCCCCTAGAATACGATTGGTTTTTTCATCAAAGAAGGCATGAACAACATAACGCATACCCGGGTCGACGGGATTTGCCTGATAATCGATGGGCATCAACAGGTCATTATCTAACCCCCAATCGAAAAACGCACCAAAGTGTGTCGCAGAAACCGCCTTTAATACTTTAACTTCACCTACCTGAATTAAAGGCTTTTTAAGCGTTGCGTACAAATCGCCACGTTGGTCTGCTGCAACAAAAACATCAATCAGTGCACCGTCACTTAACTCACTTTCAACCTCATCATGAGATAGCGTAACAGTGGGCAATTCATCATCTGAGTAGATGTCATCGACATTTTCGCTGCATGGTGCCAATGCATAGCCAAAGGGGTATTGCGCAACCACGCGAAGGGTATTAATTTTTCCGATATTTATCATTAACGCTGACTTTTTAAAAAGAACAGGTAACATGATATCGGATTACACGTAAGAGCTAAACCACTATGAAATTAAATTGCGATTTAGGCGAAGATTTTGGGGCATGGAAAATGCCTCTCGACAGTCAAATTATGACCGTCATCGACCAAGCAAATATTGCATGCGGTTTTCATGCTGGCGACCCTTCGGCGATGAAAGAGGCACTGTCTCTTGCTGCTGAACATAGTGTTGCTGTTGGCGCGCATCCGTCGTATCCCGATTTACAAGGGTTTGGTCGCCGGAGTATGAAAATGGCTAAGCAGGAATTAACAGCCTGCATTCAATATCAAGTAAGCGCGTTGCAGGGGTTGGCAGACATTATTGGTACCCATGTAAGCTATGTAAAACCGCACGGCGCGTTATATAACGACATGATGCAAGACACTGGCATTCTCGAAACCGTAATGGAAAGCGTAGCAGCAATGTCCAGTGAAACGCATAGCCTGGTGGTGCAAGCCCACCCAGACAGTGAAAAAGTGCGCACGTTAGCCAAACAGTACGGAATATCACTGCTGTTCGAAGCGTTTTCAGATAGGCGTTATACCGACGAGGGCTACTTACAAAGCAGGGCAATAGCAGGGGCTGTGCTTAGCAAGGAACAAGCGTTTGAACAGTGTGAACGTTTAATTAACGAGGGAGTCGTGATCACGACGTCGGGAACACCACTTACCCTCAATGCAGACACATTATGTGTGCATGGCGACACAGCCGGTGCGGTCGATATTGCTTTACTAATAAAGGCGCTACTAAATAAAACGCCATTGTAAAAGTTGAAATGCCACAATGTAGCGTGAATTTGACATAGAAAAGACAGAAAGGAATGACATACTCTTATGCAACCGTTTGGTAATGTAAAACAGATTGTCCCAGCAGGTATTGATGGGCTGTTGTTTTACTTCAATGGGCCGTCGCTTGATGCGGCCAATGCTCAGTGTTTGCAGTTTTGCGACACGCTTGCGTCTGCCAATCTAACGTGGATAAGAGAAGTTGTTCCTGCTTATGACTCGGTATTGGTTGTGTTTGATGCAATTAACGTAGACAGCCATTACGTGTATGGGGCTTTATCGTCGCTAGCAACGGTAACGAAGTCTTCATTTGAGGGGCACAGCCATACGCTTCCCGTTTGGTATGGCGCAAACGATGCTAACGATTTATCGCTGGTGGCTACGCAAACCGGGTTATCTGAAACTGATGTCATCACGTTGCATACCAGTGTGGAATATTGTGTATATGCAGTAGGTTTTGCGCCGGGTTTTGGATATATGGGCAGTATACCAGAAGCGCTGTCGTGCCCGCGATTGGCAACCCCAAGAAAACGGGTACCCGAAGGTGCGGTAGCCATCGCTGATAGACAAACCGCGGTGTATCCGTCAGTGTCACCCGGTGGCTGGCACTTATTAGGGTTATGTCCATTGCGCCTTACCCGAGGGCATGATGCGCTGCTAAAAACCGGAGATAAGGTGATATTTAAATCGATTAGTGAAAAAGAGTTTATCGCGCTAAATGAGTATTAATATAATTACACCTGGCTTGATGAGTATCATCGTTGATATGGGTCGAGTTGGGTATCAAAGCGCAGGCTATTGTCAGTCAGGACCAATGGATGAAGACGCATTTTTCTGGGCTAACTATCTCGTTAAAAATACTGCGGCAACACCTTGTATTGAAGCCTTAGGTGAAGTGACTGTCGTAGTGAACCACAATGTTTGCGCAGCGATAACGGGCAAACAGGTACAAGCAACCATTAACGGAAATGCATGTCCCGTATTTGAGACGTTGATGTTGAAGGAGGGAGACTCGCTCACTTTTGGTAGTCAAACGTTAGGGTGTAGGGCCTATTTGTCTTTGGGTGGTGAGTGGGATGTACCACTATCAATGAACAGTGCATGTTGCGTAGTTCGCGAGGGAATTGGCGGTCTAAATGGCAATGGCAATCCACTGTTAGCAGGAGATAGCGTAACATTGGTAAATCACCGTATTATGCGCAACGAGCGGTGTATAGAACAAAGGTACCAACCCGATTATACCCTCGATAAGCCTATTACGGTGGTACCTGGCTATCAATTACGTGATTTTCCTCGCGCTTCACAATATGTTTTCACTACTAGCAATTACACGATAACTCAGGACATAAGCCGAATGGGGTATCGTTTATCTGGCGCACCGGTAATGCACAATATAAGCACTATGCGCTCTGAGGCTATCCACTTAGGTGCAGTGCAGATCCCGCAAAGCGGCCAACCTATTGTTATGATGAGAGACAGGCAAACGCTAGGCGGCTACCCCAAGCTAGGGTGTGTAAGCCCCGTTGATATCAATCGACTGGCGCAGGCAGCGCCTGGTGACGCTATAACATTTATGTTTAATGATAAAGAAAATGAAAGGGCAAGGTTTTTACTTCGCCAACATAAACGCCTCAAATTAGCTGGAGATAATGTATGACAGTGGCATTTTTAAACGGTGATTATCTACCATTGTCCGAGGCAAAGATCTCGCCAATGGATAGAGGTTTTTTGTTTGGTGATGGTATTTATGAAGTGATCCCAACCTATGATGGCCGCCCTGTAGGCATGAAAGGCCACACAGAGCGTATGAACAACGGTCTTAATGCCATAGCAATAAGAAATCCGTACAGCGCTGAACAATGGGGCGCGATATTAACTACGTTGATAGAAAAAAATGCATCACAATTCCCCAGCGGTAACATCGGGGTGTATTTTCATGTCAGTCGTGGCACAGACGTTAAACGGCACCATGCTTACCCTGATAATATTGCACCGACGGTATTTGGTTTTGTGTTTGAAATTACAGGGCCACAACCCGCTGATAAATCGGCGGTAAAAGCGTTTCATGTGGCGTTAGAAGAGGACAAACGGTGGCAGCGGTGTCACATAAAATCAACGTCACTGTTAGGCAATGTCATGCATTTTCAAACAAGTGCAGACCAAGGTGTTAACGAGACCATTTTGCATAATGAACAGGGCTTTATTACTGAGGCCAGTGCATGCAATGTATTTATGGTTAAAGATGGTGTGATTTATACGCCCCCTCTTAACCACCAACTATTACCGGGCGTTACTCGTGCTATTGCGCTGCGTGCTTTCGAAGAAGCTGAACTTGCTGTACAGGAACGCTGGTTCAGCGTCGATGAATTACTCAGTGCCGATGAAGTGTGGTTATCGTCGTCGAGTAAAGAAATCGCCCCAGTCACCCGAGTGAATGATACGTTGATTGGAAATGGACAAGTAGGTGATGTATGGGAAAAGGCAATCAATGCCTATCACCGTATAAAGTTCATCGCTTAGCGTTTGGTGCATAAAAAAACAGCCTGCGTATTAGCAGGCTGTTCTTGAAAACGTGTGTGTATAACGCCAAGGCTTAGTCGTCAACGTTGTCACAGTTGCCATCAGTACACTCACCATAGAGGTACAAACTATGGTGGGTTAATTTGATGTTGTGCTGTTTAGCAATGCGTTCTTGTCGCTCTTCAATAATATCATCTTCAAATTCGATAACTTTACCGCACTTAAGACACACTAAATGGTCGTGATGATCTTTATGGCTAATTTCAAAAACAGACTTGCCACCTTCAAAGTGATGACGGTTAAGAATACCCGCGTCATCGAACTGATTTAGTACGCGATAAACCGTTGCCAGGCCAATTTCTTCACCGTGCTCGATAAGAATTTTGTATACGTCCTCGGCGCTAATATGTTGGTTTTGTGGTTCTTGCAGAATTTGCAAAATTTTGAGGCGCGGAAGCGTAACTTTAAGGCCCGCTTTTTTTAGTTCTTTATTCTGATCCATTACAACCTACTGAGAACGATTAATCACATGATGTGGGTATTATAGGTAACTCAACAGGATTTAAAAGTAAAACCGCGTATTCTTAGTTTTGACCGGGCCGGAATGCACTTAATCGATTTATATTTTAATACGTTACCTGTACTGAAGCCCTTATTCTATGTGGACTGACCAGTATGTAAGTATAAGTAATACCTAATGATTAGTTTTTAAAATTAAAACTTTTGATGCATTGAATTAACATCCTGTTAAACTAAAATGATAGAACGCCGACATAGAAAATGTAACGCTGTTTTCAATTTCAGCGGAAGTATTCATGCAGTTAACAGTGATTAATAAAATTAAGCTAGGCTTCGGTCTTTTTGGCTGCTTGCTCTTAGTAACCAGTGTGCTCTCATATTTTGGCTTGAGCGATATTCGCGTATCTGCTGAAGACGTAGTCGAGCGCAAAATGCCTGTCCAAACCCGCATGGTTGAAGTGAAAACTGAAATTTTGTCGCTATCGGTTATTACCGCTAATGGATACCATGAAGATTCGCTAAATGCATTGGGGCAAAATAAAGCCCAGTTTGATTCACTTTCAGCGTCGTTTGTTAATGACCTAGAGGGCCTTAGAAAGGCAATGCCTTCAAATTCGATGGTGAAAGACGCCGTTGAAGCCAGCAATAATTACGTGACAAAAAGTAAAGCGATGTACAACGCACTTGAATCACGTATGAAAGTGCAAATAGAGGTAGCTACAAAATTAGAAGAAGTGCTATCTACTGCCGATGAGGCGAGTGCTTTGATGCTAGATTTATCTTATCTTGACACGCGCGACCCTGGTATCGAAACGCTTATTGGTACGGGAACTAACATCGATAATAAACTTCTCACGATGAATGAAACGTTCAGCGAACTTGCGACTAACAATAACGCTGAAACCACACAAAACATTGTTGACGATTTACAATATCAAATTAGTAATTTGCAGGTGGATAAAGACTACTTAAACAGGCTTGCCGTCGGTGTAGATGATGGCGGAACGGTTGACATGTTCAATGAACAATTCGACTTATTACTATCACGCTTAAACGACAGCAACGGTTTGATTGCCTTACAGCAGCAAAAGTTGGCGTACATCGCCGATGCCAGCTCTAGTCGCAGCGAGGCGAAGGACGCCCTTGAAGCGTCGTTATCGTTTATTAATACATTGTTTGACAAAGTGCAGGCAGAGTCTATTGCCGGTCAAAACGCTATTTTAGAGTCGGTTCAAGCAAACTTATTAAAAAATCTAATCGTGGCTTGTATAGGGCTAATTGCCGCTATAAGTCTTGCAGTCGTAGCGACCCGTAGTATTGCGCGACCACTTGGTAACATCAACAAGGGGTTGACCCAATTAAGTAAAGGCGATTTAAGCCATAAGCTACCTGAAGACGGTAATGATGAGTTTTCAGCACTTTCTGCAAAAGTGAATAGCTTAACCGATAGTTTACGCGAACTTGTTGGAAATATTTTAGAACAAGAAAAGCGCTTAATTGAGATTACCAAAGAGAGTGTCTCCTTGGGTGAAAAAAGCTTACGCGATGTTGATGAACAGCGCGAACAGGTCACTACAACCTCTACTAATACTCAGCATGTGCAAGACACTAGCCGTAGTAATTTAGTGCAAATTAACGATGCGATGAACGCACTTCGCCATGTTACCGAGCAAAGTACCGAAATTGGTATGCTGGTGGAAAAGAGTAGAAATCAGGTAAACAACCAGGCCACGCAAGCAGACGCTTCGGCAGAAATTATCAACAGACTTGATGAGAACTCTCGAAGTATCGGCAGTATTCTAGACGTAATTAAAACCATTGCGGAACAAACGAACCTACTTGCGTTAAATGCTGCTATTGAAGCAGCAAGAGCGGGAGAACAGGGCCGTGGGTTTGCCGTGGTTGCTGATGAAGTAAGAACGTTAGCTAACCGCACACACGACTCAACAGAAGAAATTGAGACCATGATTGGTAACTTGCAAAAAGATGCCAGTCAGGCGGTGAAAGCAATAAGAGCGGGTAGAGAGCAAGCACAGAAGGGCGTTGAAATAACGCAGTTAGTGTCTACGCAAGTTGAAGGCATCAGAGAAATTATTGCGCGTTTAAGTACCATTAATGAAAAAATTGTATCAGACACCGAGCAACAGGACGTATTGCTGGCAGATGTTGCGTCAAGCTTGAATAGAATTGTTGATTTAGCCGATTCTAGTGCGCAAAGTACAAGACAGTCTAATGAGTCGACCATGATGTTAGATGCACAAACTGAAAGCCTGAGAAAAGCCGTTGAGCGCTTTCACTTATAGGCCATACTGCAAAGTTAATATAAAAATGCCGCGTATTTACGCGGCATTTTTGTCATATAGTAATGTAATTAACTAAGCAAGCTCAGCAAGACAGAGCTCTTCATGCAGCTGCTTACACCACGCTTTTACGCGAGAATCGGTTAGCTCTGGCTGACGGTCCTCGTCAATACCAAGCCCCACAAAGTGGTCATCATCAGCGAGACCTTTAGATGCTTCAAAGTCATAGCCTTCTGTTGGCCATTGACCAACGAGAATTGCGCCCTTAGGCTCTACGATGTCGCGGATCATACCCATAGCGTCTAAGAAGTACTCTGCGTAGTCTTCTTGGTCGCCACAACCGAAAATCGCTACGAGCTTATCTTCAAACCCAATGCTTTCTAGTTCTGGGAAAAAGTCGTCCCAGTCACATTGTGCTTCGCCGTAGTACCAAGTAGGGATGCCGAAAATAAGCAGATCGAATTCTGCTATCTCTTCTTTACTGCTCTTGGCAATGTCTTTTACATCGATTAGCTGTTTACCTAATTCTTTTTGAATCATTTTAGCAACATGTTCGGTATTACCCGTGTCACTGCCAAAAAACAGGCCAACGCTTGCCATATCAAACCTCTATTAATCGTTACTTACTAAACGCCACTGCTTAACCAGAACCACTCAATGATACCTTTTGCTAAAAAACCTATTGCGCCAAGACCTAGCACGCCATAGGTTACAACACGCCCAATGAGAGGCACATCGTTTTTCGTCAATACATCGTGTACGGCAAAGGCCATGAGTGCAAAAAGCACAAACAAACCGCCGTATAACATAATGGATTCTATTAGCTCAAAGTTTTCTGCAAGCATAGTGTTACTTATGAAAAAAATCTGGCGCAACTATACCACAGGTTAAACGCCGAACAGAGCCCAAAACATTCAAAAAATTGTAAGAATACACCGCTTTTTTTCTTCGCAATGCAACATTACTTCGCCAGTATTTTACTGACGATAGCGTTGAACGCTGTCGGCTTTTCTGCGTGTAACCAGTGCCCCGTACCTTCAATAATATGTGCTTTTGCTTTGGGGAAGTACCGTGCAATCGCTTCTCGGTGCTGCGCAGTAATATAATCTGACTGCCCACCTTTAATAAAATAGGTTATCCCATCGTATTGTTGATTGGTTTGAGGCCAGTCAATAATATGAGGATAACTTTTAATCAACCCTTTTACATTAAAACGCCAAAGCCACTGTTTTTGATCGTTTTGATATAAGCTTTTAAGTAAAAATTGCCTTACACCTGCTTCTTGTATGTGTTCAGCCATGGCCATCTCTGCATCTTTGCGCCCGGTAATGGTCGAAAGATTGACTGCATTTAATCCATCGAATACCGATTGGTGCCGATGTTCATAAGTGGCAGGGGCGATATCCGCAACCAACAAGTGGCTAACGCGTTCGCCATGGGCAAGCGCTAACTGCATGGCTACCTTGCCGCCCAGTGAATGGCCCAGTACCGCTGTTTTTTTAATGCCGTTTGAATCGAGAACGGCGATTATACTTTTAACGGTATCTTCAATGTTGAAGTTATCAACCCAAGGAGATAGGCCATGGTTGGGCAAATCTACACTTAGAATGTTGTGAGTGGGCTCAAAATGTCGCCTTATGACAGCGAGGTTATCGGCACTGCCAAACAAGCCATGAATAAGTATAAGCCAGGGTTCATCGACAGCATGAATGTGTGTTTTGTAGTGTAATTTCACAGGCCACCGGGATGTTTTTACGTGTAAGGTGAGAATGGGGGAGGAATGCGTATTTTACAAGAGCCATGCCACGTTTATGGCATGGCAAAGCATGTCGTTTTATGCAATAGCAAATTGTGTCAGTGATTGGCCCGACGCCAGTGCATCTTTATAGACACGCGGCATTCTGCCAATGCCTGTCCATGTATGTTCAAGGCCTTCACTGTCGATTAACTTATATTTAATGGGGCGCTTTTTGCCAGTTTTCTTGGGTTCGTTTTGTGTCAGCGCCTGTAAGTCTTCAACATTAAGCCCAGCCGCTTCCATTTGGCGTTTTATTTCTTCAAGTTTTTGATGCTTTTCTTGCTGTGCTTTTTCCGCTTCGCGCGCTTTTTCTTTTCTTTTTTCTACAATATTGGCCAGTTTGTCTTGAACTTGTTCAAGCTCTTCAAGACTTAATTCCTTTACTGCATCTTGCAAACGTCGTCCATGGGTTAAAATATCTAAAAAATCTTTCATGTATTTATTAACCTTAACGCTTATTTTAAATTCATAATTAACCAAACGTTAAATTTAGCATAAAAAAAAGCGGAGAGACTCCGCTTTTTATACATTATAAAATGTTACATCAATTACATATTAGGATAGTTGGGCCCGCCTGCGCCCTCTGGTACCACCCATTTGATATTTTGAGACGGGTCTTTAATATCACATGTTTTACAATGTACACAGTTCTGCGCATTGATTTGGAAACGTTTTGAACCTTCTTCCTCAATTATTTCATAAACACCGGCAGGGCAATAGCGTTGCGCTGGCTCTGCGTATTTAGGTAAGTTTATGGTAATAGGTATAGACGCATCTTTTAATTGAAGATGACAAGGCTGGTCTTCTTCATGATTCGTATTTGAAAGAAAAACAGACGATAATTTATCGAAACTTAACTGTCCGTCAGGTTTAGGATAATTAATTTCTTCAACGTCTTTCGCTTCTTTTAATTGTGCATAATCTTTGTGCTCATCTTTCATGGTAAAAAACAGATTACCATTAAAGAAGTTTTGCTCGATTGTATTAAAAGCACCGCCCCAGAAGTTCCCTAATTTATGAATTGCAGGACCAAAATTTCTAGAACGATATAACTCATCATACACCCAAGACGTTTTAAAGTTTTCAGTGTAACTGGTTACTTCTTTTACCGGGGCGTCGGCGTTTTCTTTTATCGCATCAAAAATAGATTCAGCCGCAATCATGCCCGATTTCATCGCGGTATGGTTGCCTTTAATTTTCGCAAAATTAAGCGTGCCCGCATCACAGCCCACCAACAAACCGCCAGGGAAGGTCATTTTAGGTAATGAATTAAAGCCGCCTTTAGCAATCGCGCGTGCACCATAAGAAACACGTTTACCGCCCTCCAAGTATTGTTTAAACACTGGGTGATGTTTCATACGCTGAAATTCATCGAACGGGCTTAGGTAAGGATTGTCGTAGTTTAAGTCAACAATTAACCCTACAAATACCTGATTGTCTTCTGCGTGATAAAGGTAACTTCCGCCAGTGGCATCATTTAATGGCCAGCCCGCGGTATGCACAACTAAACCTGGTTGATGCTTGGCCGGATCAATATCCCAGATTTCTTTGAAACCAATGGCATAATGCTGTGGTGACACATCTTTGTCTAAACCAAAGTGAGCAATAAGCTCTTTACCAAGGTGGCCTCGGCAGCCTTCAGCAAACACCGTGTACTTAGCGCGTAATTCCATGCCTGGCATGTAACCGTCTTTTTCTTCACCGCTTTCACTTACGCCCATATCGCCGGTGATCACACCGCCAACACTGCCGTCATCGTTGTAAATAACGTCGGCTGCTGCGAAACCAGGGAACACTTCGACACCGAGTTGTTCAGCTTGCTCAGCAAGCCAACGGCATACATTGCCCATAGAGACAATATAGTTGCCTTCATTGTGCATAGTTTTGGGCGTAATCGCGTTCGGTAATCGTTTCGCTGATGATTCACTATTCAATAAATAAATATGATCATCGGTCACTTTTGTATTGAGTGGGGCGCCTTTTTCCTTCCAATCAGGAAAAAGCTCGTCCATAGCGCGTGGCTCAAAAACAGCACCGGATAGAATGTGTGCACCTACCTCGGAGCCTTTTTCGACGACACAAACCATTAGCTCTTGGCCATTTTCGTTCGCAAGCTGCATAAGCTTACAGGCCGTTGATAAACCAGCTGGGCCGGCACCGACGATGACTACGTCAAACTCCATCGATTCTCGTTCCACGGGAGGCTCCTTATGTTCAGTTTTTTATAGTGCACTATTGATGAAACAAATAATGCGTTGTGTCAAAAACATGTAAATTAGTTGTCGCCCTGAAAGGTAATGCAGGTTGACGTTTACGTCAACAGTAAGTACATTGCAGGGAGTTTACGTTAACGTTAACTGAACGTTTATTTTATATACACGTAAACATGGTGTTAACGACATTTAGGGTATAGTTTTATTACTGTCTTCACCATGAAAGTAAAGTTAATGAAGTGAATATTGTAAAAGTTTTTTGATTACGTGGTGACAAGACACTGTTTTTTTACGGGCTGTTTCGAAAGTTCAGGTAAAGAAAAGTAACATCACCGACGAACTCAACCATTGAGGTAACTATGAAAATACTCGTACCAGTCAAGCGCGCGATTGACTATAACGTAAAGGTAAGAGTGAAGGCCGACAATACCGGCGTTGACCTTACTAATGCAAAAATGGCAATTAACCCATTTTGTGAAATAGCCGTAGAAGAAGCGGTTAGGTTGAAAGAAAAAGGGGTAGCCACTGAAATCGTGGTTGTATCTATTGGCGATAAGAGTTGCCAAGAGCAAATCCGTACCGCACTAGCACTAGGTGCAGATCGTGGTATCCAGATTGATACCGACCAAAATCTTGATTCACTGCAAATTGCTAAGCTGCTTACTAAAGTGGTTGAAGAAGAGCAGCCTTCGTTGGTTATTCTTGGCAAGCAGAGCATCGACTCTGACAACAACCAGACAGGCCAAATGCTAGCGGCATTAACCGGTATGCCTCAAGGGACATTTGCGTCAGAAGTTGTGGTCGAGGGTGATAAGGTTAATGTAACCCGCGAAATTGATGGCGGGCTTCAAACGGTCGCACTTTCACTTCCTGCGGTTGTGACGACAGATCTTCGCCTTAATGAGCCTCGCTATGCGTCGCTGCCGAATATTATGAAGGCCAAACGTAAACCTTTAGACGTTAAATCAGCCGCTGACTTTGGCGTTGAGCTAGTGTCTAACGTTACCGTTCTTAAAGTGACACCTCCACCAACGCGTGAAGGCGGTATTAAAGTCGCTGACGTGGCTGAGCTAGTGGATAAACTGAAAAACGAAGCAAAGGTGATCTCATGACAGTTCTTGTATATGCCGAACACGATAATTCAAGTCTTAAAACGGAAACACACAAGCTTGTTTTTGCGGCACAGAAAATGGGTGGAGATATCCATGTTCTTGTTGCAGGCGAAGGGTGTCAAGCCGTTGCAGACCGCGCTGCTACCATTGAAGGCGTGTCTAAGGTTATCGTTGCAGACAATGCTGCTTACCACTACCAATTGGCAGAAAATGTAGCAGACTTAGTTGTTGAACTAGCTGGTGATTATAGCCACGTGTTAGCGGCGGCAACCACTACGGGTAAAAACTTTATGCCACGTGTGGCAGCCCTGTTAGACGTTGCGCAAATTTCAGATATTATCGGTGTAGAGAGTGAAGACACATTTGTACGTCCTATCTACGCAGGTAATGCCATCGCGACCGTGCAGTCGTCTGATAGCAAAAAGGTAATTACCGTACGCGCAGCGTCTTTTGACGCCGCATCGGAAGGTGGTAGCGCAGAGGTTGCTGCGATCGATGTAGTGAAATCTAGCGATAAATCAGGATTCGTTGCAGAAGAGCTTACTGAATCAGAGCGCCCAGAGCTTACCGCTGCTGATGTCGTCATTTCTGGTGGTCGCGGCATGCAAAACGGTGAGAATTTCTCATTGCTTGAAGGTATCGCCGACAAGCTAGGTGCGGCAATGGGCGCATCACGTGCGGCAGTAGATGCTGGCTTTGTACCTAACGATATGCAAGTGGGTCAAACTGGTAAGATTGTGGCTCCACAGCTTTACATCGCTGTTGGCATCTCGGGGGCTATTCAACACCTTGCAGGTATGAAAGACTCAAAAGTTATTGTTGCAATCAACAAAGACGAAGAAGCGCCAATTTTCCAAGTTGCTGATTATGGCTTGGTGGGTGATTTGTTCGATGTACTCCCTGAATTAGAAAGTGCATTGTAGACGTTAATTACACGTGTAAAAAAAGGCTGCCTTTTGGCAGCCTTTTTTGTTTGTACTACACACTGACTAATGAGTTTTCATCGGCGCTGATATTAGAGGGGACATACCCATCTGCTGCCCAATCGTTTTCCCACTTTTCCCCATCGAGTAAATAACGGAATTCATACTCTTTGTTTTTTTCAAGGTTAACGGTAAGTGTAAATTCGCCGCTTTTAAGCTTTTTCATTGGAAGCGCTTGTGCGTCCCATTGTGTGAAATCGCCACAGAGCTTTGCTTGACTAGCGTTTTTTGCTGCTTCAGCGTCTAGCTTAAACGTTACCTTACAAACGGGTTTTGATTTTAGATATTGCTTTTTCAAACTCATGGGAGTGTGTTCCTTCAGCGTACTATAGTTTCTATGTAAATAAACGGGAGTGCACAACTGTGCAAGATAATATTGGTCAATAACTGTGCTCAAATCAATAAGACTTTTTGGTATGTATATAGTTTTTTAATACTTCTAGGTCGGCCTGTGGGCAAATTAATGGCGTTACACATTTTTTAACAATCAATATGAGCACTTCTTACAGAAAATAAGTACACTAGGGTATACAAGAAAAAATTATAATTATCGTTATACGTTACCGTTTTAAAACAAATTTTTACTTAGATAAGTAAGCGGTACATAGCAACTTACAAGGGAAAGGGAATGAGCAACGCAGTGTTTAAGGCTGGAATACCGCTAGGTATTATACTTATTGGGTTTGTTGGCGCAGCCGTAATGATTTCATCAAAAAAACCGCCTGAACAAGCGCCTGTTGAAAAAACCGCATTTTTAGTTGGCGCAAGCGAAGTGTATGCAGAGCCCGTCAATTTTATTGTAAATTCGCAAGGTAACGTTGTTCCGCGTAATCAAACCTCGTTAAGTGCTCAAGTGAATGGTCGCGTCATTGGGTTAGCGGACGACTTCATTACAGGCGGTATGTTTAAAAAGGGGGATGTGCTTGCGACATTAGAGCAAGACGACTACCTAACCGATGTTAAATTAGCAGAGGCTGAACTTGCACAAGCGACGGCGTCGTTTGAGGAAGAGGTAGCGCGAGGTAAAGTTGCTGAGCAAGAATGGCGCTCTGTCCGAGATGTACCGCCTCCTCAACTTGGACTGCGTAAACCTCAGTTGGCACGAGAACAAGCCAACGTTAAAGCCGCCGAAGCAAAACTTGAACGGGCTAAACGAAACTTAGCCAGAACCGAAATCCGTGCCCCTTACAATGGGATTGTAGTCGCCCGAAATATCGATTTGGGTCAGTTTATAAGCGCGGGAACGGCAATTGGTATGCTGTATTCGACGGATACTGCCGAGGTACGGTTACCAATGACCGACAGCGACTTGATGTTTGTCGATATTGGAAAACAGTCTGATAGCGACGCTAACGTCATGTTAAGTGCGACGGTTGGCGGCATAGACCGTCAATGGGAAGGCACACTAGTTCGCTCAGAGGGCGTGTTAGATACGGGTAGTCGTGTCATTTACGCTGTTGTTGAAGTTAACGACCCTTACGCACTTGCTGATGAGAGTAAAGTGCCGCTTCGTTTTGGGCAGTTTGTTGAAGCTAAAATTACCTCGCGTAAAAATGAAAGCTTGATTGTATTACCTCGCAGCACGCTTCGCTTAGACAATACGATATTGACGGTAAACGACAATCGCGAAATTGAAATTAAAGATGTAGAGGTTGCACGAACCACCTCTGAGCACGTCTACCTTGCTGGAGGAGTAAGCAACGGTACGTTAGTAGTAACCAGTGCGGTTCCCAACCCGTTTAACGGAATGAAAGTACGTTTACCCGGCGATGAGCCAGCGCTTCCTCCTGAAGCGGTAAACGACAAAAAAGACGATACGCAAGCGATAGCAAATAGTGATGAGACGGCATCAGAGGGGGCCGAATGAGTACTATAGATACGCAAAAAGGCCTTATTGCTTGGTTTGCGCGCAATCATGTGGCGGCAAACCTGCTAATGTGGTTGCTCATTGTTGGTGGCATTTTCTCGGCATTTAGTATTCAAAAACAAGTTTTCCCCAGTTTTGATATTGACGTTATTAGTGTCCGAGTTCCCTATCTCGGCGCGGCTCCCCAAGAAGTTGAAGAGGGCGTTATTCTAAAAGTAGAAGAATCGTTAAAGAACCTTGAGGGGATAAAACAGCTGACCTCTACTGCAGTAGAAGGTATGGGAACCGTGACTATTCAAGTTGAAGAAGACTACGATGTGCAGTCTTTACTTGATGAAGTGAAGGTGCAAGTAGATGCTATCCCCAGTTTTCCAGGCGATACCGAAAAACCAGTAGTTTACCGTCAAAAAATTCAACAAGACGTAATGTGGGTATCGGTTTACGGTGATGCTAGCGAGCGCGAGCTTAAAGAATTTGCTAAAGACTTACGCGACGATATTGCTAACCTTCCAGGCATATCGAGTGTTCAGGTTGTCGGCGCAAGAGACTATGAAATTTCATTGGAGTTGTCAGAAGTTGATTTGCAAAAGTATAACTTAACCTTTTCAGATGTTGTAAGACGTTTGTCTCAGTCGAGCGTTGACTTGCCCGGTGGCTCAATTCGAACAGAGAATGGTGATATCCTTCTGCGTACGAAAGGGCAGGCCTATACGGGGTGGGACTTTTCACAAATTGTACTGGTAACCAACCCAAATGGAACCCGTGTCACGCTAGGCGACGTCGCGTTTATTAACGACGGATTTATTGAAAATAATCAATATGCGATGTTCGATGGGAAGCCTGCGACGAGTTTACGCGTGCGTGCGGTGGGCGATCAAAATGCATTAGAAATTTCAGAGCAAGTGAATACGTACCTCAGTGCTGCAAAAGAGGATTTTCCTGCGCATATTACAGCTGATATATGGGGAGATAGTTCATTCTACCTTGCCGACCGCTTAAACATGATGTTGGAAAATATGTTTTTCGGCGCACTATTGGTCTTTTTAGTATTGTCGTTATTCCTTAAAATTAAGCTGGCGTTTTGGGTGATTGTTGGGCTTCCTGTTTGCTTCTTAGGCACGCTCTTTGTCATGCCAATGGAAATGGTCGGTGTATCCATCAACATGCTGAGCTTGTTTGCATTTATCCTGGTCCTTGGGATTGTGGTCGATGATGCCATTATTATGGGCGAATCGGCTTATTCAGAAATTGATAAGAAAGGACATAGTGCGGACAATGTCATTGCAGGCGTAAAGAAAGTTGCTATGCCCGCAACCTTTGGTGTATTGACCACAATCGCTGCATTTACGCCTATGTTAATGGTGTCAGGGCCGTTTGGTATTATTTGGAAAACCATCGGTGCCGTTGTTGTTGTGTGCCTTATCTTCTCGCTAATAGAATCAAAACTAATTTTACCCGCTCACTTAGTGCACATGAACTTAAAGCCTTATGACCCCGCTAAGGCAAATAAGCTGCAGAAGTTTAGAGACTACTTTAGTGAAGGTATAAAGCGTTTTATCAGTACCAAATACGCGCCATTCCTAGCGAAAGCAATTCGAAATAGATACACCACAGTCTCTGTGTTTCTTGCCATGCTTATTCTAACGGTAGGTTTGTTCGGTGGTGGGATTGTTCGTTTTGTATTTTTCCCCAACATCCCTAGCGACTTTATGTTTGCAAGCTTTGAACTTGAACCCGGCTCATCGTTAACCCAACGAGATCAGGTACTAACGACAATGCGTGAAGCCATGCAGCGTATGGATGACGAGGTAAAAGAAGAAACGGGCGAGTCAGTTATTAAGCATGCGATAGCGTTTGATAACGGTAACCTGGGTGGGCAAGTTTTTACTGAGCTTACAAAGGGGGAAACCCGAACGCTAACGGATTTTGAAATCCAGCAGCGATGGCGCGATGAAATGCCTGAAATTCCTGGGGTTAAGTCTTTTAATATTAACTCGCCAGGCGGCCCAGGCGGCGGTTCAGATCTAAGTTTTGAATTTAGCTCAGGCGATATCACAGCATTGCGCGCCATTAGCGATGAACTGAAGGAAGCATTAGCCGCTTATGAAGGCGTCACTGATATTAACGATACCTTTTCAGGCGGCAGTGAAGAAATTCAGTTATCACTTAAACCACAAGCTGATGCGTTAGGGATTACGTTACAACAACTCGGTCAGCAAGTTCGCTTTGGTTTCTATGGCGCGGAAGTGCAACGCATCCAACGTGACGATGAAGAAATCAAAGTCATGGTGCGCTACCCGAAAGCACAAAGAAGCTCTATAGAGCACCTTGAGAATATGCGTGTACGTGCGCCAAATGGCCAAGACATTCCGTTTGAACAGGTTGCAACGTTTACTGTCGGGCAGGGGTTTGATTCAATTATTCGCGTCGATGGTAAACGGTCTGTGTCAGTAACCGCTGCGGTAGACAAAGCGTTAATGGATCCTTCTGAAATTACGCGAGAAGTGATAGATACGGTAATGCCTGATTTACTTGCGCGTTACCCAAATGTTGAGTTTCAACTTATGGGGAATTCGAAAGAGCAAGGCGAAGCGATATTTAGCCTCCTTCAAGGCTTATTATTCGCGCTCTTTGCAATTTATGCATTACTTGCCATACCGCTTAAGTCTTACAGTCAGCCACTTATCATCATGTCGGTTATCCCTTTTGGTGTGGTGGGAGCCATTATCGGGCATTTAGTATTGGGCATGGCCGTGAGTGTGTTGTCGGTGTGCGGTATTATCGCATTATCGGGTGTTGTGGTTAACGACAGTCTTATTATGGTTGATTTTGTTAACCGTGCCAGAAAAGAAGGGCTATCACTCAAAGATGCGGCAATTAGCGCGGGCACGCAGCGCTTTAGAGCCATTATTCTTACGTCACTGACTACGTTTATGGGGTTAATGCCGATTGTGTTTGAGCGTAGCTTACAGGCACAGGTCGTCATCCCAATGGCTATTTCTCTTGCCTTTGGCATCTTGTTTGCCACGGTCATTACGTTACTACTAGTGCCAGCGCTTTACCTCATTCTTGATGACATTAAGTCGGTATTTAAAGGTAAGAAACGAAATAACAGTGCAAAACACAGCGAAATAGAACATGCCGGGTAGTTACCCGGCGTTACCGTTAAAGGGTTACCAATAAATGAAACATAAAGTAATCAAATCAGTTACCTTAATTGCGGCGTCGATGGCGCTGTTTTCATGCGTGGGTAATAATAAAGACACAGCGTTGATGTCTGACAATACTGACCAGAATGCCATTGTCGCCACGCCAATAGACTATCCTGCCACACGCACGGTGGACCAAGTGGATAATTATCACGGCACCGAAGTGTCAGATCCGTATCGTTGGTTGGAGGCAGAAAAAACGACAGAGGTCGCTGCTTGGGTTAGCGCTCAAAATAGCGTTGCTCGTCCCTTTTTAGAGACGTTACCAAGCAGAGATACCTATAAGGAACGCCTAACCGCACTGTGGGATTACGAAAAGTATCAAGTGCCTTACACGGTTAATGGTAAGGTATTTCACTCATATAATGATGGCCTGCAAAACCAATATGTATTGTATGTTTCAGACAGTGCTGATGGGCAGGCCGATGTGCTCCTAGACCCGAACACGCTTAGCGATGATGGTACCGTGTCTATGGCAAGTTATGAGATAAGCCCGAAGGCGAATTATCTTGCTTATCTACTGTCCGACGGCGGTACTGATTGGAAAACCATCCACATTAAAGATATTAACACCAAAAAAGATAACAGTGACGTTATTGAAGGGGTTAAGTTCACCAATGTTGCCTGGTTAAATGATGAAAGTGGCTTTTTTTATTCTCGTTATCCGCAAGATAGCCAAGGGAACTGGGACGATAGTAAAGCGGTAGCTATTTACTTTCATCAGTTAGGTTCACCTCAGTCACAAGATCGCAAAGTGTTTGCCTTTGATGATAAACCCACATGGAACCCATATCCGGCCGTTATTAGCAAGGATAGTACGTTACTGATTTCAGTGTTTGAAGGGTATCAAGCGAACGGTGTTTACACCCTTTCATTGAAAGATAATGACGCCCCCATTACTGCTATTTTTGACCGATGGGACGGTCGTTATGATTTAATCGGTGAAGCCGATAATGCGCTTTATTTCGAGTCGACCGCTAATGCGCCGACAGGAAAAGTTATACGCGTTGATATTGACGGCAAAAATGAGCAAACGATTGTTGAAAGCAAAGCGGCAACGCTTAATGGCATAAGTCTATTAGGTGATAAGCTTTTTGCGCGGTATTTAAGCGATGTTAAGTCAAATGTCATTGTGTATGGTCTTGATGGAAAGACGCTGAATACCCTTTCGTTTGATGATATTGGCCGCGTTACCGGTTTTTACGGAAGCAAAGACGCGAAAACCACCTTTTATAAATTAACTGGGTTTACTAATCCTGGCGCTATTTACGAGTATGATATTGATACCGGTGAGCAGCAGCACTACAAAACCATAGAAACTGGTGTCGACTACTCCCAGTTTGAAACTAAGCAAGTATTCTACCCAAGTAAAGACGGTACCAACATTCCTATGTTTATTGTGCATAAGAAAGGGGTGAAGCTGGATGGGAACAATAAGACGTTATTGTATGGATATGGCGGGTTTAATGTTTCGTTATTGCCCAGTTATTCAGTATCACGCATGGTATGGATAGAACAGGGTAACGTGCTTGCAATAGCCAATTTGCGTGGTGGCGGAGAGTATGGCCAGCAATGGCACAAAGCGGGCACAAAGCTCAAGAAGCAAAATGTGTTTGATGACTTCATTGCGGGCGCTGAATACCTGATAGAACAAGGGTATACGACACCAGAATCATTGGGTATTCAAGGTGGAAGTAATGGGGGCTTATTAGTCGGTGCTGTTACTACACAGCGACCAGACTTATTCGCTGCCGCATTGCCGGCTGTAGGCGTATTAGATATGTTGCGCTACCATACGCCCAGTGCTAATGCGCGTGCTTGGTCGTCAGACTACGGGTTAAGCGAAAATAAAGATGAATTTGAGGCCTTGTATGCCTATTCTCCTCTACACAACACGGAAGCGGGCATATGCTATCCGGCAACGCTGGTAACTACAGGCGATCACGACGATAGGGTTGTTCCGTGGCACAGTTATAAATATGCCGCGCAACTACAGGCCCATCAAGGGTGCAACAAACCTGTATTGTTACGCGTAGAAACGCGTGCTGGGCACGGTGCAGGTACGCCAACGTGGATGCGCATTGACGGTTATGCCGACCAATGGGCATTTTTGGAAGCCATGCTAAAATAGCATACTGCAGGATATAGGTTTGAAAGCCGAGGCAATGTGTCTCGGCTTTTTTGTTTGCATTTTGTACAAACTAAATTATACTGTATGTATAAACAGTATTTGGAGGTGGCAATGCAAACAGGCATAAAAGCAGTTGATCAACTCATCGAAAAGCATGGGCTGTTGCGTGCTCCAGGGCAAGATGCCTTTCAGCGTCGACTACAGCTAGTGGGTGGAGACAAAAGGGCAGAATTTTTGCCGTTTTGCATGTATCAAAAAGTGATGTATGCACCCATGTCTAAACATTTTACGGTACATCATTTTTACCTGCCTGCAAGAAACGCTAAGTTGGCCAGCTTTTTATTTGACGAAAAAGGGCAGTTGATTGAGCAGGTGTATTACCAAAAAGTGGCAAAAATGGTGAATGTATGTCGCAAGCTGCATCAGCTCTTGGTGAAACAAACGCACGAAGTAAGTTTGGCTGCATAATGAGTTATGCACGGCCATCTTATTATTGCTAGCCATTACGTAGCGGTCAGGCCGGCTGTAATATAGTCGTTGAAACCGCGAGGTATTCGTCAATAAAAAAAGCGATGGGGTTAGCCATCGCTTTTGTTGTTTTAAAACCAAGAGCTTAACGCTATTAGTAATAAGTATATTTAACTTCTAAACCCCAAATACGCGGTTCGTTAACGATACCCGTAAGGTTGTTGAAGTCGATTGCACCTTTCACATTGTCTTCATCGGTGATGTTTCTACCAAACAAGGCTACTGTGTAGTTGTGCTCGAAGTTTTCGTAACCTACGCGTAGGCCACCTTCAAAGTTATTATCCGTCGTGAATTCAACCGCTTCGTACAAGAAGATGTTGGTTTCGCCTTGGAATGCCCAATCAGTAAATACAAAGAATTCACCGTTGTCACCCATAGGGACAGCGTAACGTGCTGTGAAGTTAAAGATTGACTCTGGTGCTTGAGGGAATGGGTTACCATCAATTGATGCAACAAAACCGTCTGGACGAGGATCGGTTACCGTACAGTTTCCGTCAAAACCAGAACCTGCGTTAGTCCCGCACGGCGATACTGTTAATGTATCATCTTGTATCTCAGTGTGGTTATAGCTGTAACCCGCTGTGAAGGTAAGTTCGTCAGTCGCTAACCATTGTGCGTCTACTTCAAAACCGTACGCTTCACCTTGGTCTGCATTCACCAGTGACGTGAAGTTATTGCCACCACCAATCGCTGAGAACTGCATATCGTCTACCGTGTAGTAGAACGCAGCAGCGTTTAGGCGTAGTGTGTCATCAAGAAGGTCTGACTTGAAACCAATTTCAAAAGAGTTGATGGTTTCAGCATCAGCAACAGACGGCGCACCTTCAAATGCAACATCTCGACCTTGAATTGTTTGTGCTCTGAAGCCATTGGCGTAGCGAGCAAAAACAGACATATCATCAGTCACACGGTAGTTTGCGCTTAGCTCGAAGCTGGCTTGACCATCATCAACGTTGATATCTTCATAGTCTTGTACGCTTGCAGCGCCAATTACTAGAGCAAAACCGTTCACGTTTTGATCGCCAACCACTAAAGATTTTTTATCGTGTGTGTAACGAACGCCACCGGTAATGTTTAGCTTTTCATTCACTTGATAAGAACTTTGGCCAAACAATGCCCACGTTTGGTTTTCGTGGAAAACGGTAGAAGCACCAAAGAAACCATCAATGCTGGTTACGTTAAACGACGCGTCGTAATAAAACGCACCTAGTTGCCAGTTCATTGCGTCTGTTGTGTTGCTAGATAGACGGAACTCTTGGGTGTATTGCTCAAGATCGTCAAGGTTGTCTTGGGTTACCGCAGAGAACGGAATAAAGCCTGGACCTGATGTACCGTCTGCGTTATTGAAGCCACCGTCAACGTCGCCTAAGCTTGAACCATCTGCAGTTTCAATGGCTGAGATAGACGTAAACGTCATATCATCCATATCGTATTCTAGTTTAAGTGACGCACCAAAACCCTCGTAGGCCTGTGGATTATTGTCGATACCATCGCCTTCAAGATCACCGTCATAAAAGACAGTTTCACGGTCGTAATTAGCGTTAAGATCGTTACTGCCTTTATCAAACACGTTAGCACGGAAGATAGACGCTGTGCCTTCAAGATCGCGGCCATGTACATTCAACAATGCAGAAAAATCAGCTGATGGCTCCCAAAGAAGCTGTAGACGCCATGCTTTCTCATCAAAACCACCAATGGCGTCATTTTCGCCAGTGAAAGCATTATCGATGTAATCGTCGCGCTCTTGAGAAAGAACTGAAAGACGAGCAGATAAGTCATCAGTTAAACCACCACTGATTGCGCCTTCAAAGTTCATGGTGCCGTATGAACCGAAACCTGCTTTCGCATACCCTTCTAGGTCTTGAGTAGGTTTAACGGTATCAAATTTGATAATGCCGGCCGTTGTGTTTCTTCCGAACAACGTGCCCTGTGGGCCACGCAATACTTCAACCTGTTGTACGTCGAAAAGTGGGAAGCTTTTCAGTACAACGTTTTCCATTACCACTTCGTCCATGATAATCGAAACCGGCTGCGATGCCGCAAGGTCGAAATCTGTATTACCTAAACCACGAATATAAAATCGCGGGGCAACACGGCCGTTTGATGATTCAGCGTATAAACCAGGTACGCGAACGGCGAGTGCTAGAATGTCTTCACCGCCAGAAAAAAGGCTTTCGAATTTCTCGCCACTTAGCGTAGCAACAGAAATAGGAACTTCCTGAATTGACTGAGTACGCTTTTGAGCGGTTACGGTAATTTGTTCAAGAGCAGCTTCTTTTTTTTCTTGAATTACTGCTTCTTGTGCTAGAACTGAGGTACCAAACGCAGCACTTACGGCTAGCGCTATCGACGCCATTTTATATGTTCTCATGTGTCCACCAAGTTGTGAAAATGTTTTTGTAGTGTTTAACATTGAAGTTTGTGTTCTTCAATTGGCCGGCATTTTACACATATATCGCGCTAAAAACCTCAATTTTTTGGTAAATACGGTTAGTTGCGAATAAATTTTGCACGGTACTGAGAGGGTGATAAGCCAGTATTTTTCTTGAATAATCGCGTAAATGAGCTTAAGTCTTCGTACCCCACATCATTGATAATTTGCTCTAGCGGCACACGCGTCGTTTCAAGTACCTTGCGTGCTTGTTCTAGCCTTATACTTTGCAGGTAATGTAGGGGCGTGATGGCACAAGCTTGCTTAAAGCGGCGTATTAAGGTGCGCTCTGTCATATTAAATCGTTCAGCAACCGCTTTGTTTGTTAACCGTTCGTGAAAATGAGTTTCTAAATGCTCTTGAATGGCAAGAATATCTTTGTCCTGATGAAATTTGTGTTGCCTGCTGCTTGCATATACCGTTTGATTTGGACGGGAAAAATCGAGTACGTGAGACTTTGCAATGTCGCTTGCTACTTGGTAACCGCAATACCGTTCTATTAGTAATATTGCTAAGTCTATCCATGCCATTCCGCCTCCAGCGCAAAAAATTGCGTCTTGCTCGGTTACCATTTTATCTGACTGCAAATCGACAGAGGGGTAGTGTTGGCGAAACTTATCAGCATAGCCCCAATGGGTCGTGGCAACCTTTCCATCTAATAAGCCCGTCTCGGCCAGAAGAAAGTTGCCGGTGCAGTTTGCCGCGATATCCGCGCCATTTTTTTGAAGTCGCCTGATGTGTACATGCAAACCTTGGTTGTCGCGAAGAACGCTGTCAATGTCACCGCCTATGGTGGGAATAAGCAAAATATGTGTATGAGACACATCTTCAATGGCAATGTGTGGCGTAAGCGATAGTTGATTAGAGCACGTGAACGGCCGACCATGGGCACTCGCCAGTTGCACTTTAAATTGAGGGTGGGTGGGTTGTTGATGAATACGTTGCCAACTAATTCCAGCAAATGCGAATACATCAAGTGCACCGGTGATAGCAGAAGCAAGCGCGTGCTCAAAGCCTAAGACCGTGACTATAAAGGGTTCTTTATTCATAAAAATAATTAATTTTATAAGCTACTATCAATTTCTGTGATTGTTGGCGGTAATGACCATAATTGTGTCATTAATGACAATGATGGCACACTAACGTTTATGACACAATGTGTTAACAATCTAATCGTGGAGTGTCTAATGGCCGATCAACTTATTCCCCGTAAAGAAATGTACTTTCAATTGTACGAAGTACTGAACACGCAGAAATTATGTGAGAAAGCACGCTTCGACGAGCACAATGTCGAAACCTTTAATGCTGTCATTGATATGGCTGAAAAAATGGCAGAGGAACTGTTTCTGCCACATAACGCTATTGCCGATAAAAACGAACCCACATTCGATGGTAAAAAAGTGACCATGATTGATGACGTCAAACGCGCGTTTGATACGTATCGAGAGTCTGGTTTTATTGCGGGTCACTTCGATTACGAAGACGGCGGTATGCAACTGCCTGTCACAATAATGAATGCCTGTGCGGGATATTTTCTGGCAGCAAATCCTTCTTCTACCGCGTATCCGTTCCTTACTGCTGCGGCAGCGAATGTCATCAAGCACTTTGGCTCAGATGAAATAAAAGCGTCTTTCCTGCCAAAAATGTTAACGGGCGACTTTACCGGAACCATGGCGTTAACCGAGCCGCATGCAGGGTCATCGCTAGCTGATATTAGAACCTCTGCAAGACCTGCCGACGATGGCAGTTACCGTCTTAAAGGCAGCAAAATTTATATCTCGGGCGGCGAACACGAATTATCAGACAATATCGTGCATTTAGTTCTGGCTAAAATTCCCGGCGGGCCTGCGGGCGTAAAAGGTATTTCATTATTTGCCGTTCCTAAATATCGGCTTGACGACGCGGGCAACCCTGACATGCGCAACGATGTAACGTTGGCAGGCTTGATCCATAAAATGGGGTACCGAGGCACAACGTCAACCGCGCTAACGTTTGGTGAAAATGATGACTGTCATGGTTATCTTATTGGCGAGGCGCATCAAGGCTTACGCTATATGTTTATGATGATGAACGAAGCACGTATCGGTGTGGGCTATGGCGCAGCAATGATTGGCTATAGGGGTTATCGTTACTCACTCGAGTATGCCAAAGATCGCACGCAAGGCCGAGCCGCGCCTAACTTAGCACCTGATGATGAACCAACGCCTATCATAAATCATGGTGATGTACGTCGTATGTTACTGGCACAAAAAGCCTATTGCGAAGGTGGGATGTCATTATGTCTATACGGCAGTACGCTCATTGACGAAATGGCAACGGAAGAAGATAGCGATAAACGTACTGAACTGTCTCAACTTCTCGATTTATTAACACCGGTATTTAAAGCATGGCCTTCTGAGTTTGGTCCTAAAGCTAATGATTTAGCCATTCAGATATTAGGTGGGGCAGGTTACACCCGCGAGTATCCAGTCGAACAGTGTTGGCGAGATAACCGTTTAAACCCAATTCATGAAGGGACTAATGGTATCCAAGCGCTCGACTTGCTAGGGCGTAAGTTATGGCAACACGAAGGCAAAGGCCTGAATGTACTGTTAAATCGCGTAACGCACGATATGGCGAAGGCGACAACACCACGTGCACAAGCGTTAGCGGGTTCGCTTAAACCTTACTTAGACAAACTTGGTGCATTAATTCAACAAGCTGGTGCAGATTTGCGTTCAGATAAACAATCAATATTACTGACAAACGCCAGTTGTTTTTTAAATGTGTTTTCTGCCTGCGTAGTGAGCTGGATCTGGTTACGCCAGGCTAACGTGGCTGAAAAGGCGTTACAAGATGGCGCAAGCGGCGAAAACGCAGATTTCTATGAGGGCAAACTGGCGGCGGCTGAATATTTCCTAAATTGGGAACTTCCGCTTGTCTCTCGTGATATCGAAGTGCTAACCAACCGCGACGCAACGTGTGAAAACGTTCACGCAAACTATTTCTAAGGAAAGGTTATGGAATATAAACAGTGGCAGTTGACTACCCGTCCTGTTGGCGAACCTACACGACAAAACTTCACCTATGCGACCGTAAGCATGCCAGAAGTCAAAGCCGGTGAGATTGCGGTAAAAATTAAATACATTTCTTTAGACCCTGCCATGCGTGGTTGGATGAATGATGGCAAGTCGTATATCGAGCCGGTACAGCTAGGCGATGTAATGCGAGCGGGTACCGTTGGCGAAGTCATTGCGTCAGAGTCTGATGGTTTCAGTGTTGGCGATCATGTTTATGGTCACTTTGGCGTACAAGAGTATGCCGTGGTTAACGCTAAAGGCGTTCACAAGGTCTCTCCAGAGCTTGCTCCACTTGAGCGATACTTGGGCGTATTAGGTATGCCAGGAATGACCGCTTATTTTGGTCTGTTAAAAACGGGTTTACCTAAAGAAGGTGAAACTGTTGTGGTATCAGGTGCAGCAGGTGCGGTTGGTACGGTAGTGGGGCAAATCGCTAAGATTAAAGGATGCCGAGTGGTAGGCATTGCTGGCGGCAAAGATAAGTGCGATTACTTGACCCGTGAATTAGGTTTTGACGCCGCTGTCGATTATAAGAGCGGTGAATTTAGAAAAGACCTAAAGGCTGCATGCCCTAATGGCATCGACGTATATTTTGATAACGTTGGTGGCGATATTCTCGACGAAGTACTTACCAAAATTAACCTACGAGCGCGGATTGTCATTTGCGGGGCGATAAGCCAATACAACAACACTACACCCGTAAAAGGGCCATCAAATTACCTATCATTACTGGTTAACCGAGCCCGCATGGAAGGGATTGTCGTTTTTGACAATGTTGCTGAATATCCGTTGGCAGCAAAAGAAATGGCCTCGTGGATTGCCGAGGGCACATTAAAAGCAAAAGAGCATGTGGTAGAAGGGCTAGACACCTTCCCTGAAACACTACTTATGTTGTTCAAAGGCGAAAACTTTGGAAAGCTAGTACTTAAAGTGGAGCACAGTGAATGAATGTTGCAAATGTAGAAGGTAAACATATTTTAATTACCGGTGGTGGCTCGGGTATTGGTGCCGCCTCGGCGAAACTACTTTGTGCACGAGGCGCCTTAGTCGGTATCGCAGATTTAAATATCGATAATGCCTCTGCACTTGCAGAGCAACTGAACGGTGAAGGCGGAAAAGCCTATGCGGTAGCCGTAGACGTGACACAACCAGACCAAGTCAGTGCGATGTTTCAAACCGCATTTTCACAAAACGACAAAATCGATGTCATTATCAATAATGCAGGTATTGACCATTTTCCAGCTCCATTAACTGACGTTGATGATGCAATGTTTATGAAAAACATTCAGGTTAACTTGGCCGGGGTATGGTACTGCATGAAAAATGCGCTTAAACATATGACGGCAACAGGGGGCGGGCATATTATTAATATCGCATCGGTTGCAGGTTTACGATCAGCGCCGATGATTAGTGCATACAGTGCATCGAAGCATGGCGTAATTGGGCTGACAAAATCGGCTGCCGTCGAATATGCGCGTGCTAATATTCGTATTAACGCAGTGTGTCCAAGCTTTGTGGACACCCCCATGGTACAAGGTGTGCTGTCGAAGCTTGACGAGCGCGGTAAGAAAGGCTTGGTGGGCGCTAACCCCATGAAGCGACTTGGAAAACCAGAAGAGATTGCAAATGCCATTGCATGGTTATGCAGTGACGAGTCGTCATTTATGACAGGACAGTCAGTGGTATTAGATGGCGGTATGCTAGCGTAATTATTCCTACAATACAGGGAGATATATAATGAAAGATTTATTCGATTTAACAGGTAAAGTTGCTTTGGTTACAGGCGCTAGTCGCGGTATAGGTGAGTCTATCGCGCGATTATTAGCGCAGTACGGTGCACACGTGATTGTCTCTAGCCGAAAGATTGATGGTTGTGAAGCGGTTGCATCGTCTATTCGCGACGCGGGTGGTAAAGCGACGGCGTTAGCTTGTCACGTGGGAGAGATGGAACAAATTACTGCGGCGTTCGACGCCATTAAGCGTGTTTTTGGCCAGCTTGATATTTTGGTAAACAACGCGGCCGCAAACCCCTATTTTGGTCATATTCTTGATACCGATCTTGGTGCCTACAATAAAACCGTTGACGTTAACATTCGTGGTTATTTTTTCATGTCTATCGAGGCGGGAAAAATGATGAAAGAGCAGGGTGGCGGCGTGATCTTAAACACCGCATCTGTGAATGGTGTTACACCTGGCGATATGCAAGGGATTTACTCTATAACTAAAGCAGCGGTTATCAGCATGACCAAGTCGTTTGCTAAAGAGTGTGGTAAATTGAATATTCGTGTTAACGCGTTATTGCCTGGACTGACCGACACTAAGTTCGCATCTGCATTGACGACCAATGAACAGATCCTTAAACACGCGCTTAAAGTTATCCCATTGGGTCGCGTCGCCGATCCCGATGAAATGGCGGGTACCGTATTGTACTTAGTTTCAGATGCCTCAAGCTACACGACCGGCACGACAGTGGTAGTCGATGGTGGTATGCTAGCGTAAAATTTTACGCGAGATACTATTATGCATATATGGGTAGATGCAGATGCATGCCCTGGCGTAATTAAAGAAATTCTGTTTAAGGCAGCCCGTCGAACCGGCCTGCCTTTATCTTTAGTCGCCAACCACTCTATGACAATCCCACCAGATAAAAACATTACGTTAACGTTAGTGCCCTCAGGTTTTGACGCGGCAGATGATTACATTGTTGAAAAATGTGATGCAGGCGATCTGGTTATCACATCTGATATTCCGCTTGCCTCAGACATTCTTGCCAAAAATGCGATGGCAATGAATACCAGAGGGGACGAGTTCGATAAGTCATCAATACGCGCAGCGCTGACTATGCGAGACTTTATGGATACTATGCGCTCAAGCGGAGAGCATACGGGGGGGCCTAAAGCATTCTCTCAACGTGATAAGCAAAATTTTGCGAATGCATTAGACAGATTAATTACTGCCGGCACTCGTTAGATTGGTAGGAGTAATTGAATAAAAAAGGCGACGTTAATGTCGCCTTTTTTATGGTGCCCTAAAGGACTGAGACTAACGCTTTCGCTAAGGTCTCAACATTTTCTTGGTTAATGCCCGCAATGTTTACACGGCTAGAATCAACAAAGTATACGCTGTGTTTTGCGCGTACTTCACGTACTTGCTCTGGTGTGATACACAGGAACGAGAACATGCCTTTCTGGTCGTTTACAAAGCTAAAGTCTTTTGGTGACCCGTTATCGTGCAGATTCTGAACGAGCATAGCGCGAAGTGCTTTCATACGGTTACGCATGGTATCAACTTCGTTTACCCATTCTTGGTTCAATGCACTATCTGATAAGATAATGTCAACTAATGCACCGCCGTAGCTAGGCGGCATAGAATAAATACCACGCGCAACAGACTGAATTTGCGCCTGTGCAATATTACGTGTATTGGTATTTTCTGTAACGATAGCCGCTAAGCCTACACGCTCTCTGTATAAACCGAAGTTTTTAGAGCATGAAGCAGCAATAATTACTTCTGGCAGGTTTTCAACTAACAAACGCAACCCATAAGCATCATCGTCAAGACCTTCACCGAACCCTAAATAAGCGACGTCGATAAATGGTAAGAATTCGCGCTCTTTAGCAACAGCAAGCACTTCATCCCATTGTGCGTTGGTTAAGTCAGCGCCTGTTGGGTTATGACAGCAGCCATGTAGTAGTACCACATCGCCTTTCTTTACGTTACGAAGTGTGTCCATCATGGCATCAAAACGAATGCTTGCCGTCGCTTTGTCAAAATACGGATAGGTTTCAATAGTTAAACCCGCTGAACCAATTAGGGGAATGTGGTTCGCCCATGTTGGGTCGCTTACCCATACCGTCGCATCTTTATTACAACGAACTAACAGCTCGGATAAAATACGTAATGCACCACAGCCACCTGGGGCCTGCACAGCAGCAACGCGATTCGCAAGTAACGATTGACTATTCTTGCCTAGCAGCAGGCTAAGCATACCATCGATAAACCCTTGATTACCCTGAGGGGTAATATAGGTTTTGCTTGTTTCTTTTTCTAAAAGTACATGTTGCGCTTTCGCCACGCTGGTAAGAATAGGGGTATTACCGTTTTCGTCTTTGTAAACACCTACGCCTAAGTCAATTTTTGCAGGGTTAGTGTCTTCGCGATATGCGGCAGACAAGCCAAGAATTGGATCTGGATCTAGATGGGGTAATACTTCAAACACGATATGTCCTCACGGTGCAATGCAAAAAAAAGCAGGGTCGCATTATGCCATTGATGGTAGAAAAAACGACCCCTAAAAAGGTGAAAATGTGTCAAAAATCACAATTATTTTCTAAAAATTGAAATACTCGTCCTACTTAACGTCGAGCGAAAAATGAAATGACTGGGTGTTTATCGTTTCCCCTTGGGGATTAAAGGTTCGTTCTTCCCAATACATGATGTTGTTCGCATCAACGGTAACAATGGTTGACGTGCGAGTACCATAGGTTGGCATGACGATAAAAATCGAAGACAACGCACGCTCCCATTCAAGTGGCACGCCGGTAGTGGGCAGTATGTCATCGTTTGCCTTTTCTTGATCTCTAAGTAGCGCAAACAGCGCTTCATTATCGATGGTGTCTGCCTGACAAACGTAATCACTCAGCGCTGCAATGCCCCGAGACACTTTAGGCCATGGCGTATTGAGGTCAGCATTAGAAAGGCCATAAACGCCGTCGTCTATTGTGTCCATACGGTTCAAATGGTTGTTATAAACCGCTAAGTCATTAATGGTACCAAAAACGAGGTTATAACCATTGTATTGATGGCGCGACGATGAAAGACGGTGGGCATATTCCCCATGAGTTAGGTCATTATTGATAAGCCAGTCTTTTACAACATCCCCTCGTGAAAGGGCGTCGGGAAGCGTTGTCTGAGGTGCGCGAATATTGGTCAATGCTGCTATTTTTCCGTTACGCGTAACGCCCATCCACGTGCCTAATGCCTCTAAATCTATGCCGCCGAGCACATTCGGGTGACGTTCCCAAAACGCAGAAGCCGCGGTAGGCCTAGCATGAAATTCATCTCGGTTAGCGGCCATAATAAACGGTGTGTCTTGGCGTTGTTTATTTGCAATAAATAGAATGCACATAGGGTTCCGTTTTAAACATGCAGGAGTGAACACTATAGCGTTTTTCAAGTGCAATTTATGCCTAATTTGAGGTTTTGTAGCGCGGTATACTCTGAGGTATATTGTAATTAAAATGTTAATAGTGGTGCATGCTATCGATTTTTAATATGCTAGCAGGAATGAAGAAGTAAGAGTAAACGCATGCAAAAGCGTATTCATGAAGTAAACATTGGTGCAAATGTGCCGAAAAAATGGCCTAACTGGTTACATCGCTTTGGGTGTTTTATGCTTGATAGGCGCGGTTGGCGGGTGAGTGGAAACTTCATTAATGAAGATAAAGCAATACTGGCGGTGGCGCCTCACACGTCTAATTGGGATTTTTTTATTGGATTGATGGTGGTGTTTTCTTTCCGTTTAAACATCAACTTTTTTGGAAAACATACTATATTTTTTCCTCCATTGGGCTACATCATACGCCGCCTTGGAGGAATTCCTATTAGACGCACTAAAGCGCATGGTGTGGTGAATAATATCGTAGAGCAAATAAAATCGTCTCAGCACCTTTTGCTTGCGCTAGCGCCTGAGGGCACGCGAAGTCCTATTTTTCCTTGGAAAACAGGGTTTATGCACATTGCCCGAGAAGCCAGCGTGCCCGTACAGCTCATTGGGCTTGATTACGACACCAAGACTATCGTACTGGGCCCTATTATTCAGAAAGTCGATAATATAGAAGAACAAATGCAAACTATTTATGCATTTTATGCTAACGTTTCAGCGAAATATTCAGCAAAATGTATCACTAACAGTAAATAGCAGCACAGAGTGTGTGTTGTACTATTGACCGCTAACGTATTGGAGTTTATTCGTGGCAAAACAGGGATTTACAACCCGTCAGGTGCACGCAGATCGTAGATTAAATGCGCCTGAGCATGGTGGGGTGCATAGCAGCACATCAAATTCAGTTCTATTCGAGTTTAAAGATGCTCAGGGTATTATCGATGCTTTTCAAGGTAAAAAAGCGGCGCATGTCTATTCGCGGTCCTCTTCACCCTCAGTAACTGCACTTCAAAATATGCTGAACGAATTAGAAGGCGGTGTTGGTGCACTCTGTTTCTCGACGGGTATGGCTGCCATCAGTAGCACGCTTTTTTCTCTGCTTAAAAGTGGAGACCACCTCATCGTAAGCCAATATTTGTTTGGCAATACTCGAAGCTTTTTTGAAACATTAATGGAATATGGCGTTCATATTACTTTTGCTGATGTGACTGACGTTCATAATGTAAAGGCGGCGTATCAACCCAACACCAAGGGTGTTTATACCGAAACCATTGCTAACCCTGTTACACAAGTCGCTGATTTGCACGCGCTTGGGCAGTATTGTAAAGAAAAGAATATCGTGTTTATGGTAGATAACACCATGACGCCGCCACCATTGTTTTATGCTAAAGCGGTTGGGGCAAGCTTAGTCTTTTGTTCGCTTACCAAGTACATCGCTGGGCACGGAAATGTTTTAGGTGGCGCAGTGGTTGACACTGGCATGTATGATTGGACAACGTACGATAATATCAAGCCTGGTTATCGCGTTGCTGACACCACACAGTGGGGGTTAACACAAATTAAAAAGAAAGGGCTGCGAGACTTAGGCGCTACACTCGCCCCACAATCTGCATCTGATATTGCACTAGGTATGGAAACGTTAGCACTACGACTAACCAGAAGTTGCCAAAACGCACTTAAATTAGCGACATTTCTAGACAATCATCCGCAGGTAAAGCACGTATATTATCCAGGTCTCGCCAATCATCCTCAGCATTTTATGGCACGCGAACAACTAAATCGCGGGTATGGTGCAATACTCAGTTTTGATTTGATTGATGAACGTGACCCGGTGACGTTTCTTAATCAATTATCGCTCGTTATATGCGCCACGCACCTAGGTGATAATCGAACATTAGCGCTGCCCGTAGCCTCTACTATCTATTTTGAAAATAGCGCCGAGGAGAGAGAAAGTATGGGTATTTCTGAGACGACCATCAGGATATCTGTTGGTATAGAGGATACCGATGATCTGATCGCTGATTTCGCGAACGGCTTTCATG
This sequence comes from Alteromonas algae, assembly GCF_049117195.1. Lineage (GTDB taxonomy): Bacteria > Pseudomonadota > Gammaproteobacteria > Enterobacterales > Alteromonadaceae > Alteromonas. The sequence continues at coordinate 1,809,049 of NZ_CP185260.1, forward strand.
AACATGTAGACGAATAGACGTCGTCTCGCGAGGTAGTTATTTCGAAATAAAAAAGGCCCTCATAGCGAGGGCCTTTTTTGTTCTTAGAAGGCGCTGATTACTCACGCCAAAACGGATTACGTTATTGCAGGGTTTCTGTGATTACGCTGTCAATAACATGAATAACTCCATTTGACGTATTTACGTCAGTCGTGGTTACGATAGCACCTTGCACCATTAAGGCGGTCTGAGGTAGTGCAACGTTAGACCATAAATCATTTACGCCGTCACCGTTATTGTCACCAGCTGCCGTGTCGTTCGCAAAGAAATAAAGCGGGCGACCTTGAAACGCCGCTTGCATTGCGCCGCCATCTCTTTCAATGGTCGTTAATCCGGGTACACCAGATGCTGTACCGTCGGTAACCATTACTGGCATCCAGGTTGTTGCGCATGCATCGTTACAGTTACTGCCCGCACTGCCTAAATCGCTATCGAAAGTATATAGCGTGAAACCAGCGTTCCCAGTGGCATTACCGCCAACAAGTCTGCCCGTCGCGACATCATACGTCACTTCCGTCGTGTCGGTGTTTTCGCCTTGAGTGAAGTTGACTATATCAATCGCAACATCTTCACCCGATACGGTATCAACCGCTGTACCATTGGCCGAAAAGGCGGTGACTGCGTTGATTGCCGCGTTAGGAACAACATGCTGAAGCAGCACTTGAGATAGTGCGTCTGTGTCAGCTAGCAAGCCAGAAAGTGCGGTGTCCTCAATTTTATCAAACGCTGCATTGGTCGGTGCAAATACCGTGAACGTTGCATCTGTGTCTGCCAAGGTATCAACTAAATCTGCTTCGGTTAATGCCGCAACTAATGTAGAGAAGTCTTCATTGGCTACCGCGTAGTCCACAATAGTTTGCGATGTTGCATCAACGGATGCGGGTGGCAATATCACCTGGTCAACAACATGGATAACGCCGTTGTCAGCCATAATATCAGCCGACGATACCCGAGATGTGTTTACATATAAATCTGAACCCGATAATGATAATGCCACATCTTGTCCATTAGCCGTCTCGACCAGGCTTTCATTAGACTGAGCAATAGCGACGGCGCCATCTTGTAAAACGGTAGCGCCTGCAATGACATGGTAAGTCAGCACATTGGTTAGTGCGTCAGCATCGTTGGCTAGCGCGGTAAGTACGCTGTCATCAATAGCATCAAAGGCTGCGTTAGTGGGGGCAAACACGGTAAATTCGATTGTGGTGTCATCAAGCGTGGTATCTAAACCTGTCGACTGAAGCAAGCTGACTAGCGTTGAGAAGTCGTCATTGCTTGCAGCGATATCGACAATTGTATTAGGTGGTGTGGGCAAATCAACATCACCTACTATTACCATATCGATAACATGGATAATGCCGTTGCTCGTTTGAATATCTGAAACAACCACATTAGCGCCGCCTACTGTCAGCGCGTCAGTATCGGTGTTGATGGCAACAGGGATCATCGCACCCGACGCGGTAGTTACATCGGTACCGTTCAGAGAAAATGCGGTGACCGAATCAACGGCAGCGTCTGCAACAACATGCTGCAGTAACACGGCACTCAGGGCGTCGGTGTCAGCAAGTAATGCGTCTAGTGTGTCCCCATCAATCATATCGAATGCTGCGTTTGTTGGGGCAAATACGGTAAATGTCGCGTCGGGATCGCTTAACGTATCAACAAGATTCGCTTCTGTCAGCGCCGCGACCAGCGTTGAAAATTGCTCGTCACCTGCAGCGACTTCTGCGATTGTTGCGTCTGTTGCATCGGTCGGTGAGGGGGGCGTCAGTACTGCGTCAATAACGTGTATGATGCCGTTGTCGGTTTGTATATCCGCCATTGTGACTGTTGATGTGTTAATCAACAAATCGTCGCCAGATAATGAAAGCGCAATCGATGCACCGTTAACCGTTTCGGTTGTAGTGCCGGCCAGGCTTATGGCTGCCTCTGCATCCACTTCACTAGAGAGTACGTGGTAAGTGAGAATATCGGATAGTGTATCGGTATCTTGCAATAATGCATCTATTGTTTCTTGGCCGAGTAATGCAAACGCATCGTCTGTTGGCGCAAACACGGTAAATGTTGCGTCTTCATTATCTAGCGTTGTCACGAGATCAGCAGCTTCAAGTGCAGCAACTAAGGTTGTGAAGTTACCATCGGCGACAGCAACATCAACAATTGTTGTCGCTTCCGGTGGCGGGGTTGGCGCAGGGGTATCATCGTCACTTTCTAACCAGCAACCAGTAAGCAACAGCGGCGTGCTAATAAGTGCTGCCTTAAGTTTTAGGGTCATGATAATTTTCCTTTTATTAACAATAATTTCATAACCGTTTACGCCCCGTCTCAAACTAAAGTTTAATAAAAAGGCTTTCATTAACACAGTTTAATATTTGCTCGTGAACGGTCAGAACACGGCAAAACTTGCGAAAAAACGTCAATTAATTCTATTAATTAGAATGATAGCCTCAATATTCGCTAATTTTATTTCATTTAACTGGTTGCTATGATTTCGTACGTAATTTACTAGGAGAGACAAATGACATCAGTATTAGCAATATTTTCAAGCCTTAACGGTGAACAAGGTAATTCTTCAAAACTTGCTCGCACCTATTTAGCTGCGAAACAGAAAAGCACAGATATTAGCCTCAAAGAGGTGAGTTTATCTGATGGCGCGTTACCTCACTTATCTAGTGAAGAAATGAATGCATGGATGACAACACCAAATGAGCGATCTGAAGCACAACGCACCCTCGCAGCCTTGTCAGATGATGCAGTGGCTGCAATCTCTAATGCTGATGAAATCGTGATTGCAGTACCCATGTACAACTTTGGAATTCCATCATCGTTAAAAGCGTATTTTGATCGATTAGCGCGTGCCGGGATTACGTTTAAATATACCGATACAGGGCCAGTAGGTTTACTTGAAGGTAAACGAGCGACCATTTTTGCAGCGCGTGGTGGGGTGTATCAAGGAACAGAGTTCGATACCCAAAGCACCTATATAAAGCATTTCTTAAACTTTATAGGTATTACCGATATCGAGTTTGTTTATGCGGAAGGGTTGGCCATGGGCGAGGAACAAGCGTCTAATAGCTTTTCGTTAGCCAATGAAAAAATTATTGAACTTACTAAGTAGTTCGTTGACTAAATGTTTGTATAGCAAAACGACAGAATGTGACGTTATGCTACTAGTGTGTTCCAAGTTGAGTGTGCTTGTTTACCCCGCGTACCCTGTACGCGGGGTTTTTTTTATGCTGAGTATTTATTCATCAATCATTTTTTCAAGTGCCGCGACAAACTTGGGGTCGTCAGGGGTAGTCGAACTTGGGTAATGGATAACGGTGGTGCCGTCTGCATTGACCAGATACTTGTTAAAGTTCCAAGATGGTGATTTCCCGGTCGCTGCTTTAAGCATTTTATACATAGGGTCAGCATTTTCACCTTTTACCGAAGTGGGTTCAAACATTGGGAATTTGACCCCATAGGTTAATTCACACAACTCGGCAGTTTTCCCTTCATCCTTTGCTTCCTGATTAAAATCATGTGAGGGAAAACCTAACACAACAAAGTCTTTGTCTTTGTAGTCGCGATAAAGGGCTTCGAGCCCTTCGAATTGTGGCGTGAACCCGCAGTAGCTTGCGGTATTTACGATAAGTAGTGTTTTGCCCGAATAGGCGCTACACATGTTTACGGTCTCTTGTGCGTTTAATTTCCTCTTCATGAATTTTAATACCGAAGGGCATTCGTTCGCGATTGCAGATTGACTGCACAGCATTACCATCGCACTTAAAAGCAGGATTTTCTTCATTGTGATGTTCTCATGTCGTTATGTCATGCACGTATACGCACAAATTAACGATAAAGTTGCGTTTGTTAACCAAAGGTAACCGATGAGTGTTGACGTTTCGGGTAGACGGTTGGGTATAATGGTGACGTATTAAAATCAAAAATGAATAAAAACATGACAAAACTCTCAACGCTTTTACTTGCTGCAAGTATTTCTGCAGCACTAGCCGGTTGCGCATCGACAACTGACGACTCATCGAATGAAACGACACCTTTAACGTCACCATCAGCAACGTTGACGACATCAGCAAGCGTTACGCCGTACGTTGATGTTGTGGCTTCAAATGATGTGATCACGTTAAAACAAATAATGGGCGACCCTCAGTGGTTAGGTAGACAGCCTACGAGAATGGGATGGTCCGCTGACGGACAAGCTATCGTTTTTGAAAGAGAAAAACCAGATAGCGACCTTTATGATGTTTATGCAGCAAGTGTTAAAACGCCTGCGTCATCAGAAAAAGTGTCTCTTGGCGAACTACACCAGTACCGTTTCGATGAGCGTGTTGTGCGTGATGACGGTGTGGTAGCTTTTCGCTTTGAAGACAGTGTTTTTGTTCAGTTTACTGACGGTAAAACAGTACAGTTAACACGAGGTGGAGCGCGGCTTTCTTCGCTCACTTTTATGACCGATGGCCGTTTAATGGCGGTTAGCGCAGACCGCTTTATCGCGATTAATTTAGAAACGGGGCAGCGCGAAGAGCTATTAACATGGAAGTTCGCTGATAAGCCGAATGCGGTTGATGAGCCTAAAGACTATATTGCCAGGGAGCAACAAACGTTAATTGAGTACATCAAAAAAACGCGTGAAACACGACAAGCGCGTGACGACCTAAAACAGCAAATCGCGTCAGAAAGTCAAGCGGTTGCACCCAGTGCATTTTACTTTGATAAAGCGCATCGATTAGCGGGTATCAGTGTCTCTCCTAATGGTAAATTTGCCGTGGCAGCGACCACCGAACGTAAACCGTTCAGAGATGATAGCGACATCATGCCTCACTACATACAAGAAGATAGCCGTATCGCGAGCAAGTCGGTTAGACGTCGCGTCGCCGACGCTGAAGCGGTTAACCATGATTTGTGGTTACTTAATTTAAAAACAGGCGAGAAATCAGCCCTTAATTATTTCAGTCTTCCAGGCTACAACGATGACGTGTTAGCCGAGGTCAAAAAAGAAAATGCGCAGGCGAAAGGTGAAACGTACGAGGTAAACCGTCTTCCTCGCCCCATTACTTTGCTACAGAGTTGGAACTGGCAGAGACCCTCTATTCGTTGGCACAAAAATGGTAACGCGGTAGCGGTAATGCTTGAAGCTTGGGACAACAAAGACCGCTGGATTGCAACCGTCGATGTCGAGAACAAGCGTTTAGAAAATCAACACCGTTTACATGACGATGCGTGGGTCAACTACCGCTTTAATACTTTCGGCTGGTTCAACACTACTGAAACACTTTATTTCCAGTCTGAACACAGTGGCTATGCTCATCTGTACAAGCAAACCCCAGGAAGCGATGCTGTTGCACTGACTAAAGGACAATATATCGTTGACGATTTGACCGTATCGTCTGATGACACTTACGTATATTTTAAAGCGAATATTGAACACCCAGGTATTTATGAAATTTATCGAGTGAATACCCAAACCAATGAGATTGACACCCTTACTGACTTAAATGGTATTACCGACTACGCGCTTAACCCATCTGAAAATACGCTATTGCTTAGTCACAATAAAGTGAATCGCCCTAGTGAATTGTACATAAAGAAAGTGGGCGATGCAGACGCGGCAACACAGGTCACAGACACGGTAAGTGATGCATTTACCGCAATGCCATGGGCGATACCGAAAATTGTTGAAATTCCATCGTCGCATACTGACGCGCCTATCTATGCGCGTGTCTATCTGCCCGATAATTTCGATGCGAAGAAGAATAAAGCTGTTGTGTTTAACCATGGCGCTGGGTATCTACAAAATGCACACATGGGGTGGTCGGGTTACTTCAGAGAATACATGTTCCATAGCATGCTAGTACAGCAGGGATATGTTGTCTTAGATATGGACTACCGGGCCTCTGCGGGATATGGACGGGACTGGCGCACTGCAATTTATCGACAGATGGGAACACCTGAGGTGCAGGATTTACGTGACGGTGTAAATTGGTTGGTAGAGAACGCTAACGTAGACAGGGATAGGATAGGCACATATGGAGGGTCGTACGGTGGTTTCCTAACGTTTATGTCTATGTTTACTGCACCTGATTTGTTTGCAGCGGGCGCGGCACTGCGTCCGGTCACAGACTGGGCACACTACAACACTGGATATACCTCAAATATCCTCAATACACCGAATGTCGACCCTATTGCTTACGAGCGCAGCTCGCCGATTTACTTCGCTGAAGGTCTTGAGAAGCCTATGTTGATCAATGCTCCCATGGTTGATGATAACGTGTTCTTCCATGACACTGTTCGCCTCGTTCAACGTTTGATTGAGCTTGAGAAAGAAAACTTCGAGACCGCAATCTATCCCGTTGAGCCTCACGGATTTGTACAGCCTAGCTCGTGGTTAGATGAGTACAGACGTATATACAAGTTGTTTGAACAGAATTTGTAAAAACCGAGAGTATCGTTCAAAGAGAAATACCGGTCAGTACTGCTGACCGGCATTTTTTATTGTCACCGTTACTGGGCTCAAATAATTATGCAATACGAAAAACCAACTTAACACTCAGTCGTATACACCCTATTGCTGTAAAAAAATTATCGGTAAATAGTGTCGTTATTATCAAAAGGGTTGCTATGCCAGAAGGTCCAGAAATTCGTATTGCTGCGGATAACATTGCCAAGATAATAGAAGGGCAAATAATAGACGATATTGATGTGGGCCTTCCACATTTGTGTAAGGGTGCACGACGCCTAAAAGGCCATAAAGTGGAGAGGGTAGAGACACAAGGAAAAGCCATGCTTATTCACTTCGCTAATCAATTTTCTATTTACTCTCATAACCAGTTGTATGGTGTTTGGAAGACTAGCCAGCGCGGGGTGTTGCCTGATACAACGCGTTCTTTACGATTGGCCTTACACACTAAAGCGAGCAGTGCCCTGTTATACAGTGCATCCGATATCGGCATTTATGAAACACATAGGCTAATCGAACACCCATTTTTAAGTAAGATTGGGCCTGATATATTACAGCCCACACTGTCTTGGCAAACGCTTAGCGAGCGACTATCGTCAAAACGTTTTCGTAATCGAAGCTTAAGTTCACTGTACCTTGACCAGCATTTTATTGCAGGCATAGGCAACTATTTAAGAAGTGAAATACTTTTTGCCGCAGGTCTGCACCCCGACTTCAAGCCCAAACAATTAAGCGTAACACAAATTGAAGACTTGGCGACTCAAACGCTTAACGTCAGCAAGCGCGCATACGAGACAAAAGGGTATACGGTGCCTGACGACCTTGTCGAACAACTGTTAGTGACCGACAGTGACTATGAGAATGTGAGATTTATGGTATTTAATCGCCACCAGCTTCCATGTCGTCATTGTGTATATCCTATTACAAAAGCACAACGCAATGGTCGCCGGATTTACTGGTGTGAACATTGTCAGAGGCCTCCACGGTGACAAAAGCCAAGCACCCTGTTATGCGATGCAACAGGGTAGTAAATGGCTAACGCTATTGCGTGGGACGTTGTGCGAACAACGCCATAATCTCTTCCATTCGCGCCTTGTTTGCGCCAAGGTCTGAGTAGCCGATACGTGAAGCAGATCTAAAATCGATTCTCGTCGTGTTATCACCTTCAGGTGACAATAAAAACTCAACATCATCGACAAAACCAAGCAATGCCGTTTTAAACTCGACCCTTATGTAGTCGCCATTTTGCTCACGTAGAGTAGTACGAGGAAGCGTATTGATAATCTTGAGCAGTTGCTTCTTTGCTACTGTTGGCGACACATCAAGCCTTATTGGGTTTAGCCCTTCTTCACTGGTATTGCCAGACGCTACACAATTTGGCGTACTTGGGCAGGGGAGCAACATACCGTTCTTAACTCCCAATGTTGGTGCTGTCGTCGTACAACCCGATAGCGCAGCAACGCAGAGTAATAAATATCTTTTTTTCATGATCCCTCGTTATAAAAAATTTATCTTGTGATAGTAAAGAGTAACGCAGCATGGTGATGCGTGGTAACCCGCTGTCCTCGCATCGCATCGCAGAATTATAAATTAATGGATTATTGGTAGAACATTGCGTTTTTTTAAGATTCTCAATTTCTAACTTGCTGCGCAAGGTAGTACAATGCGGGCTGTTCTCATTCTTCATTAATTGAGTTGTAAAGTGAAATTGTTTATTAACCTCATTCGTAACTTATTGGGTGCGATAATCGCGTTTTTTGATGTTATCACCCGTGGACGCAAACTAAAGCGCACGCCTGAAAAACAAAAGCAGGTGGACGCAGAAAGTAAAAAACTCGCGTTGTATCAATTTTTTGGTTGCCCATTTTGTATCAAAACACGTCGTGCGATGTATAAATACAATCTCCCCATCGAAAAGCGTAATGTTTCAGAGGGGTCACCGCATAGAGCCGTATTACTTGAAAATGGCGGCAAGGTGCAAACGCCATGCCTTAGAATTGAAAGCCGTAATGGGGTTGAATGGTTATATGATTCCAGCGCTATCATCAACTACTTAGAAGGGCGTTTCGTAGACGCCAAATAGTGCTACTTAAATGGCGCTGTCATTCAGTACAGCGCTTTTTTCGAGAGGTAAACGTCATAACCAAGCCTTCTCGATACCAACGTGATGTTAACCCATTCATTTGGCCAATATTACACAGTTTCTTCCGCTATCCTTTGCTTCATACACAGCTTCATCAGCGCGTTTTATAAAGGTATGCATGTCGCTGTCATTCTTTAGCGCCGCGATACCAATACTGCAACTCACCGCAAAGGCGAAGTGTTCTGATAACGCAGAAACACTTTCCCTAATGCGCTCAGCAAGGTCCTTGGCCTGCGCGCCGTCAGTTTGCGGTAAAACAATAAGAAATTCTTCTCCACCATAGCGCCCTACAAAATCTGTTTGACGACAGGTATGCGTAATAGTGTCAGCAATTTTTATTAATACATCATCACCTACTTGGTGACCAAAATTATCATTAACCTGCTTGAAATGATCAACGTCAAGCATCAGCAATGAACAGGTGTTCTCGTAACGCTTGCACCGTTTAATTTCGTCGTCTAAATCGCGCAAAATAGCACGGCGGTTAAGACACGAAGTGAGCGGGTCGGTATTGGCCTGTAGGATAAGTTCTTTTGTTCTCGCTTCTACCTTAGCTTCTAAGGTGAGGTTTACTTCTTTAAGTGCATCTTGTGCCTTCAGCAGCTCTTTGTTTCGTTGTTCTAACAAGGCCGCGCTTGGAAGCGCAATGATCGTTGGGGTTAATTTCCATAAGACCACCGCGGTAGTGATTGATATAAGCCCAGTAAGCAGTTTAGCCGCGCCTTCTATAAAATAATATCCATGCCAGATATTTATCAGCCCAAGCGTATGGGTAATACCACAAAAACCAATGAAACCCGCAAAAAGCAAAAATAGACGATCGAATTGTAAATCGTCGCGTTTGCGAACAATATGAATCAATGCGATGGGGATCAATGCATAAGAGAGTGCGGTAAGTGCATCGCCAGTAACATGTAAAAACAATAAGTCCCAACGCCACAATAAGCAGTGTCCGTGTGGCATAAAGCTACCGTTGAAGACTATATCGAGCACTAGATTCTCCTTAAAAACCTCGAACACCGCGTTGTAAACCTTTACTGCGCGCTAGCTGACTATACGTTGTAAGTGCATACCGTTGAGCCAAAGGTATCACTTTACTCTTAAAGGGTAGTCTATCCCTGTGCTTCGTAAAGCTTTAGGGCGATTAAAAGGTCTAGGTAACCAAGCCGGTCCCCCAAGCTTGTCATTTAGGCAATGAAGCATGGGGGAAGTGATATAACGGTATTAGTTTTATGGTAACAGTGCGTAACGTTTACGACGAGCAACTGTAATGAGACACGCCCCCTGCACCGAAATAGGAAGACGGACGCAGTCGGTAATACGTGGCTGTCATCGTATCAGATTGCTCTTCATAAGGGTTTGCGAGCATGCTTTGTAATGTTTCAATTCGAGTGAATACCCCTTTTTCTGCCTCTTGGTAAGCGGGCACAACATGCCATTCTCGCCAAGTGAATTTTGGGTTTACCTGTTTCATATGCTGTGAAGCATGCGAGGTATCGTTTTTAATCTTTGAATACCATGCGTTTAGCCATTCGTTCCATTGTTGCGCAAGCTCTTCTTTTGCGGGTGAATAAAAACTGATGGCAACGGCGCTGACGTCGGGTGTTTCTCGTTTTTCTGGCAAAGCAGCAAGTTCACGAAAGAAAATCGTGTAGTCGACGCCAGTGCGTATCATTAGTTGGAGTAGCTGTACCAACAGATCGTTATCGTATTGTTCAAGCCCCAACTTCGATGCCCACATGCTTTCCATTTTATCTTTCATTACAGATGAGAATGTGTCATTCACCTGTTGCACGGCATCACGCTGTACTGGGCTGTTCGCAAGTAATGGCGCTAGGGCGCGACAAAACATAGTAAAATTCGTTTCTGCCGCGATAGGTTGATTTAGGAAAGAAAAATGACGGCCCCCGCCAGTCCATGGTTGATAATCAACTTCGAATAGCTCACAAAAACCGAATGGGCCGTAGTCAAGTGTATATCCGCCAGCCGCACAATTGTCGCTGTTAAAATTTCCTTGGCAGTAACCAACGCGCACCCAATGTGCTACCAGTGAGGTTAAGCGCTCTCGAAATGCAATAGTTAGGTCAACAAGCTGGGCTTCAAAGGGCTTCGTGCTATCGACCTCATCGGCGTACTCTCGTTCAATAAGATGATGTACCAATTGCTTAAGTTCTTGAAGCGCTGAGGGGTATTCATTGCATCGCGCGCGCCGCCCGAAGAGCTCTAGTTGCCCAACACGGATGAAAGAAGGCGCTACTCGCGTGGATATGGCGATAGGGTTTTCAACCATTACCTCAGGGTTGTGCGAAGTAGACCCTTCTAAATACCAAGGGCGGTCGACGGTATCGGATGTCGACATAAACAAGCTTAATGAGCGAGAGGTGGGTACACCTAATGCGTGCATATGCTCTTGAACGAGAAATTCTCGGACACTTGAGCGCAGTACTGCTCGCCCGTCAGCACCTCGGCAATAAGGAGTACGACCAGCTCCTTTAAGCTGCATTTCCCAACGTTTCCATTTAATACGGCTTCCAGTATAGAAAGCGCTCGACCATCACCATAGCCATTACCGTTACCAAATGGGCATTGTTGAGTGTATTCCGTGCCGTAAATAGAGAGCGCATATCCAGTGGCCCACCCATAAGGCTTCATTTCAGTAGGCAGATTGCTCATGTCCCCGGAAAACAAGCGTTTAAACTCGTCGGTATATGCAAAATCGTCACTCAGCCCAAGCGTTTCGAAAAAGGGTTTGCTGTGACTAACATAACGTGGACTATTAAGCGGTGTTGGGGTTACTGGCACATAGTGCCCTGAGGTTACCTGTCTTGGGTTATGCTCTTTGCCATTGGGGTTTGCCTGGGGATCAGGGGTAAGGGTACGCAATAACGAATAATCAGCGTGTGTAGCAAGCTCACTGATTGTCTTTATAGTATGTCGAGTGTGATTGTCATTTTCGTTGAACATAGGGGCATCTTGGTTAGCGTTGCGCATGGTAGGTAGTGTACTACATTTCACAACGCGTTAAAAAAGCACCTAGTCCCATGCTTTACCCAATTACAGCCGCTTACGTTGCATTGAGTCATTCAATACCATTGCGGTAAATCATTGTTTACGTGATGAAAGCCACATCATTGCAAAAAGTAGTAAACCGCTGATGGCACCAAACAGATGCGCGTCAATGGCAACTCTTGCGTCAATAAGGGCAGCCACGTCAGGGCTGCTACCAGAGACCTGCTCATAGGCTACTTTGATTGCAACGCCTATAAGCAGCAACCAACCAGAACGCATGTTTGCACGCACATCCATACATGCACCCCATACAAAAATGCCGTGCAATGCGCCAGATAACCCGGCGTACCAAATTAAATCGGTTGAAAGAAAGTAAAGGCCGACACTGGTGCCCACGCTGCACCACACAAACACCTTAACAAAGCGATCTATACGGTAGTGTTCACCATGTAATGCCCACAATAATACTAAGCCGGCAAGATTAAGCAGCAAGTGATAGCCATTAGTATGGACGAGGTTTCCCGTTAATAACCGCCAGGTGTCGAGGCCTTGTATTGCGTATCGGTCGTAAGCAAGCCACTGGCTTGATGTTGGTTCGCAGTAATACGCCGCTATTGAAATAAGCGCGAGCAAAAGAGGGCCAAAGGAATACTTAGGGGAAAACGGCAGTGACATTATCATTGAATATTATTGTAGTAATTGAACGCTGCTCGATATGATACAGAAAATAACCCTAAGGGTGAAAACTGTATTCACGTATTTGCGAATACAGACTTACGCAACACGTCGAAAGAGGTACGATCATGGAACTTATAAAAACACACATCGCAGAGGGTGTATTGCATATCGTCTTAAATAGACCTGATAAAAAAAATGCATTAACGCGCACCATGTACCAAACGATGGCCGATGCCATTGTAGGGGCGAACGACAATGATGCCGTTCGTGTTATTCGATTTAGTGGGGCAGGCGACTGCTTTACCGCGGGTAACGATATCAGTGACTTTGCAAACCGGGAAGAAGGGCAGCACGTACCTGAAACCGCCGCATTTATGCGGGCGCTTACCGATTGTAAAATTCCTGTAGTTGCACAAGTACATGGTTTAGCGGTAGGTATCGGCACCACATTACTTCTGCACTGTGACTTTGTTTATGCTGAACCGCAAGCAAAGTTTGTGCTGCCGTTTATTAATCTAGGACTGGTGCCCGAATATGCGTCTAGCTATTTATTGCCGAAGATGGCGGGGCACATTAAAGCCAGTGAGTGGCTAATGTTAGGCGAACCAATTAGTGCGCAAGAAGCCCATGATTTTGGTATGCTTAACGCTATTGTTTCCTATAACGCGTTAGCAACTGCAGTCGATGAAGTGTGTGCTAAGCTCACAGCTAAGCCTGCGTTTGCACTGCTTAACACTAAAGCGCTGCTGAAGGGCGAAAATGAGAAAATACATCAAGTTATGAATGAAGAATTTGATATTTTTCTAGATGCGATGAATTCTCCTGCTGCGCAAGAAGCATTTGATGCGTTTTTAAATAAACGTCCAATCAACCCTGAAAAATTTAAGTAAGAGGAATTTTCATTTGTCACAACGTTCTTGGTTAACAGCATCATTTCTTTCTTTTGCACTTTTAGCGTGTGCCAACCCCTTATCTGCGCTTTCTAAGGAAGGACGTGAGGTTGGAGAGCCAGAAGCGGCGACAGGATACAGCGAGAAAAAAGCGTTTGAGGCCGAAGAGTATATGGTGGTTGCTGCAAATCCCTATGCGTCGTGGGCGGGCAAGCAGGTTATCGAGAAAGGAGGAAGCGCTATCGACGCTGCGGTAGCGGTGCAAAGTATGCTTTCTCTAGTGGAGCCCCAATCGTCTGGTATAGGCGGCGGTGCGTTTATTCTCTATTGGGACAATGTGAACAAGGTTTTACATACGTTTGACGGTCGTGAAATGGCGCCTGCAGCTGTTAATGCGCACTGGTTTATTAAGGGTAATAAACCCATGCGCTGGATAGATGCTGTAGTCGGCGGAAAATCGGTCGGTGTACCTGGCGCCATCGCAGCACTAGAAGAGGCACATTCTGAATTTGGTACGCTGCCGTGGAAAGCGTTATTCGACGACACTATCGACACTGCTTCAAACGGTTTTAGGGTGTCACCTCGTTTAGCAAAGCTGGTGGCGTTAGATTATCACCCAGGATTAAAAACATTCCCGACAAGCTCAACGTATTTTTATCCAGCAGGTTTGCCGCTTAAAGCAGGTACGGTCAAGAAAAACAAGCAGTTAGCGAAAACCTTAAAAGGTATTGCTGAAAAAGGCAGTGACTACCTACTAAAAGGTGAACTGGCAGAAAAAATTGTAAAGGCCGTTAATTCAGCATCTATTAACCCCGGTCAATTGACTATGGATGATTTAGCCAACTATAAGCCAATTAAGCGAGAGCCGGTTTGTGGTGTATATCGCAGTCAGCAGATCTGCGGAATGGCGCCGCCGAGCTCTGGTGGCATCAATGTTTTTCAAATACTCAAGATGTTAGAAAATCACGACCTGTCATCTTATGCACCGGGTTCGGTTGAGTTCGCAAACCTTTACACCCAAGCGAGTGCAAAGGCCTACGCCGATAGAGAGAAGTTTATTGCAGACAGTGACTTTACTAATTTACAGTTTGCCGCAATGATTAATGCCGCGTATTTGACTCGCCGAGGCGAGGGAATCGAACCAAATAAGCCGTGGCGACGAGCGCGCGCCGGAAACCCTTATGAGGGGGTAAATGTAGCAATGGGACAGTCAATGGAATTGCCTAACACGTCTCATGTTTCCATTGTTGATAAGCAAGGTAACGCTGTCTCGATGACTACCAGTATTGAGTTTATGTTTGGCTCTGGACTGATGGTTGGCGGTTTCTTATTAAACAACCAACTCACTGATTTTTCATTCTTACCCACTAAAAACCGCTTTCCAGTTCCAAATCGGGTAGAGCCTGGCAAACGCCCGCGTAGCGCAATGAGCCCAACCATGGTGTTTGATGAAGAAGGCGAGCTGAGCATCGTCGTCGGCTCCCCTGGTGGCTCAAGGATCGTCAGTTACGTTGCACAAACGCTTATCGGTGTTATTGATTTTAATATGGATATTCAGCAAGCCATCAATATGCCTAAAATCACGAATAGAAACGATTATACGGCACTTGAAAAAGGTACGCCTATCGCTAACTTAAAAGAACCGCTTTCTGCGTTAGGCCATAACGTGAAGGTGGTAGACCTGAACAGTGGCCTACATGGCATACAGTTTAGTGCTAAAAAACTCATTGGCGGAGCAGATCCTCGCCGAGAAGGAATTGCGGTAGGTCAGTAGGCGAAGCCTATTGATGTGATGCATAAAAAAGGCGTGAAAATCACGCCTTTTTTATGCTTTATTGAGTACGCTACCGGTTAAGCGCTTTTTTTATAAATACTTATCGGGATGAATTTCTGACACTTTCCATTCCCCATTTTCTTTTATTAATTCAACGCTTCTTAAGTCTTCGACTTTATCGCCATCGTACGTACCGCTTAAAAATACTGTAATTGATGCGGTTTCAGCAAATTCAGTACGTCCCACCCGTGCACCGCTTTGCGGCGTGATAATAACCTCGTCATATTTTAAAGATAAAAGATGACGTTGCACGTTACGGTTGGTGTGATAGCGCTTCAAGATTCGTTTTAGTTTTTCACTAGATAGACTAATAGCCACATCTAAATTGTCATCCTCATACACACTGTGCAAAAAAGCGACGGTTGTATATTCTGGGGTTTGTTCGTCGAGCATGCCGTAACGGCCTAAACCCTCTTGCTTCTCTTCGCATCCAGACAGCGCAAACAAAACGAGAAAACCAGCCAGTGTCGCAGCGGCATTTTTTAACATGAAAACAACTCCATTCCTGTATACGTAATCATTGTGTAGATAACCATACACAATGTTACCTTTTTATTATTATAGTCGGCTATGTTGAGGGCTACTCTAAAACGCTTTTGCGTTATACCAGTTGATGGGCGGTTAATCAAATAACAAAAAAGCGAGGATTTCTCCTCGCTTTTTGATGTAACTTACGTGTAATGGTGGTTACTGAACTTCTTCTTGCTCGTCAAATGTGCCTGCAAATAACGGCGAGCTTAAATAGCGCTCGGTACCGCTAGCGAGTAACACTACTACGATTTTGTCTTTATTCTCTGGACGCTCGGCGAAGCGTTTGGCTGCGACTACCGCTGCACCTGAAGAGATACCCGCTAGAATACCTTCTTCTTTCATCAGTCGATGGGTCATTTCCATACATTCTTCATTCGTCACTTGCTCAACTTCATCAATCAAATCAAGATCTAAGTTTCCAGGGATAAAGCCTGCACCAATACCTTGAATCTTATGCGGGCCTGGTGTCAGCTCCTCGCCATTTTTAGCCTGCGTGATAACAGGTGAGTCAGTCGGCTCGACGGCCACTGAGGTGATGGCTTTGCCTTGCGTGTTTTTAAGGTAGCGAGAAACACCGGTAATGGTACCGCCTGTACCTACACCGGCAACGAATGCGTCTACTTTACCTTCCGTATCATTCCAGATTTCTGGGCCGGTTGTTTTTTCATGAATAGCAGGGTTAGCTGGGTTATCAAATTGCTGAAGTAATACATACTTTTCAGGGTCGGACGCAACAATTTCCTGAGCAGCCGCTACTGCGCCCTTCATGCCTTTAGGCGCTTCAGTAAGTACGAGATTTGCACCTAATGCTTTTAATAGCTTTCTTCGCTCCAAACTCATGCTGCTAGGCATCGTTAATGTAAGCTTGTAGCCGCGAGAAGCAGCAACAAATGCAAGTGCAATTCCTGTGTTACCACTTGTAGGTTCAACTATCTCTTTACCGTCACCTAGCACGCCGCGCTGTTCGGCATCCCAAATCATGTTTGCCCCAATGCGACATTTAACGCTAAAACTAGGGTTACGCGACTCAATTTTCGCGTATACGTTTCCAGAGGTTACGCGGTTAAGTTTTACCAGTGGCGTGCGGCCAATTGAAAGTGAGCTATCGTCAAATACTTGCATTTTTAATCCTTACTAATGAGAGAAACCCAAAAGACATGGCCGTTACGACCCTTTTAATAGTTAATAATTCATAGTCTAAATTTGGGATTTTCGTTATACCCCTATATCATTGGCCCCAAATGCGAAAATGCAAAGTGCTTTTTCGCTATATGTTATTTTTATTTTACATGACGACGCAGAATTTGAAGAGGTGAATCAATAATGGCTTTTAGTGGCACGTCTAATTACATCGCAACCAAAGACCTACAGCTAGCGGTAAATGCCGCTATTACACTAGAGCGTCCGCTACTGATAAAAGGTGAGCCTGGAACGGGTAAAACAATGTTAGCTGAAGAGCTGGCAGAAAGTTTAGGGACCGATCTTATTCAATGGCATATCAAGTCAACCACAAAAGCCCAGCAAGGGTTGTACGAATATGATGCGGTTTCTCGTCTAAGAGACTCGCAGCTTGGTGATGATCGTGTACACGACATTGGCAACTATATTGTTAAGGGTAAGTTGTGGCAGGCCTTTACTGCCGAGAAACGCCCGGTACTATTGATTGATGAAATTGATAAAGCGGATATCGAGTTTCCCAACGACTTATTGCTTGAACTCGACAAGATGGAGTTTTTTGTTTACGAGACGCAAGAGCGTGTTGTCGCTAAACAGCGTCCGATAGTGATCATCACATCTAACAATGAAAAAGAACTACCTGATGCATTTTTACGTCGATGCTTCTTCCATTATATCCAATTTCCAACACCTGAAGAGATGCAGTCAATTGTCGATGTCCATTTCCCTAACTTGAAAAAGACATTGTTAGACGAAGCATTAAAAGCCTTCTTTAACGTAAGAGACGTTCCAGGAATAAAGAAAAAGCCGTCTACTAGTGAACTCATTGACTGGCTCAAGCTATTAGTGGCTGAAGATATTCCACCTGAAACCTTACATTCAAAAGAGGGTAAAGCGGCAATCCCACCACTTTATGGCGCATTGCTTAAAAATGAGCAAGATATTCACTTGTTCGAAAAACTGGTTTTTATGGCGCGTAGATAATGTTGATTCAATTCTTTTTCACGCTACGACAATATCAAGTCAAAGTCAGTCTTCGAGAGCTGCTAGATTTACTTAAAGCTATGGAAAAGCATATTGTTTACGCCGATCTAGAAGGGTTTTATAGCCTTGCCAGAACAATAATGGTTAAAGATGAAACCCAATACGATAAGTTTGACCGTGCTTTTGCCGCTTACTTCGAAGGCGTTGAATCTATCGATCTATTTGGGAAGGATATTCCTGAGGAATGGCTACGTAAAGAAATTGAAAAGCATCTTAGCGAGGAAGAACGAGAAGCGTTACGACAAGCGGGTGGTCTTGAAGCGTTAATGGAAACCTTAAAACAACGCTTAGAAGAACAAGAAAAGCGGCATCAAGGTGGCAACAAATGGATAGGAACGGGCGGTACGTCGCCTTTCGGCGCTTATGGTGATAACCCTGAGGGCGTAAGAATAGGTCAGAAGGGCAACAGGAAATTTTCTGCGGCGAAAGTATGGGATAAACGTACGTTTAAGAACCTATCTTCAGACGTAGAGTTAGGCACAAGAAATATCAAAGTCGCGTTACGTAAATTACGAAAATTTGCTCGCACCGGTGCCAGTGAAGAACTTGATGTTGCGACGACGATTGGTGAAACCGCAAGAAAAGGCGGCATGCTAGATATACACATGACACCTGAACGGCACAATGCGGTTAAGGTGCTGATGTTTTTTGATGTGGGCGGCTCAATGGACCCCCATGTTAAATCAACGCAAGAGCTTTTTTCAGCGGTACAGACAGAATTCAAATACCTTGAATACTTTTACTTTCATAATTGTGTTTATGAAGGCGTGTGGAAAGACAACGCAAGGCGCGATAAAGAGCGTATTTCTATATGGGATATTATCCATCGTTACGGAAAAGACTACAAAGTGATTTTCGTGGGCGATGCAACCATGGGGCCGTATGAAATTACCTACCCAGGGGGAAGTGTTGAACACTGGAATGAAGAGGCCGGAAGTGTATGGATGGGCAGATTACTCCAGCACTTTACGAATGCGGTGTGGTTGAACCCACAACCCGAAAACTATTGGTCTTACTACTCATCCGTGGCAATTATGAAAGATATCATGGAAGACAGGATGTTTGGGTTAACCCTTGAAGGATTAACAGCAGCCATTAAGGGGCTTAGTCGAAGCCGTTAAAACATCCAAGTGTCTTTAACGCTGAACGTGAGGGCAAAGCGCAGCTGGCCTCGCCCTCATAATCATTTAATAGCAGCAATCTTGTTGGTATTACGTTACGCGTAACTCTTATTTTGAATGTAATTACCTCGTTGAATATAGTAAAGCCGCGCACCTAGCATCACTGCTGCAGCAGAAAGCCCTACAATAAAGCCTATCCAAAACCCTGCCGCTGACATGGGCTCTGCGGTTATCCAACTTGTTCTACCTAAAATAACGCCGGTTGGAAGCCCAATGAGCCAATAAGAGATAAACGTAATAATAAACATCCAGGTGGTATCTTTATATCCGCGAAGGGCATTCGCTGAAATAACCTGTACCGCATCGGATAATTGAAATAATGCTGCATAGATAAGCAATGCTGTAGCCATCTGATAGACGTCGATATCGTTGGTATAAAGACCAATAATGAATGATTTTGCAGTAAGCGTAAATGTTGCGGTCACGGCTGCGGTGACAAAGCCAATTAAAATAGCACACTGCGCCGCAATTTTTGCCTGGCGATAATTTTGCTGTCCAATTCTATACCCTATTCGAATAGAGGCGGCCATACCGATACTCATTGGACACATAAACATTAATGCTGAAAAATTAAGCGCGACCTGGTGTGCTGCCACGGTTGTCGCACCGAAAGGGGCAAGCAGTAACGCAACGACGGCAAACAATGTGACTTCAAAAAGCAGCGTCATCGCAATAGGTAAGCCTAACGAAAACGTGCGTTTTATTGCTGGAAAGGATAGTGGGTAACGCTGATTAAATAGCGCATATTTTGCGAGCGCGGGGCTGTATCGCACATAGATAAAGGTGGCAATTAGCATGGTATAAATAACAATGGCTGTTGCCACTCCACAACCAGCTCCCCCCATAGCAGGGATTGGGCCGACGCCATAGATAAACAAATAGTTACCGACAACGTTCGCCATAAGACCTATCACGGTAATAAGCATGGTAGGTTTGGTTTTACCTAAGCCTTCACAGTAGTTTCGAAGCCATTGATACAATGCAAAGCCGGGCATTGCCAACAGTACATAGACGACATAATCAACTGTGATGGTGTGTAGCGCGTCCTCCATTGGAAAAATCGAGACAATAGACTCGGTAAACGGAAATAGAGCAGCGATAGCGATACCGACAAAAAATACGAGGTAGCCAGCTTGTTGACTGGCTTGAGCGATTGAATCAAATGATTTATTGCCATGAAGCCGAGAAATGATAGGAGGTAGAGCGAGTGCTATTCCTTGAATAAAACACAATAGCGGAATAGTGATACTAAAACCGAGGGCAACAGCAGCCATGTCGGTCGCGCTATAGCGTCCCGCCATGATCGTATCGCTTACGCCCATCAACATCTGCGTTATTTGTGCAATCAGCAGTGGCCACGCAAGTTTAACGATGCTCTTACCTTCTAGCAGGTAACGTTTATTGTTCACGCTTGATATCCTATTAACGGACTATGTAAATCAAAAGGAAGTACTGAAACCGTTTCCCCTTCAGCAATCTCACTGGTTTGTTCATGAATAATCATAAAACAGTTAGCTGCGGTGATAGAGGTCATTACGCCAGAACTTTGTTTTGCAAACGGAGTAACAAATAAGTTACCAGTGTCATCTTGCTGTAGTGTTGCACGTTGAAAGTCCCGTCTACCGGCTTTTCGCTTCAATTCACATGTTATTTTGGCATTGAGGGTAAGTGGAAACGTGATGTTTTGTTCACCTTGCATTCTTCTAACGATTGGCAGCATTAACAGCTTTGCCGTTACGAAGGCCGACACGGGGTTGCCTGGCAGACCACAAAATAACGTATTGGCGATGTTGCCTAGCGCGAAAGGTTTACCCGGTTTAATGGCAAGCTTCCAAAATGTAATACTGCCAAGCTCCTCTATGATATCTTTCACAAAGTCTGCATCACCTACCGATACACCGCCGCTGCTTACCATGATGTCAACGCGTTCGCTCGCATCACTAAACAGTTGGCGCAATGTAGCCTCATCATCTTTTACAATACCGAAGTCTACAATATCAACGTTTAGTTGAGATAAGGTTGCCGATACACCTAAACGATTTGATTCAAATATTTGCGTAGGTAAACGTGTTGTGCCCGGTGCGGCAAGTTCACTGCCTGTAGCCACCACACCCACACGTACCTTCTTAAACACAGCGACCTTTGCTACGCCTTGTGAAGATAACAACATTAAATGCTCTGGCCGAAGCCTTGTTCCTGCGCTAATCAAGCAATCACCAATTGCAATATCATTAGCTTTTCGCCTAATGTTTTCACCGTCTTTTGGTACATTGTTGATAAGCACTTTACCGTCTGTACTGCTTGATGTGTTCTCTTTCATTACGACGGCATTCGCACCCTCTGGTAACGGGGCACCGGTCATTATCTTTATCGCGCTGTAGGGGATAAGCGCTTCGTTTGCTGCCATCCCAGCGGTTACCGTACCTTGGATAGTAAGGGTATTGTGTGCGGGCATCGCCTTTGTGTTAAGGGCAAAACCATCCATCGCTGAATTGTCCCAAGGAGGTACATCTTGTGTAGCGATAATGTCGTGAGCACATATTCGACCATGGGCGTGAAGAATATCTACCTGTTCAGTTTCAGTAACGACAGGCGTAGCACGCATTGCGTTTTCAAGGGCAGCGTCTAATGATAGCCATTTGCTGGACATGTTATGCACTCGCTATGTGTAAGAAAGTCGCGAATTATCACTTAAATGAAGCAATAAACCAATGGGATAAAAGAGGAAAAGTAAAAAGGGTGGGCCACGTAATGTCTAGAATAAAAAGGCAGCGCGACCTATCAACGGATCCCACTGCCTTTGTTTTATGTGTAAGCTTAACGCCGCTAACACTTTGGGTTGTGTTTATTCGAAGTCTTGATTACTTATCCACATTACCTGATAAGGCGCAAGCTCCATAAAACCTTGCTCGGTGCTTACTTCATCACGTGTCACTAAATCAATCCAATTGTCCGTGCCAATTAAATTGATATCGGAAAGTAGAATAGATTGTGGTTCGTCTGAAATATTGCTGATGCAAAAAATACTTTGCTTACGATCTAGACTTTGACGCCAATACCCAAATACTTTTTCACCTAACTGTAAAGTAAACTGTGTAGCATTAGGATGAAAAGCGGGTTGTGCTTTCCTGATACGGATAAGTTGCGACACGCGTGTTAGCACTTTATGGTGCTGAGAGTAGGGTGAATCTAATAATGCTTCAAGCTCACTTAAATCCCAACGTCTGCGATTAATTGAGCGATTCTGCCCCGTATTCGCCACTTTTTCGTAGTCGTTAGAGGTACCTAATAAACTATGAATATAAATGCCGGGGATCCCCTCCATACCAAGCATAATTGCGTGGGCACATATAAACCTATCGGTTTGAAACTTATCAGGCCCTTTAACCGTGCCTTGCAGTGCATCGAACAGCGTAATGTTTATCTCATAAGGCTTTTGCTGACCATGATCAGAGGCGCGCCATGAAATCTTGCCTCCGAAGTTCTGCATAGCATGAACGAGATCTGAAATCTCTTCGTCGCTAAGTAACCCTTCGGCAGGTCGTAATCCAATACCATCGTGAGAAGCAATAAAGTTGAAATATGCCGTCCCGTTTTGTGCAGGAGGCATACTCATCATCCAGCTTTTCAAATAGGTGCAGTTGCCTGATACCAACGTATTTACCAACAATGGCGGTAATGAAAAGTTATAAATGGCGTGAGCTTCATTAGCATTACCGAAATACGTGAGGTTTTCACGATTTGGAATGTTGGTTTCCGTGATAATAATAATTGACGGGTCAACATGTTCAATAAGCGTTCTTAGAAGCCTAATGACCTCGTGAGTCTCTGGCAAATTGATTGATGTCGTGCCAACAATTTTCCATAAGAATGCAACGGCATCAAGACGAAAAAGCTTCGCGCCTTTATCGATATACAACTTGATAATTTCAACAAACGTCAGCAGCACATTGGGGTTTCTAAAATCAAAATCGACCTGATCGTGACTGAAGGTACACCATACATGCTGTATCCCATTCGCCGTTGGCGTTTCGCGTAGCAGTGGCGATACCCTAGGGCGGGTGACCATGCTTAAGTCATTGCTTGGATCGCTGGTAAAGAAAAAGTCCTTACCAGTGCCTTCTCCTTTGATAAAGTTATCGAACCAAATACTGCGTGCAGAGCAATGGTTGATCACCAGGTCAGTCATCAAGCCATAGTCTTTTGCAATAGCCTCAATATCATCCCATGTACCCAATGACTCATTGACACTCGAATAATCGATAACCGAGAAACCATCATCCGAGCTGTAAGGAAAAAACGGCAATATATGAACGTTATTAATCGTGTTTTTGCAATATTTATGAAGAAAACGATTGAGCGTAACCAAAGGACGCTCATCTTTTTCAATGACACTATCGCCGTAGGTGATCATGATAATGTCATCCTGATCCCAATAGTTAAAGTGTGATTGAGGATTGGCAATATCGCTAGGCTCTACGATACCTATCGCGTTCATCAATGAGGTGGCTATGTCAGATGTGCTGTCTTTTAACGGCACATCGGCATAAATCATATCAAGATGATGTGTGACTTTTTCGTGAAGCACTTGCCATGTCATATTATTTACTCCATAAACTCTGCGGTATCAGCGTCAACGGCCTCCAGCAAGCGGTCTAAAATGTCTGGTACGGCACTGGTTACGCGATTCCAACTTGGAATAAACGGGGTTTCCATTGGATTTGCTAGAAAGTTTTCGCCCGCTTTCATGATATTACTTGCAAACATTTCTACTGCTTTTTCTTCGCTGTGAATGTCCAAGGTTAGTCCGTTCATTACGGCATCGTTGTGATATGTCTCAATAAAGTCTAGCGCAATACGGAAGTAGGTGGCTTTTATCGAGCGGAACATTTCGTTACTAAACGTATAACCTTGAGTTGCAAGCTTTCTAAATATGGCTTTGGTGATATCGATAGACATCTTTGATAATCCACCCTCGTCATTGTGCAATGACAAATCTTGGTGTTTATGGTCGTAGATATCACAGATATCAGCTTGGCATAAGCGGTTGTGAGAGTAGTTGCGGTGCATCTCAGACAATACGCCAATCTCTAACCCCCAATCACTAGGAATGCGAATATCATTGAGCACATCACGTCTAAATGAGAATTCACCTGCAAGCGGGTAGCGGAAGCTGTCCATAAACTCTAAGTATTCGTTATCACCCATGATGCGCTTTAACGCGCGTAACAATGGCGTCACGAGAAGACGTGAAACACGGCCATTAATCTTGCCATTAGCAACACGCGCATAATACCCCTTACAAAACTCATAGTTGAATGACGGGTTCGCCACAGGGTATATCAGTTTAGCCAATAAATCTTTGTTGTATGTCACAATGTCACAATCATGCAATGCCACTGATTCTGCACGATTAGAGGCCAGTACATAGCCCATGCAGTACCACACGTTTCGACCTTTACCCAACTCTTTAGGCGCTAGTCCTTGGGCCTGCAATTCATCATCTAAGGCTTTTAAGCGTGGGCCATCATTCCATAGTACGCGATGATGCTGTGGAAGCTTACCAAAGAATTTCAGCGCATGTTTGTACTGGTCTTTTGTTGCTCGGTCTAAGCCAATAACAATTTCAGACAAATAAGGCACAGCGGTGAGTTCATTAACAATATTTGGTAGCGCATCGCCTTCTAATTCAGAAAACAGCGATGGTAAAATTAGCGCCATCGGGCGCTTTTGCGAAAAGCGGAGTAATTCGGCTTCTAGTTCCTCTGTCGGTCTGCGAGAAAGGTTATGTAACGTAGTAACCACACCATTTTGATAAAAGTCAGCCATGTATCCTCCTGATCATAGGGAAAGCAATTGAGTAAGCATTTCGTTCCAGCCTTCAGGGCCGGGTAGGGTGCTGGTATAAACCTCTTCTTTTTTTACAGTAGGCGGAGGGTTTACCGGTGATAAAATTCTAACTGGCAGATGCGCAGCTTCTAACATCGCGATATCATTCTTTCCGTCGCCTAAAGCGACGGTAGTCACGCGTTCGTTATGTTGTTTTTGGTATTCGTTAGCTAACCATGTAAGGGCTTGCCCTTTATCACAGTTGCCTGAAATATGTATAAATCGGCCTCCTTCTAACGGGTAAGCGCCACGCTCTTTAACAGCGTCAATGAAGGCGAGTTTCCTTTCATGCGTACTTTTCCATAAAACCGGTTCCCCGAATTGGCGCTTAGCGGCAAGCGACGCAGACTGTTCATCCAGTCCCGTACACGCTTGAATCTCTTCAACGCTCATCTTTGAAAACTGATCATACTCACCCGAAAAGTCTTGGTTAATTTTGTTTAGCAACGTTATCCAATAGTTTTTGTTCGAAATAAACGCCTTACACCAATATCCGTCAACCCATAATGTCCCGGCAGGCTTTTGCTTAAAAAAGCCATGAGGGATATAAATAGCCGCGCCGTTTTCAACAATGAATGGGCCATGCAATCCAATCTTTTCTCGCAATGGCTGCAATTCTGCAAAGGTCTTGCTGGTAGTAGGGACGACCGGTATTTGTCGTTTTTCTAATGCGTCGAGCGCTGGTTTTGCCGCCTCAAATGAATAAGTGTGATGGTCTAACAGTGTGCCATCCATATCGGTAAAAACGAGCGTTTTCGTCATTACTTAATTTCCTGATTAGTTATCTGTCTATTTTCATCAAGGCTAAACACCGTATCACAACGCGCCGGCAAGTGTTGAAGCGCGTGTTCGGTAAGCCGTTGATAGTGAGCAATGAAGCGAGAGATTTCATCATCGCTCATGACTTTATTGCCCTTAGTTCCCGCCGTCTCAGCGAGCTTATGCTCTTGCTCCAACCGCCACTTATAAACGCAATCGAAACTCGGCGCTTTAAGCATAGTAGTGTAGTCCGCTAGACCAAATAATGTTTGGTAACTACCCCCTAATTCAGTATTCACAAAGCGTCGCCAAATACATAGCGGATCCTCGTCTCTTTCGAGCTCATTAATTGCTTCTTTTAATTTACTGTCGTCTTGAGGTGGCAACCCAACACACCATCCTTCAAGAATAACCATGTCAGGAGGGCTAGTAACAACGGGCCATTGCTCGTGGGGGAGTGGGTCGTCGAGTGACTTTTCAAACCGAGGTAACGCCACATTGCCAGGTTTATGCAATGCATCTAGTGTCTTAAGTGCAAGCGTAGTGTCGTGGGTGCCCGGCACGCCACGCGTTTGCAGTAATGGGTGTACTTTTATTGCGAGTGCGCGTCGTTCTGATTGGCTTAAATAGAAGTCGTCTATTGAAAGTGAAACGACCGACTTGTCGTGCTCGCTCGATAGATAGGCACTCATGAAACTTGTCAGCGTAGACTTTCCAGAGCCCTGGCAGCCATTTATCGCAACAATAAATGGCTTGCTTGCACTCTTTTGGTGCTCAAGGACGCGATCACATAGCGGTATGAACCAATGTTGTGCAGTTTCTGCGTAGGCGCTTGGTAACTTGTGCGTCTTAAGAAACCCGTGAATATCCATGTTGTCACCCTATTGCGTACTGTTTTAGTACAATTTAACGGTTAAGAGTTACAACATTTATGCCAACATCTACATTTACAATATTGGCTATTGATTATTTACGATTGGCAATAATTACGGCTCGTCTTGGTGCAGGGTATCCCTCTATGGTTCGAGTAATATCTTCAGGGTCGAGAAAATCTTTCAATGATTGTGTATCCATCCATTCGGTCGTCCGTTGTTCATCAAGTGTTGTGTCATTGACGTCTACAACCCGAATATTTTCGAACCCCAACCGCGAAAGCCAAACGGTGAGTGCATCAGTACTTGGGAGGAACCAAACATTGCGCATTTGCGCATACCTTTCTCCCGCCATTAACACCGTAGTATCATCGCCTTCTACCACCAATGTTTCTAACACCAGTTCTCCGCCTTTGCGCAATTGATCTTTCAATTGAGTTAAAAACTGCATGGGATCTTTTCGATGATAGAGCACGCCCATGGAAAAGACGGTATCAAAGGCGTGTAGCGGCTGCATTTCTTCTATACCTAATGGCAAAAAATGGATGTCAGCGTGTGGAATGAAATGTTTGACTGCTTGAAATTGAATAAGAAAAAGCTGTGTAGGGTCGATGCCGATTACACGGTTCGCGTGTTCACCCAACATACGCCACATGTGATAGCCACTACCACACCCTACATCAAGTACGTTTCGTCCTTTCAATGGACTTATGTGACTGACTACGCGCTCCCACTTCCAATCAGAACGCCACTCGGTATCGATATGTATGTCATGGATATAGAAAGGGCCTTTACGCCATGGCATAAACTGTTTAAGTAACCCGGCAGTTTGTTTCTGTGTATATTCGGTGATATCCGATGATGCGCCCACTTTAACCGCGTCTTTTATGTCAACGGAAGAAGGAGACGTTTCGGGAAGCTTAGCGAGCAGTTTGCACCACTTATCAAATTCGCCATGCTTACGTGTTTTTTGCCAAGCGTCCAGCTGTGCGGGAAGCGTTTGAAGCCAGTGGCTTAAATTCGTATCTAACAATGAACGGTAGCATTCGTTAAACCAAGATTGTTCCGCTTTACTCATGGGGGTCTCTTACTATTTTGATTATTGTCGAGTGATAAGAACGAGTGCCGTCGCTATTTAATCGCTACCAACGAGGTAAAATTAAAGCACTTAAACCACATTACTACATCAGCAAACCCGACGTCTTTCAATCGCGTTTCGTGTTCTGAAAACGTATCGGTAAGCATGACCTTTTCTAAAGATGCACGTTTTTGACTTACCTCTAATTCGCTGTAGCCATTGTTACGTTTAAATTGATGATGCAAGTCGACTAACAGTTCGTTACCAGAAATAGTAGGGTGCTTTATTTTTTCAGAAATCACTAAAACACCGCCTTCATTCAACCCATCGTAAATAGACTGTAGCAACACTTTTCTATCTGCTGGAGGAATGAACTGAAGTGTAAAATTCATGATTACCATTGAGGCATTATTTATGTCAGTGTCTTGGGCGTACTGTTGAAGTATTGTCACTGGGTTTGAAAGTGCAAACGCTTGCACCATTCGTCTACAGCGGTTAACCATTGCCTCTGAACTATCAACACCAACGATATTGCACGGTATACCTTGAGTGGCACGTGCAACAGATAAACTCGCAGCCCCCAAGGAGCAGCCCAAATCAAAAACATTGCTATCAGGTGTAGCGAAGGTCTTCGCTAACTCACCAATGGTGTGCACAATGGTCTCATAGCCCGGCACTGAGCGCTGGATCATGTCAGGAAAAACATCTACTACTGACTCGTCAAACTTAAAGTCAGCGACTTTCGTAAGCGGTGTAGCGAAAATGTTGTCTTGCTTTTGCACAAATAATACTCAATATCTGATTCAGAGTGGTAATTTTACCGTTACTTGCGTAAATGCCAATGAAAAACGTTAAAAAATAACAATTAACTGACATTTTTTTATTAAAAGGGTTTTCCAAGTTAACCTAAAGTATTAACCTATGCGCAGATGAAAAAAAGGAAGCAGTATTGCTAATGACAAAAATATTAGTTGCAGACGATCACCCATTGTTTCGTGAAGCGTTGAGTGGTGCACTAGCGCCATACTTTGAAAATGCCCAAATACTAGAAGCAGGAACTCTTGAATCGGCTGTTTCTGTATTAAATGATCATGATGGCGTAGACCTCATACTGCTCGATTTAAATATGCCAGGTTGTGAATATTTTAACGGCATTATTACGTTGCGCGAGTTGTTTCCTAACATGCCTATTGCAGTGATTTCTGGTAGCGATACCATCGAGGTCGTAGCTCAAGTAATGAGCCTTGGTGCAGATGGTTTTATCCCAAAGGTAACGGCTACGAGAGAGATAGCCCAAGCTATCGTCGATATTATTGGCGGTAAAAAATGGCTTCCTGAAGGGACAGATGAGCAACTTGATAAAGTTGATGACGAACTTAAGGTGTTGTTGCAACGTTTTCGAGAGCTAACGCCAAAGCAAATTCAAGTGCTGTCTTTTCTTCGTTCAGGGTTGATGAACAAGCAAATTGCTCACGAGATGAACGTTACCGAGGCAACAATCAAAGCACATATTAGTGCTATTCTTCGTAAGCTAGAAATTAACACCCGCACACAAGCTGTATTGTTAATGGATAAGCTCCAGCTAAACTAATTCGTAAAGCAAGTTTATAGAAAAGCCGTAGACGTTAGTTTACGGCTTTTTTGTAGGTGTCAGTCTAATCTCTCCGCCCTTTGTAACAATATCAAGCCCTTTATCGGGAACATCACTATAACTACCACCGAGCTCATCAGAATGAAGCTTGGTGACATAAACAGCCCAGTATTCGATATGGGGCGTACTATAATCTTTGTAAAACGCGACGCCAATTTGGTCTTGTTCTTGATAAAAAGGAATTTCAGCTAACAAGTGCTGCCTATGATCCTTTGACACTTTTAATGCATGCCAAACGCTTTTAGCCGTTTGATAGCCACCTGCAAGCGCTTCAACTTGGTTGCTCATCGCATCTCCGTAGTAATCTGGAAGCGTGAGTCCCGCGTCACGTAACCGGCTATTTGGGCTTCCACCTAAAAAATGTGATACCAGCCCGCGTTCCGCCATATCCTTAGCTTTTTGTTCTGCCACCTCGACTAGCGTAGGGTTGCAAATAAGGGAAGGGCGCGTCTGTTTTGGGTCGTTGTATATTAACGATGCCAATGCTTTCGCTTCGGGGGTATTGCCACACACAAAGGGGTTACCCGTGTTTTTAGAAACGTTAGGTTGTTGTGCTGGTTCAGCATTTACGTAACAGGCCGCTAATCCAAAATAGAGTGCGGTTTTTATGGTTAAAAAAAGGCCGCTAGTGCGACCTTTTTTAAGAAGTGTTGAATTAAGCAGCTTTGCCACCTTGTTTCTTTTTAGCGCTATTTGAGTTCACCTTAGCAATTAATTCCTCATGATCAAAGTCATCGACATTAATTGTTCTCAAACGACCCGCTTCGGTTTTACGAAGTAGCGATGCTTCATCTTCATCAATGATGCCATCTTTCAGCGCTTCATCTGCAAGCACGTCTAAGCGAGTAAAAGGTAGCTTCGCTTTTTTGTGTTTACAAATACGCTCAAATACCGGCTCACTAGCAAGAACGTCATCAAGGGTTTGCTCTAAATCGCCGAACAGGCTGCCATCTTCACGTGACAAGTATTGTCCGTAGCCTAGTCGGCTTCGAGCACTCGATGGCGTTTGAAGCATTTGTGCAATAGCATGTTCTGTTTTATCAGACGGCTTACCCACACGACGCCCAAACGGAATGACCATACCGCGTAAAACAACGGCGATGGCCTTGTTAGGGAAGTTTGCAAGAAAATCATCGATTGCCGTTTCTATATCGTGCAATGTATTTTGCATTGCCCAATGAAGAAGCGGTAAATCTTCTTGTAAACGGCCGTCTTCGTCAAAACGCTTCAACGTAGTACTGCCCATGTACAAACCACTTAAAATATCGCCTAAACGCGCTGATAACCGCTCACGACGTTTTAAATCGCCGCCCAGAACGCCCATAGATACATCGGTAAGCAATGCTAGGTTGGCACTGTAGCCTTGAAGCAGCTTGTAGTAACGAGACGTATCATCAGTGAAAGGGGCACTACTAAACGCGCCACCAGTTAATGAGAACCATATACTACGGACGGTGTTAGAAACTGCAAAACCAATGTGACCAAATACGGCTTTATCAAAAGCGCGTAGTGCATCTTTTTTGTCTTCAATTGATGCGGCTTGAATTTCTTGTAACACAAACGGGTGACAACGCATCGCGCCCTGGCCAAATATCATCATGTTACGGGTAAGAATATTCGCCCCTTCAACCGTAATGGAAATAGGCACACCCTGATAACCACGACCCAAATAGTTATTTGGCCCAAGCATAACGCCTTTACCGCCATGAATATCCATCGAGTCGTTAATGATTTGACGCATTTTTTCAGTTAAGTGGTACTTACAAATTGCTGAAATAACAGAAGGTTTTTCACCCAAATCTACGCCTACGGTAGAAAAGCGCGTAACGCCATCCATTAGATAGGCGTTACCACCTATGCGCGCTAGCATTTCTTCCACACCTTCCATATGACCCACTGGCATGCGGAACTGACGACGAATACGTGCGTATGCGCCTGTCGCGAGCGACACGGATTTAGCACCGCCTGCCGCCGAAGATGGAAGCGTAATACAACGACCTACTGACAAGCATTCCATAAGCATGCGCCAGCCTTTTCCGGCCATAGACGGACCACCAATGATATAATCGATAGGAACGAAAATGTCAGTACCGTGAATAGGCCCGTTTTGGAACGGCGTATTTAAAGGGAAATGACGACGTCCAATCTCTAACCCTTTCGTATCTCGTGGGATAAGCGCACACGTGATACCTGGGTCCTTATTATCGCCCAATAAACCATCTGGATCTTGCAGTTTGAATGCCAGACCAATTACCGTGGCAACAGGCGCAAGGGTGATGTAGCGCTTGCTAAACGTAAGACGCATCCCTAGCACTTCTTCGCCGTTGAACTGGCCTTTACAAACAACGCCCACATCAGGGATTGCGCCAGCGTCAGAGCCAGCTTCAGGGCCAGTAAGGGCAAAGCAAGGTACCTCTTCACCTTTAGCAAGGCGAGGAAGGTAATAGTCTTGTTGCTCTTTAGTACCATAGTGTTGAAGAAGTTCACCAGGGCCTAATGAATTAGGTACTCCAACAGTGCTCGACAATACTGCGCTTACACCGGCAAGTTTTTGAAGCACACGAGATTGCGCATATGCTGAAAATGCTAAACCCCCGTATTGCTTTTTGATAATCATGGCGAAGAACTTATGTTCTTTTAAGAATGCCCATATTTCTGGCGGTAAATCTTGATCTTGGTGATTAATTTGCCATTCATCAACCATAGAGCAGACTTCATCAACTGGGCCGTCAAGGAACGCTTGTTCTTCTGCGGTTAAACGCCCTTTAGGGATACGGTGTAATTTCTCCCAATCAGGTTTACCACTGAAAATATCGCCGTCCCACCATACCGTGCCAGCATCAATCGCTTCTTGCTCAGTGGTCGACATCTCTGGCATAACCTTACGGTAGAATGCCAAAAGCTTGGTGGTAATGTATTGCTTACGAACATTTGCCACAGCGAATGGTACTGTAAGGGCAAGGTAGACTACCCATCCAAATAAACCAATGTCGCCGAATAATGTGCCTAACACCATGACGCCGCCACCTAACATGACTGCTGTCATTAAACTGGTTCGTTGATAACTGGCAACGGCCAGTGCCAACACGACCAGTAAAAACCATATAAAATCTGCCATACATCACTCCTGAAAAGGCGTTTAAATAAAACGCAGGTCACCCCTAATTGTGGGCTAAAATCTACAAATAAGCCCACTTTCTGGCTCAGGTCTGACCAGCATCTGTAAAACTATTATTTAATGCAGCAAAGATCAAGATTTTTACATGAAATTTGCATTAATTTACAGCGTACACGTGTAACTATTAATTGATTGAAAACTATGAGAAAAGAGGGGAGGCAATACCGATCATTGTACCGCCTTCGCTGTTCATAACATGACTAGAGTGTGGTGTATTTCTTCAATCTGATATCGCCTTGCTCATCACCGTCTTTGAACTGTTGCAAGCGAACTAACGCGTAATCGAGGGATGGCGCAAACCATGCGAAGGTTTCGCGGGTTTTGGAGGCTCTGATTAGTTTTACTTTTAACGCCTGAATGTCACCGTAGGGTAATGACACTACTTCTGAATCGACC
Organism: Alteromonas algae; assembly: GCF_049117195.1. Lineage (GTDB taxonomy): Bacteria > Pseudomonadota > Gammaproteobacteria > Enterobacterales > Alteromonadaceae > Alteromonas. The sequence continues at coordinate 1,841,857 of NZ_CP185260.1, forward strand.
ACTTCTACGCCGTATTCGCGCTGTTGGCCGCGATAGTTGATAAAGCGGTAAGAGAATGTCGTTTCTCCTCTAGCAAGTTGTTGCGCGAGATCTAAACGGTAAATTTGATTGTCAAATTCGCCAGAATAAGTAAAGCGAGCCTCATCACCAACCACGATATTTCCGTTATTACTCGTATCAAACGTGACGTCTAACGACTTGTCGGGACCGGTACCCGAGCGTGAGTAGTAATACTTTGATGGTATTACTTCACCTTCTTTCACAAAGAAAATAGAGTGTTCGGTACGTTTATCCGACAGAAAAAACTTAGACACTTTTGAGGAGTAATGAAGCGAATATTGATCATTCCCCAAAGATGTCAAAGTGATTGATGCGCTCCCAACGTCATCCCCCCATTTGTAAGCGGTATAAATCGCTTCGTAGGGAGAGAGAAGTGACCCGCTGTCGACAGGCTCGTTGTCTTTTGAAAATGCTGTCATTGGCGCAACACAGAGTGTTAGCGCCACAAGAAATGAGCGTTTAGTCGTTCGCATAACCTGATTCAGGAAGCGTTTTGTCATCAAGTATTGCCTTATTATTTTGCATCTTCAACCTGCCTTCACTAAACCAGCGTAAAACAAGAGGATAGATACGACGTTCTTGTTCTTGAACACGTTCTGCGAGGTCTGATGGCACGTCATCTTCAAAGACCGGCACGCGGCTTTGTATGATAACAGGGCCACCATCTAACTCTGGTGTGACAAAATGAACGCTTACGCCATGTTCCTCGTCACCACTGTCAATTGCTCGCTGATGCGTATTCAACCCTTTGTACTTAGGCAACAAAGACGGGTGAATGTTCAGTAGTTTTCCAGAAAAACTATTCACAAATTCAGGGGTTAAGATGCGCATAAACCCAGCAAGCACAATACAGTCAACATCAAGTTGTTCAATCTGGGCCCGTAATGCTTTGTCATAGGCGTCACGATCGTCAAATGTATGATGGTCTAGCGTGATTGCTTTAATGCCCGCATTCTCGGCACGGGTTAATCCGTAGGCGTTAGGGCGGTTGCTGATAACGGCCGTAATCGTTGCATGTAATCTACCGGCTTCGATATCGTCGATTATTGCTTGTAGATTACTGCCGTTACCAGAGATGAGAACACAGAGTTTTGTTACTGTATCTGTCACGCGATTATCTCAACTTGTTCTTCGCCGTCTTTCGCTTCAATGTGGCCAATCAACCATGCATTTTCGCCGTGTGCGTTCAGTATAGAGATGGCGTCATCGGCTTTATCTTCATCAACCACAATAACAAGGCCTACGCCGCAGTTGAACGTTCTATACATTTCATGTTTTGTTACGTTGCCAGACGCTTGAAGCCAGTTAAAAATAGCAGGCCACTGCCAGCTGTTTTCGTTTACCACGACTTTTGCGTCGTCTGGTAAGACGCGGGGGATGTTTTCCCAAAAGCCGCCGCCCGTAATATGAGAGATAGCACTAACCTTAACTTCTTCAAGCAGCGCGAGTACCGATTTTACATAAATTTTCGTAGGTTCAAGCAAGTGCTCGATGAGAGGCTTACCTTCAAGTAGTTCATTAACGTCGGCGCCACTTACTTCGATAATTTTTCGTACTAACGAGTAACCGTTAGAGTGAGGGCCTGATGAACCCAACGCGATAAGCTTTTGCCCAGGCTTTACCGTTGTGCCGTCAATAACATTGTCAGCTTCTACCACGCCAACACAGAAACCCGCGATATCATAATCACCACCGTGATACATACCCGGCATTTCAGCTGTTTCACCACCAATAAGTGCACAACCCGCTTGCTGACACCCTTCGCCTATTCCAGAAACCACCGATGCAGCTACGTCAATATCGAGTTTGCCGGTTGCATAGTAGTCTAAGAAGAAGAGCGGTTCCGCGCCTTGTACAATAAGGTCATTAACGCACATAGCGACGAGATCGATACCTACGCCATCGTGTCTATTTGCGTCCATGGCAACGCGCAGCTTAGTTCCCACTCCGTCAGTGCCTGACACAAGTAAAGGCTTTTTGTATTTGCTTGGAAGCTCGCACAACGCGCCAAACCCGCCTAAATTGCCTTTTACTTCTGGTCGATGTGTTTTCTTTGTGACAGTTTTGATTCTTTCGACTAGCTGATTACCAGCATCGATATCAACGCCAGCATCTTTGTAACTAAGAGAGGTTTTATTTTCGCTCACGGTTGTGCCCTAGAACTAAGAGGTAGAAAAACGCGAATTCTACCAGTATGTCGCCACATGTCCAATTTTCAGCGCATTAAACCGGGAGAATAGTTCATGTTTTTTTGTTCCGGCATGCGGTTTCACACGTAACGTAATGTTATTCGCTTTATTTTTCACTTGTTGCTGAAAAAAACAGTATTATAGAGGACAATGATTGAATAATTTGTTTTAGTTTTTATGCGCCAGGGGGCATGTAATAGATTGATGAGTATTAGAAAAGGACGACTTGCATTAATGAACGCTCGCAACATAGTAAGTATGGTTTTTTGTCTTATAGCGATAATAGGCCAATCGGTACAGGCCACTGAGCGATTTAGTACTAATGAAGCTAAGATCCCAGTAGATAATCAAACCCAAGCCACACAAAAGAGCGCACTGAAAACGGCGTTTAAGCAAGTGTTAATCAAAATGTCTGGTGCGTCTGACGTTATCGATAATGCAGGGGTGCGGCAGGCACTTCGCACTCCCGACGCTTTTTTGCGTTCATATCGTTTCAGTTATGAAAGCAATCAACCCTTTTATATCGCCGAATTTGACCGTAAAAAGATTACGCTACTACTTCAAAAAGAACGGCTGCCGCTTTGGGGCGATAGACGACCAGAGACCTTGGTGTGGCTTGCGGTTGAGGACGAAAACGAGATAAGAACCATACTCGATGAAGGTACGCAAAATGAGGTTATTGTGGCCTTAAATGAAACAGCCAGAAAGCGCGGTGTTCCCATCAGTGTACCTTTAATGGATTTGACTGATAGCGAAGCAATAAGCATTTATGACGTATGGGGGCGATTTGTTGAGCCGCTGTCGGTAGCCTCGTCTCGATATCTTGTTGATAATATAATAGGTGCAAGGCTTTACCGAAATGTCTTAGGTGAAATACCTGATATTGAGTCTGGTGAGGTGACTACGGTGGAAGCGGCGATAAATGACCAACCTGCTGTTGAAAATGAAATCACTCAAAATAGCCCAGTTGACGGTAACGCGATTTCTTCAGACGATATCGACATCGATAAAGTGCAACGTGAATTTGTTGATAACGCACAAGTAACGGCAAAGGTCGCACCGTTTTCGGTGGAAGAATTCAGCGACTATGCACAACGTGCCGAAGCAGGTGATTACGCGCTAGATTGGGTTTTTATCGGAAACGGCAAGGTCAGCTATGGCTCTATCTATAACAACGACCCGACCATACTGGCCACTAAGCTTGTTGATGCGTATGGTAATTACTTGTCTTCGCTGTATGCGGTTGTAGCGGGGGAGTCTTCTGCGGAAAAAGTCTCAATTTCTATTTCTGTTTCAAATATCAACTCGATAACGAGTTACGCTAAAGCGACTGAATATCTTAATAGCCTGAGCGTGGTGGAAAGTGCAATGTTAACGTCTCAATCTGGCTCGGTAGCAACATTTGATGTAACACTATTTGGAACGACAGAAGATTTACTCAATACGGTTCGCCTTGATAAGCACCTTAAACCCGTTACTGATGCTTACGGTCAAGTTGTCGAACAAAAAACGTTTTATTGGAATCAATAGACACTATGCAGTTGCCGCTCCCTGTTACATTACCTACCGATGAAACATTTGACAGTTTCGTGCTTGGTGGTAACAGTGAAATAGTCGCTATGCTCAAAAATGTGTCGGCGCATGATGATTGGCGTTCATGTTCGCACCTGCAAAACCTTCAAGGATTGCAACTGCCACTTATTACGCTTTTAGGGGGCGAGGGAATAGGTAAAAGTCATTTGTTGTTTGGACTGTGTCATCAGCTTTCTGAACAAAATGTGAGTTACCTTTATCTCAACTTGAACGATCACCAAGATTGGTCGCTAGCGATTTTCGATGGGTTAGAGAATGTGTCTGTTATCTGCCTAGATAACATTCATGCGATAGCTGGCAAAGGCGATTGGGAAGAAGCATTATTTGATTTATTCAATCGGGTAATTGAACAACCTGGTGCGCTAATAATTTGTAGCAGCCATATAGGGCCCGCTAGCCCTTTGTTTTTACTTCCTGACCTTAAATCACGCCTAGCATGGGGTGTTATCTATCACATTCATTCGTTAGACGACGAGGCGAAGAAAGAGGCGGTACGACTTAGGGCGCAGCAGCGCGGACTCAAACTTTCAGAGCACGCTTTACAGTTCCTACTTACTCATAGTGAGCGAGATTTAAGAAGCTTGTTGGCGTTGCTCGCACGTCTTGATACGCGTTCACTACAAGAAAAACGACGACTTTCGGTGGCCATGGTTAAGCGCGAACTCTGCCTATAATCGTAAAAAAGCCATCTTAATGATGGCTTTTTTACATTGCGTGAAGCGTGCCTTTCTTACTGAAACTGATGAGATTCCAGCAGTTTATGCTTTTCCATTAAGGATGCCTTCTCGCCGTCAGACATAATGAGCGGTGTGTTAGTCTCACCCATTCCTAGTACTAAGGTTTCAAACCAATCACTGTTCGCCGGAAACAGAGTAGGGTCGGGAAGTTGTGATTGGATAAGAGGTACGTTTAAGGAGGGCAGTACTCGACTGACAGCGTAATCGACTCTCATCAACGTATTATTATCACTGACTCTATTTCGTTGTCCCCACGTCACAGTGTAATCACGACTGTTGATAGTATCTCGGGTGAATACCGCAACATCCGAACTTACTCCTAGTCTATATAGCATCATAAAACGCTCGACCAATGTGGCGAAGTCTTCTCGCCTTGTGTAGTAAGAATAAAAGCTCACTGCGCCATCTTCTTCGAACCAGTTGGCCACCTGTGAAGCCGTATAACTTTGCTGAGTTGCCGTTGCGGTATCTCCGCCATACCTTACATCGGCTAGCGCGTGCAATTGTGCAGAGGTCAACGGCAAAGCGTTATCAAGCCCGTCAGAAAGTTGTGCATTTCGATTCACAAAGCTTAGCGGCGAGTCTGAAGCGGATAGGCTCCCCCATGTCGTATAATCAAAGAAGTCATTAGCATGGGCCAACTCGTGATACATCAACCATGTTAGTGCCGCTTCAACGCCTTCTTGTGTGCGCGACAATCGAGACGCGGCTGAAAGCCCTGGCTGAGGGAAATAGTATTCTCCCTCTTTTACATAACGCCAAAACGATGAGAAGTTAAGCGCGTTACCAAAACCGCTACGGTAGTCTGGACGCGTATTCAGCGTATCTCGCTCTTGGGGTGTGCGCCAAAAATTGTTGGCGTCTAAATAAATGGCACCTGTTACGGCCCAGTAAAAAGACGGCCTTACCTCATAGGAAATCACTACTGCGGTTGTCGCGCGTAGCAGCTTTAGCATGTCCTCACTACTTGCTGACGTTTCTAAGAAAGACTTAAATGCGTCTCCCATCCACGGGTGGGAAACATAGGTTCTATCTAACACATCATCAATGGATGGGGTTTCGGTGACTTGACCAAGCAAAGGTAGGGTCGCAAAATTACAACTTTGTGTAAGTAGGTTGTTGTAAACGCAAGAAGAAAGTGCGCTAGCGTAGGGACTGTTGGGGCGGTACGGTTGCATATGCGAAGTAACGGTCTCAACAATGCCGTTTGATGTGTTAACAAAATAGGCGTCGGTATCAACAGGTGTGTCTTTCACGAGCACTTGTGCGGTATCAGATGCCGTTGTGCCATCTGAGAAAAAAAGTGTTGAGCGCATTTCTACTATGCTGTCTGAAGTAACCCGTGGCGCTTGAAAAAACACGCTATAAGAAAAGTCTCCATCATCAAAGGCAAGGTCAGCAACGGCAGGCCCAGATAACTGCTCCCACGTTATGTTCGTAACGTCTTTGAGCGTGTTGTTGTCAACTCGCAACGAGACGCGTCCGCCTTCGCTCGTTTCATGGCCTAGCCGCAAGATAGCTTGAGGTTGCTCTGAATCAGAAACGGTAAGCGTAATAGAATCGCTCAACGACTGACCATTATTAAGTGTTGCATCCACTGAAATGGTGTACTCGCCAGCGCTGTTGGCATCAAACCCAATCACTTGTGTATGCGAGGAAAGAGGCGATATTCCACCTGAAACCGTCCATGAAATATCAGATATACGCGTATCTACCGGCGCAGCAACAGCAAAATCAACCGAGTCGCCTTGTGAAATAGATGTTGCACCTTGAATCTCGAACGATGCTGGGGTAGCCGGCGGTGTGGGCGTAGGTGATGGTGTAGCGGCTCCGTCATTGCCACTCCCACCTCCACAACCATATAGCGTAAGAAACGATAACGACAGTAACCATGGTTTCATTGCTTGTCTCCTTCGAAATAGGCTTTTTCGTCTTGCATTTCATCTTTCAGTTTGCGCAAACCTAGACCTAGCTCTCGGCCTCGTTTTCTTGCAAACGCACTACAACCTATAAACATACCGGTACATAGTATAATTTCGATAATGGCGTAAAAGCGCTCGGCAGGAATAGCATACGCAACCGTGCATCCGTGAATTAAGTAAAATAAAACGACAAAGTTAGCCCAAGCGTGGGTGTAGGGTTTACCTTGAATTACCCCTTTAAGCGGCAGTATTAGCGGAACAACATATACCAACGTTATAAAGACCGGTGAATAGGCGGTGGTCTTTGACAGAAAAAACTGCCACAACACAATCCACACCAGCAGTAAAACATGGCTAATTAACGCCAAATATCTTACCGTTTTTGTATCTGATCCCATTAAAAACTCCTAATTAGGCAGTGACGAAAGTGCCTTCGCCATTGTGGCAAGGCGTTTACCTTGCGCAATACATAATGCACGCTCGTGTTCACTTAAGTCAGTTTGCTGATTGTGTGATACATGAGTAACCCCGTATGGCGTTCCGCCAGTCGTGGTTGCATGAAGCTCTGGTTCACTATACGGCAACCCGCAAAGCACCATGCCATGATGCAGTAAAGGAAGCATCATAGACAGTAGGGTAGACTCCTGCCCACCATGCATTGAAGAGGTCGACGTAAACACGCACCCTGGCTTGTTAATGAGGGCACCTTTTAACCATAATGAACTGGTCGAATCCAAAAAGTGCTTCATTGGCGCTGCCATGTTTCCAAAGCGGGTAGGGCTGCCCAGCGCAAGCCCACTGCAATTTTTCAGCTCATCATGCGTAACCACAGAGGGGGCATTTTCGCTGGGAGCAAAACTGGCGCCGTTGTCGTCTAGCTCGGCGACGGTACGCACGATAGCTTCGAGCCCATTTGCAGCGACGCCCTGCGCTATTGCGTCAGCTATTTTTTTTGTACTGCCATGCTTACTGTAATAAAGCACAAGAATGGGATTCATTATAAAATTTCCAATACCGATTCAGGCGGACGCCCTATTCGCGCCTTGTCACCGTTTATGACAATAGGACGCTCGATAAGTTTTGGTATATTAACCATGGCTTCAAACAACGCTTGGTCGGATACACTGTCATCCGCAAGCCTAGCATCCTTATACTCTGTATCTTTTGTACGCATCATTTCACGTACTGTATTAACATTAAGTTTTTTAAATACTTGCTTAAGTTCGGTTTCGGATAGTGGCGCTTTTAGGTATTCCACGATGACGGGTGCTATCCCGTTATCTTCGAGCAACGACAATGTCTGTCTGCTTTTAGAACAACGAGGATTATGAAGAAGGGTTATAGAAGTCATTATTTTCCCATTAATAGAATTGCAGTATCGCGTGGGCGGACTATTGCTTTTTTGAACCTAATTTTCAAGCGCTATGCATGGTAAATGTAAATCACTTGCGATAATCGCACGAAATAGGCATGTTATACACTATGGCTATACACGCACTGATATGGCGTGGCTGTGCGCTTGTCATCACCACCGTGACTAATCAGTTTTTATCGTTACGTTAACAGAGGTTTATGTTGTTATGCGAAAACTTGCGTTGTTGTTGCTCTTTATTGTGCCGCTGGGTGTGGGCGTTTTCGTGTATCAGTCGCAACAATTCGACTTTGAAACGTTAGACGGAACCACACATTCATGGTCTGACATGCAAGGGGAGTGGGTAGTCATTAATTATTTTGCCCCCTGGTGTGCGCCTTGCCTTCGTGAAATGCCTGAACTCAATGCGTTTTCCAATGCATTGCCGTCGAATACTCGCCTTTTTGCCATTAACTACGACAGGTTATCTCGGGAAGATTTGTCCAAGCTAGTCACTAAGTACGACATTGAACTCAATGTGATTTTCGCACAACAAAACACAACATTACCGTTAAGTAAACCGGCTTATTTACCCGCGACCTTCATTATCGGGCCAGATGGCAAGGTAAAGGAAACCATAATGGGAGAGGTGACAGAGCATAGCCTTAAAACCCGTTTGCACTCACTAAAAGAATCATAATAAATGCCGTCGGTTTTCTTGCTACAACCGTTCTAAACGCTCTTCTTGGTCTCTGAACTGTTTAATACGCGCTCGTATCCGCTGCTTCTGTAGGTGATCGTCACCGGCAAAGTTGTAAGCAAATTGCAGTTCATCCACCGCTCTGTTGTAAGCGCCGTATAAAGCATAGACTTCTGCTTTGCTCTGGTGCATCTGAGAAAATCGTTTCGCTTTTTGATACGCTTCGCTCATCAACTGATGGGCAATTTGATAGTCTTTTCTTACTAAAAGAAAATCTTTAAGTAAGGTCACCGCATCGTCAAAGAAACCTGCACTTATCATCGCGTTTGCTTGGTTAAGTGCTAATACCTGATTTCGAGGGTTATGCTTAGTGTGCGGCGCTAACAGTTCAATGGCTTTTTCAGGCTCGCCCGCTGCAATATAAATATCCGTAGCAGCATCTAGATAAAATAAATTGCTAGGATCGTTTTCTAACAGGTTATTAATGACAATTTCCATTGCTTTGTCATTTTTATCATCTCGCATATATGCCAACGCTAAGCCGTAAAGCGCGGCTTTTTCACTGCGCTTAACGTTCGACGCTACCGCCGCTTCAAAATATTCTACCGCATAATCGGGCTCAAACGAGTACCGCGCCATAATTCGTGCTTTCGCTAATTCAAAACGTTGACTAATAGGTAAGTATCGGCGTGGATAATCTGCTGCACGCGCTCTTGCATCGGCAATACGGGTTTCCGTTAATGGGTGAGTTAATAATCGTGCTGGAGGACGCGATACCATTCGGTATTCCTCCGCTAACGTAGAGAAAAAGCCAGCTGCTGCAGTCGGGTCAAAGCCTGCTCTCGCTAACATAGCTATACCGATGCGGTCTGCCTCTTGTTCGTTGGTACGGGTGTAATCTATCTGCATTTGCGCATTAGCTGCAGAGCCGGCTTGCATGGCTGCAATACCCGCTTGAGGGTTTGCCATTGCAATAAGTACACCGCCAATTAGTGATGCAAGCGCCAGCGGAGAAGAGCGTTGTTGGGCTTGCATGCGTCTAGCAATGTGACGTTGTGTCACGTGAGAAATTTCATGTGCTAGCACTGAAGCTAATTCACTTTCAGTGTTTGCTCGCCGCATCAGGCCGGCGTGAACACCGATATGTCCGCCGAAAAAGGCGAAAGCGTTAATGGCATCGTTATTGACCCAGAAAAATTCAAAGGGAAACTTTGCGCTGTCTGCATGAATAACTAAGCGATTTCCTAAATCTTGGAGGTATTCATCGAGGACGGGGTCGGCAATAAGCGGGCTTTGGCTGCGCATTTGGCGCATAACCGCATCACCGACGATGATTTCTTTGTCTAATGAAATTGCATCAGACGCAACAACACCAATCTCGGGAAGGGTATTTTTATTGTCATACGTTACGCTCTGTGCAACCGCGGAAAGGCTAGTGGTTACTAAAAATGAGAACGCAGCAAGGTGTATAGAAAATGTTTTTTTCATCTACCCGTATTTTTACTCTTTGCGATAATGTTTATTAGAGCATGAAAGTAACTAATGAGTTTCAATTATTTATCGTTAAATTATGCAGTTGGTCGAGGATATCAATGTTTCTATTGTTTTTCACTCTGCCATTGTGCGCGTAGGCATTGATGCACTACACCTACCAGTACGTTTTTCTTTAAATCCAGACGGCATAATATTGCTATAACGTACGCCTTTACTTATGATGCGTGTTCTATTTTCTTGTATTCCTTGGATGTTTTTATGATTAATGTGTTTGGTCGTTGGTACCAGCGCAAGTTTTCAGATCCCGACGCAGCCATGCTGCTTATTCTCATATTAATTACCACGACGGTACTGCTATTGTGGGGCGAACTGATTATGCCGGTGCTTGTTGCAGCGGTTATTGCCTATCTCCTTGATTGGCCGGTAACGCGTTTGATTAAAATAGGGATTGGCCGAGGAATAGCGTGTGGTGTGGTGTTACTTGGCTTTCTAACGTTGAGCATCCTCACGCTGATTGGCCTTGTTCCTATAATTTCTAAGCAAAGTGTTAATCTGATTCAAGAAACACCACTCATCTGGCAAAAAGCGCAAGATTGGATCTTAACGTTACCTGATAAATACCCAGATTACGTTCAGGTATATCAAATTCACCAAATGATGGAAGGGTTGAACGATAAGTTAGTTGAGGTAGGGGAAACGCTACTTACTGCATCATTTAGTAATATCGCTAATGTGGCCGCGTTACTTGTATACGTTGTTCTTGTGCCGCTAATGGTCTTTTTTATGTTGAAGGACAAGATGTTTTTCTTAGAGAGCATTTCACGCGTATTACCTAAAGAACGCCGGCTTATTACCCAAGTCGGTCACGAAATGAATTCACAAGTTGCGAATTATATACGCGGTAAAGTAATAGAAATTATTATTGTGGGTATGGCGAGTTGTGTAACGTTTGTATTAATGGACTTACGTTACGCTATATTACTTGGAGTGCTCGTTGGCATCTCGGTACTTATACCGTATATAGGTGCCGCTGTAGTGACCATACCTGTAGCCATTGTCGCGTTATTCCAGTGGGGGCTTACCCCTGATTTCTGGTACTTAATGACAGCCTACATGATTATCCAAGCGTTAGACGGTAACTTACTCGTTCCGCTTTTATTCTCCGAGGCGGTAAGCCTTCACCCGCTTTATATTATTATCGCAGTTTTGGTTTTTGGCGGGCTGTGGGGTTTTTGGGGCGTTTTCTTTGCGATACCCCTTGCGACATTGGTGAAGGCAGTAGTAACAGCATGGTCTAGTGGACCAGCAGAACCTATAGTGAAAGCGTAGAAACAAAAAAGCCCTGGCAACAGGGCTTTTTTATCGCGGCGAGAACGTGTAATAACGACCGTTAATTAGGCGTCGCTTTTCACGTAATCTAATACCACGGTGTGGTGATCTTTGGTTTTGAATTTCGTAAACACATGTTCCACAACGCCATTCTCATCGATAAGAAACGTTAGGCGGTGAATGCCGTCGTATTCCTTGCCCATGAACTTTTTTGGACCCCACACGCCAAATGCGTCAGCAACTGCATGGTCTTCATCAGACAACAATGTAAAGTTAAGGCTTTCTTTGTCTGCAAATTTAGGAAGACGCTTTACAGCATCAGGGCTAATACCAATGATTTCTACATTATTCGCGGCAAGCTCGTCTTTAACATCTCTTAGCCCTTGAGCCTGAACGGTGCAGCCAGGTGTCATTGCTTTAGGATAGAAGTATACGAGTACTTTTTTACCTGCGTAATCAGCAAGCGAAATGGTCTCATCGTTTTGGTTTGAAAGTGAAAATTGTGGCGCTTTATCACCAGCCTGTAACGTTTTCATTTGCATCCTTTTTGTGTGTATCAATTACTTTGCCTGTCACGTTTAATGAGGCAAATAAAGCCATTAGTTCGGTTTCAAGCTTTTCGAAGTCTCCCGACTCGGCCATATTTACGACAAACTTACAACGCATCGACTCTTTCGCCGTCGTTGATGCCTTAAACGTCCGTTGTCGAAATGCGCTTATTGACGCATTGCGTTCAGCAAAGAAACCGGTGACAGACTTAATAAGTCCCGCCGTATCTTCTCCACTGAATTCAACATTAAACAAATGTTCTAAGTTTTGCTTTTCGTGATGGCTGGTACGCTTCATCATAGAGAGAAGATCAAGCCGCTGACAGACAGACGGTAAAATACATTCCGCTTTAGTGATAGCGCTTTGCGCACCTTCAATAATCATCGTAAGAGAAAACTCTTTGCCATATATTGCTTGTCGGCTATCAAGAATGTTGCACTGTGCTTCAGAAACCGTGCTTGCAAGTTCACTCAGAATCCCGCTTTTATCTGTACCTAAAATAGTCACGATAAGTTGATGTTGAGACATGCAGTTTCACAATAAAAAGTAACATGGCGCGATGTTAGCACAGAGTTTTTTTCCAAGTTAGTGCCTTTTTCACGACTTTCGTCGCCTTATTGACAAAATCTTGTCATTTACCCTGTATGACTGCTTGTGTTTAAGCACTGAGATATTTAACATGTGCGCTCAGATTTTGCGGAGAGATTATGTTTACTGGCAGTTATGTAGCACTTGTCACGCCGATGTTCGAAAACGGCGACGTTGATTATAAGTCACTTGAAAAGCTAGTTCGCTTTCATATTGAGCAGGGAACCCACGGCATTGTTTCTGTTGGCACTACTGGCGAGTCAGCCACGCTTCCATTCGACGAGCATGTTAACGTCGTAAAAGAAACGGTTTCGATGGTTTCTGGGCAAATCCCCGTTATTGCGGGCAGCGGGGCAAACTCGACTGCTGAAGCAATTTTTCTTACCGAACAATTGGGCGCATTGAATATTGATGGTTATCTCAGTGTCGTGCCTTACTACAATAAACCGCAACAAGCAGGTATGGTCGCGCACTTCAACGCGATTGCTGATGCCAGCGACCTTCCGGTGGTGTTGTACAATGTTCCTGGCCGAACGGTTGCTGATATGCTTCCTGAAACGGTGGCTGAACTTTCTGCTCACAAAAACATTGTAGGCTTAAAAGATGCGACCGGTGATATTTCAAGGTTAAAGGCCACGCAGAAACTTGTTCCTAACGACTTCGTTCTGCTTAGTGGTGATGACGGCACAAGTTGTGAATTCATGTGCGAAGGCGGGCATGGCGTGATATCTGTGACCGCAAACATCGTGCCTGGTGCAATATCTAAGATGTGCGACGCGGCGTTGAAAAAAGATTTTGTGACGTGTAAAGAAATAGATAAGAGTATCGAACTGCTCCACAGCACACTGTTTATCGAACCAAATCCAGTAATGCCGAAATGGGCATTATACAAAATGGGGCTGATGAATAGCGCCCAAATGCGACTACCGATGGTTTTACCGGAACTTGCGAGCCAAAAACATATCGAAGAACTATTACAAAAATACGCATTGATATCTGGTTAATAAGGAATGCAGATGAAAAAATCGCTGGCTATAGCAAGTTCGTTGGCTGTAATTGTACTTGCGGGTTGTTCAAGCCAAACTGATAGAAAGACAGCTTCAGGTAGTTATAAATACTTAGAAACGCAAGAGCAGGTTCCTTTGAAGGTACCTGAGAGTTTAGATGCGCCAGCATTCTCTCGTGAGTTTGCATTGCCGGAACTTGGTGATAATGTCGACCCTGACCTTGTGGGAAATAAGATGGTTGTTCAGTCGCCGTCGTTGGTATTACCGCTAGTCACGGGCTCCAGCGTACAGGAAGGAAAAAGCACGGCAACCATCACGTTTGACCAAGTTGACGATAGCCAACCGTTGAGCCAGGCAATCTGGAATTCGCTGCTAAGCTTTCTTGATGAAGAAGGTATTGGTGTAGATTCTTTCGATGCTGAAAAGCAAGTATTAATCACCGACTGGATGGTGATCACTAAAGAAATAGAAGGCCCATGGTATAGCATGACGTCTTCTGAGAGCGAAGTCGGTCGCCGCTTTGAGTTTAGTTTAGCAGTAAAACCTCATGGTAGAAGTGCAGCGCTTACCGTTGATTTGAAAGACTACTTGGAAACTCAAGGTAACGAGGTTATTGCTGAAGTATCATCAATGAAAGAACGTCGTGAAGAAGTGGATGTACTGAATCAAGTTATTGTCCACTACGAATACCAAGTTCAGCTCGCTAAATCGCGACGCGTTGCCCAGATTCGACAAGGTCTTCAAACCGAAATGGGCTTCAACGCCGATGGCGATCCTGCGTTTATTGTTGCGTCACAATATGACATTGCTTGGCCTAGAATGTTGTTAGTACTTCGCAAGCTTGGTTTCGACGTTAAAGATTTAGATAAGTCTAATGGGCTTTTATTTGTCAGCTATAATGGTGCAGACAATAGTTGGTGGGATGGTTTGTTCTCAGGTGAAGGCGACCTACTGAAGAAAGACGACTATCGTTTAAAAGTTGAAGCCGCTGGCAAAGACCGTACTTCTGTTACTTTCATGAATAATGAAAGTGTACCTTTTGAAGCCAATCAAGTTTCCGACCTATATAGCGCTTTTGCTGAGGTCATGTCAGAAGATAACCTTGATATTTAATTGAGACTGAGCATGGAAAAACGTGATGAGCTTTACCGCGGTAAAGCAAAAACAGTGTACTTTACTGATGATAGCGAAAAGCTGATCCTTCATTTTCGCAATGATACGTCAGCCTTTGATGGTGAAAAGATTGAGCAGCTTGAACGTAAGGGAGAGGTAAACAACAAGTTTAACCACTTCATTATGACCAAGCTTGAAGAGGCGGGAATTAGCACGCAAGTAGAGGCACTCGTGTCTGATACCGAGTCACTCGTTAAAAAGCTTGATATGATCCCTGTTGAGTGTGTGGTAAGAAATCTTGCTGCTGGTTCGCTTGTGCGCCGTTTGGGTGTGGAAGAAGGCCAAACATTAACGCCGCCAGTGTTTGAGTTCTTTTTGAAGAACGATGCATTGCACGATCCAATGATTAACGATTACCACATCGCGTCATTTGGATGGGCAACAGAAAATCAAATCGAACAAATGAAAGCTATTACCTTTAAGGTGAATGCTGCTCTTAAAGCGTTATTCGACGATGCTGGTATGTTGCTGGTTGATTACAAATTAGAGTTTGGCGTCGACAAAGCCGGTAACATCGTATTGGGCGATGAATTTACACCTGATGGCTGTAGATTATGGGATAAAGAAACGCGTAAGAAAATGGATAAAGACCGCTTTAGGCAAGGTCTAGGTTCAGTAGTAGAAACATATATTGAAGTTGCTCAACGCTTGGGTTTAACGCTTTAGTTTTATTTCTATAATACGCGTAATAATTGAAAGAAAAGAGGACCTAAAAAGGTCCTCTTTTTTTTGATAAAAGGACAGGTTAATGAATCGTGCGCTATTACTTGTGAGCATTGCCATGGTGGCTTTTGCTGCTAATTCTCTGTTGTGTAGAATGGCGCTTATCAACACTGACATAGACCCTGGTTTGTTCACGATAGTCCGCTTAATGAGTGGCGCAATATGTTTACTGATTTTGGTTATCATTACTAAGCAACAATCGGTACCCTCAAATAACTCAACGCCCATAAAACACTCCATCACATCATTAATTACTTCGCACGGCACGTTGTGGGGAGCGATTGCATTGTCTATTTACGCTATAGCGTTTTCATATGCCTACGTGTCCTTAAGCACAGGCACTGGCGCGCTATTATTGTTTGGTGCCGTTCAGCTTACGATGATTGCGTACGGCCTGCTTCATAGAGAGCGTTTTTCAGCACTGCAGTGGGTAGGGTTTATGATTGCAATAGGCGGTGTGGTGACACTACTCATTCCTAGCGCCACTGCGCCAAACCCAGTAGCGGCGCTGTTTATGGTCATTGCAGGAATAGCGTGGGGGGCGTATTCGTTACTGGGTAGAAAAAGTAATACTCCGTTATTGTTAACGTTCGGCAACTTCGTTTATGCAAGCTTACTTCTGATCCCGTTGGCGTTTTGGTTGTGGTTATCTGATGCTTTTCACTACGATGCTGAAGGGGTAGTGTATGCACTACTGTCGGGTATTTTAGCATCCGGTGCGGGGTACGCCATTTGGTATAGCGCGCTTATACTAATTCGTGCGACTACCGCGGCAACGGTGCAATTATCAGTTCCAGTTATTGCGACTTTCATGGGGTGGGCGTTACTATCAGAGCCGTTAACATTACAAGTGGTACTCGCGTCTGGGCTAACGCTTGGGGGAATTAGTTTGGTTATTCGGTATGGCCAGAAGGCGTAAAGAATCGATGATGACGGCCAACGTAGTCTTGATATACAAAGACTACGTTGAACCGTTATAACGCGGCGCTAAATACAGCGGCAGTACTTTCTCAATAAATCAGCTTAACGTCGCTAGTGCGTCCGCTGAATATTCCTTAAGTTCATCCATACGCTGCTCTTTTATTTTGCGCGGCCAATTAGGATCTTGCAGAAGTGCTCGCCCAACGGCAACCATATCAAACTCGCCTTGCTCCAATCGCTCAACCAAATCGTCAATTGAGCGCATGTCTGAACCTTTACCTTGGAACGCGCCAAAAAAGTCGCTATTTAATCCCACGGACCCGACGGTAATGGTTGGCTTACCGGTAAGTTTTTTAGTCCAGCCAGCAAGGTTTAGGTCGCTGCCTTCAAACTCATTTTCCCAATAACGACGTTGCGAGCAATGGAATATGTCAACGCCAGCATCGCTTAACGGGGTAAGAAACTGTTCAAGCTCTTGCGGCGAATTTGCTAGTCGAGCAGTGTAGTCTTGTTGCTTCCATTGCGAAAATCGCAATACAATTGGGAAGTCAGGCGAGGTTGCTGCACGAATAGCTTTAATAATTTCTACGGCAAAGCGTCCGCGGTTTTCCATGTTACCGCCCCAACTGTCGGTACGCTGATTCGTTCCTTCCCAAAAGAACTGATCAACCAAATAACCATGGGCCCCATGTATTTCTATGCCATCCATACCTATAGCTTTAGCATCTGCCGCCGCCTGCGCAAAGGCAGCGATAACAGATTCAATATGCTCAACTGTCATTGGCTCGGCGCCTTGCTTGCCGGGCTTAAATAACCCCGAAGGCCCCGCACTGGGGAGTTCAGGATACGGGGCTTTTTCAGCAACCCTAGCCATGCCCACATGCCACAGCTGCGGCATGATTTTACCGCCAGCGCTGTGTACATCGTTAACGACGTTTTTCCAACCCGCTAATGCTTCAACACCGTGAAACTTAGGGATATTAGCATCCATTGTCGCCACGTTATCGTTTACCGTAGTACCCTCAGTGATGATAAGCCCAGTGCCACCTTCTGCACGTCGTTTATAGTAGCCTGCCACGTCATCCGTCGGAATACCATTAGGTGAAAACTGACGCGTCATAGGGGCCATAACAATACGGTTTTCTAGCGAAAGGTTATTGCTGTTAAAATTTGAAAATAAGGTGGTCTTCGACATGTAGGGTCCAGTGTTAATTAGGGAATACGATAGCAAAATAGTAAGCGCATAACCGATGAAGTCAATTTTCTATTAATTATAGTGATACATAAGCGTTGATTGGTTTGGGTTGCGTCATAGTGCTGTATTAAGTAATGCTAATTTGATAGCGTTTAAAGCAACATAGCAAGGAACGTTACAATGAGTGAAATTACCTTTAATTCCGATGAAAAAGCGAACTTAGTTAAAAAGCTTCAACAGTATGTGGCTAACGAGTTAGGTGTCGAAATCGGGCAGTTCGATGGTGAGTTTTTACTGGACTTCATCAGTGTTGAGATGGGCCACCATTTCTATAATCAAGGGGTTCGCGACGCGCGGGCTGTGTTCGATTCTCGTTTAGAGACCATCGATGAAGATTTGTATGGTATTTTGAAAGACGGGTAACACGACATCATTATTACAAGTCTGTTTGCGCTTCTACTCGCTTATTGTGTAAAGCGGTACGTTTATAACGGTACCTTTATTTTTAATGCGCTTTTTGCAACGCAGCAGCAGGGGAGTATTTCATCGTCGTCGATAAACGCAAGTGGATCGGTAGTATAGTCAACTTCCCCATCAAGTAGTTTAGTGCGACAAGCACCGCAAAAACCCTCTCGACAATGAAAGTGTATGTTGATATTGGCGGCTTCAAGCGCGCTAAGTATTGTTTTATCGGGTGAGGCCTGAATGAGCCCCACATCGACAACGTCGATGCGAAGCCCTTTACTGTCATTTGTCATTGAGGGGTATAACTACAGCTCAAAATCGGCAAATTCATCTTCGTTTACAGCAGAGTCTATCTGGCCGACAAGGTAGGAGCTTATTTCTGATTCTTGTGGCGCAACTTGCACATTGTCAGAATTAAGGTAGTTGTTCATCCAAGGAAGGGGATTGCTGCTTACATCAAACGGTGCGTCAAACCCAATGGCTGTCATGCGTTGATTAGCAATGTATTCGACATACTGACAAAGAATTTCTTTGTTAAGCCCAATCATTGAACCATTTTGGAACAGATAATCTGCCCACTGCTTTTCTTGTTCAACAGCATTGAGAAAGATATCACGCGCTTCTTCTTTGCATTCTTCGGCAATCTGCGCCATTTCTGGATCATCTTTGCTTTTCGCCCACAAATTTAGAATATGCTGTGTTGAAGATAAGTGCAGGTTCTCATCGCGCGCAATTAATCGAATGATTTTTGAATTGCCTTCCATGAGTTTACGTTCAGCAAAGGCGAAGGTGCATGCAAAAGAAACATAGAAGCGGATTGCTTCTAGCGCGTTTACTGAATTCATACATAGGAACAGTTTCTTCTTAAGTTCATACATATTGATTGTATGCGCAACACCGTCGACGGTGTGAATTCCTTCACCCTGAGTTTGCCAAAGTTGCGTGGCAAAAATAAGGTCGTCGTAATATTTAGAAATGTCAGCAGCTCTTCGCTTTATCTCGTCGTTAACAACAATATCTTCAAAAATTTCACTTGGGTCAGAGAAAAGGTTACGCAATATATGCGTATAAGAACGTGAGTGTATCGTCTCATAAAAAGACCATGTCTCAACCCACGTCTCTAACTCTGGTAGAGAAATAATCGGTAAAAATGCAATGTTAGGACTGCGGCCTTGAACAGAGTCGAGTAGCGTTTGGTATTTCAGGTTAGAGATAAAAATGTGCTTTTCAGGCTCAGTGAGCTTCTGAAAATCAACGCGATCTCTTGTGACATCTACTTCTTCAGGACGCCAGAAAAAGCTAATTTGCTTTTCAATAAGCTTCTCAAAAATAGCGTGCTTTTGTTGGTCATAACGTGCAACGTTTACGGGGTTACCGAAAAACATTGGCTCGACCAATGGATTAGTGCTTTGCTGATTAAACGTAGTGTATTTCATGGTGACCTAACTGAAAACTTAATGATAAACGCGTTTATTAATTAGTGTTCTTGCTGCGACTTGTACGTGCGGAAAAACCGCTAGGGTGCGCGCTATATTTTGCACGCACCGCCGGCACAATCATCGTCTTCTTCTACTACGACTTCTTCTTGTCTAGGTAATGGAACATTTGCCTTTGCATCAAGTGCAGAGGTATCCGATGCGCCATCCCTTGTATTATGGTAGTACAAGGTTTTTACGCCCAGTTTATATGTGGTCAGCAAGTCCTTCAGAAGCAGCTTCATTGGGACTTTATTACCGTCATAACGACTTGGGTCATAATTGGTGTTTGCAGAAATTGTCTGGTCGATAAACTTCTGCATAATACCTACAAGCTGAAGGTATCCATCGTTTGATGGAATGTCCCACAACAACTCGTAGTTATCTTTTAACGTTTCGTACTCTGGAACAACTTGCTTTAGTACACCGTCTTTACTTGATTTGATACTGATAAAACCACGCGGTGGCTCAATACCGTTCGTTGCATTTGATATTTGCGACGACGTTTCTGACGGCATAAGTGCTGATAACGTAGAGTTACGTAAACCGTGTGTTTTCACTTCTTCACGAAGAGCATCCCAATCGTAATGAAGTGGCTCGTTGCACACTTTATCGAGATCTTTCTTATAGCTGTCGATTGGCATGATACCTTGAGAATACGTGGTCTCGTTAAACTTAGGACACGCGCCTTTTTCTTTCGCCAGGTTGTTTGATGCTTTCAGAAGGTAATATTGCATGGCTTCAAACGTTCGATGCACCAATGCATTTGCGCTATGGTCTGAGTACTTCACACCATTTTTAGCCAGGTAGTAAGCAAAGTTTATAACACCCACACCCAGTGTACGACGACCCATTGTGGCATTGTAAGCTGCAGGAACAGGGTAGTCTTGATAATCAAGTAGATTATCCAATGCACGCACCGCAAGGTCGGCTAACTCTTCGAATTCGTCTACTGACTTAATTGCACCTAGGTTAAATGCAGACAGTGTACACAGGGCGATTTCGCCATTTTCATCATTTACGTGCTGCAAGGGTTTAGTTGGCAGCGCGATTTCAAGGCAAAGGTTACTTTGACGTACAGGTGCCACTTCTGGGTTGAAAGGACTGTGCGTATTACAGTGGTCAACATTCTGGAGGTATATACGGCCAGTACTTGCACGCTCTTGCATGAATAAACTGAACAGTTCCATCGCTTTAATCTGCTTTTTGCGAATGCTGTCATCGTTTTCATACTTAACGTAAAGCGCTTCAAATTTATCTTGGTCAGCAAAAAATGCATCGTAAAGACCAGGAACATCAGACGGACTAAATAACGATATAACACCGTCTTTCATCATTCGTTGGTACATCAGTTTGTTAAACTGAACGCCGTAATCTAAGTGACGAACGCGGTTTTCTTCTACACCACGGTTGTTCTTAAGTACCAATAACGACTCAACTTCCATATGCCACAGCGGATAGAACAAGGTAGCCGCACCACCGCGAACACCACCTTGAGAGCAGCTTTTAACAGCAGTTTGGAAATACTTATAAAATGGAATACAGCCAGTGTGGAACGCTTCACCACCACGGATTGGGCTGCCAAGCGCTCTGATACGGCCCGCATTTACACCAATCCCAGCGCGTTGACTTACGTATTTAACGATAGCGCTAGCTGAAGCATTAATAGAGTCTAAGCTGTCGCCTGTTTCAATCAATACACAAGAGCTGAACTGACGAGTAGGGGTACGTACGCCTGCCATAATAGGCGTTGGCAATGAAAGCTTAAAGGTTGATGCTGCATCGTAGAAGCGGCGAACGTAGCTCATGCGTACGTCTTTGTCGTAATTTGCGAATAAACACGCTGCAACAAGAATATAAAGGAACTGAGCGCTTTCATATATTTCGCCAGTTACACGGTTTTGAACGAGGTACTTGCCTTCTAACTGTTTAACCGCCGCATAGCTAAAATTCATATCGCGCCAATGGTCGATATACGTGTCCATCTCAGCGAACTCTTCCGGCGTATAGTCTTCTAGAAGATGGGCGTCGTATTTACCCATATCAACCATATTGGTCACATGGTTCAATAGTGCAGGCGGCTCGAATTGGCCGTACGCTTTTTTGCGAAGGTGGAATATCGCTAAGCGCGCTGCAAGATACTGATAATCTGGCGCTTCTGTTGAGATTAAATCTGCCGCTGACTTTATAAGCGTTTCGTGGATCTCACTGGTCTTAATACCATCATAGAACTGAATCTGCGCTTTAATTTCGACTTGAGAGACGGAAACATTATTCAGGCCCTTTGCGGCCCACGTCACCACTTTATGGATTTTTTCTAAATCGATGACTTCTTTTTCGCCATTGCGTTTGCTGACGGATAGATTGTTATTCATTGCTACTGGCCGTTATTTGTTAGCGCTTAATGCGTGGGCTTTAGCCCTGTTCTATTTATAGTAATTAGTAGTGAGTAACGCCTAGGCGCAATTACACTTACTACTAACCAGACGATATTGCTAACCCTGTAAAGGAACCAATATCGCCTAGGTAATCAAACGTGTGTTTTTGTTCAACAGAGCGATCGCTTCAACTTGAGTGCGATCGTTTGTGATCACGAAAATCATAGCTGTGGATCACGTGTTGGACCCAGCACAAGATAGTGAGGTTTTGGTATTAATGCAACCCAATATCTGGTGCTTTAACGAGCACTTAAACTGGCATGAAATTTACGTTAGTGGAGACTAACTTTTTAGCTTTGTACAAACCTCTAACATCGTAATTGCAAGCACTATTGTAAAAAATTGTTTCTCTTTAAATTAATTTATTACAAGAATCTATTTTTTATAAAAACACGATATATAGTGCGTAAAATATCTACATAACCCTAGATGTAGTGTTAATTTACTCTGGTAACACGGTATATAGTAGGTAATTTACGTCGACATTCTTATTTGAAAGGTAAAATCCTTGGGACATCGGGTCCATATGTAAACCTGTCATATCACGGGGCAGTAACCCAGCAGCATCAGTCATCTTGAGAAGCTCAGAAGGCTTGATAAACCGTGAGTGATCATGGGTGCCTTTCGGCACAAGTTTCAAGACGTGCTCAGCGCCTACGATCCCCATTAGATAGGACTTAATATTTCTGTTTAATGTCGAAAAGAAAACTTTCCCACCAGGTTTTACAAGCGATGCACACGCTTTAACCACTGAAGCGGGGTCGGGAACATGTTCTAACATTTCCATACACGTCACAACGTCAAAACTATTTGCATGAGATTCAGCGTAGGACTCGGCTGTTATGCATTGGTAGTCTACAGTGACGCCTGATTCTAAGCCGTGCAGTTTGGCCACGTCGAGTGACGCTTGTGCCATATCCAATCCTGTTACTTTTGCCCCCGCTTTTGCCATGGCTTCTGCTAAGATTCCACCACCGCATCCGATATCCAGCGCACGCTTATCAAAAAGCCCCTCGCAGTGTTGGTTAATAAAATCCAAGCGAAGAGGGTTAATTTGATGTAGCGGTTTAAACTCTCCCTCTGGATCCCACCAGCGCGAAGCTAATTCTGAAAACTTTCCAATTTCTTGATGATCAACGTTTGTCATAGCACTTACCATTCCTGGGTGAACAAGACGTCGCTGCGCCGTGTTCATCATTATTATTCTGTATACGCACAGGTAGCCAATATGAAATATGCGTATCTTTGTGGTTTTATAACATACCCGATCTTTGCCATGCTTTTTAGCATTTTTAGTGGTGCATGATGGGAAAAGTGTATTGCTTGAATGAAAAATAATCGGTTAAGGTTAGTAACGTCAAGAAGGGGAATTAAGCGCTACATAAATGTATCATCAAGTGATACACTCGCAGGTAGATTATGACCCCCATAATAACAATGCGCGCCTTGAAGCCGCTTCTACAGTTGTTGTAAAGTGACTTCATTGGATAACGCAGAACAAACTAAGATAAAGGGATTAAGCAGTTTATGTCAGATAACGCTAAAGAAATCCTCCCCGTTAATATCGAGGAAGAGTTAAAGAACTCTTATCTTGATTACGCGATGAGCGTTATTGTCGGGCGAGCATTGCCTGATGTTAGAGATGGTTTGAAGCCAGTTCACCGCCGCGTGTTGTTTGCGATGAATGAACTCAAAAACGATTTCAATAAGCCATATAAAAAATCAGCTCGTGTAGTTGGTGACGTTATTGGTAAATACCACCCACACGGTGACTCAGCGGTATACGACACCATTGTTCGTATGGCCCAGCCATTTTCTCTTCGTTACATGCTAGTAGACGGACAAGGTAACTTTGGTTCGGTAGATGGCGATTCTGCTGCCGCAATGCGTTATACCGAAGTGCGTATGGCAAAGATTGCCCATGAGCTACTTGCCGACCTCGACAAAGAAACCGTGGATTTTGTTCCTAACTATGACGGTACAGAATTCATTCCAGAAGTACTTCCGACGAAAGTGCCGAATCTACTGGTAAATGGTTCATCTGGTATTGCTGTTGGTATGGCAACCAATATTCCCCCACATAACCTTACTGAAGTAATCAACGGTTGTGTTGCACTTATTAATGATCCATCAATCACTATTGATGATCTTATGACGTACATTCCAGGCCCAGATTTCCCTACTGCCGCAATGATAAGCGGAAGGAAAGGAATCGATGATGCCTACCGTACCGGCCGCGGCAAAATTTACATGCGAGCTAAAGCGGACATAGAAACCGATGCGAATGGTAAAGAAACCATCATCATTAATGAAATTCCGTATCAGGTTAATAAAGCACGTTTAATTGAAAAAATTGCTGAGCTAGTAAAAGAAAAACGCATTGAAGGCGTTTCTGCTTTACGTGACGAGTCTGATAAAGACGGCATGCGTATTGTCGTTGAAGTTAAGCGTAACGAATCTGCAGAAGTGCTGTTAAACCATTTGTATGCAAACACACAGCTTCAAACGGTGTTTGGTATCAACATGGTTGCGCTTGATAATGGTCAGCCAAAGGTTTTCAACCTTAAAGAGACGCTTGAAGCATTTATTCTTCATCGTCGTGAAGTCGTTACACGTCGTACTGTCTTTGAGTTACGTAAAGCACGTGACCGCGCGCATATCCTAGAAGGCTTAGCGATTGCGCTTGCTAATATCGACCCAATAATTGAGTTAATCAAGGCATCTCAAAGCCCTGCGGACGCGAAGAAGTCGCTTGTTGCGCAAGGATGGGAGCTAGGTGATGTATCACAAATGCTTGAACGCGCTGGCGACGATGCAGCGCGACCAGATTGGCTTCTTCCAGAGTTTGGTATTCGAGAAGGTAAATACTTTTTAACTGAACAACAAGCACAAGCGATCCTCGACCTTCGTTTACATAAATTAACGGGGCTAGAGCACGAGAAAATTCTTGAAGAGTACAAGCAACTTCTTGAAATTATTGCTGAGTTATTACACATCCTAAACAGCCCAGAGCGTTTAATGGAAGTGATTCAGGAAGAATTAGAGAAGGTACGTGAAGAGTTTGGTGACGAACGTCGTACTGAAATTACTGCGGCAAGCCACGATATTGATATTGAAGACTTAATCGAGCAAGAAGACGTTGTAGTCACCTTGTCTCGTGAAGGTTACGTTAAATATCAAAAGCTGACTGATTATGAAGCGCAGCGCAGAGGCGGACGTGGTAAGTCAGCCACGAAGATGAAAGATGAAGATTTCATTGAAAAACTGTTGGTTGCCAATACACATGACCATATTCTGTGCTTCTCAACACGTGGACGCTTATACTGGTTGAAAGTATATCAACTGCCATTTGCTAGCCGTAATGCACGTGGTCGTCCAATCGTTAATATTCTTCCCTTAGAAGATAACGAGCGCATCACCGCCATTCTTCCTATTAAAGAGTTTGAAGAAGGCAAATATGTCTTGATGGCAACGGCGAATGGTACGGTTAAGAAGACCGATTTAAGTCTTTATTCCCGTCCACGTTCAAGCGGTATCATTGCTGTTAATCTTAACGAAGGCGACGAGCTTATTGGCGTAGATATTACTCACGGTGATGATGACATCATGTTGTTCTCTGACGCGGGTAAAGTGGTACGCTTTAATGAGAAGCTTCGTGACAGTGAAACGGGCGAAATAAAACGCGACCCAGAAACGGGTGAAGAGTTGTTAGCCTTAAGACCTATGGGTAGAACGGCGACCGGTGTTCGCGGAATTAGGCTTCAAGACGGTCAAAAAGTGGTATCACTTATTGTTCCTAAAGGCGATGGACCTATACTGACTGCAACCGAAAACGGTTTTGGTAAACGTACACCGCTAGAAGATTACCCCGCGAAGAGCCGTGCAACGCAAGGTGTTGTTTCCATAAAGGTATCTGAGCGTAACGGTAAAGTAGTTGGTGCTGTACAAGTCGATGATACTAATGAAATCATGCTTATCAGTGACCAAGGTACGTTAGTAAGAACCCGAGTGAGTGAAGTATCGGTCGTTGGCCGAAACACGCAAGGCGTAAGACTAATTCGTACGGTTGAAGGTGAACATGTTGTTGGCCTACAACGCATCGACGAAGTAATCGACGTGCCAATGTTAGATGAGGATGGAAACCCTATCTTGTCTGACGAGGCCGTAGAGCTTGAAGAAAACACCGCACAAGACGGTGAAGATTCAACGACAGAAGAGTAGGGATATCGTGCGTTAACTATCGTTATCGCGCGTTGTCAGTGTTCTTTCTAACAAGCGGCTTATGCCGCTTGTTACTTTTTACAGGTGTTGAAAAACGCAATGAAAGAGGTTTTTAACTTTAGTGCCGGCCCAGCTATGCTTCCTCAGGAAGTTATGCGTAAAGCCCAAGGCGAATTTACAAATTGGCGCGACTTAGGCTGCTCGGTGATGGAAGTGAGTCACCGTGGAAAAGACTTTATCGAGATTGCTGCAAAAGCAGAACAAGATTTACGCGACCTTTTATCTATCCCCGATAACTACCATGTGTTGTTTACCCATGGTGGTGGCCGAGGTCAGTTTGCGGCCGTACCTCTTAACCTTTCATCTAAAGACGATAAAAGCTTACACCTAGTAAGTGGGTCATGGTCTAAGGGAGCGGTATCAGAGGCGAACAAATACAACAACGCTGTGGTGGTAGGAGAAGTAAGCGAAAAAGACGGTATGCATTTTATCGAACCGCCTTCAGTCGCATCCATCGACCAATCGGCTGCGTATTATCATTTTTGTCCAAACGAGACCGTAGATGGTATTGCATTTGACTGGTTACCTGAGTCAGGGCAAGTGCCTCTTGTCTCCGATATGTCATCAACGATATTGTCGCAGCCCCTTGATGTTGCAAAGCATGGTGTTATTTATGCGGGGGCGCAAAAAAATATCGGACCTAGCGGTTTATCGGTTGTTATCGTACGAGACGATTTAGTGGGTAACGCGCGCATTGAAACACCTTCTATTTTTGATTACGCGCTAGCCGCTAAATCTGACTCGATGTACAACACCCCCCCCACGTTTTCTTGGTATCTTGCCGGTTTAGTGTTTGAGTGGCTAAAAGATATTGGTGGTGTTGAGGCTATGGCAAAGCGTAACGCCGAAAAAGCGTCGCTATTGTATACCGCTATCGATAATTCAGACTTCTATTCTAGCCAAGTACACCCTAGTAACCGTTCTAAAATGAACGTTCCGTTTCATCTCGCAAACTCAGACCTTGATGCGCTTTTTTTAGCGCAATCTCAGGCTGCTGGATTACTCGCACTGAAAGGACATCGCTCTGTTGGTGGCATGCGAGCAAGTATCTACAATGCAATGCCCGTAGAGGGCGTAGTCGCATTAGTAGAATTTATGCGTGAATTTGAACGAGTGAATGGGTAGTCGCATGGATCAGTTAACATTAAAACCGATTGATAAGGTATCTGGTGAAGTCAATGTACCAGGTTCAAAAAGTTTATCTAACCGTGCACTGCTTCTTGCTGCCTTAGCAGAAGGTGAAACAGAGCTGACAAACTTGCTAGATAGCGATGATATCGAACATATGCTCAATGCACTCACCAAACTCGGTGTGAGTTATCAGCTAAGTGAAGACAAAACACGGTGTGTTGTTCAAGGTAATAATGGTGCGTTTAACGTCGCTGAGCCTGTTGAGCTTTTCCTTGGGAATGCTGGAACCGCGATGCGCCCGCTGTGTGCAGCGCTTGCGGCGAGTAACGTAGACACTGTGCTTACAGGCGAGCCTCGGATGGAAGAGCGTCCGATAGGTGACCTTGTAGATGCATTGCGAGAAGCGAATGCTGACATTACGTATTTGAAAAACGACGGTTTCCCACCGCTTCAAATAAAAGGTGCGTCATTAAATGGCACAGAAATGTCTGTAGATGGTAGCGTTTCGAGTCAATTCCTGACGGCGTTACTTATGGCTGCACCACTGTTTAGTTCAGACGTAGTCATCCGTATCAAAGGCGAACTGGTGTCAAAGCCCTACATTGATATCACGCTCGATACGATGGCAAAGTTTGGCGTGCACGTCAAAAACAATAACTATCACACGTTTACTATATCGGGAGACGCGAAGTACGTTGCTCCCGGCAAGTTTATGGTTGAAGGCGATGCATCGTCAGCGTCATATTTTTTGGCGGCAGGTGCTATTAAAGGGGGCACGGTACGCGTAACCGGCATAGGGAAAAACAGCATTCAAGGCGACATCCGATTTGCTGAGGTATTAGAAGCAATGGGGGCAAACGTTACATGGCATGACGAATATGTCGAGGTAACAGGGGCCCCGTTAAAAGGTATCGAGATGGATATGAACCATATCCCCGATGCTGCAATGACCATCGCGACCACTGCCTTGTTTGCCGAAGGTACGACGACCATGACCAACATTTATAACTGGCGAGTGAAAGAGACTGACCGGTTAAGTGCAATGGCGACTGAGCTTCGAAAAGTTGGCGCTGAGGTTGAAGAAGGGCATGATTACATTAAAGTATCACCGCCGAGTTCGATACAGCATGCACAGATAGATACCTATAATGACCATCGTATTGCAATGTGTTTTTCTCTTGTGGCATTGAGTGATACTCCAGTGACTATTAACGACCCGGGGTGCACACGAAAAACGTTCCCCGATTATTTCACGCGGTTTGCCTCGCTATACCGTTGAGCATAGTAACGCACAGCATACGCTGTGCGTTTACCATTGCCACCGTCTATACACTTCCTTACATAAAAGCGTATTTTTACAGCATTGCTTATCTAGCCGTAACGCGTATAATGCGCGCGATTTTGATAGTAAATAATTTTGGAGCAGGTATGCATTCCACACCCGTAGTCACGGTTGACGGCCCTAGTGGTGCAGGTAAAGGTACGTTAAGTAGCCTTTTGGCCAAGAAACTAGGGTGGCACTTTTTAGATAGCGGTGCAATTTATCGCGTACTAGCCGTTGCCACGCTTCACCATGATCTTCCGTGTGATGATGAAGAATGTGTTGTTCCGCTTGCCACTGGCCTTGATGTCAGCTTTGAGACGAACGAACAGACGACACGAATTATTTTGGAAGGTGAAGACGTTACTGACGATATTCGTACAGAAGACGTTGGAAGCGTAGCATCTAAAGTTGCAGCCTTACCTCGTGTTCGTGAAGCATTGTTGCGCCGTCAGCGCGCGTTTCAGCAAAGCCCGGGCTTAGTTGCCGATGGAAGAGATATGGGAACCGTCGTCTTTCCAGACGCGCCTGTTAAACTTTTCCTGACCGCTAGCGCAGAGGCAAGAGCAGAACGCCGCTATAGCCAGTTGAAAGCAAAAGGTATGGATGTTAATATTGCGCGCCTTTTGACCGATATCAAAGCGAGAGACGAACGTGATACTCAACGTTCTGTCGCGCCACTGGTACCGGCTCAAGACGCAATAGTGATTGATTCGACGGACTTGGATATTGACCAAGTCTTTGAAAAAGCGATGAATATTATCTCATCACGCTTATAAGCGCAGAGGGTATTCAGAGCAGTGCTACCACAGGGAGTGGCGGCTTTTACTAATAACCCCACGTTATCCGGATTAGAAGCGTGGATATCAACTTAAAAGTTTATTTGAACCTTATGACTGAAAATTTTGCACAACTTTTTGAAGAAAGCTTACAGGAACTAGAAACACGCCCTGGTTCGATTGTAAAAGGTACTGTTGTTTCTATCGACAAAGACATCGTTCTTGTTGATGCAGGCTTGAAATCAGAAAGTGCTATCCCAGCTGACCAATTTAAAAATGCTGAAGGCGAACTTGAAATCGCAATCGGTGACGAAGTAGACGTAGCGCTAGACGCCGTTGAAGATGGTTTCGGTGAGACAATCCTTTCTCGCGAAAAAGCGAAGCGTCACGAAGCGTGGGTTGAGCTGGAAAAAGCGTATGATGATAAAGTTACCATTAAAGGTATCATCAACGGAAAAGTTAAAGGCGGTTTCACTGTTGAAGTTAACAGTGTACGCGCGTTCCTTCCTGGTTCACTAGTTGACGTACGTCCAGTTCGTGATACTACTCACCTTGAAGGCAAAGAGCTTGAATTTAAAGTTATCAAGCTAGACGCTAAGCGTAACAACGTTGTTGTTTCTCGTCGCGCAGTTATCGAAGCTGAAAGCAGCGCAGAGCGCGAATCGCTTCTTGCTAACCTTGAAGAAGGCCACGAAATCAAAGGTATCGTTAAGAACCTTACTGATTACGGTGCATTCGTTGACCTTGGCGGCGTAGACGGTCTACTACACATCACTGACATGGCTTGGAAGCGCGTTAAGCACCCAAGTGAAATCGTGAACGTAGGTGACGAAATTAACGTTAAAGTACTTAAGTTCGACAAAGACAAGCAACGTGTTTCTCTTGGTATGAAGCAAATGGGCAACGATCCATGGCAAGAAATTGCTTCTCGTTACCCAGAAGGTACAAGAATCTCTGGTCAGGTTACGAACCTTACAGATTACGGTTGCTTCGTTGAAATCGAAGATGGCGTTGAAGGTCTTGTTCACGTTTCTGAAATGGATTGGACTAACAAAAACATCCACCCATCTAAGGTTGTTAACCTAGGTGACACAGTAGATGTTATGGTTCTTGAAATTGACGAAGAACGTCGTCGTATTTCTCTAGGTCTTAAGCAGTGCATCGACAACCCTTGGGAAACTTTCGCTAAGTCACACGAAAAAGGTGACAAAGTGTCTGGTAAGATCAAGTCAATCACTGACTTTGGTATCTTTATCGGTCTTGACGGTGGAATCGACGGTCTTGTTCACTTATCTGACATCAGCTGGAACAAATCTGGTGAAGATGCAGTTCGTGACTACAAGAAAGGCGACGAAATCTCTGCAGTTGTACTACAAGTCGACCCAGAGCGTGAGCGTATCTCTCTAGGCGTTAAGCAGATCGAAGAAGACCCGTTCAACAAGTATCTGACAGATAACAAGAAAGGTGCTATCGTTGTAGGTACGGTTACTGCTGTTGACGCTAAGGGCGTTACAGTTAACCTATCTGAAGAAGTTGACGGTTACATTCGTGTTGCAGACCTGTCTGTTGACCGTATTGAAGACGCAACTGAAGCTGCTAACGTTGGTGATAGCATCGAAGCGAAATTTATGGGCGTAGACCGTAAGAACCGCACAGTTAACCTATCTGTTAAAGCGAAAGATCAGGCTGACGAGAAAGATGCAATCGAAAAAGTTAACCAGCAAGAAGACGCTGGTTTTGCTAACGCGATGGCAGAAGCATTCAAAGCCGCTAAAGGCGAGTAATGTTCTTTGTAGGGTGCATGTAATGTGCACCCAGTTCGCGATAGCTGTTTGAACAATAATACTGAGATCGAGGTTAGAATGACCAAGTCTGAATTAATTGAACGGCTCGCGGACCAAGCGCGTCACATTCCTGCGAAAGAACTTGAACTAGCAATAAAAGAGTTGCTCGAGCAAATGGCACAAACCCTTCAAAAGGGTGAGCGCATCGAAATTCGAGGGTTTGGCAGTTTCTCATTACACTATCGCGCGCCGCGCGTTGGTCGTAACCCAAAAACGGGAGAGACGGTTGAGTTGGACGGTAAATACGTCCCGCACTTTAAGCCAGGAAAAGAGCTTCGAGAACGTGTCGACGCTTCAATAGCATAATTTGAAAAAGCCGCACTTGTTGCGGCTTTTTTGTGTCTATTAGTTGGTTAAACTGTGCGCTTTCCGTCGTAAGTTGTTGACCAAGTGAACAGTTGCGGCTTATAGTAATTAGTGGATAAGACAAATATTGGTATATGGTTAGCCAATGGCCGCTGGTGAAGAAGAATCAATAATAAAGCAGTATCAGCCACTTATTCGCGCTTTAATTCCTTACGAACAGCAAAATAGATTGCTAGAAGGAATTAATAAGTTTTCGAGTCGATTACCGAGTAGCGTGAGAAAAGTTGTAAAAGAAGAAGTCGTCCGGCTTACTTCTCTCACTGACGCGCCTGCAGATAATTCAGCGTTTGCCCAATTCCCTGTAATGAAATTTAAGCACTTTGGTGTGCAGATGCGTCTCGATAAAGTCGGCGCTACCATTCTTAAAAGTGAAACGTCACTTTATCAAGACCGCTACACCGTCGGTGTGTTCGAATCGGTGATGAATTCGGATTTTTATCAGACGCAAATCAAAAAAGAACAATTTAAAAAAATTGTTGATGCCTTTAAAGTTGAAAGCCAATCGTTTTCAGATATCGACTTTGGAAGTGATATTGCTGTTAGACCTAACTTCTCTTTGTCTTCGGTAGACTTTGAAAAAGGGCGAAGCTGCACGATTAGTTCTATGTCTTATGGCGCATTTGCTTTAGAGACAAAGCGGCCGCCTAATGCGAGCACGGGAGACGTGCTAACGTTTACGCTACCTGAAGTAAAAGGGCTGACCAAACAACCTACCGAAATAACGTTAGAACTTGAAAGTATTAAATACAATAAACACCTTGGAAAATACGAGAGTGTTTTCACCATACCAAGTGATATTGACCCAGCGTTATCGGCTGCAATAAAACGCTACATTGATGCGACAGCATATAAACAACCCCTTCAACGTGACTTAGAAATTGAGCGTGCGATGCAAGACCTAGAGCGCGATAGAATATTGGAGAACAGCCCTTGGCTGCCGGTATTCTTGCAGCTTAAAGGTAAAAGCCTTGTTCCTCACATTGCGTTGTTTACCAAAGCGAATGTCGAGCACAACGATACTGACAAGGTGATTGCGAGCTTGCAAGATAAGCCACTGTTTGAGTTGTTATCGCAAGAGCTTCTAAAATTTAACGAAGCATATGTATTCAGTGGCACGATAAAAACAAAAAGTGGCGAAGTACCTATAACCGCTACCCATAGGCAACTTATTGCATTAGGCCAACTAAGTGCCATCATCTATCTTCTCGTCAAAAATGGTAACTTCACGTGTACGCAATGTCGGCTCGATGTGATTTCTGCACCTGACAAAGAAAAAGCGTTCGCAATACATGATATCGCAAGCAAAAACTTCGAAGCGTTAGCCGCAATCAGTCATGTTGTTTACTGCCGTGATGTGTCGTCGTATCTCACCAATTTAACCTTGGCAGGCAAGTGTGAGTTCAAGCCGCTGTCTAAATCCTTGCGTGCAAGTGGAAACAATTGGCGAATAGATTATGTGATGGAAGAGGATCTCGATAGGCGTAGTGAAACCCGCTACGTTCTGGACAAGCCTGCCACAATAAAGCTTGGAATGCTGTCGTCCGTGGAGGCACGTGTGGCCGATTTATCGGCCAGTGGTATGCGGTTGCTAGTTGCGCCTAATGTTACGCTTCAAGATGAGGTACGCGTATCAATACCCGAATTAAAGGTAAAAGGCGAACGTTATCGCGTGGTTAATTATACGCCTGAAACTGGCGTAGTGAGGCTGTCGCTGCTTACCAATAAAAAAGCCAATAACGGTGTAAATGTTAACGCCATGGTTGAGGAAAATACCGCCTACTTTAAACTTCGCGATATAGCTCGAATGCAGCGTTCTACACACCGATTTATTTGGGAGCTCGCCGTAAGGCACATGCCTTCTCTGTCTGTACTATGTGTCATGAATAGGCATATTTTGGATAGATTGAAAACGGTCTACCAAAGCGAAGCGTCGGATGATCTTTATCCATTTTCTCGCACGCAGAATATTATTCCATTACATGGTTTTTTTGCAGACAAAGCAGAAGCTAAGCCTAAATCCCATATGCTTGAATCGATGTTTAAGGGAGACACCGCGAGAAGCCTTGTTGTACATTGTGTGAGGAAAAGTGATAACCGCTTAGTATATATAAAAGAAAAAGACTTTTTATATTCAAAACTTAGACTGCAGATAAAACAGCAGCTAGAGACCGATAAGATACAAGTCAGCGCAACTGATGTATCGATAGTGCGCTGTCATGGCGCGGTGACGCCATTGACGAAGAAACGCTTGGCACAGCTATCAAAAATCGACAAAGCAATGTATGACAAGCTCGAAGTGATGCAAGCGGGGTACAGCCACTGTATTTTCGTTACGAATATGTCATCGCTTCATCACGACCTTGTATTGGCTAACGTTATCGCAAAGGCAGAGCTCGATGAAAGTGAGCAGGCGGCGCTAGGATAACATTCACTACCGATTCTCTTTTCTTTTGGTGTAATCTAGACCCGCATTTTGTTATTCTTCTACTATCATCTATTTATAGGGCTTGATATTGAAAGGGATCCTCACGTTTTTGTTTGTTCTATCCGTTCTCGGACTCGCGTTCGTGATAGGTTCTCAAAACGAAACACAAGTAACGGTAAATTACCTCATTGCACAGGCACACATTAGTGTAGCGACGTTGATCGCGATATGTTTGCTTATTGGAATTACGTTAGGCGTTGTCATTATGCTTGCTACATGGCTGCGTTTGCGGGTTCAACTACTAGCTGCTAACGCTAAAATTAACCGCATACAGAAAGACTAATACTATGCTCGAACTGTTGTTTTTACTTTTGCCCGTTGCAGCAGGTTATGGCTGGATCATGGGGCGTAACAGCGTTCGGCAAGCTCAGCGAAAACAATCAAGTATTCTCGCAAAGCATTACTACAAAGGGCTTAATTTTCTTCTCTCTGACCAGCCTGATAAAGCGGTCGATACGCTTATCAAGATGATAAACGTAAACAGCGATACGGTAGAAACGCATATCGCGATGGGCAGTTTTTTTAGACATCGGGGCGAAATTGACCGTGCAATCAAAGTGCATCAAAACTTGGTTAGCCGCGAAGAGCTTCAACCCAGTCAACGAGAAAACGCACTACGCGAACTAGGACACGACTATACCCATGCCGGTTTTTTAGAGCGCGCAGAAAATGCATTTTTGCAATTGCTCAATAGTGAAAAACATTATCTAGTAGCCCAACAGCAACTTTTTAGTATCTACCAAACCACGAAAGAGTGGGAGAGAGCCATAGAGCTCGCTGAACGGATGGTAAAATGTCACGGCGATAATGACGATGTTAGCGCACGCCTGGCACATTTTTACTGTGAGCAGGCGACATTAGAACTGAAGCAGGAGCGTGAAGGCGATGCATTGAGCTTGCTGCAAAAAGCAGTGAACGCCGATGAGCATGCTGTTAGACCATGGTTAATGTTAGGTGAGATTGCCTTTCAACAGCGGCGCTTTCACGATGCAGTTGCTTACTTTGTGCAAGTGGCAGAACGTGATATCAATTGGTTCAGTGAAGCCGTGCCCAGCCTTGAAAAAATAGCGGAAGAAACCGGGGATTGGGATAGTTTCGAAAAAACCTTAGAGGCCCATTGGCAAGAATGCGCCACCTCATATCTTGCGATGGTTGATGTGCTTGTGACGAAAGGCGAGGTACAACAGGCTGCCGACTATTTACTTGCTCAGCTTCGAAAGCGTCCAACCATGCGTGGATTCAAAACGCTCATGGGGCTTTATATCGACCAATTACATGATAAACATTCGGCGGAAAGCTTACAGTTACTTGAAGAACTCGTTGAAAAACAGATGATGCAGCGTCCCAAGTATCGCTGCCACAGTTGTGGTTTTTCTGGTCGTAAACTTTATTGGCTGTGCCCATCATGTAAAAAATGGGGCGTGGTAAAACCTATAAAAGGCTTAGACGGAGAGTAAAACAGTTATGCAAGAGTCACAGGTTATTGTTGCATTAGACTATGACAATAAAGAGAACGCATTAGCGTTTGTTGAACAATTATCCCCTTCACTTTGTAAGCTAAAAGTGGGTAAAGAAATGTTCACGCTGTTTGGGCCAGAGTTCGTAAAAGCACTTGTTGCGAAGGGGTTCGACGTATTCCTTGACCTTAAGTTTCATGATATCCCCAACACGGTTGCCAAAGCGTGTAAGGCTGCAGCAGAACTCGGTGTCTGGATGGTCAACGTGCATGCGTCAGGTGGCGTGCCTATGATGAAAGCGGCAAAAGAAGCAATCGCATCAAGTGCGCATCCAGAAACGAAGCTTATTGCCGTAACAGTACTAACCAGTATGGATGAAGCGCAATTACGTGACGTTATTGATGGCGTAACGCCAGAGCAGCAAGTTCTGCGCTTAGCCGAGTTAACCAAAAAAGCAGGGCTAGATGGCATCGTTTGCTCAGCTCAAGAAGCAGAGGTATTACGTTCATCGTTTTCGTCTGAATTTTTATTGGTAACACCGGGAATTCGGCCTGTTGGCAGTGACGCGGGTGATCAGAAGCGCGTGATGACACCAACCCAGGCAATAGATAGTGGTGTCAGTTACCTGGTGATGGGCAGACCCATTACTCAAGCTGATGATCCGGTCGCTGTACTTAATAGCGTGAATGGCGAGATAAAGTGAAGATTAGTTGACCGCCAGTTAGACAAAAAAAAGCCCAGCATTTGCTGGGCTTTTTTATATCAGTTCGCTTATTGCAAACATGCTATGCGCCTTTAAGCGCATCCTCTGCTGGGGTATACGTCAAATTCAATGACTCGCCAAGCGCATCTACAACAGCTTTGTAGGTCACTTTACCTTCATGAACATTAAGCCCGTTAAGAAGGTGCTTATCTTGAAGCATTGCATTCACAGGGCCTTTGTTAGCAAGTGCTAAACCAAAAGGAAGTGTCGCGTTATTCAGTGCCATTGTAGAGGTTCTTGCTACACCACCTGGCATATTAGCCACACAGTAGTGAACAACATCATCAATGATATAAACAGGGTCTTGATGAGTGGTAGCCTTTGATGTTTCAAAGCATCCGCCTTGGTCTATAGCAACATCAACCAGTACTGAGCCTGGTTTCATCAACGCAATTTGCTCTTTGGTTAATAGCTTAGGCGCCGCTGCACCCGGGATAAGCACAGCACCAACAACAAGGTCGGCCTTTGACGAATAGTGCTCTATAGCGTCAACGGTTGAATAAACCGTTTTAACTTGGCCCGCAAAAATATCGTCAATCTGGCGTAAGCGGGGTAATGAGCGGTCTAGGATAGTCACGTCTGCACCTAATCCTAATGCCATTTTCGCAGCATTAACACCTACAACACCACCGCCTATGATAAGCACTTTACCCGGTGCTACACCCGGAACGCCACCTAGCAATGTTCCACTGCCGCCATGTGCTTTTTCAAGGTAATGTGCACCTGCTTGCACTGACATACGACCTGCAACTTCACTCATTGGCGCAAGCAGCGGTAAACCACCTCTGTCGTCGGTTACCGTTTCATACGCAATACATGTTGCACCAGATTCAACCAGTAGTTTCGTTTGTAATGGATCAGGGGCAAGGTGTAAATAGGTGTAGAGTGTTTGACCTTTTCTCAGCATTTTACATTCATTAGGCTGAGGTTCTTTTACCTTTACTATCATTTCTGCATCGGCAAATACTTTTTCCGCCGATGGGGCAATAGATGCACCAGCATCTACATACATGTCGTCAGTAAAACCAATGGCTGTACCTGCGTTCGTTTCTACGACGACACTATGACCATTATTTACAAATTCTTTTACTGCAGCGGGCGTAAGGCCTACACGATACTCATGGTTTTTTATTTCTTTTGGTACACCGACTAACATGTCATTTCCTCATTTAAAGCGATACCCACTGCGGATAACGCGGTCTTTATTTTCGCGCAGTATACGTGATTACAAAAAGAACTATGTGCTGAATAATTGTATTTGTTGGTATATAATTCGGTTAAACTATTATTGTGCGGAATGTTATATGTTAGTGAAAACGCCAAAGCACCTTGACCGAATAGACAGGAATATTCTTTACCACCTACAAAAAAACGGACGTATTTCGAATGTTGAACTGGCTAAAGAAGTAGGACTAAGTGCAAGCCCTTGCCTTGAGAGAGTAAAGCGTTTAGAGGGACAAGGCTACATAAAAGGCTATCATGCGATTGTTGATCCTGAGAAACTCGGTGCCGCCATGTTAGTGTTTGTTGAGATTACATTAACGAAGACGTCGGTAGATATCTTTGAAGAATTTTCTGCTGCAGTAAGGCAACATGACGATATTTTAGAATGTCACCTTGTTTCCGGCGATTTTGATTTCTTACTCAAAGCCCGGGTTGCAGATATGTCCAGTTACCGTCGATTACTTGGCGACACATTACTCCGCCTTCCGGGCGTAAGTGAATCTCGTACTTATGTTGTGATGGAAGAGGTCAAAAGCACTACCTCAGTTCGGATTAATATGAAGTGACGAAAGAATGGTTTAGGTATAGCAAACTGTGGTACGCTGTGGAAAAACACAGTATATTTATTTGTACGGTATTGACTCTGCTATTGTTCGAATTTTCAACGGCTTATTGATAGTAGAGTGTTTGAATAGGTATTGCACTACACAATATCGACACTATCAGTTAACAGGCTTGAGCTTTCAAAAAAGAAACAGTGAATACAACGCTCAACATAATGTTCTCAGTAACGATTTTTATAAGTGATTTAGGGTTATGGCACGACTAACAGGAATCCAGCGAGCGTGGGAAGCAGGCATGATAGTAGCTTGTGTTTTCGCCTTTTTCTTATTGCTGGCATTGGTATCATTTCATCCAGGCGATCCGGGCTGGAGTCAAGCAGGCTTGCAACTTGATGTGCATAACTGGGTAGGGGCAACGGGCGCATGGGTTGCCGACTTGTTGCTATTTTCTTTTGGATTTATTGCCTACTTGCTGCCATTTTGTGCGGCATTTTTAGGGTGGTTTCTATTTCAACACATCAAAGAATTGGATGAGTTTGACTATCTCACTATTGGGCTTCGCATAATCGGTGGCTTATTAATTGGGCTAGGTGGCGCTGGCATACTAAGCCTGAACTTTAACGATATCTTTAATTTTTCTGCCGGCGGTTTTTTAGGTGATGTAATCAGTTCTGCTCTTGTGCCGTACTTTAATATTCCTGGCACTATATTGCTGTTGTTATGTTTCTTTTGTACCGGTTTCACCCTGTTAACAGGGGTAAGTTGGCTCTCAATAATCGATTGGGTTGGCGCTGGGTCGTTGTGGGTGGGTCATAAAACCATCACGTTACCGCAGAAGCTGTTGTCAATTGAAATGCCAACACTGGCGCTGCCTCAACGTGCATCGAAAAATACAAGTAGTGAACTTGATATAACCAGTATGCGGGCTGAACCAATGGCCTTCGAAAATCAAGACAACGCACCCGCCGAAACAGCAAGCAACACGGGTAAATCACATTTTGAACCAGCAGAAGACGATTACGATGCACCGGCTACCTCGACGCAAAATGAAGTGGATGAACAGGTAAATGGTCATGCTAGTACTAATGAAGCAAAAAGCGCCAGCGCATTTTCGCTTGCTGCCATGCGAGCAGCAGTTAAAAGCAAAATAAGTACTGATAAGCCCGAAGAAGGAGTTGAGGCTGATGACACTGAGAAAAAGGTGCAAAAAGAGCCAGTAATCAACTTAGATGACGATGGGCTTTTTGGCGACAACTTTGCTGATAAAGACGATATGCCGTATGCGCTAGATGAGCATAATGCTGCACCTAACCCTGTCGCGCAACGTGAGAGCATGCCATCGACTGCGACTGAATCGAATAGTAACGTGACGCCATCAACGAATAGCCAAGCCGAAGGTAAACCTTTTACACCAGTCGTTATGGGGGCAAAACCCGTGAAGTCGCAAGCAGGGCAGGGGGCTAGCGACTTACCGCCTATGCCATCGTTTGACTTACTTGAACGTGCGGACAAACACGAAAACCCGCTTACACAAGAAGAAGTAGACGCCATTTCTCGTTTGGTTGAAGAAAAGCTAGCCGATTTTAATATTGAAGCCGTTGTTGTAGGCGTGTATCCGGGGCCTGTAATCACACGTTTTGAACTGGATTTGGCGCCAGGCGTAAAAGTCAGCAAAATTACTGGATTGTCTAAAGACTTGGCCCGTGCAATGTCAGCTATTTCGGTTCGAGTAGTAGAAGTAATAC
This sequence comes from Alteromonas algae, assembly GCF_049117195.1. GTDB lineage: Bacteria > Pseudomonadota > Gammaproteobacteria > Enterobacterales > Alteromonadaceae > Alteromonas. The sequence continues at coordinate 1,881,725 of NZ_CP185260.1, forward strand.
CTGGAAAATCGGTTATCGGACTAGAGTTACCTAACAAAAAACGCGAAATGGTGCGGTTGAGTGAAGTCATTTCTTGCGATGCGTTCCAATCGCACAGCTCGCCGTTAACCATGGTGCTAGGTGCAGATATCTCCGGTAAGCCCGTTATTGTTGATCTCGCAAAAATGCCACACCTATTGGTTGCAGGTACCACTGGCTCGGGTAAATCCGTCGGTGTAAACGTAATGATTCTAAGTTTGCTATATAAAAGCACGCCTGAAGATGTACGAATGATTATGATCGACCCCAAAATGTTGGAGTTGTCGGTGTATGAAGGCATTCCGCATTTGCTTGCCGAGGTCGTGACCGATATGAAAGAAGCTGCTAATGCCTTACGGTGGTGTGTGGGCGAAATGGAACGCCGCTATCGACTGATGAGTGCGTTAGGTGTAAGGAATCTTAAGGGGTACAACGCCAAGGTAGCTGAAGCCATCGCTAACGGAACGCCAATTAAAGATCCGCTGTGGAAGAGCGAAGAGAGTATGGACGCTGAAGCCCCTGATCTAGAAAAGCTGCCCGCTATTGTAGTCGTCGTCGATGAATTTGCCGACATGATGATGATTGTAGGGAAGAAAGTTGAAGAGCTCATTGCCCGTATCGCCCAAAAGGCGCGTGCTGCAGGTATCCATTTAATTCTTGCCACGCAGCGTCCGTCGGTAGACGTTATTACTGGACTTATTAAAGCTAATATCCCTACCAGAATCGCGTTCCAAGTATCGAGTAAAATTGACTCTCGTACCATTTTAGACCAACAGGGCGCAGAAGCGCTGCTGGGGATGGGCGATATGCTTTACCTTCCGCCGGGCAGCCCGGTTCCTACCCGTGTTCACGGTGCATTCGTTGATGATCACGAAGTACATGCTGTGGTCGCCGATTGGCAAAAACGTGGTGAGCCCGAATATATAGACGAAATATTAAATGGCGAAGCATCGGCAGAAGTATTACTCCCAGGCGAACAACCTGAAGGAGAAGACCAAGAGTACGATGCGTTCTACGATGAAGCGGTCGCCTTTGTCACCGAAACACGCCGTGCGAGTGTGTCCAGTGTACAGCGTAAATTTAGAATTGGTTACAATCGTGCTGCAAGATTAGTTGAACAAATGGAAGCCAGTGGCGTCGTAAGTGCACAGGGGCATAACGGAAATCGTGAAGTGCTTGCCCCGCCAGCTTCAAAGGATTAGTAGTATGAATACAACATTGTTGGTTTTAGCCGGTACCTGTTTAACGTTTGGTGTCTCGTCTGTATCACTTGCTGACACGGGCTTGGAGTCAGGTCCAAGCGTTACCGACCACGTCGCTCAACAGACGGCCACTGACAACCTGCCAAAGGCGAACAGTCGTGCTGCAGCATCGCTCAAAGAGCACCTAGTAAACATGGACCAGTATAAGGCCATGTTTAGTCAACGGGTGTTGGATGCAGAAGGCGAAGTGGTGCATGAAGCCATGGGCACAATAACCATGGCAAGACCTAATAAACTACGGTGGGAAACGACCTTCCCAGATGAAACCTTACTGATTGCGGATGGAAGCGCGGTATGGAATATCGACAGCTTTGTAGAACAAGTGACAGTGATAAGCCAGTCTGAGGCAATTCAAAACAACCCCATCGTGTTGCTTACCTCTGAAGATGACGCAACGTGGAGTAACTTCACGATAGAAGCAATAAGTAACGATGATGCTACATTTCGCATTCGGCCATTATCGAACGAGGGTAATATTCAATCGTTAACACTGTCTTTCAGTGAGGCTGGGTTGTTAACATCATTGGCAATGCTAGATGCTCAACAACAAGTCAGCCAATTAACATTCAATGAAATCGTCACCGTATTTGATATTGATGGCCAGACTTTTGTGCCACACATTCCAGACGCTTTTATCATCGACGATCAGCGTTAATATCCATGTCTGTAGAGCGCTTTGCACCACTAGCGGCCCGATTACGCCCCGTTTCAATTGATGAATATGCTGGGCAAGAGCATTTGTTCGCAGAGGGTAAACCACTACGTAAAATGTTAGAAGCTGGCCATTGCCATTCAATGATTTTATGGGGGCCTCCAGGTACGGGTAAAACGACACTTGCCGAGCTGATTGCACACTACACACAAGCTGAAGTCATCAAGCTTTCAGCGGTTACCTCTGGCGTTAAAGAAATACGTGCCGCCATGGAAAAAGCGGAAGAAAATGGACGATATAACCAACGAACCTTACTGTTCGTTGATGAGGTTCATCGCTTTAACAAAAGCCAACAAGACGCGTTTTTACCTTTTGTAGAGTCAGGGGTTGTCACCTTTATCGGCGCGACAACAGAGAACCCGTCGTTTGAATTAAATAATGCGTTGCTCTCCCGAACGCGGGTATATGTATTAAAGCCTTTATCCAATGACGCGATAGCGTCGTTAATAGATAGAGCACTGACGGACACCGAAAAAGGGCTAGGTAATAAAAAGTTCGCAATAGATGATGACGCCAAGGCAGCGCTTATCGGGTTGTCATCGGGTGACGGGCGACGAGCGCTCACCTATTTAGAGTTGTCGGCAGATTTTACCGCTACAACATCTATTTCTCTTAGTGACGTAGAGCACGCAGTAGGTGAAAAAGTCGCGAGCTATGACAACAAAGGCGACACGTTCTATGACCTAATTTCCGCGTTCCATAAGTCGGTTAGGGGGTCTGATCCTGACGCTGCGCTGTATTGGTATGCGCGAATTTTACAAGGTGGTGGCGATGCGCTTTATGTAGGTCGGCGGTTGCTTGCGATAGCGTCGGAAGACATTGGCAATGCTGATCCAAGAGCAATGCAATTGTGCCTAAATGCATGGGACACGTTTCATCGTGTTGGTCCTGCAGAGGGTGAGCGCGCGATTGCCCAAGCAACGGTTTATTGTGCTCTGGCTGCTAAGAGTAATGCGGTTTACATGGCGTTTAGTGATGCCAAAGCATTAGCTAAAAAAACCTCGGACGCGCCTGTCCCTAGCCACCTTAGAAACGCGCCCACGTCGTTATTAAAAGATCTTGGCCATGGCGAGGGGTATCGGTATGCGCATAACGAAGCGCATGCATTTGCGGCTGGAGAAGTCTATTTCCCACAAGGACTAGAAGGCACGCGACTTTACAACCCAAACAATCGAGGCCTTGAAAAAGCGTTGAAAGCCAAGCGCGATTTTCTAGACGCGCTAAATCTAAACAGTAAGGAAAAGAGGCCCTAATATGCCAAATGGTGTGTTGTTATACTGTTATATTGCACTTGGCGGTGCAATTGGGGCGTGCTTGCGATATTTTTGCACAACAACGATAGATTCCTTGTTTGGAAAAAACATGCCATTTGGTACACTATCGGTGAATATCGTAGGTTCATTCGCGCTAGCATGCCTATATGGCTTAATTGAGCGTCATGATATGTCTGATTCGCCCTATAGAGCGTTATTGGGAGTGGGTCTTCTTGGCGCGTTTACGACGTTTTCAACGTTTTCGATTGAAACGTTAACGTTGCTCGAGAACGGCTTATGGCAAAAAGCGTTAGCGAATGTATTTTTGAATGTCGGCGCATGCTTATTAGCAGCGTGGTTGGCAATAGAATTAATGAAAGGATAATGAGAAACACATGTTAGATCCAAAGTGTTTACGCGGAGACATAGAACAAACTGCTGAACGATTAGCAGCCCGAGGTTTCGAGTTGGATGTCGCGACATTCAATTCCCTTGAGGAAAAAAGAAAAACACTGCAATCCAGAACACAGGATCTACAAAATGAGCGTAATGTTCGAAGTAAGTCCATCGGTAAAGCGAAAGCGCAAGGCGAAGATATCGCACCATTGCTTGCTGAAGTTGGCAAATTGGGTGACGAACTTGATGCTGCAAAAGCTGAGCTAAGTGTGCTGCTTGAAGAAATTAATACGTTCTCTCAAGGCATTCCTAATTTGCCTGATGCATCAGTACCTTTTGGTAAGAGCGAAGAAGAAAATGTAGAGATGTCTCGCTGGGGAACACCTCGTACGTTCGATTTCGACGTAAAGGACCACGTAGAAGTTGCAGAAGGGCTAAGCAATGGGCTTGATTTCGCGTCGGCTAGCAAGCTTACTGGTAGCCGCTTTGTCGTAATGCGTGGTGGTATTGCACGTCTTAACCGTGCTATCGCACAGTTTATGTTAGACGTTCATACGGGTGAGCATGGGTACGAAGAGATGTACGTACCGTACTTGGTGAATGCGGATAGTTTGTACGGCACAGGGCAACTTCCAAAGTTTGGTGAGGATTTGTTTCACACCAAGCCAGCGACAGAGGAAGGACAAGGGCTATCGCTTATTCCAACCGCTGAAGTACCGCTGACCAATATGGCGCGAGATGAGATTCTTGACGCTAAAACACTGCCGGTTAAGATGACAGCTCACACGCCGTGTTTCCGCTCAGAAGCTGGGTCTTATGGTCGTGATACGCGCGGCCTTATTCGTCAGCATCAATTTGACAAAGTAGAGCTTGTTCAGTTGGTTAAGCCAGAAGATAGTTTCGAGGCACTAGAAGCGCTAACAGGGCATGCTGAAGCAATCTTGCAAAAATTAGGGCTGCCTTATCGCAAAGTATTACTGTGTACTGGAGACATGGGCTTTGGTGCATGTAAAACGTACGATTTAGAAGTATGGTTACCTGCGCAAAATACGTATCGTGAAATTTCGTCTTGCTCAAACATGTTGGATTTCCAAGCGCGTCGAATGCAAGCGCGTTTTCGTAATCCGGAATCAAACAAGCCTGAATTACTTCACACGTTGAATGGTTCTGGTTTAGCCGTCGGCAGAACATTGGTAGCGATTCTAGAAAATAATCAGCAGGAAGATGGAAGTGTAACCATTCCAGAGGCGTTAGTGCCTTACATGGGCGGCCAAACGGTAATTAACCCATAGCACTTACATAGTACTTGCTTGTTAGCAATGTTAAAAAAGCAGCCTCTTGGCTGCTTTTTTTATGACTAGGACAAGGTTTCTGCCTGTTTCTGTCGTTGTGTAATGGAGCTTCCGGCAGTCGCTATTACGACCATGCCAACTGCTAACCACTGAGACAATGTGAGTGTTTCATCAATAATAATAAATGCCGCCACTGCAGCAATGGCAGGCTCTACGCTCATCATTATGCTGAAGGTTTGTTTGGGCATGTTGCGCATGGCGTTCATTTCAAGCGTATAGGGAAGGGCAGATGACAATACGCCCACGGCAAGCCCCATAAGCAAGGCAAAGGGCGTGAGTAGCACTGCACCTTGGCTGACCACACCAATAGGGACAATGCCTATCGCAGCGACAAGCATGCCAAGCGTTACCGTAACCCCACCAGAGCCCTCATTACCGGTTTTATTACCGAAAACAATGTAACCAGCCCAAAATGCGCCGGCGGTAAGCGCAAGCAAAACGCCTACAGGGTCTAGACTGTCTGATGATGTACCTATATCGGGCAATAACAAGCAAACGCCGACTACAGCCAGCAACGCCCACGCCACATCACGCTTCGATTTTGCACTGAAAAATGCTACCGCCAGTGGCCCGGTGAATTCAAGGGCGACGCCTATGCCCAGTGGAATACGTGCAATAGCAAAATAAAAAATGATGTTCATAGCACCTAAACAAATGCCATAAAATATGACGTTTCGCCAACCCCGTGGCGATAAACGCGCCTTCCATGGTTTGAAAATCAGTGTGAGTATTGCCGCGGCAAAGAAAACACGAAGTGCGCTTGTGCCTTCAGGCCCTGCAATCGGGAAGAGTTGTTTAGCGAACGAAGCGCCAGATTGGATAGTTACCATAGCCAATAAAACGGAAGCTATAGCCAGTAAAAAACGGTTGTTCACAGCACACTTTTACTTAAGTAAGATGAAGAGGCGTAGAGTATATTGAGTTTGTGGATAAAATGCTCATGATAAAAGCATCTATGTTAGGGAACATCATGCTTCTACGTAACTATTGAGACAAGAAAGGTGGCAAGTTTGAAGTATGTGGCGATATCAGGCGTTTTGGTAATAGTGGTGCTCACCGCTACCGTGCAGTACTTTAATAATTCAACACGTACCGCATCGTTGCCAGATACCAGTGCGGTGCTAGCTGAAAAGGTTAGTGTAAACAGCGGCACGCGGATTGAAGTCAAGCGTTTGGTTACGCATAACCTGCCGTTGCGTCCTGATTCAGCGTGGCAATTGTTATCTCCTGTAGCGCCGTATATTGACGCTCTGATTGCTATGGCACGGTCGGGCAATAACGAAGCGCGTTATGTATTGGCAAGGAACCTAGGATATTGCTACTACAGCCCCAAGAGCGCGCTGCAGTACGAACAAAAACGCGAACAGGCGTTACGCTACAGTGATAGCGATGTTGCAGTAACGCGCATTGATGAACAGTATCATTACTGTAGCGATATAAAACCTTCTGCGTTTGAGGGTTTTATAGATCATCTAGAAGCATCAGCCGATGCTGGGTTTGTTTTAGCGCAGGAACACTACGGTACAATTAGTACCGACTTATATAAAGGTTAACGGGTTAAGTGGCCTTGAGAGAAACGCGCTTATTGCAAGACGAGAGGCGTTCGAAAATAAAAAAGTGTTGTTTTTAGACCGTGCTATGCGCGTGGGAAGTATCAAAGCTATGGCACGCTTATCGTGGATTGCTTCTAATCAACAAGGTTCATATGGGCTTGTTGAGGCCTATGCGATTAACAATACTATTATGCGGCTTACCGATGATAATACATTGTATAACCGCTACGCGTGGCTGAATGAGAGGCTTGAACAGCGTTTGACACAAGCTGATATCCTTCAAGCACTGGCACAGTCTCAAGCGCTTATAGCGACGGTAGATAAAACGCGTACGTTATAACAAAGACAGTGAAGTGCTTAACATCAATTTACAGCGAAAACCGTTCTCTTAAAAAGTGTGCGATGCCATCTTCGTTATGATGTCCAATGATCGAGCTTGCTGCGGCTTTTATCGCCGGTTTTGCGTTACTGGGTGCATAGCACTCGTCGGCCAGCTCAAACATGCTCATATCGTTATCGCTATCACCAAAACAAATCACATTACTCGCACCCAAGTGTTTTTTGAGACTTTGTACGGCACTTCCTTTACTGGCCATTCTGTGATGCACATCCATCCAGCTATAATCATTTCCCTCGATCGCCGGCCCTGAGTAAGCAATCAGTGAATCGAAGCCGTTAATGTATTCCCACATCTGATGAATCGTGTCGGCGTTTCCAATCATGCTTATATTGGTGATTTGTGGCTTTTTTGGAAGTGCATCTAAAGGTAGTAGCGTGACTTTAGTCCTTGCAAAGTACTTGCTGACCAAGTCTTCTTCAACTTGATGCTGCGTAGGACTGTGGAAAATTATATGTTGGTGTTCCTTACCTACTGTATTAACGAAAGGGGTGATACCATTGCTGACCGCACAGTTAAGCACCGTACTTAACTCGCTATCGTCAAGCAGGTTGTCTAACGTAAGTGCTTCACTAGTAGGGTCCCAAACAGCCACGCCGTTACTGTAGATATGCGGTAGTGAAAATTGATGATCTTTAATAATGTCGTGTGCCGACAGCATCGTTCTTCCAGTCGCTACCGTGAACGCTACGTCATTTTTTTTAAGAAGCGCTAATGTTTCTTTCGTATACGGCGAAATTTCAGATTGTTTATTAAGTAACGTTCCGTCTAAGTCAAAAAAGATGAGATCCATAATTACCGCTATGCTGCTGTGTTGTATAACGCAATAATACGTGAGTTATATTGCAATCGTTTAACGAAAATAAAATTAATTCGCGATGTCACTTGAAACACTGAGGGTAGAAGCGTGTTATAAGCACTTCGCAGGCTTGGGTAAACCCGCAAGCTTGGTTGCTTGTTTAGCTGGGCCTTTCCGGAATAAACGCTGCAAGTAACGACTGTTACCTTTGTCAGGGCCATATTTATTGGCCATAGCTTTAACTAACGCTCTAATCGCAGGGCTGGTTTCATACTCTTCATAAAAGGCGCGAACAAAGCGTATAACTTCCCAATGAGCGTCTGTCAGTGTTATCTGTTCTTGTTCAGCGAGTACAGGTACCATTTCTTCGCACCAGTCAGTGTAATCCAGCAAGTATCCCGCTTTATCTGTTGCAATATGGCTATTGTTCCATTCTAAAAAATAAGTGGGGTTTGACATTACAAGGTGATCCAATGTGTGTGTAGTGTAGAGAGGTGGGCAAAGGCTTGTCCTGAGATAGCCTTTGTGTTTTCAGAGATTGTTATTCCCCTGCCGCGCGCATCGCTTGCTAGTATCGCGACGTCCCTATCTGCAAGGAAGGGAAGGTCCATGGCATAAACCCCGTCACCGATAAGCACGAATGAAATGTCTACATCAGCATGCGCCGCGGCGTTAATAAGCGCCTGGGATGCTTGGCTAATAGACGGACGGTCGATAATAAACAGCATTAGAACGTTACCACATGATCGCTAGATGAAATAAGCCTTATTTGTTCATCTGCATTTGCAAATTCAGCGTCAATGGCGTCCATCACTCCACTTATATCATGCCCGACGCGCGACGCACTCAATTCGCAAACAAAACATGATTCGATGTCAAAAAAAGGCATAGAGGCAAGGCGCTTACTATGATTTTTTATCCCCTTAATAGAGTCTGATTTTACTAACTGTAAAACGCCATCATCTTTAAATAGGACGCTCACCGAGTGGCCAAAATTCGTAGCGGCCAAGGCAAAATCGAGCCCTTCTTGACTGATGTTGCTACCGTAGGGGGGGTGGGTAAAACAAATAAGTAAAGTTGCCATCAGAACTGTACCAGCCTGTTGCATGCGTGCAGCGCGGTAAAAAACTCACCGAGCCCAGCTTGTTGAAACGGAGCCACTAAGTTTGCCCCGTCAACGCCGTTATCTTTCGCTTCATCAACGCTTACCACACCGCGTTTAATGGCGGCAGTAACACAAACCAAGAGCGCTGTATTATGCGAGGAAGATAATTGCGTCCAATACTCATAAGAATAAAATTCATCGCCTGTCTGCACGGCAAATTGATTGCAATGATGCACACCTTCACCATAGAAAAACACGTTGTCTACGGTATCGCCGTTATCAAGCACACCATCGATAAAGCTGGCCATACGAAGTGCAGCGTCGCCATAATAGGGCGGTGAAGTAACTAGAATTGAATAGTTTGTCATACAAATAAAAACACCCCAATTAAGGGGTGTTTATCTTACCCATTAATTTCGTACTTAGTCGTCGCCGCCAAATGCACCTAGTAGGTGAAGCATTGACGTGAACAAATTGTAGATGTTCAAGTATAACGAAACTGTAGCGCGAATGTAGTTTGTTTCACCACCGTTCACTATTCTGCTTGTATCAAACAAAATAAAACCTGACATGATGAACACGATAGCCGCGCTGATAGCCAGACTAACCGCTGGAACGGCGAAAAATAGGTTAGCAATCGCTGCCACTAAAACAACAACCAAACCGACAACTAGGAAACCGCCCATAAAAGAGAAGTCTTTCTTTGTTGTTAGCGCGTAACCAGAAAGCGCGAAGAAAACGAGCGCTGTTGCGCCCAAGGCTTCCATGATTAAACCGGGGCCCGCTACGCCTAGATAGAAATTAAGCGTATAGCCTAATGAGCCACCCATTAAACCAGTAAAAAGAAATACCCAGTAAATACCCGAGGCCGACTCGGCTTTCTTTTGCACAACAAACAAAGTAATGAAGGCGCCGATAGTCATCACTAGCGACATAATAGGTGAGATACCTACTGCCATTGCTATACCAGCACAAACCGCACTAAACGCTAGCGTCATTGCTAATAACATATACGTGTTGCGTAATACTTTGTTAGTTTGCAATACCGACGGTTGAGATGCACTAGAATACATCGAACGTTGATCCATTGTTTCCTCCAATAGGACTATGATATGACCAAAATGGTACACTTGTTATTAGTATACGTTGTATGGGTTTTAGTTCACATTTTCAAGTAGTTTCAGATGAATTTAGTCTCATAAAGCAATAAAAAGTGGTTGGTTGTGCAATAAATATCGCATTTGATTGAATTCTCGACAGTTAAACAACTTTTTAAAATTTTTACTTTACAGCGAAAAAAATATCATTAAGATACGCAGCACTTGAGGAGAGTTGGCAGAGCCCGGTTTAATGCACCTGACTTGAAATCAGACGTGGGGTCAAACCCACCGGGGGTTCGAATCCCTCACTCTCCGCCATATTAGAGAAACCCGCACAGTGTTGCGGGTTTTTTTATGCCTGTATTTTCATACCTGTAGAATTAAGTGATGTGATTACGCGCTGACTCAAATAACTACGCCAGAACGAAGCATTTCAGGTAACGTAAAAAGAAGACCAACAATGACAAAACCTCTTTTGAAAGTCGTTGATGTAAAGCGGGCGAAAATTTACGTGGCAATGTTGTTCAAAATTTAAGACAAAAAAACAAAAAATAATCATATTGTTCATCTATTCGTCACTTAACTAATTTAAGTGAAATAAGTGCTTTACAGTGAAAAAAATATCATTAAGATACGCAGCACTTGAGGAGAGTTGGCAGAGCCCGGTTTAATGCACCTGACTTGAAATCAGACGTGGGGTCAAACCCACCGGGGGTTCGAATCCCTCACTCTCCGCCATATTAGAGAAACCCGCACAGTGTTGCGGGTTTTTTTATGTCTGCGATTTTCTGCGCTGTTGGTGGCAAAATACGCCTCTTCAATCTGCCCCATCACAATAAGCGTGTATTCTTTCATTACGCGCGTCACTATCGCCTAATTAGCGAAATATAAATTGATCTCGTCGTGTCTTATCTCGGTAATTACTGGTTATTTACCGGTAATACAATGTATTGTATTAGGCGTTGCATAATTTGATGGTAGCGAATGTCGTATCAAGACCTACGTCAGTCACACTATTACCTAATAATCGAACAACCAATGTCACCTCAATAACATGCAAACATTTATAAAAAGAGGATCGTTATGTACGCTATGAGTACACTCAACCTACGCAACGGAAGCGTTGAGCAAAAACGTCAACAGATCAAAGAATATTTTATCGACTCGTTTAATACTTATGAGTCTTTGTTCAGCTGCCTTAATAGTGACAACGCCTATTATGAGCGTCCCGAAAAACTTCGCCATCCGCTTATTTTTTATTTTGGTCATACCGCTACATTTTTTATCAACAAGCTAGTGCTTGCGAAACTAATCAATAAACGTATCAACCCACATTTTGAATCACTTTTTGCTATCGGCGTAGACGAGATGAGCTGGGACGACTTAAACGATGAGAATTACGAATGGCCTCAAGTGAGCGAAGTCATAGAATATCGCCAGCAGGTCAGAGAAGCAGTACTCACGTTAATCGACACTATCGATTTTTCGCTGCCAATCGATTGGGACAGCAAGATGTGGCCAATCATTATGGGCATTGAACACGAACGCATTCACCTTGAGACCTCATCGGTTCTTATCCGCCAGCTTGATATTGCCTTTGTTAGTGATAATGGTGCATGGCCTCGCTGTCCCGATTCTGGTGAGGCACCAAAGAACGCACTGATTCCTGTAGAAGGCGCTGTGGTAACAACAGGTAAACCATTCGATGCCGATTATTATGGTTGGGATAATGAATACGGCAGCGCGCAAGAAAACGTTGCTGACTTTAAGGCCAGCCGCTTTGTTGTGAGTAACGGTGAATTTCTCACGTTTGTCGAAGCGGGAGGATATCAAAACCCTGATTACTGGGAGGAGGAGGGGAATCGATGGCGAGAATATACGCAAGCCACACACCCTGTATTCTGGATTAAAAGCGATAGCGGTTATTTGTATCGTAGTATGCTTGAAACATTTCCGTTGCCGCTTGATTGGCCTGTCGACGTGAATTATCACGAAGCAAAAGCGTTTTGTAATTATCTTTCTGAGACATCGGGTGACGTTATCCGGTTGCCCACCGAAAACGAATGGCTTAGGTTACGTGAACAAGCAGGGGTGACACAAAACGTTTACTCAGATGAGTTCAATATTGCACTCTCAAAGTTCGCGTCCAGTGAACCGGTAAACATAAACCAATCTAAAGAGTGGTTTGATGTGGTTGGCAATGTATGGCAATGGACTGAAACGCCTATTTATCCCTTTGATGGGTTCAAGGTTCACCCCCTCTATGACGATTTTACTACGCCGACATTCGACAATAAGCATAACCTGATGAAAGGCGGGAGTTGGATCTCGACAGGTAACGAAGCAATGAGAGAAAGTCGTTACGCATTTAGACGCCATTTTTTCCAACATGCAGGTTTTAGATATGTAAAAGCGGAGCACCCAATTCTTGTGAATGACTTTGATTATGAAAGCGATACCCAAATATCGCAGTACAGTGAATTCCACTACGGCGACGAATACTTCGCTGTACCTAATTTTGCTAAAGCAAGTGCACGGTTTTGCATCGAGCAACACGGTGAAAGGCCACACAAAAAAGCGCTCGATTTGGGCTGTGCGGTAGGGCGCTCTACCTTTGAGTTGGCCACGCATTTCGATCATGTTGATGGCATTGATTTTTCAGCGCGATTTATTAAAACCGCTTTTTCTATGCAAGAACGGGGAGAGATACGCTACAACCTTATCGAAGAAGGTGAGCTCACCTCATTTAAAGTGCGAAAACTTAGTGCACTTGGGCTTGAGAATACCGCTGATAAAGTTGCATTTGCACAAGGTGATGCCTGTAATTTGAAGTCTCAGTTTTCGGGCTACGACCTGATATTTATGGGTAACTTAATCGACCGGGTTTATAGCCCACGTAAGTTATTGCAAGAAGTAAGTGAACGACTAAATAAAGGTGGGTTACTTGTCATCGCCAGTCCATTCACGTGGTTAGAAGAGTATACACAACGTGCTGAATGGCTTGGCGGCTTTAAAGATGAGAATGGGGAGACACTTAGCTCTACCGAAGCGTTAGCTGCCGTTTTAGAGCCTGACTTCACAAGAGTCAGTTCGCCAAAAGAGATACCCTTTGTAATACGAGAGACAAAGCGTAAACACCAACACACCTTGTCAGAATTTAATGTTTTTGAAAAACGTTAACACAATGCGTCGGTGTGAAAAGGTGGCGTTATCAATATGAAAGATACCGCATTATTAGAAGCTATTGCTAACGTTGAGACAGAGATGTCTGATGCATTAGCGAAAAGCAGTTCGCTTTTCGAACCTGATAGTGCGGTGTTACCTGACTCTGGCGAACAACAACGTCGTTTGAAATTCAGCGTTGCAAAAACACGATTTGCGACTGCACCTAGTTATTCGCATAGTTTATGGCTTGCGGATATGGATTGCGTGCCTCCGTCGTCACTTGCTGCGTCAGTGTCCTCTTTCATGGCCGGTCATTTCGGCTATCAAGATATAGATATCAGACGAGATATCACTGATTATCTGAAACGTGACGGCACTATTATAAAACCAGAGTACATCGTGGATATTGCAAGTGTCGTCGCTGGTATTGCATTGGCGTTACGTACTTTTTGCGAGACTGGGGATAAAGTGATGGTAGTTTCACCTACCTACGGACCCTTGTACTCAGCCGTAACGCAAAATAAGATGACGCCGGTATCACTGTTTCTTAGCGCAGAATGTAGTGATATAGACGACCTTGATAGGTTTGATACCGAGGCGCGCGCACTCGTTTTATGCCATCCAAATAATCCTACCGGTAGCATACTTTCACCAAAGGCGCAGGCAGCGCTTTTGGCGCGGTGTAAGCGACACAATATCCTTGTTATATCTGATGAAGTTCACCGAGAGTTTCATTTTGATCAATACGATAACCGGTTACCTCCGGTACCGCTGTTTGGGTACGGAGTGGGCGACTGTGCGCATAGCAATGTAATCAGCTTTTGCAGTACGTCGAAAGCCTTTAATTTAGCCGCTATAGGCGGTGCATCATACGCTATCATTGCTAACCCTTCTTTGCGAACGAGGTTCATAGCTGCGGTAGACAATGAACACCTAGAGGCCGCGCCTATTTCTAAGATAGCCTTGCAGGAGGCTTATCGTTCCCATAGGTGCTGGCAGCACGAAATAGTTGACTGTATTGGCACCAATCGCGCTTACGCGAAGCGATTGCTTGGGCTCATGAAAAAAGAGAATACAATATCGCTCGATAGCGCTTCCTATTTCTTGTGGCTTGATTTACGTCAGCTGTTCAGTGGAGATATTCTTGAAGCGTGTTGTCGAAGAGGCGTCATTGTGGGGAACGGCGCGCATTGTCATGCCCCTGGTTTTGTCAGACTATCAATTGCGTGTCATCCAACCGTTATTAAAAGCGCACTGTTACGGTTATTCTATTAATTAGAATAAATCCTTTTATTTTTACCAATTTCATCCCTTTTATTAAGAGTTATAATGAATTCTATTAAAGATGTTGGGTAATAGAACGCGATATAGCGAATAAGAGTGGGGGTAATGGTAATGTATTTACGCAAGGCTAACGAGCGAGGAAAAGTAAACCTAGGGTGGTTGAACAGTCGCCACAGCTTCTCTTTTGGGCACTTCTATGATGCAAATCATATGGGGTTTTCAGTACTAAGAGTGATAAACGACGATGTTGTGCAGCCAGCACGAGGGTTTGATACTCACGGTCATCGAGATATGGAAATTATCTCCTATGTGATAAGCGGCGCATTAGAGCACAAAGACAGTGCAGGGAACCACCATATTATCCCTTCAGGCGATGTACAGGTAATGAGTGCCGGCACAGGTATTACGCATTCAGAATACAATGCATCAAAGAATTCGCCTGTGCGCTTTTTACAGATATGGATCTTACCTAGCCAAAAAGGGCTTTCCCCCTCTTACGCTCAGAAAACCGTAGAGAACAAGCAAGGACTTGAACCTCTGGTTAATCGTAATGGCTCGCAAGGCGCCCTTGCAATTAATCAGGATGCATCGATAAGTCGATTGCAATTAAGTGAAGGAGAACGTTTTCGTTTCGATACGTCAGATACCGCAGGCTATTTACACATTATAGAAGGCGCTGCGGCAGTGCGCGTTGGCGATAGTAGCGAATACGATGTAGAGATAGAAGAGGGTGATGCGGTAGGCACAGAGGATGGTGACCACGTATCGGTGGTCGCGAAGAGACCATTGGTTGCATTATGGTTTACGCTACCTCACTAGGCCGTATCGAACGTTTATCTATCAGTATTAATAATAGTATTTTATAACGTCAACGATGGTTGGTAGCGCATCGCCCAGTGCAGGGCGGTAGCGCAACCAATGTTTATTGTTAACGTTCTACACAGAACTTTAGTAACAGTAGTTCACCTTCTATCAACTCATGGTATGATACTTATTCACGTTTGCTTTTATACAAGGTAAAACGTTTCATTTTTCAGGCATTTTGCCGCGAGTTTATGTAGTCAGTGAGATACTAGCGTGATAAAAATAATCCTAGCAGATGACCACGATTTGGTCAGAACAGGGATCCGTAGAATTCTTGAAGATGTAAAAGACTTTTCGATTGTTGCTGAAGCAAAGAACGGAGAGGATGCAGTTCAACTGTGCAGAAAAGATGCACCTGATGTTGTGCTTATGGATGTCAATATGCCTGGGATAGGCGGCCTTGAAGCGACCAAGCGCATTGTGCGGATGTCAGAAAATACTAGGGTAATTTGTGTATCGATGCACAAAGAAAGCCCTATACCGATGCAAGTAATGAATGCGGGCGCTTTTGGTTTTCTAACCAAAGATGCAGAGCCTGATGAAGTGATTATTGCGATACGTAAAGTGGTCGCTGGCCAGAAATACTTGGGCAATGAAATTGCGCATAGCATTGCTATCGAAAAATTATCTCCATCGGTAGAGAATCCGTTTACCGAGTTGTCTACGCGTGAATTAAGTATCGCTATGCGTCTTACAAAAGGCCAGCGAGTCCCTGATATTGCAAGTGAATTGAGTATTAACGCGAAAACGGTCAATACCTACCGCTACAGAATGTTTGAAAAACTTGGTGTTACCACCGATGTAGAACTGACTCATCTGGCGTTACGGCATAAATTGATCGACTCTAATTTGTTGTAGTGTCTTATGCCTGAATTTGATTCAGCTGATTTTCTCAAAAACCTTACCAACAAGCCCGGCGTTTACCGCATGTATAACGCCGATGGTGAGGTTATCTATGTGGGTAAAGCGAAAAATTTAAAGAAGCGAGTATCTAGCTATTTTCGTTTGCAAGTGGATAACGCGAAAACGCGTTCACTTGTCAGCCAAATTGCCGATATGGACGTGACGGTTGTTAACAGCGAAACCGAAGCATTTCTTCTCGAAAATAACTTCATAAAAAAATACAAGCCACGCTATAACGTGGTGATGCGAGATGATAAGTCTTATCCATTTATCTTTTTATCTGATCACGAGCATCCAAGACTTTCATTTCATCGTGGACCGCAAAAAAAGAAAGGAGAGTACTTCGGGCCTTATCCTAGCGCATGGTCTGTTAGAGAGAGTTTACGCTCTATGCAGCGTATTTTTCCGGTAAGGCAATGCGAAGACAATTACTACCGTGCCAGAAGCCGCCCTTGTTTGCAGTACCAAATGAAACGTTGCAGTGCACCGTGCGTTGAAGGGTTTGTGACCGACGACGAATATAAAGAGCAGGTAAATTTAGCGCGACTGTTTTTAAAAGGCAAAAACCAGCAAGTCATTGGTACGTTAGTGAACAAAATGGAAGTGGCGAGCGATGACTTAAACTTTGAGGCTGCTGCCCGTTACCGAGACCAGATAAATGCGCTGAGAAAGGTGCAAGAGCGTCAGTGGGTGTCAGGTACGCAAGATGAAATGGATATTTTTGGCTTTGCGTTCAAAGGTAATATGGCATGTATTCAGGTTTTGTTTATTCGTGATAGTCAGCTGCTTGGTAGTAAGTCGTTCTTTCCCAAAGTACCAAGTACGGCCGATGAACAAGAAGTATTTGAATCGTTCTTTTTACAGTTCTATCTTGCAGGCAATAAAGTTATACCTAAACAAATTGTGCTAGGTGAAAGCCTATCAGATGAAGCGGCGATTGGTGATCTACTGTCTACCGAAGCGGGTTATAAGGTTACCTTTTTTAAAGGCGCGAGAGAAGAAAAGCGTCGTTATTTACAACTTGCTCAATCGAATGCAGAAAACGCACTAGATGCTCAATACAGTCAACAAAAATCCGTATTTGCCCGCTACCTCGATTTAGAGAACGCAATGGAACTTGAGGCGCCTATTCAACGCATGGAGTGTTTCGATATTAGCCACACGTCTGGCGAACAAACGGTGGCGTCGTGTGTTGTGTTTAATAGAGAGGGGCCGCTTAAGAGTGACTATCGCCGATATAATATCGAGGGTATTACCCCTGGTGACGATTATGCTGCGATGGCACAGGCGTTAAAACGACGGTACAAAACCGTTAAAGAAGTACAAAAGATCCCCGACCTGTTATTGATTGACGGCGGTAAAGGGCAACTTTCACAGGCCGAAACGTTCTTTGAAGACTGGCCTCATGATAAAAAGCCTATGTTGTTAGGTGTCGCAAAGGGGACGACGCGAAAACCAGGGCTAGAGACACTATTTTTAGCGGGCAGTCATGAAGTATTGCCTATGGACAGTCATTCGCCGGCTTTACACTTAATTCAACATATTCGTGATGAATCTCACCGATTTGCTATCACAGGACACAGAGCGAGACGCCAGAAAGTAAAAACTACGTCGACACTTGAAAACATTCCTGGAATAGGCGCTAAACGTCGCCAAAGTTTATTAAGCTATATGGGGGGATTACAGGGCCTTAAAAAAGCGAGTAAAGATGAAATCGCGAATGTGCCAGGTATTAGTAAAGAACTCGCTGATACAATTTACGACCATTTACATCACTAAAACTATGTCATCACGGGCATTTATTGTCGATTTGCGGTAGTCTTTAACAAAATGAAAGCTTAAAACGCTGCGCTAAACTAGCCCGAGAGGGCTGATAACGAGAAAACTCTATGTGGACTGTTCCAAACATAATTACCCTTTTTAGGGTAATTCTTATTCCTGTTTTTGTAGTCGTCTATTTTTTAGATTGGCGATGGGCCCATGAGGCTGGTGCATTTATCTTCTGGCTTGCTGCTATCACCGATTGGTTTGATGGGTATTTAGCAAGAAAGCTGGAGCAATCTACGCCGTTTGGTGCGTTTCTTGACCCTGTCGCCGATAAACTTATCGTTGGAACAGCGCTACTTATGATAACGCACAGCTACGCTAACCTTTGGATTACGCTTCCTTCTATAGCGTTACTCGTCCGCGAAATATATGTTTCGGCACTGCGGGAGTGGATGGGGTCAAGTGGCGTAAGAGAGACCGTTAAGGTGTCTTTTGTAGGAAAAGCGAAAACCACAGCACAAATGCTGGCACTGATAGGGCTACTTTCTGGCTTAGAAACCTTTATGGGCTTTCCAATATATTGGGTTTCGTTGGGTTATATTCTTCTTTACGTAGCAGCAGTGCTGTCAATTTGGTCAATGATTGTTTATACCAAAGCGGCGTGGCCACATTTAAGCGGTGCATTAAGTAAACAGCAGTGATCGACAAATAAACAAAGTGAATAAAAATAACGCAAACAAACCGAAAAATACTAAATTTCCTTAAATTTCACTGTTTTTCGTATTGACACTTTCAGCGTTACAGGTAGAATTCACCGCACATTTCGAGACGGCAACGACGAAACGAAATGTAAGACTTTATATGCGGGAATAGCTCAGTTGGTAGAGCACGACCTTGCCAAGGTCGGGGTCGCGAGTTCGAATCTCGTTTCCCGCTCCAAAGTCTAGTATTAAGGCGGAATGGCAGAATGGCTATGCAGCGGATTGCAAATCCGTGGATCTCGGTTCGACTCCGGGTTCCGCCTCCATAATGCTTAATGCAATTTCAGGTATCTACGCCTGACACCCCAACCGAAAGGTTACCCCGATGCCCGGGTGGTGAAATTGGTAGACACAAGGGATTTAAAATCCCTCGCTGGTAACAGCGTGCCGGTTCAAGTCCGGCCCCGGGCACCATTTCTTTATTTATACAATCTCATCGATACACACAAATACATCAGGCTTAGTGATTATTTACCCATTGGTACACGCTACGTTACCCTCATTCACTAACCGTTCTTGTGCCAATGCAATGTTAAAGCGCGCAACGAAATCTTCGCTGGTCGTAATTTTTGAAAAGATAAAATAAATATCACTTTCATGCAGTGTTTCATCTAACAGTATGAAATTGCTGGAAGGAATAAGCCGCTCTTGTTCTATACACAGCGCGGTATAATCATCTATTACGGCATCGACGTCACCATCAAGCAGCATTGTTAAACGAGACGCGATGTCGAAACTGTAACGAAAGTTATCGCTAAAAATTTTTCGCGCAACCTCTACTTTAGGACCAAAATAGCCAGCTTTATTTAACGCTATTTTGTAATCGCGTTCTAGTACCGACTTTAAACTTAAACGCTCTGGCAATGCACCGTGATTGCGCACTAATAATCCAATCGCCTCTCTTCGATAGGCGCTAGAATATATAAAGTCTCGTTGTCGTGTTTTTGTCAGGCTTGCACCGATAGAGATATCGAAGGTTCCCTTTTTCTGTTCAATCAAACTGCGGGCTTCTGTCATAGGTAATACATTAAGGGTGCAACCCATTCGTACTAGCGTGCGACGTAACAAGTGAAAGTCTGTGCCGCCATATGACGTTCCGGCTTTACTGAAATAGGGGATCCAATCGCCACTGTAGCCAACGATTAAAGGTCGATCGCATGTTGTCTCGGCGCCGTAGGCGCTGGGCATCAAATAAAGAAAAGTAGCGGTAACAATTAAAAGGTGCCTAAGCGTATAGCGATTCATGGTGTTTTTCTGTTTTTTGTTTATTTTATGGTCACTTTGGTGTCAAATGCAATGACATAATGCGCTGATACAGACAAAGCGTGTGGTAAAATAATAATAAATTCAACGTAGCGCACATTTTTGACGACACCCCCTCAATACCGCGCTCATCAATACCGAGTCCAGTAAACATGTGTAACTCAGTTATGGCACTTAGAGATGCTGAACTTGCTAAGGCGCAGCGACCGTTCTTCGCGCGAGGCAGCAAAGTCGTTCGCTGCGATGCGTGTCGCCTTCCAATCAATACGTGTATTTGTGACGCTAAGCCAGCGCCAGAAAAAGGCGTTGCGGTCGCATTCATTATGTACAAGGGTGAATATTATAAACCGACCAATACGGGGCGTTTAATTGCTGATGTTGTTGAAGATAACCATGCATTTCTGTGGCATAGAACGCAGCCAGATAGTGCACTGCTTTCATTGTTATCTAGCGATAAATATCAGCCCGTATTAGTCTTTCCACACGAGTATGCCGCACCAGAGCGATGTATTTCCTCGCCACCATTAATGGCAAATAAAACGCTATTATTTATTTTCTTAGACGGTACGTGGCGAGAGGCCAGAAAAATGTTTGGGAAAAGCCCGTACTTAGACAATATTCCAGTGTTAGGGGTTAATCCTGATATTGCATCTGATTATCTGTTGCGGGAATCTACCCATGCATTTCAACATTGTACGGCGGAAGTCGGAATTAGTGTACTTACGCTCGGTGGTTACCACCATGCAGCTAAGAAACTCGCAACGTATTTCAGTGTATTTCGTCACCAATACTTAAAAGGCAAACCTCATTTATCTGACAAGCTAGCATTTGCAAAAACGCAGTTAGAAGAATAACCTATCATTTAACACCGTGTATTAACGTAACATTTGTAAAGGAAAACGACATGACAACAGTAACATTTCAAGGTAACGATGTTTCTACCGTGGGCTCTCTTCCTACTGTGGGTGAAAAAGCACCTGAATTTACATTGGTAAAGGCTGATTTAGGTGAAGTATCTTTAGACGACTTAGCGGGTAAGCGTGTTGTTTTAAATATATTTCCTTCTATCGATACGGGGACATGTGCAGCTTCGGTAAGAAAATTTAATGAAGAGGCGAGTACATTAGACAATACCACTGTAATTTGTGTGTCTGCCGATTTACCGTTCGCGGCTGGTCGCTTTTGTGGCGCTGAGGGTATCAACAATGTACTTACTGGCTCAACATTTCGAAGCACATTCGGCGAAGATTACGGAGTAGCGTTTTCTAGTGCGCCGCTAACAGGTCTGTTATCACGCTGCGTTGTTGTCATTGACACAGACGGCACTGTTATCTATACCCAGCAAGTTGCTGAAACTACCGACGAGCCAGATTACTCGGCGGCGCTATCAGCCCTTTAATCACTATTAGCCCTTTAATATTGCTCCTATGCCCGTCGTTGACGGGCTAACTGGTTTAGGCTCATGCAAATACTCATTTCACCATCGCAGCTCTCTAATGCATTAACGTCTACGCGCATCATTCCTGTAAGGGCGTTAATGAACGACCCTGTTTCAAAGCAGCAAGACAAACGCGATGCGTTTGTTATTCCAGGTTCTGTTGACTTTGATTTAGATGGTGAAGGCAGCGAACACAATGCCACATTCCCCCATACGTTACCGTCTATAGGCGCGCTATCTCGCTATTTGGCGCGTAACGGCATTACGGAAAAAACACCATTAGTGGTTTACGATACCCGGGGTGTCTATTGCAGTGCTCGGGTATGGTGGATGTTAAAAGCATTGGGACATGAGCATGTATCATTACTTGATGGCGGCTTGCCCGGCTGGAGCAGACATAACTTGCCGCTGTCTGAACCTCGTCCAACTCGGCTCGCACAATATAATGCGAATGCCCAAGCAAATTGGTTTGTTAACGCAGACTATGTACTCTCGGTGCTGCAATCAGAGACTCAAATTATTGATGCGCGAAGTAGCCCTCGTTTTTACGGGGAGGTGCCAGAACCAAGAGAAGGACTTCGCAGTGGCCATATGCCTGGGGCCATAAACATTCCATACCAATCACTTTTAAACGCTGATACGTTTCTACGCATTGATGCGTTAACGGCGGTGTTTTCTGAGGCGGGGGTTGACCTATCCCGTCCAATTTTGTGTTCCTGTGGCTCGGGCATCACCGCGTGTATTATTGGTGTTGCGGCCTTGTTGTGTGGCGCTAACAACGTCGTAGTTTATGACGGCTCTTGGTCAGAGTGGGGCGCTGTTAACCGTTTCCCCGTCACCCGCTAGTATCAGACTAGGCAAAGATACTTTTTCACCGTACACAAATAAGAAAATAAATATGTTTACGAAACCAAATATTGTTGTGCTAACTGGGGCAGGGATCTCTGCAGAATCAGGGATTAAAACATTTAGAGATAATAATGGCTTGTGGGAAAACCACAGTGTTGAAGAGGTAGCGACACCGGAAGGTTTTTCTCGAAATCCCGAGCTGGTTTATCGTTTTTATAATCAACGCCGTGCGCAACTCACAGAGCCTTATGTTGTACCAAACCAAGGGCACATTGCCTTGGCAGAACTTCAGCAAAAAATGCCGGAACATGTAACCTTGGTCACGCAGAATGTTGATGACCTACACGAACAGGCCGGTAGCCAAAACGTTATTCATATGCACGGTACGTTACGCGCCGCCCGTTGCTTACAATGTGACACAGTATCGTATTGGGAAGAAGACTTTTGTAGTGCGACAACGTGCCCGCGTTGCAACGAAGGCTCGTTGCGCCCAGATATCGTATGGTTTGGTGAAATGCCTATGCATATGGATAGTATTGAAGCCGCGCTGCTTGATGCCGATATATTTATAGAGATTGGTACCTCAGGAAATGTGTATCCTGCTGCAGGGTTTGTTCAATACGCCCGCGACGCAGGTGCCGTCACAATCGAAGTTAATTTAGTACCAAGTGCTACTAATAGCCTGTTTGACAGAACGATTACAGGGGTCGCATCACAAACTGTACCCACGTTAGTGTCACAAATACTGATGGATTGCGAAGGGTTAGCGTAAGTATGTTGTATATTGATGAATTTATCACAATTGCGTTAGTCCACCTCGTTGCGGTGGCAAGCCCTGGACCTGACTTTGCCATTGTGGTGCGCAATAGTATTGCGTACGGTAGGCGCATCGCGATATTTACCAGCATCGGAATTGGTACAGCCATTCTCTTACATGTGGCCTATTCGCTAGTGGGGTTAAGTGTTGTGATCGCAACCACACCGTGGTTGTTTACCACCATAAGCTATATCGCCGCAGCTTATTTGCTATATCTTGCGGTAGGGGCGCTAAGAAGCGGTCCTGAAAACGCCAATCCTGCCAGTAATACAGTGAACCAAGACAAGCAAGTGCGTGCTGAGCACAATACCATTAGTGCAAAGAAAGCGTTATGGATGGGCTTTCTCACCAATGGCCTAAATCCGAAAGCGACATTATTCTTTGTATCGTTATTTACTGCCATCATTGATATCAACACGCCTTTTTCCGTGAAGTTTGGATATGGTTTGTACCTTGCGATAGCCACCGGTCTATGGTTTTGCTTTTTATCCTATCTATTAAGTACCAGTAAAGTGGCTGAGCTCATTGGACGAAAGGGCTATTGGCTTGATCGTATCATGGGGGTGTTACTTATTGGCTTAGCGGTTAAGCTTGTTGTGGGTTAAATTTTTGTACACGTTGGGGTGAGGTGAAGAAATGCTGTATAATCATGCCGAAATAGCCCGCAGTGATAGAGGAATGCGTGGAGAATAATAGTCAATCTGAAAAGCCTGAAGATAGCGTAATCGAGAGCACATTGTCGGGTGAGCGTGATATTGATGTGAAATCAGTGTTTATTCGTGCGAATCAACTCGTCAAAGGAAATTTTTCGACGTTATTCCAAGGTGTATTCGTACTTTTCCTTATGTTTGTAATGCTAGGGGTGGTGGCACAAAGTTTTATCACTATAAACGCCGATGGCTCTTACATTATCGAGCATCAATCTCTCATTGAAATAGCAGCAGTGTTTGTTCTCTCTCCACTCGTGGCTGGCCTTTATATGGTAGGCGTAGCCCAAGCCCGTCGTGAGCCGACCACTGTGTTCTCTATGTTTAAGTACTTACCGCTTGTTTTCGTAACAGCACTCACACAGCTCATTATTTCTATTATTGTTCAACTCGGTTTGGTTTTACTCATTGTACCTGGCGTATATGTGTGGATGGCGAGTATCTTTTCATTAATGCTGGTTTCTGACAAACAGATGACGCCTATTCGCGCACTCATATTGTCCTGTAAAGTATTCAATGTGTATTGGAGAAAACTTACTGCTGTTTTTGCCGTTTTCGTCTTGCTGTTTCTTACCGCACCTTTGACGTTTGGCTTATCATTAGTATGGGTGCTTCCACTTTACTTTAGTGTGTTCGGGTTACTCTATAACGACCTCTTCGGAGGGGAAGATAGTATACCTAAGGACGACGCTGTAACGACTAGCGAGTCTACTTTTGATGCATAAACGTGAAACGTTAAAAATAGTATTAGTCACCCTTGGTGTATTAGCTGTCATTGTTATCAATGCGCTAATATTGACGAAAGATGAGCCCGATGTGCTCGATATACCCGAAACTGTTCAAACCAAAAAGGGTGTTCCCGATTTCACGGCATTTAACGATACCAAAGCAAAGAAAAAAGCGTTTTTTGATTATTTGCGCCCCGAAGTTGAAAAGCAAAATCAATACCTATTGTCGTTGCGACATTATGTTCAAACGCTTTATCGTCAGTCATTAGGGGATGAAGTGCTGAGTGAAGACGATAACGAAAGAGTCGCGTGGTTGGTAAAGGAATACCGCGTAAACGATTCACTTTCATTGAATAATACGTTACTTGCACTATTAGAAAAAATTGATGTTGTACCGGTTGAGTTGGTGTTAGTTCAAGCGGCAAATGAATCAGCATGGGGTACCAGTCGATTTGCACGGAAAGGATATAACTTTTTCGGGTTATGGTGTTTTTCGAAAGGCTGCGGATTTGTACCAAGCCGTCGTAATGACGGCGCATCACACGAAGTGGCTAAATTCGATAATGTCTCTCGTGCAACGTATACCTACATGCGAAACTTAAATCGTCACGATGCGTACAATGAGCTTCGAGAAATACGAAGTCGTTTACGCGCAAATCAATTACCCATTAGCGGTACTGCACTTGCAGAAGGGCTAATGAATTATTCTGAACGTGGCGCTGCTTATGTAGAAGAATTACAAGCAATGATCCAATATAACGAGGAGTTTTTGAGCGAATGATACGCAAGATTGCACTGCTATCGAGTATGTTATTTTTAAACAGCGTAGCAGCTGAAACCATTGATGTCGCTTACAGTCGTTTTTACAGCCACGTAAAAAAGCTTGATAATGAAGACACACAAGCGCTTCAATTCGCTTTTGGTTTTTTACGTGTGGGTGAAGGGCGTTTGTGTGCTATTGAATCGGCCGATATCATTACCGACAAAAAGACAATGGCGCTGTCTGTTACAGATGAGGGACGCTTTACTGTTCCTTTAGAGCGCGCACTGAAACTTGCTGATGCCTACGTGAAAATTTCGTTGGAAGAGCGCGCGAACGTTTGCGATATGTCAGTTCAGTTAGAGACGCAGCCAACGTATTTGAAAGCGTCTTACACAAAAGAAGAGCTTCAGTTTTTATATGAGCAATACGAAGCATTCTTTAATGAAATGGGGAGCTTCTTGTCGTTTATGATGCCTTCAGTCACAGGGCTTATGATTCAGTTTGATGACAAGAATCTAGACTACCGTACCCAAGAAGGGTTATCCATCGTTAACGGTGTACTGCGAATCGAAGAGCGCTGGCTTAAAGAAGGAAAAACGCTCACGCTGCCGCACGCCCCACTTCGAATTACTGCTATCGCTTCAAGTTAGTAATTGATAACGAATTTGCTCTGCTAAACGGTTGATGGTTTCTTCACCTTTGATGCAGAGCTCTTCCGCTCGATGAAATTCCATAATACCGACATCGGTTAGCTGAGGTTCAATTAATATATCCGGCGGATCGCCTGCAAGCCTAGACCGTGTAACGCGGGCCTGCAAAATCTCTAATGAGCTACTCATCACACTCATTATGCCCGGCGGGTTACTCTTTATTGGTTTAGTGACCATGTCGGTTGCATTATCTACCAGTTCCGTGCTTTCAGCTTCTCCACCCTCAGCCTTATTATCAGGTGAGAACCATTGACGCAATACGTTCTGGCTTTTGGTAAAAAAGTCTTCTGTCTTACGCTGGTTTTCTTCGTGATCTTGACGAAGTTTTTCTAAGCGCAGCGGCCTAAAGTCGGCATTGAGGTTAACCGCGATGACAAAATCGGCGCCCAACTGACGACATAAATTCACGGGCACAGGGTTAACCACTGCGCCATCAACTAGCCATCTGTTTTCGTATGCAACAGGCGTGAAAAGGGCGGGGATAGCACAAGACGCTTGAATAGTGTTACCTACCTCTCCAGCGTTAAATATCACTTCGCGTCCGGTATACAGGTCGGTAGCCACCGACGCAAAAGGCTTTTCCATTTCTTCATAGGTCGAGGCACAGAATTCAGTTGCCAGTTTATCAAATACTTTTTGACCGCTGGCAAGGCCACCTCTTCGAAGACCTACGCCCATCAGCGCCAACACTTGCCATTCTGATAATGAGCACGACCATTCTTTTAACTCATCAAGCTTACCGCTTGCGTAAGCTGCACCTACATAAGCGCCAATAGAACAGCCCGCAACAACGTCTATCTTGATCCCAAGCTTTTCTAACGCTTGAATAATACCAATATGCGTCCATCCACGTGCTGCACCGGCACCAAGAGCGAGGCCTATTTTCATTTATTTAGGTTCCATTATATTTACAACTTGGATACTGTCGCCATCGATAGCTTCATCAACGACTGGCGCGTGGTTAAACGACGGTGTGTCAAAGCCAATATCGCCATCTTCAACGGGACCGTTTTGTGTGGTTATCGAGGCAAAGTCATGCAAGTTCTTATCAACCAAGTGAGAGGGAGCCACGTTTTGAAGCGCTGTAAACATCGACTCTATTCGCCCTGGAAAACGTTTGTTCCAGTCTTGTAGCATGCTTTTGATATTCTGACGCTGCAAGTTTTCCTGAGAACCGCAGAGATTACACGGAATAATCGGGAATGCAGCTATCTGAGAATATTTCTCGATATCTTTTTCAGTACAGTATGCAAGCGGGCGAATAACGATATGCTCGCCGTTATCGCTGACCAATTTAGGCGGCATTGATTTCAACTTACCACCATGAAACATATTTAAAAAGAAGGTTTCTAGCATGTCGTCACGGTGATGGCCTAGTGCGATTTTAGTCGCACCAAGTTCTTTCGCTGTGCGGTATAAAATACCTCGACGCAATCGTGAACAGAGGGAACAGGTTGTTTTTCCCTCAGGGATTTTATCTTTAACGATAGAATAGGTATCTTCTTCAACTATTTTGTATTCAACACCAATGGTGTCTAAATACTCAGGAAGAATATGTTCTGGAAAGCCTGGCTGTTTTTGATCCAGGTTTACCGCAATAATATCAAAATGAATAGGCGCAATTTTCTTTAGAAACATAAGAATATCGAGCATCGTGTAGCTGTCTTTCCCACCAGATAGACACACCATCACTTTGTCGTTATTCTCAATCATTCCAAAATCGCTGATAGCCTTTCCTACATTGCGGCGAAGGCGCTTTTGGAGTTTATTAAAACTGTACTTTTGTTTGCTCTTTGCCGAAGGCGTTGTGGCAAGCCCCGCAGATTCTGCGCTTAGATTCATAATGGTTAAAACTGCTTAATTCAAAACGCTACATTATACAGCAATTATTGCCACAACAAATAGTGAAGACATAACCCCAACGGCATTGTACTCTCACAAACGTTAGCGCTTAGCGAGGGGACTAACGAAACCTTCTGGTTTCACCGCAAGTACATCACAGTGTAACTCGTCGATAACATGCTCGGCCGTATTGCCGATTAGCGCGGCTGAAAACCCTGTTCTACCTACCGTACCTATTATCACGAGTTCGGCGTCTTTCTCTTTCGCTAGTTGTGGTATCACTTTCTCGGGCACGCCCTCTTTTACAAAACACCGTGATTCATCAATGCCATATTTAGTGGCATGTTTTACCATTTCGTCATGATGATGATTTTTAACCGCATTGTAGTACTGTTCCGGGTCGAACTCAGGCACTTCGATTGCAATGTTAAGAGGCGTGGAGGGAAAGCTATTCACTAAATTTACGTTGCCGCTTAGTAAATTCGCGTAATCATCGGCAATGACCGTGATTTTTTCATTTAATTGTGCGTGCGCTTTATCTTCGGTTCCAACATTGATTGCCGCGATTATTTCACCGTCCTCTGGCCAGTCGTGATCTTTTACGAGTAATACGGGGCTCGGGCTTTTTCTCAGTAGGTGCCAATCAGTGGGAGTAAAGATAACAGACACCAAGTCGTCATGTCGCTTAGTGGCTTTAACGACTAAATCAATATTGTTGTCGATGGTGTAGTGAATAATGGATTCATACGAACGGTTACACCATTCAACCACGATATCGACATTTGCGATGTTGAGGTTTTTAAGACTATCGGAAAACCATTTAGCGTGATCAGCGGTAACGGCATCACGCATCGCTTCGCGCTCTTCAGGGCTTAGCATCGTTGTCATGTCGTATGACAAGTCATAAACCACGAGCAGTGCAGTTACGGTTGCCCCGGTTTTCTTTGAAAGTTCTAGGGCACGTTGTAGGGCGGGGTGGTCGTCCCGCTCTAAATCGATAACGGCTAGTATGTGCTTGTACTCAATCATAAATTCTCCCGCTACAGCAGATGAAATATTATTATGATTTAAGTGTAATACGGTTTTCCTAAAATGTTACTTGTTTCAGATCAAGCAACGTTTAATTCTACTTATCCGTTGCACACAATGCTTGGGCCGCTTAATACGCTCAGGCGACTATTAATTGAGTCGAAGTCGAGAATGCTGATAAGTCTGCCATCAACTTTAATTAGCCCTTCTTTTTGAAAGCGGCTTAGTAAACGGCTAATGGTCTCTATGGTTAGGCCTAAGTAGTTACCTATCTCGTTTCTTGTCATGGTAAGGTGAAACTCTCTATGAGAGAAACCACGTTCTTCAAAACGCTGAGACAAATGGTTGATGAAATAGAGTAAGCGCTCTTCTGCTGTGCGTTTGTTCAGCAACATTATCATGTCATGGTCTTGCTTAATTTCGGCACTCATAAAGCTCATGATTTGTTGACGTAATTTAGGAAATTGCATCGACATTTCATCAAGTGTTTCATAAGGAAGTTCACAGACCATCGCTGTTTCTAAGGCTTGGGTATAGCTGGGATGGCGGTTTTCTCTGAGCGCATCAAAACCAATGATATCGCCGGGGAAATGAAAACCAATTACCTGTTCTTCGCCGTCCTGATTGGTGACAAAAGACTTAAAAGAGCCCGTTCTAACAGCAAATAGTGAAACAAACTTATCACCAGAGTTTATTAGCGCGTCTCCCTTATGTAGGGGCTTTTTGCGTTCGATAATGTCATCTAACGATTCAATTTCCGTTTTATTTAACGCAACGGGTAGACATAAATGACTAAAACTACAGTTTTGACAATGTATTGAAAACTGGCTTCCATGGCTCATACTAGGGCTCCATAAATCACGTGCACCTTTTTTACGATATTACTACTTTCATCAAAAGATTGCTCGATAAATTAATAATATCGCATACATCAATATAGCGGAGGCGATAAGCTGCCTTGTGATTGGATGCTGAAAACCTCGAACGAGATAATCTACACTAAAACTTGCCGCAATAAGGGTAGGTAGCGTGCCTAGGCCGAAAAACAGCATGATGAGCGCGCCATCCAGAGAGCTTGATGATGACAATGACCACGTAAGTGTTGAATATACCAGCCCGCATGGCAGCCATCCCCAGATAAATCCGTAGGGAAGGGCATGCAATGGTGTTGAAAAAGGAATAAAGCGTTTAGATAGCGGCTGAATACGTTTGAATATACCTTGCCCTAACGACTCTAGTGCATTAAGACCTTTGTACCAATTCCCTAAATACAACGCTAACATAATAAGCATGACGCCACTGAAAATAGTCAGTATCGTTGACGCATTCGGTAATGTACGATTAAGTATGGTTCCGAGCGCACCGGTTAAAGCGCCTGCTATGGAATAGCTGACGATACGCCCTACGTTGTACATAAGCGTAAACGGTAGGGGCGACCTGTGTGACGGGGTTGCCATGCGAAGTGCTACGACAATTCCGCCGCACATCCCAATGCAGTGAACCCCTCCAGCGAGACCGATAAGAAACGCAGAAAGAAGGTTGAAATCTGTCATTGCTGTTCGCTATCTTGTTGAATTTTTTTTCGTTGCTCTGCCAATTTCTTTTCTTCAGGCGGAAGGTCATCATCGAACAAAATACTGTAGCCTTGCCTATCTAAGTCTTCAAATTGATTCGATTTTACCGCCCAAAAAAAGATAACAATAGCGAGCGCTACGATAATGATAGCAACCGGTATTAATACATAAATGATGCTCATAGGGTTACCTCAATAAACGCGTTGAATTTGTCACCACAATAATACTGCTTAGCGACATGCCGACTACCGCCATCCACGGCGACAGAAGTCCAGTAACCGCAAACGGAAGAATAATAAGGTTATACCCGATAGACCACGCGATATTCTGACGTATTTTCACCTTAACACGCTGCGCAACATCCATCAGCAAAGGCACCGATAATAAGCTATCACCAAGCAAAATAATATCCGCAGCGGTTTTAGCGACATCAGTCGCGTTTCCAACCGCTACGGCAACATCTGCACTTGCTAACACAGGCGCGTCGTTAATACCATCGCCCATCATTAGCACTCGTCGCCCCTCTGCTTGAAGTTGTTTAACTCGCTCGTATTTTCCCTCAGGCGAAAGACTGCCTTGTGCGATAGAAACAGGCAGCGTCGACGTAAGTGCGTCTACATTGTCTTGTGTGTCACCGCTCAACACAATGAGATCGTTCTTCTTCAGTAAATTCAGCGTATCGTTTACATCTTTTCGTAGCGAATCGCTAACCAAGAAAGCAGCAATTAATGTATCGTTGGCACACAGAAAGACATTGGCATGAAATGGAATATGCTCGTGCGAGGGTAACCCGCAAAACGATGCCGTTCCCATGGTAAACGCGGTATTATTGATTCGTCCCGAAATGCCGTTACCAGGCGATACGGTGAATGATTCAACCGAAAAAACAACGTCACCGTCAAACGCTTTAGCAATAGGGTGTTCAGAGCGAGACTCTAACGCCGTTGCAAGCTTCATTACTTCGTATTCATCAACACCTTGTGCTACCCATCGCTTGCTTATGGTAAATTTTCCCTCTGTTAGCGTACCTGTCTTATCTAAACAGATAGTATTGATGTCGGTTAGTTGTTCTAACGCGTCGGCACGTTTTAACAAAACGCCTTGTTTATTTAGCTTTGCCATTGCGCATGTTAGTGCCGATGGCGTTGCTAAACCAAGCGCGCACGGGCAGGTCGCAACAAGTACTGAAATGGTTATCCAGAATGCTTGGTCGCTGCCAGCGGCATACCAATAGCCATAAGTGGCAAGTGAAATTAACAATACGGCTGCAACGAAATAGCGAGAGAAATTGTCAGCGAGTTGTGCAGCTTTTGGCTTTGAGGCCATTGCACTTGCTTGCAGCCTGACAATTTGGTTAACCAGCGCGTGTTTGAGCGTTTTCGTGACCCGTACGGTCAATACACCATCTTGGTTAATCGTGCCGCCATACACGTGGCTATCGACGACTTTATGAATGGGATCAAACTCGCCGGTTAACATAGATTCATCAACCGATGCGTTTCCTTCAATTACCGTACCATCAACGGGTATTGTCTCTCCTGCCTTTATAAGCACAGTGTCGCCAACACAAAGCTGTTTCGCTAAACATTGATGAATTTTACCATCAGCGCTAAGTCTTGTTGCTGATACAGGAATGTATTGCGTCATATTGGCGGAGATTTGAGAAGCACGGTGCCGGCTCCTGTGTTCTAAAAAGCGACTTAGCAGCAATAAGAAGATAAACATGCAGATTGATTCGAAATACACGTCTCCTTGCTCGAGAACCGTAGAGCGTAGCCCCGCGAAATACGTACCGAAAATGGCAATGGTGACGGGAACGTCCATGTTGACGGTGCGAGCGCTCATTGCTTTAACTGCACCTAAGTAAAACGTACTGCCCGAATACAAAACAACAGGGGTGGTTAACGTAAGCGCAATCCAATAAAAATATTGTTTCGTTTCATGCTCGATGGCGCCGAACCAATCAAAGTACAAACCGGCCATTAACATCATAACCTGCATCGTCATCAACCCGGCGAGACCTAGCTTCTTTAGAAAGGTTTTTTGTTCGCGTTTATAGCTCGCCTCGTGTTCGTCATATTGAAACGGAGAGCCGGTGTAACCAATGCGCTTTAACGATGTTAAGATCTGACTGAGCTTTATGTCATGAGGAGACCAGGTAACAAGTGCTCTGCGCTCTTGCACATTCACCGCCACCTGTTGTACGCCCACGACTTTACTTAGTTGTTTTTCTATCAACCACCCGCACGCTGCACACGTTATTCCCTCTAACGTTAACTGAATTTGTTTATGTTGCCCCTCATCAAAAACAAACTCTTCCTGTAACGCAGGTTCATCATAAACGTTTAATGTATCAAGTTGCGCAAGAATGCCATCATCAGATTTCTTTGCTGGCTCGGTGCGAAATTGATAATAATCTTCAAGACCGTTATCAACGATCGCTTGCGAAACCGCCTGGCAACCAGGACAACAAAGACGTCTCGATTGACCAAGAATGACCGTCTCATAATGATGACTGCGATCATTAGGAAGACCGCAGTGATAACATGTTTTTTCAGTCATTATGGATTAAATGTGAATACGCCAGAGTAGGGAAGCTGGACAATATTCTGAATTTTCCAGCTTTCATCAATCGGCGTTAGCGATATACGCCATTTACCGCTCAAATCTTCTTCAATAAAGCCGCGGTACTTGCCACTTGCGTCGCGCGTCAGCAGCACGTCTACATCGCGCTCTTCAAGTGTGACATGATAAAAGGCCAGCTTAACTGCATTACCATCTTGTGGAATGCCGGAGTGAAACGTGAGTGTAATACTGCCGTTGTCTATTAAGAGGTCGGTAGTAATATTTTTCTTTTTAGCGGCAGCAACCTTATCAAGGTTTGCATTTATCGCCTTTCCTTCTTTGTAGTAATCGTCAACAACAAGGCTATCTTCTGTGGATACGGCCAAATGAAGGAGTACGCCGCCCATAATAAGTGTAATAACCGGTACCGCAATAAGAAACCACGGCCAAAACTGTTTATACCAAGGTGTATTCATGAATTACTCATATTCGCTAAAATGAAGAGGTGACAGGTAACATGCCTGATTGCATTATTTTCTCATAAAAAAAGCCCCGTGGTAACGAGGCTTTTTATGATATTAATGAATTAAATCATTAATCATTTGAAAGGCTGTAAACATAGGCTGCAACAACGTGGATTTTGTCATCACCCAAGGTTTTCTTGAATGATGGCATAACACCATTACGACCGTAAGTAAGCGTTTCTGTTACTGCGCGGTGGCTTCCGCCGTATAACCAGATGTTGTCGGTTAGATTCGGAGCACCAAGCATCTGGTTTCCTTTTCCGTCCATGCCGTGACACGCTGCACACGCTGCGAAACGTGCTTTACCTGCTTCCGCTTTTTGAGGATCTACGTCTCTACCGCTTAAGCTTAGTGCATAGTTGACAACTTCATCGATTCCGTCTTCACCCATCGCATCTAGCCAAGCTGGCATAGCGGCTTTTCGGCCTAACGTTAACGTTTCAACAATCTTGGCACCTGAACCGCCGTACAACCAATCATTATCGGTAAGGTTAGGGAACCCACCATTTTGGCCGCGTGCATCAGAACCATGGCACTGTGAGCAATTTTGTAGGAATAAACGCTGTCCTACTTTATTCGCTTCAGGGTCTTTGGCTAAATCTTCAACGGGCACCATCGCATACGCTTCAAAGATTGGGTCAAACTGGGTTGCAGCAAAATCGAGTTCACGATCATACTCAACCAATTTACCTTGCTCTTTTGCGTCGATACGCGCTTGAAGTGATTCTTCAAGTGATTGCACATTTTGGTTAGAGCTTCTCCAACCTAAAAGGCCTTCGTATGCGCCCAAACCCGGGTAAAGCGCAAGATAAATAAAGCCCCAAACGATGGTCATGTAGAACATAATTGTCCACCAACGTGGAAGCTGGTTGTTTAGCTCCTCGATGCCATCGAACTCGTGGCCCATTGACTCACCTTCTGGAACACCCGTCTGGTTGGATAAACACCAGCGCAGAAGGAAGTAGCAACCAATGATCAACCCTAGGGTTATCACTGAAATCCAAATTGTCCAAAACATACTCATGAGTTCAAGACTCCTGCTAATCTTCTTTTGATTTTTCTTTTTCTTCGTCTGCAAACGGTAAGTTTGCGGCTTCATCGAACTTTTGTTTGTTGCGGCTACTAAACGCCCACCAAACAACACCGATGAAGCTAACAAAGACGATGACAGTAAAAATGCTGCCTACGATTCCTTGATCCATATTATTTCAAATGTGTGCCAAGAGATTGTAAGTAAGCAATAAGGGCTTGCATCTCTGTTTTACCCTGAACTGCCGCTTTTGCACCCGTAATATCTTCGTCAGTATACGGAACGCCGAAACCACGGAACACTTCCATCTTCTCTGCAGTTAATGCGCCGTCAAGCGTATTTTCTGCCAGCCATGGGAAACCAGGCATATTCGATTCTGGAACAACATTACGCGGGTTTAGAAGGTGAACTCGATGCCACTCATCACTGTAACGACCGCCTACACGTGCAAGGTCTGGCCCAGTACGCTTAGAGCCCCAAAGGAAAGGGTGCTCCCATACTGATTCACCTGCCACGCTATAATGTCCGTAACGTTCGGTTTCAGCGCGGAAAGGACGAATCATTTGACTGTGACAGCCAACACACCCTTCACGGATATAGATATCGCGACCTTCTAGCTCAAGCGCAGTATAAGGACGAAGGCCAGTTACCGGCTCCATCGTCTGCTGCTGGAACATTAGCGGTGTAATTTGGACCATGGCACCAAAGCTGATGGCCACTAAGATAAGAACGGTAAGTAAACCAACGTTCTTTTCAATTAACTCATGTGGATTTTTCATATTCGGTCTCCTCAATTACGCTGGCTGTGTCGCTGGGTCTGCAGCGATACTGCCTTTAGGGGCACGAACGGTTTTCCATGTGTTGTAGGCCATAACAAGCATACCGGCAACAACGAAACAACCACCAATGAAACGAACCACATAGAACGGCTTAGACGCTTCTAGCGACTCAACAAAGCTATACGTTAATGTACCGTCAGCATTCACTGCACGCCACATAAGGCCCTGAAGTACACCAGACATCCACATTGCAACGATATAAAGCACAACGCCGATTGTGGCAAACCAGAAATGAACGTTAACAAGCTTAGTGCTATACATTGCTCGCTGGCCAAACAGGATAGGGATTAAGTGGTAGATTGAACCAATCGATACCATCGCAACCCAACCAAGCGCACCAGAGTGAACGTGACCGATTGTCCAATCAGTATAATGCGATAGCGCATTAACCGTTTTAATTGCCATCATCGGCCCTTCGAAGGTAGACATACCGTAGAAAGACAATGAAACAATAAGGAAACGCAACACAGGGTCGGTGCGAAGTTTATGCCATGCACCAGAAAGCGTCATAATACCGTTTATCATTCCACCCCATGATGGAACAAATAGGATAATAGACATCACCATGCCCAACGATTGTGTCCAATCGGGTAGAGCAGTGTAGTGAAGGTGGTGAGGACCAGCCCAAATGTATAAAGAGATAAGTGCCCAGAAGTGAACAATCGACAATCTATATGAGTAAACAGGGCGTCCGGCTTGCTTCGGTACGAAGTAATACATCATACCTAAGAAACCAGCAGTCAGGAAGAAACCAACCGCGTTGTGCCCGTACCACCACTGCATCATGGCGTCTACTGCGCCCGCATACAACGAATAAGATTTTGTGAATGAAACTGGAATAGCCATACTGTTACCGATGTGTAGTACCGCAACGGTAAGCATAAACGCACCCAAAAACCAGTTCGCAACATAGATGTGCGACACTTTACGGATTACGAGTGTTCCAAAGAAATTAATAATGTACGCAATCCAGACTAGCGCAATCAAGATATCGATTGGCCACTCTAATTCAGCATATTCTTTAGAGCTTGATAGTCCAAGTGGCAGCGTAATTACTGCTAAAACGATCACTGCCTGCCAACCCCAAAAGGTAAAAGCAGCTAGCTTGTCACTGAACAGTCTTACCTGGCTGGTACGCTGAACGATATAGTACGACGTTGCAAACAACGCACATCCACCAAACGCGAAAATAACAGCGTTAGTGTGAAGGGGTCGCAAACGCGAAAATGTTAGCCATGGTGTGTCAAAGTTGAGCATAGGTGCAAATAATTGCGCGGCAATAAATACCCCTAGACCCATACCAATGATACCCCAGACTATGGTCATGATGGTAAATTGCCTAACTACTTTATAATTGTAATCAGGTTGTGCTTGGCTTATTTCACTCATTTTAATGAATCTTCCACTTCAAATGAACTATGGACTCCAACTGCAGATATAGTTAGTAGAAAACGTTTATAATTTAAATAATAACGCTTCACACCAAGCCTGGAAAAAGTAATAATTGTTGTCTCCAAGCCAGTTGGTACGCGGATGATAAGGTTTTTAATTACAAAAAGATACCATAAACTACTAGACCTTGATCTCTATCAATGAAGAATTTCATAAAATTTAAGAAATGCTAAATAACGCTTACAAAAAACGATCACTAAATTTACATTCATGGCTTGGTCCGTTGTGTATCTTACTTGTTGCTATCGCTGTTTATACTGCACACCGCTATCAAAGTGCCGTAGGCACAACACAAGACAATGGTAATGAAATAGGCAACAGATGCACGTTTGTCAATGGACGGTGTGAATTCTTAATAGTTGGCGAGCGCGCTGTCGCTGTTTTTTCTGAACCCGCAGAAACAGAAACCTCTATTACACTGACGCTATCTTTGCCTTCAAACATCACAGTGGAAAGCGCTTGGATAGAAGGAGTAAACATGTACATGGGCAAGGTACCTGTTTTGCTTGAAGAAGATTCAACAGGCGCTTGGACGGGGTGGTTCATGTTAGGGAGTTGCAGTGAACCCGTTATGAGGTGGCAATTGCGGCTGAATATAAAAGGACAGGCAGCGCCAAGCTACCTATACTTTTCAACACAGCGCTAGTGCGTTAGCGCTGCATGTTGTCTCTTTTGTTGCTATCGCTACATTTGTGATTGCAGGTAATTTGGTAAACCTAGCATCTTGATAAGGCGTAGCTGCTGCTCTAACCAGTGTGCATGGTCCATTTCGGTGTCATCAAGAAGAACAATCAACATATCACGTGTAACGTAATCTTTTTCTTGCTCGCACAGCGCAATCACTTCTTTTAGCTTTGCATCTACTTCGTATTCGACGCGAAGGTCACTTTCTAGCATTTCAGGCACATCTTTACCCACCATAAAGCCTGTGCGCTTGGTCATATCTGGTGTGCCCTCTAAGAACAGCATGCGCTCTATAAGCTTGGTTGCATGTCCTCGCTCATCATCAAATTCGTGATCGATGCGTTCAAACAACTTCTGCAAGCCCCAGTCAGCATACATTTGAGAATGAATAAAATACTGATCCATGGCAGCAAGCTCATAAGAAAGTAAGTCGTTAAGACCATCAATAATTACTTTATTACCTTTCATTATTCATCTCCTGATAGTTGCGCTTGCAGGTAATTCTCTACACCCATAACGTCAATTTGGTACTCTTGCGTTTCAATCCAATCAAGATGCTCTTCTTCATACTCAAGAATATCTTCTAATAGTTCGCGCGATACGTAGTCTTGCTTTTCTTCGCACAACTTTATGGCATCTTTTAGAAGCGGAAGTTGCTCCTTTTGAAAACGCGCATCACACCCGAGCATCTCTGGTGTGTCTTCACCTATGTACAGCTTACCTAATGCCTGAAGATTAGGTAGGCCCTCTAGAAATAAAATACGTTCAATCAAGTCATCAGCTTGTTTCATGTCCTTAATTGATTTTTTATAATTTTTTTCATTAAGGACGCTAAGCCCCCAATTTTTAAACATGCGAGCATGCAGAAAGTATTGATTAATCGACGTTAATTCTGCCGTTAGTACTTCATTGAGCTTAGCAACAACGTGTTTGTCACCCTGCATTTTGGCTACTCCTTTACTTTACTTGTCACGCATTATAGTTTGTAAAACGGTGTAAGTCAAAATATCTATTAAAAACAATAGTTTAGTAATAGCAATGGTTCTCATTACATCCTTTATTTGTATTTGTTTCTAGCTTTCATTCTGTGTTTTCGCGAAGGCTAAGCTTTCCTCAGCAAAACCTAGGCCCGCCTCGGTGAAAAAGTTGAAGACTTTATCAATGCCATGATCGCGTAAATATTGGACTTCATCTTCGTAGCGCGCAATGGCGGCAACGTTACCGGTATAACCCGCGTTCTTAAGCTGGCGAGTAATATTTACGGCGTCTTGTATAGAAGGCAGCGCTAACAACACTAGCCGAACATTCTTGATATCAAGGTTATCCCATAAATCTACATCTTCTCCGTCACCACAAATAACATTGTGCCCATTGCTCGCCATACGTTTTATTTTGACTCGATCAGCGTCCATTCCCCACACGTTGACATCGGCAAGCTTGGAGAGTGCCTTAAATGCACCTTTACCCACACGCCCCATACCGATAACGAGAAACTCCGCCTTGTGTAAAGTGGGGTAAATATCTTCTTTAAGCCGCGTATCGCGCTCGTATTGCTTTATCGAGTTTTTAAAGCGATGGTATTGTGAATGTGATGAACGATAAAGAATGCTGGTTACAACGAATGATATAGACACGGCAAGGGCGATGACGACCAACCAATTGTTATCAAGCATGCCTAACGACACGGCGAGGGCAGCAACGATAAGACCGAATTCACTGTAATTCGACAGCACTAAGCTGCTTAAATAAGCAGTACGTCCTCGCAACCTCAATGATGTAAAGAGCCTGAAAAATAATAACGCCTTCAAAGGTAATAAAGCGCAAATAACGAGCGCCATCAATATCATGTTCACATCAGGCAGGGCAGTTAGGCCTATTGATAAGAAAAAGCCTATTAAGAACAAATCTTTAAAGCTCAGTAGAGATTTTGCAAGTTCGGTTGATTTCTGATGTTGCGCCAACATTATTCCAAAAATAAGCGCCCCTAAGTCGCCTTTGATATTAACGAGCTCAAAAAGGTGGTAACCGCCCAGCGCGAGAATAAACCCTGTTAACGGCAACAACTCACCATGCCCTGAGTTGTTAATAACTTTTCGAATCAGCGGCAGCGCAGGGAACAATGCAAGTAGGGCGAGTGCCCATACCGAAGGGAGCTTACCGGTAGCAACCACCAAAAACACTACGGCGAATACATCTTGCATGACAAGAATACCAATTGCCAATCGACCATGTCGCGTTTTACTCTCACCGCTCTCTTCCAGCACTTTAACGACGCACACTGTACTACTAAAACTGAGCGCAAACGCAATAAGGGCGGCGCTTTGCATTGTCAAACCACCCACGAGGAAGCTAGCAATCGAGGCTATACCCAATATAACTATGCCAGTCGCGCCGACCCACAATAATGTGTGGGATACGCTGCCTGCCCACACCTCACGTTTTTTTAAATCGCTCACATTGAGCTTCAACCCAATAGTGAACAACATAATAGTGATGCCAAGATTAGCAATAGTGGTTAAATCGTCGGTAAGGTTATAGCCGGCAAAATTCAGTAAAAAACCCGCTATCAGATACCCTACAAGCGGAGGAATACCCACTTGCTTTACCGCAAGTCCGCAGGTGAAGGCGAAAAGAAGAAATACGTACTCCATGAAATACCTTTCGTAAAAATTTCATTAACTTTTCTGCATTGCGCAGGCATGCTAAAAAATATAAGTTACCTAATAGTACATTCTCTTTCATCAGCATGCTAATCAAACTAAAAAGAGTGTTTCGATTATATAAGCCTTACCCTCTTTTTAGTTACGCGTAACCAAGTTGCATTA
Organism: Alteromonas algae; assembly: GCF_049117195.1. GTDB lineage: Bacteria > Pseudomonadota > Gammaproteobacteria > Enterobacterales > Alteromonadaceae > Alteromonas. The sequence goes on from NZ_CP185260.1 coordinate 1,922,055, forward strand.
GTAATTGCCTACAAAACAGATTGTTATAATAAACGTCAAATACAATACAATGAGAATATCATGTCATTTTCTCATAAAAAGGAGTTGCTATGCGTGGTGGAATACTCGGTGTGCTGTGTACCATTTTTTTATTGAATCTTATTGCAGGCTACTTTTGGCAACCTGTTTGGTGGTTTCTTTTACTCACAGGATTATTACTCATCGTTGCATTTTACGATGCGTTACAAAAGCAGCACGCTATATTAAGAAACTTTCCATTGGTCGGTCGAGTAAGGTGGACTGTTGAGGCAATGAGGCCTTATCTACAACAGTATGTGTTGGAGTCTGATACGGGAGGCGCGCCCATTTCGAGAATGTTCCGTTCTATTGTGTATCAGCGTGCTAAAGATAGTAGAGAGACCGTTCCATTTGGAACACAGTTAAATACCTATGAAGATGGATATGAGTGGATTGGTCATTCGCTCTCGGCCCTTGAAGTACAGGATATGGAACAAAACCCTAGAATAAAGGTAGGAGGGCCGCATTGTACGAAACCTTATGACGCGAGCGTTCTTAATATCAGTGCTATGAGTTTTGGTAGCTTGTCGAAAAACGCGATACTGGCACTGAACAAAGGCGCACATAAAGGCGGGTTCTATCACAACACGGGGGAGGGCGGACTGACTCCCTACCATTTAGAGCATGGTGGTGACGTGGTGTGGCAAATAGGCACCGGGTATTTTGGTTGCCGTACCAAGGACGGGCAATTCGACGAGGCGACATTTTCAGAGAAAGCCCGGTTACCACAAGTAAAAATGATAGAGATTAAGCTGAGCCAAGGTGCTAAGCCTGGACATGGGGGGATATTACCGGCCTATAAAAATACCCCTGAAATTGCAAAAATAAGGGGCGTTGAGCCGGGCACACAAGTTGACTCTCCTCCAAGGCACAGTACATTTTCTACACCAAAAGGGCTAATTTCATTTATCGAAACGTTAAGAACCTTAAGTGAAGGGAAGCCGATTGGCATTAAACTCGCGCTTGGTCGAAAGAGTGAGTTCGTAGCAATGTGTATGGCGATGCACGAAACGGGTGTTACGCCCGACTTTATCACTATTGACGGAGGAGAAGGTGGTACCGGTGCTGCCCCCTTAGAATACACAAACTCAATTGGGTTCCCACTAAGAGAAGGGTTAGCGTTTGTTGATGACTGCCTGACTGGATTTGACCTTAGAGACAAGGTGAAAATTATCGCGTCTGGTAAAATAATATCGGCATTTCAACTCGCTAAGAACCTAAGCTTAGGCGCCGATATCTGTAACAGTGCTAGGGGAATGATGCTAGCACTCGGGTGTGTACAGTCGCTGTCTTGTAATACAAACCGTTGCCCGACGGGCGTCGCAACACAAGATCCTAAACTTGCTCGGGGCGTAGATGTGGCTGATAAATCAGAACGCGTATATCGTTTTCATAAAAAAACGGTACACGCGCTTATGGATATTCTTTCATCCACCGGTCATGGTTCTACTCATGAGTTAAACCGAACACATATTTTTCGACGTGTAGACCAGGCCCACATCATGCGCTATGACGAGGTATTCCCACTAGTGAAAACAGGGAGCTTTTTGAATAATAATATTCCAGAGGCATTCAAACTCCATGTAGAAGAAGCCAATTCAGATAGCTTTATGCCATGTAGCCAATTAGCTACCATTGAAAAAGAGACCAAATCGGTCTCTTAATCTTGGTCCTCGCCAGGTACTCTCAATTGATATAAGCGGTATTCAGACGTTCTGTAAGGTACCAGTTTGTAGTTGCTTTGAAGATAGGCGACGAGGTCGATAAGTTCAGTAACAGTTAGCTCGTCGTTCACATTTCTCATTACAGACTGACCCTCTTTACTGGTTACACTCGCTGGCTGCCGACCAGAAATTTTGTGAGATGGGTTAATAACACTCGTCACTAACTCACCATATGTCTTAATACGAGGGCTACTGCCGCCTATTGGAATGGGTCTCACTGTTACGTACTGATGTCCTTCTGCAACGTCGATATCAGAAATACTGTGGCAGTCCACACACCGATACTTCATAAAGACCTTTTTACCACTTTCTATATCCCCCTGCGGTAAACTGAATCCGCGAGGCGAATTAGCGCCTAAATCGCAACCAAGTAGCATCGTAGCCAATGCGATTAGCATGGATATTCGCATCATAAGTATTCTCCAATTTAAACATCACTCCACTATAGTATGGGTGATTTTGTATTCGTTGAATTGATGTAGGTCAATGATGAGATAAAGCGCTTGCCCTATACTTATTATGAACGCATTAAGGAGAGTAGCCATGCAAAACTATAATACCGTGCTAGTACCTGTCGACGTGTACTCTGATTACACGCAAGTAGTAGAACGCGCGATTGCTGTCTCAGGTAATAGTCATAAAGTACATTTACTTTATGTAGCGTACCCGCAAACCACTATGGAGCCATACGGTTTCTTTCTTGAACGCGACTTTTCTGATGACGTCAAAGATTCTGCTATGCGAACGTTGAAAGATATTGCCGCTACACATGACATTCCCTATTCACATATAAATGTTGAAATTGGTTCGCCAGCGGATGAAATTCATCACATGGCTGAAAAATTAAACGCCGATTTGATTGTGATAGGAACCCACGGGCAAAGTGGACTAAGGTTGCTACTAGGCTCAACGGCAAATGCTGTTTTGCACGGTGTGAAAACCGATGTACTGGCGGTAAAAGTATAAGGTTGCTAAAGGCTAAAAAGGCTCATCACGACGTAGTACAACGTCAAGAATATGGCTTTACAAAACGGCTGTTATAAACGCAGCTGTTTTCTCACTAACACCGTTAAATTTGAAAATAGCAAACATACTAAAGGTTATGCGTAACCTTTATTTTTCATATAAATTAGAAAGTTACGGAAATGCACACGAAAAGCGCACTATGCTATTTGCGCGTTGTTAGCGTTTAAACTTTTCAGAGAGTTTGGCCATTCCACCGCGTTTAACGTTCGCTTGTTGGGTGTAATGCCCCGGCATTTCAGGAGATTGCCAACCGCCTGCCAGTTGTAACTCTGGCAGTGTCGCGCCATCCTCAGCCAATGACACCGCGCCACCAACACGCCCACTGTGGGGAGTGATATTTTCAGTAATTCCTGCCAGTAATGCCATGCGCTTCCATACTCGGTAAACACTAGAGTAGTTGAGCAACGGCGTAAGATTAAAATCGAGACTTTCATCAAAGGGAAGCAATGCATGACCTTTATTCGACACTCTTCTGAACAAAATCCCCCGGGTTAGACGACGCGGGTCATGACTATCTCGCTGGCTATGACGGTTGGGGCACAAATTTGCCTCTTGTATGTACTCATCAATCATCGAAAGGGTACTACTTGAAATATAACGGTATTGACCTTTTCCTGATTGATCATTTTTTGAAGAGACGACCAGCAGTGACAAGTTTTTTCTATTGATATGCTCAACACACACCCTTATGACTTCATCAGCACGTAGCAACGCATCGAACATGAGGTTAATGATTGCTAAATCGCGCAGTTCCAACAAGGAGTCAGGAATAACACGATTATTAATAGTTTCAAGTAACTCTATGGTTAGTGGCACAGCTTGATGATAAGAAAAACTATACTTCTTATTTTCGATTAAAGATAAACGAATAAAGTCACGAAGATAAGCAGAACGAATGATTGGGTTGGGGTATTTAGCAATACTAAGAAGCTTACTTAGCGCCGACAGCCTGCGTTTAATTGTTCTGTAGGCGAGGGGACTTTTACACAATTCTGTCACGTATGCTTTGATACAGGATTCATTCTGTTCAAAATTATCGACGACACCTTCAAATCCGTGCGACGAACAGAACAGCATAAACTCATTCAAATCACTTAGGTAAGCGCGTTGAGTGTTATGCGGCAACTTACTAAAAATATCACGAAAGTAACGCGCAATGTTTTCATGTTCTCGCTCATCGCGGTGGGTTAACACCTGGTCATGCCCATAGATAGCCTGCGCACTGTCCTGTTTTGCTAGAGGGTGGTTAAAACGGTTAGGCATTAGTAAAGGTCATTGAATATTTGTAGTCTGCAGAGTAAAACGTGTTGAAGAATGCTTGTTTAGATTATTTAGTTTATTGCGCATGTAATACCACTACAGCACGCTATCACGCATGATAACTGTAATTATCATGCGTGATGTTCTTATTAGCGCTACTTATCGCAATACGTTACGTTAGTATAAGATGCTACCACAGCTAATACTGTTTATATATACACCCCTGATAGAAATTTAATACGAACATCACTAGGTGAGGAAACACGCCATCTATCCATAAACGGCTCGAGAGTTGGTATGCGTGCCATTGATTTATCAAAAACGTGATCGGGGAAATGGACAAGCTCAAGCACAAACAACTTGGGCGACTATCGCACGCCACATCGCAATAATATCACTCGTAGCGCTACGTAAATATTACGACTGTTGATACCCAAAAGGTATTCAGATTTCACGTACACGCACTTACACACTGAACGCCTAATATTTCAATTAGACCGTACACAGATAAGAAAATACAAAGACATAAATAGTGATAGGGTGAAATTGCGTTCCGCTATACGTAAAGCGCCATCTTTATAATTACAGCTTTCGACATAATTAATAATTTAGTTAATGGCTTTTCTAATAGTTTCGTTAATTTTATCTATTTTGATTTAATCTAAACCTAAATACTTTATTAAACTAACGGGTTCTAAATTTGCCATGTCATCCAGTAACGACTATATAAAGCCATTAATAGCATTGCATCAATACGGCATTAACGCTAAACGTGCACCGCGTTACAGAGAATCTATATTGTATATTCAACACATTCATAATTAAGTAATAGAAAAATAATCTTTATAAAACTCCATATTAAATACCTCAATTAATAATTAAATCTATAGCGTTATAACTATCGACATTTAATTTATATATAGGTTTATTAATCGTTAAACGCTTAATTAAAACAACCACTAACGTTTTTACTAAATAAAATACCCTATTTAACATAATATACATTATGCGCAATTAAGTATGTGAGCGATTGGGGCGGTTGATGCTAGTTTTTTCGTTTGGTTTGCAGTGCGTGATGGCTTACCAACGTTTTTCGCTTACAGTACTTCGGACCTGTTCGCGTCTTAACGCTATGCAACACATAACGACGTATGATTGATTTGAACTACTAAAGATAATTTAAAAATACGGTATTAATTTGCATCGCGCGCTACGTGAAATCTGGTGAACAACACCTATGGATTTTTAATTCTATTCACGTACACGGCATATGATTATTTAAGTAATTTTGACTACGAAGATCCCCATGCCAGTCATTACAACTTTCCATGGGGATTTAACAATTTCGCCTGTGCTTTTCAGCACAATTCCTCCACCTTTAGCACGACGTGGTTTATCGTCAATATCTGCGATTTCTTTTACCCACGTTGGCATTAACCACCAACAACGTTCATTCCGACCTGATTCAGATAATCCACCGAACGCATGAATTCGACAGCCTTTAGGGAATTTTTTATCTTCACCTTTAGACACGTATTTTGCTAAATAAGCCACAGGTCTTTTAACCCATTCAATACGAGTCATTCCATGCGGCCACCAACCTTGTTTATCTGGCTTCGGTAATGTAATTCCTATCGGTAGCCAGAATATTATGTGGTAATGAACTGCACCTCGTTTTTGTAATTCAGCGACCCACACATAGCGAACATCGATACATCTACGCTTGCACCATTGGCGAACTAATCGCATGAAGTAACTTACATCGTCAGCTCTCCAATCATCGGTATTTTGATAAGTCAGAGTAACCATTGCGCGTCTATAACGCGCTTTGCGCTGTTGTAAATCTTCCTCGTGAAGTCTAGCTGACGTTAATACACCGTGTTTCATTCTGCGTAATCTAGATTTGATCGCGGTCTATTTTGTGTATTTCAGTGGGCGTTCCAGTTGTTGATAAAGAGATAAACCCAGGCGCAGTTCGCTTGGTAATTTGAGTTTCGAGGTCATTTTTAGGTGTTTTTTCGTCAGCTTTTTGATTTGTACTAAACTTTTCGCACGAAATATTTTCATGCGAACTGTATTCTAAACATACCGGTTCACTGACAGAGTCGCTCTGTCTAAGTAACATTGCCGTGTTACTCCATTTCCGTGGTTTGTAACAACGCGCAAGAGAGTTGCCGATCTCGAACGCATCCTAGAAGCCTGACTTTGCCGAGTCGGGCTTCTTACTTTCTGCTTATTAATATCAAAATCCAGAACACCATATGCGATAGTTCTTCACATTGGAAGTATCTAGCTGTGCCATGCAAATAGCTGAGTTAGCTGGAATAATGTATACATGCTATACACGCCGTGTATGCACCAAATCAAACGTTGAGCCTTACTTTAAAGCCGTAGAATCAATCTAGTTTTTGCTTTCTGATTATTTCGTTCATAAACAACTTAACTTCACGACTAGGCGTACTGTGATTTTTTTTGCAGACTTTAGTGAATTCATCTTTGAGCGTTTTATTGACCCTGATTGTGATTGTTGCATCCGCTTGTGTGCCGATAGTATCGAGCTTTTCTTCACCTTCAAGCGCCTTTTTGCGCACAACAGACTCCTTGGCTAGTGTAGATAAATCACTTAAAAAATCTTTGCTGCTCATAGTTAATTACACCGTTTATAATGGATTTGTACTAGCATTATCATCTCCAACCATAAATGTACTAACAAAATAAGTACAGGTGAGGATTCATATCTTTAAACTATTGATATATATTAATATTAGGAATTAGTCTCAAAAATGACACAAGGGTAGACTGTTATAGTATGTGTACCCTACTCTGTTTGGAGCCCTTCCCCGCAAGCGGGGCCCTTTCCCAACATCGTAGAGTGGTTTAGGGTGGCAGTCAGCTATTTTACTCACGCAGGCTTTTGTAGGCCGTTTGCATGTCTTAGAGCTGTTCTATTTACATTGGTTACCGTTCACTTCGTTCACTGCATGCCCTTCGGGCATTTCTAGAAATTCACTGGGTTTAACTTCAGGTAGATTTTCAGGGGCTTTAATTATATGAGTTAGATTGAATGCAGCTGAAACGGAGTTTGGAGTGATAGTTGCTAAAGAGTCTATTATAGCGCTTTGGACATTAGATTCGGAGAAGTCAGCTATATACTGTGTAAACAGTGCGAATTCTTTTATAACAGTAACAAGTGCAACTAAACTTCCATCTCCTTGCAACAAAATTTGGGTATTGTTCTTTGTATATCGTTTTATCCCAGAACTTGATTTGACGCTACTACAGAGAGCTACTTCTAACTCTTTACTAATAGAAGTCAACTTTAAAAATGCTTCAACCTTTACTTCGCTAGAGGAGTTTGAAAGCAAAGTGGCCTCTTTTAAGAAGGAATTAAAACTGGCCTCAAGTTTTTGAAAATAGTCTGTGCAAATAGAAAATGTAGGTGCTCCATCATCAGGTTTTGGAAACAATTTAGCGTGTAAAGGTTTGTACTTACTAGTTAAATTTTGTCGGTTATATTCTGAAATATGTTTCTCAAAAAGCTCTATGTGCCTATGATAATTAGTGAAGTTATTCTGGGACATTAACAGACGCATATTTTCTTTAGTTTGCTCTGAGCGATGATTAGCAGCATAAACAGCTAATAGAGGTATGAGTGTAGCTAAAATAGATAAAGGGAACTTTAAGATAACAAACAGATAATTGAACCCCTCATGACCAAAACTAAAACTTAGCCTTTGGTTTATCACATCACTAATCAGAATTGCTATCAAGGACACACCAGATAAGAGAAGGGTCAAATAAATAGTATTTTTTACAATTTGCAACTGAAAAAAGCTTTGGTGTGGAGGGAATGCTTCCTGTAAGTTTTGAAACAAAATCGAGTCCTTTCTTAAGAGTTTGCTAATGAATAAACCAGTAACTTTGACCACTGAACAACAGCTACTTTTGGTACGTATGCCGTGTAGGCTACGTGGCACGTACATTACATGGTTACTTGGTTTTGATCCACATTTCCTCATGAGTCGCGAAACCTACTATCGTCATGCTGAAGAACTGGCAACAAAATACGGCATTGAGATACGCAAAAAAGTCCGTATTATCAATCAGATAGACAGGCTAGTTAATATACATTATGCGCAATTAAGTATATGAGTGATTGGGGCGGTTGATGTCAGCCTTTTCGATTGGTTTGTTGTGCGTGATGGCTTGACCTGTTCGCGTCTTAACGATTTGTGCCACTTAATATCGGTATTTTAAATTTAGGGTTTAAAGATAAGTAAAAATTGCAGTTTTTATGGGAATCGTGCGCTACGAGAAATCTAGCCAACAACACCCCTAATGTTTTAATTTAATTCACGTACGGCACGAATGCTCAGGCCTTATTAAATTAAAGATTTAATCTGACCTTGTAATCGTTTATACGCTGTTAACCTTTGGGGTTGAATTAATGTGTTGATAGAACTTATATTGCAAAGATGTATTTCGTATTACCCATTTTTAGGCAGCAGTATTTGTATGGGTTTGTATGAGAAGTTTTACGTGGGATTTTATAAGGGTCAAATAACACACTATCAGGCAACGTTATTCTGTTTAGATAAATGAATACCGTTTGCATTGGTAAATGGTATTCAATGCTTCTTATAAAATGGTAACGTTAAGTACATCACCATTATTGCTCAGAACTCTGTGATGTTGCGTTTATTTAGGCTGTTCAAAAAGCGCTTCATAAAGGTCTTTTATACGCGTTTTATCATCGTCAAATTTGAGTGACGCATTCGCGCGTGTAAACACTTTTTGTGCAAATTTATGTGTTATTTGCTGCTGCGTTTCGTTGTCGGTATTGTGAAGTATCGCTAAACTTTTTAGCAACTTTATGTTCACCTCTAGTACGGCCGCGCCATCTCGCATTACCGATGTAAATGCGTCGTCGTACATGCTTTCGGTATCTAATGCAGGTACTGATACGCAATCATATTTTGGTTTTGCAACACCGCTTTTATCGTTTGCCACTCTTGTTTCTTCACGTTTTTCCCATTGGCGTAACAAGCGCGTAAAGCTTGTAATTACCGCAATAGCGGTACCTGGATCGTTTATAGACGTAGATAATGCTTTAGACGCTATTTCAGCCATAACAATAAAGCCAAAACGTGGATCAGCCTCAAACGACCGAGCCTCATGTATTTTAAATGTACAAAGCAATCTCTCAACGTCGTTACCTACGTCTTTACTTACAAACGCTATTGGTTCGTTAGGTGTTACAAATTGCCCCGGAAGCTTCACTACATTCACAAAAGCGTTGTTCCGTTTGGCCCAATTTTGTAACAGTGACATGTCAACCAGTTGTATGTAGCCAACCTTGTCAGTAAAAATCGGATAAGCCCCCTGCTCTTTTATCATGTGGCTTCCCACGCCTCCAAGATACGGCGTATCAATTCTATGCTCAATGGCTCGCTTAGTCGCAGCCTCCACCTTTAAGATAGTCGAACCGACTCTGCCTAAACGAGCAACGCTATCGACCCACCTAACAAAGGTTATAATAACCACACCGAACACAATCCCCGTCATAACAAATAGTACGAAGATACCGGCCTCACTGAAGAAGTGATTTTCTGAAACGGTCAGTGCAACGACACTGTATATAAACGCCCCAACGAATGTAGATAGCGCATTTTGTGAGACATCATCAGAGATAATAAGACTCAAGCTTCGTGGGGTTGATGATTGACTCGCTGATGCATAGGCATTAACCATGGTTCCAGCCGAGAATGTTGCAATGACCAACATGCTGGAGGCCATAATTGAAAGAAGTGAATCTACCGAGCCTTGCTCTACACTCGGCAGATGTTGCGCTAAAAAGGAAAGGTCGGCTAATTTTGCGAAAAACACGGCACATATCGACAGTATGCATAGCGTTAGTGGCCGTACCCACAGTTTTTCTTTGAAGCGAAATAATAGAAAACGTAATTTATCTACTGATATTGGTGCATCCATATTGCAAGTACTCCTTAGTGCAAATACGTTACTTATTTCGGTTTCCAGCGCATCGCTTCGAGCAATACTTCACAGATTCCCAGTTCTTTTCCCACTTTTTACGCCATGTAAATGGTCTATTACACACTGGGCACATTTTTTCGGGTAATTCAGACTTCTTCATTTTTAGTGAGTTTAGTTAAAAATAGTGTTGCGTCTTGTTTCATTGCCTCTATGTTCTCGTCTTTCATTCGGCTGTAGGTTTTGTACATCATCGCCATTCTAGGGTTGTTACTTAGCGTCTCTTTGTGTTTGTCGATGAAATGCCAATACAGGTAATTGAAAGGACAAGCTTTTGGGCCGGTTTTCTTCGAAACCTGATACCCACAATTTTTGCAATAATTCGACATTTTGTTGATGTAACTGCCGCTAGATACATAAGGTTTGCTCGCCAGATTTCCACCGTCACTATATAAAATCATGCCGGCAACGTTAGGAAGCTCTACCCATTCATACGCATCAGCGTAAACCAGCAAGTACCACGCCTGCACTTCGTCTGGGCTAAGCTCTGTCAGTAAACTGAAATTTCCTATTACCATAAGCCTTTGAATATGGTGCGCATAGGCATTGTCGTGGGTTTCTTTAATACACTGTCGCATGCAGTTCATGTTGGTTCTGCCATGCCAGTAAAAATCTGGTAACTTCCTATCATTATTAAAATAATTATCAGTTTTTAACCCAGGCATGAAATGCCAATAGAACCCTCGAACATATTCGCGCCAACCAAGTATTTGACGTATAAAACCTTCAACAGAATTAAGGGGCGCGGTGCCTGAATGATAGGCTTGCTCTGCGGCGGTTATCGCTTCTTTTGGGGTAAGTAGACCGCAGTTTAGGTAAAAGCCAATATGCGCATGATATAACCACGGCTTCCCTTCTACCATTGCATCCTGATACTGACCAAAATGGGGTAAGCGCTCTTCAATAAAGGTATTCAGTACAGTAAGCGCATTATATCGTGTCACGGCAAAATCAAAATTATCTAATGTCCCGAAGTGATCATTAAAGTGACGTTCTACGAGTGCGAGTACGGATTGCGTAATATCATCAGGCCTAAAGCCCGTTTTCTTGGGGATATCTTGATGCGCAGACATTGGCTCACGGTTTTGTGCATCGTAATTCCATTTTCCACCAATAGGGTCTTTACCGTCTAATAAAATACGGTGTTTGCGGCGCATTTCACGGTAAAAAAACTCCATCCGAAGCTGTTTTTTTCGTTCGGCCCATTGTGCAAAATCACTCGGCGTAGACAAAAAGCGATCGTCTTCTTCAATAACAACTGGCAGGCCTAATACGTTCTCCCATTGCTGCATACTTTTTAGTAAACGGTACTCGCCGGGAAACGTAACGATGACGTTATCGAACGTGTTATTTTCTAAAGTGTGCTTCACTTGCGCCAGCAAGTCACCTTGGTTGTTATCGTCCTCATATTCTACGTATGTCACATTGTAATGTTTGTCACGAAGTGACTGCGCAAAGTGACGCATCGCACTAAATAAAAACGCAATTTTCTTTTTGTGGTGCTTAACGTACGTGGCTTCTTCTCTCACCTCGGCCATTAATATGGTGTCATCTTGGGTCGACGCATTGCGTATTGCTGGCAATGTATCGGTTAGCTGGTCGCCAAGGACAAGTATTAAAGATGCCATAAACTACTCTTTTATCTGCTGGAAAGCATCTAAAGCACGTTGGCGCGATGCTTTTAAATCAACAATGGGTTTTGGGTAGTCTTCCCCAAAGACAATGCCTGCATCTTTTGCAATGACAGGCGGCGTTTCCCAAGGCTTATGAATATATTTGTCTGGCAGGCCTTTAAGTTCAGGGCAATATTTACGAACATAGTTGCCCTTTTTATCAAACTTTTCGCCCTGTAAAACAGGATTAAAAATTCTAAAATAAGGCGACGCGTCGGCGCCTGAACCAGCAACCCATTGCCATCCGGCCGTGTTGCTTGCAAGGTCGGCATCGAGTAAACAGTCCCAAAACCATCGTTCCCCTTCGTGCCAACTCACCAGTAAGTTTTTAACAAGGAAAGACCCAACGATCATGCGCACGCGGTTATGCATGTAGCCGGTTTGCCATAACTCACGCATACCTGCGTCAACAATCGGAATGCCAGTTTGGCCTTTTTGCCATGCTCGTAATGCTTTAGCGTCGCTACGCCATGGAAATTTATCAAATTTAGCGTTGAAGTTTTTAGACGGCAACGTAGGGAAATGATAAAGCAGATAGTAACTGAATTCGCGCCAACCAAGTTCACTCAAATAGGTATCAATACCTTTTTGTTCGGTATCACCGAATTTGTTTTTAATGGCGTACCACACCTGGTTAGGCGAAACTTCCCCAAAATGTAAGTGTGGTGAAAGTCGAGATGTACCATTTGCTGATGGAATGTCTCGACCGTCTTGATAACTAAGCGCGGCGTTTTCAATAAAGGCTTCTAAGTTATCAGCGGCCCCTTCTTCGCCTGGCGTCCACATAGTGCGAATTGTCGTGTCCCACTTAATCTCGGGCAGCAAAGACAGTGCATCTATCCCGCAACCTTTGTCGGGCACATCACCATATGTGATACGCGCTGGCGGTGCTTTAGGATAGCGCGGGGCTTCAACCTTAAGACACCCTTTTCTGTAGTAAGGTGTAAATACTCTATAAGGTGTGCCGTCTTTTTTAAGTACCTTCATCGGTTCCCACAGCAAGCTGCCATTACAGCTATGTACCGTATAATCGTCGGCCTTCAAGTCTTCCTTAAGCGCCTTATCGCGGTTTATTTGCCAAGGCTCGTAACATCGATTCCAAAATATCCCTTGCGCTTCAATGCTTGCCAATAATTCAGGAATAATGATTTTGGGATCACCTTTAAATACCTGCAAATGCCCGTTTAGTCTCTCGTTAAGCGAGGTCAACGAGTGATGTAACCACCAATTGCTTGCGCCGCCCAGCGCACGACCGTTTGGTGCAGTTTCATCAACAATGTAGATGGGTATGACTTTACCCATGTCACAGGCAGCATTTAACGCGGGATTGTCTTTAACTCTTAAGTCTTGTCTAAACCACATTATGCTTACGGGAACTGTCACACTTTTTCCTTAACTTTTAGTCTTTATTAATATTTTAAACGTAGTGTAAGCAATACGCGGCTGGCTGCGTTATGGATTGTTTTTCAAAGTGGTAAATTTTAAGAGAATATAATGACTGTACACGCTAATCCCGAAGTTGACACATCTACTATCAAACGCGGTCTTTTTTGGTTTAGACACGATCAACGACTTCACGATAACGTGGGGCTTAGGTTGCTTGCAGAACACGTTGATGAACTTACCATGGTGTATATCATCGAAGACGCGCTTTTTGAAACCACGGCATTTGGTGTCAACCGAATGAGCGACAAAAGGCGTACTTTTCTATACCAATCTCTTGACGACCTAGAGACACAACTGCAGCAACATCACCAAACCTTATTTAAGTTTAAAGGCAATGCAGTTGACATTATTAACGAGTTACTTCGATGTGAAAATTATACCCATTTGGGCGTAAATCAATATGCTGGGTTTGATGAGAGAGCGCAACTCAAAGCAGTCAAGGAAATGCATCCCAACGTTTGTGTTATCGAGGGAGAAGCGTGCACCCTCTTCGACGAAGATGATTTACCGTTTAACATTTCAGAGATGCCTGGCGTTTTTAGCCCATTTAGAAGAAAAGTAGAAAAGTACACGCATGTTAAAGCGTCTGAGCCAGCGTTATTGCAATACCCGGTTCTGCGCACGCCCACCTGTTGCGAGCAGCATCGAATTGAAAGCCCGCGCCCCAACGATGGCGAAGCTGACTCCACAGCCTATGACTGTGAGCATTTAGGTGGTGAGCAGGTCGCATTATCGCATCTTGAGCACTATTTATTTGAAGCGAAGGCCGCAGCCTCTTACAAAGAAACGCGAAATGCACTGGACTGTTGGGAAGAAAGCACAAAACTTTCACCATGGTTGGCAAACGGAAATCTATCACCGCGTCGGGTAATGCATGAAGTAAAACGGTTCGAGCGTGAGATAGTTGAAAACGAATCAACGTATTGGATATTTTTTGAATTACTTTGGCGAGAGTTTTTTCATTGGTTGCAAATAAAACATGGTAGCCAGTGGTTTGCTTTCTCTGGCATCCAGCAAAACATACCGAACACCGCGCACGACCCCGTGCAATTCGACGCTTGGTGTAAAGGAAACACCGGTTACCCTATTGTCGACGCATGCATGAAGCAGCTGAACGAAACTGGATATATGTCCAACCGAGGTAGGCAACTCGTCGCAAGTTGCTTTGTACATGAATTAAGACAAGATTGGCGGTATGGCGCTGCATACTTTGAACATGCGTTACTTGATTATGATGTTGGTAGCAATTGGGGAAACTGGCTATACCTCGCGGGTGTGGGAAGCGATCCTCGTGGTCACCGGCAATTTAACCTTCAAAAGCAAACGCAAACCTACGATCCTGAAGGGGTGTTTCGGCGCAAATGGCTAGCGTAAAGCACAAGGCCACCATTGTTTGGCTTAAACGAGACCTTCGCTTAAGAGATCACAAACCGCTCTTTGATGCGTGGCATAATAACGAGGACGTCATACTGCTTTATTGCTGGGAGCCCTCGATACTTGACGACCCTCATACCAGCAAGCGTCATATTCGGTTTATTTCACAAAGCATTGAGTGTTTAAACGCTCAATTGCCCGGCGATCATCGTGTACTTGAATTACAGATGGAGATGGACGATGCCTTAACATTGTTGTGCCACCATTTTGCGGTCACAAGAATGAGAAGCTATGAAGAAATTGGTCTATTGATAACCTATGAAAGGGATGTCCGTATAAAACGATGGTGCGCTGAGCATCAAATTGATTGGATAGAGGCGCCTTATGGTGGCGTAGTTAGGGGGCTACCGCATCGTCAGCAGTGGCAGAGTATATGGAATGAACGTTTTTCTGCCCCAACGTACGACCCCCAAATAGAAAGAATGGCTTGGGCTAACTGGGCGAACGTGCCCGCTGTTAATAAATATCACTCGCCACAATGCGCAGACAACAATGTACTGATGCAGCAAGGCGGCGAGCGGCGAGCATGGCACGTCATGCGCCATTTCTTTCAAGAACGAGGCGCCGCTTACCATTTATCTATATCAAAGCCGTTAGCCGCCAGAACACATTGTACGCGGCTTAGCCCCTATTTAGCGTGGGGCAACGTTTCGATAAAGCAAGTGTTTCAATATACACAGCAGCAAGTGGAACAGAAAAAGCAAAACAATGAAAAGTATAAAGGTCGTTGGTCACGCGCCTTGTCTGCCCTCACCTCTCGACTTCACTGGCATTGCCACTTCATTCAAAAGTTTGAAAGTGAACATACCATGGAGTTTTCCCCGGTTAATCGTGCTTATGAACATTTCCCATTCATTGACGGTCCTGAAAGCGAGCGGCGTTTTGTTGCGTGGCGTGATGGAAAAACAGGTTATCCGTTGGTAGATGCTTGTATGCGCGCATTGGCTAAGACCGGATATTTAAATTTCAGAATGCGCGCTATGGTGACAAGTTTTCTTGTCCATCACTTAAATGTGCATTGGTTAAAAGCAGCACATTATTTAGCGACACAATTCTTGGATTTCGAACCCGGCATTCATTATCCACAAATACAAATGCAGGCCAGTGTCACCGGCGTTCATACGGTTAGGCTCTACAATCCTCATACACAATCAGAAAAGCTCGACCCTGATGCCTCATTTATTCAGCATTGGGTACCAGAGTTAAAACATTTACCCGCTAGTGCTTGCCACGCTCCTTCGCAATTACCTCCGTTAGAAGCGCTAATGTTAAACTTCAATGCGAGTGATGATTACTATGCGCCCATTATATCTATAGAAGAAACGGCTAAAACAACGGCGCAGCGCCTATGGGACTACAGAGAACGTGATGACGTACTCGCTGAGGCAAAGCGTATCGTTTTCACGCATACGTTGAACAACAGCCCAAGTCGTAAATGGGTTAAACGCAAAACCACTCAGAAAAATTAATCGCTTAGCGGTCGTTTTTGCGCAACCATTCGTTGAGCAGTTTAATTTGGCCACATTTGTAGGCGGCGTACATAAGACGTAAGGCATTCGACATTGCTTCGCTATCGTTCCAGCCTGTTTTATCACGGATCTCATCGTAGCAGGCTTTTGCTTCTGGGCTCACGTAACCACGGACCAACTTTTTACCCGCTTCTCGTTGGCGTTCTCGAAAACGTTTTTGCTTTGCAGCGTTGGCTTTCGCATTATCTTTTACTGTACTTATTTTCTTTTTATCTGTCATAGTGATCACAAGCTTGTTAGAAATTTGAGTTTAACACGCGTTTTTATTTATAAAAACGACTGTTCAGAGTTGTTTAGCGTACAAGTGTTCGCTAAATTAGGCGCCGCAATATAAAACAACAACGAGTGTGGGAATGTCACAGAGAAAAAATAGTTTTGATAGAGAAGATTTATTAGCGTGTAGTCGTGGCGAAATGTTTGGCCCAGGTAATAGTCAACTGCCAGCACCTAATATGCTCATGATGGATCGTGTATTATCAATTACAGAGGATGGCGGAGAACATGGTAAGGGTGAAATCATTGCGGAGTTAGATGTAACGCCTGACCTATGGTTTTTCGATTGTCACTTCCCTGGCGATCCCGTAATGCCAGGCTGTCTAGGGTTAGATGCTATGTGGCAACTTGTCGGTTTTTTCCTTGGGTGGAGTGATGGTCCTGGTAAAGGACGCGCTCTTGGTGTCGGCGAAGTAAAGTTCACCGGTCAAATATTACCTACCGCTAAAAAAGTGACGTATAAAATAACCATGAAACGTGTGATCAAACGTAAGTTATTTATGGGCGTTGCCGATGGGAGTGTTGAGGTTGACGGTCGCGAAATTTACACCGCTAAAGATTTGAAGGTTGGTCTTTTTCAAGATACTTCAAATTTTTAGTCATTAATTCAATATCATTAAAAAAGCCCCGTTTGAACGGGGCTTTCCTTTGCGTAATCATTAGTTAAAAGAGAAGGTGTTATTTAACACTGAGCCCTGTATGCCTATCTTCTACCGCTTCACGCCAGCCACCTAACCACTGTGAACGTGCTTCGAATTGTTGAAATGGACAATTTTCCTTCGAGCGACCGCTAATGCCTGCTTGATAGCCTTTAGAATGGGCGCGTGTCATTTTATCTCTTTTTTGTCTTTTCATTGATTAGCCTCGTTTGTTTATTAGAAGTGCTAAAAACATTCTACTCGGGCGCTCTACATCATATTGTTGATAGTGCCGGCAGAATTATTTTATGCACACTACTTTGATAGTTCATTCGGCTGATAGGTTCAATAAAATTATTAGCTTTAGGTAATTGACATTGCCTAACCTTATAATTTTAATAAGAATATCGCATTACATTTTTTTGTCATAAAAATGTCATTTGTTAAACCTTTATACAATAAAAAAACCGCCAATGTGGCGGTTTTTATGCATACTTATGCGCATGTCGATAAGTACGTATGACGAAATCAACCGCTATTTGCTCGGTTGACTCCCCTTTACTTTCACATTGCTGTGCGACGTCTAAACACTAACGCGCCGAACAAGAAGAGTGCTGCGATAATACCATTACTCGCGCCTTGACGTTCATTTGGCAGATCGTCCTCATCTGGCTCACATTCATCTATGCTGCCATTAGAGATAGGAGAAAGTTTTACGGCAACAATTGAATCGACAAGGCTCGTTTCACCTTGGTCATCGATAATATCTTCGCCTGTAACAAACTTGCTTACCGTCTTAAGACGCGCATTAGCTATGATTTCGTTGTTATCATTGATGTCAAAAGCCTCAACCAGTGTATAAGGGCTGTCGCATGAAATTAAATCATTCAAATCCACAAGCTCTTCTGTGGCGATATCAAACATAAATGCGCTTGTCAGACGAACCGCTTCACTGGACGGGTCAATATCTGCCTTACCCACAATAATGTTGTTGTTATTGATAGCATTTGCTACCACACCTGAACTCGTAAAGAAGCCCTCTTGTACAATTTGCTCTGTGGTGTCTAGGTTATAAGCAAGCAACCTAGGGCGCGCAATTTCACCATTTGCTCTGACTACCGTTCCCGCAACCCAGTTATTGTCGTTAATCGAAATGGCTTCGCTTAACAGGTTTTCGTCACGAGGTAACATCTCTGAGGTTTCACCGTCGCGAAACACTACCGCAACCCTTTCGCTTTCAGCGATTGTCGATGAACCTGGGCGCGCAATAGACACAGCGTCACCTGTCAATGCTTCACCTACTGCTATCCCTTGATTATTAATATCATACGCGTAGGTAAAGTAGTGAGAGTTGTCATCTTCTTCAGGCGTGAATAATAGTGGGAATGTCTCGGTACTGATAACACCGCCATTAACATCTAACTGCCATATGGTTGCATTCACTTCTGAGGCAAGCACAAAACTCGGTAAGTTAGCATTGTTTCTAAAAAAGCCTTCCACTCGAGGAACTGTAAAATCACCTAAGTAAAGGCCATACAGGCATCTACTTTCAGGTATGTCACCCCTGGTTTCTTCGTTAGCGCATTCCGCTGCCGCTTCGCCAACAGAATCTAAAAATGACACTGTACTAAAGCCAGCAACTTGTAGATTGTCGTTAATGGCACGCGCTGAAGCAAAGCCACCCACTGTGGTGTCAACTGGGGGAAGTGTATTGGTTACGCCATTCACCTGAACGAATGCTTGTTGAGACGACTCAGGATACGTGTAGTTGATTACATCGCCGTTTTCATTCTCGTAGGGCACTTTGATAACTAACGCGCTTGAATCACCAACGATGAAATCACCGTCTAGACTATCTCGTCCTGCTGACTCTACTGAGCGAGTATAATCATCAAATTTGTCGGTAATTTGATCTAAGCCAGGTACCAATTCAGCATCGGTTGTGTCGGTAATATACGTTCTAAAATTGGAAAGCTTTTGGCCTTGCACCGCGTTTTGATTAGACAAAAGAAAATTAACAATCAGGGTGTAGTCATTATCTGAAAACACACCCTGCTTCACATCATCTTCACTGTCTAGCGATTCAGAAAACTGTGCGAAGAACGTGGTGTCATTTTCTAGTTGCTCTACATCAATAGGTGGATTGTATTCAAGCTGAACCATCGACAACATGTTTCCTGCGTCATCAATTGAGCGAGCAAAATTGTTTCTAGCGTTATCCTGAAGCGGTACCGGTGCTACTGAATATGTTGCGGCGAGTGCCGAAACACTTCCTGTTGCCAGTAGCATGGCGGCGGCAAGCTGAGTTCGTTTCATTTAAAATCCTATTTACTGCTGATTATCTTCCAGCATGCTTTCTAATTCGTCCCAGCGCGCATATTTCTGAGACAGTATATTTTCTTTATCTGTTAATGATGCAAGTGCTTTTGCAGTAACGTCAGTTTCTTGTTTAAAGAACTCTGGATCATTAACCTGTGTTTGCAATTCTTCAAGGTTCTCTTCAAGCTGTTCAATTTCAAGTGGCAGCGATTCAAGTTCCCTCTGGTCTTTGTATGATAGCTTTTTCGTCTTTCGGGGTGAAGGCTTAGCACTAGGACTCTGAGATAAAGAATTAGTTTCATTCTTTATTTTTGCTTTTTCTTCTTTAATAACGTCCTGTACTCGCAAATCCCTCTCTTTATACCACGCTTCCATATCACTGAAACCGCCGATAAACTCTCTTAGCGCGCCGTTGCCTTCAAACACAACACAGCTATTTGCTACATTGTCTACAAACTCTCTATCATGGCTTACAAGTAAAACCGTACCCGTATACTCATTAAGCAATGTTTCTAACATTTCAAGCGTTTCGACATCTAGATCGTTGGTGGGCTCATCGAGCACCAATAGATTACTAGGTTTTAGCATCAACTTAGCAAGCATTAAACGGTTTTTCTCACCACCAGACAATGATTTTACCGGCGCATTAACGCGTTCGGGTTCAAACAAATAATCTTGCAAGTAACTGATCACATGTCTTGGGTGACCGTTGACCATAAGGTCACGCTTTCCATCACCGACCGCATCAATCACGGTTTGTTCTAAATCTAAGCCATGCCTATGCTGGTCGAAATACGCTACTTCTAAATTAGTGCCTCGTTTACAGTTGCCTGCATCGGCCTCTAATTCACCTAACAATAACTTGATGAGTGTGCTTTTACCGCTACCATTAGGGCCGATAAGGGCTAGCTTGTCACCGCGTAGGACGTTTAAATTTAAATCTTTAACTATCGGTTTGTTTTCAATGGAAAACGTTAAGTTAGATACTTCAAATACCATCTTGCCTGAGCGCGCCGCTTGATGTTGGTTAACCAGTGCACTGCCCTGAACGGCACGTCTTGCTTTTCGCTCGTCTCTAAGCTTTTTAAGCGCTCTGACTCGCCCTTCGTTGCGTGTACGGCGGGCTTTTATGCCTTGACGGATCCACACTTCTTCTTGTGCCAGTTTTTTATCGAACTCTGCATTTTGCGAAGCCTCGACCTCTAAATCCTGTTGCTTTTTCTCCAGGTAGGTTTCGTAGTTACCGGGGTAGCTGGTAATACTCCCTCTATCTAAATCAACAATTCGGGTAGCCATGGACCGAATAAATGCACGATCATGGCTAACAAAAACGATAGCGCCTTTGTAATTAGACAAACTCGTTTCTAACCACTTAATCATTTCAATGTCTAAATGGTTAGTGGGCTCATCTAACAGTAATAAGTCGGGAGAACGCACCAAGGCGCGAGCAAGTGCTGCCTTTCTGCGCCACCCACCCGATAAGGTAGATAACGATGTCTCAGCATCTAATTTAAGCATGGTAAGCGTTTGTTCAATTTGTTGTTCAAACTGCCACGCGTCTCTCGCCTCTAAGGTTTCTTGTAGCCGCTGAAGCTTATTCAAATTAGCTTCACTTGGGTCTTCGCCCACTAATCGGGTTTGATGGAAATAGTTTTTTAACGTTTCCCCAATGTCTGCTAACCCTTCGGCGACATAATCAAATAAGGTGATATCCGTGGTCTGGGGAGGGTCCTGCTCAAGACGTGCAATTACCGTGTTATTTTCTATTATTCTTTGCCCGTCATCAGCAATAACATCGCCTGCGATGACCTTCATAAGCGTAGACTTACCACTGCCGTTGCGACCCACCAAGCACACACGCTCTTTGGGTTGTACAACAAGCTCAATACCGTCTAATAGCGGTGGGTTACCGTAAATAACAGTGATGTTTTTTAACTGCAAAATACTCACTGTAAAAACTCCTCAAGGTCGGCGGTACAAAACGGCCACCCTATTTCATTGCCATTATCATCGCGTTTTAGCACCGGAATGCGCGCGCCATAGAGATGGTACAACTCGTTACTGTCTCTAACGTTTACCTTTTCTATTGATAACGTTGGGTACTGTGACGTATTCGCAAGCTCGCTATCAGCATGTTCACAAAGGCTGCATTGTGGGCCCGTGTAGAAAAAAAGCTTCATAGCGATAACACCCAACACTGGTGAATATTACCTTTGCGCGCGAAATCCTCAGGTATTGTGTGCTTTGTAATATTGTTTATCGATAAGCCCAATTCACTCACACCCGCTTCATCTAGCTTGAAGCCTCGTTTGTTATTAGAAAAAACAATCGTTCCCCCGCTATTTAAGCACGCCCTAGCCTGCGTGATCATCATAAGGTGGTCGCGCTGAACATCCCAGGTAGCAGACATACGCTTCGAATTAGAAAAAGACGGCGGGTCGATAAAGATGAGATCGTACTTCCCTTTATGATCAGCAAGCCACGTCGTGCAGTCGGCTTGAACGAACGCATGTGCGCCTTTGAGTTTATTTAAACCCATGTTCTTTTTAGCCCAGTCAAGATACGTGTTGGACATATCGACCGTCGTCACCGACTTGGCGCCACCTTTTGCGGCAAAGACTGACACGCTGCCCGTATAGGCAAACAAGTTTAATACATCTTTGTCTTTTGAAAGCTGCATCACTTTTTGACGGGTATTTCTGTGATCGAGAAATAACCCCGTATCAAGGTAGTCAGTAAGGTTAACCAAGAAGCGAGCGCCATTTTCATACACTTCCATCATGTCGCCAGACTGATTTACTTTTTCGTATTGCTTTGTCCCTTTTTGCTGAGCCCGTACTTTTAATATTATATTTTTAGGCGAAATACCGGTAACCATTGGTAGGTATAACAGCACTTCTTGAAGGCGTTTTCTTGCTTTGTCTTCTGATACCGTTTTGGGCGGCGCATACTCTTGCACAACCAACCAATCGTCGTACCTATCAACAGCGACGTTGTAGTCAGGTAAGTCTGCATCGTAAATTCGGTAGCAATTAGTATCTACCTTACTGATCCAGCTCTTCATCTTTTTAAGGTTTTTCTTAACGCGATTGGCAAATTCGTGATTAGACGCGTCTTCACTAAACTGTACGGTGTTTTCTTCGTTTAGCGTGTAATTGACCAGCCGGCACTCTAATTTACCATTGTTCATGGCGTAATCTTTTGACGCCCTGAGTTTAAGTACGCGTAGTAAATCTCTGTTGCTGCTAAGCAACGAAACATTCCAGCCTTTCCATGCTTCCTTAAAACGCTTGCCCCATTCACTAAAAAGCGGAATTAACTCAGTGAGCTCCCCTAATCGCTCGCCATAAGGAGGGTTTGATACTACATACCCCTGTTGCGCAAGCGGAGGTGATGATTTTGTCGCATCTTGTTGACTAAATTTAATATCAGAAAAAACGCCTGCAAAGTCTGCATTTTCTTTCGCTATAGAGATTAACCTTCGGCTATTGTCAGCAGCAAATATAGGCGCTGAGGCGCTAGCATGTTGTGCCCCTATGGCTTCTTCTACAAGGCCCTCCCACAGTGTGGCATCATGACCTTGCCATTGTGAAAAGCCCCATCGACTGCGCTTGATCCCAGGTGCAATATTGCGTGCCATATAGGCCGCCTCTATAGCAATGGTTCCAGAGCCGCACATTAAATCAACCAACGGCTTGTCCATATTTTCAGACCAGCCGCTACGCATAAGCATAGCGCACGCAATATGCTCTTTAAGCGGTGCTTCACCCGTCTCCTGACGATAAGCTCGCTGGTGCAAACTGGCGCCGGCCAAGTCAATACCAATAATAACGTTGTCACGATGCAATCTCGCATAAACAGAAACATCTGGCTGACGGCGTTCAACGGAAGGTCGAGATAATCCGCTTTCAACAAATTGGTCGACAATTGCGTCTTTTATACGTACCGCACCGAATTGCGTGTTTTTAATTGCAAAGTTGGTTCCAATGAACTGTACCGACAATGTTTGTCGTGACTGTAGATTCATTTGCCAATCTACACCCATTGCGGTGTTATACAACGCTTCTGCGTCATTTGCTTTACCGCTTGTCACGACCCAAATCACACGGTTTGCAAGACGTGACCATAAACACAAGGTGTAGGCGTCTTTCTTTGTTCCATCAAATTGCAGCATGCCCGGAGATTGCTTAATTTCAGCGTCAGGGCATAGGGTTTCTATTTCTTGTTTAAGGAGCTCATCTAGCCCCCTGCTGGTTGTTACCAGTATCGTATTCATTTCATTACCTGAGTTGGCGCGCATAATAGTTAGCGCGCGGCACTATTGTGGCTAAGCCCGCGTTTATTTAGAGCGACTTAACGATATCTTTTATGAGTGTTGGGCCACGATAAATAAACGCAGAATAGACTTGGACCAACGATGCGCCAGCATCTAATCTCGCTTGTGCGGCCTCGGGAGAGTCTATCCCTCCCACACCAATTATAGGAAGTTTACCCTGTAAGGCATTGGCCAGTTTACGGGTCACCTGCAAGCTCATATCGGTCATAACCGAACCGCTTAAGCCCCCGGCTTCATCTGCATGTTCTAATCCAGCCACTGCGTCGCGCGATAGTGTTGTGTTAGTTGCAATCACGCCATCCATTTTTGTGTTGATTAATGACTGAGATATTGACGCTATTTCATCATCACTTAAATCAGGGGCAATCTTTATAAATAGTGGAACGTATTTGTTATGCGTTTGTGCGAGTGTGTCTTGCGCCGCTTTAAGTCCGCTTAATAGCGCATCTAGTGCTGCACCATACTGCAGGTTTCTTAGCCCGGGCGTATTTGGCGAAGAAATATTGATAGTGACATAGGTCGCGTATGGATAGACTTTATTCAAACAAATTAGATAGTCATCTAACGCTTTCGCATCATCTGTATCTTTGTTCTTTCCAATATTGATACCAATAGGGCCAGAAAAATGTGCTTTTTTCACTTGTTCAATAAGGTGGTCAACCCCCTTATTGTTGAAGCCCATTCTATTGATGATAGCGTCTTTTTCTGGGATACGAAACAGCCTAGGCTTCGGGTTGCCGCTTTGAGGACGCGGTGTAACGGTGCCAATTTCGACAAAACCGAACCCCATACTCGCAAATGCATCAATACAATCGCCGTTTTTATCAAGCCCTGCGGCTAAGCCTACAGGGTTGTCAAACGTAATACCTGCAACCGTCACCGGCTTGCTTATCGTCGGTGTGCTATACATCCATTTTAACGGTGTGTGTTGGGTTTTATTGAGCCAATTGATAGTGAAATCATGACTTTTTTCTGGCTCACACTGAAGTAGTAGCTTTTGCACTAATGATTGCATAGGTGATAAACATCGCTTATTGGTATAAAAAAGCCCTGTATCACAGGGCTTTTTTAAGTCTGAACAATACGCGTATTCTAATGGTTAGACTTCACGCTTAAAAGCATCAATTCACGTAAAGCGACAGAAAACTTCGCAAATTCGTGCGTAGAGCTTGTTTTAAACTCTGACATCATGTGATACCAGCGCTTTAGTAAGACCTGATTACTGTCAATCCACTCATCAAGTATTTGATCTGCGCTGGTAGCTTCACCACGAGATTGTAATAAATTAGCTGCAATTGAACGTTGCTGCCAGTCTAACTCTTCTCGGTATGATGCTCTTGCCAGTGCTTGCCAATGATTACTCACCGCTTGATTGTTTATCTGATCTAAGAACCAGTGCAGCTCAAGTCGCGAACCTAATTGGTAATACAGTCGAGCCACAATGTCAGTGTCATGCTTATCGGCGGCAATAATTTGTGCAAGGTCAAAGCTTGGGAACATATTTGAAAAGCTTGCTACTTGATACGCAATATCTTGAGGCACGCCTCCAGAGATATATTTATCCGTTAACGCTTGAAGCTGAGAACATTCATCTTCAACAAGGTAATGTTGTAGATTTTTCGACAGAATATCGAACGTACTACGATAACTTTCGATAGCGTCTTCAATAGCAATGTTCTTTTCGCCATGCCTAATATACCAACGTGCGGCGCGTCGCATAATACGGCGAGCTTCATCAAGCATAGAAAGTTGAAGGTTCGCTGAAATACTATTATCTAGCTGTTCGATGCGCTCCCACAGCACGTTCATATTGAAAATTCCGTGAACGATGGAGTATGCATTTGCAATCTCATCAACACTAGCGCCCGTTTCTTCTTGCATTCTGAATACAAAATTAAGGCCCATGTCATTGACCATATTGTTGGTCAATTTAGTGGCAATAATTTCACTGCGTAGGGGATGCTGTTCCATATGGTCTCGGAACTTCTTACGTAGTATCTCAGGGAAGGCCTGCACAAGAAGTTTACCGTGATAAGGGTTATCAGTGATCTCAGGGATGTTTAGTGCATCTTTTAACACCATCTTACCGTAAGCGATAAGCACACTTAACTCAGGCCGCGTAAGGCCACGATCACTCGCTACTCTATCTGAAATTTCATCATCGCTAGGGATAAACTCGAGTTCACGATTCAGCTGCCCTTCACGCTCAAGCCCGTGGATAAAACGCAGTTGTTCTTTTAACTGCTTGACCCCAGCCAACTCTGTTATTGAAATTGACTGCGTTTGACGGTAGCAATCCTTTAAGACAATACGCGATACATCATCGGTCATATCGTAAAGCAGTTTATTGCGTTGTTTGAGAGTAAGTTCACCATCATTCACTAGGCTATTAAGCAATATTTTAATATTTACTTCATTATCCGAGCAGTCAACACCGCCCACATTATCAATAAAGTCAGTATTAACACGCCCACCGTTTGCAGCGTATTCTATACGCCCTAGTTGCGTTAGGCCTAAGTTACCACCCTCGCCCACGATTTTCGCTTGGACTTCTCTGCCATCTACTCGTAAGTCATCGTTTGCACGGTCGCCTACTTCTGAATGCGTTTCCTTCTTACTTTTTATGTACGTACCAATGCCGCCATTCCACAATAAATCAACAGGCATTTTTAAGATATTATGAATAAGCTCGTTAGGCGTCATCGTCATTTGACGGGTGCCCAACCACTTCTTCATTTCCGGCGTAAGCTTTATGGATTTAGCAGAGCGATTAAATATACCGCCGCCTTTCGATATTAGCTTCGCGTCATAATCTTCCCAAGACAAACGTGGGTTTTCGAATAAACGCTGACGTTCTTTGTAGCTTTCAGCGGCGTCCGGGTTAGGGTCGAAAAATATATGCAAATGGTTAAATGCAGCAATCAAACGCGTATGCTCAGAAAGTAACATACCGTTCCCGAACACATCACCCGCCATATCACCAACACCGGCGGCGGTAAAATCGGTTGTTTGACAGTCTATTCCAATTTCTCTGAAGTGGCGTTTAACTGACTCCCAGCCACCACGTGCAGTAATACCCATTTTTTTATGGTCATAACCAATACTGCCGCCTGACGCAAAAGCGTCACCTAACCAAAAGCCAAACTTATCGGCGATACCGTTGGCAATATCAGAGAATGTAGCTGTGCCTTTGTCGGCCGCTACCACTAAATACGGGTCGTCTTCGTCTAAACGAACTACATCTTTTGGTGGAACAATTTCGCCGTTAACGATGTTGTCGGTGATATCAAGCAAACTAGTAATGAAGATTTTATAGCATGCCTGACCTTCTTCTTGTATTGCCTCACGCCCTTGTTCGACAGGAAGTTTCTTACATACAAAGCCGCCTTTTGCGCCAACCGGCACGATAACGGTATTTTTAACTTGTTGCGCTTTTACAAGGCCAAGCACCTCTGTCCTGAAATCTTCTTGGCGATCTGACCAGCGAAGACCTCCTCGTGCCACTTTACCACCACGTAAGTGAACACCTTCCACTCTTGGGCTGTAAACAAACACTTCGAATTTAGGAAGCGGCAGCGGCATATCGGGGATCATTCCCGGAAGCATCTTAAACGAGACGTATGACTTCTCTTCACCGTCATCATCTAGTTGGTAGAAGTTAGTGCGCAGCGTGGCTGACATCATATCCAAATAACGGCGTATTATACGGTCATCATCAAGGTTACTGACGTTGTCTAGCTGAGACTTGATATCATCAAGTAATGACTCTTCTTTTTTAGCGCTGCGCTTTTTACGTGGATTAAACCGAATATCGAAAAAATCTACCAGCATACGTGCAATATTGGGGTAGTTTGCCAACGTATTTGCAATGTAATCTCGACTGAATGAACTGCCTGTTTGGCGCATGTACTTTGCGTAGGCGCGAAGAATAGTAACCCGTCGTCCAGTTAAGTTGGCACCTAAGATAAGGCGGTTAAATGCATCATCTTCGAGTGTGTTATACCACACCTTGGCAAAGGCATCTTGGAATAGGGTTTGCGCCTTTTCCATATCAAAATGCTGTCCGCTTTTATGAAGCATGGTGAAATCCATGATCCAGTTACGCTCGCCCTCTGCACACGTTATTTTAAAGGGGCTTTCATCGATTACGCGTAACCCGAAATTCTCCAACATAGGCAACACATCCGACAGGTGAATCGGCTCTGCACGATGAAATAATTTCAGCTTAACAATTTGGCTATCCGCTTGCTCTTCCTGAGGACGATAAAACAGCATGTCCAACGTATGCGTATCATCAAGCAACTCTAACTTACCGATATCAACCAGTGCAGCTGAAGGCAGGTTATGCTCCATGTAGCTTCGAGAAAATGCGTTATCATATTTTCGTTCTAGTGCTTTACCCGACGCTTCACCATGCGCAGAACTTATTGATGCCGCTAATCGGTCGTTCCATGTTTTGGTCAGTTCGATAATATTTCTTTCTATTTCCTTCACATCAAATTCCGCATTGTTATCGTTGACCCGGGCAATGTAGTGCGTTCTTGCATACACTGATTCAGAGAAAAAAGTGGTAAATTCAACTTCTTCGTTGGCGTTAAGCGAAGCCTTTAGCAAAGCTTGCGTTTCTTTTCTTAACTGCGTGTTATAACGTTCTCTTGGAACGAATACCATGCACGAAAAGAAGCGACCAAAAACATCTTTTCGAATGAATAACCGAGAAATGCCGCGCTCTTGCATCTGGAATATACCCATTACAATTTGCGCTAATTCTTTTGCAGGTATTTGAAGCAACTCATCGCGAGGATACGTCTCTAAAATATTTACAAACGCTTTGAATGCATGCGTACCTGGCTCAAAGCCAGAAAGCAGACAAATTTGCTCAATTTTCTCTCTTAAGATAGGCAGCTGCGTAATACTCTGGTTATAAAACGCAGCAGAATACAGCCCTAGGAAACGGTGTTCGCCGACAACTTGGCCTGCCTTGTTAAATACCTTAACACCCACGTAATCCATATAAGCTGGACGGTGGACGCGTGCGCGTGAATTAGTCTTGGTAAGAATAAGTGGCGACGCGCTTAACGACTCCTGACGTGCTGATGAAGGAAGTTTTGATAACAGACGCTCTCGGCTGTTTACCGAGTTTTTCATCAAGCCAAGGCTTGTGTCATTATCTGGAATCCAGCGGTGGTCACCCTCAATCGCTTTCACTTCGTAATAGCGATACCCCATCATGGTGAAGTTGTGATCGGCTAACCATTCAAGAAATGCGTTGGTCTGCTTATCTTCGTCTGCCGATACAGGCCAGTTAAAGTCGCCACTATTTTTTATGACTTCTTTAAGCGTAGTAGACATCCCCTGCCAATCTTCTACCGCTAACGATACTTCATCAACAACTGAATGAAGTTCTTTCGTTAGTGTATCAATATCTTTCTTGGTGGTTTGATGGTCTACTTCAATAAAGATGACGGTCTCTTTCTTCGCGCCGTCTACTTTCTTGTCCATATCAGAGAATTCAACGATATGCTTTTTATCGTTGCGCTTGATTCCAATAGGACTATGCAAGAAAAGGTGTGCTGTGATGTTAAGACGATTAAGACACATTCGTACGGAATCTACGAGAAAAGGCATGTCTCTTACAATTATCTCAACAATGGTATGACTTGAGTGCCATCCATGTTTGGCGATTTCAGGATTAAATACGCGTATGTAGGGGGCGGAATTGTCGAACGTCGCTAATCCGTTCCACAGGCTGAGAGTAGCGCCATACAGATCGCTATCATTACGGTTTTCAAGGTCGTCGCTGGATATATTTTTATACAACAGGCGGCCGAATTGCTGCACAAGTGACTTCTGCTGCGCATCCACTTTTTTGTCTATGAGTGTAAATACGTTATCGAGCAGGACGGAGTGTCGCTGTGAGGTGACTGTCATTTGTTAACCTTATAAATGTCGTAAGTGCTGAGTTGCATTGCTATTTTCGCTAAAACTGGACTGCAATTAAACCCTTTTTTTAACCTTATATTAACAGCATAGATAAGTATGCATAAAACACATAAAAAAAAGGGCCATATGGCCCTTTTTAGTGATTAGATATGCAAAAATAATTATGCACCCGGGTCGTTTTTATTCCACCAAAGGAACCTTGCAAGCGCTGGCAGTACTAAAATAGCGCCTAACATGTTCACAATGAACATAAATGTTAGCAAGATGCCCATATCCATTTGGAATTTAAGCGATGAGAATACCCATGTGCTTACACCAATGGCAAGGGTGATGCCGGTAAACAACACCGCACTTCCACGCTCTTTTAGCGCAGCAGTATAAGCTTCTTGCACTGTGGCACCTTTTTTCAGCATAAGGCTCTTGGTCGACAGTATATAAATACCGTAATCGACACCGATACCAACACCTAACGCAATAACAGGTAACGTTGATACCGTCAGACCTATTTGCAGATACGTCATTAATGCTTGTGCCAACACTGACACCACATAAAGTGGGATCACGACGACCAATGTTGCGCGTATCGAGCGGAAGCTAATTAAGCATAAGGCAATAACAGCACCAAATACGTAAAGCATCATTGGGTCTTGGGCTTCACTCACCGCTTCGTTCGTCGCAGCCATTACACCGACCGGGCCAGAGGCCAGACTGAATGTCATGTCATCAGTCTCATATTCAGTACGATGCGCTTTTACGGCGTCAACAACACGTGAGATTGTCTCCGCTTTGTGATCTTCCATAAATAGAATGATTGGCATCACTGAGCAATCACCATTTAAAAGACCAGACGACGTTGGTACGCGGGAAATAGCCTGCACTAATGTTTGCTGGTTACGTGGCAGGACCTGCCACTTAACGTTACCTTCGTTATAGCCCGCGTTAACGATTTTAGCCACTGAAGCAAGTGATACTGCCGACTGAACACCTTGCACGTTTTCCATTTTCCACTGAAAAACGTCCATCGCCTGCATAACACTGTGTGACGTACACGCCTCTGCACTGGTTTCGACAAGAATAGAAATATAATCAACGGTTACTTCATATTTGTCAGTAATTAAAAACGTATCTTGGTTATAGCGTGACGTTTCGTGCAGCGCAGGCGCACCGGCATGTAAATCACCAATTTTCATTTTTTGCGCTTGCATGTGCCCAAATACGAACAAGCACGCGGTAATCGTTAGAATGACGATCGCTGGCTTCTTACGAGAACACGCTGCTATGACTTCCCAAAACTTAGCATTAGCGTTTTCTTTACCTTCAAACTTCTTAACATAATCGTCGTCAAGCTTAAGAAAACTCATTAATACCGGAAGTAAAATCAGGTTGGTAAGGATAATAACGGCAACACCCATACTGGCGGTTATTGCTAATTCGCGAATAATACCGATATCGATGACCAACAGCGTCATAAAGCCTACTGTGTCAGAAAGTAATGCAATACCGCCGGGTACCAACAAACTTCTAAAGGCAGACATGGATGCGCGTTTTGCGCCAATACCAGTTACCGCTTGTTTCTCTACCGCATTAATCATCTGAACGCCGTGGCTGACGCCAATAGCAAAGACTAAAAACGGAACCAAAATTGACATAGGGTCCATGCCAAAACCAATTGATGTCAGTAACCCAAGTTGCCAAATCACGGCGACTACCGAACACAACAACGGCAAGAAGGTCAGCATTAAGCTGCGAGAAAAGAAATATACCATCACCGCAGTGATACCGATTGCGATGGCGAAGAACAGCAGTACATCTTTCGCGCCATCCGCAACATCACCAATCATTTTGGCAAAACCTATGATATGGATAGAGGTATTTTCGTTTTCGTACTGGCCGCGAAGCTGCTCTTCTAACTCTGCAGCAAGCGCAAGCGTATCAAGCGGCTCGCCTGTTTGTGGGTTAATATCAAGCAACTGTGCGGTGACCATGGCACAGCTATAGTCGCTTGCCACTTGACGACCAACAATATTCGCTTTTTCTATATTTGCCGCAACTAATGAAAGCGCGTCAGGGTTTGAAGAATCAAAGTCCGCAGGTATCACTGGGCCGCCAGCAAACCCACCTTCTACAATCTCGGTAAAACGGGTCGAGGGGGAGAATAATGAAATAACCAATGAACGGTTAACACCGTTGATAAAAAATAGTTGGTCATGCACATTCTTAAGTGTGTCAAAAAACGGCTGATTAAAAATGTCACCGTTGGTATCACATACAGAGACCAGTATGTTGTTTGCACCGCCAAAGTCTTTACGATGCTCAATATACGTTTGCATGTATTCATGATTTAGTGGGATGTTCTTTTCGAACCCCGCATCTAAACGCATCTTAGATGCTTGGAAAAGTAAGAAGACCGTTGCTATAGCAAACAAGGCTACAACAAGTTTTCTGTTAGCAAAAACAAGACGTTCAATAAAATGGGTCATAATGATAATACTGCCCTACTTTGAAGTTAGCGTTTTAATGCCATTCGCACTAACTGCAATTAACTTACCGTTAAAACTGATAGCATTGAGAAGCGCAGCTTTATCGTCAACCTGCGACACACTAATACCTTCACCCGGCGTACAATTAACTGGATTTGAAAATGGGTCACGGTCACTGATTGGTAGTGGACGTTGTGCGGTTACCATAATTCCGTTATTGCCAAGTGCAATAACGCTATCAGTTCCAGACACGATAGAGTTTAACGTACTGCTTGAGCATGTATTCACATACTCCCACGGACCTTCTTCTCTCATCACAAATATGTTGCCACGCAAACCAACGGCAAGTACCGTCGAGGCATCTAAGGGTTTAATATCAAAAAATGACCCAGTGTAATCAACACTATAGCGTTCCCACGATTTACCCATATCGACACTCGAGGCCAATAATCCGGACTCTCCAGCAAGGTAAAGCGTTTCACCATCACGGTTAACACGATTAAGGTGAGGGAGAATAGATTCCAGTTCTTGCTGGTAAAATGCCTCGTCTTCTTTCCTGATTTCTTCTAAATATTCACGACCGTAAGGGTCTAGTAGACTGGCGTGACGTTCAGCGTTCCAAGACTGACCGCCATCGGTGGTGCGATAAAATAAACCGTATGCACCTACTGCAATACCATGAGCAGCATCAAAGAAGAGTACATCTAAAAATGGACGCTGTAGGTTTGGTTGGAAATTTTGAACCTCCCACGTTGCGCCTTTATCTGATGAATGAAGAATTGTTGCATCGTGCCCAACCGCCCATATGTGGGAACCCACTACGGTCGCTGCGGTTAACGTTGATAGTGATGGAACAGACACCTGTTTGAAATCGATGCCATCGTCTGAGACTAAAACATGTCCACGTTCGCCTACGATGACGGCAAACGACTCAGCGTCAATGTCTAACAGCACCGACTGCTCAACTAATGGTGCGATAAATGCCTCTTCAGCGTGTGCTAATGACGCACTACCTAAAGCTAAAGATGCAGCGACGTACGCTGTAATGGTTTTACTCATTGTGAACCATTCCCCCTTTAATTATTCCGTGTTACATATGAAAACGGTTGGCAATGCCAACCGTTTGATGTGTAAAGCGATTAGCGTCTGCCTTCTCGTCGCAACGCTTGAGGTGTGAACTCCACATCTCTAGGTCTGACGGTAAAGTCATACATTTCTTCTTCGTTATCAAGACCAATGGCGAGGTAACGGCGTGAGTTTAAGTCATGATAAACATCAAGCGTAGACCATTGTGTTGGTACTTCATAGTAGTTTACACCATATGCTACGCCAACACGATAAAGCTCGCCGCGGTTATCATACATATCAGCGACTTGGATCTGCCAGCTATCTTCATCAATAAAGAACACACGTTTTTGATAAATGTGACGGAAACCTTCTTTAAGCGTCGCTTCAACAACCCATACGCGGTGCTTTTCCCAACGCGTTAAATCTGGATTAACGTGATTAGGCTGTAGAATGTTGTCATATTTTGCATTGTCAGAATGTAATGCGTAATTATTATATGCAACAAACATTTCCTGCTTGCCCACTAGGTTCCAATCGTAACGGTTAGGTGAACCATTAAACATATCGAAGTCATCAGTGGTACGAAGGCCGTCAGCTGCTGTTCCTGGCGTATCATAAGCGATGTTTGGCGCTAGGCGAACACGACGCTGACCTGTGTTGTACGTCCACGCTTTACGCGGCTCTTTAACTTGGTCTACGGTTTCATGAACAAGCAATGCAGTACCCGCCAAACGAGCAGGTTGCGTTACTTTCTGCTTGAACATAAACAACACGTTGTCTTCTGTAAGCTTCTCTGGCGTAGTGCCCTCTTCCGCATACTTTATAAGAAGCTGCTCATCAAAACCGATAACGTTGTAATCGCCTGTTGTTGTAACAGCAGCCTGTCCACCGTTACGCTGAACGGCTTCACCACGATAACGTAAAATATGGTTCCAAATTGCTTCCAACCCGTTTTGAGGAATTGGGAACGGAATACCTAATACCGCACCTTTTAAGCCGTTACCGCCATCTAGCAATTCTGCCGATGTCGCGTTCTTTCTTGTTGCATCATAAACCACTTGTGAGTTTGATGCAGAACGGCGTGTCGGATAGACCGGCATACGGAACGTATCAGGGTAAGCTTCGAATAATTTCTTCTGACCTTCAGATAAGAAATTCGAGTACTCTTTGTAGTTCTGTGCTGTAATTTCAAACAATACTTTGTCTTCAGGGTACGGATCTGGGTGATGATCCCCAACCGTGTAGCCTGCTGGCAATTCTGTAATACCACCGGTCCACGCTGGAATGCTTCCATCTGCGTTACCTGCTTTTTCTGCACCCAGTGGCGTTAAGCTGTCGCCTAGCTTATTGGCGTCGGCGTCAGACACTTTGGCCATCGCACTTGCACCAGAAAGTGCAAGTGATAATGCCGCTGCTAAAATACCTACTTTTCTAATCATAAATACCACTCTTAAATCGCATACTTGACGTTAAATGAAACGAAATCTCTGTCTGCTAGCGCATTGGTTGTACCAATACCGCCCCAGAAGGCGCTGTAAGACGCTGTTGCTGACCACTTACTTAAGTAATCAAACGTAAGCGATAGCGCCGCAGATTTAACATCTTCGGTGAAAAGGAATAACGGATCGGGAGTTGTACCCTCTACATCATGAGAGAATGTTGCACGGGCTCTCAAGTTAACACCTGCTGCAATACTGTTGTAATCAGCAACAGCAAGTAGACGATAACCCCACGCATCGTCGGTTGCAAATGGGTTTAACTCAGGTCCATCAGACAGTGCCTGATGTAAGCCTTCACGATTGTTACCGGTTGGGGTAGGCTCAAGTGAAGGTGTACGTGATGTACCTGGTGCATTCAAACGAATAAGGTTTGGATCAGGCATATCAACGATATTTACGTACCCTACTTCACCAAGAAGCACAAAGTTGTCAGCACCAAATTTGGGACCAAATACGTGAGACGCAGTAAACTGCATTTGCCAAGTATCAGAGAAGATGAAACCTTCAGCCGTCTCGCCAGGGCCCACTGCTCTACCGATATTGTTTAACTGAGAAATACCTGCCAAATCGGGGCGAAGTCCGGCGTTTGCAAGCTGCTCAGGCATACCCATATAAAGTAATTCAACGTCATCTAACTGCAATGGCTCATCAACACGGTATGCGAATTCACCTGCTAACGCTGTGGTACCAATATTGGTATTGAAGCTCATGCCGTAAAGTTTGATGTCTTCAGGATAGAAGAACTCTGACTGCGTAAATGCACCTAGTTCAGTAATGTTGTCGCGCGTCACTTCGTTGCCAGCTAAGAATGCTAAATCAGCACCGATACCTGCGGCAGTGAAGTCAGACGTTTTACCTGAAATTAACGGACGTTGGCTATGGTAGTTGATGTGATAGAAGCTGAATTCTGTTTCATTAATATTTTCAGCAAACCATGTCAAACGTAAACCAAACTGACCCTGGTCATCAGCGTCGTTGTGCGCCGCATCACCAAAGCCACGAATCGCTACTTTGGTAGGGTATGCAAGATAAGCTTGAGACACATCCGCAGCGTCTGCGCCAGCGCGAAGTAAGTCGCCATAGCCATTTAAGGCCGTCAATAAGTGATTCAAATCGATATCAGGGTTACCGCTGAAACCTAATTGAATATTTTGACGTTGACCGCCGTCGCCAGCAAAGTCGTTACCCGCAAAATAGCTACCTGAAACTGGTAGCCAGCTGCGCTGCCACTCATACTGATAATAGCCTGAAATGCTTAACGTATCGGTAAGGCCTAATGATGCGTATACCATTCCAACGGGAAGGAACACTTCACGAAGCTCAGCACCCGGTGCGCGAGCACGTGTTACGTCTACAGGGTTGGTTGTATTAATACCATGCTGAATGAACGTGCTTTCACCCCAGCTAATCACTTGACGACCGACGCGAACCGTTAACGGTTTC
Organism: Alteromonas algae; assembly: GCF_049117195.1. Taxonomy (GTDB): domain Bacteria; phylum Pseudomonadota; class Gammaproteobacteria; order Enterobacterales; family Alteromonadaceae; genus Alteromonas. The sequence goes on from NZ_CP185260.1 coordinate 1,958,254, forward strand.
TCGCCTAACCACCAGTCACCATAGAAAAATGCATCATAAAGACGAATATCGGAGCAAAGTAAATCTGTGGAATCCGGATCCTGACACAGGTCGTAAGCTTGCCCTGTTATAGGGTTAGAATAAGGACGGTCATTATTTGATTGCTCAAAATCATAGAACCAGAAACCGCGAGCAAAAAAGCCATAATCACCAAAATTAATGTCTAGCTCATGGTTACCTGAAACTTGTGTGGCAAATGCATCACCTGGATCGTGTGCCAAATTACCCAAATCACCGTTTGTAGAGTAACCGCCGTTAGCCTGTGCCCAAACGTCGCTGCTTGTATAAAGTGGATTGAACGCAGCATGATAGCCTGACCAATCAAATTGCGGATGATTACTGTTTCCGATCAAGCTGTAGTCTCTATCTTCAGTACGAATACTCGTAGCTACAGTGAATGTGGAATCAAGAGAAATACTTACATCACCAACTTGCCAGTTTGCAGCGTGTGCAGGAAGTGCTGCAGCACCCAAGAGGGAAAGTACCCCTACTGCAACAGGTGACATCTTAAAAGCGCTAGGCCTGTTTATCATTTTTTTATACTCCCAAGTCGACGCGTAAGATAGCGTGACGACGTAACTAACCATACCATTTAACAAAATGATTACATCATTTTGTCAGAACCGCAAGAACTAATCCTACCAGTTAACAATATTTACAACATTAGTTGTATCAAATAGTTATTGTTTTGTAACCACTATAAAAAGTGTTTATGCGGGATATAAGTTTATTTGTATAAAAATTAAGTTAATTGCTTGTTTTTGGTGCAAAGAAAACCAATAACCTTCGAAATGTTTTACGATATGCGCTCAAACGATTTAATTTTATGCTTGGCATCGACCACCATTCGAAATCGCCCTTTTACCCCGTCGCTGTTAACAAATTGTCTCAATCTGTTGGCAGGTACTTGAACGCGAATACCGTTTTCTGCAAGCATCACCACGTTTGGTATGGCACCAGAGTAAAGTGCCTCACACTCAGTGTAAGGCACACTTATACTAAAATAGTAAATAATATCAGCGTTATGCACTAGCGTCATAAGCAAGACTTTTGCTTACTTTTTCAAACACATCTTTACTTAACCCTTTATGATTTAACAAACGGCTAAGCTGCGTTTTCATTTTTTCACGATGCTTTACGCTGAACTGGTGCCATTGGGTAAGCGGCGTAACAATTCGAGCAGCAACTTGAGGGTTTATTGCATCAAGCGTTAAGAGGTAGTCGGCCACAAACTTGTAACCGCTGCCGTCCTCTGCATGAAAACGTTCACTGTTATAAAATGCAAAGCTACCGATCAAAGCACGTACTCTGTTAGGGTTATCGTCACTAAATTGAGGGTGCTCACTTAACATCGTAATGGTAGACAGGATATTTTCATCAGGCTGAGTGGCATGAAGTGCAAACCATTTGTCCAATACCAGTCCATCGTGTTTCCATGCGTCTTCAAACTGTTCCATCAACGTAGTAAATGTTTCGCTTGAACAATGTTGCGCCGCACGCAATGCCCCCAGCGTATCGGTCATGTTATCTGCCGATGCAAATTGCGCCTTGGCAGCATCAGCAAACGCGGGTAGACGAGATAAATGTGCTAGCACAACATTTTTACAACGACGTGCATTAACGTCTGCTTGTTGGTAAACATAGGCGCGTGTTGCTATGTTGGTGTATACGTGTGCTAAGGCCTCTTCCAAACGTGTAGCAAAGGCCTGACAAAACGTATCACGGGCAACCGCTAACGCTTGCACATCAATATCGCTTCGTGTCTGACAAAGTGTCTCGAAAGAAGGAATAACCAAACATTCTCCCAGCAATTCATGATTATCCGCGTTGTCCATAATCGCATCATGAAGGCCTGTCCAGATGTCTTCACTAATGGCTGCATTTTTATCCTGCTCGAAAGCACCAATACAGCGGTCATAGAGAGATTGTAGGGCGTCCCAGCGACTAAATGCATCGTTCGCATGGGTGAAAATAGTCAACAGGTCTAATGTAGATTGCGCGTTGACGACCTTAACGGGGGCAGAAAAGTTACCTAAAACGACAGGGATAAGATGTTTCTGTTTGGCGGTAACGGTTACAGTTTGCTCGCTATCATCTAGTATAAGTACACCATTTTTAATGAGACCGTCATCGTCATCATAGTGATTGCCCTCACGGTCAATTAATTCCACAGCAATGGGGATATACAGCGCCTCTTTTTCTTTTTGATCTGCCGTCGCAGGGGTATTCTGCGTTATTTTGAATACATGAACATAATGAGTACTTTGTTCATCTAGGTGATGGCTGACGGTAATTACCGGTGTACCAGATTGACTGTACCAGCGAGAAAAGTGTGCCAGGTCTAATGAAGTAGCTGACTGCATTGCCGCGACGAAGTCGTCGCACGTTACAGCTTGCCCGTCATGCCGCTTAAAATATTCATCCATGCCCTGCCTGAATTTGTTCGGCCCCATCAGGGTATGCAGCATACGAATCACTTCAGCCCCTTTATCGTAGACGGTTACGGTATAGAAATTATTCATTTCAATGACTTCATCAGGTCTTATAGGGTGGCTCATCGCGCTGGCATCTTCCGCAAACTGATGTTCTCGCATCACTCTTACGTGTTTGATGCGATTACTAAGCTCTGATGTCATATCGGCACTAAACTGCTGATCCCTAAATACGGTAAGCCCTTCTTTTAAACTTAACTGAAACCAGTCACGGCATGTTACGCGATTTCCTGTCCAGTTATGGAAATACTCGTGTGCAATCACCGCTTCTACATTGAAGAAATCATCATCAGTCGCTGACGTTTGCTCGGCAAGTACAAACTTTGAATTAAACACATTGAGACCTTTATTTTCCATTGCGCCCATGTTGAAGAAATCAACGGCGACAATCATGTAAATGTCTAAATCGTATTCTAGGCCAAAAACGTCTTCGTCCCATTTCATTGCACGTTTTAACGACGAAAGTGCAAAAACACCTTGTTGCTTTTTGCCCTTATCGACATACAACTCTAATGCCACTGGCTTATTGCTAGCAGTAATGTAGCTATCTGTAATAACGTCAAAATCACCTGCCACTAAAGCAAATAAATAACAGGGTTTGGGATGAGGGTCGTGCCATACCACAAACGGTCTGCTGTCTGACGTTGTGCCTTTATCAATTGGATTGCCGTTGGATAGCAACTGTGGCGTGTTTGCGTTGCCGATAACTTTTACCGTATAAACCGACAGCACGTCAGGCCTGTCTAAAAAGTAAGTAATACGACGGAAGCCTTCCGCTTCACATTGGGTACAGTAAGCGTTATTGGCGAGATAAAGCCCCTCCAACGCTTTATTGTTCTGAGGGTCTATTACGCATTCGGTTTCTAACACAAACGTTGAACGTTCGGTGTTCACCGTCAGTGTATCGTCAGTTACATGGAAATCTTCGAAAGCAACATCATCTATTGTTAATGCACAAAGGGAGAGCTTATGCCCATCTAGAATTAAAGGCTGGGTATGACTCCCTACTCTTTCTATTTCTAGCCGACTGACAACACGGGTAGCCGTAGGGTGAAGTGTAACGGTAAGGTTGACGGTTTTGATAGTAAACGCAGGGGGCTGATAATCAGCCCTGCGCTTGATATGAACTGATGACATAGTCACTCCTAAGAGAAAACCTATGCACTACCTATTGGCGTTCTTCTCTTGGCAACACCACATCAGGTGGAGTAAGACGAAGTATTTTTATGCCAAAGTATGCATATATAACGGCCAGGATTGGATTGATTACATTGAAAAATGCATAGAAAATATAATCAAATGGATTCACTAATAATACACCGTGCATATACGCACCGCATGTATTCCAAGGGATTAATGGAGAGGTTAGCGTGCCACCATCTTCTAAACTGCGAGAAAGGTTTAGTTGGTGCAAATTGCGCTTTTTAAATTCTTCTTTAAACATGCGTCCCGGCATAACAATTGAAATGTACTGGTCAGCCGTTACTAAATTGGTACCGATACATGTAAGTATTGTTCTGCTCACCATATCACCGGCTGACTTCGCGCCCATCAATATGGTCGACACCGCACGCTTTAATAAGCCAACGCGGTCAAGAACCGCGCCAAAAGACATTGCACAAATAATTAGCCATATCGTGTTAAGCATCGACGACATACCGCCTCTAGACAGTAAACTATTAAGTGTTTCATCCGGTGTAGAAAAACTGACGCCGTCAAAAAGCGCCGTCCATACTACTTTTAACACACCAATGTTCTCACTGTCTTGCGTTGACGCAAGTGATGACACCACATCCCATTGAAACAACACAGCCCACACGCCACCGAGTAGCGCGCCGATAAAAACAGCAGGAAATGCAGGCATTTTCTTTATCGCGAGCGTTAACAGTACGGCAAGAGGTATAAGAAGATGCCAGCCAAGGTTAAACGATGTGTCGAGCAACGATTGCATTTGTTCAATACGATCTGCTTTAGCATCACCGACTTCGCTAAACCCTAAAATAACGAATAATACGATAGCAATAATAAAACTTGGGATGGTCGTCCACAGCATGTAACGGATGTGTTCAAACAAATCGGTACCCGCCACCGCCGGTGCTAAATTGGTCGTTTCAGAAAGGGGAGAAATTTTATCGCCGAAATACGCGCCTGAGACCACTGCCCCCGCCGTTATGGCTGCAGACATTTCCATGCCCGCTGACACGCCCATTAACGCAACACCAACGGTTGCCGCTGTCGTCCATGAACTACCAATGCTCATTGCGACAACCGCACAAATAACACACGTAGCCGCATAGAAAAAAGACGGATTGAGTAACTCTAGGCCATAATATATCAGTGTGGGAACGGTTCCAGCTAACATCCATGTGCCAATCAATGACCCAACCGCTAGCAAAATAAGGCAGGCACCTAACGACATAGAAATACCGTCAACAATACCCTTTTCAATGGTTTTCCAGCTGAATCCATTTTTCATGCCGATAATGGCTGCAAGTCCCATCGCCAACAGCAGCGCGATTTGATTAGGACCATATGATGAGTTGTCATCAAATAAATATACAGCGCCGCCCATCATTACAATCAGCGAAACAATCGGTATTAGCGCATCTAAGAGTGAGGGCGTTCGTAATTCTTTTGTCATTATTATTATTTTAAAAACCTAAACGTTAAAAAACTGAGCGATAAAACATAAGCGCAATAATTACCGGGCAAACAAATTTCACATACCATGGCCATATTTTCCAAAAAATACCATGTTCAGCGCCTTCATTACCTTGTTTGAGTTCGGTTAAAATAGAGTCTCTACGCCACACCCAACCGGCAAAAATACACAGCACAAGCCCAAGCAGGGGCTGACTATACTCAGTAGTTAGGGCGATAACAAAGCCAAACAACAAATCAAAATTAGTGATAATTGCGCAGCTTAACCCGAAAATAATTGTCGCCATCAATAATACCGCTTTGTCACGCTTGAGTCCTTTGCTTTCAACCATAAACGCAACGGGTACCTCAAGCATGGAAATAGATGACGTTACCGCGGCAATTGCCATGAGCGCAAAAAATGTAAACGCCACAAAAACACCTACGCTACCAATGGTGTCAAACAGCGCTGGAAGCACTTTGAATATCAATGAGTCACCTTGAATGAGCGCGCCCTCAGGGGTAAAAATTTCTACACCGTTATTGAGTGCTACATACATAGCTGGAATAATTAACATACCGGCAATAACCGCAACGCCGATATCTACCAGCGCAACAGATGCGCCAATAGTAGGAAGGTTTTCGCTTTTACTAAGGTACGAGCCATAAACGAGCATAGTCCCAACACCCAAAGACATGGAGAAAAACGCTTGGCCCATCGCATTAACTAACAACTCTGGGTCAAGTACTCGTGTAAAGTCAGGAACAAGATAGGCGCTCCACCCTTCGCTCGCTCCAGGCTGCATGCTGACATAGATAATGAGCGCGATAATAAGCAATACCAAGGTGGGCATAAGACGAACAGACCATTTTTCAATACCTGACTTAACACCACCAACTACAATGAAAGCGGTTAACGCCATGAAAAAGAAGCAAAATATTACGTTACGCGTAACCGATGAGGTCAACAACCAATCACTTGCAGCCTGCATTCCTACAAGGTTTACCGCCGCATCGGCGAAATGAACTAGCATCCAGCCGCCCACAATTGCATAAAATGCTAAGATGAGCGATACCGTAACGCACCCCCATAACCCTACAGCACGCCCGACGAAATTACCGGATATGCGGCCTAGCGCATCCACCATATTAGAACGGGAGTGTCGGCCGATGATTAACTCAGCCATTAGAACAGGGTATGCGAGAACAAAAGCGAGTAGAAGGTAAACAAGAACGAATGCTGCACCACCGTTACTTGCTACTTTGGTTGGAAAGCCCCATATGTTACCCAGCCCTACTGCAGAGCCTGCGGCGGCCAGTACAAACCCTATACGAGAGGAAAACTCGCCTCTGATAGCCATGTTATTTCCCTTTATTATTGTTGTTTTGGATAGCCAGACACAAAAAAAGGGCTGGCCAAAGACCAGCCCTTTTTAGACTGACTTTATTCTGTTGTTATCGCGTATCGACCAGTTTCAATCATGTCGAACGTAATATTCGCTGCTTCATCAAGAAACGGGTCTAATTCTTCCATATCTTCGGGTAGATCATCCAGTGATACGACAACATCCATTCCCATGCGCTGTAAACGTTCGTTAGCACGTGACAACGATTTTGCTTCAGCCTCAGCTTTTTCGGCTTCTCTTTCAGACTTTACAAGCGATATATATTCTTTATCTTTGTTCTTTTTATATTCACCGATATCTTCATAAATATATGAAAATTCAGGGTTTTGCATAATGCGTTTATTATGCTTAGCCGTGAGAACGTCGAGTGCAGCCGTTCCATCAGCAAATGTGGTGTAATTAGCACGGTTTATACTATCCCATGGCAAAGCGTTTTCTGCTTGGCTTTCACCCCACTCGGCTGGCTCGACAGCAGAAGGATATAGTATATCAGGCACTACGCCTTTGTGTTGTGTGCTTCCACCATTGATGCGATAGAATTTTGCGATAGTGAATTGCACACTGCCCAACGGGTTATCATAAAGGTCATATATCTTTCCTAAACCTCTATGCTGCTGAACCGTACCTTTACCGAACGTTTGTTCACCAACAATAAGGGCTCGGTTATAATCTTGCATAGCAGCAGCGAAAATTTCTGATGCTGACGCGCTGTATCTATCAACGAGTACTGTTAGTGGACCATCGTACGCCACACTACCATCTGTATCACGGTTTACGCTAACTTTGCTCTGACCATAACGAATCTGTACAACGGGGCCTTTTTCGATAAACAAGCCAGTAAGCAGTGTTGCTTCAGTTAATGAGCCACCGCCGTTGCCTCTTAAATCAACAATTATGCCCTTAACGTTTTGTGCTTTTAGGCTGTCGATTTCTTTCGCAACATCGGCATGAAGATTATTATAAAAGCTTGGTATTGTTATAACACCTAGCGGCTGGTTAGCGTGTGGGCCTGATTCAGGCGTGTACACTTCTGACTGCGCAGCGCGGTCTTCCAGCTTAATTTTATCTCGTGTCAGGCTAACGATAGAGGTAGATTTTGCATCAGTGACGCCCTTCTCTACCTGAAGTCGAACGGTACTGCCTTTAGGGCCTTTAATTAATTCAACAACTTCATCCAAACGCCACCCTATAACGTCAACAAACTCTTCGTCGTCTTGCGCAACACCTACAATTTTGTCTTCAGGCTTTATTGCTCCAGATTCATCAGCCGGGCCGCCTGGTACAACACTCTTTATGACGGTGTAATCATCTTCGCTCTGCAACACCGCACCGATACCTTCAAAGGAAAGGTTCATTTCCATTTGGAATCGATCTGCGTTACGCGGAGATAGGTAGCTAGTATGTGCCTCGATAGTGCGTGCGAACGCGTTCATCGCGGTCTGGAAAACATCTTCGCTCTTTGTTTGCTTCGTGCGTTTTATGGCTCGCGTGTAGCGTTTTTCTAACAGTTCCTTTGCTTCTTCCCACGTTTTATCTGCAAGCACTAAATTAAGGGCGTCGTATTTAACACGTTGTCGCCAGATTTCATCTAGTTCAGCGGTGGATTGAGGCCAGTCAGCGTCTTCTCGCTCGTAGAAAAACTTATCTTCGGCTTTTTCAAAATCGAAAGGCCCTTTGTCTAATAGCGCTAACGCGAATTCATAACGTTCAATTCGGCGCTGTGCACTCACATTGTACATATCATATGCGATAGACAAGTTGCCTTTACGCAACGCCTCGTCAAATTGCGTTCGATACGGTTCGAACGCAACGACATCAGACAACAACATAACTTGTTTGTTGTGGTCCAATGACTCGATGAAGCGTTGGTAAATGCGGGCGGAAAGTATATCGTCCAACGAAATTTCTTGATAATGCGCTCGGGTAAAGAGTGCACTAACTCGCTTTGCAGCAACACTGTGTTGAGATTCTTGTTGAAGAACAGGAAGCGATTCTACATCAGGGGTTGTGGTAACGGCGCTTGCGCCCACCCCTACCGTAAGAAATGCACTAGCGATTGAAATTCGAAGGATATCTTTCATATATTTACGACCTCTTGGAGCGTGCCAAACGTAAAGCGTCTGCTTGTACTTTTACCACCATACCTGAGTCAACTTGGACATGAATACCGTCTTTGGCAACTTCAGTAATAACCGCTGGCATTGGCGTTTTGCCTACCTTAACCGTTACTAAGGTACCTTGCTTAAGATCAGCGTCAGTCAATTTTTCAGGTGGTGTCTTTATTGGTCTCTCTGTTTTCGGTTTAGTTCCCTGCTTGTTAGCAGAAGGTGCCGATTGAGTAGACTTTTCGCCTTTTGGACGCGTAAATTGGCGTTTTTCTTTACGCTTAGGCTGTAGCGCTTGCTTCGCCTTACGCTTTTCTGCCGCTTTTGCTTTGCTCTCTTCTAACTGAGCTTGAGCATGGTCCGCATGATCTTTTTCAATTGCATCACCCTCAACACCGTCTAAGTCAACGCGTTTAGCGCCTTCTTTAACACTGTAAAGGTAACGCCAACTGTTAGTGTAATGGCGCAACGTTGACCTTAACAACGTTTTGCTCACGCGTTCGTCGTTATCAAGCCTTTCGGCTAGGTCTTGAAATATGCCTATCTTAAGTGGACGGGCTTCGCCTTCAATGCTAAAGCATTTCGGGAATGTCTCTGCAAGGAAAGCTATTACTTCCTTGCTATTGGTAAACTTCTCTGGTGATTCCATTTAACTTTCTAAATTATTCAGGAGATTCTTCGTTACTCTCATCATCCCAAGTTGCCAGCGCGTGGTCAACCCAATCGAGTAATTCATCGTCCTCTATTTCTAATAAATGAGCGTCTTGCTGCCAAGATTCCCAAGCGTGGTGTAATATTTGTTCAAGGCGTGACGTTTCTATATCTTCATCAGCAGCATCGAATATAGCGTGTAAAATGAAATTTAAACGCTCAGATGCCTCATCCGGATCGTCATGGAAGTCTTCCATATCTTCGAAAGTAGAAAGTACGACATGAATATCTACGTTTGATTTCATAATGTCGTCTGTGATTTTACCAATAAATTAGCGATTTCGGTAATTCCTTTTTCATCTTCCTCATCGAAACGAGAAAAGACGGGGCTGTCTATATCCAAAACGCCCACTAAATCACCATTTACAATGATAGGCACCACAATCTCTGAGTTAGAAGCAGCGTCACAAGCGATATGCCCATCAAATGCATGAACATCAGCAACGCGTTGAACGTGTCTTGTCGCTGCTGCCGTGCCGCATACGCCTTTTCCCATAGGAATTCGAATACATGCTGGCTGTCCTTGAAACGGGCCAAGCACTAACTGGTCTTCCTTGAACAGGTAAAACCCTGCCCAATTAACCTCGTCGAGGTGGTTAAACAGAAGTGCACTTACGTTTGCCATATTCGCAATTAAGTCATGCTCGCCAGACATCAGGCTATCAGCCTGTGCCGCTAGTCGAGCATACAGTTGTTCTTTCAAGCGGTCGCCTTACTATTGTTTAATATTAAAACTTACATTTACACGAGCCTCTACGGTCTCCGTACCGGGTAAAGACATCGACATATCTTTTGAAAACGCTTCAGCTCGCATAACCGGAATCGGCATATTGCCACCAGATTCAGATATTGCAACCACTTCGCCAATTTCAACGCCTAATTCTTTTGCAAGAATACTTGCACGCTGCTTCGCGTTTTTAACCGCTGCAATCAGCGCTTTTTCATAACTATCGGTATTAGAAATGTTAATAAATGAGAATTGTTGTATTCGTTCAACTCCCCTTTTTAAAACGCCGTCTATTACTTGGTCATAGTTATCAATATTTTTGTCGGTGATAGCAATCTCACGACTTAGCGAAAAACCTTGCTGTTTTCGCCCTTCCGGCGTGTTTACATAACGCGGGGTTAACCTTACCTGCATAGACTGAATATCATCTTCTGCAAGCCCTTGCTCAAGAAGAAAGCTCACAATACTGCGTAAGTCGCTTTGTAGTACCGTATTTAGTTTACTTACCGTCGCGCCATGCTGTTCGACAACAAACGTCACTGAGTATGCATTTGGCACCACCGAGATAGCTCCCACACCTTGTACATTTATTTGACTGCTGTGCTGTGATAACGCAGAAAAGCTCGCCGTCGAAGTGACGAGTAGTAATGAAATAATTGTTAACCACGTTGAGCGCATAATAGCTTCCTTTTTACAATGATAGTCAGTGTAGCTTAACGTTGTGCGTATGAATAAAGTATGAACAAAATAAAACAACACGCAGCGTTGACACTATGCTAAAGCATCTATGCATTGCGTCATGCAAATAAACGCTTAAATGCAGTTATAAAGCGTTTAAACAAAAAATGAGCCTTATTGGCTCATTTTTATTTTATGAAATTTCAGTTTACATCAGGACAGTACAGCTTTTAACGATGCAATACAGTGGTCAATATTACGCGGCTTGCATGCATACCCCATTAAGCCAATTCGCCACACTTTTCCAGCGTGCGCGCCTAACCCTGCGCCTATTTCTAAGTTGTAGTCATGCAACAGTGTTGATCGTACATCGGTATCGCTTACCCCATCCGGAATTTTTACCACATTAAGTTGTGGGAGACGGAAAGATTTATCAACCGTAAGTTCAAGACCAAGCGATGCAAGGCCAGAGGCCAAGCTTTCATGGCCTGTCGCGTGTCGCTTCCACGCATTCTCAAGCCCTTCTTCACGCAACATAAGCAAAGATTCGTACATCGCGTACATACTGTTTACCGGGGCGGTATGATGATAAGCACGTTTTGCTCCTTTCCCCCAGTAACCCACAATAAGGTTCATATCTAGAAACCAGCTTTGTACTTTGGTTTTTCGATTTTGAATAACATGAACGGCTTTTTCACTAAATGAAACCGGTGAAATACCTGGCACGCAGCTTAAACACTTTTGAGAGCCTGAGTAGATTGCATCTATCCCCCACTCATCAACGCACAGTTCAACACCGCCTGACGAAGTAACGGCATCAACAATAGTGAGACAGTCATATTTTTGAGCAAGTTGGCACAATACCTTTGCGTCATTTCTTACACCAGTAGACGTTTCAGCATGAACAAATGCCACTATTTTTATGTCGCTATTTTCTTTCAGCGCGTCTTCTACAGCGTTTACGTCGGTTTGCGTACCCCACTCATTGTTAATGGTAATGGGTACACCACCACAGCGCTCAACATTCTCTAGCATGCGGGTTCCAAACACGCCATTAATACACACAAGTACTTTGTCGCCCGGCTCAATTAAGTTCACAAAACATGCTTCCATGCCTGCTGAACCTGGCGCTGAGATAGGCATTGTAAGCGCGTTCTCGGTTTTGAAAGCATACTGAAGGAGCGCTTTTGTCTCATCCATTAGCTCGATGAATAACGGATCAAGATGACCAAGCGTTGGACGAGCAATCGCGTTGAGCACGCGAGGACTAACATCAGATGGACCCGGCCCCATTAAGGTGCGCTCGGGCGGTAAGAATGTAGATAGCGATTTCATGATAAGTCCATTGTTTAATAGGGTATTGTCATTCTCACAGTGATGCGACGAGGAAACAACCGCCTGTTGTGAATATAAATACAATGAATACTGTTGCGACAGCACATTCACATAAAATTTAGCTAAACTGGAGCATGGTAGGATTTAAACGACGTTAAAAATTTTAAAACAGGAAGGTTTTTTCAACTTGTTGATTTTTCTTTGAGTTTAGCGAAAAGATCCCTATCATTCTCTTTGCAATATAACTTTCAAAAAAAAATGTTTATAAAATAAACAAGTGTGGACTATACTAAATTCACTAGACAGATTTGTTTAGATGAAATTCTCCCTTGTAAGAGTTAGCGCACGGCTCATTAATGAGCCATTCCCCTAGGCCCGGAACGTTTGTTCTGGGCTATTTTTATTGGGGTAACGGTGCATGATTTAGGCTTTTAGGTATAGCTTGCTGAATAGGCCGCGATACTTTTATGCCTCTTGCAATGCACGCTTATAGTGTTCAGCGTTGTCTTTATAATGCGTTGCCGATGCTTTTAATTTACTTTCAACGTGTTCAGGTGCAAATGTTTTCACGACTTTGCCTGGCGAACCTACCACTAAACTGTAATCTGGTATAACCATATTCTCCGTAATGAGCGCATTAGCTCCAATGATGCAAAACTTACCTATTTTGGCACCGTTAAGTACAACTGCATTAATGCCAACAAGCGAGTAATCGCCAATTGTGCAGCCATGCAACATCACTTTATGGCCTATGGTTACGCCCTCGCCGAGTGTCAGCGGAATACCCTTGTCAGTGTGCAGCACACTGCCGTCTTGAACATTAGTCGATGGACCAATCGTGATACAGTCCATATCGCCGCGTATCACGGCGTTAAACCAGACACTAGAATAGGCGTCCATGTTGACATTACCAATGACGTGCGCGCCAGGTGCAATAAATCCTGTGTTATCTATGTTTGGGACTAACGTTCCTAATGTATATTTCATGATCCAGTTCCTTTTTATTCGCTTACTTGCCGCATAAGGCCTTCTTGCATCGTTGACGCTATCAGTTCGCCATCTTGAGTAAATATTTGTCCTTTCACGATGCCCCGAGCCCCCCCGCTAAATGGGCTCTCCATCGCATACAGTAACCACTCGTTAAAATTAACGGGGCGATGAAACCACATCGCATGGTCGATAGTGGCGATACGAAGAGACTTATCCGTAACGGCAATACCGTGAGGCTGCAGTGACGTACTTAAAAAGTGGTAATCTGATGCGTAGGCAAGTGCGGCTTGATGCATCGCTATTGATGACGTCAAATTGTCTCTGGCACGCATCCATATATACCGTGTAGGCGGCCTTTTAACCGGTTGGTAGGAGTTTGCTGCTTCAACAGTTCTTATATCGACGGGCTTATGGTAACTCAATGCTTCTCGCATTGGCTGCGCTATCTTATTAAAGTTTGCCTCGTAAAATTCGATATCAGACTGAACGTCTTCTGGCGGAGGGACAATAGGCATGTCAGCTTGCTGGTGATGCATTCCCTCTTGGGGAACCTGAAACGACGCCGTCATGTAAAAAATGTTTTTACCGCCTTGGATCGCTTTCACTCTTCTAGCAGAGAAACTTCTTCCATCTCTTACACGCTCTACGTCATAAACGACGGGCTTTTTTGCATCGCCAGGCAGTAAGAAATAAGTATGAAATGAATGCGCTACTCTATCGGCATCAACCGTTTCATAAGCAGCGGCTAAGGCTTGCCCAAGCACTTGTCCGCCAAACAATGCTCTAAAGCCTAAATCCCAGCTCTGGCCTCGGTAAAGTTCAGACTCAATAGTCTCCAATTTAAAGAGTGATGTGAGTTGTACATCATCAGACATGATTATTATTCTCTATTTCTGCTTTGGGGTTTCGTGGGTAGTACTTCTCAGGTAAGTGTGCTCGGTGCTCAAAGAAGCGGGTATCTTTATAGGGCAGTTTCATGAATCCCGAAATGCCTATCCCGTTAATTGCGGGAATATTGTCTACAAGAGAAGCTAAAAGCGCGTTAAACACACTGTCCTGTTCATGGTCTAGAAGCGTATAGTAACTATGTACTTTTAAATGGGTTGGTAATGCTTCGAATATAATACACCCAGTATGATGAATGGCATTCAATTTTGTTAAAATAACCATAATCTCGTCAGGAAGCTCTAACAGTTCATCGGGATCGTCGCCATCTTCGAAATACGAATGCGTGCGCGTTTCGTCTTTTACAATTGGTGCTTTAGATAATTCAAATGGAATAATGCAATCTTCTGTGGGCACAAATGGCGATGCTTCATTATCACGTTCTATATGCAGTGTATTTTTTGCATTAAACATACAGCACTTAAATACGCCAGGTTTATGGATTGCTCGGGCTAAATGAATAACATTATTCACCGCGTGGTCAAACGCATGTTTGAGTGTTTCATCGTACAAATTTAGACTTGAATCAACATAGATGCCTTCGGGTTCCCATCTTACCGCAACACCGCCCACAACGGGGTAGCGGCCTAACCGACTAATCGCTGATATGAACGCTTTTTCAGTATCGCCCATTCCCTGAAGATAATTTTTGTAGTATCGGTCAAACTGTGCGTCATCTATGTAGCGTAAGGCGTCGACTTCAAGTGCTGACTGCTGGCGTAAATACGACTTACGAGAACTGTATACCACGGTTTCAATATCGGCGTTAGTACTGCTTACCCAGGTGGGTATAAAAGGCGTGATTGCGGGGAGAGCATCATCGATAAACACCATATTTTTTAATACATGAAGATGATTAAAAAAGTAATCTCCACCTTCTCTTCGCTCTTTATCCTCATCGCTGAGCATGTAAGTAAGAATGCTAGACAACATCTTAGGTAAACCAAGAGAAGACGGACGAATAACGTTATGACCGTAGCGGCTAGATTGGCCTGACGCTAACGCATACAGCGTGCTCGCTAACCCTTGCTCGTCAAATCGAGGGGAAGATAGCGCCCCATTAAGCTGATCATGCCCTATAAAATAGACGTCTCCCAACCTCGCGTTGGTTTGGTGAAGCTCTCCGGACATTAAATCCATCACATTATTGCCGACATAATGGCCATCAGCGTCGGTTTGTGCGAACACCGATGAGCCCCAGTCTATCAGGCCTATTAATTCTTCACTCTCATTCCACACAATATTAGATGGTTTAATATCGCCATGGACTAATGGTTTTTGCTCGCCATTTTGTTTAAATTGACGAAATGATAAGAGCAACTCGCCCAATTGAACGGCAAGTTTAACGATAATTCTGGGTGATAATGGGCCGTATCTCAGACTCACCTTTTCCAGATCATCTCCAGGGGCTCGCTCCATCACCAAAATAGACTGCTTACCAACTTGCTGATAAGCAATAAGCGCGGGAACGTATTTATGTTTAACATGAGAAAGCATAAACGCTTCCTCTTCTAATCGGTCTTGCACATGCTGGGGAAGGTTAATACGTGAAAACTTGAACACGTGCTCTATGCCTTGCTGCGAGATACCAGCAAACGCGAAGCCGAACGCCCCTTTTCCGAGTAACTCTACATTACTATACCCCAAGCCTCTGAGCTGTTCGGTACAAAGGTGAACCCAATCTTTAAGCTTCTTAGCGTCGGCATGCGACAATAAGTAGATAGATTGCTCATCAGGGATATAAAAATGTTTAAGAGCATTAAGCTGCGACATAATTAGGTGTCTTCATTGTGCCAAACAATCTCGCTTGACACATGTTGACCAAGCGTAGCAACCACTTCGTCAATTGCTGTTTCTACAATACTGTCCAACTGCCAAGGTGGGTTGATAACGACAACGCCTGAACCATACATACCGGCATCATGGGTATTATCCTCAACGCGGACTTCAACAGTAAAACAAGGCCTGTTCAATGCCGCGAGCTGTGACACCATGGCTTCACTGGCACCCGATTTTTTTGCTGCTCGCTCAGACAATAACGGATACCAAATAACGATGTGTGCTTGTTGCCATCGATTTAGCAACATCGTTACTGCGTTCGTAACATCGTTATATTCTTCTAAACGTTCGTAAGGTGGGTCTATTAACACCGCTCCTCTATTCGGCTTAGGAGGAGTCAGTGCCTTTAATCCTTCATAACCGTCTCTGTGGTGACAATGGGTAGCATGTGACGATATACGTTTTATCGATGACGCTAATTTGCCGTACTCTGCAGGATGTAGTTCCATCGCATGTAATGTGTCACCGTCTCGTAGCTCAGCAGCACTTAACGCTGGCGAGCCAGGGTAGCTGTTATGGGAACGGTAAGACGCACACAACGATAGATAATGCGTCAATAAGGGTGACTGGGGAGATAGATCAGCTAACTTACTTATGCCGCTCTCGTATTCTTTGTTTTTACTAGCCTCGTCTTCATTGAGGTTATACACCCCTGCACCGCTGTGGGTGTCATACAGTGTAAAAGGTTTGTTCTTTCGTTTTAAACAATGAATAACACCTAACCAAGTAAGATGTTTTATAACGTCGGCGTGATTGCCCGCATGAAATGCATGTTGATAACTAAGCACAGATATCCAAATGTTGAACGCGTGAAGCGCTATTTATTTTATAGTTAAATAATAACGCTTCACGCCCACAGTTGCCAAGGTTTCCCTTACCGCATGTGCATCAACATGTTTTCTGGCTCAACTAAGTAACTCATCCATAAATTATTAAATCGCACCATGGTAGCCCCATCAATAAGCCTATGATCGCCAGACCAATTTGCCATCATGATATGCTGTGCTTCTACATCACCATCGTCATTAAAACGCGGAAGTTTTTGTGTTTTACCCAGCGCGACAATTGCGGCCTCTGGTTTATTAATGACCGGCGTTGCAGTAATACCACCTATTGCGCCAATATTGGAAATACTGATTGTGCCGCCTTTCAAATCTTCACCGCTTACCTTGCCTGCTCGCGCTTGGTCAATGATCACTTGCATTTTTTGTGCAATTTCAAACAATGACAGTGTTTGTACTCGCTTGATATTCGGGACTAATAATCCAATCTTTGAGTCTACGGCAAACCCGATATTGTGGTCAGAAAAGTAGCTTATTTCTGTGACATCATCGTTAAGCTGCGCATTAATAGCAGGGAACTGTTGAAGTGCCAATGACATTGCTTTGATGAAGAACGGCATAAAGCTCAACTTAACGCCTTGCGCTTCGAAGCTAGGTTTGAGCTTAGCGCGAAGTGCCATCAGATTATCCATTCGCACTTCATCACTTACTGTGAAATGGGGAATGGTATATACCGATGCTGACATTTGCTTGGCCATGGCCAGCTGAATGCCTCTTACTTTTTCCGTTCGCACGGCACCTTCGCTAACAGAAGGCTGAGCGTCTACTTTCGGTATCTCAACACGTGCCGATTCGCTGTGTTCCGCTGATACTTTCGATGAGGCCATTGAAAGCACATCTTGCTTCAATATTCGGCCTTTTTTACCGCTACCAGATACGTTAGTCAGGTCAACGTTATTCTCTCGCGCTACCCGCCTAACGGCTGGGCTTGCCAGTACTTTTCCAGGTATAACAATAGGTGGTTCAAAACTGCCACCTTCCCATTTGTCTGAACTTCCCGTTGCAGCAGCGGGCGTTGGCTTTGCCGCTGCAGCGCTTGCCTGTTGAGTATGCGTGTTCAGGCTTGGTTTGGTGTTAGCCTGCGTAGATTCGACACCGTCTAATGCAAGTGCAAAGAGCGGCGCGTGTACTTTGGCAATATCCCCCTGTTTATAGTAAAGCTTATGGACGACACCAGCATTCTTAGCAGGAATTTCTACCACTGCTTTATCGGTCATAACTTCTACGACACTTTGGTCTTCCTCGATAGAATCGCCTTCGGCAACGTTCCATTTAACAATTTCACACTCAACGATACCTTCGCCAATATCAGGCAATATGAAGTCGTCAATTTCAGCGTTTGGTTGTGTCGCTGAAACCTTATCACTGGCGTTACTTTGCTCAATATCTTCAGTCGTTGCCTCTTTCACTGCAGGTGCAGCGTCAGCGCTTGCATCATCACTGCGCTGAAGCACAAAAAGCGGTTCATGGACTTTGGCGATATCACCCACGGCATAATGCAGTTTTGTGATCGTTCCAGCATGCATTGCCGGGATCTGCACCGTCGCTTTGTCTGTCATCACTTCGGCAACAGGCTGGTCTTCCTCGATGGTATCACCCTCAGCAACTAACCATTCAAGTAGTTCACATTCAACAATACCTTCACCAATGTCGGGTAAAATAAATTCTGTAGTCATTGTAATTTTCCCCCGCGATTAATAGTGAAGCGTGCGCTTGATAGATTCATAAATCTTTGTCTCGTCCGGCATGTATTCTTTCTCATGGGCCAATGGATAAGGCGTATCTAAACCGCACACTCTTGCAATAGGTGACTCTAGGTACAGAAAGCAACGCTCTTGTATTGTTGCTGAGATTTCACTAGCAAACCCGCCAGTACGAGGAGCCTCATGGCTAATGAGTAACCGCCCTGTTTTCATAACCGATGCCATGACAGCATCTACGTCCCACGGTAAAATACTGCGCAAATCAATAATTTCGCACGACACACCATCTTCAAGCGCAAGACTTGCTGCTTTTTGAAGCACTTCAATTTGTGCGCCCCACCCCAGTAACGTAATGTCGTTACCCTCTTGTACCGTATCGGCCTTACCCAAAGGCAGTTCATAATCCTCTTCGGGCACATCTGAAACCGACGCACGATAAAGTCGTTTAGGCTCCATGAACAACACGGGGTTTTTATCACGGATAGATGCAAGAAGAAGCCCTTTCGCTTGATACGGGTCCCGCGGCATAACAATTTTTAAACCTGGGCAATGCGCGAAAAATGCTTCAGGGCTTTGGCTATGATAAAGCCCTCCAGCGATGCCGCCGCCATAAGGTGTTCTTATTGTCAGAGAGCCTACGTCAAATTGTCCGCCCGAGCGGTAACGCCATTTTGCCGTTTCGTTTACGATTTGATCAAACGCTGGGAAAATGTAATCACCAAACTGAATTTCTGCTACCGGGACAGAGCCTTGCGAGGCGAGACCGTTGGCAAACCCGATTATGCCTTGCTCTGTAAGTGGCGTGTTAAAGCAACGACCTTTACCAAACTTTTCTTGAAGATGACTGGTGGCCCTAAATACGCCGCCGAAATGGCCTACGTCTTCACCAAACACCATAACCTTCTCGTCTTCGGTCATTGCAGTGATCAACGCATTATTAATCGCTTGGAGTAGATTCATTTTAGCCATTACTTGATTCTCCCAGCTGTTTTTGGATAGTTTTCAGGGTATTTTTTGATGTGCGCTTTAAGTTCAGTCAGTTGTTCTTCCAAATGCCACGGTACCGTATCGTAAACATCGTTAACAATGTCCTCTATCGGGCAAATATCAACTTTTTCACTTTCTTTAAGGGCGGCAAGAACGTCTTGTCTAGCTTTGTCTACTTTCGCTTTATTTTCTTCTTCGTTGAACCAACCTTTTTTCGTTAACCATTTCGCCATTCTTAAGATTGGATCTTTAGCACGCCACTTTTCCTCTTCGTCTTTAGAACGATATCCCGTTGGGTCATCTGACGTGGAATGCGCAGCGAGTCGGTACGACATTGCTTCAATTAACACGGGACAGTTATCTTCAAGGGCAATTTCGCGCGCTTTCTTTGTCGCCGCGAACACCGCAAGTGCATCGTTACCGTCTACACGAATGGTTTTAATACCATAACCTATGCCCCTTGAAGCAATGCCATCTCCCGCAAATTGCTCTTCGGCAGGTGTAGAAATGGCATAACCGTTATTTCTACAGAAAAAGATAACGGGACAATTAAGCACTGCCGCCATATTGAGACCCGCATGGAAATCGCCCTCAGACGCTGCGCCTTCTCCAAAATAGCAAATAGTAATGCTAGGGTTTCCAGCCATCTTCTGACCATAGGCATAGCCAGATGCCTGCGGAATTTGTGTACCCAACGGTGATGAAATCGTCATAAAGTTAAGCGCCTTGTCACCGTAGTGAATTGGCATTTGGCGACCTTTATTTGGGTCTTCTTTATTACTGAACATTTGATTCATAAACTGCTCAGTAGTGTAGCCTCGGTAAGCTAGTGCACCTTGCTCTCGGTATTGCGACATAATCATGTCTGACGGAGAAAGCGCCGCGGCCGATGCGACTGCTGCAGCCTCCTCGCCCGTGCTCGCCAAGTAAAAGCTGATTCGCCCCTGGCGCTGCGCACCAACCATGCGTTCGTCAAGTACACGAATATATTCCATCGTATCGTAAATCTTTAACGCGTCTTCTTTTGATAGCGTTGGAACGTCTGCATTGTCATTTACCTCTCCCTCTGAGGTAAGGATTTGTAACATTGGTATGTCAACTAATCCGTTTTCGATAACGTTTACTGTATGTGTGTTTGAAACGTTAGCTAAATGGTTTCTATCTTTCATGGATATTCCCCGCATTTTTGGTGAGCGTTCGCACGCTTTAATTATCCGACCATGCTAAATGAAGCATCGATGAAAGACTTTCCTATTTTTACGAGCAACGAAAGGTTGTTCGAGACACTTATCCTGTTTCTGACATCAAGTGAGGATAATCGTCCTAATGATGTTTAAAACTTGTAAATATTATGCATTTTTTGTGCATTACTGTTTAACACTTTATAAAAACTTTTTACGTGTTAGTGTTTGCTTGCACAGACTTTTTTGACGAAACACAACTTAATGAACATGAACAGATGTAACAAAATGTTTCAAATGTTTCATTTATGAAATGTGTTTTTTTAGTGCGAAGTTTTGTGCTACAACTATCATTAGCTGGTGGTAGGTATTTATGAACATACATAAAATCATCACCGCAACAAGAAGAACAATGGCTGTAGTGTAATTATACAGCTGAATATGAAATGACCAGGGGACCACGTTTAGTGGTGATATAATTATATGAAAAAGAATAGCTTAAGCGCTGCGATTATACTGGCGCTATCTGCATCTTCTGCGGTTGCAGCCGACAGAACCGATTTAAATTCACTTGTTAACTCTTACACCAAAAACGCTACGATTGACGCAAGCGTTGTTGAGACGTCAGGCAAAACATGGCTTGTTAAAGCGAACGGCAGCGCTGCTGTTTCTGTTGCCGATGTTGCACTAAGCAATGCATCTGGCGTAGCAAGCGTTGGTAATTCTGCTGACGTGCTTTACAACACTGAAGCTGGCCTTGATCAATTAGAAGCTCAAATTCTATCTCTTGGCCTAGATATAACAATTAAGTCTAGAACAACGAAATTAGTTGCAGGCTTGGTTATTGACGGTACATCGCAAGATATCGCGCAAATTCAAGCACTTTCTGGCGTAGAGAGCGTACTTCCTGTATTTAACTCTAAACTTCATATTGAAGAGAGTGCGGAATACATCAATGCTGCAAGCTTAGTGTCTGACAACATCGCTAGTGGTGCTGGCGTTCGTGTTGCTATCTTAGACTCAGGTCTAGATTACACGCATGCTGCAGTAGGTGGTCCAGGTACGGCTGAAGCGTTTGCTGCGGCAACTGCTGATTTAGCAGACACACCAGCATGGCCTATCGGTCAAGTTATTGGTGGGTTTGACTTCTTCAATGGCGACCCTGATCCAATGGATAACAACAACCACGGTACGCACGTAGCGCACTCAGTGTTAGGTGTATCTCCAGACGCTCAGGTTTATGCTTACACAGTATGTGATCAATCATGCCCAGGTGCAGCGCAACTTGCTGGTCTAGAAGCAGCGATGGATCCTAATGGCGACGGCGATATCTCTGACCGTGTAGATGTTATCAATATGTCTCTAGGTGGCGACTTCGGTACTAACCGTGGCGGCGCTGTTGGCGCACTAATCGACAAAGCCGTTGAACTTGGTGTTGTTGTAGCAATCTCAGCAGGTAACGATGGCCCTACGCCGTTTATCGTTGGTGGTCCAAGTACCACAACAAACGCGTTATCTGTAGGCGCAATGACGCACCCTACTGCAGAGAGCGCTGAAGTATCTGCAACAATTGGCGATGCGATGGTAACGGCAGTTCCTGCTGCGTTTAACCCTACGCCTGAGTTTAACATTGATAGCACTACGCCTATCGTTTATGCAGAAGCGGAAACAAACGCAACAGGTTGTGACCCTTATACTGCTGACGCAACAGGCAACGTGGTAATTATCGACCGTGGTGCTTGTGCATTCACAACGAAAATCAACAATGCAGAAGCAGCCGGTGCTGAATTCGTTATTGTTGTAAACAATGTCGAAGGCGACGGAGCATTTACCATGGGCGGCACACCAGCTGCACCAATCGGTATTAACTCTGTAATGATTTCAAAAGAAGACGGCGATGTATTAAAAGCAGCAGTAGCAGCTGGTACAGCAACGTTTGCATTTGTGTCAGAGTTGTTCGTTAAAGAAGGTGCTATCGCGACCTTTACGTCACGTGGTCCTTCTGTAGATGGTTTACTTAAGCCAGAAATTACAGCGCCAGGTACTGCTATTCTTACTGCTGAAGTTGGAACTGGTACAGGTTCAACGCCAATCAGTGGTACGTCGTTCTCAAGCCCAATTACTGCGGGTGCAATGGCAATGCTTGCAGAAGTATTCCCAGCGCGTAACGCGTTTGAATTGAAAGCAACATTGATGAACAACGCAAACCTAGACGTGACTGTAGAGCCACGCTCACTTAACCCAGAAGCAGAACTTGCACCAATTAGTTACATCGGTGCTGGTTTAGTTGACGTTGAGAAAGCATCTCAATCAACAACAGCTGCATGGGATTCTGCGACTAAGCAAGCTGCATTAGCCTTTGGCGCAGTAGGCCTATCAGAAACAGCTTCAATCACGAAAACAGTTACGGTTAAAAACTTCTCTTCTGAAGCGAAAACCTACACACTTTCTGACATGGCTCGTTTTGATAACGATACCGCGACAGAAGCACTAAGCATGGACTACCCAGCGACTGTTTCTGTTCCTGCAGGTCAAACAGTGACGTTTGACGTTACAGCAACTATCGACCCAGCTAAGCTTCCAGAATGGTCGCTTGACAGTGACTCAGCAATTACACCAGCAGGTTCACCGCTTCTTACTGAAGTTGAATATGATGGTGCACTAATGTTTACCGCTGATAGCGGCGAAACCATGCACATGGTTTACCACGTATTGCCTAAAGCAGTTGCGTCACTAGAGCTTGGTTCAGTTATTACTGATGATGGCGTTATGCGCACAGTAACAAATACAGGCCCAGTTGATGCTAACGTATCACTTGCACCACTGACTATCGACAGCGGCGTAGATGAAGGCAAAACGTTTGATATCGTAAATGCGTCAATTGAAATCTTTGGTTCTGCTGCATGTGATACAGCACTTGTATTCACAAACGTTACGCTTGCTGACCCGCTACTTTCAGGTCACGCACTAGGTCTATTTATGGACGTAGACGTAGACGGTGATGGGAACTTCGATTTTACAGCACAAACGCTAAATGAATCTGCATTCGGCCGTGATTCTGCTGCAATCGTAACGTTCACTCGCCCATTCGGCGCGTTGTCTGGAAGCTTGTTCCCAACTTTCCATGAGCCAGGCTCTAACTTGCTAACCATGATTAGCTGTGCGGAAGACTTAGGTTTGACGCTTGCTGATATTGGTACTGCAAACGCAACTATCGCATTCCGTGCTGAAAACAGTGCATTCGACTTCTTCCCAACAGTTGCATGGGACGAAGACTTGGTACGCACCGGTTACTCATTCACGCCAGAAGCGGTACCAGCGTTAGTTAATAGCGCCGGTGAAGCAGTGAATACGGTAGCGGTTGGTGAAACAGTAATGTTGCAAGGTGTAGGTAACGGCGGTTATGTGTTCTTAGGCGCAGACGGCGTTGCTCCAACGGCAATTGCGACTGACGGTAATAACGAGCCGACTATCGAAGCACAAACGTTCAGTGTTGATGAAAACGCTGAAAATGGTACGGTTGTAGGTTCTATCGAAGCGTCTGACGCTGACGGTATCACCAGCCCTGTATCAGAGTTCTTCGTTCAGTCTTCAAGCTCTATTGCCCTTTCAGTATCTCGCGACGGTACAATTACCGTAGCAGATAGCTCAGTGCTTGATTTTGATGCTGGCCTAGAAAGCATAACAATGAGCGTAGTAGCAATTGATACTGCAGGTAACGTATCAGCACCTGCTGAAGTTGTTGTAAGTGTAAACAACCTAGCTGACGAAGCAAGCGAGCAACCTGCTCCTCCTGCGCCAGCACCAGTAGCATCTAGCTCATCTGGTGGTTCAATGGGTTGGTTAGGCCTACTATTACTTCCAGCGGTATACCTACGTAGACGCTTTAAGTAATTACTAATTAATTAGTAAATCGTAAAAAGCCCCGATATCGGGGCTTTTTTATTAGGTAACATTCATTATTCTAATTAAACCGGCAGTTACTCATCATTCTCACCTTTACTGACCATCTGTGCAGTAATACGTTTGTTAGGTTGCACACCTAACGCTCTGAACTTTTCTACTTGCCGTACTAAATTTCCCTTGCCACTTGTTAGTTTATTCATTGCTGATTCGTATTGGTTGTGGGCTGTATCAATTGACTTGCCTATCTTCTCCATATCGCCAACGAAGCCAACAAATTTGTCGTATAACTTCCCTGCGTGTGTGGCAATTTCTTGTGCATTCTGATTTTGATATTCATACTGCCAAATATTGTTAATAGTGCGAAGCGCAACGAGCAAGCTTGTTGGGCTTACCAACATGATGTTGTGATTAAGCGCAAGCGAGATAAGTTCAGGGTCTTTATCCACGGCCAAAAGAAAAGCAGGTTCGATAGGAATAAACAGTAAGACATAGTCAAGCGTTCTTAGGCTACTTAAGGATTGGTAGTCTTTTGCACCTAATCCTTTAATATGGCCTTTAATTGACGCCACATGCTCTTGTAAATGACGTTCACGGTCTTTGTCGTCCTCGCAGTTAAAGTACTGTTCATAGGCACGTAAGCTTACTTTCGCATCGATGATAACGTCTTTATCGTTAGGTAGATGCACAACGATATCAGGCTGAAGGCGTTTACCTGCGTCGTTTAGCGCAGAAACTTGGGTTTCATATTCATGCCCTTCACGTAATCCCGACTCGTTTAAAATACGCTCTAAGATCACTTCTCCCCAATTTCCTTGCTTTTTATTATCGCCTTTTAATGCGCTTGTGAGTGCGCTGGCTTCTTCCGTTATGCGTTGATTAAGCGCTTTTAGGCTTAAAATTTCCGTTTTTAACGATGCCCGTTCTTGACCTTCCCTAATGTGTTGCTCGGTTACCTGCTTTTTGAAGGCGTCTAGTTGTTGCTTGAAAGGGGCGAGTACTGATTCAATATTGTTTTTAGCCTGTGATGTATACGTGCTTTGTTTTTCTTCAAATATCTTATTCGCCAGGTTTTCAAACTGCGTTTGTAACCGCTTTTCTGACGCCGCCATTGTCGCTAATTTATCTTCGTGATTCTCTAATAATGCGTCGATGCGTGCTTTCTGCGCTTCGCTTTGTGCGAGCGTTTTTGTGTACAGTTGTTGAAGCGCGTTCTTGTCTGCCTCTAATGCTTTGTTATTCTCGATAACCGCTTCAAGTTGGCGTTGTTTTTCGTCAAGCAAAAACCCTTTTTCTGTATGTACCTGTATGCGCTCTGCTAATGCATCTGCATTTTCTTTTGACGCTGACAGTCGCTTAGACTGCATCAAGACTTTAAGGGTTAACAACAAACAGGTAACGAAAAGAACAGCGAGAATGACAATGGCGTCATCAAGAGATAGAAATGATTGCATAATATTAAGTGACTGTTAATTTATACAGCACTATATACAAAAACAGGCGCCATTGGCACCTGTTTTTTTAGTATGAAGCGCGTTACTTAGACAGTGTCGCGTCTAACTCTTCAATCTTAGCTTTCCAGATTGCTGGGCCTGTTTTATGTGCATTTGCCCCCGTACTGTCAACGGCAACCGTCACCGGCATGTCCTCAACCTCAAATTCGTAGATAGCTTCCATACCTAAATCTTCAAAAGCCACTACGCGTGATTTTTTAATTGCTTTGGACACTAAGTATGCCGCACCACCGACGGCCATCAGATAAACGGCCTTGTGTTTGGCGATAGAGTCTACGGTTGCTGGGCCACGTTCTGCTTTTCCAATCATGCCAATAAGGCCTGTTTTTTCAAGCATTAAGTCGGTGAATTTATCCATTCGCGTTGCGGTTGTCGGACCCGCTGGGCCTACGACTTCATCGCCTACAGCGTCAACCGGGCCAACGTAATAGATAAAACGGTTAGTTAAATCTACGCCATCAGGAAGTCCTTCACCGTTATCCATCATGGTTTGAATACGCTTGTGTGCGGCATCGCGACCTGTAAGCATCTTGCCTGATAGCAGCACGGTCTCGCCCACTTTCCATTCCTGAATATCGTCTTTTGTCACCTCGTCCAGATTAACACGGCGTGTATTTTCGCCTACTTCCCACGTGACTTCTGGCCAATCTTCTAATTTCGGTGGCGTAAGCTCAGCTGGGCCCGAACCATCGAGATGGAAGTGTGCATGACGAGTTGCTGCACAGTTCGGGATCATAGCAACAGGCTTTGATGCTGCGTGCGTCGGCAATGACATAATTTTTACGTCAACCACGGTTGTAAGGCCGCCCAACCCCTGTGCACCAATACCTAATTTGTTTACGCGATCAAAGATTTCAACACGCAGTTTTTCATCAGTCGTCTTAGGTCCACGAGCAATAAGCTCCTGAATATCTACCGGGTCCATCAAGCTTTCTTTTGCAAGTACCGCCGCTTTTTCAGCAGTACCGCCAATGCCTATTCCTAGCATTCCTGGGGGACACCACCCCGCCCCCATTGTTGGTAATGTTTTTACTACCCAGTCTGCGATGTCATCGCTTGGGTTTAGCATCACCATCTTCGATTTGTTTTCAGAGCCACCGCCTTTTGCTGCGATCATCACTTCAATTTTTTCGCCCGCTACCATATCAATGTGGACGACAGAAGGCGTATTGTCTTTGGTGTTTGAGCGCGCGCCCGCAGGATCGGCGACGATCGATGCACGTAGTGGATTATCGGGATTTAAGTAGGCGCGACGCGTACCTTCATCGACCATTTGCTGAACAGTCATGTCCGTTTTATCCCAAGAAACGCCCATCCCTACTTTTACAAAGCAAGTTACGATACCCGTATCTTGGCACAGAGGCCTCTTGCCCTCTGCAGACATTCTCGAATTGATAAGAATTTGCGCCATTGCATCTTTTGCTGCTTGGCTCTCTTCTCTGTTGTAAGCTTCTTCAACAGCTTTTACGTAATCAATAGGGTGATAGTACGAAATGAACTGCAGGGCATCTTCAATACTGTCAATAAAATCTTGTTGACGGATAACGGTCATGACATCCTCTTTTTTATTTGGCTTTCGTGGTCTTAGCTTGCTAAAAGAGCGTATACTAGCGCATCTCTTGTGTGTTCACCATGCTTAACAACAGCAGGTGAAAAAGTTTTGAGCAGGTGTTGGTGTCTTTGCCCACCTCATTTCGTAACATGCTGTATTGAGTTTATTATTATATGCCAGCGTCAGAAAATAATTACATCACAATTACGTTACTTGATAAGAAAAACATCCCTTCGTTTCTCGAGCTATATGCAAAAGTCAGCGGCCAAGGCACAAGTATGCTGCTCGACACGAGTGGCTCCACAAAAAGTGATGGTAGATTCAATATAATGCTCTGGGAGCCGGTGAGTAGCGTTGTAGCTAAGGCCGGCAAGGTAAGTGTAGTCGACAACCAACTAGGAACATGTGTTGATGTAGACATGCGCCCTTTTGAGGCCACCAACGCCTATCTGCATGCTTCCGTTTCTGGCTATCAGCTCAGCCCTTGCTCTTTACCTTATGCTGAGTTTTTACCCTTTATTATCGGCGTAGCAGGCTTCGCAAGTTATGACACTGGGCGTTTTTATGAATCACTGCCAACGGTGTCACAAGATTGCTATGACACGCCCGATTATTGTGTCAGTCTTTATACACAAAGTATTATTGAAGATACGAAAACAGGTTCAATGTATTTCTGTAGAGTCGGTAATTATCCCCTACCAGCGTTTCTCTTAGGCAACGCAATCAAACATGAACCTTTAGCGCTAACGACAACGTTTGAATCTAATCTTTCAAAAGATGACTATACCGCTGCCCTTAATAAAATTAATGCGTATTTACGTGCGGGTGACTGCTACCAAGTCAATATGGCACAACGATTTAGTGCAACGTTTAAAGGCGATCCGTGGCATGCCTATTTAATGCTACGAGATGAGAACATTGCGCCCTTTTCCGCCTATGTTAAGCATCAGCATGGTGCAATAATGAGTATATCGCCAGAGCGGTTCATCAGCGTAAAGAACAATGTTGTTGAAACAAAACCGATAAAAGGGACGCGTCCACGTTTCGACGACCCCGTTAAAGACAAAAGAAGTGCTGAGAGTTTACTTGCTGCTGAAAAAGACCGGGCAGAAAACTTAATGATCGTTGATTTATTGCGAAATGATATATCGAAACATTGCAAACCACACAGCGTAAAAGTACCTGCATTATTTGCACTAGAAAGTTATAAAGCCGTACACCATATGGTGAGTACCATTGTGGGTGAATTAAACGAGAATGTTACCCCTCTTGATCTTCTCGCAGCATCCTTCCCTGGCGGCTCAATAACAGGCGCGCCTAAAATACGTGCGATGGAAGTTATCGATGAGCTTGAACCCCATCGCCGTAATATTTATTGCGGCAGTATATTCTACATGGGGTTTCGGGAGGATATGGACTCGAGTATCTGTATACGCACGCTGTTAGTTGAAAACGACACCATGCACTGTTGGGCGGGCGGCGGTATCGTTCTTGATTCTAACGCTAACGAAGAATATCAAGAGACGCTCGATAAAGTGTCGAAGATCATACCCACGTTAGAGAAAACGTTTGGACATAGCAATGGATAAAGCGAGCTTCATAAATCAATTTCAGCACGCACGCGTGCCAAACACCGAACCTGATTATCCGCTAAAAAAAACCGGGCGACCGGCTGCTGTGCTTATTCCTTTGGTTGATTATGGCAGCCATCTATCGGTTATTCTTACTGAGCGTGCCCATCATTTACGTCACCACCCTGGGCAAATTAGTTTTCCTGGCGGGGCGGTAGATAGTACGGATAATTCAGTATTTGATGCGGCGTTACGAGAAGCAGAGGAAGAGATAGGATTACCAGCTGATTACGTTGATGTAGTTGGTAAACTGCCCAACTATAGAACAATAAGCGGATACACCATTACGCCTGTTGTCTCATTTGTCATGCCATTTTCAAATTTAGTTATAGACAAGAATGAAGTAGAAAGCGCATTTGAAGTGCCACTTGCGCATTTGCTCAACCGTAGTAACCACCTTACCTATCACACCCATAAAAACGGTAGAACATTTCCTATTTACTTTATCCCCTACGGTTCAAAAATGATTTGGGGCGCAACCGCCGCGATTATCAGAAATCTTTCACATCATATTCATCCTTAATGCGCTGCCTGCACGAAGGGTTTAAATTTTTCTTTACAGTAGATTAGCATTTCTAATTAGTAGATTAGGTTTTCTATATTGTAGTTCTTCGTTCATACATGCATTATCAGCGTCATTATTCGTTAACGATATGTAATAACATGATTAGTGTTTTTGATATGTTCAGTGTTGGTATTGGCCCGTCCAGTTCACACACCGTCGGCCCAATGAGAGCGGCTGCTGAATTCGTGAAGGAACTAAGCGCTGATAGCGACATGCTCGAAAAGGTCGACTCTATTACCGTTGAGCTGTACGGTTCTCTTGGACAAACAGGCATAGGCCATGGCACGGGAAAAGCGGTTATTTTAGGGCTTTTAGGCGAACTTCCCGAAAGTATTGACGTAGACAGTATCGACCCGCTCCTTGAAGATGTTAGAACGTCGCAAACGCTTAAACTGAATAGTCAAAAGCCCGTCGTTTTTCCAAATAAAAATGCCATCGTGTTCCATAGAAGAAAAACGCTCCCTAAGCATGCCAATGCACTGACCTTTTTTGTGTATTGCGGTGAAACACTCCTGCGGGAACAGACGTATTACAGCATTGGCGGTGGTTTTATCATTAAGGATGAAGACTTTGATGACGCGAAAGCCCATGCTGCTGCAGTTCAAGCAACGGTACCCTATCCTTTCAAAACCGCCAATGAATTGCTGTCTTTATGCAAAACCAATGGGCTTAGCATAAGTTCACTCATGCTTAAAAATGAGTCAGCCTTACGTCCCTCTCATGAAGTTAAACAAAAGCTTTATGATATTTGGTTGGTGATGAAAGCCTGTATCACCAGAGGAATAGAAAGCGAAGGTATTCTTCCAGGCGGCTTAAAAGTGGTTCGCCGTGCCCCTGCTTTATACCGTAGGTTACAAACTGAACATACGTCTGATCCCATGCAAACCTTAGATTGGGTGAATATGTTTGCTCTTGCGGTCAATGAAGAAAACGCCGCTGGCGGACGTGTCGTTACCGCTCCCACAAACGGGGCAGCTGGAATTATACCCGCAGTATTACAATATGTAGATAAATTCATACGCCCCGTTGATGAAGAAATCGCAAGCCGATTCCTCTTAACGGCTGGAGCCATTGCCATTCTTTATAAAGAAAACGCGTCTATTTCAGGTGCAGAAGTAGGAT
Source organism: Alteromonas algae (assembly GCF_049117195.1). Lineage (GTDB taxonomy): Bacteria > Pseudomonadota > Gammaproteobacteria > Enterobacterales > Alteromonadaceae > Alteromonas. Next base: position 1,989,161 of record NZ_CP185260.1, read on the forward strand.
GCCAAGGTGAAGTAGGCGTAGCATGTTCAATGGCCGCTGGTGCGCTTGCCGAAATCATGGGTGGTACCGTAAGTGCTGTGGAAAATGCCGCAGAAATTGGTATGGAGCATAACCTAGGTCTAACGTGTGACCCCGTTGGAGGACTGGTTCAGGTGCCGTGTATCGAACGTAATGCGATGGGGGCAATTAAAGCCATTAATGCCTCTCGCCTTGCTTTACGTGGAAGTGGTGAACACAAAGTGTCACTTGATAAAGTGATTAAAACCATGCGTGACACGGGTAACGACATGAAAACCAAATATAAAGAAACCGCGCGAGGCGGCTTAGCGGTTAACATTATAGAGTGTTAATAATAGAGGTTGGCGCGCGTTATACTTAGCTATGCGCGCCTTTTCTCAAGCGTCTGCTGTTTTGTTATTTAACGGGTAACGTTACACCCTTAAACATTTTTTCCACTTCATCGTTATTCTTAAGCATCATCGCCTTTTCAACTTTATCTTTGGTCAAGTGAGGTGCGAAACGCTCAATAAAATCGTACATGTAACTGCGCAAGAATGACCCTTTTCTAAATCCAATCTTTGTCGTGCTGTAATCAAACAAATGACTTGCGTCTATTTTTACTAAATCTGCGTCTAGTTCTTCATTTACTGCCATAGACGCAATCACGCCAATCCCTACGCCCAGCCTTACATAAGTCTTAATGACATCGGCATCGGTCGCGGTAAAAACAATCTTGGGTGTTAAACCCGCACGCTCAAAAGCGTGATCGAGCTCAGAACGCCCCGTAAAGCCAAAAACATAAGTAACAAGCGGATATTTTGCAATGTCGCTTATATCAATACTGCCTTTTTTTGATAAGGGATGGTCTTTATTAACGATGACACTTCGGTTCCAGTGATAACACGGAAGCATAACCAAATCGTTATAAAGATGAAGCGCTTCTGTAGCAATAGCGAAATCCGCCTCACCTTTTGCTGCAAGGTCGCTGATCTGAGACGGCGTACCCTGATGCATGTGCAGCGACACTTTTGGGTATTTGGACATGAAACCTTTAATCACATCAGGTAGTGCATAGCGAGCTTGGGTGTGAGTAGTGGCAATATTCAATTTACCTTGATCAGGTAACGTGTGCTCTCGCGACACCGCTTTAATACTTTCAACTTTCGCCAATATTTCCCGAGCAATGTTTATCACATCATTACCCGCGTCGGTGACATGCGTCAGGTGCTTGCCACTTCTTCCGAAAATTTGTACACCAAGTTCATCTTCAAGCATTCTAACCTGCTTGCTGATGCCTGGCTGAGACGTATAAAGGCTCTCAGCAGTCGCCGATACATTTAAGTTGTTATTTAATACTTCGACGATGTAACGCAGCTGTTGTAATTTCATTGTAAACCCGCTTTTTACTCTATATCGCCACTATAACGCTATCGTTATAACCAAAACCACTACTATTTATCATTGTCTATTACGAAAATAACCTAAAGGATAAAAAATAAAGCATTTTTTTTTGAAATAAGTGATACTTCAACACAAGAGTCTGTTGCGGCATGCTAAGAAAGCAATCCCATGCTGCAACGCCAATCACAACACTTTTTCAGAAGATGTAAGCGTCATATGGATAGAACCACTACGTCCCATGAGCCAACCCAAGTAACGTCTAGTATTGATTTTTCGTCAGTGCTTGCAGCGGCTGTCCATGACATGAAGAATTCGTTGTTTCTGTTGATACAATCTATTGAGACACTTGCTCAGTCGCTGCCTAAGGAAAGTGCAGATGCAAGAGAGCACGTGGCTAATGTACATTATGAAGCCTCTCGCCTTAACACCAATCTAGTGCAGGTTTTATCATTATACCGCGCAGAACTTGAAAGCCTTCCCGTTACGATAGACGAATGCTTTATTGCCGACTTACTTAACGATGTGGTTGGGTCAAACCGTATTTACACAAAACAAAAAGCAATTACGATTAACATAAATGTAGACGACGCGCTAAGCTGGTATTTAGACAGTGAACTCATTTACTTGTTAATTAACGATGTGTTGGTAAACGCACTTAAATATGGGGCATCACAGATAGAGATATCTGCAACAAATGATGAGGATTATCTAACTGTGCAAGTCGAGGATGATGGCGATGGGTATCCTCTTTCGATGTTAGATAAAAGCGCTGAGGCACTATCAGATTTCCAATTAAGCCAAGGCCGCACCGGTTTGGGTTTATTTTTTGCAAAGTTAATCGCTAAAGCCCATTCCCAAGGCGATAATGTAGGTGAAATTCACCTTTCGAATGGTGGCAAGCTAGGTGGGAGTGTTTTTGTTGTGAAAATACCGTAACATAGTTAATGTGCAGGAAAATAACGAAAATAAATGAACGCTAAATAAGTTGACGGAAATCTGCGTATGTACATAATTATTATAATATTAATTGTTGTTTTGTTGATAGCAGCAATTTTCATCAATGCCATACAGCAGCATCGCGCTAAAATCGATGCTGAACGCAGAGCTGAATTAGCGAAGCATAAGACCATCATTGACGAAACTGAAAATATCATTATGGCGAGCTCGAACATTCCGGTGTCAGGCAGATTAATGGGCATTTTGCATAATAGAGTGCAAAACTCGCTAAAGGTGATTAACGACCACGCCAGTACACCCGAATTACGTCAGCGCCTTTCTGAAGGAAAGCAAAGCGATGTTTCCATGGCCAGCACAGAAGCAACATCCGAGTTCGTATTGCCAGATAACGACAAACAGATTATTCAGTACATTCAGGCGGTAAAAAAACTACGAATTTTGCTTCGCTCTGAACATAGTAAGGGAAAAGTAGACAGTAAAGTGTTTATTGATGAGGAAAGACAATTAGAGCGTTTGCAAGTTAAAGTGAACGTAGAAACGCTAACGAAACGTGGACGCGCTGCACATCAGAGCAATATGCTCGGTTCTGCTCGACAATACTATGAAAAAGCAATAGCAGCGTTAGAGAATCAAAATCAACAAGATGAATATTCAACAGCAAAACTGGCTAACCTACGCAGTATGTTGGCTGAGATTCAAAATAACCTCAAGAACGTTAATGCTCAAGACCGTGCTAAGCGTCAAGAGGAAGAGCGTGATGAATTAGATGAATTATTTGCGCCCAAGAAAAAATGGTAACGCAAGCCTAATAGATGTGCATATGAAATGCGCTTGGTTTCTATGCACCCTGTTTAGTATTTCATTCCCTCTACACGTCTTTGCATCCTGTGAACGCGTTATCATATCAGCGCACCCTAATTACGCGCCCTTTCATTGGGCACAGGGCGAGTCGCTTACAGGAGCATCAATACATACCGCAACGGATATCTTGAACCATTTAGGTGTGCCGTGGGAAGTGCAGCATAGCGGTCCGTGGAAGCGTGTACTAAAAGAAGCCTATGACGGCAACATAGACCTTATCCCAGCCCTAAAGCGCACTTCAGAGAGAGAAAGCTACCTCACCTTTACCCATGCACCATTTTTTGATAACCCGGTAAGTGTTTTTAGGTTACGCGGCAACAAACCAATAAGTGACCTTCAAGCGCTAGACGGCCTAATAGCGAGTATCAACGCGGGAGACAAACATGGCGCTGTTATTGATACATTTCTTGCTCATCAAGACGTTGTTCAGGTAAAAGGCATACGTGAAAGCTTCCAAATGTTAGATAAAGGTCGCGTCGACTATTATGTTATCGGTGAGCGCGTTGCCCGTTCATTTTTGAAAGAAAATAACCTGGAAGAACGGTTCGTGAAAGTATTTGAACTAACCGGAGCACAAGTACATTTTGCTTTTTCAAAGCAATCACCATGTGCTTACCTCACCTCGTCGTTCGACAAATATCTCGTCGAAATGAACAATGACAATACAATTAAGCACTATATCGAAATGTATAACGATTTATGGTTACAGCAGCGCTTAGTTATCGAGTAATGCGTCTTTTTTGTACCTATTTACGGATTGCTGCCACAACTGCTTAGCCGCCACAGACATGCCTCTTTGAGTACTCTTCACTAGCCCAACCTTTTTGATGAGTGGCGCATTGTTAATACTAAGCGTCTTTAGTCCAATTGATTCCATTTGTAGTTTGCAAATAGATGGCATAATTGACATGCCAAGGCCTTGACTGATCAGCCGACCTAATGTCGCAAGCTGCCCTGTCTCAGCGACAATATTTATTACCCCACATTGCGCTAGCTTCTCTTGTGTCCAACGCCTAACGGCAGATCCACGATTCATCATAACAAAACTGTGCGTTACACACTGAGCCCACTCAATTGACGCATGCGTCGCTAAAGGATGTTGCGGGTTAACGACGGCTACAAACTGATCGTCGAATAAAGGAATAAAATCTAACCCATCGGCCGCCATTGGTTCGAACGTAAAACCAAGGTCAGCCCGCCCTTTCTTTACCTCATCAATAACATTTTCCATCACCACATCCACAATTCGAATATTGATATTTGGCGCATGAGAATGATAACTCGCCAGTAATGGCGGTAGATGTGATTCGGCAAATGACGGCATAGACGCAATGGTGAGCTGACCCTTTTCCATCGCAAACAGCGTTTGAATATCACTAAGTGCATCATCCCAATCGCGCAACACTCTTAGTGCGTGAGGAAGAAAAACACGCCCTTCTGGCGTGAGTGATACCCGACGGGTACTGCGAATAAAAAGGCTCCCCCCTATCTGTTCTTCGAGCTTTTTGATGGCAGAGGAAAGAGCAGGTTGCGTAAGATGTAATCTATCAGCAGCTTCAGCGAAACTGTTTGATTGTGCAACGTTGACGAATGCCTGAAGGTTTCTGTAAGAGATATTCATAACGAACTAATAAATTTTTTTTATTAATACTAATATAATTTCAATTTTACATAAGTTGTTACATTAGTAATACTCTTTATTAACGAAACGTGTTGATTAGGAGCACAGTGATGTCAGGCTTTAATAAAGTCGTAACAAGTTATGAAGAAGCAATGCGCGGTCTTGAAAATGGAATGACCATAATCGCCGGCGGCTTCGGGTTATGTGGTATCCCAGAGGGACTCATCAATCAAATTAAAACGATGGGTACGAAGCAATTAACGGTTGTTTCAAATAACTGTGGTGTTGATGGTTTTGGCTTAGGTCTATTGCTAGAAGATAAGCAAATCAAGAAAATGGTGTCGTCGTATGTAGGCGAAAATGCACTGTTTGAACAACAACTATTAAACGGTGAGTTGGAGGTAGAGCTTACCCCGCAAGGTACGCTTGCTGAGAAAATGCGCGCTGGCGGTGCCGGCATTCCTGCTTTTTATACAGCAACAGGCTATGGAACGCCCGTCGGTGAAGGCAAGGAAGTAAAAACATTTAATGGACGTCCGTATATTTTAGAAGAATCCATCACAGGAGACTTCGCCATCGTCAAGGCGTGGAAAGTGGATACTTACGGTAATTGCGTTTATCGTCACACGGCGCAAAACTTTAATCCTATGGCTGCAACAGCGGGGAAAATAACGGTTGTAGAAGCCGAGGAAATCGTTGAGGCAGGCCAGCTATCGCCGAGCGAGATCCATACCCCTGGAATTTACGTTAATCGTGTTATTAAAGGCTCGTTTGAAAAACGAATTGAACGTCGCGTTACTGCGAAGGAGGCATAGTCATGGCACTAAGCAGAGAACAAATAGCAATGCGCGTTGCACAAGAATTTAAAGATGGCGACTATGTTAATTTAGGTATCGGCATCCCAACACTTGCGGCAAGTTATGTTCCGGATGATATCAGCGTGATGCTGCAATCTGAAAATGGATTGCTTGGTATGGGTGCCTACCCTACTGACGACGCAGTAGATGCTGATATGATAAATGCAGGCAAAGAAACCGTGACGGCCATTACAGGCGCGTCTATTTTTAATTCTGCGGAAAGCTTCGCTATGATTCGAGGTGGACACGTCGATTTTACGGTGCTTGGCGCTTTTGAAGTTGATGTAAACGGTAATATAGCCTCGTGGATGATTCCTGGTAAGCTGATAAAAGGCATGGGCGGCGCGATGGACCTGGTTGCGGGTGCCAAAAATATTATTGTTACCATGACGCACACTGATAAACACGGTAACTCGAAATTGCTTGATGCATGCACCTTGCCCCTTACTGGCGTTAATTGTATTACGCGTATCATCACAGACTTAGCCGTGCTTGAAGTAAAAGATGGCGCGTTTGTACTAAGAGAGTGCGCACCCGGCGTCACACCTGATGAAGTAAAGCAGAAAACGAAAGGTGCACTCATCATTCCTGATGAAGTCACAGAAATGCAGTTTTAAACAGCATTAACGTCTTCGCATGCTTTCATAATTGCGGCCTTTAAGGGATAATAGCGCTTGAGTATTTCTAAGAGGCCGCACATTGTTAGTTACAGACCTACCCGTTCATCATAAAATTATTGCTAAGCTTGAAGCAAAGAATATTACTTCGCTTACTGAAATTCAGGAAAAGACAATACTTCCAGGCATTCAGGGCAAAGATATTATCGCGTCTTCAAAAACGGGGTCTGGTAAAACCTTTGCATTCCTTGTACCCGCCGTAAACCGTTTAATGTCTCAAAAAGCATTGAGTAGGCAAGATCCAAGGGCGCTTATTTTGGCCCCTACACGCGAGCTTGCTAAGCAAGTTTTCATCGAAGCAAAATCGTTATGTAGTGGTCTTAATCTAAGCTGTACGCTAGTTGTAGGCGGAGAAAACTTTAACGACCAAGTTAAGTCATTGCGTCGAAACCCTCACATAATTGTTGGCACAGCAGGCCGCGTTGCCGATCACTTGCTGGGCAAAAGCATGTATTTAAATGGGCTTGAATTGTTGGTCTTCGATGAAGCCGACAGAATGCTTGACCTCGGTTTTTCTTCGCAATTAAAGATGATCAATGACTACGCCGACCATAGAAAGCGCCAAACTATGCTTTTCTCGGCGACATTGGATAGCATCGAACTAAACCACATGACATCTACGCTGACTAAAAGTGTAGTACGTGTTGCCGTTGGCGATTCCACTGCAGAGCATGGCGATATTACCCAGCAATGTTACTTTGCAGATAATGTTGAGCACAAAGACACATTATTGGACACTGAGTTAAAGCGTAGAGATTATAATCAAGCTATCGTATTTACCGCGACACGAGAAGATACAGACCGATTAACCACGATACTCAATAAGAGCGATTTACAGGCTATCGCGTTACGTGGTGACCTACCACAAAACCAACGCGCTGCAATTATGAGTGAGTTTGCCCGCGGCCAGCATTCAATATTGGTTACGACTGACGTTGCCTCGCGTGGCTTGGATCTTTCTAAAGTCGGGTTAGTTATTAACTTTGATTTACCAAAAAATGTTGATGAATATATTCATCGAATTGGACGTACAGGTAGAGCCGGTCAAAAAGGTGAAGCGATGTCGCTTATCGGGCCAAGAGACTGGAAGAGCTTTACGGCACTTAAATCTCATTTACAGTACGCATTAGCCTGTGAAAACCATGACACTCTGCCGGCGACATTTAAAGGGTTTGAAGATAAAAAACCAACATCTGCATCACCCAAATCACGTGCGGCGAAAAAACGTGAAGCGGCACCAAAGAAGCAGGCTGTTCGTCGGGTAGATACAATGGGCGGTGAAGACATTGGTATGGTGCCTATTAAGCGAAAACCTCGAGCACCTGTCGAAAACGACGATGATGACAGTGCCGATACGTCCGAACAAGAATGAGCATAAAAAAAGCGAGCTATAAATAGCTCGCTTTTTTGTTATCTAAAGAATGAACAGCCTAGTATTCCCACCAACATTCCTGCCACCATTCTAGGAACTCAGGAAAATCAATAAAGCCATCATTGTTACTGTCTATTAGCTTAAAGCCTTCCTCGACATGACTGGCCTTAGTTTTAGGCGATATAACGGTTAGCAGCTCAATAAACTCGGTCAAATCGATTTGACCGTTTCCGTCCTTGTCGAAAAAGATAAAGTCGTTCTTTATCTCTTCAATTTTTGCTTCTGAAAGTTGAGTACTCACTAGTAGTCCTTATTCGTACATCATATACAACGAGTGTAACGCTCAAGATGGTGCGTGTCTACGCTTGATTTTGCTTTGCTTTCAACGCCCTTTCACGCTGTTGGCGTGCTTTTTCCAAACGCTTTTGTTCCATCGTTTCTCTCGCTTCCGTACCAACATGTTCTTGGTTACGCGCTTTTGCAAGTTGCACTTGTTTTTCTCGTTCGCGGAAGCGGGCAATTTGATCATCGGTGTGCGTGCCATGACAATGTGGACAGCTTACACCTGGTTCATACACGTCACTTTGTTTATCTTCAACTGTTATGGGTAAGCGACAGGCGTAACATTGATCATATTTACTTTTTTCAAGGTCGTGGTTTACGGCAACACGATTGTCAAAGACGAAACAATCCCCTTCCCATAACGACTCTTCTTTAGGCACATCTTCTAAATATTGAAGTATGCCACCCTCAAGATGATAAACCTCTTCAAACCCTTGCTCTTTTAAGTATGCTGTCGATTTCTCACAACGAATACCACCGGTACAAAACATGGCAACTTTTTTGTTTTTAGTTGTGTCTAGGGCGTTTGCAACATACTCTGGAAATTCACGAAATGTTTTAGTTTTTGGGTCTATAGCATGCTTAAATGTGCCAATATCTATTTCATAATCGTTACGAGTGTCGATTACCGTAACGTCTGGATCGCTTATTAATGCATTCCATTCTTTTGGCTTTACATAAGTGCCGACCGTCTGACGCGGGTCGATACCCTCAACGCCCATGGTCACAATTTCTTTTTTGAGCTTAACCTTCGTACGATAAAAAGGCTGGTCTTCATGCAAAGACTCTTTGCATGAAATAGGGTTTATTCTGTCGTCGCTGTTAAGATAGTGAAGTAACCCATCGATACCCTCTCGAGTGCCCGATACGGTGCCGTTTATCCCTTCATTAGCGAGAAGTAAAGTACCTTTGATCCCATTTTTTTCCATGGCATCAAGAAGAGGTTGGCGCATTGCCTCGAAGTTGTCGAGCGCAACAAATTTGTACATCGCGCAAACGATATATTTAGTCATAATGTTCACCTTTGCTAGTTGGAACGTAAAACCAGTGCAAAATGCGGCGCGGAGAATAACAGAGAGGCGGTAGAATTACTAGACTAAGCAACAAATGTCTGTTGGGAGAGCGGGATTAGGTCGTTTAACATCGTCGGGTCTTCAGGCAGTTGTTCAACATATTGCGTTTTAAGCCGCTTCTGTGTGCTTAATGAACAGTTGTTTATAATGTCATCGCTTAACTTATCTTTATCGTTCACTTGGGACAATGGCGATGGGTGCATATGTTGAAAGAGCATTGCATCACTGGTAAATCCGCTGCTGTATAAGGTATTGACCCTGCTTATCATTGCCCAATCGGACTCAGTTGCAGCAAGCGCAGGCTGACGATAAAAACTTGGGATATCACTATCTGATGTTGCACGCTCGTCATGCTCTGTTGAATCGATGTAAGAAACATTGCTTACAAGCGCACTTTGCTGCATTGCAAGGTACAACGAAAACAACGTCGCGTCTTGCGCCGCCTTAGCGAGTGTGCCATTTTTTTCCCATGAGATACTGGGATCTATCGTGGCTTGATTAACTGTTTGGGGCGCTTCCAAGAATTGACCTAACGTTTGTTGCATACTTATGTTGTCGGCAAGATAATGTTTTTCTTAAGCATATTCTTGCTCTGGGCGCAGTTTTCATTAATGATAAACGTATCCACATCGGCTAACGGAATAGAAATGAAATTTGCGGACAAGCAGGTTTTAATAGTTGAAGACCAGCGCCCTTTTCTGCTTCTCCTCAAAGGGCTCGTTAACTCTATGGGCGCCACCGATGTTGTGACTAAGTCATCGGCAGAACAAGCGCTGTCTCTGTGTAAAAAGCAAAAATTCGATATTGTTGTTTGTGATTTACACTTGGGCGCTGACAAAAAAAATGGTTTCGAGCTTATTGAAGAGCTTCGTACTAGGCGCCTTTTAAAACCAACGTCCATTTTTATTATTATTAGTGCAGATAGTACACGTCCTGTTGTGCTTGGCTCAATTGATAGACGGCCTGACGATTATCTTGTTAAACCCTTCTCACAAGTTCAATTAAAGACGCGTATTTCACGTGCATGGCAAAAGCGACAGGCGTTATCAAGCGTCTATGAGGCAATAGCGAGTAAAGACACCAACAAGGCCATTGATGAATGCGAAACATTGTTATCGCAAGACACCCCCTATAAAGGTGCATGCGAACAGTTACTGGTAGAACTCTATTGGGAAATTGACGCCCCAAAAAAGGCGTTTGACGTGATTAAAGAATATCGTAGCGGCAAGCCCATATTATGGGCCCAAATTGCCCTTGGAAAAACGTATTTAAAGCTCGCAGAGCACGATAACGCGATAGCGATGGCTGATCTCATTTTAAAACGGAACAAGTTTAACGCTGATGCGTTAGATATACTGGCTAATGCCAAGGATAGCCAAAATCAAAAAGAGGCGGCGATAGCGGCAATAAAACAGGCTATTAAAATTTCCCCCTTCTCTTTAAACCGGCATTTTAATGCTTGCCTCATTGCGAGAGGAAATGACGATTACATATTGGCATCAGAGTCGAGCAAAGCAATTTGGGAATTGTCTAAACGTACAATTCATCAGGATAGCCTGCACTGGTGTGGCTTTATTCGAAGCTTGTTAGATGTTGCGGAGTATACCGATGATAAAAAAGTTAAAAACCGGTATCAACAAGAAGCCTTGCTTGCACTGCAACGGGGCAAATTCGACGATAGTTTACAGCGCATAGATAGCAATTTCGATATTAACATTTTTAGCCATATCGTTAATGCTCGAGTTAACATGTTAGACGGAAAGATGATAGATGCTAGGCGACAATTAGGCATTTCACAGCTTGCGATAGAAAAAAACTACGATTCGCCCCCCACTGCATACCTTCCAGACAGCGTGAAAATCATGTATGACTTGGGCGAATATGAAGACGCCATTCGTTATCAAGCATTATTAGAAAGCGAGGCAATTTCACTTGATAAAAATAGCGAGCAATTGTTGTTAACCGAATCTGAAAAAGCCCAGCAGAACTTAGCAAACTATCAAAAATTCAATCGAGAAGGTATTCAGCTTTATCAGCAAGGACAATACGAAAAATCAAAAAGTTCATTTACGTTGGCGCAAGAATTTGCCCCTGTTAATACTGGTGTCGCGCTTAACTTACTGCAGTGTTTATTACAAATAATAAGTAAAAGTGCTACCCCTGAAACCGCGTTACTAAGAGAGTGCCGACGGCTCTATAAACTGTTAGATGATATGCCCCTTAAATCTCAATACAGTGAAAAATATGCATTGTTACGACGTGATTTATCGGTATTTACCGATGTCTAACAACCGCCGTCAGCGCCTCCACCACTGTCTGTGCTATTACAGGCACTATTATCACTTGTCGTGGTCGCGATAAACCCTGCACTACCCGCTTGAGGACTTTTTACCACCCGGCGCGATTTTCGTTTCGTTAGCTTGATAAAAGCGATGACCAACGACACAACAAATAGCGCTGGAAATACTTTGCTGAAAACAACGCTGCCTGACTGTAAGTCGGTGTAGTAAAAACTACTTATGCCAACAAAGATAACAATAAACCAACCAAACATTACTTTTCCTTTTATTGCAGTCTTACCGGCGACGCTTACGATACGCTGCGACTAATCACTCATTAGCTCGCGCTAATGTAATACATTTCAACTATGGTATGCACCTGAAACCATCGCCGTAAGTTCATTCTTAGGTAGAGACAATTGTTGACCATCTAACGACATCTTTTTACCCATAAACTGATCAAAAATGGCATCATGATAAGCCTTGGACAATGGCCCCTCTCGCAGGGTGTAACCTTCTATCCATTCTACAAGCATTCCAAGATTCTTATCTTGTTCAGCTTTAGACGCATATTTGTGGGGTTCCCAAGGCCTACTAAATGCGTTTTTAATGCATTGTTCAACGGTAGCATTGACATATAAAAGCAGCGTATCGTCATGTTGCCGTACTATCTCTTCAATCAAGTCGCCATAACATCCCTCTATTACCCAGCCCTGTCGGCTTTCGTCGCACAGCGCGTTAATAGCTAGCATAGAAGCTGAAATAGTGTCTCTGACCGGCGCTTGATTGCAGCGTTCTGTACGTTTCCATGCCACCACATCCAAATCAATATGCGTGAAAAGAAACGTGGATGCTAACGTTTTTGCCAAGGTACTTTTACCCGAACTTGAATTACCTACAATCGCTATCTTCATCGAGAGTAACCTTACTGTTGCGCACCAGTGTATTAAGTAAGTGACTAATCCTACGTAATACCCACTGCTTAAAGACTAAATGTCAAAACCGTGTCTTTACAAAGCCCGCCCCCCTTAATGAGGCAAGCGCTGCCAATGCCGTACTGCTAGCAAAAAACGCAGTAACACAAACATTCTATGCGTTATAAAACGAATGGGGCACAAAAACTGGCTATCCGACTTGCCGTTTCAGCGAAGGCATATTACGTTAGATATAAATATAAAGCAGGAGTTTCTTGTGTCAAAACGTGTTGCAATTTTAACCTCTGGCGGCGATGCTCCTGGCATGAATGCATGCCTTCGCGCCACCATCATAGCGTGTGAACGAGCCGGTTATACGCTTTTTGGCTATGAGCATGGCTACAATGGGCTACTTGAGCAAGAATACCGTCAACTCTCTCTTTCTTCTACGCATAACCTTATTCAGCAAGGCGGAACAATACTGCACAGTGCCAGAAGTAAGGCATTCAAAACTATTGAGGGTGCGAAAACGTCGGCAGATAACCTTGTAGCGCTGGATATCGATACATTGATTGTCATTGGTGGCGATGGTTCTTTTCGAGGCGCGGATCACCTATCGCACTACTGGCCAGGCCAAATAATTGGTATACCGGGTACTATCGATAATGACATTCAAGGAACCGATGCGACGATTGGATTCTATACTGCTGTAGATACCGCGGTATCCTCAATAGATAAAGTACGTGATACGGCCGATGCTTTTGAACGCATATTCCTCGTTGAAGTTATGGGACGAGAAGCCGGTTTTCTCGCGCTGCATGCTGCTATTGCGTCAGCGTCTGATTATGTCATTCTTCCCGAGACGTTTCATAATGAAGAAAGCGAGCTTAACAATATTGTCCAACAAATTGAAAACAGACGCGCGCTGCGAGCATCCATCAGTTATATCATAGTGGTAGCAGAAAACGTCTGGCCAGGCGGTCTTTCTGCCCTGGCGCAGTCGCTCAATAATAAGGGAATAGAAGACATTAGGCCTGTCACGTTAGGGCACGTTCAACGTGGCGGGTCACCGACCAGCCAAGACAGAATTTTAGCAACAAACTTAGGTCGCTATGCCGTCGACCTTGTCGGCACCGACGTGACTAATGTAATGGTAGGAGAACGAAATCAACGCATCGTTGAAGTGCCGCTGACTGACACATGGAAAGGCAGAAAACCTTTGAATAACTACAGGTTAGATACAATGCAAAAAGTAATGAATGAGCGATTTTAACACTCAACCTTGGTTACGCGTAACCAAAAACACCCACACATAAAACAGTAATACCGGCTTAGGCCGGTATTACTGTGAAAAATGTGATGCCAACAATTTACATTTTCATCGCCGCTTTTACTTTGTCTCGATGACTACGACTTACTTTAAGCTCGGTATCATTTTGCAGTATGAGGTGGTATTCACCGCTTATATGACTGACCAGTTTCTTAACGAATCGTATGTTTGCGATAGCCGAGCGATGAACACGTACAAACAGTTGAGGGTTTAACTCTTGTTCGAGTTCTTTCATTGTCTTACGCATAATATGCATACCGTCTAACGCATGTACACACATGTAGTCGCCTGCGGCATCTATCCACTGGATATCTTGGACATTCACTCTGGTCACTTCAGACCCATCTTTTATTGCCAACACATCTGGATAGGGGTTCGTTTCCACGGGTTCGCCGCTGGCTAACTTACGTAAAATCTCTTCACAATCATCACCGGTAAGTTCAGACACCAAATTAACCAGTTTCTTTGATTGTTCATCTTGATGCTGGCTTGAGAAGTACTCTCTGACCTTATCTAGTGCCAGTCTTAGGCGCTCATCATCGGCAGGCTTAAGTAAGTAGTCCAAGGCGTGTACATCGAATGCTTTAATTGCGTAGCTATCATAGGCGGTAACAAACACCACAAGTGGTATGGGTTGTTTAAGTTCACGCAGCTTATGAATAACTTGAAAGCCGTTAAGGCCGGGCATTTGAATATCAAGAAACACTAAATCTGGTCTGTGCTGTGAAATAGCACTTACCGCTTCTACACCATTTTGGCACTCAGCAAGGATATTGATATCGTCATGACGCTCTAGTCTCGCACGCAAGCCTCTGCGAGCAAGCGGTTCATCGTCGACAATTAACGTTTTAATGGTTTGCTTAGTCATTGTTATGCATCCTTTACTTCATAAGGGATTCGGATCCTGACCCGTACCCCTGATGGCTTATTGTGTTCACACGAGAAGGCAAAGTTTCTTCCATACAACGACTGAAGCCGCTCTTTGATATTGACTAGCCCTACTCCGTTTTCTCGTCGCAATTGGCCATCTTTAATGTCGGCACCCGGACCGTTGTCTGCCACATCCATAAGCAAATCATTTCCGAATGTACGTGCGCTAATGGCAATTTGACCACCGTCTTGCATTTTAGCGATGGCGTGTTTTATCGCATTTTCAATAATAGGTTGCAAAATCATACTCGGAACAAGCGCACCGTCGCATTGATCATCGATATCCCATACAACCTCAAGACGATCATCAAACCGTACTTTTTCAATTTCTAGGTATAGCCGCAGAGCTTGAATCTCTTGTCCTAGCGGTACACGTTTTATCGGGTCGTTATCCAGCGAATACCGTAAAAAATCACTTAAACGAGAAACCATAGCTTCGGCCGTGTCGTTCTCTTTTAACAGGA
Organism: Alteromonas algae; assembly: GCF_049117195.1. Taxonomy (GTDB): domain Bacteria; phylum Pseudomonadota; class Gammaproteobacteria; order Enterobacterales; family Alteromonadaceae; genus Alteromonas. The sequence continues at coordinate 2,004,239 of NZ_CP185260.1, forward strand.
CAAGCGTCGATATCGCATTCAGTGTATTAAATAGAAAATGGGGATTTAGCTGATAGCGTAGCATTTTAATGTGCGCTTGATGTGCCATGGTGCTTGCTTTTAACGCATTTTGCTTTTCTTTTTGCAGCATTTGGAAGTTCTTAATGCCAAAGTAAACGCCACTCCAACACCCCACCATAATCAAAGAATTAATGGTATTTGTGAAATACATGTACCATTCATCGGGTCGATAACCGTGTTTGTATATTTCCCAATAGTTTATGTTTTTCACCACGGCCCACAGCAGCGCAATAAGATAACAAGCCGCAATAACGATAATAATCATGTTGAGCGGTGATTGTTTTCTTGCCCATCGATATACATACCGTAAAGGTATGGTTAATAGCCAACCTGCGTAGGCATTCAAGAGAATAATAAAGACCCAAATAGGCCTTACATCGTGAAGAAACGAACCAATGTAATAAATGATAGCGAACCCTGCCCAGCCAGCGCTGTGCAATGTCCAAAACAATCGCTCATTACTTTCGATAACGCGCTGAAAGCGGCTCACATGAGTACCATCAAAAGAAGTGTTATCCCCATTATACGCAAGGCATTAATATCGTGGTACGAATTAGTCGTGCGTCAGATGCCTCTTATCGCAAGTACTCACCACTTAGTAACTAATATTTAAGCGTTTAAGCCAATGAACCCACCACCACGCCGGGCCGACAAGTAAAAAACGAACATCATCTAGAAAGGAAGGCTTCTTTCCCTCTATCTTGTGACCAATAAACTGCAGTATCCACATAAAAACAAAAAGGATTAAACAACATTTCCATACCGGTAGTGCCGCCATGTCTAACGCATTAATACCGCCAAAACACACAATGGTTAGTAATGTCATCGCCGCGCCGATAGGCCCAGATAGAGTGAAGTAATAATATAACAATGGTATTGCGAGAATATGTGCCCACGTCACATTGAGGCTTGCGAGGAAATCAGGAACCGGGATAGACCACACCAACCCAAGCGTAACAAAATAGATACTTGGAACGGCAATAGCGTGGATTATAACGTTTGTTTTATTTTGATGGCTTTCACCGTATTGCATCAACAGTTTTTCAATGGTTCTCATTATCATGCCTTTTATCGTTATTGTTATTACGTATGTGCAGATCGTTAATTGATAAGCGTGTGGTTAGACAGCAACGTATTTATTGCCTCTTCCTCCCCATCAAATTTCACACCGTAATACACGAAATTAGGTTCTAGCCGGTGATTTTTTACGATCGTTGCTATCTGCGATTCGTCTTGTTCGCTTCCATAGAGTAATGTTAGCGGGCTACTATCATTCAATACTGGCCATTCTGGCTTAATCGGTAATGCTATTTTGCAACCGTCAGCGCTGATATCAACGATAATCCCACTGGCGCCCGTGTCGCCAAACTCATCAGACTTAACCCTTACCGATATACCTGGATAAGCCCGTTTATTTGCCCTGAGGCCTTTAGACTCTATACGGCGTGGAAAGCTAGTAATCAATAGACCTGATGGCTTTGTAAGTAGTTTGAGAACCTTCACCCGAAAGGCGATGACCTGTCCAGCCTCACCCTCTAGTACAAATCTGACGACAAGTTCATTGCCCACAGTAAGCAAATCGCGCACACTCATCCATTTTGCAGAGGTAGAAATCTGAAAAATCATACATTGCCCCAGCTCCATACCAACATATGTCGTTTTAATACGCCTCGGTGCCGTGGGTGTCGTAATTTGAATATCGACAACGGCGCCTGTAGGTAAAGATTTAAGACCACTAATATCGTCTTTACTAAGCGACGTGGCCTTTGATTTTTCAGTCATGATTACCATGTTATTATTATATTAATAACTTAATGTAACCAATTTTTTGCTAGCTGACAAAGTCTTCTCGCATCAATGTTACTATTTAAAATTGAACGGTTTACGCTCTTATAGGACATCCATGTCACACCTAACGTTAGACTACACATTACACATTGCAGATTGGAGAAAGCATCAATTTACGGTATCGCTTTCTATTCCTTCACACGAACAACAAACACTAACGCTTACGATGCCTAGCTGGATACCTGGGAGTTATATGGTCCGCGACTTTGCGCGTAACGTTATCACGCTAGAGGCGCAACAGACTGAAAATGGTAGTAGTGTACCAGTGCGTAAGACTGATAAGCAGACGTGGGAAGTCTCGACCGATGGGGTCGCCACCACTGTTCATTATACGGTTTACGCCAATGATCTTTCCGTTCGTTCAGCGTTTATCAACCATGAATATGCCTTTATTAATGGAACGTGCGCCTTTTTGTCTGTTGAAGAATATGAGCATGCCGACTATCGGCTAACGATTGGCAAACCATCAATGCCATGGAAGCTTAACACTACCCTTCCGTTCAATCGGGAAAGCGACAACGACTGGGCTTTTAGCGCGGTGAAATATGAAGAACTTATAGACCACCCCATTTATATCGGTATCGCTGACTTATATTCATTTGATGTAGACGGTGTGTCGTTCGATTTGCTGTTTTCTGGCAGTAACAATATTGACTTGGAACGAATTGCAAACGATCTAAAACCAATATGTAAACATCATATGCGATTGTTCGGTGAGCCACAGCCCGTTGAAAAATATCTCTTTATGACGTTGTTAGCGGTCAGTGGTTTCGGTGGTCTGGAGCACAGGGCTTCTACGGCATTACTCTTTACTCGTTTAGACTTGCCTATGGTTGGTGACGATAAGTCCTTCAAGTCAGAAAGCTATATCACCTTTTTAAGCTTATGTAGCCATGAGTTATTTCATACTTGGCATGTTAAGCGTATTAAACCCCACGTTCTGGTCAATCCAAATCTAGCAAGTGAAACTTATACAAACCAACTTTGGATATATGAAGGGTTCACAAGCTTTTATGATGACGTAACACTTGCTCGTGTTGGGCTTATTACACCACAGCAATATACCGATATTATTGCCAAAACCATGACGCGCTTGTTGCAAAATGAAGGTCGATTAAAACAGAGCGTGGCCGAAAGTAGCTTTGATGCGTGGACAAAGTTTTATAAGCAGGACGCCAGCGCTGTCAACAATATCGTAAGCTACTACGCAAAAGGCGGCATTATTGCGCTGGGGCTAGACTTGATGCTACGTAAACAATCCAATAACGCAGTAAACCTAGACGACCTAATGGTGTTGCTATGGGAGCACTACGGAAAAGAGATAAAGGGCACACCCGATGACGTGATTCAAACGCTCTGTATGGCGCATTTTCAGATAGATGTGTCTGACTATTTGAATGACGTTGTATACGGAACCCAAGATGTATCTTTAAGCGACGATTTACCCCTCATTGGCTTATCAATGCATACACGGGCAAAAACAAATGCGGATGATAAGGGGGGAGCAACATCCTCGAGCGTAGTGAAAAAACAACTTGGAGCCACGCTTAAGCCTGTTGCACAAGGGCTCAGTGTAATCCAAGTGTTTGATGGGCTAGCCGCGATGAATGCTGGGATTTTGCTTAATGATGTGATTATCGCTGTTAATCATTATGTGGTTGATCAAAAAATGCTTCAACGGATTTTGGATACTACGCAAGACGCGACGGTTGAGGTAACGTTGATTAGGGATGGAAAGCTGATGTCCGTTCAACTAACCGTTACAGACGCAAGAGAAGATGCCAGTTTCTTTACTATCGACGATGTCAATGCCTTCGAAAAATGGTTATCACTTAACTAAGACATAATGAAAATTGGTAAATGGCCCGCATGATGTGGGCCATTTTATACTATATCAATTAGTTTGGCTGACCTTGAACGATCGTTTGCGGGTCTAACCGTTTTTTCCCTAAATTGATACGCCAGTCCAAATGCGGCCCTGTCGCTCGACCAGTAGCACCGATGGCACCAATCCGCGTACCCTGCTTCACCACGTCTCCGACGTTAACATCCATGCTATCTAAGTGCAGAAACGTTGAAAAAACATGCATTCCGTGATCAATAATTAACGTATTTCCTGAATAATAGAGATCATCGGCTAACGTAACCGTACCGTCCGCAGGCGCAACCACTTCAGTTCCCTTAGGACCACCCACATCAACCCCATAATGGGGCCATTTTGGTACGCCATTCAGTACCCTCTGACTACCATAAACCCCAGTAATCGGCCCTTTCGCAGGCCAAATAAAACGGGTAAATACCGCATCATAATCAGTAACACGGCTTCTTGCCGCTGCAACGTTACGATTATCTTTCTTAATCCGCTCGGTACGAGATGCAGGCGGCGTAACCATCTTTTGATCTAACCCATCAATACGTTGAATATTATATTCGCGTTTCTCAAGCGTTAATTCGCGTGAAATCGTTTCACCGTTTGGTAACGTAACCTTAAGCAAATGATTAAGCGGCGCTTCTCGCTCAAACCCAATAACAAATTTACCTGAGCGATGTACCGCAACAGGTTCATTGTTCAACCATACGCTTGCGCCCTTAGGCACCTCTGCGCGTAATAGCGCTCCCTGAGTGAGCATACCATTAAGTATCAATGCGTCGTTTTCGGCATTGGTTTCACTTGATGCCATTGCATTCGTCAAACAAAAGGTTGTTAGGATCACACCTGATATAAAACGTTTTAGCTTGCGGTTTTTCTTCATATTATTCACCAATAGCGTTGACTATTGAGACACCATCGCGCCCTTGCCTACACCTTCATAAGCAATAACTTTGCAATGATTATCCGGCGTAAGTTTGCTCTGCTCTTCCAACAAATACTGGGCTAAACATTCTACCGTTGAATCTGTCGTTATCACTTCGCAATCCGATTTTGGAATGAGCAATTCGAAATAGCCCTGTGAAGCCTCGTATGCAAACATGTAATATTCTTCAGGGTTCGTCACGGCGCCTTTCATTTTGCGCTCAGAAAATGCAATTTCATCGCTTGTAGTGGCGATATAAATATCAGCCCAACGCTCAGCCCAATATCGCTGGTACTCCTCACTCACTTTGTTATCTAACAAAATATCAATGCGAGAACGATGACCATGCGCAATCCGTTGGCAGTTTCCATCGTGCTTTTTAAGGCCATGAGTATAGTGATAGTAAGGTGAATCAATCACTTCAGTGCGTAGCTGCAACGTAATATTGTCAACATTTTCAGGTAAGTGAGTCGCAATCACTTCTTTGAGATACATGCTGACTGAGTCCATCGTTACTACATCGGAATAGATAAATGCATACGCCTCGGCCGGGCAATGCAACATAATGGCCCGCCCATCAATACATGAAAAACGCACTTCGACGTGTTCATTCTCATCGTTATGAATTACATCAGCGCCAGCATACTCTGCTGGAACTAGCAGTTTATGGTCTATGTATTCGTCGATGAGCTTTTTAAGGTTCTTTTTCACCTTACCGAAGTCTTGGACCATACTTTCTTCGTTTAATTCGCCGTCCAGAATTACATCGACAATCCAACTTTCTCCTACCATGCCGCGTTGCGGACACAAATAAGAGAAGTCCATTACCGTTAAATCATTTACAAATAATTGCATAACACCCTTGAATCGTGTTCGTTTTCTTTCTCAAGTATACGTTTTTTCTGCGCAGCGCGCAGCGCTTAGTCCATAGAAGATTGGCGATTAAGCTGATCTTTTAAGTTCGGTGGAATACCGCGAATCGTCAACGTATCGGTAGCGGGGTCGTAAAATACCCGGTCACCCATTAATTTTCTCTCAAAACTAAGTGATACACCACCACCTTGTCCGGTAAATTTTGCTAACTGCTTCAGTGCTGCGGGATCCGGTTGTATTTCCTTCTCTAGTGCTGATTCCATTGAATCGGTAAAAGCAGAAAAGTTCTGTGAAGCCTCGCTCGGTGGCAAACGTTTTGCCAGTTCATCAATCGACAAGCTTTCACCCGCATCTATTTGCTCTTTAAAATACGTTTTCACCTGTTCGCGATGCTGGTGCTGCTCGCTGGGGTCTAGCGATTCACTGGCTAGATACGCATCTACTGATGAAATTAGTTGCTTGTTTTGCTGCTTTACATCTACAAGCTCTTCGCATCCTACAAATTCCATGAAAAAGTCGGAAACTTTTCTACCCATACGGCCTTTTATAAAGCTGACATAGCGTTGTTGTTCTGGCTGAATATCCCATTGGGTTAGGTCAATTCGCACTGCAAGTTGCATTTTTGCCAAATCCAAATGCTCTCGCGCTGACAAATCTAACGAATTGGTGACTTCAACATGCGAACGCGTATTAAGCAACGCTATCATCAGATACTGTGTTGCTAGATATTCATACTGACAGAAAATAAGAAAGCCCGTTTCTACCGTCCCCATGTCAACTAACGTTTTTACTAATCGATGTGTTGCAGACAATGAAAACTGATGAAACGCATCTTCAACGTTATCACCATTTTCTTTTTTAATGGCAAGATACGTACGTAATTGCTGCGCAAAAGCCGATACATCTTTTGATGTACTTTCATTTTCGTCTTCTGTGCTGGCACTGACTGGTGACTCGTTAACAAAGTGCCCCACCCCTTTACCAGGTTTACTGTTGAAACTATGGTTAATCTGGTGCGCTAGCAATTCGATTTCTGGCGTTACCGCCAAACAATCATCACGGGGTACCGCTTCAATTTTTTCGTCTTTATTAACGATTAAACGATGAACAACAAAATGGTGAATCAGTGCACTCATAACGTATCGGGTGTCCTGTTGATTAAAAAATGTCAGAAAAATCCAAGGAATCGAGGGATTTTGGAATGAATGATTGTACTCAACCAAACAACGATTATAATCATTTTACAGATAAAACCATTCTTTTTATAAAAGAAATCATAAAAAAGAGGCGTAACAATGCCCCAGCAAAGCCGCTATACCAATGCCGAGTTTGAAGCCTTGATGAACAAAGTTATTTTTACTTTGGAAGAAAATCAAGCAGATCGAGACCTATCAATGATGGTGTTGGGTAATGTCATTACTCATATTATTAATACACAAGTGAAGCCAGAGAGCCGCGAGGCAATAGCTGAACAATTCGCGAGTGTGCTTGTAAAAAGCGTCAAACCATAAACAGGTCGTCATTATGATTTTAGCCGAATCACCTCGCCGTCAGCGGGTAACGAAGCTTGTAAATTGGGGGCATTGGTTTGCTCTAGCAAATATTGTCATCGCGATCATAATAGCCTCTATTTTCGTGTTTTCATCTCCCTTGCCAGGCTCTGCTATTGGTACTTTTTACCTTTTTGCTAATTGGTTCGGCCATATCGGCTTCATGACGTTCTTTGGATTCGTCATTTTTATTTTGCCATTGTGCTATCTCGCGACTAACCCTCGAATAATAAAGGCAGCGGCATCTATTATTGCAGCAACCGGGTTAGCGCTACTTGCATTCGATGCCCTTCTATTTAACAAAACAGGTTTTCACATTAGCCTTCATGCCGCTGATTTGTTAACCAATGAAGCCGATGCTCAAATAACGATATCAAATTGGCAACAATGGGCCTTTTTGTTATTACTGTTTCTTGTTTGGTTGGGGTTTCAGCTTGTTTTAGCTAACGCTATTTGGAAACGGGTTGAGCGTTTTTCACGCCACCGTATTGGCACTAAAGTCAGTAGCTTTTTCGTCGTGTGTTTCGTCGCAAGCCACGCCATTCACGTATGGGCGGATGCAAACCTTTATCAGCCGGTTATCAAGCAAGATAATATATTTCCGCTGTCTTACCCTGCAACGGCAAAAACCACAATGTCGCGTTACGGGTTGCTTGATTTGGCCGCTTATGAAGAGCGTAAGCAACTTCAATTTAACCCTGACATTCATAACATTAATTATCCTTCTGAACCCGTTTATTGCGCTATAGATTCAAGTAAGAATGTACTAGTATTAGTGCAAACAGATACCACACCGATTAGTGATTTGGCGGGGTATGCGTTTAATTCGGTGGCAAATTATTATACCACCGCGACCAGTGTTGACGGGTTGATAACATCCACTCTATTTGGTGTACCTGAAATTTACCAAGAGTCTCTTGAAAACAAGCGTCCTGTCATGTTGGCACTGCCTATGGGGTCGGGTATGCCTGTCTCTATCTATACGCCAAACATTAATACCATGACATCATTAAGTGGCTATAAAAAAGACCAGCTACAAACAACAGATGGACTGCATATCGCGTTTGTAGAGGGGAATGATGTTACAAGCGCTATAGATAACGCGCTACAAGCAGGTACAGACGTTATTGTCGCGACACAGCGTGACAATGGTACGGGCACACTTATGTCGACGTTGCCGCTTAATGCTGCGATGGCGACTACTGAGGATTTGGCCCCTACCATTATGCACGCGCTAGGATGCAATGCGCCCATTACATTTTATTCGACGGGCCAAAACTTGCTCGCTCCCAAGCGAGCGTGGTTAGTAAGCACATCTGGCGAGCGCATTGTTATGTTCCATAACAACGAACGTACAGACGTACTCAGCAATGGCAGCTACGAAATAACCGACACGCGAACCGGCAAACGCAGTAACGCTCCACTGAATGTGAATTTACTCAGCCAAGCTATCATGCACCTAACACGGTTTTCGGAAAACAAATAAAAAAAGCGCCTATACGGCGCTTTTCTTTTGCATATCTACGCTTAATCATTGCGCCTGTATAAGCGTATCTGAAAATCAACGGTAACCTTTTTTAGCGTTGAAATTATGCTATCTATTTTTCCTTCTGGAAGCTTCCAGTAATATGGCGTCATTTTAACTAAATCAGTCACTTGTTCTAGCGAATCAAACGTAAGCGAATAAGAAAAAGCGTCGTCATTTATTAATGAAAAACCAACCCTTTCACCCTCACTAACATTGTGCTGTTGTGGTTGGTCATAAATGCATGCTTTTAGTTCGAATAAATGTCGAGGCGCCGGATCGACGGTGATCAGCAGTCCACCAGGTTGAAGGATGCGCGCATACTCTTTACTTTCACCCGGTGCAAATACCTGTATCACCGCATGTTGCGAGTTATCTTGTAACGGTAGACTAAAACTACTTGCCACAACGAACTGTATGTTTTTATATGCTTTTGCTGCCAGTTCAACCGCAATTTTCGCAATGTCGCTGCCGGCACCTGTCGTATTAATATTCTTTTCGTTAAGCCCTTTAACAATATGATACAAGTAGCTTCCTTCGCCACAACCGGCATCATAGACGCGTAACGTGTCAAAGACTGGTGCGTTATCCGCTAATAGCTCCACCATTTTTTGCTTTAACGGTAAATACCCCTGTTTACTATGAAACTCTCTGCGCGCTCGCACCATCGCCTTATCATCGCCGGGCTGCTTTGAGTTCTTAAACTGAACGGGGAATAAATTGACGTATCCCGCTTTCGCCATGTCGAATGCATGCCCGTTTTCACACTGTGATGTTGGAGATATTAACGATAGGGGGTGTTTGCAAAGTGGGCACTGCCACATGATGGTGAGGTCTCGCGTATACAATAATGGCGGCAATGATATCAAACAAAGCCGCCAGTGTCTTAGTCTTGGCCTTAATGTAAAGAACGGTTATTTTTCTAAAAGCGTAAATATGCTAGAAAAATCTTTGTTCTCGTTCCCTTTCGCTTCATGTATACGATATAAACCTTGCGCTGCCGCAGCCATCGGCGTAGGTGAACCACTTTGCGCGGCCGTTTCCATCGCTAAATTCAAGTCTTTGTTCATGAGCTTGACCATGAAGCCGCCCTCATACTCTTTGCTTGACGGTACGTTTTCCATCACACCAGGGCACGGGTTGTATTTTTCTAGTGTCCAGTTACAGCCTGAGCTTTGGAGCATAATGTCTGACATAACCGTCGGGTCGATGCCATTATTGATTGCCATTTGAAGGGCTTCAGATGTACCGGACATCAATACGGCCAACAGCATGTTGTTACAGATTTTTGCTATTTGCCCCGCACCAGTATCCCCTGCGTGAAATAAGTTTTTACCCATGCACGAGAGTATTGGCGTAGCGCGTTCAATCGCCTTGTTGCTGCCGCCCATAATGAAGGTTAACGTACCTGCTTGCGCGCCGGCGGTGCCGCCCGATACGGGTGCATCGACAAACAGCCGGTTAGACGCCATAACGTGAGCGCCCACGCGCTTAGCGGTTTCGGCATCTATCGTCGACGAATCAATAAACAACGCATCGGGCTTTGCTGCGTTAAGAATGCCATTGTCACCAAGATAAAGGGTGTCTACGTGCTTCGCTGCTGGTAGCATTGTGATGATAACATCTGCATTTTTCACTGCATCAACAGCATTTAGCCCCGCAGTCGCGCCACTAGCAACTGCGCGTTCTACCGCCTCTTCAACAAGGTCGAATACCGTAACATTGTGTCCAGACTTTACAAGGTTAGCCGCCATCGGCCCGCCCATATTGCCTAAGCCGATAAATGCTATTGCTGTCATTTTACCGCTCCTAATTCAGCTAGAGGGTGCGAGGACTCGCCCCATGGTGAAGTGAAAAAATGCTCGATAACGTTTGCAGGCACTTCTTCGACTCGCTTATATTTCCATGCTGGAGAATGATCTTTATCAATCAAAAGTGCTCTTACGCCCTCTTGAAATTCACCACTTTCTCCGCAGCGGCACGACATGATCGCTTCCATTTTGAAACAATCAGCTAAATCCAACAACGCACCACGTTTACACTGCTCAAACACGAGGTGAGCGGTAATGGGCGAGCCATGCTTAAGCGTTGCTTGCGCTCTGTTGAGCCACTTGTCGTCTTGCATGTCAGCATTGAGGATAGTGTTAACAATATCCTCAACATTATCTCCACTACACCACGCATTAATATTTTCGATGTGCTTTTCAACATTGCTTACAGGAGGATCGGCAGGCATCGCTAATGAACCAACAATACTGTCGACTACACCATGTGCATCGACATCACGCCATTCGGCATTCATCAGTTTATCCATCAGTGACGGCTTTTCGCTATTGTCGACTAAAGCGTCTACCATGCCAACATAGTGCGCGTCGGCACCGTTTATTTGTGCGCCCGTCAACCCCAAAAACAAGCCAGTATTGCCTGGAAGACGAGGAAGGAAATAACTACCGCCAACGTCAGGGTAAAGGCCTATGCTTATCTCTGGCATGGCAAGCTTAGACGTTTGTGTTGCAATTCTATGGCTCGCACCACATAAAAGCCCCATTCCGCCACCCATGACGATTCCTGCCCCCCACACCACGATAGGTTTTGGGTAATGATGTATCGTAAAATCGAGCGTGTACTCTGTTTTAAAGAAGGTTTCTAAGAAAGCAGGTATTTCACCATCAGCGTCTTTCATTGCGTTGTACATAGAAACAATATCACCACCGGCACAAAACGCTTTGTCGCCTTCAGCATCGACGACGATACAGGCAATATCCTCTCTGTCCTGCCATGAGGTCAACGCTTCTAACATTATCAAGGCCATGTCCAGGTCTAGCGCATTTAATGCTTTTGGTTTATTTAGCGTGACTAAACCGATGTAGTGACCACAAGGTGTCTTCAATTCACTGGTTTTTACTACTGCACTTTCATTATGCATGACAGCTCCTTTATGCTAATTGATGGCTACAGTACGCTACGTTCGTCAGACAGAATTCTACGCCCGATAATAACGCGCATAATTTCGTTCGTGCCTTCAAGTATTTGATGTACACGCACATCTCTGAAATGACGCTCGAGCGGATACTCTTTTATATAACCATACCCACCGTGAAGTTGTAACGCATCATTACAGACATTGAAGCCAACATCAGTTGCAAATCGTTTAGCCATAGCGCAATACGTAGTTTTGTCCGCATCGCCATTGTCTAATTTACATGCGGCCATTCGTACCATTTGACGCGCTGCAACAAGTTCGGTTGCCATATCGGCTAGTTTGAACTGTAGCGCCTGAAAACCTGCGATTGGCTTTCCAAATTGCTCGCGTTCATTCATGTAGTTACGGGCTACATTTAACGCTTGCTGGGCAGTGCCGACAGAACACGTGGCGATATTGATTCGTCCACCATCTAACCCTTCCATCGCCATTTTAAAGCCTTGGCCTTCATCACCAAGACGCCAAGACGCATCAAGTTGTACGTTGTCGAAGGTAATCATTCTCGTAGGCTGTGCGTTCCAGCCCATTTTTTCTTCTGCTTTACCGTAAATGATGCCGTCTTCGTTAGCAGGTACAGCGAAAGCGGTGACGCCAGAGGCTCCGTCTCCCCCCGTACGTGCCATCACTACCAATACATCAGTACTGCCCGCACCAGAGATAAAGACCTTGGCGCCGTTAAGCACATACCCTTTATCATTTTTTACCGCTTTCGTTTTAAGTGATGCGGCATCAGATCCTGCACCTGGTTCGGTTAGACAGTAGGACGCCAATTTTTCACCCGTCACTAAGTCATCACACCATGTAGACTTAACGGCATCAGTACCCCATTTCGCTATCATCCATGTCGCCATGTTGTGAATGGTTAACATTGCGGTGGTCGTAGTACACCCCATTGCTAATTGCTCAAAGATGATGGATGCATCGAGCCTTGAAAGGCCTAGTCCACCCGCTTCTTCCGGTGTGTAGAGCCCACAAAAACCAAGTTCACCCGCTTTTTTGATAGCGTCCACTGGGAAGTGATGCTCTCTGTCCCACTTTGCGGCATGTGGAGCCAATTCTTGCTCAGCAAACTGTCGGGCTGTTTCTTCAAATGCAAGTTGATCGTCTGATAATTCAAAATTCATGCTTTCACCTGTCTAACTGTTTCCGTCTATTCGTTTTCATTAACCGATTATGATGGTGTGACCTCGCTTTACTTCAGCCACACGCATCAACGCATCTGGTTAATCCAAAGAGATAGTTAAATTAGGGCCGCCTGGAATATCGTCTTCTAACCAACGCGAAGTAATTGTTTTCGTTTCGCTGTAGAAGCGAATGGCTTGCTTACCATATGCATGTAAGTCGCCGTAGAATGAATTTTTCCAACCGGTAAACGAGAAGAATGGTAATGGAACAGGGATCGGTACATTGATGCCTACTTGCCCTACCTCTACATTGCGCTGATATTTGCGCGCTGCGGGGCCACTATTGGTGAATATTGAGGTACCATTTCCGTATGGGTTGTTATTAACAAGCTCTAGCGCATCTTCAAGAGAGTCTACGCTTACACAAGACAATACAGGCCCAAAGATTTCTTCTTGGTAAATTGACATATCAGGCGTTACATCACTGAAGACAGTGGGTCCAACCCAATTTCCGCTCTCATACCCTTCTACCGTAAAGTCCGAACCATCAAGCAGACACGTTGCGCCTTGCTCCTTCCCTTCTTTGATATAGTTCAACACGCGAGCTTTAGCCTGCGGGCTAATAAGCGGGCCAAAACCTGCTTCTTTATCATTCCAAATACCAGGTTTAACTTTTGCGATACGCTCAACGAGTTCAGGGATCCACTGTTCTGCTTCACCGACAAAGACCGCCACTGAAATTGCCATACAACGCTGACCGGCTGCCCCAACTGACGCGCCAACAAGGTTATTTAAGACATGTTCTTTATTAGCATCGGGCATGATTACTGAGTGATTCTTTGCACCAGCAAAACACTGCGCACGCTTCATATTAGACGTTGCAGTTCGATAAATATGTTGTCCAACCGGTACCGAGCCTACAAACGATACTGCTTTAATGCGTGGGTCGGTTAATAACGGATCAACTTGGTCTTTGCCACCATGAACCACGTTTAACACCCCGGCTGGTGCGCCAGCTTGTAAAAACAATTCAGCCAGTTTAATTGGCGTTTGTGGATCTTGCTCTGAGGGTTTGAGCACAAAAGTATTACCACATGCAATGGCAAGTGGAAACATCCAAAGCGGAATCATTGCAGGGAAGTTAAATGGGGTAATACCAGCGCACACGCCTAGTGGCTGTGTATAGCTATATGTATCTATGCCGCGCGCTACGTTTTCAACGGTTTCACCCATCATCATTGAAGGAACGTTCATTGCTTGCTCTACCACTTCAATGCCGCGCCATACATCACCTTTTGCGTCATCGAACGTTTTTCCGGTTTCCGACGCTAAAATAGTGGCAATCTCATCATGGTTTTCTTTTAATAACGCTTGGTAGCGCATCATAACGCGAGCACGTTCAGTTACTGGTACATCTTTCCATGATTCAAATGCTTTTTCGGCAGACGCTATTGCCTGCTCCATTTCATCTTTTGTTGCGCAGGGCGCTTTTGCGATAACGCTGTTGTCAGCTGGGTTAGTGACATCAATAAACGTGTCTGTTTTTGATGCGACAAATTCACCGTTGATTAGTAGGGGTACGTGCTTCATAGTTATCCTCATGTGCGAAACGCATTTTCCGACACAATATCTAATTGTTACCCTTCACGTAAACGTAAAGGTCAAATGTTTTTTATTTTTATGTAAATTTAATGTGACAGATGTTTATATACAACAGTTACATGAAATTACGTAACCGTTTTCGCCAACATTTATTGGTTTATGCACAAACACACGTGATGTGCGTTTTTATATCAGTACTGTTAAGCTTGCTCTATATAGCCGTTAGGACGTATCGCCTTGGAATACCGCATTGCTGTTGTCGAAGACAACGCCACCGCCAGAACAACATTACGTAGCCATCTATTGCCCATTGGAAATATCGGTGTAAGTAGCTTTACTTCAGGCACGGAATTAAAAGGAGCATTGCGAAAGCAACATTTTGAAGTGATTTTTATGGACTACCATTTAGGTCAAGGACGTTCTGGTGTTGAATGGGTGCAAACACTGCGCGAATCAGGCTTTATAAGGCCAAGTACTGGCATTATTTTTTTGACGTCAGACCGTTCTCCCCAGGTTATAGGGGCCATCATGGACTTGCAGCCTGACGCATTGTTGATTAAACCCTACACGATCGCCTCATTAACTCGCCAAGTAGAACACTACTTCACTTACAGGAAGTATGTCGAGTCTGCGTTAAAATCGATAGATAATAACCAACGAACGAGTGCCATAAACTTTATTAGAAAACGTTTACGTGAAGGCGTGCCCCCGCGTTTGGTTGCAGACCTCAGGAAGTTATTTGCCAGGCTGTTATTTGAAAACGGTGAGTATGAGCGCGCGCTGATTCTATATGAAGATGTTCTCACCCATTCTGACCGGGTGCTTTGGGCACAGTGGGGAAAAATAAAGTGTCAATATGCGTCAGGCGAATGGACAGCGTGTAAGCATGATCTCAACGGCATGGTGGGGTCAAGCTTAGCGAAAGACAAAGCGTTTGAATGGTTGGCGTCGCTGTCCTTTGAGCAAGAATCTTATGAGCAGACAGAAAAGTACCTAGAAAATATTAAGTTCAGCGAACTAAGCTTACCTGCGGCACGACTTAAAACAATTGCTTATCAAAAACAAGACAAAGTCATTGAAGCCATTGACCTCCTTCAGAAAAAGCGCGCGATGCATAGAAGCGCGAAAGACCGGTTTAATGACTTTACATTAGAGCTAGCTGAGTTCTATTTGATGTTAGCCGAAGAGTCTCCTTCTACCAATAGACAAGAAAGCTTAAGCCAAGCGAGAAAGCTTGTAGGTATTGCAGGGCGAGGGCAAAATGACGCGCAAGCGCTACAGCGACGTGACTTCCTTCTCGCATTTTCTGCCGTACTTGATAACGATGACGAAAAAGCAGCGCAGTGTATTGACAGCGAGCATATGGAAAACTTTGTCAGAACATCACCTTCAACACTCGTGATAGCGGCAAAGGTGTTTCACAAACTCGGTGATGAAGACAAAGCCGCTGAGGTGCTTCGATTGGCACGGGAAAAAAATTCTGCGCTATTAGAAGTGACGGAGCAAGCGTCGAACAGCGAGCTTATTACCGAAGGTGGCAGCAAATTAGACCTAAACGACACGCTTGCTGTGTCACTCAACGATTCGGGTATGCAGTTGTTTCAGCAAAAAAAGTATAATCAAGCGCTTAAATATTTCTACGACGCGTTCACGCTTTCTTTTGCTACGGCAGCATTTGGGCTCAACTTACTTCAGTGCATGCTAGAGTCAGATACTGCGGTTTATCGAAAATATACGGTACAACGTTTGCTGAAGACCTTGTCTGATATGAAGCTAAACCTTCCTAATCAGCGTCGACTTGAACAGCTTATGGCTATTGCGGGCGCCAATAAGTAATGGCAAAGGCTTGTGAGGGCAAGTCGACGTTGTCACGACAGCCCTCAATAAAGGCGTAGACGTCTACTTTAATCGCGTGAGTAAGCTAGAGGTATCCCAACGCCCTCCCCCCATTTTTTGAACATCAGCATAATACTGATCGACCAGTGCTGTTAGTGCGAGTGTTGAGCCATTTTTCCGTGCTTCATCAAGCGCTATCGATAAGTCCTTTCGCATCCAGTCAACGGCAAAACCAAAGTCGAAGGTATTATCAAGCATGGTATGTGCTCTGTTTTCCATTTGCCATGACTGCGCTGCCCCTTTACTGATCACGTCAATAACCGCATTACAATCCAGTCCTGCCTTTTGTCCAAAATGTAAGGCTTCAGATAACCCTTGCACGATACCGGCAATACAAATTTGATTCATCATTTTTGCAAGCTGACCGCTACCCACTGCGCCAAGTCGCTGAGCATGTCGCGCATAGGTGTCAATCACCGGCTTTGCACGTTCAAATACCGTTTCCTCACCGCCTACCATTATCGTTAATTGACCATTCTCTGCGCCGGCTTGCCCTCCTGATACCGGTGCGTCTAAAAAGCCGACATTTTTATCATCACACAACTGACCGAGTTCACGCGCTACATCTGCCGATGCGGTGGTATGATCAACCAATATGCTACCCGGCTTAAGATTATTAAGCGCCTCTAGCGCGACCATACGCACGTCGTTGTCATCACCAACACACATAAATACAATGTCTGCCTCACCAACAGCACTTGATGGTGTATTTGCTTGTTTCCCGCCGTATGTCTTAACCCATTGCTCAGCTTTTGAAGCGGTTCTGTTAAATACCGTCACATCAAAGCCAGCATTAGCTAAATGACCGGCCATGGGATAGCCCATTACGCCTAACCCTAAAAAGCTTACTTTTATCTGAGACATCGCCATTCTCTTATTGGTTGAAATGTTTATACTGAAGTGTAACAAATTACCCATCAACTTATATAGAGAGACAGCAATGAGTTTTTACGAGCATGAAATAGTCAAGAATAACGGGGAAAAGGTCGCGCTAAACGCGTTTAAAGGCAAGGTGCTTCTCATTGTAAATACAGCAAGCAAATGTGGGTTTACACCACAATATGACGGACTAGAAAAGCTTTATACATCATTAAAAGATAACGGTGTTGAAGTGTTAGCATTTCCTTGCGATCAATTTGGAAACCAAGAGCCCGGCAGCAACGAAGAGATTGCACAGTTTTGCACCATGAACTTTGGTGTCACGTTTCCCGTTTTTGAAAAAGTTGAGGTCAACGGAAGTAATGCGCACCCGCTTTTTAATGAACTCAAAGACAAAGCCCCTGGGTTATTAGGCTCTAAACGTATTAAGTGGAACTTCACCAAGTTTTTGGTGAACAAAGATGGCACACGAGTAAATCGCTATGCCCCAACGACCAAGCCTGCTGATATTCAACGTGATATCGAAGTATTTTTAGCGGAATAAATTAAGTAGATAATTACGATGCACAATATTGCGATGTTCAGTACTCAAGCGTATGACCAAGCGGTTTTTGAGCACCTTCTCGACGCAGAGAATGAGCGTGAACCAAGTGTAAGCAGTGCGATTAACATTACCTATTTTGATTATCGGTTAACAAAAAACTCTGCAGCGTTGTGTAAGGGGTTTCATACCGTTTGTGTCTTCGTTAATGATGACGTCTCAGCAGACACGATTGAAATCTTACATCAACAGGGCGTGAAGCATATTACGCTTCGTTGTGCGGGGTATAACAATGTCGATATTAACAAAGCAACGCAATGTGGGATCACCGTGTCGCGGGTACCAGCTTATAGCCCTCACACTGTTGCGGAACATACCCTGGCGCTTATTCTTACATTAAACCGAAAAACGCATAAAGCCTATAACCGTGTGAAAGAAGGCAACTTTGCACTTAATGGTCTGCTTGGTTTTACACTTCATGGAAAAACAGTAGGCGTTGTGGGTACAGGCAATATCGGTATCGCGGTAATAAAGATACTGAAAGGTTTTGGCTGTAACATACTTTGCTATGACCCTTCCCCTAACAAGGAAATTGCAGGGCAATATGTAGAATACGTAAGCCTCGACACGTTACTAACAAAAAGCGCTATCGTTACGCTACATTGCCCTTTAAACAAGGAGAGCCATCACCTTATCAATGATCATACGCTTTCACTGATGCCAAAAGGGGCGATGCTAATCAATACATCCCGTGGCGGCTTACTTGACGACAAAGCGGTTATTCGTTCGCTAAAGTCTTCGCATCTGGGTTATTTGGGCTTGGATGTTTACGAGAGAGAATCTGAATTATTTTTTAACGACCATTCACTTGATATTATTAGCGATGATGTCTTTCAGCGCCTTTTGACCTTCCCAAATGTCATTGTTACTGGGCATCAAGGTTTTTTTACGCAAGAAGCGCTTGATGAAATAGCATCAGTGACGGTACGTAATATTTTGGTGATTGGTGAGCTAATGCATGGTGACGTCACCGCTAATATCGTCAATAGGGCATCATAAAAGGCGATATTGATAACCAGAACTAATGTTTACGGTACTTTCGTTTTAACCACTACAGCTTTTGTGTATACGGTTGGTGTAGAGCATCAATCACGGCTAACACGATATCTTCTCGCCATGCAGGTGCTGCTATTTGAACTGACAGCGGTAGCCCTTTCGCCGATTTCATACAATGGTTTGCTTGACGCTCTGCTATATCAATATCACTAAACTGACTGTTACTTTCGTTTTCTTTCACCGTACCAACGCACGCAATACCGGCCGGAAAGCCAGTAACGTTATGCATTAGGCTATAACGCCCTCCTAGCCCCATATGTTTAAAGCTATTTTGTAAATAAGCAGGTACCGGCAAAATTGGACTTATGACGGCATCCAATGCACCTATCGAGGTTGATGCCATACTGTCTTCAACACGTTTTACGTAATTCGTTAAACGGGCTTCTAATTCAGCAACATTGTCGAGCGTATAATGGCCTACCATTTTTAATATTCTGCTTTGGTGCTTTTGACCTAACCCGCGTAATACGTAATAAAGCATAGTAATTACACTATGTGGCAAGGGTACAATTTTGTGCAGCATCGCAACATTTTGGTTCGGCGTATCACCCTGCAACGCTCGTGAGAGAATTTTCCCTTTATCCAACGACATCGCACCATAGAAGATGGCCTCGGCTTCATCAAGGTGTGGCAAAACATACTCAATAACTTGAGCCCCCTGCGCCTTAAGTTCTGCAACGGCATTGAGCACACCGTCTTTAACCGCTGTGGCAACCGGAAATGCGCCGTCATCGGTAAAATACCCTATCTTAAGTGACGACAAATCGATATCGCGATAATCACGCAAGGGCTTGACTGGCCACTCATCCTGTACAGCATCATTTAAGACGGTAAGCGCATTATGCAGTGTACTGGCATCTTGAGACAAAGGGCCGACTGCAGCTTTTATAGGAATAAGGTCTTGTTCGGGTAAGCAGCGCGTATTGTCGCGCAAACGCTGTGTGGTAGGCTTGATGGCACAACATCCGTTTACCGCGGCTGGGACCCTGATACTGCCACCAATATCGTTACCAATCCCCAAAGGAGAGAGCCCAGCACCAACGAGTGCTCCCTCGCCGCCACTACTGCCACCACAAGAGTATTTTTTATTTTTTGGATGCAACGTAACACCGAAAACAGGGTTATCTGTTTCAGTAAATGACAATAACTGAGATACGTTTGTTTTCCCCAGCACAACGGCGCCGCTTTTCATTAACGCTTCGATGTAGACATTATTCTGACTGGGAATATCACGCTTTCGTGCACTTACACCAAATGTTGACGCGGTACCGCTTAAGTCAAAACACTCTTTTATCGTAATAGGGAGACCGTGCAGCAGCCCACTGGCTTTTCCATGACTGTGGATGTAGGCATCACGCTGCGCAGCGTCTTCTTCGGCATGAGAAAACCGCTCATAAACAATAGCGTTGAGCGAAGCGTGTGCTTTGTTATTGTTAATAAGCTCTGTTGTTAAAGCCTTACTGCTTAGCTCGCAGCGCATTAGTTGATGCAGCAAGTCCTTTGGAAGCCTCGTCATTTTGCGCCCTTGTTCGTCCATTGAAACCACTATGGCGCTATTTTGTAGCACTATTTTGCATTAACATCCATTTAAACGAGTAAAAATAAATGATTAATGTACCTAAGAAAGTTGCTGTTACTTTTCAAGCATTACATGAAAGTATTTACCTAACCATAAGTAAGGTTCGCGTTGGCAGTATTCCTTTTCAAGTGCAAACAATTCATCAAACTTGGTCTTTTGGTGCTCTCGGTCTTTGAGATAATCATGAAAGCAGCGCACCCCCGTTTTCGCCTTAACGGTAAAGCCAATGCTTTCGCAAAATTCAACCAACGCCTTTGCCGATATTGGCTTTTTAGGGTTAAGCTTCACTTGCTTTTTTACCTTCATGCCTTTAGCAATATAGTCGAAGTTACCATACAGCGCATTGGCAAAAAGATTGGCATCATGATTAAAAAAGCTCAAGCTTAACACTGCCCCGCTTTGCATCTGCTTATACAGTGAGTGAATTGCATCAAAAGGCGCATCTAACCACTCCAATACCGCATGGCAGACAACCATATTATATTGATTAATGCCTGTTATTTCTTGTAAGTAGGACTGCTCGATGCGCACATTATCGATGCCTTGTAATAGGGCTCGTGCATGCACCAACACGTCTTGTGAGGCATCGGTCAACGTGACTGAGTGCCCTAACTCACACAAGTGCTTTGTCATTACCCCAGTGCCGCCCCCAATTTCGAGAATATGTTGGGGAGATGCAAGAAACGGTGACATCGCGTGACAAAGGATGTCGTGCCTAATTCGCCCTTTACTGGTGCCGTATATATTGGCAGCAAATTTGTTTGCTATGCCATCAAAGACTATATCTGATTTCATGTCAGGCCGGGTTTGGAATGTCAATAAACGTAACGTCTACACCGAACGTGTCTGCGAGATGCTTTCCAAGAGACTTCACACCATAGCGTTCTGTAGCATGGTGCCCTGCCGCATAAAAACTCACCCCCATTTCACGTGCTGTATGTATGGTTTGCTCAGAGACTTCGCCGGTGATAAACGCATCGACACCCGCATCAATTGCCTGTTCGATAAAACCTTGGCCACCGCCCGTGCACCACGCAACACGGCTAATTAATTTATTATCTGGTGACTCCATCAACACATCTCGCTTAAGTGTTACCTCTAGTAGTGATTGAAGTTCCTGAGCAGACATACCGTGCTCAAAGCGCCCCTGCATGAGAACGCCACGTGGCTTAACTTGCTCAACGGCACTGATTTCCTTAATACCTAGTAGGCTACCTAATTGCTGGTTATTCCCATAAGTATTATGAACATCTAAGGGTAAGTGATATGCATACATGTTTATGTCATGTTGTAATAGCGCTTTTATCCTGTTTTTTTTCATTCCACTTATGGCTTGATTTTCACCTTTCCAAAAATAACCATGATGGACAATGAGCGTATCCGCGCCACTGTCAATCGCGCGGTCGATAAGCGCTTGAGAAGCCGTTACGCCAGTAACAATTTTAGAGATTGTTGTTGCTCCCTCTACCTGCAACCCATTAGGGCAATAGTCGCTGATTTCATTGCTCTTTAGCAGAGTATTTAGGTAGTCGGTTAATTCAAAATTCGTTAGGGCCACATCATCCTCGGCTAAAAATTAGACATATTGTTCAAAAAACGTTATAAAAATGCATGCCTTGTTTACCCCGTTGAATGCTAACGAATTTGCATACAGTAATAACACTAATGCAAAGCAACAAGGCGAGTAAGCAATGGCTGTGAATATAACAAAACAAAGAGCAACTATGTATGGCAAACTTAGATAAAGAAGCAGTTATTGCTGCTTTTACTAGCGCGTATGAAGAAAAGCACGGGTCAACACCCACGATTGAAGCAAAGAGCGGTTGGTACAGTGTAGAGGGTGGAAAAAATATTCGCCTTGCACAACTTCAAGAAATGACTGAAGAGCTCGAAGTCAGCAAGGGCAAAGCGCCTAGTGACGTGAAGAGCGCCTTAACGCCTGCTAAGAAAAAACCTAAGAAAGCGGCGTCATCATCAGCACGTAAGAAAGGTCAGTTTTCGGTGAAGGACTTCTGGGCAGAGAAACTGCGTGAGGACGCGCCGGGTTCAACGCTACCGCGTTAATGAGCTAAATATCGAGGTTACCAGCTAACCCTTGGGCAACAAAAGGCACAAGTTGGCTGATAACCTCAGAAATATCGATATGCCGGTGAAAGTCAGACTCTACGATTTCTGTTAATGCTTGGCTTGACGCCATCGAGAAAACAAAACTTCCCATTGCAAAGTGCAATCGCCAAAATAACGCTTCTGGCGGTATCGTTGGCAAACATTGCTGGATGGCGGCGACAAGCGCACGTATGGCGTGCCCGTATTCGCTCATAATAAAACGACGTAAATGCCCCTGGGTTTCGTTGTATCCCCGCCCAAGTAGCTGGACGAAGATTGCCGTACCATTTGGACGTACATCACTTAGCCTTACCATAGGCACAATCAATGCGCGTAGCACTGCATCAACGCCTTTAACCCCCATCACCACATCGGTGTTTTTTAAACAAAGCTCAACATCCGGTATCAACACATCGAAATAGCGCTTCAGTACTGCCTGAATGAGGTTTTTTTTACTACCGTAATGATAATTCACTGATGCTAAATTCACCCCAGCGTCTGTCGTTATTTCGCGCATAGAGGTTTGTGTAAATCCCTGCTGCGAAAACAATAGCTCGGCGGTATTGAGAATGTCTGTCTTTGTTGTTTTTGCCATTATTTTTGTTTTAACCGATTGTTAAGGCGTTATACGACAACACTAATGGTTACGCGTAACGCCTACTTCAATGGAGACCTAGAACCAGTGTCTCGCCTTGCTCCATGTGCGCATTAAAGTCTGCTCGGCAACCTTAGCTGCTGACATACCAAGCTTTTCAGCCACATTTTTCTTCACCGCATATTTAACGCTAAAAATTTCACGCGCTGGATGATGAGATAATATGTAGTCGTCGGACGTGGTTATTTCATCAATAAGACCTAAGGACTTCGCCTTTACACCTGGCCAATATTCACCCGTTGCCACTTGTTCAATGTTCATATCTGGGCGCTGGCTATGGACAAAGTCTTTGAAAAGCACATGAATCTCTTCAATCTCTTCTTTAAATTTTGCACGTCCTTCATCGTTGTTTTCGCCAAATACGGTAAGAGTACGCTTATATTCCCCTGCGGTATGCTGTTCAAATTCAATGTCATTTTTCTTCAACAACTTATTAAAGTTTGGCAATTGCGCCAACACGCCAATAGAGCCGATATAAGCAAACTGAGCTGCTAGTAATTTATCAGCAACGCATGCCATCATGTAACCGCCGCTAGCGGCAACCTTATCAACAGCAATCGTTAATGTAATGCCCTTATCTTTAATACGTTGTAACTGAGACGCAGCCAAGCCATAACCGTGCACTACACCGCCACCGCTTTCTAACCTTACTAGCACTTCATCTTCTTTTTCGGCGATACAAAGAATAGCAGTAACTTCCTCACGAAGGTGTTCCACTTCATGTGCATCCATTGAGCCTTTGAAGTCAATAACAAACAGACGAGGCTTTTTTTCTTCATCACTGTTCGCTTTATTTTTTTGTTTTTCTTCTTTTTTCTGTGCTTTAGCGAGTTTTTTTAATGCATTCTTGTCAAGCAACACTTCTTTAGCATATTGCGTAACGTCTTTAAGCTGCTCTGAAAGAGAAGTAATTTCTAACTGTCCTTTTCCTTGTTTTTGTTTGGCCGCCACTCCTACAATTGTTGAAACCACAACAATAAATGCCAATACCAAGGTCACGGCCTTGGCGACAAACAAACCGTATTCGTACAAAAACTCCAAACTAATCTCCTAATACATTTAAACGGGGACACATCGTGTGAATGCCCTACGTTGCTATTCTAATACGTTTATATGGTGCTGTGTTTAACAATTACAACTTTCACGCGTAAGAACCGTACACCGGTTAAATTTTCACCTTCAATTAAATTACCGCAACAATAAAATGCGCATGCCCACAAAATAGGATGAGAAGATTGTTAGTAAACCTCAGCTAGCACACTATATTTACTATACGACAGGCAAGCGTTTGATTACAGGCACGGTAAACTTTTCGTCCTATCTTGAAAAATACCCCTAACAAATACTTAACAAACCTTTGCAAATAGATAACAAAGTCAATACTATGGGGTGATTGATAACTGGTCATACTTGTTAATAGTCTGTTTGAACAATGATTGTTCTTCAATTATTGGATGACGAAACAATCGAGTTGACAACTCACCTTAGTATCTTGGGAGAAAGAATGAAAAAACTGTTAATCAGCACAAGTATCTCTGCAGCATTTGTGCTCGCTGGTTGCGGTGGCGGAGATGACTTAGAAAAAATTCAAGCGGAAACGCCTATTGAGCGTCCTGCATCGCGAATTTTGTTCGACCCTGCCGGTAGTGTCCTTAATGTGCCAAGCGATTTGTTTTTTGCTCTGGTAGAACAAACGGACGATGGTACCTTAGAAATGCCAGATGAGGTTGCAGGTCAAGCGGCAAACGGCATGCCTGACTTTGGCAATCCGTCAGCAGCGTTAGGCGCGCTTGACGGTTGGTCTACACAGCATCCGTTTACTTTCTCTACCTCTCACCCTGCTGGTATTACCCTTGACGCAGCCTCAGCGGCAGCACCAGGTTCGGTACGCTTGTTTGAAGGTGCGATCGGTGGCGATTTGAATGACGCTGACTGTACCACTGCTCCGCCAATCTCGGGCTGTAAAGTATACGAAGAGCTAACATTCGGCGTGGACTTTGTCACGCAAGCGAGCGGCAACGATGTTGCGGTTATTCCGCTTAAGCCTCTTAAAGGTTCAACCACTTACTATGTAGCGGTTACCGATGGGTTGAAAGCCAGCGATGGTCAATCGATTAAACCGTCTACGGCTTACGAGAGCCTACGCCAAAACATTAATGACTTCCCTCTTTCAACTGACTCACAACTTAGTTTACAAGGGCTTATTAATTCTTATGAAGGTGTGCTTACTTCACAAGCCGGCGTAAGCAGCGATTCGCTTGTATTTAGCTATACATTTACAACGCAATCAACTACCGAAATTATCGAAACGGTGAAGTCGCTTGCAATTGCACCCTTTGCTACCGCGCTTGCACAAGGTGCAACACCAGCACAAGCTGTAGCAGCGGGCACGTTACCGGTACTTCCCATTGGTGAAGCGCCAGTCGATACTGCGTTTGATGCATTGGCACCAACGCTACTAGGTAGTGCGACGTTGGCACAGCTGCAAGCTGTTGGCCTCGACACGTGTTCAGGCCTTGTGTCTGCCGTATTGAACCCAGCATCTCCGTTGAATCCTACTGCTACACAGGTTTTCTCGCAGGTAGCACCGTTTTGTGCAGCCTCGATGAAGCAAGGTAGTATTGACCTACCTTATTACATCGATGCAGCTGATCCGCTTAATGGCCGTTGGTCTGCAGCATGTACAAATGGTCTTGCATTGCAAACCATCGGTGCTGAAACTATCGGTGCGCTGCTTGCTGACGGTACAATTACAACAGGTCCAAATAACGAATTATGCCAACAAGCAACTGGTGGTACGTTATTGGACTTAGACCTTACCAACCTTGGTATTAACGATTTACGCCATGTAACGCGTTATAGCCCAATTCCTGCACGTAAAGGTAGCAACCCTGATGGGACTGAAACGCTTGACGTTCAAGTAACAGTACCTGATATCAATATTATTAATATTGTTGCAGCTAACCCGGCATCGGGCGTGAGCCCTATCGCAGCGGTTCCTGAGGCTGGTTGGCCTGTTGTTATTTTGCAACATGGTATTACCTCGCGCAAAGAAGACTTCTTAGCGATCACGGGTGCACTATCATTAGCAGGGTATGCAACGGTTGCTATCGATCATCCGCTTCACGGTAGCCGTGGCTTTATGATTGATGGCGAAATGGTTAACGCATCAGCGGCTGTAGGTGGTGATCCAACTGATTACCTTAACCTAGCGTCATTGCTTACTACGCGTGATAACAACCGTCAGAGCGTTGTCGATGTCATGGGGCTTCGTCTTGGTTTGAATGCTGTTGTTGACACGACAGGTGGCTCAGTACGCCTTAACGCTAACGACGTATCGTTTGTAGGACAAAGCTTAGGTTCAATCACCGGCATAAGCAGTGTTGCAATGTCAAACGAGTCGTTTGGTGAAGGTAACCCACTTGCTAACTTCGACGGTATGTTTGCATTCAATAGTGCTGTGTTCAGTGTGCCTGGTGGCGGTACTGCGGCGTTCTTACTAGAATCGGTAGCATTTGGTAACTTAATCAAATCAAACCTACTTGCAGCCTCTTCTGCTGATTTCGTAGCGTTTGTTGGACAATACGCGCAAGCTAACGAACTTACTGCAGAACAGGCACTTGTGCCAGCATACGTTGAGTTCTACGCGGGTCTTGATGCAGCAACAAAAGCCAGTGTCGATGCTACATTTGCACAGTTTGCTTTTGCCGCTCAAACGATTACCGACGCGTCTGATCCAAATAACTTTGCAGGCTTGCTTGCTGAAAACTCAGACTTCGTTATCCATGAAGTGATTGGTGGCGGAACTAACGATGACGGTAGCACAGCGCTACCTGATCAAGTTATTCCTAACTCTACAGTGAATGCCCCTACGTTTGCGGGTACTGAGCCATTGGCGAAATTTGCGGGCGTCATGGGTGTATCAACAACGACACCTGGAAACGGTTTAGTTCGCTTTATCGAAGGTTCACACTCTTCGTTGTTAAACCCAAGCCCTAGTGCGGGTGCAACAACAGAGATGCAACGCGGCGCAGCAGCCTTTATTTCTACTGGTGGCGAAACTGTCGTTATATTTGACGAGTCAGTTGTTGCCAACTAAGCGTAGAGCAACCTATTACCTTGTGAGTAGCGTTTAAGTTTATTCATTAAGATTGTAAAAACCGATATCAGCGATGATATCGGTTTTTTTATGCTTACTTTTCCCGTTGACCAATGTTCACCAACATCCCTTGCTTTACTTGTTCGTCAGTATGAGTATGATCACGCAATCAACCGCGACTGTATGTAACGCCTGCCTACTGGGCATAGCTAAGGAATGAAATGAACGACTATCAAGCCCCTCACCATCTACTTGAGAATAAAATAATATTAATAACAGGAGCAGGTGATGGAATTGGCGCACAAGCGGCTAAAACTTATGCCAAACACGGCGCTACGTGTATTTTGCTCGGTCGCACGGTCGCAAAATTAGAAGCCGTTTATGATGAGATAGTGAATGCTGGCGGCGCCGAGCCTGCAATCGTCCCCCTAGATTTGAAAGGGGCTACGCCCAGTCATTATCAGCAGATGGCACAGACTATTATTGACCAATTTGGCCATTTAGATGGCGTACTTCATAACGCCTCGGTATTAGGGCATTTAAGTGCGTTTAAAGATATTGATGCGCAAGAATGGCAGGATGTCATGCAGGTAAACCTAAATGGTATGGTTTACATGACGCAAGCACTCATACCCGTGCTAGAAAAAGCGGAACATGCTTCTGTTGTATTTACCACATCAAGTGTCGGTAGGCACGGGCGTGCATTCTGGGGCACATATGCGGTATCAAAGTTTGCCACTGAGGGCGTTATGCAAACGCTTGCAGATGAATACAGAAACAAATCGATTAGATTTAATTGTATTAACCCAGGTGGTACGCGAACCAAAATGCGCTCTCAGGCCTTCCCCGCTGAAAACCCTGAAACACTAAAAACCCCATTGGATATTATGCCGTTGTACTTGTACTTAATGGGTAATGACAGCATTACGGTAACGGGTGAATCACTCGATTGCCAACCTAAATAAACCATACATAAACTTAAAAAAAAAGCTGCGTATTACGCAGCTTTTTTTGTTCCAGAAACGCACAGTAATTAACCGTCGTTTTTTGCCCAGGTGTCGCGTAAGCCGACAGTTCTATTAAATACCGGCTTGTCATCGGTACTTTGCGTATCGAGACAGAAATAGCCAGTTCGCTCAAACTGCCATGCACCTATATCAGGGACATGTTGTGCTAACCCGTTTTCTACCCAGCCTAGCTTCACATCAAGTGAATCAGGGTTAATAGCGTCAGTAAAGTTCTCTTCTGCTGCGGGATTAGGTACATTGAATAACCGATCATACAGTCTAAATTCAGCCTGTTGGCCTGTAACCGCATCTACCCAATGGATCACACCTTTGACTTTGCGACCATCAGCAGGGTCTTTGCCTAGCGTATCAGCATCGTACGTACAATAAACAGTAGTTACGTTGCCCTCTTCGTCCTTATCAACGCGATTTGCTTTGATCACATACGCATTACGAAGACGAACTTCTTTTTCTAATACAAGGCGTTTGAACTTTTTATTCGCTGACTCTCGGAAGTCTTCAGCTTCAATCCATACTTCGCGACTAAAACCAATTTCACGTGTGCCCATCGCTTCATCACTAGGGTGATTAGGCGCCGTCAAAATTTCCGTTTTACCTTCATCGTAATTTTCGATAATGACTTTAATTGGATCGAGTACCGCCATAGCACGTGGCGCGTTTACGTTGAGGTCATCTCGAATACATGCCTCTAACATGGACATTTCTACCATGTTATCCATTTTCGTAACGCCAATACGCTTGCAGAACTCGCGCACAGAACCTGGCGTGTAACCTCTACGACGTAACCCAGCAACCGTCGGCATGCGCGGATCATCCCATCCGCTAACATGATTTTCATCAACCAATTGAATCAATCGGCGCTTACTTAATACCGTATATTCAAGGTTTAAGCGTGAAAACTCATATTGTCGCGGTGTGCAATCAATTGAAATGTTTTCAATAACCCAGTCATAGAGACGACGATTATCTTGAAACTCTAATGTACATAACGAGTGCGTAATCCCCTCAATTGCATCTGAAATACAATGGGTGAAGTCATACATAGGATATACACACCATTTATCACCAGTTTGGTGATGATGGGCATGCTTAACGCGGTAAATCACCGGGTCTCTCATACACATGAAAGGCGAAGACATATCAATTTTAGCGCGTAAGCTACACTCACCCTCTTGATAGTCACCCGCCGTCATCTTCGCAAATTCACGTTTGTTTGTTTCAACGTCCGTATCACGATATGCGCTGTTCTTGCCCGGCTCTTTGAGTGTGCCGCGAAGTTCACGCATCACGTCTTGAGAAGAAAAATCTACGTAGGCCAAGCCTTTATCGATAAGTTCGTTGGCATAAGCATGCAGTTGATCGAAGTACTTAGATGAATAGCGTTCCTCTCCGTCCCACGAAAAGCCAAGCCATTTAACATCTTCCTTAATCGAGTTAACGAATGAAATATCTTCTTTCGCTGGGTTAGTATCGTCAAACCGCAGGTTGCACGTGCCCGTGTAATCCTTCGCAATACCAAAATTAAGACAAATTGACTTCGCATGCCCAATGTGCAAAAAGCCGTTAGGCTCTGGCGGGAAGCGAGTTTTGATAGTGTCGTGCAAACCATTGGCTAGGTCTTTATCGATGATTTGACGGATAAAATTGGTCGGACGATGATCAGTCTCGGCCATTCGCATGTTCCCCTTATGCATTAATTAATTCTAGATAGTGACGTGAGTATAACACCGACACAATTATCACAACCATGTTTTATTTTACCCTGCTATACAAGTGGTCAGTTTACGCACTATTTACGCTAAGAATATCGACTCTGTGCCATTAACATGCACAAAATTATTGTAACAACGTCAAAGTTTTAGTGAACCTTAATTATTATGGTAATCTATTCATGCGATAGTAACGTCGTGTTTGCAGAAATGGTGTTTATGAAAGAAAAAGCAACCTCTTTTGATATTGCACACTTAGCTGGTGTGTCTCAATCTACGGTATCTCGCGCATTGAACAACAGTCCGTTGGTCAACCTAGAGACCCGCGAGCGCGTGCAACGCATAGCAAAAGAGCTGAATTATAAAGTCGATAAAAATGCCAGCAACTTAAGAAAGCAGAAAAGCAACACTATCGCCTTATTACTTTTTGAAGATCCCACTTCAGACGATTCGATGATTAACCCTTTCTTTTTGTCAATGCTTGGTAGTATCACACGAGCTTGTGCTACCGCAGGTTACGATTTGCTGGTTTCGTTTCAGAACATGGACGATGATTGGCAGGCGGAATACGAAGACTCGAATAAAGCCGACGGTATTATCTTACTGGGTTATGGTGATTACACCGACTATCGCGCTAAAGTTGCACAACTTGAATCACAAGGAACACATTTTGTCCGTTGGGGCGCGCCGGATACAGAACACCCAGGTGTTAGTATTGGCTGTGATAATTTCCAAGGTGGCAAACATATTACTGAGCACCTAATCAAACTTGGTCGCAAACATTTTGTGTTCATCGGTGACTCAGGCAACCAAGCACCTGAATTTATGGCTCGCTACCAAGGGTATCTCGACGCGTTAACGTCTGAAGGGTTAAACACCACCTCTACTCAGTATGACGCAATTTCTACAGAAGAAGCCGGATACGACGCAACGCAAAGCCTGTTAGAAAAAAACATCAGCATGGATGCCATTGTATGTGCGTCCGACCTTATCGCCATGGGCGTACTTAGAGCGTTAAGAAAAACACACTTTAACGTTCCTGAAGACATTGCCGTAGTCGGGTATGACAATATCGCTGTATCGGCGTTCACCACACCGGCCCTTACCACGGTGCATCAAAATACAAAGTTAGCTGGTGAGCTTTTAGTGACAACCTTGATAAAGGCAATAACGAAAGAGACGGTAGAAGATTATCTGATGCCCGCAGAGGTGATTGTTAGACAATCGTGTGGGGCAAAAGAGGCGCAATAACCCATAGATTCGCTATGGGTTATTTGAATAACGAGGCGCTTGTCTCACGGTTGCTCAACGCCTCTTCGTATCAGCTACGGCCTTATTGAACCTTTGCTTGCGATACAAGTTGTTTTAACAACAGCGCATTGTTTATCGGTCCTTCCTTTACCCACACCTGAACGCCATTAGGTTCAACCGTTGTGCTAATCGATGCGTTTTTAGCAACAGACTGTTTAGCGCCCGTCAGTTGCTCTTCCCACTCCCCTTCTTGTACAAATTTTGTAATATTGAATGGCGCTGAATCGTTGCCCTTATTAAGTAGCACTAGTGCGGTTTGTTGTACGGTACCCGTTTGCACTACGCGATAAAACGCAGCCTTGTGCCCTTCCAACATAATGTTAACTTGAATACCACGCTGTAACGCAGGCGTTGCCTTTCTTACATTTGAAATAGCAGTTAGTGCTTTATGAATACGATTACCACTCGCGTTATCTATATTTTCTTGGCCAAAGTAGTTTCTGTTTCCTTGGTGTTCTGACGTACCTCTCATAAAACCAACTTCTGACCCTTGATAGATGACGGGAATGCCTCTTACGGTAAACAGCCAGTTGTGAGCATTGATAAACCCATCATCAGATGCATTCATCCTGGCCATATCATGGTTATCATAGAATGTGGTTAACTCATACGGGTTTTGATAAGGACCATGGACAAGATGCAGTACATCAATAAAATCTGCAAAATCGGTCTCCAATGGTTTTTCAAAAACGCCTAACATCACTTTTTGCATGGGAAAGTCGAGTACGCTCACTGCGCCGTTTTTAGGTAAGGTGTGTTGTGCGATGAAATTCGCATCAAAATTAAAACTTTCACCGAA
Source organism: Alteromonas algae (assembly GCF_049117195.1). Taxonomy (GTDB): domain Bacteria; phylum Pseudomonadota; class Gammaproteobacteria; order Enterobacterales; family Alteromonadaceae; genus Alteromonas. Next base: position 2,036,317 of record NZ_CP185260.1, read on the forward strand.
CATGAAGAAATCTGGATATTGCGATCTGATGCGTTCAGATGCCTCTCGCCAAAAAGCATGGGGCACATGGCGAATAGTATCAATCCTAAACGCGTCTGCGCCTTGTGATATCCAATACAGATAGCTGCCTATTAGGTAATCTCTTACCTTGGGGTTTTCATCGTCTAAATTAGACAATTTTACTAAATCAGGATAATCATGAAAAAACGCGTGAAGTGGATTATTTTCAGGGTCTAACGATTCAGGCGCAAGGTTTTGATGATCAGCGACTAATCGGCCGTCAGCATCATATATTTCGCCGTATCCAGCTTGGTCTTCATGCATCGAAAAACTGGGGCTTCCGTGATTTCCAACAATATCGAAAACAGACTTAAGGCCATATTGCTCTCGCATGCGAGTGGTATAATCTTTTACCGACAAGTCGTGACTTACAAGATGCTCATCAGCTTTATAAAAGTTTGTTGCCCAATAACCGTGATAGCCCGCTTTTCCACCGTCTTTGAATGCACCGCCATAGGTTATTGGTTCATCACCATTGAATGACTGGTTAGGGTTATCATGCACTGGCGTCATCCACACCGCTGTAAACCCCATATCTTTTATATAATTAGCATTATTAAGGATCCCTTTAAGGTCACCCCCCATGTAACCCGCATAGGCTTTCTCCCCGTTGGGCCCTACTAGTGGCAACTGCCATGTTGGATAGTCTCCGCCTTGCGATTCGTAGTTATTATTAGGGTCTCCATCAACAAATCGGTCGGTTACCACGAAGTAGACAGACTCACTCGCAAATGGCGTAGTTGTCCCGACGAGCGTTACGGCTTTTTCGACCTCTTGCGGTCGGTCTGTAGAGGTACAGGCGGACACGATAAACGACAAAGCGATTGCCGTAGATATTGCTGTTAGTTTTCTGTTCATCACGCTGCCTCCGCGTTATGGCTTTTCAGTTCGTTTTCATCATGTTCTTTTACAAAAAATACCGATACCGCGCCAAGAAGCATCGATATACCAGCGACGACAATAATGTATTTGGCATCGTTATCAAACACGCTACTCACTATCCAACCTGCGGTAAGGCCCGACACAATTTGTGGCGCTGCCACGGTAAAGTTAAAGATCCCCATATACACACCTGTTTTATTTGCAGGAAGCGCGCCCGCTAACATGGCGTAAGGCATAGCTAATATTGCCGACCATGCAATACCTACTCCTACCATAGGAATAAGCAGTTTTACCGCACCTAATGGTACAGTCACTTCAGTAATAAGAAGATTGACATTAACCATATTCAAATCTTGAAATAGCAGGAAACTGACATAGCTAAGACCGCCTAACGCCAGTGAACTTGCATACACCGTCTTTCTGCCGAATTTATCCGCTAAACGTGCAAGGAAAACAGAGAATATTGCAGCAAAGACAGAATAAGCCGCAAACAGAATGCCGACCCAGTCGCCTGCCGCGCCTTTTGCTAATGTAACGGCCTCAGGCACCATAGGTGCCGCAGCAATATACGCGGGATCGAACCAGTTTTTATCTACGTTCCAAATATGCTGGGTAATGGCAGGCGTGGTATACACCCACATGATAAACAGTGCAAACCACGAGAAAAACTGTACAACAGCTAGCTGCTTCATTGTTGTTGGCATATTAACGACGAGCGTAAAAAACCCACTCAGTCTTGCGCCGAGCGTTTGTTTCTCTTGACCTTTATCGTCGTCTTCGTTCAGACCTTTATACTGCTTATATTGCTCAGGCGAGTACTCTTTTGTTCTGATCACGGTCCAAATCACAGAGCCTAGCAACACGGAAGCGCCTATATAAAAAGCCCACATTACAGAAGGGGCAACTTCGCCCATCTGTGCGGTATTTTCCAAACCTATAACGTTGGTCAAAACAAACGGTAGAATTGAGCCTACGACAGCACCGATATTAATGAGTAAAGACTGGATCCCGTATCCAATGTTGCGCTGCGTAGGCGGCACCATATCAGACACTAAAGAACGAAATGGTTGAAAGCATACATTAAATGACGCATCCATTAAGGCCACCATCAACGCTCCCATTAACATTGGCGCTAGAAAGGCAACGAAAATAGGCGCGTTCGGAAGGAGAATCATGCCGATTACCGCCGCTATCGCACCAACCAGTATAAAAGGACGTCTACGACCTAGACGATTCCAGGTTCTATCTGATGCAGAACCGACAATGGGTTGCACAATTAAGCCCATCACGGGTGCGACAAGCCAAAATAAAGATAATGAATGTAAATCGGCACCTAAGTCGGTAAGGATCCGGCTAACATTGGCATTTTGCAGCGCAAATCCAAATTGAACACCGAGAAAGCCAAAGCTTACATTCCATATTTGCCAGAAGGATAATCGTGGTTGCGTTGCTTGCATAATGTACTCTATGTTTTTATCGTTATTTTACAATGAACACCGAGGCCGACATTGGCGACAGTGTTATTGTTTCGTTTACTCTAAATTGCTTGTCGTCGCGAAGGCGAACCAGGGTTGTTTTGCCCTTCAACATACGTTCGTACTTCCCTATATCTAAAGACACAACGGGCGTGTCTTCTGTATCCGATCCCTGATTAGACTGTTTATTTAACACGACCATGATAAGGGGCGACGCAGGGTCATCTGTGTGACGGAAATACGTATATATGCCTTCTTCAGGCGCATAGTGCGTTAAGTTTCCTTCGAATAACGCAGGGTATTGCCGACGAAGGTGAAGCAGCGTTTTTATTCTAGACGTTGCCCAATGTTGGCTATCCGTTAATCCTTTTCCGGTAAACGCGTTTATCTTGTCATCCGGCCATCCTCCGGGAAAATCTGCACGGATGATACCATGATCGTCTGACGTACCATTATCCATCAGTATTTCACTACCATAGAATACTTGCGGTATACCACGCGTGGTGAGGAAAAACGTCATGGCCATATTCCAATGGCGTAAATCCCCATCCACTTGAGTGAACACGCGGCGCATATCATGGTTGTCAGCAAACACGACAAGATCATTGGCGTTACCGTAGAGAAAGTCGGTAGCCAACGTTTCATAAATACGGGTCAGGCCAGAACTCCAGCTTTCTTTGCTATTTATCGCCTCAATAACAGCCTGTTGTAATGGAAAATCCATTACACTGGGTAATGCGCTCTCGTACCCATCTCGGCGATAGCTTCCGCGTTGCCAATACGCAGTAATAGCAGGGTTAACAGACCATTCTTCTCCAACAATATTTAAGCGAGGATATTCAGCCATGAGACGCTGTGTCCATGCCGATAAAAACGCTTTATCAGAATACGAGTAAGTGTCGACGCGAATACCGCTTAGATCAGCGTATTCCACCCACCAGATAGCCTGTTGAATCAAATAATTTGCCAGATGCGGATTTCGTTGGTTTAAGTCCGGCATGGTTGGCACAAACCACCCGTTACTAAATGCCTTCTTGTCGGCATCGACACCGTGGGGATCATGAAGTGACTCACGCTTGTGGGTTGTACCTACAAAACGGCCGTTGTTATTTATCCAGTCACTTGACGGTGCATCGCTCAACCATATATGGCTACTTCCAATATGGTTAAGCACCATATCCATAATAATCCCTATCCCTTGTTCACGCGCTTCACTGCTCATTTCTTTAAACAGGGCATTGGTGCCAAATCGAGGGTCTATGTTGTAAAAGTCTGTAATGCTATATCCATGATAACTATAATCTTCCATAGCATTCTCAAGCAGTGGCATTGTCCAAACCTGCGTGAACCCGAGTGAAGAGACGTAGCTGAGGTTATTCATGATCCCTTGAATATCACCGCCGTGACGCCCACCGGCTTTATCACGCGTAACGCCTTCACGGTAGCCCGCTACTTCATCGTTGTTCACCTCGCCATTAGCAAATCGGTCAGGTGCAATCAAATAAATAGCGTCTTTACCGCTAAACCCTTCCCGTTGTGATGAATGCTTGCGCCGCGCGTGAAGTGAATATGGCACCACCCGCACAGTGCCTTTTTTATCAAGAAGCCTGAGCGATAGTGTTTGGTCTTTTGCATTAGCGAGGTTTAGCGAAACAAAGAGATAGTTGTTGCTGTCTAGACGAGTAACATCGTCAATAGTAACCCCCACACTATCTGTGGTGACACGCGAATCTGCAATATCCTCACCATGCAACATAAGCTCAAGCGCAGGAGATGCCATGCCGGCCCACCAATGTGGCGGATACACCTTTAAATCTTGCTCGTCTGCCCGAACAATAGTAGACACAGCAACCATACACATTGCCGCTAAGGCGACCAGCCCTTGGCGCGTTGAAATGCTTCGCATGTTCACTCCATGTTAATTATTCGTTAACTGTGGATAGTACCTGCGTAACGATGTGCAGCCAATATTATGCATACGTATTCACAATACACCGTTACTTACACGCCAATCCAACGCACCGAATTAAAACGAAAACACTTTGGTTTCTAAGCCCTCAAGTGACAATGAAATCGCGTTATTAGCCTTATCTATCGTCGCATTCGAGTGTGGAAGCAATGGCATCATAGAAGACGCATCAAGATCATTTATCAAGCTTGCAGGCAGTGATAACGAGAATGTACCAGTGGGCGACTCGCTAAAGTTTGCAACAACTAAAATACGATCTTCATCGTTAACGCGTACAAATGCAAACTGCTGCTGTGTATAGTTCTCGGTATGCCCATTCAACGCATGTAGACTAATATAGCGTCCGCGTACAGCAGGATGCGTCGAAGCAATAGCCATGATATTTTCATAAAATTCGCGTAGTGATTTTTCAGCCGGAAACAACGCACCCCCATCAAACTTGCCGCCGTTCATGAAGCGTTGATGTGCAGGAACCCCAGCATAATCGAAGATTGTCGTGCGTGTCGCTCGACCGAACCCCATGTTTTCGCTGCCGTCCTCGCCTACATCTTGTCCAAAATAAAGCAATGTTGGAGATGCACTTATTAATGCACTGACTGCCAAGGCAGGTTTACCTTTTTCTGCGCTGCCCGCAAAATCTGGGCTCGCGATACGTTGTTCATCATGATTTTCTAAAAAGTGCAGCATATGCGGTGCGATATCAGCAACGCTATTATGAATATCGACAAGTTCGCTAACGTTCCCCTGCCCTTGCATGATCGTTTTTAACGTGTCGTAAAAGCCAACCTTGTCGTACAGATAATCCATCTTTCCTTTGTGGATGTATTCTCTGTATTTTGAGGGTTGATAGACTTCGGCGAGCAATAGTGCGTCCGGGTTTCTTTGTTTTATTTCGCTGTTAAGAAATGACCAGAATTCGACAGGAACCATCTCGGCCATGTCATACCTAAAACCGTCTACGCCTCTATCTAACCAATAAAGTGCGATATCTCTAAACTTATACCAAGAATCAGGGAGTGTTTTATCCTGCCAAAATAGGGCGTGTTCATCGAATGGTTTATCTGCGTAGTGGTCAGGTAACTGAGGAAAATCAAAACTGCCGTCAGGCTTAACACCATAATTTATTTTTACGGTTTCGTACCAATCATTAATATCAGGTTGAGCTTTGCGGGCACCATTACCTGTCCATTTTGCAGGGTATTCATCAAAGACACCGTCAGCCATAGGATGTGACTCACCGCCCAGCACTTTATAATTGCTATCTGATGGCACAACAAAAGCTTCGCCCTCAACATAGTAAAAGTTATTATCGCGCGCGTAAGTAAGTGCAGTATTGTCATTTGCACCAAAATCACTCACGCCATCAGGCGCGCTTTTTGAGACATAGTGCCGCGCAACATGATTTGGCACGATATCGATGATAACTTTCATGCCCTGCTGATGCGTTCGAGCGATAAGCGCATCAAATTCTTGTAGTCTCGTTGCAGGGTCATTCGCCAAATCAGGATTAACATTATAATAATCCTTAACGGCATAGGGTGAGCCGGCCCGCCCCTTAACAACGTCGGGGTCGTCCATCGATATACCGTAACTTGTATAATCGCCTACTACAGCATGATGTGGCACACCGGTATACCAGATATGACTAACACCTAAAGCTTTAATACTTGCTAACGCATCGGGGGTAAAGTCAGAGAACTTTCCGACACCGTTTTCATCAATGGTGCCCCACGGCTTGTTCGTCGTGTTTTTATTACCGTAAAGACGCGTGAAGACTTGATATATGACAGGCTTTTGCTGCATTGCTTTCTCGTGTGTAGAGGAAACACTATTACTGAGCGCTTGTGACTGATTATTTGTGCATCCTATCAATACGCAAGACGCGATAGCTGCCGATAGCCCTAAACCTATTTTAAGGCGAGAAGAAAATGATCGATGTTGAATGTGCATGATAATCCTATAACCGTAGTTTGTAATAGGATACGTTGCGTTAATGTAATGTTAAAACAAATGCATACGTATTCAGCACTTTTTACAGCCGCACTGAGCACTGCGTTTCACATTACACTAACGCGACTCGCTATCTAATGCCGCATTATTGAAACTTAAGCAGCCGTTGCGACACCACCCATGCTAACCTCATCTACACTGCTGTTCGATTCACTTCTAATATCATCGAGCATGGGTTTTATTGCATTATCGACAGACTGTTGAAAGTCTTTCAACGGCGCAATCAAATTGTCTACTAAAACACTCGGCGCGATGCGATAAGGCGCACGTAACCCGTTGTGGTTTATTGCCTCTCCAACCTGCTCAAAATTAATACCGAACATTTTAAGGCGCCTAGCCAATTTAGGCTCCATAAGCACGTAAGCATGCTTTACATTTTCTTTTATGCCAATACTGGCAATCATGAAATATAAGGCAATAGATAAATAAGGAAAATGGTTTAAATTAAAGTCAGTGGCCGAGTACGGACTGTCTGCTAGCTTTTCCGGCGCCACAATATTTGACTTAAGCTGGCGTAACCTAAACTCTTTTGGAATAGCCAGGCGCGATATTTCACAAATAGTTCGCACTTTACGATTACACGACGTTGCCGATTTTACCTCGTGTTCATCGGGTAAAAACTGATCTAAAGGTAACGACTGCTTAACGTTGTTAGGAAGCACAAGACGTATTGTTCCCGCACACTTGCCCGTAGGAAGATGCTTAATGTAACAATTTACTGAGAACTCGTCGTACTGATCAACTTCTTGCCGTTCAGTATTGGTCTCCTCAAATTGCATCTCTTCACAATAAACGTGGTGACGAGTGCGAAAGCTCATCTCTTTTTCTTTGTTTGTTTTAGCGATCACCAGCGCGTAACGACTAAAAAAGAACTGTGAAATTGCTTTATCGACACTTAGTTCTTCACCAAACGCATGCGCTACGTCACTATTTGCAACGTGATGTGCCAGTGGCAACATCCTATCTAACGTTTCATTGGTAATGCGGTTCACACGCATAGCCCCCATGTACGAATATTAATTGTATGGATTACGTGGGTCTATTTTCCAGGTCTTAGAGACGCCCTTGAAGGGTGTTATAGCAACACGGATTTTTTTATAACTTATTTTTATTATTGGTATCGCGGCTTTGTCGTATTAATGCATCGCCTGCGGTGTACTCTGATTTCGCTAATCTATCATACAATACAACGTTAGCGGTAGCGGCTAAATTCATGCATGAATAAGTAGGAATGTATACGACATGATCGCACCATGAAAGTTCACTCGCGCCGACACTGCCATCTTCTGGCCCAAATACGTAAAATGCGTTTTCTGGATGTACGAACTCAGGAAGCGGGATCGCACCCTCCACCAGCTCTATAGCAACCGTTTTAGCGCCTTTGGGAACCACCTCTTTTAAACTATCAACGCCCACGGTGGGGATGACTTTATGAAACCCTTTAGTATCCGCATGAAACTTCTTAGCATGCCTAAAACGCTCTCCCGTATAGAAGACGCTAGCAACACCATAACAGCCTGCAGCCCTTAGTATTGACGCTACGTTTGTAGGGTTTTTAGGGTTAACTAATCCAATGCTAACCTGTTGTTTAGGAAAGTGATGCTGTTCCAAATGCGTTGTGCCTTGCGAATTAAGAGTGATAGAGCGCGATAATGCCACTATTTGCACGGCGAGGCTAGCATCAATTAGGTGGGATAGCGGCATGGTTCAAGGCCGTTACATGGGTGAAACACTTTAAAAGGGGGCGTTACGTCAGCACGTTCACCGCCCGTTATCTCAATAATAAAAAACCGCAGAAATGTCTGCGGTTTTTTATAGGCGAAGCCCTTACTACATGTTGGTTTCACAACACACTTGGGTAACTCTCGACATTATTTCGCCGTCACCGTTAATGTAGGGTTTACACCGTTAGGCCCTGTTACCATGAACTCATACAATCCTGCGTTCTCAACCTCTAACATCAGGTTGTTATTGCTGGCGCCCAAAGTCTTCCCAGTACCAACACTAACAACGTTAGACGCCGCATCGTTCGGATTACCAAGGTTGACCGTCGACCAATCTTCAGAGGCAACTTTAAACTCGACCGACCCTGCGCTTAACTCAATGTCGACGGTATAGATGCCATCACCTTGATAGTTAAATAGGTCAACCGCACCCCATCCGTTCATGCCACCACGAATGAATACCTCATTGTCGCCAAAAAAGGCTTCCTTATATACCGAAAGCGTAGGCATGGTTTTATCAGACATGTCGAAGACAAAGACATACCGATCTGACGAATCAATATTTAATACTAGATTATCGTTCGTCGCCGCGAGGGCTACCGTACTATTAGGTGTGACGATGCGATCTTCATCACTATTTGTCACTGCGCCGAAATTAACTGTAGACCAGTCTTCTGAGGCCACCTTGAACTCGTACGACCCTGCTGTGATATCTCGAGCGAAGGTGTATATTCTGCCACCTTGATAGCTGAATGCGTCGCTGGTTCCCCAATCGTTAAACGCGCCGCGAACGAATACCGTGGTGCCGACGAATGGTTCTTCGTTTTCTACCGTAATGACTGGCGCTTCAGCATCACTTGCATCAATCGTAAACAAATACGTTGCCGAAACAGTAGGCGTAAATGAAAGATTGGTGTTTGTGCGCGCAAGCGTTTTATCAACGCCTTCAAGCATGACACCGTCGTCTCCATCCGCTGCACCAAAGTTTACGGTCGACCAATCTTCTGAAGCAAACTTAAACCCATAGGTGGTGTCAGCATCAAGTGCGGCCGTTACAGTATAAACGCCATTACCTTGATAGGTGAAAGCATCGTCAGTACTCCATCCATTCATATCACCACGTAGGTACGGTATTGTATCACCGTATGGCACAACATCTGGCGCGCCCGATGTCGCGTATGCAGCCAATCCGTATCCTTGGGCACCCGACTGGGGCTTAACGAATACTGCAATAGTTAACGCAGGAACCGTAAACGAGCCGCTTCCATCTTCGCCTTCCACAAAATAGGCACCGCGAACGTCACTGTCTACCGAGTTCATTTGTGTTGGATGCAGCGAAAACCCTGTCGCGGTGTTTACAGCAATCGACTTTTCCTCATACCCTGTATTTACCAATACCATGATGGCATCATGCATCATGTCCAGGTCAGCGCGAGCACCTTCACCATCTTGAACCATACCGTCGTCAATGCTCATTGCAATGAGCCCTTTTTGCTGACGCGCGCCAATATTGTGAAATCCAATTCTGTCGATAATGTCCTGTGCGCTAGTTAACCTAAATAGCGGGCTAGATGTGCGAATTGACAATAATTCTGAAAATACATCTGACGCAAACATGATATCAGCCATTGATGCTGCGCGATCGGGGTTGTAAATGAACTCACCCATTTCCGCCCATCGTGACTCATTATCTTGCGCCAGCGGCAATCCTACATTCCAGTTATTGGTCTCATAAGTAAAATCAACAAAGTTAAACCAGTCCCCAGAGTCATAGGTATTTCTATCCATAGATTTCGAACGAAGCATATCGCCACCCATTTGCAAAAATGGGATACCTTGCGATACCAAATTAATGCCCATCGCCACGTTCTGTGCGCGCACACGTTGCTGCAACGTTATATCATGAGGAAGGGTATAATTTAGCTGGTCCCACAACGTCTCGTTATCATGCTTTGACACATAGTTTATGATATCCGCGGGATCATCAGCATAACCGCCTAAATTACTAGTGGCGCCGGCAGAACCAGCTGACGTTTCCAAAATGTAGTCTTTTAACGTCCCGGTCATCCCCATTTTCACACGGTCTTGGTCACTTAACAGCGCGTCAGAGTCTGGAGAAAATATATTGCCCTGGCGGATAGCTTCTCGAATTCTATCGTTGTAAGTACCAATTTGCGTGCCCGCCATGTTTAATTGATTGGCCTGCTGATACCCTCGATCTATTTTCGTCCAGCCTTCACCATAGAAGTAATTGTCTTGATCGATTTCCTGTACCGCATCACGAAGACGTACCATAGTGTCTACCGTGGCCTGGCTCATAATATCAAAACGGAACGCGTCATACTTATAATGCTCGGTCCACACGAGTAGTGAATCGTGCATCAGTTTTTCCATCATCACATTACGCGGTTCAGTATCATCGCAACACGTTTCGCGAACAATACTTCCCGAATCTACCTCGTACCTGTGATAGTACCCAGGCACCACTTTGTCTAGCACCGACTTTGGAAAAACGCCTGACGCATTAGTGTGGTTATAGACCACGTCAAGCGCCACACGTAGGCCCATTTCATGAAGTGACTGGATCATCGCTCTCATTTCGATAATACGTTCAACACCTTCGGCATTTGACGCGTAACTTCCTTCTGGCGCAGTAAAGTGATGAGGATCATAACCCCAGTTAAAGGTATCAACACCGCGTAAATCATTAGTCAGTTGCTGTGCTTTTGCTGCTTGCGCAAGCGGGTCGTAGCTATTGTAAACGTCGATAAGTATTGCTGAAGGCGATGCTTCTTCGCACACCGCTGCATCACTGTTTAGTCGACATAAATCGGCGACCGTGTCATACAGATCAACGGTATTAGCATTACTTTCATCAATGGTTGCAATATCATTTGCCGGCAAAATGTGGAAGTAATTTAAGCCCGCATCAACCAACTTTTGTAGGTGTTCTACGGGTGCGGTACCTTCTTCGGTAAAGGCTAAGTACTTACCTCTGTTGGCTTCACTTGTAGACATATCACGAACGCTAAAGTCACGAATATGTCCCTCATAAATAACGGCATCCTCTGGGTTGTCGATAGTCGGTATGCTATGTCCTTCCCATCCTTGTGGCTTTAAGTCTTCATCGGCAAGATTCACAAACCGTGAAAAACGCCCATTTGTGCTCAAGCTAACAGAGTATGGGTCGGTGACCAGTAAGGTTTCAATCGCCCCCGTTATTGGATGGTATACCGTCACTTCGTATCGATACAATTGTCTGTCTAAAGACGTGTCACCGCTATACTGCCATACCCCAGACGCATCATCCCGTGTCATTGCAATGCGCTCTGATAACGTTTTATTATCGTTATAAAGCATTAAATTGACACGCTGTGCTGTCGGCGCCCATAGTGCTGCAGTAATGCCCGCATCACTATACACGCCACCTAACTGAGCCTCGTCAGCGTCGTCCTCACCTAACGTATACAACGCATCAATGACGTTTGGTAGTTGTATGCCTGTCGCCGCTATAAGCATTCCGTCACTGTCATATGCTCCGATAACCGCTTGACCGGTGATCACCGCTTTCGCATCTTCAGCACTCCATGTGCCTTCCCATGCTTGAAATGACGATAGATGCGGCACGCGCGCAGTTTGTTCTTCGGTTAACGCCGAAGACATTAATTCGACCGCGGTCCCGTTTATGCCCGCCTCTAGCGTACTCTCTAACGATGCATCAATGGCATAATGCATTTTCACTACAGCGGCCTCTTCAGGCGCGTCCCATAAAATCGTATTGATGTCTACCCAGTGGGCACCAAAGCCTTCAATATCTACCGGCTGAGGACCGAGTGACATAATGGGGTATTCAAATAGCGTGGGTTCACCTGAAAGCGTGAAGTTCATGCGTGCGAAGGTTGCATCATCCTGAATTAACGACGCTTGAAAATCCCCTCCTCCAAGTTCTTTTCCAGCGTCATCAGTACCTTTGTGAATAATAAAGTTGTGACAGGTTCCAAAGCCTTCTTTGAGCTCTAGTACCCAATACGCCCCGTAGTTAGGGTCGATACCGGTATGCTGGCGACCATTTGCCCAGTCTGTATCGGCGTCAGCATAGGCATCACAGCTGTCATTATTCCATGTGTGCAAACGCCAGCCTTCGTAGGCCGGGTCGTTTGACGTGTTATCTGCATCGACCGCAGCGCGGTTATAATATAGGACGGCTTGTGAACCTGATGGAAAGAAATCAGGCAATGGCAAATCGGGATTTGCACCTACAACACAGGCATCATTCGTTTCATTTGGTACGGTAGGCGCGTCGCATTGAATAGGCGGTGGAGGTACACAACTTGTGCCCGATGCATCGGGTACATTAGGTACGTCGCAAGTCAGTAAATCATTTGCTCCAGACTCAACGTCTGAGCCGCCACATCCGGCAATAACAAACGCACCAATAAGCGGTAAGGCCAATCGCCAAGTTCTATGTCCATGTAACATCGTGTTCTCCTGAACGCATTGTTTTGAAGTAGGTTTTACACTCGAAAATAAAGGTAGTGAGATGATATTTTTCATAATTGATATGTCATCCCTAGGTAGTATTGCGTGCCGAAAAATTGAATAGTTCCGGTTTGCTCAGGTGAAGAAAAATAGCTTTTGGTGGGCTCATCAGTAAGATTATTCACCTGAAACAGAACGCTCCAATTATCATCAATTGCATAAGAAGCCTGATAGTCGACGACAAGTTCGGAATCAAAGTTTGTTACTTGTTCATTCACAGCAACTTGTTGCGATACAAACGCATCTCGGTAGCGGCTAGACAATCGTGTTTCAAAACCTTCATGTTCCCAAAATACCGTAAGCGTCGCGACATTCTCACTAAGACCTGGAAGGTCGGCAGCGTAAATATCGTTACCCAGTGTGCGTTGAATCTCACTTTCGGTGAACGAGTAACTTGCGCTTACCCCTAAGCCTGACCACCAACCCGGTAACATGCTGTAAATTTGTGTATACGCAACTTCAAGACCACGAATGTACCCGCCTTCAGCGTTATTTACCGCCGTGCTGTAACTGCCATTTTCAGTGGGTACGGTAACAAATACGGGATTGCCATTTTCGTCAGTGGCTAACTCGGCTTCTTGCCCGGCAAATTCTGGCGTTAAGAAAACAGGAACCTGCACAGAGTCAGGCACAACAATGCCATTTGCTGCAAAGTTATACGGTTCGATTTCTATATCTTCAACGAATGAGTCAATGTTTTTGTAGAAACCTGCGACCACAAATGCCCCTTCGCTTTCACTGAAATAATACTCCCACGACACATCATATTGCGTTGCATAGAAAGGCTCTAAATAAGGACTATTTCTCGCGCTGCCATTTACCCGTGCAGTAGGCTGTGAAAGTGTGACCTCGCCCGAGTCCCGGTCTTGAAATGCGGTGACAGTTTCAATGGTTGTAGACGCATTAGCCGCAAATCGATTGATGGGGGCGCGTCCCATTACTTTTGCCGCGGCAACACGCAGCTGCATATCATCGGTTAGCTTAAAGTTAAGGTTGATCGATGGGAGTACATCACTATATTCATGGCTAACAATCGCCGGGCTGTAGAAGTTATTGATTAACCCGACTTCGTCGGTGATGTTTTGTGCGCCGAGTGTAGGGTCGCTTACTTCAACCTGTGCGCCAGTAGTTGGGTCGGTAACGATGCGCGTGGCACGGTTCAGTGTAGTAGAACTCTGCTTAGTTTTGATATAACGAACACCGACATTACCAGTAACCGGTAAGTCGCCTATCTCAGTATTAATATTTGCCATCAAATAAGCAGAATTGACCGTTTCAAATACATCGCCGCTTTCTTGCAGTGTCCATGCCGTAGCCGGACCGGTGCCAGGCCCATTGATAACCCCAGCTGCACCAGGCCCCCATGTTTGTGCTGGCTGTGGGCGGCCATTCGGAAACCACGCATCAAGTGCTTTGTTTAAGTCAACAGATAAGTAGCTTGGAAAGTAGCCGAAAGCGCCCGACCAGTTAACCTCTTCTACCATATCGTCGGTCAGTTTTAGTGGTGGTTCACTGACGGAGAATGCACCGTCGTTTCCATACTCAAACACAGAACGATCATTCGAATATTCACGGTCAGAATAGCGATAACCAAACTCAAAGCCAGTAATAATAGGAACGTCGACATAATATTGAAAATCAACGCGGTATGCGTCTAGTTCGTCTTTATTTTCAAAGGGATAAATACCATACTTACTTACCATGACACGGTCTAAATCAGTAAACGCATCATTTTGATTAAACGCTAAATCAGGTAAGTTCTGCCCGTTAAGTAAATATGATATTTGTACATTTTCATCAAAGACAGGGCTGGTGGCATTGGCATCTTCACCGACTAATGACCACAGCAAGCCGTTTCGAAAATCGCTTTGCGCGCTTGAGCGCGACACATCGAACTGCACCACAAAGTCTTCTGATATTTCCCAATTAGCGTTGACACCAAAGTTTTCTACGCTGTCGAAGTCTTGGTTATCATCGTTGACGAGTTCAACGCGAGTAAAGCTCGTATCGGTACGAGAAAAAGTACCGCCAATCACACTGTTATTAACCACGACAGGGTTAGTGATGCCTGCTTGAATCCCCCCTAGCTTAACCCTAAACCCACGGGCGAATGCCTCTGAATCAAACTTAGAAATGAATGCATCCGCTTTCAATGTGAAGGTGTCTATGGGTGCCCACTCTATCGCGGCAATGTAGCCATCTCGGGTTTCCTCACCGCCTTTGTGCTGCATTTCAAAACCTTCTGAAATAAGCTCACATTCTGGGCAATCGGTTCCGGGGCGATCGTTATCGCCTTCTACACCATCTACATCCACTTGGCCGTTATAAGCAAAACCAATAAATTGTGTTGAAACACTGGGTTGAAATAATCGCGCATATCCTAACGATAGCCCTAATGTGTCATCCATAAACTTCCCTTGGTACGAGAAGCTAATGCGATGTCCAAATTCAGTCGCGTCAGAAACTTCTGATGCGCGATCGTTGTACATACCTCGAACATTCGCACTGAACTTATGTTGTTGGTCCATCGCTAAGGGACTAGCAGTGCGAAGTTCAACGGTACCCGCAATCCCGCCTTCTATTAACGACGCTTTCGGAGACTTATAAACTGCCGCTTCACTGATTAGTTCAGAGGGGTATTGATCAAACTCAATGGCTCGACTACCACTGGTTGACACTTGCTCCCGTCCATTTAAGGTAGAGAAAACGAAATCGCCAGAAAGGCCGCGAATATTAATTTGGGCTGCTTGTCCCCCGGTTCTCACAGCAGATATTCCGGGTAAGCGCGTGAGTGCGTCAGCCATAGACACATCGGGTAAGCCCCCAAGGTCATCAGCTGATATTTGTTCAGAAACCGTATCTGAAAATCGTTTTTGGTTTAAAGACTGAATAAGGCTTGTACTAAAGCCACGCACTTCAATACGTTCGACGGCCTCAATTTCAGGGCGCTCAACGTCTTCAACCGACGTTTCGGATGATTCTTGGGCGTACAGCGGAATGGCAGTAAACGCCACACCACTGGTGATAAGCGCAGCCATAATCGAGCTGGGTTTGAATGTTTTCATTGGTGTCCCATTCCTTAGTTATTATCGACATAGTTAGGAATATCACACCCAAAAATGTCACTTATGGTTCAACAACAAATTCTATAGGTTTGTATAAAAACAGAGCAATGGCATGCATACGTATTCATTAACATAAATGAAACATTTGACGTGCCGCCGCCTTCTTATATCAACATTTAATTAACATATGGGCACAAAAAAGGGCTACCCAGTAGGTAACCCCTTTTTAACTAACTAAAAATAACATGCTGATTTACATAGGGAACCGCTTATTAGCGTTATTAACCATACCCGAAATGTACTGATCATGGCTGGGTAGCTGAGCAATGGGCTCCTGCTTTATCGCTAACAAATTCGTTAACATTGACTGAAGCTTTTCATCCGGCATGCTATTGACTAAACCGTGATAATCACGTGGGATAATCCCTTGACCAACCATCACTTGAAGCCATGAACTTTCTAAAAACAAGTCGTTCTGCTCCCTAACCAAGCTACCCGTTTCTTTGAATAGCGCTATTTTATGCTGCAACGAATCAGGTAATGTCAAATTACGCATATCATTAAAAAACGAACTGTCGGTACGCTCGTTTATCGCATAATGCAACACTAAGAAGTCACGTATCTGTTCAAACTCTAATTCAGACTGTTTATTATATTCTTGTTCTAAATGCTGAGCGAAACCATTGTGTGGGAAAAGTTGAATCAACCTCACGATTGCTGACTGAATAAGGTGGATACTTGTTGACTCTAACGGCTCAAGAAAGCCGCTAGATAGCCCGACTGCTACCACATTTTTATTCCACTGTTTGCGCCGACGTCCCGTCGTGAACCTGATTAATTTAGGATCGCCAATCGCCTTAGTATCTAAATTATTCAACAACGTGTCATGCGCTTGCTCGTTACTTATGTAGCGGGAGGAAAACACATGTCCATTGCCATTTCGGTGCTGTAGCGGAATACGCCATTGCCATCCTGCGTCGTGGGCAATAGAGCGTGTAAATGGTGAGGTTTTTTCGTGTCGCTCAGATGGAACCGCTATTGCACTGTCGCATGGTAACAAATGCGACCAATCGTCGTACCCCGTCCCTAATGCCTCTTCAATGAGAAGGCCCTTGAAGCCAGTACAGTCAATGAATAAGTCAGCTTCAAGCTTTCTATTGTCATTAAGGTTCAACGACTTAATGTACCCGCTATCATGAAAGCGCTCAACACGCTCAATCGTACCTTCCACGCGCGTAACGCCCATTTCTTCGCTTAAACGACGTAAAAACTTTGCGTATAGCGTGGCATCAAAATGATAAGCAAACGGCAGCTCTAACACAGGGTCTTTTGCATTGATCTGAGCAAACTTCCCTGCCTTGGCCGCCAGGTAGTTTAAGTCGTAATCCCATAAACTCGCATCATGCCCCAACGATTTACCTTTAAGCCAGAAGTGATGAAAGTGACAGAACGCCATGCTCTTACCCGGGGCGCCGAAGGTGTGGTAGTAGCTATCCCCTTTTGTCTTCCAGTTTTCAAACCTTATTGCAAGCTTTACTGTTGCTTTGGTGTCCCTTATAAATTGCGCTTCATCAATTCCAAGTACCTGATTTACCAGTCGAATGGGCGGAATGGTAGCCTCACCCACGCCAACAGTTCCTATTGATTCTGACTCTACAAGGGTAATCTCAATCGAGGACGCTAACATTTTTTTTAATAAGGCCGCCGTTAACCACCCTGCGGTTCCTCCGCCAGCAACAACTACCCTTTTGATAGGCGTTTCAGTAGGGATATGCATAGTATTCTCATCAATTAAACAGTTTGTAGTAAAGCGGTAACCTCACTACAAAAATAAAGATATGGCATGTCGCTCATACCCGTCACTTATACTTTATAGACAGTGATAACGTATCAAGTACAAAATAAAAAAGCCACTTTCAGTCTGCATTACAGTGCAGCGTGATAAGTGGCTTCTCTTATTACTTACGGGCTTAGAACTTGTAGTTAAAGCCTAGCAAATAGTTAGTACCATAACGCTGGAACTGAGTGATTTGACGTGCATCTGTGCTTGATGCTTGAATGTCGTCTTCATCTGTTAAGTTCTGCGCTTGAAGGGTTACGCGCAAGCCTTCAAGATACTCAATACCAGACTCGCTAAAGTCATAACCAATTTGCGCATCAACCAGCGTACCGCCTTGTTTAGTGGCATCAACCAATGCCAAGCTCAGACCGCGCTCTTCTGTTAGGTACTGATCGCGTTTAGTAGCCGCAACACGGAATTCAAACCCTTCATTTTCATAGAAGAATGTCATGCTATATGATTCTTCCGAAAGTCCTGGAATACGTGTTTCCGTTTGGCCTGGCGCAGGGTCAACTTTACCATCCATGAATGTCGCGCTAGCGAATAGTCCAAAGCCTTCTAGTGAGTCATGAAGCAGTTCACCTGGTAATGAACCTTGAAGTTCATAACCACGCACGAAACCTTCAAATCCGTCTAGCACACTGCCCACTGAACCTTGGAACGTACCCGGCGTTTGACCTTCAGAGCCTTGGTGTAGTTCTGGGATGTAAATATCAGAAAAATCAGTAATTACACTCGTATCGCGGTGCCAGTTTTTAATGTCTTTAAAGAAGAAAGACACGGCAACATAGCCGGTATCAGCGAAGTAATTTTCATACGCCAAATCGAACTGATTTGATTCAAGAGGACGTAACTCAGGGTTTCCTGCGCTTCCACCCCACGGCCCATTTCTAGGGTCTGTACTGACTATCTGATTATCGTTAAACGCAAACGATGCCTGGGTATTAGGACGCATATCATCCATGCGAGGACGCGAGATAACCTTACCTAACGCTAAACGCACAAACTGATTTTCAGCAACTTCGGCAGACAAATTCAATGTCGGTAATACATCAGTGTAATCGGCACCGCCGGTTACCGGTACCGCCACCGTAAATCCATCAGCATCAGAGGTCGTCGAGAAACCGGTAGATTGCTGGTCGGCATTAACCACTTGAACGCCAACATTACCTCTAATCCAAATATCACCCAGTTCCATCTCAAGATCGAGTTTGGTGTATAACGTTAATAGTTCTTCATCAACGGTATAGCTATCACCTAAGCGGTCGTTTTGAACCAAACGTGCATCACTCACGGTATAGTATCCGCTGTTGTAAAGCCCGAGTGAGTCGTAGGCTAAAATGCCGTCTATTCCTATGAAATCAAGATTAACTACGCCCAGCACGTCAGGGATTGACGCATCACCAGGATAGCTAGGGGCGGTAAGATAAGCACCGTTATTTACTTTAGTTTTGCTACGGTCAGAATAAATGACACCTGCCGATACCCCGTTAATTACGCCCCACTCAACAAACCCGTTAAGGTCAAAGCGAAGCGTATCAAGATCTTCATCAAACGTAGGCTGGTTCACAAAACCATCTTGTGCGTCTGGTTGAAGTAGTGGTGGCGCGCCCCAGGCTTGTGGACCTGCTAGACGGATAATACTTGGATCAGTCAAATCTACCGGTGCGATTGTTGGATGATCTGAATACACCGCACCTGTTGATGTCATTTCCCAACTACGCGCAGAAAGTGGACGACCATCTATACCTGCACGGCCAACACCAGAATAACTCTCAACATCAATAATTTCTTTTTCAACTGAACCGGTTGAGTAATCAAACTCTGCCGTCCACTCGTCATTGATTTGATATTCAGCGTGAATACCAACAGTCGAAAGCGTTGCATCTTGACGACGAGCATCGTTTCTAACCACACTGTGGAATCCATCAGTGAAGCCTGACGTCACTAAACCATCTTCAACACCCGTGATGGTGTAAGCTCCCGTCCCCCACTCTGCACCGCCTTCTTCTAATCCACGACGCGTATCTTCCTCGACGAAATCAATATAAAGCGCGTCAAGTTGAACATTAAGTTTGTCTGTTGGTGCCCATTCTACGACGGCAGCAAATGAATCACGCTCTAGCATGGCTGAACGCTGAAATGAATCCGTACCACCTAGTACAACTGTACCTGCTGGAACATCAACCGTATCGGTTGCGCGACGATCGCTGCCCGTGTTCACATCAGCATAACCCCAACCACGGAAATGTTGTTCTTGGCGTGGTGACTCCATACTTGCAACGGTAAGTGCCAAGCCAATGGTATCGTTAGCAAACTGATCAACATAGTTTAATGAAATGCGGTGACCATTATTATCAAAATCAGGGTTAGGAGAATCTTCGGCATTCTTCTCGAATGAGCCATTTAACGTAAACGTACTTGATGCCGTTAACGGGTTAATGGTTTGTAAGTCGATTGAACCACCAATATTCTGTGTGGTCATACCCGCTTCAGGTGTTTTATAAACCAAGATATTAGAGATTATCTCTGTAGGATATAAATCGAATTCAACACCACGGTTATCGCCCATACCTAAAAGTTCACGACCGTTTAATGATGTACCCACGTAGTTTTCGTTAAAACCACGAACCGATATACCACTTGTTCGTCCATTTCGACGCTCACCCGTTACACCTGGAAGACGCGCAATTGACTCGGCGATACTTGTATCTGGTAGCTTACCGATGTCTTCAGCAGATAACGCTTCAACAATTGATGTATTGTCCATCTTTATAGCTTGAGCGCGTTGTAAGCTTCCGCGAATACCACTTACCTGAATGACCTCTAAGTTGGCTTCATCAATAGCATCAGCGTTAGCGTCTTGCGCAAATGCCTGCGCATTTGAAAATGCAACGCCACCAGTAATAAGCGCAGCTTTTATCAGATTGGGTTTAAATTGTTTCATAAAACGGGTGTCCCATACGGTTATTGTGGATGTCTTATTAATTATTATAATGACAACGTATTTGATGACCGTAATGCTATAGACGACACACCTTTTGCACAATTGCCTGCATACGTATTCAATAAAATTAATGCAACACCACGTTAACATTAAACAACACTGCCAACATGTAATTTAACAACACAAACGCTTTAAATACGGGCTTTTAAAGCAATTTAGCGTAAATTAATTACAAATTAGCGATGATAAATGTAAATGAAAAGGGTGAGGAAAGACTTTCTTTTGTACAAAAATCTCATCGATAAGGCTAGCAGCGTTAACATCTAGGCAAACCTTTATAGCTGCAAAAAAAAAAGCCCGCATAAATGCGAGCTTTTTTGCATAACTATAACGAGATTACCAACCGGTAGTCTCGCGAAGCGCTTTACCGATTTGTGCAAGCGAGCGAACCGTTTTCACGCCCGCATCTTCTAGTGCTTTAAACTTCTCATCAGCTGTACCTTTACCGCCAGCAATGATCGCACCTGCGTGACCCATACGCTTACCTTCAGGTGCAGTTACACCCGCAATGTAAGAAACAACAGGCTTAGTTACGTTAGCTTTGATGAATTCAGCAGCTTCTTCTTCTGCTGTACCACCAATCTCACCAATCATAACGATAGCTTCAGTTTGAGGGTCGTCTTGGAACAACTGCAGAATGTCGATAAAGTTAGAACCAGGAATTGGGTCACCACCAATACCAACACATGTAGACTGTCCAAAACCTTCGTCAGTAGTTTGCTTAACCGCTTCATAGGTAAGTGTACCAGAGCGAGAAACAATACCTACTTTACCAGGCTTGTGGATGTGTCCAGGCATGATACCGATCTTACACTCTCCAGGAGTAATAACACCTGGGCAGTTTGGACCAATCATGCGAACGCCTTTAGCATTTACGTATTCTTTAACGTAAAGCATATCTAGCGTAGGGATACCTTCGGTAATACAAACGATAAGCTCGATGCCAGCATCAGCAGCTTCAACGATTGAATCTTTACAGAAAGCAGCAGGTACATAGATAACGGTTGCCGTGGCACCAGTCGCTTCTACTGCTTCACGCACTGTATTGAATACCGGAAGACCTAAGTGCTCAGTACCGCCTTTTCCTGGTGTTACACCACCAACCATTTGCGTACCGTATGCAATTGCTTGCTCTGAGTGGAAAGTACCTTGACCACCAGTGAAACCCTGACAGATTACCTTGGTATCTTTGTTAATTAATACTGACATTATTTGCCCTCCGCAGCAGCAACAACTTTCTCAGCTGCATCAGTTAGCGACTCAGCAGCAATGATATCAAGACCCGAGTTCGCTAGAACTTCACGGCCAAGCTCTGCGTTTGTACCTTCAAGGCGAACAACAACAGGAACACTAACGCCAACTTCTTTAACCGCGCCAATGATACCTTCTGCAATCATGTCACAACGAACGATACCACCAAAGATGTTAACTAAAACAGCTGAAACGTTATCGTCAGAAAGAATGATTTTAAATGCTTCAGCAACACGCTCTTTTGTCGCGCCGCCACCAACATCTAGGAAGTTAGCTGGCTTTCCACCGTGTAGGTTCACGATGTCCATTGTACCCATTGCTAGGCCTGCGCCGTTAACCATGCAACCAACGTTACCGTCTAATGCTACGTAGTTAAGTTCAAACTCTGCTGCGTGCGCTTCACGTGCATCTTCCTGCGTAGGATCCTGCATCGCTTTCACTTTAGGCTGGCGGTATAACGCGTTACCATCGATAGCAACCTTCGCATCAAGACAATGAAGATCACCGTCGTCTTTGATAACAAGCGGGTTGATTTCGATTAGTGCAACATCCAATTCTTCGAACATCTTAGCAAGGCCAAGAAATATCTTTGTGAACTGTTTAATTTGAACGCCAGAAAGACCAAGTTTAAACGCCATTTCACGCGCTTGGTAAGGCTGAGCACCAACGATTGGGTCGATTTCAGCCTTAAGGATTTTTTCTGGTGTTTCTTCAGCAACGGTTTCTATCTCAACGCCACCTTCAGTAGATGCCATAAACACAACGCGTCGGGTTGTGCGGTCAACTACTGCACCAAGGTACAATTCGTTAGCGATATCAGTGCATGTTTCAACAAGGATTTTGCTCACAGGCTGACCATTTTCGTCAGTCTGGAAAGTCACCAAATTTTTGCCAAGCCAGTTTTCAGCAAACGCGCGAATGTCGTCTTTGTTTTTAACTAGCTTTACACCGCCAGCTTTACCGCGGCCGCCCGCGTGTACCTGACATTTTACTACCCACTCTTCACCGCCAACTTTGTCGGCAGCTTCTACAGCACCTTGAGGAGTGTCTGCTGCGTATCCTTCAGAAACAGGCAAGCCGTATTCTTTGAATAGCTGCTTACCTTGGTATTCATGCAAATTCATGGTGTTTCTATCCGATTTTTAGTAAGACAAAAGCCGCTTTCGCGACTTGATTAGTTTGGCTGATATTTTAGGCTAAATACCAGCGTTGTATCGAGAGCGCTATAAGCTTACACAAACAGCGCTCTCGACCACAATTACGTGAGACGAAAGTCTTATACGTCAAGTAATAGACGTGTTGGATCTTCTAGCATCTCTTTTACTGTTACCAAGAAGCCTACAGACTCTTTACCATCAATAATTCTATGATCGTAAGAAAGTGCTAAGTACATCATTGGTAAAATTTCTACTTTGCCATTAACCGCCATTGGACGATCTTGGATTTTATGCATTCCCAAGATTGCGCTTTGAGGCGGGTTAATGATTGGTGTAGACATTAATGAACCAAATACACCACCGTTAGTGATAGTAAAGTTACCACCTTGAAGGTCTGCTAACGCTAGCTTTCCATCACGGCCTTTTAATGCAAGGTCTTTAATCCCTTTTTCCACGCCGGCCATGCCTAGCGTGTCAGTGTCTTTCAGTACTGGTGTAACAAGCCCGCGAGGCGTTGAAACCGCGATAGAAATGTCAAAATAGTTATGATAGACAATATCATCGCCGTCAATTGACGCATTCACTTCAGGGAAACGCTTAAGAGCTTCAGTAACCGCTTTAACATAGAAAGACATGAACCCTAAGCGAATGCCGTGACGTTTTTCAAAGCTCTCTTGATACTGCTTACGAAGATCCATGATTGGTTTCATGTTTACTTCGTTAAACGTAGTAAGCATAGCAGTAGAATTCTTAGCTTCAAGCAGGCGGTTAGCAATCGTTTTACGAAGACGTGTCATAGGAACACGTTTTTCAGTACGCGTACCCGTAGGTAACTCGGCAACCGCTTCATCAGCCGCTGGCGCAGACGCAGACGCAGACGCAGTCGTACTATTGCCACCTTTCAGGTGTTTCTCTACATCTTCTTTAGTAATACGACCATTTTTGCCCGTACCCTTAACTTTAGAAGCATCCACACCTTTTTCGCCTAATAAACGACGGACAGAAGGACTAAGCGCATCGCTGCCTTCTTCACCGTCATCAGACGCTTCAGCCGCAGGTGCAGAAGCACCAGACACAGCACCTTCAACAAATTTAGCAATCACTGCTTCAGCGGTAACGGTTGCACCCTCTTCAGCAACAATTTCCGATAGTGAACCATCCGCAGGTGCTACAACTTCAAGCACAACTTTGTCAGTTTCAATATCTACTAAGTTTTGATCGCGACTTACCGGTTCACCAACAGCCACATGCCAAGTAGCAATGGTTGCATCCGCAACAGATTCTGGCAGTACTGGAACTTTAATTTCTGATGATTTACCAGAGGCTTGTGCAGCAGGCGCTTTTTCGGCGCTTGCGCTTGGCGCAGCTTTAGATGCAGACGCACCGGCACTACCTTCCTCTAGCTTAGCAATAATTTGCTCCCCTAGAACCGTTGCACCCTCTTCATTTAGTATCTCACCAATCGTTCCATCAGCTGGAGCTACCACTTCCAACACAACTTTGTCAGTTTCAATGTCAACCAGGTTCTGGTCTCGTTTTACTGCGTCACCGGCCTTAACGTGCCAGGTTGCAATGGTGGCATCGGCAACTGACTCAGGTAGAACCGGAACTTTTATCTCAATTGTCATTACTGTTCCTTATTTAATAGTGAGTGCGTCTTCAACCAGTGCTTTTTGTTGCTGGTTGTGAACGGATACATAACCTACTGCAGGTGACGAGGATGCTTCACGCCCTGCATATGATAATTTTGCACCTTCTGGAATCGCTTGCCAGAAGTGATGTTGGCTACAATACCAAGCGCCCTGATTCTGAGGCTCTTCTTGGCACCAAACCCAATCTTTAACGTGACTGTATTTTGCTACAATCTTAGCGCATTCCTCTTGCGGGAATGGGTAAAGCTGTTCTAGTCGTACAATAGCCACATCGTTTTGTTCATTCTTACGACGTTGATCTAACAAATCGTAATACACCTTGCCTGAACACATTACTACGCGCTTAACGTCCTTCGCATCGATATCATCTACTTCGTCAATAACGTTATAGAATTTACCTTCGGCCAGCTCTTCTAATGAAGATACCGCAAGAGGATGACGAAGTAGTGACTTCGGTGACATCACAATAAGTGGTTTACGCATTGGACGTACAACCTGACGACGCAACATATTGTACACCTGCGCTGGCGTAGACGGTACGCACACCTGCCAGTTGTGGTCCGCACACATTTGTAAGAAACGCTCAAGACGTGCAGAGCTATGCTCTGGTCCTTGGCCTTCATAACCGTGTGGAAGCAAAATGGTTAGACCGCATAAGCGTCCCCATTTAGCTTCGCCCGAGCTTAGGAATTGGTCGAAGACAACCTGCGCGCCATTAGCAAAATCACCAAACTGCGCTTCCCAAATTGTAAGGCATGAGGGCTCTGCAGTCGCAAAACCATACTCAAATGCCATTACCGCTTCTTCAGAAAGCACAGAGTCGTAAATCTCAATTTCACCTTGGCCTTCACGAATATGTTGAAGTGGCATATAGGTAGACGCGTCTTTCTGGTTGTGAAGCACTGCATGACGATGGAAGAACGTTCCACGACCAGAGTCCTGTCCAGTGATACGAATATCTTCACCCGCGTCAACGATAGTGGCGTAAGCCAAATTCTCAGCCATACCCCAGTCGAGTTTCTTCTCGCCCGCTACCATCGACTTTCTGTCTTGATAAAGTTTGTTCACGCGAGATTGAAGTTTGTGTTCTTCAGGGTAAGACGTAATCGATTCGCCTAACGCTTTTAATTTTTCTACGCTAAGTGAGCCATCGTATGGCGTATCCCAGTCATGACCAAGATATGGAGACCAGTCGACACTGTGTTCTGTCATTGGACGCCATTCTTCCACCACACACGCTCCGTGGTCTAACGCAGAGCGATATTCATCTAAGAAACGGTCTGCATCGCGCTGCTCAATAACACCTTCAGCAATCAGTTGGTCCGCATATAAGGCACGCGGTACTGGATGTTTTTTGATTTTTTGGTACATCAATGGCTGCGTGGCATTCGGCTCATCAGCTTCATTGTGTCCGTGACGTCGATAACATACTAAGTCGATAACAACGTCACGCTTGAATTTGTTTCTGTACTCTAATGCCAGTTCAGTAACAAACGCTACTGCTTCAGGATCGTCTGAGTTCACATGCAGAATTGGCGCCTGAACCATTTTTGCAATATCGGTACAATACTGAGTTGAACGTGTGTCTTCTGTCTTCGATGTGGTAAAACCAACTTGGTTATTTACAACAATCCGCACCGTACCACCAACAGCAAAGCCGCGAGTTTGAGACATGTTAAACGTCTCTTGAACTACACCCTGCCCTGCAATGGCCGAGTCACCGTGGATAGTAATCGGTAACACCGTATTTGCGTCGTCATTACGACGGGCAAGACGCGCTCTTACCGAGCCCATCACCACGGGATTAACGATTTCTAAATGCGATGGGTTAAATGCTAGTGCTAAGTGAACATTGCCACCTGGCGTCGCAAAGTCAGAAGAGAAACCAGCGTGGTATTTAACGTCACCGGCGCCTAGCGAGTCGTCATGCTTGCCTGAGAACTCATCAAACAATACAGAAGGATTCTTACCCAGTACGTTAACAAGCACGTTTAGACGACCGCGGTGGGCCATACCAATAACGACTTCTTTCGTACCCGCAGCGCCCGCTTTGGTTATTAAGCCTTTAAGCATGGGGACAAGGGCATCACCGCCTTCAAGTGAGAAGCGCTTAGCACCTGGGAATTTAGCGCCGAGGTATTTTTCCATACCATCTGCCGCGGTAAGCCCTTTTAGGATGCTTAGCTTTTCATCTTTTGAAATTTCTGGCTTCGCTTGTACCGACTCAATCTTTTGCTGTAACCAGCGTTTTTGGTCTGTATCGGTGATATGCATATATTCAGCACCGATAGAACCACAATACGTTCTGTTGAGGGACGTAAACAACTCGCCCAACGACATAGAATCTTTACCTATAGCGTACGAACCTACGTTAAATACGCTATCGAAATCAGCTTCGGAAAGATTATGGTGAGAAAGCTCTAAATCACGAACACGTGGTTGCTGCCACAACCCCAATGGGTCGAGATTGGCATGCTGATGACCACGGAAACGAAAAGCATTGATAAGCTGAAGTACTTTCACTTGCCTATCGTCTGAAACGCTCTCGCCGTTTGCAGGTGCACTTGACATGCGGGCTGTGGGCCCTAACGCAGCAAGTTTTCTGAATTGATTTTTGATTGCAGTATGGTTCGACTCTAGTTCGACACCATCAACCTTAGGAAGACTATCAAAGATTTGACGCCAAGTATCGGACACGCTTTGCGAATCATCCAAATACGCTTCGTACAACTCTTCAACATAGGCAGCGTTGGCACCTGCCATGTGCGAGGAATCCCACCACGCTTTCATCACGCTTTCTTGCATTTAATTTGCCTTGCTACGTTTTAAAAAAATCTATTAACAATCAGATTGTATTATAAGGTTATTCTCGCCATAACCAAGTGTTATAACAGCGATTACATAAAAAAATAGCCATCCTTGTTGGATGGCTATTTAGAGCATCGCAATCTGTAACTACAGAAGTTAACAGACTATAGTACTAAACAGCCCGTTGTAAAAGCATAGACTTAATTTGTCCAATTGCTTTTGTCGGGTTTAACCCTTTAGGGCATACACTTACACAGTTCATAATACCATGACAGCGGAATACACTGAACGCATCATCTAGCTCACCTAAACGCTCGTCTGTCGCGGTATCACGACTGTCGATTAAGAAGCGATAAGCGTGTAGTAGACCTGCTGGGCCAATGAACTTGTCTGGATTCCACCAGAACGACGGACAAGACGTTGAACAGCATGCACACAATATACACTCATACAGACCATCAAGCTTAGCACGTTCTTCAGGCGACTGAAGATGCTCTCTCGCTGGCGGCTGCTTACCGTCGTTTATTAAGAACGGTTTGATTTTCTCATACTGAGTGTAGAACTGCGTCATGTCTACCACAAGGTCACGCACTACTGGCAAACCTGGAAGTGGACGAACAACAACCTTACCCTTCCCTAGTGCAGACAGCGGCGTGATACAGGCTAACCCGTTCTTACCGTTCATGTTTACACCATCTGAACCACACACACCTTCTCGGCATGAACGACGGAACGACAACGTAGGATCTTGTTCTTTAAGAGCAAGCAACGCATCTAATACCATCATGTCCTGACCTTCCTCTACTTCTAGAGTGTAGTCTTGCATGCGCGGTTTTGCATCAACATCTGGGTTGTATCGGTATATCGAAAATTCTAATTGCATGATCGAAGCCTCTCTTAATATGAACGCGCTTTAGGAGGGAATGCCTCTCTAAGCTTCGGCGACATATTGACATCACGTTTAAGCATTTTTTCAGTTTTTGGATCGTAGACACTGTGGCATAACCAGTTGTCATCATCACGATCTGGGAAGTCGAAGCGGCTGTGTGCGCCACGGCTTTCCGTTCTGAAATTCGCTGCTACTGCTGTGCTGTACGCGGTTTCCATAAGGTTATCAAGTTCTAAACATTCAATACGTTGAGTGTTGAAGTCTGAGCTCTTGTCATCAAGGCGGGCGTTCTGTAAGCGCTCACGGATTTCACCGAGTTGCTTAAGACCATCTGCCATTGCATCACCTTCACGGAATACTGAGAAGTTAAGCTGCATGCATTCTTGCATGTCTTTTTTGATTTGGACTGGGTCTTCGCCCTTTCCTTTTTCTGAGTTTTCCCAACGATTGAAGCGAGACATCGCCACATCAAGGTCAGACTCAGATGCATCTCGTGTAGGCGCCATATCGGCAAGTGTTTTGCCAAGATGTAAGCCTGTTGCACGACCAAATACAACTAAGTCAAGGAGTGAGTTACCACCTAAGCGGTTAGCACCGTGTACAGATACACATGCAATCTCACCACAAGCAAATAGCCCATTTACCACTTGGTCGTTGCCATTCTCATCAACAGTCAAACATTGGCCGTCAACATTAGTTGGAATCCCACCCATCATGTAATGGCATGTTGGGATAACCGGGATAGGTTCTTTCACTGGATCAACGTGAGCAAATGTACGCGACAACTCAAGAATACCTGGCAAGCGAGACTCTAGTACATCTTTACCTAGGTGGTCTAGCTTAAGCTTGATGTGTGGTCCCCACGGACCGTCACAGCCACGACCTTCACGAATCTCAGTCATCATTGAGCGAGCAACAACGTCACG
The DNA here is from genome assembly GCF_049117195.1 of Alteromonas algae. Taxonomy (GTDB): domain Bacteria; phylum Pseudomonadota; class Gammaproteobacteria; order Enterobacterales; family Alteromonadaceae; genus Alteromonas. The sequence continues at coordinate 2,065,571 of NZ_CP185260.1, forward strand.
GCCTGCTAAATCTTTAGCATTCGGCGCATAACGCTCCATGAAGCGTTCGCCATCTTTATTAAGAAGGTAACCACCCTCACCACGACAGCCTTCTGTTACTAGCGTGCCTGCACCCGCAATACCGGTTGGGTGGAATTGCCACATTTCCATGTCCTGCACCGCAACGCCTGCGCGAAGCGCCATACCAACACCGTCACCAGTGTTAATGTGCGCGTTAGTCGTCGAGGCAAAAATACGGCCGGCGCCGCCCGTTGCCAATACAACAGCACGAGACTTAAAGTACACGACTTCACCAGACTCAATATCAATTGCGGTACAACCAACAACATCCCCGTCTTGGTTTTTAACTAAATCTAGTGCATACCATTCTGAAAACACTTTTGTTTTGTTTTTTACGTTTTGCTGATAAAGCAAATGTAAAAGCGCGTGACCAGTTCTGTCTGCCGCTGCAGCAGTACGAGCAGCTTGTTCGCCGCCGAAGTTTCTAGACTGACCACCGAAAGGACGCTGATAGACTTTGCCGTTTTCAAAACGCGAGAACGGTAGGCCCATGTTTTCCATCTCGATGATGGCTTCAGGCCCTTCCTTACACATATATTCAATGGCGTCTTGGTCGCCAATGTAATCTGACCCCTTAACGGTGTCATACATGTGCCACTCCCAGTTGTCCTCATGTGAATTACCTAGTGCTACGGTAATACCACCTTGTGCAGACACAGTGTGAGAACGGGTAGGAAATACTTTGGATAACAGTGCACATGATTTACCAGATTGTGAAATCTGTAAGGCGGCACGCATACCTGCGCCGCCCGCGCCAATTACTACTGCATCAAACTCGTGAACGGGTAAACTCATTTTACACTCCCCACAATACAAATAGACCAACAGCGACGTAGCCAAACGCAATAATGTTTAGTACGTATTGCAGTGTTGCACGAAGACCCGTTGATTTTATATAGTCCGTTAGTACCTGCCATAGACCGATACGAACGTGGATCATAATTGCAACAAGTGCTGCTAGTGTGAAAACTTTCATAGCTAGGCCAGAAAATAATCCTCGCCATTCAATAAACGTAAGATTATCAGTGGTTATAAAGAACCACGCCATGAATACCGAGTACGCGAAAATGATTGCTGCTGTAGCGCGAAGTGATACATAGTCTTGTACACCATCGCGTCTAATGCTTGCTTGGTTGGTTACCATAATGCAACTCCCAATACTACGGTCAGTACGATCCAAAGTGCGATAATTGCTTTTGCACTTAAGTTACCTGACTCTAATTCTTCCCAGTGACCTAAGTCCATAATAACATGTCTTAGGCCGCCTAGAATATGATATGTCAGCGCTGAAGCTGTGCCAATTGCGACAAATTTCCCAAGGAAACCGTTCATGATGCTTTGTACGTCTGCGAACCCTTCTGGCGATGAGATAGAAACTGCCCATGCCCCAATAACGAAAAGTAACGCAAAAAACATTGCAACACCGGTTACACGATGGAGAATTGACGAAATAGCAGAGGGCGGAAATTTAATAGTATTGAGTTCTAAATTTACTGGTCTTTGCTTTTTCACAATGTATGCCTGTTTAATCCGTAGGGATAATGAATTACCCGCTTTTATTATGTCCTGAGCGAGTTAATTCGTCTATTACCTGTTAATTGCCTCATCCATTGAGTTGTTAACAATTTGTGAATTATTCTTCAATGCTGTTAACAGAATAATTATTCCGTTTTCGAGCACCGCCGAGTATATCTAGCACATTATATAATTACAATTTTTTGTGCTGATGTAAGACTTTAGTCTGTCTTTACGTTTAATTCATAACGTATAAACAAAAATTGAGATCAAAAATGAACTCAAACGCCCTGTGCGACAGTATTCATAAGCGTGAAAAGTGTAGCAGTACTCATCACGTATGACTACGATGCCACGCTGTAAGTTAAGGTCTTTTAATTTTTGCTAGTACAAACATTAGGCACTAATGTCACAAATAAATATGATTACTGCTAATATTAATGTTAATTGGCAGTTTACCTTTTATTAAAACACAATGATAATTGACTGGTATTGGGTTTATCCCCTTAATTTAGCGTACGTTTTTCACACACCAACAGTACTTATAACGTGAGTTGATTTAGAATATTTATTGCACATATATGCAATTAAATTGACTTTTATGTGTAAAATAAAGTAAAACTACGCCACTTTTCCCAACGAAGCGGACATTTTCGTTCGTTTTCGCTGCAGACAGAACCATTCTGAGGAGAGCACTATATGGCAGATCAGAAAGCCATTCTTAAGGCCGGCGGTAAGGAAATTGAACTTCCTATATTGTCAGGCACAGAAGGACAGGACGTAATCGACGTTCGCACGCTTGGACAGCACGGTTATTTTACCTATGACCCAGGTTTTATGGCGACTGGATCTTGCGAATCAGCAATTACTTATATTGATGGGGCAGCCGGTGTACTTTTGCATCGCGGTTTTCCTATCGAAGAATTAGCGCGCGATGCTGACTACCTTGAAGTGTGTCATATGCTTTTACACGGGCACGCACCGTCTAAAGCTGAATATGAAGAGTTCAAAGCGACAATAACGCGCCACACTATGGTTCACGAACAAATTAACATGTTCTTCCATGGTTTCCGTAACGACGCTCACCCAATGGCGATGCTTTGCGGTACGGTAGGTGCAATGTCTTCGTTCTATCACAGTGACTTAGATGTATCTAACGAAGAGCAACGTGTTCGTAGTGCGCATCGCCTTATCGCGAAAATGCCCACGCTTGTTGCCATGTGTTATAAATATAACATCGGCCAACCATTCGTATATCCACGTAACGACTTAAGTTATGCTGCTAATTTCTTAAATATGATGTTCTCAGTACCTGCTGAAGAATACCAAATTAGCCCTGCTGTTGAGCGTGCGATGGACCGTATTTTTACGCTTCATGCAGATCATGAGCAAAACGCATCAACATCAACAGTGCGTTTGGCTGGTTCTTCAGGTGCTAACCCTTATGCGTGTATCGCTGCAGGTGTTGCATCACTTTGGGGGCCTGCGCATGGCGGCGCCAACGAAGCGTGCTTAAACATGCTCGAGGAAATAGGAACGGTTGACCGTATTCCAGAGTTTATCGCGCGTGCAAAAGACAAGGCTGACCCGTTCCGTCTAATGGGCTTTGGTCACCGTGTTTATAAAAATCACGATCCTCGTGCGACGGTAATGCGTGAAAGCTGCCACGAAGTATTAAGTGAACTTAATGTTAAAGATCCATTGCTTGAAGTCGCTATGGAGCTAGAAAAAATTGCATTAAGCGACCCATACTTCGCGGAGAAGAAATTGTTCCCTAATGTAGATTTCTACTCAGGTATCGTTTTAAAGGCAATCGGCATTCCAACAAACATGTTTACGTGTATCTTTGCGCTGTCTCGTACAGTGGGTTGGATATCACATTGGCATGAGATGATGAGCGATCCTAAGCAAAAAATTGGTCGTCCTCGTCAGTTGTATACTGGTAGCAGCCAAAGAAAATATACGCCAATAAAATAAATATTCCCTATTTATTTTAGGTGATGAAAACGTACATACTGCCAAGTCAGTATGTACGTTTTTTTTTGGAGCATGATTATTTTATGCGCTTCCCATGCCCCCTATTGTACCCTGACTAATACTAATTAATGACGCCTGTGTTTACGCAATTCTGTGGTTTAAGCGCTATACTTCATGTGTAGAGGTATTGGGCTTATTACATTGACCGTTTTGCCAGTGTCTTCTTATAAGAGGTAGTCGTTTATCATCATCGACATGAAGAGCGGCAGTCTGACTCGTTAGAATCTCAAAAGCGTATTCAATAAGTTAGGAAGCAGAGTACAATGCCGCAAAGCATGGATACTAACCAACCGTTATATCGTTCAGTCCAGTCTAAAAAAATTTGTACTCTTCTAATAATTGATGACAATGCGCATTCACCGCAATCGCTAACGGCTCGTATGGAAGACGTTGAGCACACTGTCCCTCACCTCTTTGTTACCATAGTAGATACGGTTTCTTTAGCAATCGACGCTATAAAAAGTATGGATAACAGCGGAATCATTTTGCTAAATGCATCTGCATTATCAAGTGACTCACTCAGTACATTATCGGATTCTATTGAATCATGTAAATCACAATGTGCAATACGTTTTATACTTGTAAACACTGAAATAGATGAGTCGGTCATCGAGTCTAATAACATCTCTCCCTATGAAGCGCTCATCGATGAACACTGGGTATTGCGCACGATTTCTCAAGAAATGCTAATCACCTTGGTATTAGGTAACATACAGAAATTACAGGTCAATAATGATGATGTAGAGCGCCCGAGAACACCTAATACCGATTATGTTGCAGTGCTAGAGCGAAGGCTTATAAGAGAAAAGAATCTACGTATTAGTGCTCAAGCGCAGTTGAATGACTATGCTAAAAAGTCTTACATCGCGAGTACAGATTTAAGGAATACGGTTGAAAAGTTACATAATAAGCAACAAGAGATAGAGTTTTTTCTTCAATCAGCAAAAGAACTTAAAAACGGAAAAAGCGGCCTCGAACTGATCAACAGCTTCCTAAGTATTTGTGTTGAGTTTATCTCTGCCGAAGGGGGTGCCTGCTTTTTCACGCATTCGGGTAGTCTGGGCCAACATGGTTTAATGTTTAAGCGAGATACCTCGTTTAACTTTAAAGCTATTGTAGAAGAGTATCTGCCTACCTTTACATTACACATTCTAGATTCATGGTCTGTCCAAGAAGTATCAGAATTTTTCGAGGGTGACACAACGTGGTTTATTTCAACCAATTTTCGGTACACGGACAACTCTATCGGCTGGCTTTGTTTTGTCGTTAAAACGCCACAAATTAGTGAGCAAAAGCTTTATATTCTTGATTCCTACTTAGAACAGCTTCGCATTAGCATTGCCCAACAGAAGGAAATTGCGACTCAGGCGAAAAAACTTGAAAGTGGCAAACTGGAAGCAGAATTAGCGGAAACGAAAAAGCAGCTATTAATCGCTGATAGAATGTCGTCACTGGGCTTCTTATCTAGCGGTGTCGCGCATGAAATTAATAACCCCTTGGCATTTCTTGTCGGCAACAACCGGTACATGAAAAAAGTAGTGATGGCCGGTATTGAGAAGCTACAAGCACTGCGCGATAGCACGTCTTTCACCGACGTGTTACAACGCATTAACGGTTCAGATTTATTAAGACTTCGGCATGAATTGCTTGAAGTTTTCGATGATAACGAACATGGTCTTGCAAGACTTAGCGGCATAAGTAAAAGTTTACGACAATTTATACGAACGAATGATGAAGGGTTTACGGCGTTAGATGTAATACAGTGTGTACACCGGTCTGTGAAAATTGCGTCAATGTCCAAGAAAAACATGGTATCCGTTTCTAACGAACTTCGTGCCGATAGGGCAATAGTTTATGGCAACGAGGGAGAGATTGAACAGGTTTTACTCAACATCATCATTAATGCTATTCAATCCATCGAGAAAGATGGCGAAGTTACCGTTGTTATTAATGAAAACAACGATGATATTATTATTGATATAAAAGACAACGGATGTGGTATTGCCGAGGAAAATCTCACTAAAATATTTTCGCCCTTTTTTACGTTAAAAAAAGGGAGCGAAGGCACAGGCCTAGGGTTAGGTATCTCAAAAACAATAATAGACGCCCACAACGGCTCGATAACCGTTGATTCTGAGCTGGGCATCGGCACCACATTCACAATAGCACTACCTAAGCATAACGACACTGCTATTACTAATCGCTTCAGCAGCAATTGATATCCAACCGTCAGTATTGTTCGGTTTCAATAGGCTAGGCACGTAGAAGCAGTCCGTCGTGTGAGCGTTTCCCTACTTTTTTATTGCACCTCACACTCGGTTCGTTAGATAAAACGGTAGTCTAAGCGGCATATTCTCAGCGTATATACACTTTGCTGGTCGTTTACGGTATTATATGTCTATGATCGTGCTTATTTTTTTATAGGAATGCACTATGCCTTATTCTGCAGTAATGCTCGGCCTAGCAGGCTTAATACCATTTGTTTTTATGCCGGCCGCTTACCTGTTTAATGTGTTAACGCTGTCAGAAAGTGCTCTTTATTTTATTCAGTATTCTGCCGTATTACTGTCATTTTTCGGTGGTATTCATTGGTGGGATGCGATGCTGAAACAAAACTACTCTGTTCAAATGTATGTGGCGATGCTGCCTACGATCATCGGTTGGTTATGTTTAGTGTTCAGTCACCATTCAGAAGTGATTGGCGTGCTTTCATTGACCTACTTGGCCGTATTAATGTACGACAAATTCACCTTAGTGTTACCTAAAGGTGAAATTATAAGTTACATAAGTCTCAGAATTATGCTGACTACCGTCGTAGTAATGAGTCACGCGTGGATGATTTACTTAGTGACATAACACTCCTTAATAGGTGTATAAAAAATGCAGCTCATTGCTGCATTTTTTTATGGTTAACCGTTGCTTCTCGCCGTTAGGTCAAAACACCTGCCTGGTAGTCTTTTATAGCTTGCATTATTTCTTGTTCGGTATTCATCACAAACGGTCCGTATTGCGCCACAGGCTCATTCAATGGCTTACCAGCAACAACAATAAACCGACACGCTTCGTTAGCTGTTGCAACTAACGATTCGCCCTCACTGAATACGCCAAGTTCTCCTGATGCTAACCGTTCGCCACCACTGTCTATACTGCCTTGGTAAACATATACAAATGCGGTGTTGTGTATAGCCAGTTGATGTGAGAAGACCGTGCCTTGTGTAGACAGATGAACATCAAAAAATGTGGAATCTACAGCATCTGTTTTTACTGGCCCAACGTGTCCCTCATAACTGCCCGCGAGTATACGCACCGTCATATTATCGTTTTTAAAAACCTCAACGTCCTGAGGCTTTATGTCCTGATAATTAGGCGCGGACATTTTGTCACAAGCCGGTAGGTTTACCCACAATTGGAAGCCTCGTAACAGCCCGTCCTCTTGTTCAGGCATCTCTTCGTGAATAATGCCTTTCCCAGCGTTCATCCATTGGATCCCGCCAGGTTCTATTACACCTTCATTCCCTACAGAGTCTTTGTGTCGCATTCTTCCATCAAGCATGTACGTCACCGTTTGAAAACCTCGGTGAGGATGCGCCGGAAAGCCGGCTAAGTATTCATTGGGCTTGTCAGACCCAAAGAAATCTAACATCAGAAAAGGGTCAAGCCTTGGCAACGCGGGTTGACCAATAACCCTTGTTAAAGATACGCCAGCACCGTCGCTAGTCGCAATCCCTTTCACCTTTTTACTTATATGCCTGACTTTCATTAGATTACCCTCTCCCATGTGCCGACAAAAGATCTTGTTTTGGCCCAACGGGGATAACTTGCGTGGGATTAATCATAGTATGACTGAAGTAGTAATGACGCTTAATGTGATCAAAGTTTACGGTGTCCGCTATACCATTCATTTGGTATAACTCCTTCATATAGCCGAACAAATTTGGGTAATCTGCGATTTGCTTTATATTGCATTTAAAGTGGCCATGATAAACTGCATCAAAGCGAATAAGCGTAGTAAATAATCGCCAATCCGCCTCTGTGAGCACATCACCGACAAGATACCGGTGTGAAGCCAGACGGGTTTCAATCGTCTCTAGTGCATCAAAAAGTGCCTGAACCGCCTCCTCATAAGCGCTTTGCGTCGTCGCAAAACCAGACTTGTACACACCGTTATTGACCGCGTGATACACGAGTTCGTTGATTTCATCAATCTCATTGCGAAGTTCTGCGGGGTAGAAATCAAGGTCGTTGCCGGTTAGCGCGTTGAAGTCGCTATTAAAAATTCTAATAATATCCGACGACTCATTATTCACGATAGTGTTTGTGACCGTATCCCATAAAATTGGAACCGTTACTCTTGTCGTTATATCGTGCTTCACCTTCGTATAAAGCTGGAAGGCATAGTCAAAATCAAAACATTTGTCCTTTGTACTGCCAGGGTAGTCGCCGAACTCCCAGCCATGCTCAAGCATTTCAGGGTGAACCACAGACACATCAATATGCGGTGTTAGGCCTTTTAATTCGCGAAAAATAAGCGTTCGGTGTGCCCAAGGACAAGCTAAGGATACATAAAGGTGATACCGCCCTGACTCGGGTTTATACATGGCATCATCGGCTGTACTAAGGGTATGTCTAAACTGAGATGCTTGACGCTCAAACTTACCGTCACTGTCTTTGGTGTCATACCATTTATCTTGCCATTTTCCATCTACTAACAAACCCATTGGATTCTCCGATAACTACGTTTATTGAACCAGTGTATTACAGCACGTAATGACTTAAACGTAAGATGCGTAATTTCGGATTTACTGTTCTATTTATTAGAAAACTACCTTTCGCTTAGCAAAACGAGGGCAATGGACTGTTTTATGTTTATTGCGCGTATTGTGCTTCTGTACTTGCAATATTTCGGTTATTTGCGATCATCCGCGTTAAATTGTACCTGTAAATACACAACGCGAGACGGTTGAGACAAACATATGTCTGAAGATCAAAGGTTCGGTGGAATATCCCGGCTGTATGGTGCTGATGCACTTGAAAAACTTAAGGGGAGTCATGTCGCTATCGCCGGTATCGGTGGTGTCGGCAGCTGGGCAGCTGAGTCGCTTGCCCGCTCAGGAGTGGGTGAAATAACACTGATTGACCTTGATGATGTCTGTGTAACCAATACTAACCGTCAAATACATGCCATGTCAGACACCATTGGACTGCCGAAGGTTGAGGCTATAGCCGAGCGCATAAAAAAGATAAATCCAGCATGTAAGATAAACCTAATAGAAGATTTTGTTACGCCTTCAAACGTACAATCTTTACTCACCAATAACATGGACGCGGTTATTGATGCCATTGATAGTATTAAGGCTAAAGCGGCGATGATCGCCCACTGTAAACGGTCTAAAATTCCGATTGTTACCGTTGGCGGCGCTGGCGGTCAAATTGACCCGACGAAAGTAACACGGGGGGATCTTGCGAAAACGATACAAGACCCTCTCGCCGCGAAACTAAGAAGTGAGTTAAGGCGCTTCTATAACTTTAGTAAAAACCCAAAGCGACGTTTTCAGGTTGAATGTATCTACTCCACCGAGCAATTGCGATATCCACAGCCCGACGGCAGTGTGTGTTTTAGTAAGTCTGCGATGGAAAATGGAACGCGACTTGACTGCGCAGGCGGATTTGGCGCTGTGGTAACGGTAACGGCAACCTTTGGTATGTTCGCAGCAGCCAGCGTAATTAATAGATTAACCGGCCAAAAATAGACTTTTCCCGGTATCTTGCGCACAATAGAGAAATAAAAATAAACCTCAGATTGATAAAGGAAAATGTATGTCGCCAGGTGAACTCGACCAACTAATGCAAGACTGTGCTAAAGACGCTATTTCAGCAGCAAAAAGTGAATTTAATATTACGCTTGATGAGTCGGTAGAGAGTGTCGCGCTCGTAGATGATGTTTTGCTTAGTTTTATCGATAAGTATCATGACCAAGCGCTAGAAGATGAGGCGGTGTTTACAATATGTAATATATTTGGCGCGTATGTCGGTGAAATACTGAAGGACGTTTTAGGTGGGACGTGGATATACGACCAATCTAATCCCAAAGCACCTTACGTTCTGCTTGTGGTGGGCGAGAATTCTTATGCGTTCGCGGGTATTTGTTACGAACGTTTAGTCAATGATAGCCAAATCAGTGTAAAAGCGTATTTCGATAAAGCGGCGCAAAACCACATCCAATAACGAAGCATTCAATAATATTGCAGCTGCAGATAAACGTAAGTTTTTTGTCTGCAGTCCCCCCCTCTTACCCAATTGATGACCGCCCCCCTCTACTTTATGTTTTTCTTGCTGTCGGCTTGTATGTTTGGGTGTTCCCAGTCGTCCACCATCCAACGTAAGTGGCGACTTTTTGCAATCGTGTATAACGCAATAATTGACAAAACTAAACGAATAGCGGTGATAAGCTCGAAGGCCCAATGGTGTGTTATTGCATAGACAACCTGAGAAATTAAGAGTGCCACAACACCGCAAAGCAATAGTGGGATAAACCATCGGCGCCACGAAATTAACCCCTTTTTCCAAAGACGCTCGCGTTGACTAAGCAACAGCAGCGATAGTAATGCGGGCACACTGGTGACTAAGGCAAACAGCAGGCTTTTAGAGTGTGGGTAGAAAAAGTGCAATAATGTGTCTGTGTGGCTTCGCGACGCTAGCGAAAATATAAACAGCGCCCAATCGGCGCAAAGTAACAGTAACAATGCGTACAGCCATCGCGGTGGCAATATTCTTCCTGATTCATCATAGTACTTAAGCGGAAGTTTTAGCATTGGGCGACGATGACCTTATGTTCTTTTCGATGTAGTATTGAGATAATTGGTACTAATCGGTAAATATAAAGGCCAGTGTAAAAATTTAACGACCATTCCCGATATACTGACATCATACATTATCAGCATGTGTTTTTTGTGTTCTTAATGGTAAGGCGGTTAGCGTGCTAACAGAATAGTGATATAATTTCCGCATCCACTGTTATGTAGCGTAAAAATGTCTGTAGAAAAATTTACCCCAAACAACACCACCACATTAGAAACGCCGGTAAAGGTGTTAACCTCTGAACGTTCCACATTGAATAATGCCGATGCAGCACGTATAGGCTTTGTTAGCTTAGGCTGCCCGAAAAATTTAGTTGATTCTGAACGTATTCTTACGCAGTTGAGAACCGAAGGGTATGATGTAGTCCCCACTTATAACGATGCCGATCTCGTTATTGTGAACACCTGTGGTTTCATTGATGCTGCCGTACAGGAATCACTTGATACTATCGGTGAAGCATTAAAAGAAAATGGAAAAGTCATTGTCACCGGCTGCTTGGGTGTTAAAGAAGACGAAATACGAGAAGTACACCCTAATGTATTGGCTATCACTGGCCCACATGCCTACGAAAGTGTTGTAGAACAAGTACATGAACACCTACCCAAACCAACCTTTAATCCGTTTGAAGACCTTATCCCTGATCACGGCGTAAAGCTTACACCTCGACATTATGCTTATTTAAAAATATCTGAAGGCTGCAACCACCGTTGCACGTTCTGTATTATTCCATCTATGCGCGGTGATTTAGTTAGTAAGCCAGTTGGCAATGTACTTGATGAAGCAAAACGCTTAAAAGCCGCAGGTGTTAAAGAGTTATTGGTTATTTCACAAGACACAAGTGCTTATGGTGTCGACGTAAAACACCGTACTGGTTTTTGGGACGGTATGCCGGTGAAGACGCACATGCAACAGCTTTGTGAAAAACTGGGCGAAATGGGTATCTGGGTACGTTTACACTACGTATACCCCTACCCTCATGTTGACGACCTTATTGCTTTGATGAATGAAGGAAAAATTCTTCCTTATTTAGATATCCCGTTTCAACACGCAAGTAAGCGTATTCTTCGATTAATGAAACGACCAGGCAGTGCAGATCGAGTATTAGAGCGTGTAAAAAAATGGCGTGAGCAATGTCCTTCGCTGGTTATTCGCTCAACGTTTATTGTTGGTTTCCCTGGTGAAACAGAGGAAGAATTTGAAGAGTTACTAAACTTTTTGCGCGAAGCCCAGTTAGATCGTGTCGGCGCGTTTGCTTACTCGCCAGTAGAGGGTGCAAAAGCTAATGACCTTCCTGATCCCGTACCAGAAGACATCAAGCAACAGCGGTTGGCGCGATTCATGGAAGTACAAGGTGAAATCAGTGCCGCGCGTTTGAAAGCAAGAATTGGTAACGAATACCAAGTTGTTATCGACTATGTGGATAGTGAGGGTGCGGTAGGCAGAACTTACGCCGATGCACCGGAAGTAGACGGGCTGGTGCATCTGAACGGCGTTTATGACGTTAAGCCAGGCGACCGTGTGTGGGCTGAAGTTATTCATGCGAATGAACATGATGTTTGGGCTGTCATGTCTGAAGAGCAAGACGAGGACGCTGAGCAAGCTTAGAACGCTGTACGTTCATCAATAAAAAGAGCAGGTATCTGCTCTTTTTTTTTAAATGAGGATTACCAGGGCAACACTTCGCCGTTAGAATGTATAAAGCGGCCCGTGTTCTCAACGGTTAATGCATCGATACGCTCCACCAGCAACGCGGCAGAGGTATCGGCGTCAATATCGCCGTTGCCATTAACCATTTCGGTTTGAACAAATCCTGGATGGAACAACCCGACCGCAATACCTTTAGGACGTAAATCGTTCGCTAACGACACGCCCACCGCATTTAATGCCGCTTTTGACATTCTGTATCCATAATATCCACCCGAACTGTTGTCTTCCATAGACCCCATTCGACTGGTGATCATAGCAATTTTACTGGAACTGCTCATCGCGGGTAGTAATACCTGCGTAACCAATAAAGGGCCAAGCGCATTAACACGAAACTGATAGTCGATTGTGTTGGGGTCCCAATCATCAATAGTTTCGCGCCCAAGTACCCCTGCGTTATTGATAAGCAAGTCAATGTTAACATCGCTTAACGGGGCAAGTGTGTCTGCTAAGCATTCGGGTTTTGAGACGTCTACGCCCTTAATAACGGTTACGCCAGTGCTATTAAGTTCGTCGCAACTGTTACGGCACGTAACATACACGTTATCGCCGCGGGCTTTATAGTGCTTTGCAAGCGCTAATCCTATGCCTCTGTTCCCGCCTGTAATTACTACATTCATTGCATTCTCCTTATCCGTAATAACGTATTTATTCCTTACGCTACGCCAAGTATAACGTCACTGTATTACTTTCGTGAATATCGACACATTGCTACGCATTTAACGTATCAAGTAGCCGAGACAAGTCCTCGGGCGTATCAATCCCCACAGGAGGCTCAGCAGCCGCAGAAGCACAATGTATACTATCGCCATACCACAGTGCCCTTAGCTGCTCGAGGGACTCTATATGTTCAAGTGCTGACGGCTGATATGACACATACTGCTTTATATACTGTGCACGATAAGCGTAAATGCCTATATGCCGATGGTAAAGTGAAAGGTTTGCATCTTTCGCATCCGCCATCATTCGATTGCGCTCAAACGGAATGGCTGAACGTGAAAAATACAGCGCGTGCGACGCAGCATTAACTACCACTTTGACAATGTTTGGGTTGAACACATCTTCTTTACACACTACCGGTGTCGATAATGTTGCCATTTGACACGTTGACTGTGCAAGGTTCTCGGCAACTTGTTTAATGTTCTCAGCAGGGATAAAGGGTTCATCGCCCTGGACATTTACAATAATCTCACCGTCGTCTATCGCACTTTTATCAATCACCTCTGCGATGCGCTCGGTGCCTGACTGATGCGATGCTTTCGTCATGCAAACCGTCGAGAACGGTTCGGCGACTTGGGCAATACGACTGTCATCGGTGGCAACAATAACAGAAGAAGCTCCCGCCTCTTGTGCACGCTCTACAACGTGTTGAACCATCGGTTTACCATTAATATCGACTAACGGTTTGCCGGGGAAACGACTAGAGCCATAACGAGCTGGAATAACAACGGTAAATGACATAAGACGACCTATCGGGTTGCATCAACTTCATCGAGGGAGAGCGCATGTGCCTTACTTTCAATAAGTACAGGGATCCCTTCTTTAATATCATATGCAAGGCGGTCGAAACGACACACTAACTGTGTATTGTCATCGTTTAATACAAGTTTGCCTTTACAAACTGGACACGCTAAAACTTCTAGCAATTTTTTATCGAACACGCGTGGTTATCCTTTTTCTTTGGCCTTTATTTCATAGCCACATTTTGAAAGTGTAGTATCTATTATATCGAAGAAGCGCTGGTCTATCGTTGCCGTTACGGGCAAAAACCAGCAATCTTGGTGGCAAAACCCTTGCACTTTTACCGCATCTTTTTCAGTCATTATCACTGTGTTTTTTGGAATGTCATTAGGCTCATACGCGTAATGATCAGGGAATGCATTCGCTGACTGTATCGTGACTCCCATTGACGTTAACTGCTTAAAGAAGCGTTCGGGAGAACCAATCCCAGCAATGGCGTGGGGGGACCGCGCACTTAGCTCGGCAACTGTCAGTTGTTGCGCCGTATCGCTCACGTTAGTAACGTGACCTGGGGTGAGCGTCATCGCAAATTGTGCACTATTAAGTGATTCAGGTAATGGTGTCTTACCATCCGAACGATTGTGCACGATAGCGTTTACGCGACCAAGACGCCACTTACCCTCACGTAACGGCCCCATCGGCATTAACAGACCGCTACCAAGCATTCGCTCATCCATTACAACAACCTCAGCATCTCTGGCTAACGCATAGTGTTGAAGGCCATCGTCGCAAATAATAATATCGCATTGGCACGTAGTAACTAAATATTCAGCGCCCCGTGCGCGCACCGGGTCGATGACAACCATCGCACCGCTGCGAATAGCAAGTAACCGCGGCTCGTCACCCACTTCATTGGCGATGTCATCAGGTAGCACTTGCCTCGGATAGTAAGACGAGTTACCGCCATACCCTCGACTTAATATGCCTACGCGCAATCCCTTTGCTTGGTAATAGTCAGACAGTGCCAAAACAACCGGTGTTTTACCATTGCCCCCAACACTAATATTCCCGACCACAATTACGGGTACGCCGGCCTGGTAAGCACGCTTTATTCCAAGCGTAAATAACATTCGACGAAGCCACGATAGTACCCAAAATAAAATGGTTAATGGAAACAAAAGCCAAAATATTGGGTGGCCGTCGTACCATTTTTTTGTCAGCGCACTCAACTAACTGTCTCCGAATTGTAGGGCATGTAACTGTGCGTAGTGCCCCCCTTTCTCCAGCAGTTCACTGTGCTTGCCGCTTTCAATAATCTTACCTTGTTCTACGACCATAATGGTATCGGCGTTTTCGATAGTAGAAAGACGGTGCGCAACAACAATACTTGTGCAGCGTTTCTGGAGCTGCTCTAACGCATCTTGGATAAGTTTTTCAGACTCAGTATCAAGCGCAGACGTTGCCTCATCTAAAATCAAAATGGGGGCATCGGCAAGTATAGCTCTTGCAATGGCGAGGCGCTGGCGTTGGCCACCAGAAAGCATTATGCCGTTTTCACCGATTACCGTATCAAGCCCATCGGGCAAATTACCTAAAAATTCCTCAACATGGGCCATTTTAACCGCTTGCATAATTTGCTCGCGGGTAACCGAGTCTTTGGCACCATATGCAATATTATTCGCGATACTGTCATTAAACAGTACGACATTTTGCGACACCAGCGCGAACTGCGCCCGTAAGGCCTTTAAATCAATGTCATTAAGCGGTGTATCATCCAGTGTAATGCTTCCTTCCTGCGGCGAATAGAAACGTGTTAACAGCGATGAAATCGTTGATTTACCGCTTCCTGAACGTCCCACCAATGCAATTGACTGCCCTGGTTTAGCCTCAAATGACACATCTGTCAGCGCTGGCGTATGTTTTCCAGGATACGTGAAGGTAACACTTTCAAATGCTAACTTACCTTGAGCCCGCGCAATGTTCTGCCCGCCCTTATCGCTTTCATTATCCAAATCCAATATTTCAAAGACGCTGGCACACGCCGCCATTCCCTTTTGAAACTCATTATTTATGGTAGTTAGCTGTTTAAGGGGTTTCAGTAACATCACCATGCAAAACACGACATTTATAAATACGCCAGCACTAAGCTTCTCTAACATGCCCGGTGAGCTAGCAATATAAAGCACAACCGCAAGTGCTAAAGAAGCAATAACTTGAATAGAGGAGACGCTTAAAATACGCGTAACCGCCAATTTCATTGTCTGCTGTCTATTATGATTGTTCTTACTCGCAAAGCGCTCTTGTTCGATATGTTGACCACCGAACATAATAACAACCTTATGCCCTTTTACCGCTTGCTCTACGGCTGAGGTTAGGTTACCCATGGTGTGTTGAATACTTTTACTTACCACGCGAAATCGTTTGCTTACATACGACACAATAACGGCAACAACGGGGCCGATTAAAAGAAATACTAACGATAACTGCCACGAGTAATAGAACATTACCGACAGCAATCCAATAACCAATGCCCCCTCACGAATGAGGGTAAGCAGCGCTTTACTCGAGGCGTTGGCAACTTGCTCGGTATCATAGGTTACTTTACTGATAAGGCTTCCTACCGAATGAGTATCGTGGAACGAAACCGGTAGGTGTATGTATTTTTCAAACAACTGCTGTCGCATACGCATGACCACTTGCGAACCTATCCAAGTGAGTGTGTATGTTCCCAAAAAGTTAAACACACCGCGCAGTATGAATAAGGGAATAATGGCATAGGCTGCCAACCTCAAATATTCTTGATCGTTATTGCCTAACGACTCATCAATCATTGGCTGAAGTTGCGCAAATACAAATGTATCAACCGCTGAATAGCCAATCATGCCTATAATGGCAGCAAAAAATGGCATCTTAAAGTCATGTAAATAACGCAAAAAGCGTTTTATCAGCGGCTCTGATATATCGGTTTGGTTCATAAACCTTTCTTACCTATGAAAATTCTTACTCTACCTTGTGTATTGTACAAGGAGTTTCATTAATTCCCTAATATCGCTAAATATTGTACACACAAACAACATCATGTGGCGCTTGGGCATTTAAGCGGCCGTCCATGAATATTACGTTCGCCCTCGACTAAATATGTCGCGGTGCTCGCGGTGGTAAATACCACCGTTGTAAAATATCTGAACGCATCCCTGTTGTTATATGGCCGTTTTGTGAAAATTCGACCCTTATGTACCCTTGTTCACTGGAAAGATATTGTTTCGCCCCATGCAGCTTATAGCGTTTGTATACCTTTTCGTTTGGAAATTTCCATCTATTTTCAAAGCCTTGAGTATAGATAACAGTATAAGGTTGTACCCGCTTAACCCAGACATTCGTTGAGGAAGTACCGCTACCGTGATGCGGTGCAACGAGGACGTCGGCCAACATTGTTTTTTCATTTTGAAGTAATGCATATTCAGCACTACGTTCAATATCGCCTGGAAGCAATAATACATTGTTTCCGTCGCTTATTTGTAATACACACGATGTGTTATTGCTATCGATATGATTACCTTTAGGCGGCCATAAAAAAGCCATCGTTAGTCCCTCCCAACGAATTCGCTTACCTTGCTCACACCCATTTGAAGGTGAATACCACTCTGGCGTATAGTGCATGCGCGCTAACCATTGGGTAAGTGCTTCGCGGCCACCTGCGTGATCGTTGTCACTGTGGCTAAGAACAACATGATCAACAGTGCGTACTCCATATTGGCGTAATACGTTTGGTATTACATGTGTAACAATAGGCGCATTCCCGTTATAGGATGGCCCGGTATCGACTACGATCGCTCGATGTCCCTTTGTGATCACCATGGCTGTTCCTTGGCCCACATCGAATACATGAAGGTACCAGCGCTCTCGGGGGTACGGAATAGCAATAAAAGAAATACATAGTGCCCCTGTAAGCATACCCACGCAGGAATACTTTCCTCGCCAATATGGCAATACACTGATAACGAAAATAACCACAAAGCACGCAGTTTGTACAATCGAAAAATGTGCACTAATGACGGCATTAGAAAAACCGCTTACCCAGTGAAGAAGAGATAACACAAGTGAAAAGCCTTCATCACTATATTGCAGCATTGTGCTAAGCCATGAGCCGACGAGCGTGTCAGATAAAACATACCCCAGTAAACAAGTAATAAACACGAGCGGCAGCGCTAAGGTGACGATAGGTAAAATAATGAGGTTAACGAATACGCCTACTAAGCTTACTTGACCAAACCAGCATAGTGTAATTGCACTTAACATTAGCGATAGGCCAAGCTGGATATATAGTAAGCTCAAATACCAAGGTTTATTGCCCAACTGAAATCGCCAGGTCAAAAACCAAATCGCCATGACGGCACTAAGACTCAAATAGAAACTAGATTGATAGACAGAAAAAGGCATAATGACAATACATGCCGTTGTCATCACCACGCCAATGTGAGCCACACGCCATACGCGAGCAAAGTAGGTAAGCATACATGCGATGAATAACAGGATGAAGGCCCTAAAGACCGGCAGTGCACCACCACTTAGCAGTACATAAAAAAACGCGCTTGAAAGTACAACATATAAAACCACGTAACGGGCATTGCTAATAGGCCTATGCGCCGCTAAAAACGATTGAATCATCAAAATCACAACGCCAGAAACACCCATGACTGCAGCCGCCACAATGGCTAAATGCATGCCTGAAATGCTAAAAACATGCGCGGTGCCTGTACGTTGTAAAAGCGACCAATCATCAGCAGTAAACTCAGAACGCTCACCGAGCAGCAATGCTAAAAACCACGCCTGATTAGTCAGCCCCATCTGCTGAATATACGACGCAATCTTGTACCTTACACTATGAGCATGTTTGACAACTTTACTGGTGTGCTTTTTTATGTAGCCTACCGCCACAACGCCCTTAGATAAGTACAGTTTCTGCGCATTGACATCATACGGGTTTAAACGACCATAGGCTGGCTTAAGCTTAACAACAGCGGCAACGGTATCGCCGTTATGAAAACATAATGAAGGCTCATAAGCGTAGACACTTATCAAAACACGTTTTTCTAGTGGTTTATTTTGTAGATGTGAGGCACTTATGTCGTAGCGATATGCATGACCAGTCTCCAATGTATCAGTGGTTTGGATATCCGTTATGCACCCACCACGGATTACCTGCCCTTTAATAATGACATCTTGTTGAATATTCATCGGTGTTAGTTGCCAAGACTGGTAAAAATACCCTAAACTCGCCATCCATATAATGCCCGCGCAACTGCCTGATAATACTAAACAGGTTCTTTTTGGAACTTTATCGCGACAAAGGCCGTAGCAATTAGGGAGTAGTGGCATTGTCTTGAACATGACGCGGCCAATTGATTCCATCACCGTGGTGGCGCTAGCAGTACAACGTAGCGGTGCGGTTACCGTAACGATTAGGGTAAACAGTAACCAGTAAGAAGGCAGAGACGGCCAAAATTGGCTTGATATTGCGCCAACGCAAAAACAAGCGCACCACGTTATGATATTATTATGCATATGAAGCGTTCCACGCTATCGGAACGATTTACGGTCCAATGAGATTAAAGAAAACGAATTAGGTATATGCCAAAGAAATTTATTAGACGCTTTCTTCCCGACCACCAGTCGATAAAACAGAATCGCGCCCTTCGCATTTTTGGTAGTGTGCTGCACGAACCTAATTTATGGCATTTGAACCGCCGCTCTGCAGCTGGCGCATTTGGTATTGGGTTATTTTTTGCTTTTTGGCCTGTGCCATTTCAAATGTGGCTTTCGGCAGGTGCTGCTATTCCTTTCAGGGCAAATCTTCCGCTATCGGTAGCAACAGTGTGGGTTACCAACCCATTCACTATTCCACCCATATTTTACGGTGCCTATAAAGTAGGAACTACTGTACTTGGGACCAAACCTGAACACTTTGAATTTCAATTTAGCTGGCAGTGGATGATTGAAAGTCTGACCACGATTGGGCCGGCTTTCTTAGTTGGATGTCTTATATGTTCAACTTTTTTTGGAATTGCAGGCTATTTCGGCCTCAATGCAGTATGGCGTTTCAATGTTCGCAAAGCATGGGAACGAAGAAAAGCTGAGCGACAAAAACACAAAAGCTAAGGTCAATAAAAAAGGTGCTGATTGCACCTTTTTTATTATTCTTTTTGTTATACGTGGTTGGCAAGGAACGCTATCAGTGCAGCTTCATCCCAGACATCGACGCCTAAGTCCTGAGCTTTAGTTAATTTAGACCCTGCTTTCTCGCCCGCAACTAAAAAGTCAGTATTCTTCGATACGCTACCGGCTACTTTCGCGCCAAGCGATTGCAGTTTATCTTTTGCTTCGGCTCGGCCCATCTCATTGAGTGTGCCCGTTATCACACAGGTTTTACCCTCAAGTGGAAGATTGCCCTCATCGTTTTCTTCTATCTCAGGCCAATGCACTCCTTCTTGCAGAAGCGCGTCAATCACATCGGTATTATGAGATTCTTTGAAAAAGTTAACGATATGCTCAGCGACAATAGCGCCGACGTCCTGCACCTCAAGAAGCGCATCAAGCGACGCTGATCGCACCCCATCTAACGTTTTAAAGTGGAATGCTAGGTTTGATGCTGTCGCCTCTCCTACTTCACGTATACCAAGCGCATACAGAAATTTAGCGAGCGTGGTATGCTTTGCAGCGTCTAATGCAAGAAGCAATTTTGTCGCAGACTTTTCAGCCATACGCTCAAGTCCAATTAACTTATTGAGCGACAAGGTGAAGAAATCAGCCGGGCTATGCACAATATCCGCATCAACCAGTTGTTCTACCAATTTATCGCCTAGGCCATCGATATCAAACGCCTTTCTCGATGCAAAGTGTTTAAGTGCCTGCTTTCGTTGAGCAGCACAAATAAGCCCACCGGTACAACGTGCTACCGCTTCGTCTTCTAACTTTTCTACCGTCGAATCACAAACAGGACAAAGGGTGGGAAAGGTAACATCCTTTTGGGTACCGTCACGATTTGCCTCGACCACTGAAACGACTTGAGGAATAACGTCACCCGCGCGTCGAATCACTACCGTATCACCAATCTTAACGCCCAAACGTGCTATTTCGTCTTGGTTATGCAGCGTTGCATTCGATACGGTTACCCCACCAACAAATACGGGCTCTAACCTCGCAACGGGCGTAACAGCTAAGTGTCATCAAACCAACCTAATTTCAATTAGAGAGGCTCTTACTATATTAGACTTTATATACAAAACACAATACCCTCCTCTATTTGAACATATTCAGGTAGGTATATGCAAATGGATACGACAATGAGCTTAGATGAAAAATTTGCCTTTATCAAAACCCATTATGGAGAGTCTATACACGATGGCACGGTTGAACTGTTCGAAGAAAAAAACTACGACCAAATCATGAGAATATCAAAAAATCTTGTTGCATATAGCAATATCCTCTGCCCTGTATTGCTATCTAGTGGCAGAAAGGACTTAACTTATTGTTTGAAACTTATAGCTATAGATTTAAGCCAGCGACTTGCTAAACCTACTGCATATAAAAACTTTACATCACTTAAAACGCATATTATTAAATTGATAGAGCGTGGTCATATACCTTGGGTAACTTTTTCAAAAGAAGATCTCTCTTTTCTCAGTGTTGCTATCCCCAAAATGACTTATGAAGAACTTAAAAAGCAAGCAATCCCTAGAAAAATTCAATTAGGATTCCTGCATGTAAATCCTAAAATTGAAGTATTTAAAGAAGTCCTGAATAAAACATGTAGCCCTGAAATCTCAGGCGCTCTGATAAATCACGCGATGGCATACAAGAAGAAAACAAGGCAGAGGATAATAGCCCAATTATCAGATTTTCTTAACGGTATAACTACAGATAAGCCTAATTGGTATAATCATCCGTTGGTTTTACAAAATGAATTAATTAAGTTCCGGGCGAACCTGCTTGATCGGTATCAAAGAAATACAGCTTATTTGCATTTCCACATTATTAGTAAAGCAATAAGAACACTAATGGAACAAGGACTACTAGACAGCCAAATAGACCTGCCTGACAACTATAAGGGGTCATGGCGTAATCAAACATTGCGTGCAAACAATCCCTTAATTTCTAACTTAGATTTATACGATTTGAACAGTACATCTTTTACTAAAGATACGCCTCGATTTCTCGAACAATTGAAAAAAGAAATCGATACGAATCTTGCGTGTTTAACCGATGTAGCAAAAAATATTATTTGGGAAGGTTATAAAGATTACTTGTTAGGAACCGAAGTTATTACTCAATATAAAAGTTTCATTGAACAACATACAGGTAAACACATTCATGTCGAAGATGAGCTTGCTCCCAAGTTTCAAACTAAATTAAGCGCGATTTGGCCAGAAAACAACATATCTGACTTTTTAACATCTAAACGAGTTGCGTATTATGACAGCAATTATGAGTTTTATATCTCAGGTGGAACCAATGACCCAAATAGCCCTTACAAAGTAAGTAATTCTGTAAACAGATATTTGGGACTAACCATAGAAGTGGCTTCAGCTATGCAAACGATTATCGTGGAAGAAATTGGCATTAATCCATTTTCTCTCTACGATATCTCAATATCATCTGACGGGGTTGGTAGAGAGTTTGTTCAAATTACTGATGAAGGTTCTGTCCGACTTCGCGCTTTAAAAAAACGCGCAAAACAATCAAAAACAAGAAAAGCTAAAGGAGGCCCCGTCTTACTCTCACAGATAGAGATTTCAGATATAGATGCTGCTACTTGTCTGAAAATGGCTTTAGAAATGACAAGTAGAGCCAGAGAGTCAAGCGAAATTAGGAAGCTTTGGATAATTCGGACAGCAAATGGGGTGCAACATGTTTCAGACAGTGCATTTCAAGATAACTTCAACAAAATGAAAACGAGCCTACCCGTTGAAAACAAGGCCTTACAACACTCAACATTAAAAAAAATAAGAGGTTCCAAAGGGGTGTTAATATTCCTTCAATCAAGAGGGGATGCATTGAGAACCGCAAATTACTTAGGTAATCAAGTCGAAACAACCTTAAATAGGTACATTCCTCATTATCTATCAGAGCTAATCTATAGAATTAAAATTAGAGCGTTTCAAAATATATTGCTATACATGGCGATTGGTTTAGAAGATTCGCCCTCAGACGCCCTTAATATGAGTGAGAAGGAATTAAAGTCTCAGCTTGAAGTTGCTTTTAACAATGAAGATATGGGTGGTAATTTGTACGACAAACTTAAAAACCCGAATGATGAAAATACCCAGAATGAAGAACTGTATTTTTGTGTTTCTATCGACAACATAAAAACCGCCCTTATCTATATTAAAACTGGTCGTGATCCGATACTTAAGGAGCAATGTGTCACTGCTGTTTCAGCAATATCCGAAAGCACTGTCATAATGAAACAAATGCTCCGAACTGCTCAACTTGCAGTGCAAAAATGCGAGGTTAAATAAAACATGAGTGAAAGTGCAAATTTAAAAGACGATGATTTTGTTGACTTTTCCAAATTGGTTGATTCCGCAGAAAAGTTTGAATACGAAATGCCCAGATGGCTATTAAATGACAATGTTTACGACCAAGAATGGTTAGCTTCAAAAGTGGCTATAGATATTGACTACTATCGTAAGAATAAAAACAAAGCACTAAAGATAAATTTTAAAAGAAAGATTTCTGACGTGGAATATTTGACTGATGCAATTAATGAACCTTTATTAAAAGACATTATGCACAGCTTATTATACTTGGACGCACGAGGAAAAATGACACGACCATTAAGAGCTAAACACATTCTGGTCGCCATTACAGACTTAATTAAACATGCTAATGAGGTTCGGCAAAAAAAATCAAAGTTGCTTGTGCGGGGACTAGATCAAATTAAATTAGACGAGCTTAAAGATTTTATTATGGACTATAATACACAGCCTCATGTATTTGCTGCCGCCCTTAAAATCATAGATTTGAACTCTGGTTCATCTTCAAGAATCGACTGGATTAAAATAAAAAATGAGCTTAACTTAACAACAAGATCACTAATGTCATTGCAGCACTCTTTGAAAAAACATTATAAGAGTAACCCACTTAAAAACGATAAGAGTTCTTATCAAGAAGACCACTCAGTGACAAAGAAATGGAACCAACCCAAAAAGGTTCGTGAATTTCAACCTGCGAATACAATAGATTTCGATGTGGACACAGATTTACAACCTTCAAAAAAGACCATATCAAACACAATATCTTTGCTTGAGGCGGTCTACACGGCAAGGGCATCTCAAAAATATAAATTTGTTCACTCACCCGCAGCATTATTTAGCAATGGTGAAACTCTGTTTGATAGCATGAGACAATCAATAAAAACACCCATAATGCCTACATCTAATTACCTGCACTCTATTTCAACGAGCCTTAAATTTGCTAGGAAGTATGGTTATGCTATCCGCCAGCATTTATCCGTTCTTGCGAAAAATGAGCTTAAAAAAGTAGATAACAGCGACGTTTACCGCTCAAGCTCATCATTACAAGAGGAAGTGTTTAAAGAAACACCTTTGCCAGATGTATTAAAAGAACTGAATATTACGTCGTGGTGTGACGACAATTTGGTGTGCTTCAGCCAATTTAGACGAGAAATGTCCATGGCCGTTGCGCTAAGGTTATATGTAGCCTCAATCTACATACTAGTAGCTGGTTTTGTTGCTAGTAGAGTTACGTCTATGAGAAGTTTAAAACGGAACTGCTTTGTTCAATCGCCTATTGATGGACTTTTCGATTTAGTCTTAAGAATTCCAAAAACTTCTGAACGTATTGAACTTGAAGATGTTCACCGCCCAATACCAGACTTGATATTCGACTATGGCTTAGAGTTTGCACTTTTAAATAATGTTCTAGAAGAGAGAAGAGGCTTTATTGTAGATGAAAACGAACAGTTCTTATTTGGTGGTTTTTTGTCACACACGTCTTTTAAAGCCTATACATCAGAATTTGCTCAATCGCGTGTTACCCCTCTCAGCGGTGATTATATAAATGGTTGCTTAGACTTGTTTGCAGACTGGAGTTCCTCTCCCTTAATTAATGGAAAACGATGGTATCCAAGAAGTCACCAATACCGACGAACGTTTGCTGTACTGTATTTCAACATGACTGACAATACAGGGTTAGAAGAATTGTCCTGGTTTTTGGGGCACGCTGACCTAGAGCAAACTTTTCACTACGCAGAAGTATCGCCAAGTTCCGAGTGGATCGACGAAGCAGAAATAACAATTGCAAGGATTGGTGCTTCTCTTGGTAAGGCGATACTGGGTGATTCAAGCGTAACAAATATTGTAAATACAGCTCGTAAAAAAGCAAAAACATCTCTGGTAATTGAACCTTTAGTAAGAGATTTGATCGATGAGCATAAAAAAAATACTGGTGAGACAGTTCGATTTCATCGAATTGAAGGAAATGCTGTGTTTTTTTATTTTCAGAAAAGAGAGGCATATTGACGTGGCGAAATTTCAAAAAGGGCAAACTTCTCAATCTGTAATTTTGAAAAAAAAAATGATCACTGAATCAATGATTCGTAAAAGTGAAATCCTCAATAGCATAAAACATTATGATGAAATTCCCGATAGCTTAACGACCAGTAAATCCACCATCACTAAGACAATGGTAAATAAGTGGCACGACGACTCATTAGGCGTAATAAGGTATTCTTACAACTCTTCAATGACAGAGCACAACGCATTAGCTTTACGCGAATTATCAGTTGCTATTGAAGACCTTAATTTAAGGCTTAAAAAATCAGAAGCAAACAAAAATAAAAACGTTGCGACGAAAAAGACTCGCTTAACAACCCATGATATTAATGAGTTGAAAAGAGAAAATGAAGACTTAAAATCTGCACTTGCAGAAGTTTACAGGGCATACATGCAACTTTTAGATAATTGTAGAGAGGACGAACAAATAGACAAAGCTTATAGAAAACTGATTTTGGATCAGGCTCGTATTCTAGGAAATAACAGATTGGCTTTGATAAAGTAATGTCATATGTCATGACGGCTAAATCACCCTGCCTTGATTTCCTTATAACCAGTCAGCGCAGAAATGAAAAACATGATTGCTCGCTGTCCTTAATAATGAAGAAAGGCGGTGGCATAGATTGGCACGCCAATGCTTACCTAACCAAATTGGGCGGAGGCGCTCAAATATTTAATATTAAGCCGTTAGCACCGACGGTTACAAAGAAAGCTTATAGCCTAAATATATTTTGTTCTTTCCTTGAAGATAAAAAAATTTCTCTATCCGACATTAATGATTCGGCGTTATATCAATTCATAGGCGTATTAAAAGATCGAAAGATTGCCGATGAAACAGTATTAACGCACGCCAGAGTCGCTTTGGGTTACGTTATATTTTTATCTGATGAAAATCCCCACTGGAAACTAGCAACTGAAGAAAAAGACACGGTGAGAGCATACAGTGTTCATTACTCTGAAAAGAAGTTTAAAGCAGGTAATAGAGAAATAACTTATGTAGATCATGTATCATTTGCGGGGTTGATTAGCATTACCGTGGACGTAGAGTATATTCACGATCATGAATTTATTTTATGGTTGGATGCCATTAATGAAAGCACGTATCACCCAGAGCTTAATGATTTTTTAATATACAGATGGCAAGCCTTCTCCACACTACTGGAGATTACTGGGGCAAGAATAAGTGAAGTTCACCAGATAACAAAATCTTCAGTTGAAAACGCTTCTAAGGCGCTCCTGAACGCCAAGAAGTGTGTATTAAGAAATATTCCGATTCTAAAAGGTAAATATAAAGGTAAAAACAGAGAAGTAGAAGTCACAGGTGATGACTTACAGATCATAATATATTACTTAAAGTTAGTCGAAAACACATTTCCCAACCAAAACCATGACGCCATTTTTGTTGATGCACGAAGTGGCAGACCATTGGCAAAATCTTATCTAAAAAACTATGCAAAAAAAGTAATTAATGCTAGTAAGTATAGGGAAGAGTTGCGTCATGTCACGAATCACTCTTTCCGACACAGATTTATTACAATGAATGTAGCAAAGGCGATTAAGAAACTAGCAGCATCAGGTAGCTTTAATAATATTTTAAGTGTTGCTGCTACAGCATGTCGAAAAGTCACAATGCATGCTTCGAATGCAACTATGGCAAGATATGTCCATTTAGCTTCTGAACTGAATCATGAATCAACTCAGCTAGATAGTGTTTTACTTGAAATGTCGTCCCAGATCAGAATTAGAATAACAAGAATGATAAATATTAGTAGGTCCTTGAAAGCGAAACAAATCGATGAAACTGAAGCGATTCAATCGTTATTGATTAACATTGACGAGATTGCAAAATTCGATTTATAAGTTGTCTTAGTGTGATTGCACTATTACAAGTTACCGCACTTCACGCTCAATAATCTTTCTACTAAGACCACTACAATCGTTTCCAGCAATTACGTGCTGTCATAAAATATTTTTACTATCTGATTTAACGACTTATATCAAAGCTGGGTTTAAAAAAGCATCTGCCAGTATTGCGTGCAACAACTAATTTTAGGTCCCAGTGTTCAGTTCTTACCCCTTCTAATAAAATATCACTTATCCAAGTTAGTGGTTTCAAACTTCCCTTTCAACTCAGCATTCTCTCTTACAAGCTTCATTAGCTCAGTCTCTTTAGAATCCAACTTCGAATCCAGATATTCCAACCGAGAAGTTAGCGACTCCACAAGGCCTGAAAACTTAGCACTTTCTTGCCTCAGGTCATCGTTTATTTTTTCTAAAGTCGATAATTCACTCTTTAAATTTTCATTTAACTTGTCAGCAGCATCAACTGCTTGAAATGCTTCGAGCTCCGACTGTTGAAACTCCTCAAATTTCTCTTCATGTTTCTTTATGACAGAAGCCACCCTGCTTTCTGCAACTTCGATCGCTACCTGATAATTATCCTTTGCCGCTTTTGTAAGTTGCTTCGTTATTGCTTGTATACTTTTTTCAAGTGAATCCTGCAATTCAGCCGGTAGTTCTATTTGATTATCTAAATCATTTTGTGAAACTTCATTACTTCTTCTTTCGAGCTCAGAGTTCCATACCATCTTTATGCGAGCGGCACTCCCTCCTCCTATGATTTGCCTAATCCCAAAAGGAGTCACAACCTTATTAGAGTTCAGCAGTTGGTTTCCTGCCTCAATGATCTCGTCATCTGAAAACTCCGCAACTCTGCCCATATAAAATCTCCCTCACTTTAAATAAGTTATTTAACTTATTTAAGTATATTAACTTATTAAAAAATACAAGTGTTCTTTCATAAAGCAATTACAGCAAAGCAAGTGCATCTAATTAACTGCGCTCAAGATGAAAAAAAGCGTTTTTTAAAGGAGACTTTGCATGTTTTAAACAAAGCTATTAAAGTCAGAAAATCTGTTACTCGCCGTATTGACCTAAATAGTCAAATCGTATTTACTGAAGCAAAGATTGCTAATAAAGCTCCATCCTAACAGGCAGGTAATTATCTCTAGAGTAGGTATATAATATGTCAGTGCTAAATTTTGAAATAGAAAAACACAGGTCTATCTGGGATGAGGTTGGAGTCCCTTTTAGGGGCGCATCGCTTCATCTTTCTATTGAAGATGGATTTCCATACGATGTTTTTATACAAACGGCAAAGATTATCCAAATCGATAGAAAAGAGCTTGCAGCATACTTATTTATCTCACCTTCCACACTTAGTCGTCGAGCGAAAACCGGCCAACTCAGCACCGAAGAAAGCGACAAACTTTATCGAATATTAAATGTACTTGTCGCTGCAATTGATTTGTTTGAAGATAAACGGGAAGACGCATTACTCTGGTTTAGAACTAAAACTAAAGGGCTTGGGAATAAAAGCCCGATTGAAATGACATCAACCACCGCCGGATACGACAATGCAAAAAACATTATTGGGCAACTTCAGCACGGCCTGCTTGCATAATATTATTGAAAGCGAGCTAGAACTAAATGCGTGTAGCGGTATACTTTTTGTACCAGCATATTAAAGTTTGAAACTGGGTACTATTCTAGAACATATGGTCAACAGCCCGTTGACCAACTAAAAGTGCAACAAGCTGTTGCAAAAAATGCAACAGCTAAACAAGCACCAAATATCCAACCGCTTGTTAGACAGTTTATTAAGAACATGATTTTACAAAGTTGGCTGAGTAGATTTAGCAAGATAGAATTGCAATTTCAATCTTTAATACATTCGCACACTTTTTCCCTCTGCAATAAGAAACAAAAGAAATTGGAGTTTCAGTACTGCAATGAAATGAGCTTCAAACTATAGTATGAGCGCCTTGAAAAAGACCGAACCGACTAGCCTGAATTGAGCAAAAAGCAGTTACAACGGCTGATAAATGTCTATGACGTGAATGGTTCTAGCAAATTGAATTACTTAAGCTCTCAATTATTTGTGGGTACAGTAGGTGGGTTTATTTCAAACCAGAGCCTCGCAACTTTTCTTGTGGGCTTCAACTTTGTTGCGTAAACTTTTTATTATCTGGCTGAGTGTGGATTCTGCACTTAAATTGATTTTTCATTAAACATTGATGAAGACCTCGATATTTTTTGCTCTGTAATAAAGATACAACAACCTACATAAAATTCCTACTTATATCTTAGCGTGCTTTGGTCGAAGCCACTAAACTTAGCTCTCAATTGTTATTCATCATTCCGTGATGAACATTGATGAATGCTTAACATCTGATATTGTGAGCTAATGTATTTCAACCTAATAAGCAGAGATTGAAGTCCGCTTGTATTCTAAGTACTCAATTTTTAGCTACTCCGAACTTATCGTCTGGCTGCTCTTGTGCATCGTCAAACATAACTATTCGTTTACGGTGATCCCGCAAAGCTGCTAACGCTACACTAAAGCAATTTTCGCACAAGTCTATGTGATAAGATTTTCCATCGTTCTTTGAGCCATATCCCCATTGCGCTTTTAACTCTCCACACTCCTCACATTCGTGGTCACCAATCTTGTTCATGACGCTTTCATTGCAAACGTCACAAACACGGCCCACTAATGTCTTTGTCAATCGCTCTGCATAAACTTTCACATTGAGGCCTCTAGTCTGAACTTGTATAGGTTTATCATAGCAAATTAAAAAATCTGAATGCTCGTTTTTCGATCTTTATGTTAAAGCGACCGCTTTAGTCGTGCAAAAAGGTAATCTCTTATTTCGTTATATTATCAGACAATATCACGAGGTTCTTTTTGAAAACGCAACACACGGATCTTTGTAGTGGTCAACAATATTTATTTGGTTTGCATAAGGTAACTGGTTAGTATTCACTATATTCGGGACAAAACTAATTAAGCCGAAGATATTTGGGAATAAATATGACTGTTAGCTCTTATGAAAAAGACCTCGCTATATGTGAGCATGTATTTAATCATTTTGTTTTAAGTGACCAATTCTTTGGATTTGTCACCATTGGTATCCTTGCAAGGTATGCTAACAAAAATAATATTTATTCTCGTGATTTCAAATTATTGGTTCGCGAACGAGGGTTTGATTTAAAATCTAAATGTAACGAGCGAGGCGTATACTTCTCGCGCTCGTGCTCTAAGGCTCTTGTAAACAAACATCCAGTTAAATTATTACGATGTGCAGAAATACTTTCAGTGATTGCTGAAAGCGGTGTAAAGGGAGCTTTATCGCAGTTAAAGATAAAACGAAGCATCATCGACCAACTCCTATACGAAATGATAGGCCCTGTGCAGTACCGAACCAATTTTTTAAAGCTTGGATGGGATATTGCTGATCTGCCCTACCTTAGCACTCCTTTGTACAAACAGATGGTCAAATACATAGTAGACAATCAAATTACAGATAAGCATGCATTACACAATACAATTGTAAGAGATATGAATGATGGGAAAAAATGGTGGTTGCACGAAAATACAGTGAATTCTGACAAGCCAGGCTTCATTTACGTAGCAATGTTGTCTGAAGAAAATGCGTTGTACCGGGTTAAAATAGGCCAGACTGAGCGTGAAATAAAAAAACGCCACAATGAACATCTCAGAGCAAAAAAGATAAATACTGACACTACATTCTTATGTAAATATGTTGAATCTCCAATTAAAGAGGAATCCGCTATTTTGTCTTATTTAAAGGAGCATGGGCAGCTTATTAGTGGCAGAGAAGAATTTATCATTAACGATAAGCTGGCAGCGACACTGAAGGGGTATTTAGTCAGCAATGTTGGATTTGCCGCGTTTGTCATATAGACATAATGAAGATAAAAAGCTCACCATTAATCACCTAGACTAATCGCAATTCCCCAATTTCGGGACAAAAGATTTCGCTGTCATAATGCGGAGATGATTAAATCTCTTGCACATCCCGATTATTTAGCCCTTACGAGTTGGCTTAAAACTATACGTAAACAGAAAGGTTTAACTTTGAGAGATGTAGCAGAAAGAATTGACGAGCCATTTCAAACAGTAAGTAAGATTGAAAAAGCACAGCGTAATTTAACGATCCTAGAGTACGTAGAATATTGTAGAGCAATAGAAGTAGATCCGGCGATCGGTTTGGATTTAATCGTTAAATTATCTTCAAAGACAAGGTATCGATAGATTAGCAGCCTTGCCCAATTTGACCTTTTAGCGTTAATTAACAGAAACCTATACTACGCCAGTTCTCTAAGTGATTAGTTCCCTCCAAATAATTTAACTGCGAAAATCAAAATCTTATTGAAAAATATTGAAAGTTTACGGTCTACTATAATTTTATTTACCAACTGACGCACTTCAAAGAACGCTTGCTTTAATTTTGGAACATCGTTGAAAACAATTGTTGTAATAAACAAATTTTGCTATCGTCCGTAGCGAACTAGTTCATCACGTATCGCTTAAATTGAAAAAATTAATTTCTTTCATTCTAATTATTTGTTTTACCTCACAGGCTCCCATGCTTGCGGTAGCGAGTGCGCATGATGCTCATCATCATGTTGGGAATGAAACACATGAATTATTTCATCATATTGGGCAAGCCCACGAGCACGATGATGACAACGAGACAGATTTTAAAATAAGTTACAGTAAGGAATCGCAAGAGCATGCGAATGCAAATCACGACGGAGGTTTTGTCGGCGTGTTTTGTTTTTTTGATAATTCTTTATTCGAGACTAAGCCCGAAGTAAAAGTGACAAGTATTCTTTCAACTTGGTCATCTCCATTTATAAACTACGACACCCCCCCACCCAAATTTTAAATTCAAATTGATTATGGCGGGCTTTCATTTTTGAAGGCCAGAATGTTCACTATTGGATTTATAATTTTATGGTTTTTCAACAATATTTATACCTTGCGCTTGTTAAAAAGACGCTCGTACTGAGTTTAATGATACTTACTTTGCTGTTCGTGTCTGTATCAACGTATTCATCCCCCGGCGCACATGGGCCTAATGGCGAGCATATTGAGCTCAGCCAAGATAATAACGCGTCACTTCGCCCCACATTTGAAGCGTTCAGTGAATCCTTTGAACTGGTCGGGGAAGTATTTGATGACGTCTTATTTGTTTATTTACACGATTTTCAAAGCAATATAGCCGTTCAGTTTGCTGATATTGAGCTTGAGGTAGGTGGCATAGCGGTGAATGCTTCTTTTGATGAGTCACTGAATTATTATCGAGCTGAAAATGCAGATTTCTTAGGCTTGCTCAATACGCCAGGTGAGCATGAAGTAACGATTACCATTTTGACAGAAGACAATGGCGATTTGTTGGTAGCTAATCTAATGACACCAGCCATTTCATCGCAGCTCGATGAACAACCCCATAGTCATGATGACGAGCACCTTCACTTTCCATGGTGGACAGTCGCGCTGGTTGTAGCTTGCATATCGCTTGGTTTTTTTGTTGGCCGTAAATACCAAGGAGAAAAAACATGAAGCGCTGGATCTTCCTGACTGTTACCCTTTTTTATACGTGCTTGGTGTTAGCTTCTCCGGGCGCTCATGGGCCCAATGGTGAGCACTTAACCGATACAAAAACATCATCAAATGCACTAGGCAGGCAAGCTGATGGGTCGGTATTAATTCCGATGCCAGACCAAGCAATGCTTGGTATTAAAACCCAGTTTGTTACAAGTGAAACGCATAAACAAAGTGTCACTTTAAATGGAGTTGTACATGCTCATCCCGAAGGCCACGCGCTTATACAGCCTAGTAGTGATGGGCGATTTGAGGCTAGCGATGAGGGAGTCTTTGCGACTGGCGAGCATGTCAAAGCCGGTCAAATACTCGGCTATGTTCGCTATCAAGATACTGCGTTTGAATTAGCTAATCAAACGAGCCAATTGCTTGCTGTCAGAAGTGAAATAATGCAAGCCAAACGTGACGTGAAACGCTTGCGCGACCTTGGCGAATTAGCTTCGAAGCAAACGCTGGAGCAACTTGAAACGAACTTAACAATACTGCTTGAACGAGAGGAAGTATTGCAACAAGGACTGGAAAAACCAGAAGTACTTATTGCGCCAATATCAGGCGTGTTAATCAATCATCAAGCCAGAAGAGGCCGTTGGGTAGAAGCGGGAACTACGTTATTTGAAGTAGTTTCAAGCAAGTTACGCCAAGTTGAAGCGTTGACTAACGATACATCGATGCTGCCGCAGTTGAGCACCGCCACCTTGCAAGAAGCCCCCGACATGCAGCTGAATTATCTTGGTTATGCACCTCAATTAGCATCTGGAATGGTCACTGTTCATTTTGAACTTGATACGCAGTCAGATAACACTTCGACTTTGTTAATAGACCAGCCTGTTACCGTGTTTGCCCAACTGCAATCAAGCAAAACAGGTATTGTATTGCCAGCTGAGGCTTTAGTAACTAACTCTGCAAACCTACCTATTGTATGGATAAAAGCATCTGCGATGCGGTTTTTACCACAAATTGTAGAGTATGAGCGCTTGTCGTCTTCGCAGATAATAGTGACAAATGGCTTGGGCGCTGATAATCGAGTGGTTATCAATGGCACCTCATTGCTGAACCAAGTACGTTAGGAGTCGACATGTTTACCTATTTAGTTCATGCAAGCCTGCGAAATCGCTTGTTGGTACTCGCATTTGCAGCGGTGATATTAAGTTATGGGGTGTGGGAAGGGAAAGAATTACCTATTGACGTCTTTCCAGACTTAAATAAACCGGTCGTTACCGTACTTAGCGAAGCAGGCGGCATGGCACCTGAGGAAGTAGAACAACTGGTTACGTTTCCCTTAGAGAATCTTCTTAACGGTGTCACTGGTGTTAGCCGCGTGAGGTCAACTTCAGGTATCGGCTTATCTATTTTGTATGTCGAGTTTGATTGGGATACCGATATCTATCGTAATCGCCAACTGGTCTCGGAGCGACTTGACCAAGTCAGTGCACAATTGCCAGATGGCATTACGCCAGTAATGGGGCCAGTTTCATCTATCATGGGTGAGATTATGCTCATTGCACTGCCGGTTGCCAGTTACGTAGAAAACGCGCCGATGCTTGCCCGAGAATATGCCGACTTTGTACTGCGTCCGCGCCTCTTATCTATTCCGGGAATTTCTCAAGCCATTCCAATAGGTGGTGAAGTTCGACAAATCAGAATAGAGCCTAAGTTACACAATATGCGGACTTTAGGGGTGAGTATTGACGAACTACGGAATGCTGTTCAGAACTTTTCGGCCAACAAAGGCGGCGGTTTTATAGATCTCAACAACCGAGAGTTTTTAATACGACATAAAGGTAGAACCCTTGAACTAGATGATTTACGTCAACTAGCCGTTGCTTGGCAAGACAATGGTGCCGTCCGTTTAGACGAAATCGCTAACGTAGGATACGCGGCGGCAGTTAAGCGAGGTGATGGTGGCTACAACGGAAAGCCAGCGGTTATTATAAATGTGCAAAAGCAGCCGGGCGCAGACACTGTAACACTCACAAGTGATATTGAACTTGCGTTAAATGAATTAGCATCAGGGCTACCTCAAGGCGTAGCAGCACCACAAATATTGTTTCGACAAGCCGACTTCATAAAAGC
The DNA here is from genome assembly GCF_049117195.1 of Alteromonas algae. GTDB lineage: Bacteria > Pseudomonadota > Gammaproteobacteria > Enterobacterales > Alteromonadaceae > Alteromonas. Next base: position 2,100,329 of record NZ_CP185260.1, read on the forward strand.
CTCCGTTGATAATGTGACTGAGGCGCTTAGAGATGGCGCAATTCTGGTTGTCATTGTGCTGTTTGCCTTTTTGCTGTCAGGTCGAACAACGTTTATTTCCTTACTTGCTATTCCTCTATCACTAGCAGCAACAGTGCTCATTTTTAAATGGATGGGTCAAACTATAAACGTCATGACCTTAGGCGGTCTCGCTATTGCCATCGGCGAGTTAGTAGATGACTCAGTGGTTGACGTCGAAAATATCCTTCGACGATTAAAGCAGAATGTTAAGCAGGGTAAACCGCGCTCAACTTTTGATGTGGTATGGCGTGCAAGTGTAGAAGTGCGTTCTGGCATAGTCTACGCCACGGCAATTGTTGTGCTAGTGTTCATCCCCTTATTTGCGTTACCGGGAATAGAGGGGCGTTTATTCTCGCCTTTAGGCGAGGCCTATATTATTGCGGTACTCGCCTCTTTGCTGGTATCTATGACAGTAACCCCAGTGCTATCTTATTTTTTATTGCCACAAATGAAACACCTGCATAAAGACGACAGTTTTATTGTGCGTCATTTAAAGATTTGGCAAGGTCGATGGCTACAATGGTCAATTCCTAAGCGTCGCCCTTTACTTATAGCAAGTGCGCTTGTTGCGATCCTTAGCGCTTCGTCAGTTGCTTTTTTCCCTCGCGCGTTTTTACCTTCTTTTAACGAAGGCTCACTTGTACTTGGAATGATTTTTCAACCTAGCACGTCACTGCAAGAATCGAATCGAATGGGACATTTGGCTGAATCGCTATTGTTATCTGTAGATGAAGTCGTTGCGGTAGGCAGGAGAACTGGACGCGCTGAGCTTGATGAGCATGCAGAAGGTGTGCATTCATCAGAAATAGATGTGGATTTAGTTGAGTCGGACCGTTCGCGAGAAGAGATATTAGCAGAAATACGCGAAAAGCTCAGTGTTCTGCCCGCACAAGTCGCGATTGGTCAGCCAATTTCTCATCGGCTCGATCACTTGTTATCAGGCGTAAGAGCGCAGTTAGCAGTGAAAGTATTTGGCAACAACTTGGATGAACTAAGAATAAATGCTGAAAAAATCAGGCAGAAGTTGTCTCAAATCGATGGCCTAGTGGATATCAATGTAGAAAAACAAGTCTTGATCCCACAAGTATCTGTCAGACTGAAGCCTAGTAAACTGTTGCAATACGGCCTTAACCCGGGCAAAGCATTAGAGCAACTTGCGCTGTTGACAGATGGTGAACATGTTGTGGATGTGATTGATGGGGTCAAGCGTTATGCCTTGGTCATGCGACTAAACGAATCATTGCGCGACCCACAATCACTTAAAATGGCGCTTATTGATTCGCCTGCTGGACCTATACCTGTAAAGAATATTGCTGACATTACCATTACCGATGGACCTAATCAGGTTCTCAGAGAAAACGGACGTCGTAGGCTAGTCGTGTATGCCAATAGTACAGGCGCAGATGTAAAGGCATTGTTAGCATCGGTGCGCACACAAATTCACAATGTTGACCTAGGTGCGGACAGCTTTGTGAGTATTGAGGGGCAATTTTTAGCGCAAGAGAAAGCAATGACTGTATTGATAGCACTTTCGGCGATTTCATTTACGTTTATTTTCTTGGTGCTTTATATGCGTTATCGCTCATGGGTTTTTGCCAGCATCATAATGAGCAGTTTACCAATGGCATTGTTAGGTGCAGTTATTGCCATGTGGTTAACACACACGCCGCTATCGGTGGCCTCAGTGGTAGGTTTTATTACGCTTACGGGTATTGCTTCACGAAATGGGATCTTAAAAATCAGTCATTACTTGAACCTGATAAAATTTGAAGGTGAACATTTTAACAATCAACTCATTATCAGGGGGGCACAAGAACGCTTAGCCCCCGTCATGATGACATCAATGGTAACGGCGTTTGCGCTTATCCCTTTGTTGATGGCTGCTGATGCACCGGGCAAAGAAATATTACACCCTGTTGCAGTGGTCATTTTCTCTGGTCTACTCAGTTCAACACTGTTGGATACGCTACTAACTCCTTTGCTTTACAAAGAGTTTGGGGCTACAGCAACGGCAAAATGGCAAGCTCAAACATCAACTGAATTAATGTAAACAGGTTTATTACGACGACACCTTTATAAGCTCGTCAAAATGGAGAAAAACAGATGAAAGCAATGAAACAACTATTCACCTTCCTGATATTAAGCTCATCCCTGTTGTGCGGATATACAATGGCCCATGGTAGTTTAGAGCCAAAGCATGGTGGTGTCGTTAAAGAAGCCCATGACATGGTATTTGAGCTTGTTAGAGAGGATACAATAACGAGTTTGTATGTCCGTGATCACGGCGAAGACTTTTCTACCGAAAATCTTGTTGCAAGTATCACTGTGCTAGCTGGCAAAGAAAAGTCCGAAGCATCATTTATACCAGCAGGCGGCAATAAAATGAGCGCTGATGTTGTTGTCAGCGAAGGCGCAATAGTTTTAGTGCGTGTGAGTGAGAATGATCATCATCCTGTGACGATAAGATATAGCCTATAGAAATTCTTGTTTTAATTTTTAAGCAACAAATACGTAAGATCACCGCCATTGTTTGGCGGTGATTTCTTTTGGTTGAACAAGCCTAATTTAGCCGCGTTAATCGAATCTTAACTTTCATAGTTGCCGCCTTCATAATTAAACAATACATACTCTGCGATAACTTCCAAAATATTAAGTTAAAAAATATTACTCGAAAACGATAAACTCTCTTTATAATCTAAATAGCACCTTCAAAAACGAGCTATGCTCTTCTTTGTTTAAGGTACTTTGAGAGAGCAGTAGCCTTATGCCCCTAATACTTATCTGTTAGCTCTACGATGCACAAGTCGATATAAAACAGGTAAAACTATCAATGTAAGTAAGGTAGAAGATATTATCCCGCCAATAACTACCGTCGCCAACGGACGCTGCACTTCTGCTCCCGTTCCCACATTAAGCGCCATTGGCACAAAACCAAGGCTAGCAACCAGTGCCGTCATCAGTACTGGCCGCAAACGCGTTAATGCACCATCAACAATAGCGTTAATTAACTCTCCTGTTTCTTCTAGTCTTTGGCGGATAAACGACAACATAACCAAACCGTTAAGCACAGCAATGCCAGACAGCGCAATAAAACCAACGCCTGCTGATATAGACAAGGGCATGTCTCTCACCCACAGCGCAAAAATCCCACCCGTTAATGCTAAAGGAACGCCAGTGAAAATTATTAGTGCATCTTTCACCGAGCCAAAGGCAATGACTAGCAATGCAAGAATTAAGAAAAGCGTCGCTGGGACAACAAGGCTCAATCGCTGACTCGCACTTTCTAACTGCTCGAACGTACCGCCATAATCAACCCAATAACCACTTGGCAATACGACATTTTTTGCTATTTGCATTTTTGCTTCAGTAACAAACGAGCCTAGGTCGCGCTCTCTTACATTCGCCGTTACCACAATACGGCGCTTGGCGTTTTCTCGGCTGATTTGACTGGGTATGCTGGCATATTCAAGCGTTGCAACTTCTGCTATAGGCACATAATCACCATTCCCAGTCATAATAGGTATGCTGCCTAGCGTATCAAGATTATTGCGAATATCCTCTGAGTAGCGCACGACTATCTCGAATCGCCTGTCGCCCTCGAATATCAAGCCTGCTTCTTCGCCGCCAATCGATGCGCTTAACCAAGTTTGCAAATCAGTGACATCCAAATTATAACGCGCTAAAGCATAAGGCTTGGGGTTCACAGTAAAGATAGGAATTTCATCAACTTGCTCAACGCGTGCATCCGCAGCGCCGGGTATATCTTGCAGTACCGCTAATATATCACCGGCTGAATCGCGCAGTTTATCTAAATCATCTCCATAAATTTTTATGCCTAAGTCGGCTCTAACGCCACTAATTAATTCGTTAAACCGCATTTGTATAGGTTGAGTAAACTCGTAATTATTGCCGGGCACGTTTTGAAGCTCACGCTCCATTTGCTCGACAAATTCGGCTTTAGATAAAGTAGGATCTGGCCATTGGTCGTTAGGTTTCAACATCACAAACGTATCGGTAACATTTGGCGGCATCGCATCTGTGGCAACTTCTGCCGTGCCGGTTTTAGCAAATACAGTGCTCACTTGTGGGTACTGCATAATGACGTCTTCAAGCCTTTTTTGCATATCCACGGCTTGCTCTATGCCAGTGCCGGGCACTCGCATAGCGTGCAAGGCAATATCACCCTCATCAAGTTGAGGAATAAATTCAGAGCCAAGTCGCATACTTAGCCAAACGCTCACAACAACCAATAATGTCGCTGAGCCTATTACCAACCAACGTAGTTTAAGCGACCATAAAAGAACCGGACGATACACCGATTTCGCCCCAACTATGATTGGGCTCTCTTTTTCACTGACTTTACCCGACATAAACATCGCAACGGCTGCTGGCACGATAGTGATAGAAAACACCATCGCAGCAAGTAATGCCAAGATGACGGTGGCCGCCATCGGGTGAAACATCTTTCCTTCTACCCCTGTTAAACTGAAAATAGGGATATATACAATGGTAATAATCATCACGCCAAAAAGACTAGGTCGTATTACTTCGTTGGTTGCTTCATACACGACTTCAAGTCTTTCCTTGATGGGCAGCACTGAGCCAGTTCGCCTTTGCGCTTCACTTAAGCGCCTGATACAGTTTTCAACGATGATAACCGCACCATCTACAATTAACCCGAAGTCTAGCGCCCCTAAGCTCATTAAGTTTGCGCTTACGCCTGTTTGCACCATCCCTGTTATAGTGGCGAGCATAGCGAGCGGTATCACAGCGGCGGTAATAATAGCTGCTCTTATATTCCCAAGCAGAAGAAACAACACCACAATCACCAGTAATGCGCCTTCAACGAGGTTTTTACGGACGGTATTGATGGCTTTATCTACCAGCGCGGTGCGATCGTAAACAGTTTCTAATACCACACCTTCGGGCAAGCTAGCTTGGATTTCATCCACTTTGTCAGCCACTGCCAAGGCCACAGCACGACTATTTTCACCAATGAGCATCATGGCAGTGCCTAAGACGGTTTCCTTACCCTCCCGTGTCGCAGCACCCGTTCGAAGCTCTTTACCAATAGCCACTTCGGCAATATCGTTGACGGTCACTGGAGATTGATTAGTGAGTGTCACTACGACATTACCAATATCTTCAATTGTGGCCAGCTGCGCTTGAGAGCGCACCAGTATTTGTTGACCGTTATGTTCGATGTACCCGGCACCTTGATTGGCATTATTTCGCTCCAATGCCCGCAACAGATCGTCAGTGCTCACACCATAATTAAGCATACGTTGAGGATCAGGATTCACATGATATTGCTTGGTAAAGCCGCCAATAGCGTTAACCTCAGTGATACCTTTTACTAAAGCGAGTTGAGGTTTCACCACCCAGTCATGCAGTTCTCGTAGCGCCATCGCATCAAAGTCTCTGCCATCGGATGTCAATGTGCCCGGCTCAGCGCTGAGCGTGTACATGTAGATTTCACCCAAACCCGTGGCAATCGGCCCCATTTCAGGCTCGATACCCTCGGGTAGCTGACTTTTGATAATGCCTATCCGCTCATTAATGAGGTTTCTGGCAAAATACAGGTCGGTGCCTTCTTCAAATACGGCGGTCACTTGAGACAAGCCATAACGAGAAAGTGAACGGGTATAATCCAAGTTTGGCAAACCCGCTAAGGCGTTTTCTACCAAAAAGGTGATGCGTTGTTCAGTTTCAAGCGGCGAATAACCTGTTGCTTGAGTATTGATTTGAACTTGGACATTGGTGATATCGGGTACGGCGTCAATGGGTAGCTTTTGATAACTAAATAAGCCAAAACCAATGACTAAAAAACTCAGCATCAAAAATATACCGCGCCTGTCTATTGCAGTGCGAATAATGGAAGCTAGCATGTTAAGCCTCCCTTAAAACCTTGCAGTAGCAAAGATGCATATTCGGGTTTTATTGAGGCATTAATGGTCATGACCGGCCTCCGATTTTTCCAGATCTGCTTTGATCAGGTAACTATTGGTAGCCACCACACGCTCACCTATTTCAATGCCGCTTATGACTTCAATATAGCGACCATCAGTTACACCGAGCTGCACGGGTCGTGGTTTATATTCATTATCATGATTAACAAATACTACTTGCTTGTCTTCATACTCTTGAATAGCAGTCACAGGCACCATATGACTCACGGCCTTGGTGGCTGTCGTTACCTGCGCTTTTACCAAGGTGCCTAATGGCCAATAGCCACTGCTATTGTCAACAGTGACATTGGCAAGCGAATGCGGACTACTATCGGCAGATGGCGTAAGGTAGGCAATTTCAGATAGCTGCTCAAAGTTTGCATGCCTTAATTCAACAGCTTGTCCGACCTTAATTTTGCCGAGGTGCTGCGAGAACACGGTTAATTGTGCCCACACATCCTTGTAGTTGGCTAAGGAAAATAGTACTTGTCCGTTTGATAACTCACCATTGTTGGCATGCCGAGCTATTACGTTGCCATCAAATGGAGATGTAATTGAGTAGCTTTTTAAACTCTCATTTGACTCTACGACCGCTAAAATATCTCCTTTTTTAACTGTGTCGCCAATGTTGACTTTGACATCTTTGATCACACCGTCAAAACGCGCCCTAATATGACTCAAAGAAGCAGGATCTGCACTTATTCGGCCATAAAGTGTGGTCGAAAGTGCAATGTCGCCAGCAATAACATTTGTGGTGGTAATCCCATTTTGCACAGCAGTCTCGTCGCTCATCGTAACGACTTCACCAGCGTGTTTATCATCCTCTTGAGAATCACCGCTTGCGTCTTTGTCTCCCGCGCTCACAGTCCCATGTATCGTCATTAGCGTGATGCTTAAAACGAGTACTTTTAATATTGTGAATGTTTTTAATTGAGTAAATTTATTCATGATCGTTACTTCTTATCGAAATGTTTGATGGCTGCTGCATAGTGATGTCGTGCGCTAGCTTTTTGGAAGCGTTGCTCTTTGCAGTATCCGTTTTTGCAGTGCTGCTTTGTGAAGCCTTAAGTGCGAGACCGGTAAGCGTTTCAATTTCTGTTTTGCTTAGGTGCACTTGAGACGCCGCCTCAATTAATGTCAGGCGCGTATTTAAGAACTCTTGTCGAGTAGATACCCACTCCAAATAGCTAAACCGGCCATCTAAATAGGCGCTCTCGACTAAATCCAAGGCTTCTGTAAGAGGCGGTATGACAGTTTCTTGGATAGCGTCAACCTCTAATAATGCGCGGGTGTGCTCACCTAAGGCTTGATTAACTGAATGTAAAAGACTGCGCACATTACTCTGTTTTTGCACCTCTATTGCATCAAGGCGAGCTTTTTGCGCCTCGTATTCACCTAGGTTTCGTTTTTGTTGAAACAATGGCACGCTGATCCCGGCTATTAAAGCAGTTTCATCAATACCTTGTATTCGTCGAACACCCGCTGACCACTCAATGTCAGCTCGATTATTGGTTTGCACTAATCTAAGCTGCGCTGCTTGAACACGGCTTTGTTTTGCGAACAAGTCTATATGCGGACTGCTTTGGATAGCGTCAGAAAGCATCTCGAATGACCCAATGTCTTGAAACGCAAAAAGCCTACCTTCCACACGCTTAAAAGTGGGCGTTTGTTCGCCCCACATAATGGCAAGACTGCGCAATGCAAATTGAAGACCTTCTTGAGCTAATTTAACATCGAGTTTTGCTTGGGCTAGCGCTGCTTGGGCGCGTTTTTGCTCTAGCAATGGTGACGCGCCTGCATCAACGCGCTTAGAAACTGCGTTATAGGTATAGAGTGCAAGTGTCTCTGCATCGTTTTGCACGTCTAAGGTGGCTTGCAATACAAGTGCATCGATGTACCGACGATTCAGCTCGCCAAGGACATCCAATGTGCGTATTTTCTTTTCCACCTCTTGTTGTATTTTACGCTCAGAGAGTACGTCCAATCTTGCGCTAGGCTTGTCGTTGAGCTGTAGTACAGATGACAAGGTCAAACTGACTTCGAGCTCCTTAATGCCCGACACCTCGCCGGTTCCCATAAAGTTTTCTAATTCAATCCCAGCATTCAGTGCGGGTTTAAGCGCGGCAGTTTTTGATTCACCGTCAATCACTCGCTGTCTAAATTCAAACTCATACAAACTTGGATTATTGGCAAGTGTAAGTCTGATTGTATCTTCAAGGCTCAGCGTTTCTCGTACGGGCGCTTGAACACCTTCATCTAAATAGCGACTAGTTTGCACCGCTTGTGCGGCAATTGGACTCAATGTTAAGCCCAGCATGCAAGCAAACGCAATGGCGCGTGCATGCACAAAAATATGAAACATTTTCATTAGAATATCCTAATAATTTATCAATATTCAGTGACGCGCTTTTTCTCAGCGAGACACTATCGAAAGCGATATTAGGATAGTGTTTTGGGTGGGCGTAGTAATCGGTTGATGGGTGCGTCGATAATCGCATCCAAATAATTAAAGTTGTGGGTAGACACCACAGATTGTAGATTGTTGATGTCGTGCTGGCCTAACCACTGCGCATGCGTACCGTGGCAGTGGCCACAATGATGGCAATCGGCAGGGTTATGGTGATCTGCTTTTGCTGACTCACCAAGCACTTTAGTTGGCATATCATTTGAAGCTTGATTGTGCTCTGAATGCTGATGTTCATGTTGCAAATGTTGTGTGTCTATTGCATGAAAATCTAACGAATTGGCCACAGCAGAAAACGACTGAAAGAGTATCAGCGAGATCATGATGTAACTTATTCGTTTTAAATTTTTCATAAGTGCCAGTCTACCAAGCCTATTTCACTTCGTCACGACATTGTTCGTCAGCAAATTCCAGCTCTACTGTAGTATGTTCAAAGTGATATTTGGCTAATGAGCTTTGTATGCTCTCTTTTAATGACTGTATGTGCTCAACACTGACTTCTCCTTCCAACACAAGGTGGACAGTCATCACATTGCGCTCTCCGTCTAAAGACCAAATGTGAAAATGATGGAGGTCGCTTATCTTATCGTTTGCAAGCAAGTCGTTTCGGATTTTTGACATTTGCTCTTCATCTGGCGTTGCCTGTAAAAATAGCATCAGGGTTTCTTTTAGGTTACGAAACACATTGAAGAGGATGAACAAAGTAAAGCCAATGGACAGGATAGGATCTAAAATCGCCCAAGGCTTAAACATTAAGACGATGGATATAATAAATACTGCCACCCAACCGAGAACATCTTCTAGCAAGTGCCAATTAAGCACTCGTTCGTTTAATGACGTTCCTTCGCTTAGTTTATAAGCGGCGAAACCGTTTACTGCCATACCAAAAATAGATAAGGCTAACATCCCCTCTACTTGGGGCATTTCAGGCTCTGCTAAACGAGGGATTGCTTCAAACAATATCCAAATAGAGCCTACCGTGAGCACTAAACCGTTAATCAACGCGCCCAATAAAGAAAAGCGCTTATATCCATATGAGAAGGTTTTATTAGCTGATTTATCGCTAAGCTTATTCAATCCCCACGCTGTGCCAATTGACAAACTATCGCCGAGGTCATGCACCGCGTCTGCCATGATAGCGGTGCTGTTGGTCAGCCAACCACCGATAAACTCGATGATGGTGAACACCACATTTAAAAAGAACGCCCAGCCAATGCGCCTTGATGCATCGTCTGAATTTCCATCTGAGTGCGTATGGCTATGTGAATGATTATGACTGTGCATGTTTGATCTTATCCAAGATTACTTTATTTGCTTGTGAAATAGGCATGGGTTTAAACGGGCATACATTTGCCCCGCCCGTATTGCCCTCTGGCAACAAACCGATAGCCGTTTTAGTAACGGCACCAATCAGCCTGAAGAGTTGCCCGAAGACTTCTTTAAAGTCCTTACGTTTTAATCCAAACTTGAGCATTTCATAGTGCACTCGGGTATGGTGATAAGTTGAATGCTGACCAATCACATGTGCATCTTCCAATGCTTTAAATCCAGCCTTATCATCTTTGTCTGTAAATGACTTATGTGCTTCGTTTAATTTCTGGGTTATGTAAGGCTTTGCTGCTTGTGTAAAATTCATAACACTTCTCCATTAGATGCGCTGTTATTATGAAGTTCTTGCTTAGCATCTTTTAAGATTAAGACTGCACCTCGCAAAACGATGATTGAAACAATAAAGCCAATCACTAAATCGGGCCAGCGAGTGTCAAATAGATACACCGTCACGCCCGCTACAATGACGCCCATGTTGGCAATAACGTCATTCGCCGAGAAAATCCAACTCGCTCGCATATGTACTTCGCCGCTCTTCTGTTTTCTAATGATTGCTAAACATATAATGTTAGCGATTAAGGCAACAAAACCCATCCCCATCATTAACAATGACTCGGGGTCACTGCCTAATATCGAACGACGAGCAATATCAAATAAAATAATAAGGCCTAGAATCAATTGAAAATATCCGCTAATTTTTGCGGCGTTTGCTTTGTGAGTAATGGTTTTACCCACTGCATAAATACCAATGCCATACACAACCGCATCCGCAAGCATATCCAGTGAATCTGCAATAAGCGCTGTTGAGTCAGCCAATAACCCTACACTCATTTCAACGACGAACATCACGGCATTAATGCCTAACAACCAATACAACACCTTTTTTTGTTCTTGGTCTTTGATTTCAATGTCGCACCCACAGCCACTCATAAAAACACTCGCTTTACTGAATCATGACACAAGTGTAAACTCTATACTTGGTATAGAGTCAAGCGTGTCAGGTAAAGAAACATGAAAATCGGACAGTTAGCAGATAAAACAGGCCTAAGTATTCAAACTATTCGCTTTTATGAACGAAAGGCGTTGTTAGCAGCACCACAGCGCACGCAATCGAATTATCGAAGTTATTCGGACGAAGCACTAAAGCAGTTGCTGTTTATTAAGCAATGCCGTGCACTAGATATGACGATTGAAGAAATTAGTTTAGTACTAGAAACACGAACTAACCCAGAAAGCAGTTGCGAAAACGTCAATACCACAATAGACAAACATATTGATGATATTAAGCATCGAATATCTGAGCTAAACGCTCTACAGAAAACACTTAAATCCATACGAGCCGCTTGTAACGACGATAAGAAAATCAAGGAATGCGGTGTTTTGCACAGAATAGACAGCATTGTAGATTCGCACTGCCCTGCAAAACGTAACGACTGAGCCTCAATGACTCGTTCGCTAGCGAACGGTATAACAAGTTGTTGCCTCACGATAAATAGTATTTCCAATGAAACGCTAGTTTTACCGATTGATTTATAAAGTTACATATCCTGAAATCTATTTAATCCTTGAGCCATCCGCACAATTTCTTGATTTTCCAGTGCCAGTAAGTTGTCCAAAAGTTCTTTATGATGAGGGATTACAGCCTGCTCTCTTAGATAAGAATAAAGTGCTATCACTTCTTGATGTTGTTCAATTACGATTGCTGCAATCTCTGAGTCTGCCTTTTGTTCAAATGCGCCGTCGCAATGATCGTGTAAAACTATTGGATTCTTTTCCAAATATTCTATAAAGAGCGTTTCCAACTCTCCAGATTCCGCTTTTACTGAAAATGATTTAATAAGCGCTGCTAAATGCTCCTCATGAGCAATCAAGTATTGCATTGCCATTTTTGAGCGCTCAGAATTATTTGGTTCGCAATGCGTGAGGCAGCTTGCTAGTTGTTTATGTAAATCCATGGTCCACTCTAAAATATCTCTTACACTTTCTATTTTCATACTAACTCTCGATATCCCGCACAGATTAAAAAGGCTCCAGACAGAAATTTAAATTAAATACCGCTTAAAATCATAACGGCTAGATTACAGTTGCATTACAAATTTGTCAGATCCGCTCGTTTATATGGTATTTCACGTTGGGTCACTTTGAATTAAAAATTAAGCCATGAATACGTCACCACTTATTCGCTTATTTCAATTAAGAATGAGGCTAAAACTCTCATCTAAGCATGACTACTCATAGTCGGACTGCTTTTTGCACTACTCTCAAATAAGATTAGGAGAGAGTGACTATAAGGACATTAAGTTGTGCTCTACTTCCCAAGAACTAGGCGTTTTGACTTGATTTGTTGTAGAAGAGCGATTTTTTATTTCTGTAAGGTTGATTGCAATATTTACCTACATATGTGAACTTTTTACTCGATATTGACGGGGTTTGAGCAACGTTATGGACGCAAATAAAACAGATAAAGGATTACTTGGTGCATTTGTAAAATGCGCTGCGTGCCTCGCTTTGCTTGTTTTATCATTGTCTAGTGTTGCATGTGAGCCTTCAAACAAAAATGACGCAACGGTCAATTTCATTGAGTCTGCAACGACTCAACATCAATCTGACAATATGCAACATTTGGAACATTCGCAACACTCGGAACATCAAGATCATACAGAGTGCGACGGTAAGTGTTGTGACGGTGTTTGTGAGTGTAAATTAGGCTCGAGCTCTAACCTTTCATCAATGGTTGCACCTGTTTTGAAATCAATCAATGCACCATCTTTTTCAAACTTTTATTTCTTCAATTTTTATCATTTCTACTCGGGGTTTAGCCTCCTGAGGCCGCCTAAACTCAACTTCAATTCTTAAGCCGTTTGTCAGGTTAATACCTGACAAACATGTAGACAGTGCAGCGTATCGCACATATCGCTAAAGAAGTGAGGTTCTTATGAATAATCGAATGAAGCAACATAGGCGCATTTTTTTGAGAAACGCGGCTTATGCCACTGGTGGCTTTGCCCTGCTAGGTCAGATGAGAGCACCTTGGGCTTTCGCAGAGGGTTATAGCAATAGCAAAAATGACAACAGTATTGCAGAGGTAAACTACGGGGATGCAGTAGTAAGTGGAAAAAACATCAACATGACAATTTCTCGCCAGCAAAAGAAAATTGCCGGCGATGTTGCAAGCCCTATTACCATCAACGACATATCACCTGGCCCATTGCTCCGGTTAAGAGAAGGTCAGCAAGTTAAGATTCATGTTACCAACGAATTACCAGACAGCACGTCTATTCATTGGCATGGTTTTATTCTCCCATTTAACATGGATGGAGTACCTGGCGTTTCATTTCCTGGTATCGAACCTAACTCTACGTTTACCTATGAATTTGATATAAAACAAAACGGCACCTATTGGTATCACAGCCACTCGGGGCTGCAAGAGCAACTGGGGCACTTAGGCCCTGTCATCATTGACCCTTCCGACGGTGACATAGGTGCAGACAGGGAACATGTCATTCAATTAAGCGATTGGACCTTTGAAGATCCACACGATGTGTTCAGGCATTTGAAAGTGGCAGAGGGTTACTACAACTATCAACAACGCACCATAAGCGACACTGTTAAAGATATTAAAAAGCAAGGTTTTGTTAATACAGTAAAAGAAAGAGCTATGTGGGCGAATATGCGGATGAATCCCAGAGATATTCTCGATGTAACAAGCTCCACATATACATATTTAATGAATGGCAGAGATGCTCAAACCAACTGGACTGCGCTCTATAGGCCCAATGAAAGCATTCGATTAAGGCTCATAAATGGCTCCGCAATGACGTATTTCGATTTTCGTATTCCGGGCCTCGAAATGACCGTGGTGGCTGCTGATGGACAACCAATAAAACCCGTTAAAGTCGATGAACTTCGAATTGCGGTTGCTGAAACCTATGATGTAATTGTAAGGCCAATCGGCACGACTACATACACTCTTTTTGCAGAAAGCATGGACAGAAGTGGCTTCGTTCGTGGAACGCTCAGTACTGAACTTGGAAAAGAAGCGCCTGTACCAACATTGCGTGAAATGCCAGAGCGTGGCATGGCGGCCATGGGGATGAATTCAGATATGGCCGGGATGGAAGACATGAACAAGCAATCTAATAAGCCAATGAATAAAGAGGGGTCTTCTGAGTCATCAATGGACACAATGAATGACCATTCATCGATGCATACGCGAGCGCTCCCGGTAAATAATATTAATATAGAGCATGATGAGGAGGGTCATGGACCCGGTGCAAGTATGCTTGCAACAAACCCTACCAGTCGACTTGATGAGCCAGGCATTGGCTTAGAGGACGCAAAACATCGGGTACTATTATATAGCGACTTGACCGGCGCTGAGGAATGGCCCGACACCAGAGAGCCGACCCAAACTATTGAATTACATCTTACTGGCAATATGGAACGTTATATGTGGTCGTTTGATGGACTCAAATTTAACGAAGTCGATGGCCCTATTCATTTTAGGTATGGCGAACGAATTCGTTTGATTTTAGTGAACGATTCTATGATGAACCATCCAATCCACTTGCACGGTATGTGGATGGAGTTAGAAAACGGGAATTATCCGCCCCCCCGAAAACATACGATAAGTTTAAAACCCAGCGAAAAAGTGTCGCTCTTGATAAGCGCAGATGCCCCCGGAAATTGGGCATTCCATTGTCACCTGCTCTATCACATGGATGCGGGCATGTTCAGAATCGTATCAGTCTCGTAGGGGAAATTATATGAAAAACACGTCTAAAATTTTCAGTACTTTACTAATTGGTCTTTGCGCATCGTCTAATGCGCAAGAGATTCCATCAGATTGGCCGAAACCAGTCGAACAGTACAACACGGGCATGATTTTATTTGACCGTTTTGAATATACACGCACAAACGATGAAGAAAACATCGGAGTGTGGGACATGATCGGATGGTACGGCGGTGATACCTATCGCCTTTACTTCAAAAGTGAAGGCGAAAACAAGCAAGATGATGGCGAACCAACAGATTTAGAGCGAGCTGAGCTCCTTGCTAGTAAATTAATTGCGCCATTTTGGGAATTTCAAGCCGGTATTGGCACAAGAGGACTGCTAAGTAGCGATACGAGTATGGAGCACTATGCCGTCATTAGCTTGTATGGGGTTGCTCCTTATCAATTCGAAATGGATAACTCCATCGTGATTAATGAGGATGGTGATGTCAGTTTCTCAGTAGAAGCCGAGTATGAAATAAGAGTAAGCCAAACGTCATTCTTACAACCGAGACTTGCCCTTGCTGGTTCGCTTTCAGAATCTGAAAGGTTTGACCGCCCCTCTGGCTTCAATTCGATACGCTTAGGTTTGCGATATCGCTATGAGTTTGCAAGAGAATTTGCACCATACGCAGGCATTTATTGGAGTCGGAGTCTCGGTAATAGCGCTGATATTGCTCGAAACAAGGGTGAGTCGGTAAGTGAAACTGGTTTCGTGGTTGGTGCTCGATTCTGGTTTTAAGCGCTTTAAAAAGGAGCAATCAATGGAAGTAATTATTCAGTTGATGATAGCTTTAGTCGCAATAGGCCTCGCTACGACGAGTCATTTTTTAAGCCTCAGAGCGTTAAAGAATTACGTTGTTAGCTCAGACCTCTCTGCATACTTAAAGCTCATTGCAGTAGTGTACGGCATAACCTTTAGCCAGTTGATAGCTGCCTTTTGGTTCGCCGTAGGGTTTCTGTTATCTATAGAGATCGGTCTAGGCGATTTGCAGGGATCAAGTTCTCTTTATTTTATTGAAATTTATTACTTCTCACTCATTAACTTAACCACCTTAGGACTAGCTCAACTAGAGCCAATTGGGCATTTAAGTTTCTTATCAGGTTTGGAGGCAATGACGGGCTTTTTGCTTGTTAGCTGTTCGGCCTCTCTAATATTTAAAACAATGAATCAGTCCTAGAAGGACAGACAGGATAACGTGATGACTAAATATACAAAATTTTTAGCAATGATCTTTACATCAACTGCGGCCATGCTGTTAATGATGTATTTCAATACATATGCATTTGACCACATTTTTTTTAGCGAAACGCGGTTTTACATGGCTATCTATATGGGCTCAATAATGGCAATCATTATGTTGCTATTTATGCTTAACATGTATGAGAACAAAGCCAAGAATTGGACAATTTTGCTAGGTAGCGGACTCATCTTTGTGATCTCACTGTACTTAGTCCGCTCTCAATCAACCATCGCTGATGAAGCGTGGATGAAAGCAATGATACCGCATCACTCTATTGCGATTTTAACTAGCGAGCGAGCCAATATCTCAGATAAGCGAGTCCTCAAGCTAGCAAACGAAATCATTGCGGCGCAAGAGCGAGAAATCAAGGAAATGAAATGGTTACTAGAGGACATAGAGAAGAATGGTGAAGTAAAAACTGAAGCTGAAGTTGAAAGTCGTCAAGTACCGGATTTCAGTCAAAAATAGACACGCCATTGGAAAATTACAAATTACTTATAGTTAGGAGAAGACCATGGAATTAAGAGCAAAATTATATCGAATGCATACAGATGAACACATTTGTCCCTATGGCTTGCGATCTAAAGACCTACTGGAACGAGAAGGGTATCAAGTAGAGGACCACAAGCTAGCAAGTCGTGAAGAAACCGATAAGTTCAAAAACGAACACGAAGTAGAAACAACCCCTCAAACGTTTATCAATGGAGAAAGAATCGGAGGGTATGACGATCTACGTGAATATTTTGATTTAGGGGAAGCAGGACAAACGGGCACCACCTATACACCTGTCATTGCAATATTTTCAGTTGCATTGTTAATGGCACTAGCAATCGCATATGCCTTTGTTCAAAGCAATTTTTTCATTCAAGTTATAGAATTATTTGTTGCATTTAGCATGAGCTTATTAGCGATTCAAAAGCTTAAAGATCTCTATAGTTTTACGAACTCCTTCATCACCTATGACTTACTCGCTATGAGGAATATACGCTACGGCTACATTTACCCCTTTGCCGAAGCGTTCGCTGGAATCGGAATGCTCGCAGGCCTGTCTGGTTATCTCGTTGGCCCTGTCTCTCTATTTATCGGGACAGTAGGCGCGGTTTCAGTATTCAAAGCGGTGTATATTGATAAGCGTGAACTCAAATGTGCATGCGTGGGCGGTGATAGTAACGTACCGCTTGGCTTTGTATCACTCACAGAAAATCTCTTTATGATTGCCGCAGGGTTATGGATGCTCTCAACCGCAATGATTTAAAGACGGTGGAGACATATTTAAAGCTTTAAAAACAAAATAGATTTGTGTCTCCACAAAATAGTCTTTCTTAAACCGCATTTTAAGGAATATTTACAATGAGTTCTCACAACGAAGATTATGAAAAAGGAAGCTTAAGTTTAACCGGTACAATAGCGATGGGCACTGGCGTAATGATTGGAGCAGGAATATTTGCGCTCACCGGTCAAGTCGCGGAATATGCAGGTTCGCTTTTCCCGCTGGCATTCATCATAGCCGCCATTATTAGTGGATTTAGTGCCTACAGTTACATCAAGGTTTCAAACAAATATCCATCTGCGGGCGGGATCGCAATGATATTAAAAAAGGCCTATGGACCAAGTGCCGTGACCGGAGGTGCCGCATTATTAATGGCACTTTCAATGATTATTAATGAAAGTCTGGTGGCCCGAACGTTTGGCACGTACACCCTTCAGTTATTTGATGTGCAAGAAAATAGCATATTAGTCCCAATACTAGCTATCGGACTCATCATTTTTGCATTTGTTGTAAATGTTGCGGGTAACAAGGTAATTGGAAGTGTATCCAAGGTTACAGCCGTTTTGAAAATTGGCGGCATATTAATTTTCGCCCTTGTAGCACTCTGGGCAGCAGGGTTTGCTTTTCAACCCGCTAGCGCTGATGTAAGTGCAAACTCCTCTGCTAGTGGATTTTTAGCTGGGACCGCATTGGCGATTTTAGCATACAAAGGATTTACAACTATCACCAATAGCGGCGACGAGGTGGTCAACCCAAACAAAAATGTTGGGCGAGCCATTATAGTGTCTTTATTAATTTGTTTGGTTATCTATTTATTAGTCTGCTATGCCGTAGGCTCCACATTAACGGTCGAACAGATAGTTGCAGCTAAGGACTACGCACTCGCTGAAGCGGCTCGTCCCGCTATCGGACAGTATGGTGTTTGGTTTACGGTGGGTATTGCAATAATAGCGACCGCATCGGGTCTACTAGCCAGCGTTTTTGCGGTTTCGCGTATGTTGGCAATGTTGACAGATATGAATTTGATCCCCCATCGGCACTTTGGTATGCCCGGTAATATTCAAAAACATACTTTGGTCTTTACTGTAATTGCTGCCGGACTACTTGCCGCTTTTTTTGATCTTTCAAGGATCGCATCTTTAGGAGCCATTTTTTACCTAGTAATGGATATTATCATTCATTGGGGCGTATTAAAGGTACTTAGAAAAGACGTTGGAGCAAACCCACTGGTGTTGATCACCGCAATTATATTAGATGCTGTTGTTCTTCTCGCATTCAATTGGATCAAAGGCAGTGATGATTTACAGATTATCATCATTGCTGGCATTGGCATTGTTGCCGTTTTTGCCTATGAGCGCTTTTTCCTCAGGCATAAGCGCGAAGATGATGGCGATGAAGGACATGCCCACGATGGCTAGAATGAAAAAACTTTGAGGATATAGTGCGGGAAATGTACGTTTATCGGCCTGAACATTCTATAAAAATGAATCAGTCCGATAGACGTGTGGATAGGAGCTCTACTAGTTACACCTTCACAGATATTGATTGCTTAATTTCACTCGGCTCGGTCTGGTTATTACCATTCACTTTATTCGCCTCCGCAATGGCGCTCTCTTCAGCTTCTTTCTTTTTACAGTTGGACGTTTCTGCTTCTGCTTCTGCTGTTTGATGATTTTTTTCCAATTTGTCATTCACAATCGGTTGATAAACTGGCGTGTTGTTAGAAATCTGCATTGATAATGTCTCCTTAAGATTAAAAAGGTTTTGACCGATGTTTTAAGTCTTTTTATTTAGAGCGCTTGCCCTGATCAGTTGTATGGCAGCTCCATGGCTTATGTTTGGCATTTTCGCGAATATTTTCGTCAACAAATTGATAATAGCCCTCTTTAAAATGCGTCCACCAATCGTCCGAAATGTCGGCTCTGTGCGTTCGAACTATATTCTCGATGCCATCCAGTTCACAATGCGTCGCATCATAACCAATATGAAGCGTGTTGGATGACTCTTCAAAAGACACTGCATCAACGCCGATGGTTGAATCTATATCTCTGATAATTAGGTCTAAATTGTCCGCAGTCACACCCGTCAGTCGAAGGTGACGAATTACTAAATTTAATTCACTCACACCAACTCTATGATGTTTGTTACTCATTGTTTTCTCCTGCCTATAAATATATTGATACCTTCGACCATCGCGTTTTACAAAAAACGTTAATTGCCATATTGTAGATTTGAACTGCTTAATTTAGGGAGCCAAGCAGGCGTGTTATCTTTGTATGCTAAATAACGCTCCCCAAATTCGGCTATCGCAGCCTTTTCTTCACGTTTCGCTAAGCGAATATAGACTAGTGTCAATATTGGAAACATGATCAATGTCGGGATGGTGGGCCATTGCAATAAAAAGCCAAACATTATGATAATAAAAGCTAAATACTGTGGATGGCGACATCTTGCATACCAACCTGTATTGGCAAGCGAATGGTTTTTCTGCGCATGATGTAGAACGTTCCACGCAGAAGATAAAATAAAGAAACCAGCAACTATGAGTACATTGCTAATAATGTGCAATATGCTCCAATGGGCATCCCCCTCAAGACCTGAAATCGTTTGGAGCAAATGTCCATTTTCATGTGCAAAAAAATCTGTGTTTGGGTAAAGCTCTGTTAACCAGCCTGACAAAAAATAGATGGTGAGTGGAAACCCATACATTTCTGTGAACAAAGCAAATATAAAAGCGGAAAAGCCCCCAAGCTTCTCCAATCGGTCTTTGATTGCGGTTTTACAAAGCTGAATGCAAAAAATATAAAAATGGCCGAATTTATGAAAACTAAGCCCCACAGGCCATAGTCGGATTCACCGTGCATCGTTTTCTCTCTTTTCTTCGATGTTTGTAGTTGTTTTCTGTTGAGGCCTTTCTTTGAACGTCATTTGGTCCTCTTCTGTCTCTTTTTGCTCGTTATTATGACGACCGTGCCCGTGACTCCCATGCATAAAAAAATGCATAAAGGGGCAAAGTAACAGAATCAGGTAAGGCAAATATGGCCACACATGCTCGCCATGCTCAAAAAATAAAGAGTAACTCGCAGCAGCAATGAGTCCCAGTGCAGCCCAGCCAGAGGGCGTTTTCCAAAATGACAAATTTGAATTGCTCATATTTATTTTCCTTTTTGAAAGCTAACGAATCATTGAACCGTTATCTTCCCTTTATACATTTGCATTTGACAGTGAAACGCGTACTCACCTGATGGTAGCGCTGGAAGTGATATAACTGTCTTCTTATTTAAAGGTAGCCGTTCTGAAATATCTAAATCGGGTATTGATAGCATTTCTGCGCAGGGAGTCGCATCAGCTCGATGAAATACTATTTGTCTTTCTTCATTCGCTCTGATTTTGATGTGTGCTGGTTGGTAAATACCGTCTTTTACCAAGACCTCTAACGAGCCTTCAGCGATACTAATATTGTGTGCTTTGTACAACCAAAACCACCAGACGATTAGAACAATAAGCGCAATTCCTACAAGGTTGATCCATAGCATCATCACAATCTCCTAATGCTCTTTTGCTTTAAACAATCGCAAACGATTGGCGTTGGTGACGACTGTTAGTGATGAAAACGCCATCGCAGCACCAGCTATTACTGGACTTAATAAAAGACCGAAAAATGGATATAAAACACCGGCAGCGAATGGAATACCCGCAACGTTGTAAATAAATGCTCCGAATAGGTTTTGCTTAATATTGGTTAGAGTGGCTTTACTCACCGCAATTGCGTCAGCAAGGCCATGAAGAGAGCCCCGCATTAGCGTAATGTCAGCGCTTTCAATGGCTACGTCAGTACCTGTACCTATTGCAAAGCCTACATCTGCGTGAGCTAGGGCGGGTGCGTCATTAATACCGTCACCTGTCATACCCACAATTTCTCCCATCGTTTGATACTCAGCTACTTTATTTGCTTTTTCCTCAGGCATAACTTCAGCCACAAACTCTGTGATACCTGCTTTTTCAGCTACTGCTTTTGCCGTTGAACGATTATCGCCAGTTAGCATTACTACCCGAATTCCATTGTTCTGAAGGCGCTTTATTGCATCAATAGAATCAGTTTTGATTGGGTCGGCAACTGCAATTACTGCAACAAGTGATGAATTAACCGCAAAATACATTGGGGTTTTAGCTTCAGAGGCTAAGCCTTGGGCTTTTTCGACGTAGTCGCTAATGTCAATATTTCGCTCTTTCATTAGCTTTTCGTTACCGAATAAAAGGGTATCGTCCTCTAACATCGCTTCCACTCCTTGCCCAGCAATGGAAGAAAACTGAGTCACTTTCTTAGGTTCTATGTTTTTTGCTTTGGCACTTTCAACTATCGCCATTGCTAGGGGGTGCTCTGAGCCAGCTTCGATACTCGATGCGAGCATTAGCACTTGTTTTTCATTTTGACCGGGTGCTAACAATACATCAGTTACCTTAGGTGCTCCCTCGGTAATAGTGCCTGTTTTGTCTAGAATCATCGTAGTAATTTTACTTGCTGTTTGCAGCGCTTCGCCGTTTCTTATCAACACACCCGCTTCTGCGGCTTTGCCTACTCCTACCATTACTGACATCGGTGTCGCTAAACCAAGTGCACATGGACAAGCGATGATGAGAACTGTTGTTGCCGACACAATTGCGTAAGCAATAGCTGGAGAAGGCCCAAAGTTTAGCCAAACTAGAGCGCTTATTACGGCGATGATCATAACAACGGGCACGAAGTAAGCTGAAATGATATCGGCTAAACGTCCTATCGGAGGCTTTGAATTTTGAGCGCGTTTTACCATGTTGATAATTTGAGCAAGCGCCGTATTTTTGCCTACGCGCGTTGCCTTAAAAATAATTGAGCCTGATTTATTAATCGTACCAGCGACGACTTCTACCCCCTCTGTTTTTTCTACAGGCATCGGCTCACCGGTCAACATAGATTCGTCAACTGTGGAGTGTCCTTCTACCACCACGCCGTCTACTGATATTTTTTCACCTGGCCTGACTCGAATAAGCTCATCGAGCAATACTTGTTCTATTGGAATGTCTTCATCTTTATCGTTTCTAATAACACGGGCTGTTTTAGCTTGCAGGCCAATTAAACGCTTAATCGCTTCTGAAGTCTTACCTCGCGCTTTAATCTCAAGAGCTAAGCCAAGATTGATTAAACCAATAATCATTGCAGTCGCTTCAAAATATACGTGTCTTGCCATTAGGGGAACCACATCAGGAGCAAACACAACCACCATTGAGTAAAGCCAAGCAGTTCCTGTTCCGAGAGCTATTAATGTGTCCATATTCGCAGAATGATTTTTAAATGAATTCCAAGCGCCCACATAAAAGTGTTTACCCGCAAAAACCATTACGCCAAGAGTCAGCAATCCGACGGTTAACCAAACGAGTCTTTCTGTAGTAGTTGTTACTGTCATTTCGCCAACGACCAGACTGTAAATCATCAATGGCACACCAAGCGACAACGCAACGGCCATTTCGCGCATTAATTTTTTGTAGTATTGCCAGTCGGCTTTTTCTTTTTCGTCCAGAGCTTCTTGCTCAGAATCGCTGTCGTCTAATTTTGCTTTGTATCCGGCTTTTTCCACTGCTTCTATAATATTTGAAACCGATGTATCTCCAGTTACCGTGACAACACGCTGAGCGAAGTTCATCTCTGCTCGTTTAACTCCAGGCAGATTGTTTAACGCCGCCTCAATTTTGTTGACGCAGCTGGCACAACTGGCTCCTTCAATTATAAATCGATTTTCTGATAGATTATTGGGCTCTTGGTTGGTTATGTCTTTGACCGCAGGAGTTTCGCTCGCAGATTGGGCTTGCTTGTTACAACAACAGTTATTCGCTGTCTTTTCGGTAACTTTTTCAGTTGCTGTCATTTAGACTCCGTCGTGTTATTGGCGCGTTTAACTTTTTTCTGTGCTCTGTATTTGTATAGATTCATTTTTTTTTGACTCTAATTGCATAGTAATTAGGGGCAATACGGGAACAAGACAAAAAGCAATAAGGTTGCTTTTATATTAAACATAATTTTAACGGTGTAAGATGCTAGGAACACGGCACTGGCATTACAGTTTGATTACTTTTCTGTCATTTATGAGATAAATATAATTGGTATGCGCAAAAACGACAATGTGAACGGCTACTAATTGACTAGAAGACTTTTAGCTAGAAATTGGACTCACCCAACATTATGAACATCTTTAGGCTATTATTCGCGAGAAACGAGGTCATGAGTAATCAATGATGTAGCCCTGAATTTTAAATTAAATTACCACTGACTACGCACAACTTTTTGCGCTTCGAGATAAATATTGATAAGTGAAGATTCACAAAAATGTATCATACTTTGTGGACGTTTCGACTGGCTGGATTGCCCAAGATAGCGGACGGATCTGTTTAGATGAATTTTATCCCTTCAGAGCGATAAACAGACATCAGATGGTCAGCTCGGGAGAATAGACCCCTAAAGACAAATATTAGAAATTCAGATTTGAAAATTCGGGGCTGGCCACACTTCGTAAAGCAGAAGCTCTAGACTCAATCAGATTTGGCCTGATGAGGCGTAAATTTCTTGATTAAAGTTAATTATGCACAAAATATAGGATCTGTAATTGCGATTGTTGATATTGCCCCAACTGTATTAGTAATCCGAATTGTAGGTGAAAAATAGTTTGAATAGTAATATTGAACATTTGGAAAAAACTCTTCCAGAGGACTTGACCATTTCACTCAGGCAGTTTGAGAGTGAAGAGTTTGCAAAAAAATTTGGAGAAACTTGCATATATATTTTGAGCGAGCTCTCCAAACGTTTCAATTTGTCTAATTTGGACGGAGTAACGATTGCTTATGATTATTCGAGTGAGGTAGCGGCAATAGATCGAGGTTCTAATGGTTTTGGTGAATTAAAACCAAGCACTGGTGATATAGAAGGAATCGCAATGGCTCCCGCAGTAATGCGAGACGGTAAAATCAAATCTCATCTTATATTAAATGCTAATTATCTAGTTCCTATGCTAGATTTTAACGGAGAGCATGTAGAAAAAGGTATAAACGTAATCAATCGCACACGAGTGTGCGCATGTAGAATCAAATCACGCATTTTACGACTGCTTTCCAGAATATTCATACGGTAAAATAATTCGTAGCGTAACCGAATATCTAAGAATACTTGCTGGTCAGGCATCTTGGGATGAGTATTTTGCAACAAAGCTTTCCGCCACGATCGGAGACAGTGATCCAAAAGCTTTTCAAGAGACTTTTTTACGTGTTCTAGATACATCCGAAAAATCCATTCACTCAGTTCTTATTGACTACCAGCAACATCATGATGTAACTAAAGGTATCGAAGAAGTGGGAAACGCAGTTATTGAATTAATGAAGTTTGCTTCATATATGATTGGTGACTGCATAGGTAGAAAAGAAAACCCTTCAGAAATACCAAATGTAAAAGCAGCATTGGATAAAAGCTGGTTCTCACCTTATTTTTTCGAGTTGGTTAACTCTCTTAACGCACTCGATGAAGACTATCCTAATTGGCCTTCGTTTGAACCTTTTGAACGAGTTATGAGGCTTTACGATACCGTTTTAGCCCACTATGGTGTAGTTGTAGAAAGTAGCGATTCAGATTCACCTTACGTTCATTTTTATAAAATGCCATTTTATGATGATTACTTATAACAACACGTTTAATTTTTTAACTGACCGAGAAAAGAATGCTGAACGTCATTCCATTGATAACATATTAAGCTCAAACAAACCTGAGTCCTCGATAGGCAAACAATGGACATTAAACGCCTTAATAATCGACATCCGGTATGGCTGTCCTGCGTCGTACAAGCTATTGATTGACTTATTAAGCATAAATTCCCGGATATACCAAATTAATTGCTTCACGCACATCATCTGTATAGTTGTCTTCCACAGAATCTAGATACCTGTGAAACTCATCCCAGTTTCCTACAGAAAATATCTTTGTATCATAAGGTTCTAAAAGCATTAATTCAGGGTTCTCGCACCATTGCTTCATGGCCCTGTCTATAAAAATTGCATCGCTGTAAGGACCGAAAACAGAAATGCACTCAGAATCATAGAATAGTCCGGCCAGTTTCCGGCGTGCATTGATGGGGTTAGTGTATGCTCCGTTCTTGACCATCTTTCGTAAAACCGCAAAGATTCCACACGAAACCTTTATATTTGGAATGCTTGTAAAATAATGCGATGAAAAAAATGCGCTTATTCTGCTTAATCGCTCATCAATTTTCATGGTTGTTCTATCACAATGAAGTAGCGATTCTACGTACATCGTGTCCATTGGGGCATCCATATAACTCATCAGGTTTCCAGTTCCAACATTGGCAACCATCTGCAAATACTGATTAAGCAAAGATATCCCGTATCCTCTGGCCTCCATACTTACATCTTCTTCGAAGGAAGTTGTCAGTTTTGCCCAGTCCGGGAACAGATTTACCAGACCTTCGATTGCAGCAGCCTTTCCTTGTCGCATAGCCTCTAAGTCTCCCAAGTAGGGACGTAAATCGATCCAAATATAATCATCCCATCCATGGATTTCATCGCGAAATGCATCGCGCTCTTCGATAGGTTGAATAATTTCTGAATTGGACCTAAATGCGTCAAATAATCGATGCATTTGTTCCAGCTTGATCTCGTAGGCTTCTCTAAATTTATAGCCGCGTGCAGTTTGCTTTATGAATTTATAGAGGTTTTCTTGTTGCTCGTGTCTCCACAAGTGCGTTTCGTCTGTATGAACGGATGAATATGGACATACAACTAATTGCCTAGCAGCCATGTCTTTTATGCGATTGGCCGCATCTATAAATGATCGCTCTTGATCCCTAAAAGCATGAGACAGAAAAAACTGATCAAGATAAATTATCTTTTTTCGAATATCTGGGAGAGGGAACATTGTCCGTTCTCCACAACTATTACACCCTCTATTTAGGATGTTTCTACTGACATTGACGTTCCCATACTTTCCTGTAACACCGCACTTGGGGCATGGTTCATCGAGATATCTGGATATCAGCACGCTTTTTTCCTTGTGAGCTTAACAACTTAATATCGAACCCATGGGTCATTTATATAATTTGTTGGTTTTAATATATTAACTGCCGTGTTGCCAAAGATATATTTTTAATCATTAATTAATTTTTTAAGAAGATAAAACGATCATAGGAACGTTTTTTTGAATATAGGAGTAAGTCATTGAAACGTCTGTTTTACGCACTTTGTAGTCTATCAGTCATCTTTGACTGGCATCAATAGACAAGGATCAGGCTTTCCAAAGGCAGGCTCCAAACTGCTGTTTCAGATAAGAGAAGAGCGGCCGGTCGGAGTATATCAATAATCAAAAAGTAGTATGATACTCTTTTGTAAAGCATGACACTTTCGGTGTTTGTCAGCCTACACCAACCTACACTATTGTAAGTTTCCCAGAATACACATTCATCGCGCTATAAAACTCATACTCGCCTGGCGGATAAGCGGAAAAGTTCACCGATACTTGTTTATTAAGTTTGAGTCTTATCGATAATCCTAGCTCGGGAAAAAGTAGGTATTCAGAGCATAAATTTGAATCCGTTCTCAGAAAAACAATTTGATTAGCTTTACTAGCTTTCAATTTAACCCTTGGGGGTTGATAGTGAAAGTCTTTTACCTCGACTAAGATACTGTTGTGTCGATGTCGCTTTTTAATGTGCTGGCGAAAACTTAGTATTAGTAGTAAACATATTAAAAACAATGCGCCGCTAATCCATGGCATTTTAGAATCCTTTTATATAGTTCGCTGAACAGCTACTTTTTGTTTATAAAGAAACGCTCGTTCAAGCGATATTTAAGTTGGTTGGTACGTCTTGATTTATCAGGAGAGCGAATGAAAAAAAATAGGGCAGCCATTGCTACCCTCATTGGTTTGAGCAATGTCTAATTATTTATCGAACTCCACCATATCATGTTGGTATATTTCTCCTGTGACCACACTAGCGGTTGCAAAGTGTTCATCCTGCTTTTCTCCGAGACTCACTTTGCCCACAAACTCACGAGAATAGCCAGTTTCACCCTCATTTATAACAAGCTTATCCATTACCGTTCTGTAAACGTTAAATACATCGCCTGTTTCGAGGCTTTCTGTGTTTGCAACGCAAATAACAAGAGTGTTGTCATCTTTGACACTAACAACTTGGCCGCTCATTACATAATCATGGTATAAACTGTTGGCACAACCGCTTAGAAGCGCAGTTGCGATTAATATCAGTGTCGCTAATCTTAGTGTTTTATTCATTTCAAATTCCTTTAATACGTTTATCCTTAGCTCAAAACGCAACTACCTTGCTATCAAGCGGCGCAAACCATCATGCATATTAGTTGCTTGGCATCTATTTGTGTTCATGCACCTTTTTGGATTTTTCTACGGTATGCCCCATCATTTGCTCCATCATCTGAAGGCGCTTTTCCATCATGGACATTTTCATTTCAGCAGACATTTCCTTGCCATGCATCATGCTTGAATCACCTTTAGACTGATGCATCATGCCCATCATGTCTTGCATGCTTTTAGCATGCTCATTGAGCATTTGTTCTCGTTTCGCTGGGTCGTTTTCTTGTTTTGTTTTCTCTAAGGCACTGTTCATTTTTGTAATGTGTTCATTCATCTTTTCTATCGATGCATCATCCATCATATTCATCGGCATATGCGATTTATCGCTGTGTTGATGCGCACTGGTGATACTTAATGGGGAAAACATCAAAAGTGAGGAAAAAGCGATTATAAGTAGGTTTTTCATATTCAATTTCCTTGTTGTTGAGTTAATGATTTCTGTCTTTCGATGCAAACAAAATCTGCTTCTTGCATCAAATTTTGAAATGTAACTGTAATTCAAAATAAACGTTGTTTCACGGCAGAAGCATTACAATTTGATTACCTTTTGGTAATCAAACTTTGTGTAGTAATTAACTTGCAGGAGGGTTAAGCGGACTAGCATGAAAATGCGAAAGGTGGAAAAAAAATTTTGACAATAAGATAAACGCTGCCGACCCATTAATAACAGGAAATCGACAGCGCGGTGTTTTTAATTAGACCAATGAATATGCGTGATTTTCCAATCATCATTCAACTTTTCTAAACCTATGGTTTCGTTCCCAATATGGTTTACTTCTTTTCCTTTGTATTGCCCTTTCACCAAGCTTCTCGACAAAGATATTGCATGTGTGCCGTTTTCTTTTACATGATGCTCTATAATCTCAATTTGCATTTGTGACAAATACTTCATATCAGAGAGCATATGATGACTTGCATACTCTTGGGCGCTTCGCTCCACACCCTTTCCTTCAAAAATTAAAACATCATCTGCCAAAAGGCTTGCAGCTAAGTCGCCATTCCCTGTTTCTAAAGCTTTATGAAATTTAAGCACTAACGTCGCTGCATCGGAATCTGTTCCGCTAAAGTACTGTGATTCTTCGTTGTGTTTCTCATCTCCATGAGCATTAACTACTGCACTAAATGACAATAGAAATGCAAAAACAGTCAAGGGTCTTAAAGCAGTCATTTTCATAAACATTTTCCTTTTCTTATTTTGGCGAAAACGCCGATTATTTATGTTAAAGGTTCGGGCTCAGCGCAGTAGTTAACAGCGCTGTAAGAGACAAAATGAAAAGCCCAATAATGAACTCAAATTTGATTGATTTGAGTAATTTAAAGCGCACATTTTGATCGTTAGGTAGCCTAGGTACCCAAAAAAACTTATGCCCAGCTGCTAACGTGAGCATTAGAGCAACTGCAAAAAGTTTGGATAAAAAGGCAAGTCCATATTCGGTGAATATAAGGGTCGATGGGGAAGACAGTAGCTGTATCAACATTACTACACCAACCGTGACTAAGATAAACACCAACACTATGGCAATGTTACCGTAACGTTTCATGACGAAAGCTAATTCGGAGTGATTGAGTAATCTACAAGCAGTAATCAGTGGGTATAACGAGCCTACCCATGTCAAACCAATGAGGGAATGGATAACAATTTGAATTTCGCCCAACGTGACAAACTGACTAGCATGTCCGGTCAGGGAAAAAGTAAACGCTAGCGGCAATGAAAACATTGCGGTGCTTGTTAGCAGTAGCTTGAATGACACTAAACTCTGGTCACGTTTGAGTTTTTGTAATAGAAACCACGTAAGCAACGCGAACAAAACAAAGATAGCGCTACGAATTGCGGCAATAGTTCCTACCTGTGAGTGCCACATCATCTCCACCATGAAAGGAGAAAACATACCCGCTAATCCTTTCTCCGCCATATAGCCAGTCTGAAGAAAAAAACCAGCGACACTAGCAAAAAAACCAACAACTGAAAGCCGAAAAGAATAGTTTAAGGTAACCAGTTGCCAGCTTTTATGAGCCTTGAATGCTACGCGCTGCTTGCTGCCTTTTAAAAGTAACAAAGTAGCGCTAGAGCTCATAACACCCATCATCCCTAAATAGACTAGGAATTTGCCTAACACTAAAAATGCGGTCCACCATTCTGGCAACATATCGATTTACCTATTTAACTCTTGATAACTAATGAGTCATACCTGAATGATCCATCGAAGTATTTTTCATGTCTTTGTGCTTCATTCCTTTCATTTTTTTGCTCACATGCACCATAAATGAAAGCTGTCCCTTCATTTTATGACCGTCATCTCCCATAATGGTCCATGAGACTACGTAAGTATCCACAGCAAGCAAAGGTAAGCTGAAACTATAGTTTTTGTTTGCGTCCATCGAAGGTTCAAAGCCAACATCCACAAGCTCACCTTTTTTACTTTTAACCTTTAAGTCAACAAGACGCACATCATCTGCAAAATTGAGAGCCAGGTTGTCTGGACTTTCCATCAACATAGCATTGTCTTTCGGCATTGATGAGGCCAACGATGTATGAGCATATGCTTGTATGCTTAAGCTCATACTTAAAACAAAAAGTGCGATGGTTATTGATTTCATATTATTTCCTTAATAGATAGTTTGTTTAAATAATGTAGTTGTTCTTGTTTGTTGTCGTAAAAAGTGAATCGTTGGTGATAGGCCGAATTTCACAGACGCATAGTCGCGGGCGAAAAAGTTCGCCACGCTACTACATGTCAATAGTCCTCTTATGAAATGTCGTTCCTTGCTTGAAGCTAGCATCAGAAAGTATCCGGCAAGTGTTGAATTTGCCTTCTCTTCCACAGAAAATAAATTGCGGGTAAAACCAACAAGGTCAGTAGTAAAGCGCTAACCATGCCACCAACCATCGGAGCAGCAATACGACTCATGACTTCAGACCCAGTGCCTGAGCCGTAAAGTACGGGTAATAAGCCAAATATTATGGTCGCTGTGGTCATCATAACCGGTCGGACACGTAATCCAGAGCCATGAATAACCGCTTCAGTTAACATGTTTATGGTGGGTTTGACGCCCTCAGATTTACATTTTTCGATTAAGGCTTGATACTCCTGATTCAAATAAACAAGCATAATTACGCCAATTTCTACGGCAACACCTGCAAGTGCAATGAAGCCGACGCCGACGGCAACTGAAAAGTTAAAACCCTCTATGTACATCAGCCAGATACTTCCCACCATAGACAGTGGTAAAGTCCCCATAATGATCGCGACTTCGATGAAGTTGCGAAAGTTGAGATACAGTAAAATAACGATGATAGCTATGGTCAAAGGAACCACATAGGTTAATTTCTCTTTAGCCCGCAACATATACTCATATTGTCCAGACCAGTTCACCGAATAACCTGCCGGTAAGACTAATTGCTCGCTCACTGCTTTTTGGGCTGAAACCACATAGGAACCAATATCTACACCATCGATATCCACATACACCCAGCCATTAAGCCGTGCATTTTCACTTTTAATACCTGGAGGACCATCTTCAATATACACATCCGCCACATCGGCCAAAGCAATTCGTTTACCCTGTGGTGTAACGATAGGTAATAAAGATAAGGACTCAGGCGATGAACGATAAGACTGAGGATAACGAACATTTACAGGGTAACGCTCTAAACCTTCAACACTCTGAGTCACATTCATCCCGCCGATAGCACTTGAGACAACTTGTTGGACGTCAGCGATGTTTAGACCATATCGTGCTGCCTTTTCGCGCTGAATATCTACTTTGACATAACGTCCTCCTGCGACACGCTCAGAATAAACAGAGGCAGTGCCGTTAACATCGGAAAGTATGATTTCAATTTGCTGTCCGATTTTCTGAATTTCCTTGAGATCAGGGCCACCAATTTTAATACCAACGGGCGTCTTTATACCTGTTGCCAACATGTCAATTCTAGTCTTAATTGGCATTACCCAAGCATTCGTTAGGCCCGGCAATTTGACCACTGAGTCAAACTCCTTTATTAAATCATCAGTTGTTAAGCCTTCTCGCCACTCCTCTTTAGGTTTTAATTGAATGAAGGTTTCTATCATCGTTAAAGGAGCCGGATCGGTTGCGGTATCAGCGCGACCTACTTTCCCAAACACGGTTTCGACTTCTGGGACCGTTTTGATCAGTTTATTGGTTTGTTGCAACAACTCTCGGGCTTTGCCAATCGATATACCCGCATAGGTTGTTGGCATGTACATCAAATCCCCCTCATCCAAAGGTGGGATAAACTCGCTGCCAATCTTGTTCACAGGCCACAAACCTATCGCTAGTACTAAAGCCGCAGCTAACATCGTTACCTTAGGGAAACGCAGAACAGTTCTAAGCGTCGGCATGTACAAAAAAGTTAAGAAACGATTGACTGGATTTTTGCTTTCAGCAAGTATTTTACCGCGCACAAAATATCCCATAAGAACGGGCACAAGCGTAATTGCAAGAGCTGCTGAGGCTGCCATTGCATAGGTTTTGGTAAAAGCAAGCGGTGAAAACATGCGCCCCTCTTGTGCCTCAAGCGTAAACACAGGCACAAAACTGACTGTTATAATTAGAAGACTGAAAAACAATGCAGGGCCCACCTCAGATGCTGAATCCACAACTATTTGCCATCTATTCTCTTTGGTTAAGGGGGTGCGCTCCATGTGTTTATGCATATTCTCAATCATCACAATCGCCCCGTCGCTCATCGCACCAATAGCAATAGCAATTCCACCCAATGACATGATGTTGGCATTAATACCTTGCATGTACATCACGATAATTGCTGTGATAATCCCTACTGGAATACTAATGATCGCAACAAGTGACGAACGTACATGAAACAAGAATGCAATACACACCAGTGCAACGACGATAAACTCTTCCACTAATTTCGATGCAAGGTTGTCTACCGCTCTTTCTATTAGTGCAGAGCGATCGTAAACCGTGACAATTTCGACCCCATCGGGTAAGCCTTTTTTAAGGTCTTCAAGTTTTGCTTTGACGCCGTCAATCGTTTTTTGCGCATTTTCACCAAAGCGCATAACAACGACACCGCCAACGGTTTCCCCTTCACCGTTTAACTCAGCTACCCCCCTTCGCATCTGTGGACCAAGACGAACATCAGCAATGTCTTTTACCAAAAGCGGCGTTCCATTTTCGTTTACACCCAAAGGAATGAGCTCAATATCCCTTTTACTCTCTATGTAACCTGTGGCACGGACCATGTATTCAGCTTCAGCCATTTCGATGACCGATGCGCCTACTTCCTGATTGCCGCGCTTAATCGCCGTTTGAATGTGAGAAAGCGGAATGCCATATGCTCGCAACTTCTCCGGATCGACCTGCACTTGATATTGCTTTACCATGCCTCCAATAGCTGAAACTTCAGAAACGCCTGGCACCGTTTGAAGCTCATACTTAAGGAACCAATCCTGTAAGCTTCGTAGTTGGCTGATATCGTTTTGTCCCGTTTTATCAACAAGTGCATAGAGATAAACCCAACCCACGCCGGTAGCATCTGGCCCCAATTGTGGTCTTGCGTTTTCGGGTAGATTAGGAGCAACTTGCGATAAATATTCAAGCACTCGACTACGCGCCCAGTACAAGTCGGTGTCGTCATCAAAGATGATGTAGACATAAGAATCGCCAAAAAACGAATATCCTCTCACTGTTTGTGCCCCGGGCACTGACAGCATTGCGGTAGTCAAAGGATAGGTAACTTGATCTTCTACCACTTGAGGCGCTTGTCCTGGATAACTAGTTTTTATAATTACCTGTACGTCCGACAAATCGGGTAATGCATCAACCGGCGTGTTTTTAATGGCAAACAACCCACCACCCACGAGAATAAGCGTAGCCAGTAGAACAAAAAATCGGTTATTGACCGACCATCTAATTATGGCAGCTATCATTGATGAGCTCCTTGATGGTCTGAATGATTAGAATGATCCATGTCTTGGGTATGGTTCATGTCTGTCATCGAGCCCATGATGTGGACAGTTGCCACTTCAAAACTTCCAGAGTCGGTTTTGACAATTTCCATGTGCAGTGACATACCGGCTTTCAATTCTTCAATAGCAACGCTATCGGCAACATCGAAATCCATTGTCATACTCGGCCATTCCCACTCATCAATAGGACCGTGATCAACGTTGATTTTTCTGCTCTCCATCATCACGTTATTTATGGTTGCCTCTGTCCAAACCGACATAATAGGCTCTTCCATACTGTGCATTACGTCATGAGCTGAATCAGTGCTCTCCTCAGAGCTATCCATGTCATTCATCGAATCCATGATATGAACGGTGGTTACTTCGAAACTTCCAGAGTCAGTTTTAGTGATTTCCATATGAAGTGACATGCCGGCTTTCAACTCATTAATGTCGACGCTTTCGGCAACGGTGAAATCCATTGTCATGCTCGGCCATTCCCACTCTTCAATAGCGCCATGATCAACATTTATCATTCTATGATCTGTCATCACGCTGTTTACGGTCGCCTCGGTATATACCGACTGCGCAGTCGCTTCAGGCTCCTCCATCCTTTTGAAATCAGAACTAATGCTGCTTTCTGAATCGAGTAAGAATTGTGCTGACGTAACGATTTTGTCGTTTAGTCTCAAGCCTGATAAGATCTCCGAATATTCATCAACTACCTGTCCTACTTCTACTGACACCGACTTAAACTTACCGTCTCCAAGTGCTAAAACCACTCTATCTTGGCTACCAGTTCTGATTACCGCCTCAGAGGGCACAAGTAAATTCTCACCTGTTAAGTCGGAATGGATCGTTACCTGAGCGAACATGTTAGGTTTTAGTGCATAATCATCATTGGTAAATCTCAGCCTGACTTTAAGCGTCCTAGTCGTTTCATCTAGGGTTGGATAGATATAATCAACCTCTCCTGTCCACTCTTTACCTGGGAGATATTCTAAAGTCATAGTCACAGGCAAACCCTCTTGAATTTGAGCAGACTGTCGCTCAAACACCTCAGCATCGACCCAAACTTTATCCAAGGCACCAATTGATAAAATTGTCAGTCCTGGCTTTACGTAAAACCCTTGACGCACATTCAAGTTATCAACAAAGCCAGTTTGGGGTGCATAGAAGGTTATTGTTTGCTGAACTTTACCAGTTGAGATAAGCGATTGAATCCCAGATTCTGGCATTTGCAGCGCTTTTAACCTTGTTTTTGAAGCCTCTATCAGCTCCCTATTTGAGCGTTTTAAGGCAATAAGATATTCTTCTTGAGCATTTACAAGTTCGGGAGAATAAAGCGCGTATAGTGGCTCGCCCTTTTTGACATATTCGCCCGCTGCTTTTACGTATAGCTCATCTATCCAACCCTCTACCCTTGGGTGAATATGAACGAGTGTGTCCTCATTATATTGGATATAACCTACTGTTTTTATAGGTACGTGCAAAGACCGCTTTTCTACTTTAGCAGTACGCACACCTAAATTGTTCACTACAGTTGGCGAAATCTTCACCGTACCTGGGCTATCGCCAGCGCCTTGTTCATCTTCGTAAACAGGTACTAAATCCATGCCCATAGGGGACTTCCCAGGCTCATCTCTTCTATAGTTTGGATCCATTGGCGCAACCCAATACAAAGGCTGCTTTTCTCCAGCATCCGCCTCACTATCATGTGAGTCATTTGAGCTTGGTAATATTGAGTAGGTCAGAGCTGTCATTACAGCGCCTGCTATTACGCCTATAGCGATTGCGTTAACAGTTTTCATTGGTTTGCTCCAAATTCAGATACAGCTTTAAGACTCTGCTCAGAAAAAAAGTAATTTAGTTGAATGTTTGTTTTAAGTAGTTCGACTTCGATTTCTAATGCGTCAATACGAGCATTTAGATCAGCAATCCTAGCTCTCACAACTTCAGCAAAATCACCGTCATCATTGGTATAAGCTGTTAACGAGGCTTCGGCTTGTTCGCTTGATTGCTGGAGAATATTCGTGCGATATAAGGTCTGTCTCTCCAACAGCCGTTCTCTTGCTGCAAATATGGATTGCAGTTGAGCAAGCATGCCTCTAAGCACTAATCGCTTTTCAGTTTTAATTGCTTCTGATTCGTTAACGGCGGCGCTTACTTCTTTATCTTGTTTATTTTCCGTAAATAAGGGGAGGTCAAAACTAATGCCAATCGAAAGAAAATCTGCACGGCTTCTGTCCATTTGATCATCCGCTCGATATGCATAACTGGCATTTACTCCCCATTGCGGCTTGTATTGTTGTTTCGCTAGTTCAATGCCAGTCTGACTAGACTTTATTCGGCTTTCAACAGCTCTTATTAGAGGATGCGAGATAAGTATATTTGCCAACATTTGTTGATTATTAGCTTTCAATATCTTGTAGTAGGCGTTCTCTATTCCTTCAATTTCTGGCAACGTTTTTGGTAGTTCAAGAGAGGCAACATTTACCGAGTTATTGAACGTGCCTGAATTGCCGCCGGTCAACCATTCTAAAAGTTCGGCCGAGGCTCTTTCTTTTTGAGAAGATAGCTTTGTGAGTCTGTCTTCAAGTCGCGCTAGTTCCAACTGCGCTCGGATAATATCTTGTTGCCTGACTTTACCGACGGCAGAGGAGTAATTCGCTTCTGCAATTTCACTGAGTTGTTCAAACAAAGATCTGTCTTTCTCAATTAGCGAAATGCTTTGCTGCGCTTGATAAACGTCTAACCACTTCATAGAAACGGCAACTTGTGTTTTGGCCATTCTGTCCAATCGCATAAATGGATGCTGCGTCGCCAATTCTTCGAGTTGCTTGCGTCTAATACTTAAGCTTTCTCCACGAGGAAACACCTGTGATATGCCCGCTTTAATTTGAGTCATAGGCTCTTGGTCGAATGCAAAACCATCAGTAGGGACGTTTGCCAACCCTAATGACACAACTGGATCAGGCAAAGTATCTGCGGCGATACTTGAAAAAATAGTCGCGTTTTCCCGATATTGGCTACCTTCCAACCAAGGGTCCTTTTGAATAGCTTGGGCAACAGCCTGCTGCAAAGTAAGGGGGGTCTTTTGTTCTGCTGATATTTGACTACTTGTTGTAACAAGCAAAATTAGGCATGCAAAGCCTTTAAAAGCACTCATCAGAATTGCTCCTCATACGAATTCACCTCTGCAAAAACCTCTGCTGTACCGTCATCTTTGAGCAATAACACTTGATATGGTCTGAATTGATCGCCGTTCTCCATTCCTGGACTGCCAACAGGCATACCCGGCACTGAGAGGCCGATAGATCCTTGCGGAACATTATCTAAGTATTTAACAATAAATTTGACGGGTATATGACCTTCGAAAACATACCCTTCAGTTGACACCGATGTATGGCAGGAGCGGTACATTGGTTCGATTCCGAGATCTTGTTTTTTAGTAGTGAGAAAAACAATATCATCTACATCGGTTTGGATGCCTTGCGATTCAGCATGATCAATCCATCCCTGACAACATCCACACGACTCGCGTTTAAAAACGTCCAACTTTAAACTCGACTCAATATCTTGGGAATTGGTCTTGTTTTGTTCAGTAGTAACTGATTCATTTGTGCATGCAACGACGATAGTCACTGAAATAAGCAGCACTAATATAGTAAAAAGCAATTTTATTGGCTTCATTTGATTTCTCTTTCTAACAATTTAAATGTCGGCCACAGCCTTTATCGGGCGGCGTTCGATATTGGAATTTTGACGAGCTTCGCCAAATTTTTGGAGTTAGGCTAAAGAGCGTTTTGGGGGACGTTGCAAGCGACCAAGGACAGCGTCGTCTGCATCCGTGATAAAAGTGTTGGGCTTGAGGGATTTGAAGTCGATTGGAGTTAAAATGTCAAAATTCACGAGCATCGCGATGGACACAATGCCTAGTGGACAAGCGCACCCGTCGCCACAGCAATCCGCGTCCATCTGACTCGTCTCATGACTATTTTGTGATGAATTGTGGTCGTTATCCATAAGGTGTTGCTCATGCATGTCGTTTTGCATGTCGCAGCCAGGGCTGGACATCGCAAACGAATCTGCAACTTGAGTGCTTAAAAATATTATAAGCAAAACAGTTTTAATGCATTTACTGACCACACCGACCCTTAATGAATAATCTAATACGACTTTACTATTCTTGAAATAACTTTGATAAGGTATTCTAAATATAGTTCCAGTTGAAGAGTATAGTTAAGCAACATGGCAGTGCGATTACCTGTTCATTACAATGTTGTAATCTAGTCAGAGCAATCGTTGGTTATTTTTATGCATTGGAATATATTGCTT
This sequence comes from Alteromonas algae, assembly GCF_049117195.1. GTDB lineage: Bacteria > Pseudomonadota > Gammaproteobacteria > Enterobacterales > Alteromonadaceae > Alteromonas. The sequence goes on from NZ_CP185260.1 coordinate 2,138,109, forward strand.
GTGAGTGAGGTACGTTTTGTTGGCCCGAGTTGCAAGATCCAATCTCGAACACCCACTTGTTAAACATTTAGCAACACTAAGTACCGAAATCGCATTAAACATGACGTGAGTGAACTATGAAAATTTTGGTAGTCGAGGATGAAAAGAAAATCGGTGACTATATAAAGCAAGGACTAGCAGAGTCTGGATTTGTCATTGAACTCGTGCGCAATGGTTTAGACGGTCATCATAAAGCGATGACAGGCGAGTTTAATCTAATAATATTAGACGTCATGCTCCCAGATATTAATGGTTGGCGGATTTTAGAGTCATTACGTCAATCTGGCAATCAAACGCCGGTCTTGTTTTTGACAGCGAGAGATAGTGTAAATGACAGAGTAAAGGGTCTAGAGCTGGGCGCTGACGATTATCTAGTCAAGCCTTTTGCTTTTGCAGAATTGTTGGCTAGAGTCAGAACCCTTTTTCGAAGAGGAAATACAGTAGCTGCCAACCTGCTACAAGTCGCAGATTTACAAATGGATATCCCGTCTCGTGTTGTAAAACGCGCTGGCCAATCCATTAATTTGACGACAAAAGAGTTTTCGCTTTTAGAACTCATGGTCAGAAGACAAGGAGAGGTGCTTCCTCGCTCGTTGATTGCGTCTCAAGTATGGGATATTAATTTCGACAGCGATACAAACGTCATCGATGTAGCGATACGCCGCTTAAGAGCTAAGATTGATGATGCATTTTCCCCTAAATTGATTCAAACGGTTCGTGGTATGGGATACAAGCTAACAACTGATGAAGAGCAAAATTAAAAGGCAAAAGCCGTACTCAATTTCCTTTCGAACAATGGTATTTGTGGGAATAGCTATCTTCGTGTGTTTGGGCGTTATGGGCGCACTCGTAGTCACCTCCATCGAAGATCATTTTCAAGAACAAGATGCCGACGAGCTTGATGAGGTGTTTCATGCCATTAAGTTAAAGCTCGAAAAGTCACATAATCAGTCAGTACAACCCAGTAAGCTTTTATTTCAGGCTGTTTCAGGTCATCATGGTGTGTACTATTATGTTGAGGATGCCGAAGGAGATACAATATTTTCAAGCGAAGGAGCCGACTTTTCTTTCTTTCCTAAAACAGCCAAAACATACACATCAATTAATCCCGCAGACATGCTGTTATTTAGCGATGAAAACCATATGCATAGAGCCATTAAATTAGGTTTTAACACGCATGATACTAGCTATACCATCATCGTTGCTTCAAACATGGAATTTCATATGACATTTATGAACAGCCTTTTGAAATCGATTATTGGCATCATTATTTGTTCGGGCATTATTACAGTCTTAGCTGCGCGTTTTGCGATTTACAGAAGCCTATCACCATTAAGAAAGCTTACGCGAAAAATTGAAACCATCACCGCCGATAATCTTGATATACGACTAAACCCAGATGAGGTACCGGAAGAATTAATCACTCTAGTAAATTCTTTCAATACCATGATTGAGCGGCTTGAGGATGGATTTGAAAAACTATCCCACTTCTCAGCCGATATCGCGCATGAATTACGAACCCCAATAACTAGCTTAACTACCCAAACCCAAGTGATGTTGGGACAAGCTCGGTCAAATGACGAATATGCTGACATACTTTATTCGAATTTAGAAGAATATGAGCGTATGACGAAAATGGTAAGTGATATGCTGCTATTAGCTAAAACCGAGCACGGTCTTATCAAGCCATCAATTGAACCTTTAGATATTCAACAGGAAATATCAAGCCTACTCGATTACTTTAATTTACTCGCTGACGAAAAGCATATAAACATCCAAGTCACCGCATCCGCCCTTACTATTCAATGCGATAAAACCATGTTCCGACAGGCAATAGGAAATCTGATTTCAAATGCGATTAGACACGCTCCTAGTAATAGTACGGTAGAGATCAAAACGGAGTCCAAAGGAAAAAAGCAGAAAATAATGGTGTTAAATAACGGGGAGAAAATTGAGCCTCAGCATATTCCCAAATTGTTCAATCGTTTCTATCGAGTTGACCCATCTCGACAAAGAGATGGGCAAGGTACAGGCCTTGGATTGACTATTGCTAAATCTGTGATGAAAATCAATGGAGCCGATATGTATGTCGAATCAGATGAAAGTAAGACGGTTTTTATTATCGAGTTTAGCGATACTTAAAAATAAGATGATGACGACGGGTAATCATGTTTGGAAAATTGCTAATTTATCGGGCTATTTATTGAGATCGCAATATGAATTAAATTAAGACTTATGAACATGTTAATTAGAGCATGTTCAAATATTAATAAAATAAATGAAAATTATTTTGAACATGCTGCATTACATGAGCCCAATTTGTCGTTAGATTATTTATTGGTCTGACTAACGGGAAAACCTATTTTAATTATCGTGTATTCTTACAACCGTGTTACCCATTTCGCCAAATCAATAAAGGAGCTTTACCTAATAAAATCAAGATACTGCTGCTCTGACAAAACTTTTACTCCTTTTTCTTTTGCTGCGTTAATTTTAGTTTCACCAACTTTATCGCCTGTCACAAGATAAGTTGTCTTTGAAGTTACCGATTTTCCAACTTTTGCGCCTAAGGCTTTAGCATTCTTTTCCATATCAGATCGGGAACCTTCAATCATAGTGCCTGTAAAAACGATTATTGCTCCAGATATCGGTGATGACAATTTTTCAGTATTTTCTATAGCTGTTGGTCTTAATGCAAAGCCTAAATCATAAACCTTAAAAAATTCTTCCCTTATATTTTCTAAACCCTCTTTAATAGCCTCAGCGCTAATTTCAGCGAATCCATCAATTTGGATCATGTCAGAAACTGTGAGTTCAAATAAACTAACTAATGAATGATGTTCTAGAAGTTTTTCGCAATTCCCTGAACCTAACCGGCTAACCCCAAACGCAGATAGGAATCGCCAGTCTTCAATCTCAATACTTCTGCTCGCTTGGAGTTGATTAAATAAATTTATCGCCGTCTTCTCACCAAAGCCAATCCTTAAGAAATCGTCAACTTCTAAGCCATATATTTCATGGATATATTTAACTCCAAAGCTGGTCAGCTTTTCAATCGTCTTAGACCCAAACCCATCATTATTACCAAGAGTTTTGAAAAAATGAACTAAGGTGTTTTCAGTTTGCGCGGGGCAGTCTATTTTATTAGGACAAATTAAATTATCTGATTCCCACAACAAATGAGATCCGCAACTGGGGCATGAATCAGGAATATCAGGTGCAACCTTCGTTAAGACCTCTTCAATTTTGGGAATTACTAAACCACTTCTCACCAACCTAATTATAGCGCCAGCTCCAACGCCATTTGTTTTGACCATATTGTAATGGTGAACTGTCACTCTGCTTATAGTGACTCCACTTAATTTCGTTGGCACAAGTTCGGCTACAGGTGCTATCCTTCCAGTTCTTGATGTTTGTGGTATAACCCTAACTACTTCGACATTTGCAGATTCTTCATTTACTTTAAATGCTATTTGCCACCTATGGTTACGTCTTGTCGCGCCCATATACTTTTTAATAGTCTCATTTGTAGTCTCTAAAATTACACCATCCACATCAAAGTCTACCGAACTCCAAATACCCTCAACGATTGATTCAAACTCATCCATCAACACCGAAATTTTGACTGTATTATTTTTAAGAAGAGCGAAGGGATAAAATACACATGCGCCATCTTTTATAGCCTTCTGGATTCTGTTATCAACCTTCTTTTCAGCTATAATAGCGGCTTGGATATTTCTAGAATTTTCAAAATAACTACTGAGTACCTCAGTGAAATAACTTTTTTTAATAACTATTTCACCGGGCCCCAAACCACGCTCTCCGGAGTTGGCTACCTTCAATCCGCGTTTAAATGCTCTTGTTACATCTTGTCCTCTATAACCATCCCCTCTGGTATATAGAGTATCACCGTCATCAAAGGCTGCATAACCATCGAGTTTAGGTGTCACCCTAATATCAATCTCTTCTTCAGGTACATTCGTCTCTTGAGCTGCTTTTTGTATTCTCTTTACCCACTTCTCGATATCTTGAAGTGAATATGCTTTTTCCGTTGACAACATTCTTTCTGGAAGTTCGACTGTTTTAGACTCAATTAAAGGCTCTGGCTCAACAGTGTTAAGGTATGGATGAAGATGATTTTGATCTCGCAATAATGAAATGTATATATCATATTGCTTATCTGACAGAATCGGACTACCCGCCCGATAAAGGGCGTTGGATGCTTTTAGAATAAATACTAACTCTTCAGTATTTAAGTCTGACCGAGAGAACAACGATACTAATTTTTCTGGCTTAAATTCTTCACCTATCTCATTCAATATTTCCAATTGTTCTTTGGTAAAGTCAATATTCAGCATATCAAAGCCCTCCATTTAAACGAACAACTAAGGTGGTATTGTTATATCCTAATGATGGCTGATAAATATCCGTTTGGAAAAACGATGTAAGGGTATCGTTGAGACCTTTTGTGAAGACATTAATTAAATAATGTAACTTGAGTATTTGAACAAATCTATTTGAAACAATTTTGTCCATGGTGACACCCATAGCCCCCGTTCTTCCGACCTGGTATTCAACATCAATAAGGGTGGTGACTTCTTCTTGCGCAGGAAACTTCTGTGCAATCGCCCAGCGAGGTGCTCGTGCGACAAAGCCTAATCGACCTTGTAACGCAACGTCATCTACTTTAAACACGACGCCATCAATGTCGTACGGCAACGCATCACGCTTTTCAAGAATATGGTGGTAATATGCTAGGCAACCATCGCCGCCTTGAGCAGTATTTATATCGGGGCAAAGTGGCAACCCCCATTGTGCTAATTGTGCCAATCGTGCGCTGTGAGAACTGGGCAACGTAAAGTCATCTGGCGCAACCACACCTAACGAGTATGAATAAAACATAAGTGGGCGCTTTGCAGTAATTTTTGAGTCTAGTTGTCTCAAGCTACCGGCCGCAGCATTTCTGGGGTTAGCAAATACCTTTTCACCTTTTTCACGTTGCCTGTTGTTAAGCGCTTCAAACCCATCTTTGGGCATAAACACTTCTCCGCGCACTTCTACACGTTCAGGCCATTCAGTCCCTCGAAGGGTAAGTGGTATATTGGCGATGGTACGAACGTTCGCGGTAATATTTTCGCCCACTTGCCCGTCACCTCGCGTTGCCGCCCGAACTAATTCACCGTTTTCATATAAAATACTGACAGCCAAACCATCAAGTTTTGGTTCGCAACTAAACGTTAACGTATCGGTGTTGTTAATTCTGTCGTTGATGCGCTTTTCAAAAGCTAACAAAGAGGCGTCGTCAAACGCGTTGTCTAATGAGAGCATTGGTACTTCATGGGTAACCTGCTCAAAAGCAGCAAGTGCCTGCCCGCCAACCTTTTGGCTTGGCGAGTTGGGGCTTTGTAACGATGGATGTGCTTTCTCTAGCGCTATGAGCGCTTGCATATCACGGTCATACTGCGCATCGGGCACCGATGGTGCGTCTAACACATAATATTGATAGTTATACTCACTAAGCAGTTCACGAAGCGCTGCTACCCGTTTTTCTGCTTCAAGAAGACTTTCAGACATAATTTTAGTTTTACTACAATGTAAGGGCTAACCGATACACGCCATGAACCATTCGGCCCTGCTCGTGTGCTAACTACAAAAAAGGGCGTGTCATTTCCACGCCCTATCACAAAAAGAAACGGCGGAAACTAGCTACGCGCAATCATTCTTTTTCGTTCAAATTCTCTAATTTTCTCAACATATTGTTGAAGACCTTGCTTGGTTAAAACACTACGTCGTCCATCCAGTACTTGCGCATCAAACTCATCGGCAAGCTTGCGTGCCGCATTATGCATCATATTAAATACTTGGTGGGGGTCTCCTTCAATAGGCAGGATCATAAACAGTGAAACACCTTGCGTGGTGAAGTTTTCTAAACTGTCTATGTCAAACACACCAGGCTTAAACATATTCGCTAGGCTGAATAACACTGGGCCCTTACCATTAGCATTTACATGCCGATGAAAAATATCTTGGTCGCCAAACTTAAACCCAAGGGTAAGTAACATAGGTAATAAGGCTGCACCTGCGATAGGTGCATCATCCTTAGCACGTACATTCAATACAAGGACTTCTTGTTCTTGTGCGGCACCAGCCCCATCGTCTTTCGGCGGCGTAGAAGTTGATTGCTGCTGCGTCTGTTCAGAAGCAGACGCACTGTGGCTCTCTTCAAAATCAATACGCATTTGATCATCACCAAAGTTAGGCTCTTGGCGTGCTTTCCGGCTAATGGTTTTACTTCGCTTAGATTTGGCTAATCGCTTACCTTGCTCTTGAAAACCCGCCGCAGATGCACTTTCAATTTTTTCCGGCGTATCGCTTACAAGCGGTTCAGGCGCGTCAAGGCTAAAGTCATCGACGTCTGGCTCTACGGCGTTCGATGCTGTAGGGGGTTCGTCGTCTTGGGTATCAGCGTGATAGAACGGCTCGGTGCGCATAGGTACAGAATCGGCTGTCTGCACGATATTATGTTCGCTTAACGAATCGTTATGGTCGGTATGAGCAGTATCGTCTGAGGTTTCGCCCTCTTTTAACAAAAAGCCAGGAGGCTCTGGAAACGGAACCACTGCATCATTCGTGCTCTCATGCTCTGCTCGCATACCACTCATGCCGCTTGCCATATGTGGCTTTGGATTGGTAACGACAGACCCATAGAGTTTCTCTTTTGCAGGCGCAGAAGTACGCTCATCAGCGTCTGCATCTTGCTTTTCAGTAACGACACCCGTGTCGCTAGCCAGGTTAACCGGTCGTTCAACAGAACGTTGGCTGCTTTGCTCATCTTGGTCAGCCGTGTCCACGTAACTCTCACTGCTATCATCTAAAACAGTGCTACGTGCGTTGCTAACCAAAGTGTCAGACTGAGTATCGACCTGACGTGTATCGTCCGATCCCGTCGCGCTCGATGAAACGACGCGCACTTCGCCTACGCCGAGGTCATCAAACCCCTCTTGACTGCTATACTGTTCGTCGTCATCGTCTTCTTCAACAACACGAGGCGCTACACGCGTTTTTTTCGTGTCTTGACTTGTTTTTCGAATTTTCCAAATGCCGTGTGCTAACACCGCAAGGATAAATACTGTTCCTATTAGGAGCAAAAATAGACGTAATTCATCTTCCATTTAACTTCGTCGCCCTTTGTTATGCTTCTGCGAATGCAATAGCTTCATCAACATCTACTGCAACCATTCTCGATACGCCTGGTTCAGCCATGGTTACACCAGTCAGATGACTTGCCATTTCCATCGCAATTTTATTATGGGTGATATATATAAACTGCACCGTTTGTGACATCTCAGACACCAAATTACAAAAACGACCTACGTTAGCGTCATCTAATGGCGCGTCTACTTCATCAAGTAAACAAAACGGCGCAGGGTTTAATCTGAAAATAGCGAATACCAATGATAAAGCGGTTAGCGCTTTTTCTCCACCGCTTAACAGATGAATTGTACTATTTTTCTTACCTGGCGGTCGTGCCATGATGGTTACACCGGTTTCAAGAAGATCATCATCGGTAAGCGCCAGGTATGCAGAGCCCCCTCCAAACACTTTAGGGAACAATTGCTTTAAATCTTCGTTCACTTGTTCGAAGGTCTGTGAAAAGCGCGTTCTTGTTTCTTTATCAATCTTGCGAATAGCTGATTGCAGCGTTTCTAGCGCATCTACTAGATCGCCAAACTGAATATCAAGATGCGCTTTTCGTGCCGACTGCTCCTCAAATTCTTCAACGGCCGCTAGGTTTACCGCTCCAAGTCGATTAAGGTTTGCCTGCACACTACTAAGCTCTGACTCCCAACGTACCTCCTCAGCATCGCTAGGCAAACTCAATAATATGTTATCAAGCGCGTAATCTCCTTCTGCTAGCTGCTCCATTATCGTTTTAGCGCGAACGTTGTAGCCTTCAACGTCTATGTTTAACTTTTCAATATCGGCATGAATACGCTGCATGTCGTTTTGCAATGCTCCTTGCGTTTTCTCTGCTTCCTTTATTGTTGCGTCAAGCTGACTGCGTGCCTGCTCACTATTAAGCTTTTTGCTTTCAACCAACGTCTTTTGCTTCAGTAATTGTTGAAGTTCTTCTTTTTGCTGCCCTTCAGGCATGACTAACGTATCAAGCTCTTCACGTAACTTTTTACATTGACTGTCGTAATCTTTCAGCTGATGCTGGTTACGCGTTACCTGTTCTTCATAAAGTGTACGCTGATTAACAAGGTTGTTTTTCTTCAACACAAGCTCATGGTTTTCTTGCGTGATCAAATCTATCTGTCGTCGTATAGACACGATGTGTTGCTCATGACTTTCGCGTTTTTCTTCCATTTGAGCAATATCCACTTCGTGCGCTAACATTTGCGCCTCGCCCTCTTCTAATTTTTCAGATAGTAGCGCAAGCTGTTGCTCTTCGGTTTGCAGCATTGCTGTCTGCTGTTCTAAATTTTCCTTAACCGTTTCTGCACGCGAGGCAAACTGCTCAATCTGCATTTCGATAAACGCCAATTTATTCGCAAGCTGGGTGCAGACATTATCTTGATCTCGACATGCTGCTTCATAATGTTCTTTTTGGGTTTTCGCGTCGTGAAGGCATTGTTGTGCATGGTCGTGTTCAACTTGTGCCTCTTCAAGTGCCGCCTCGTACTGCTTCAACGACGTACGTAAAGCGATTAACTTGTTACTACGTTGTACAACACCGTCATCAACATCACCATGTTGAATGACCCAATCAAGTCCACACCAAAAACCGTCGAGACTCACAACACTTTGATGAAGAGACAACGACGGTGCCAATGCCAGTGCCTCCTCTTTTGTACTAACAACGAAAATCGCGTTGAAAAAACGTGGTACACGCTCATTGCGAATAATTGACGCTAACGTCCCTTCTGTTTTCGTTGTGGTTAATGCCTGCTGTGACAAAATAAGCGCAGAAACGGGTAACGCGTCGCGACGTGATAGCGCGAGTTCACCGTTGTCTATTAGTGGCTGATTTAAATAGCTGAGGATACTTTCTACCGCAACTTCATAGTGTTTAGGAACCGACAACCCTTGCCATAAAGGCGACAAATGTTCGTTGTCATTCAACGGAATATGGTTTTCAGCATCGTCTTGAAGTGCCTCTAACGCGCCAATGGTAGATGTCAGCTTTTGGCATTCCCCGGTTAATACGACACATTGGTTTGCATGCGTATTCACAGATTGTTCTGCGATGGAAAAAGCCTCAGAGGTATCTTCTCGAAAGCCCTCGAGCTCGACAAAGTGTTCTCGCGCTTCACTCAATTGCTGTTGCAACGCTAAAACTTGAACGGCGCCGTCGTTTTGCTGAATCTGCGCGAGCTCATCGTTTAGTTCGCTGATGCGCTGCGACGTTCGAAGTTGCATGCTCATCGTGGACTGAATTTGGCTATGACACTCTTGTACATTGCGTTTAAGCGAATGATATTGCTGCTCATGGTCACGACTTTCGTGGTTAAATTCGCGCAGGGCTTGTTCTGCATCCTCTAAGCTTATCTTTGCGCTTTCTAATTCGGCTTCTTTCAACGCCATTACGGGCTCAATATCGCCAAGTTGAGCGTTAGATGTTTGTTTAGCCTGATTGGCATCATCAAGTGACGAGATAAGCAATGTGCGTTTATGACCAAGCGCTTCCATTTCTTCTTCTATTTGCACTTTTCGCTGCCGTGCATGCAATGTACTTTGTTCAAGTCGCGTAATAGCAGTACTGCAAGTGAATAGTTGCTGCTGATAGTCTTCAATATCGGCATGCAGGGCGTCGACCTGAGCACGCTGTGCAGCGGTGTCTGCCGCTTCGCCTCCAAGCCTTACCTGATAGTCGTCATACGTCTTTTGTAATGTATCAATCTGATTTTTTAGTGCATCTGACTGTTCGTTGTTTTTCAGTAAGCGCAGTGCGAGCAATTCGCCTTTAAGTAATCTTACTTTCGCTCGGAGCGCTTTATAGCGTGTTGCCGCTTCAGCTTGACGTTCAAGCTTGGCAAGCTGACTTGCAAGCTCGTCTCGCACATCGTCTAGGCGTGACAAATTGTCTTGCGTATGCTTAATACGGTTTTCGGTTTCGCGCCGACGTTCCTTGTATTTAGATATCCCTGCAGCTTCCTCAATGAAAACGCGCAGCTCGTGAGGCTTAGACTCGATTAAACGAGAAATCATTCCTTGCTCGATGATGGCATAAGAGCGTGGCCCCAAACCGGTACCAAGAAACAAATCAGTGACATCCCGTCGTCGACACTTTGTGCCATTCAAGAAGTAGGTTGATTGGGCATCTCTGGTAACCAAGCGTTTAACGGCCAGTTCATTGTACTTGGCGTACTCACCACCGATACGACCCGCGCTGTTATCAAAAATGAGCTCTACGCTACATTGGCCAACCGGCTTACGCGATGATGAGCCGTTAAAAATAACGTCGGTCATGGCATCGCCACGTAGGTTCTTAGCAGAACTCTCGCCCAGCACCCAACGAACGGCATCGATAACGTTTGATTTGCCGCAGCCGTTAGGGCCCACAACAGCAGTCATATCACCTGGAAACGGAATAGAAGTGGGTTCAACGAAGGATTTAAAGCCAGCAAGCTTTATCTTTTTGAGTCTCACGCTAATGCTCCATAAAAAATGAAAGCCATTTGCTGGGAAATATATATAACTTTCTGAGGCTTACGCGGTGCATAAAGCGCATTAAAACGTTCGTCATTATTATTTTTATTGCATGACTTTATCAAATCTAACAGCTTGTAACAATTGCCATTTAACGTGATTAACGGTGACTTATATAATAAACCCGTTACTATGAACACGTTCAAATGCCTTCAAGGAGTAATAATGAATTCAAGTGGTCGGTCGCACAGTGGCGTGCACTATTTTTTCCAAGGGTTCTCACTGATAAAAACCAAAGGGCTTAAGCGCTTCGTTTTTGTTCCTCTCGCGATAAACGTAGTGCTTTTTTCTGTGGCATTTTATTTTCTTTACGGGCAAATAGAAACGGGCATTAGCTATGTCATTAATTTAATTCCAGAGTGGCTGGGTTGGATTAAAACCGTCGCGAGCTTTTTCCTATGGCCACTGGCAGTAATAAGCGTATTGCTCATATTTGCATTGATATTCGGTACCTTGGCAAACTGGATTGCGGCACCTTTTAATGGCGTACTATCAGAAAAAGTAGAACGCCATCTAACCGGGCAAGATCTCGGTGATGACGGAGTATTGGCGCTTGTAAAGGATATCCCACGGACGCTAGGTCGTGAGCTTGCAAAGCTTTTGTGGTACCTACCGCGCGCGGCGGGGTTTTTACTGCTGTTTTTCTTTCTGCCTATTTTTGGCCAGATTTTATGGTTTTTGTTTTCTGCGTGGATGATGGCAATTCAATATTGCGACTATCCTTATGATAACCACAAAGTCACATTTTCTCGCATGCGTTCGCATCTCGGTGAACACAAAGGAAAGGCAATGAGCTTCGGCATTATGGTCAATATTTTTTCACTAATACCCGTGGTGAACTTTATTGTTATGCCTGTAGCAATTTGTGGTGCTACGTCAATGTGGGTTAGCACACTTAAACACGAAATACAGTCAGCATAACAGCGAAAAAATGGAGAGTGTATGGACGTTGTCGCCCCACTCTCTATTCTTCTGACGCACTATCCCTTTCTTCATACACATGTAGCCATACGCCGGCTTTTTTTGTATTCCCTTCTTTATGAAACGCTTGGAAAAGATTCATTGAGATAGGTCGATGTGCGCTTTCGTTTTGAAGTTGTTGCTCCCAAAGTGCTCGGTAAATAGCAGGAATACGGCCGGTATCGTGATGCTCCATAAAGGTGATATCGTTACTGGGCTTATAGCTTTTTACACCGATAGCATCACATGTTTTCGATGGCGAGATAATCAATGCGTCATTGTTTTTCGCAAGCCATTGATTAACCGTTTTTAGCGGCTTGTAGGTTATCTCCCCATGAATAACAAGGTTGGGAGGCGTGAAGTTATCAATATTGTCGGCACGGCATATTCTTCTGGCTGCGCCGCGAGATAGCGGATATTCATCAACAAAGCCTGCAAAATGCGCCAATTCATGCACGAAAACAGAGTAAGCATCAGTGATGTCTAAAAACATTACGCCATTTCTCACATTGGCTTTTCCTTGCGCCGAGATAATGACAGCATGCGTAATATCAAAGCGCTTTGCGACTTCAGCGAGCGGAGTAATATTACAGCCTAGTAAACCACTTTTTTGAAAGTTTGCACTGCACGTGAGTGTTTCTTTTTCTAACCAGATAGGCTTGTTCACACACAGCGAGAGCCCTTTAAGTCTGTTGTCTTTTTGATATTGTGAATAGAGCGAATCAGCACGTGTCATAGTCACTAACGAGGTACCAAACAACTGAATGCGCTGTTTACACATCTTGGTCGATGGCCACACTATTTGCGACACGTTTTCAGGGCGCGTGGCAGTGTAGGTACGCGTAATATGGAGTGCACGTTTAGCCTGCTCATTTCCGTCACTGGCAGACTTTTTAAAATAATGTATGGCGCGTTCGCTGTCACCTTCATCCCACAATAAGCGCGCAAACTTAAAGGCACTTTGGCGGTCAAGATTGGCTGTCATTTCAAGCCACGGTTTCGCTTTGTGCGACTCCCCCTTAAGCAAATACCAGTCAGCGAGTGCGGCTTGCGCGGGTGAATAGCCATTAGTCGCAGCTTCTACTAACCATTTTTCACGCTCATCAGGGTTATCGGTAGACATCGCATAGGACAACTGGGCTTCAGCAACGCCGCCTTGGGCAGCGAGAGCGACAAAGCGTTCTCCCTTACCCTCTGCGCTAAGCAATTGGTATAGTGCCCAAGCGGCTTCTGCACTGTCTAATGATACCACTTTACGTAACCAATACTCAGACGAGGCCGAAGACGCTAATGCAACTAAGGCCGTTTGCGCATCGACACTGCCTTGCTTGGCCGCCGACCACAGAAGCGGTGCGACACGGTGGACGGTACTAATCTGCTTTGATGTGGGCGTAAACGGTGCAATGATGTGCGAGCGTGCCCCCTCAGACTCAGTGTCATTTGCATCTATAGAAACAACGGCGTTTGAACGTATTGCGCTTGCTTGTTTCGCATTACGCAACAATTGATCAAGTAGATGACCACTGTCTCCAGCTATTAGAAATAGCGCAACCAGCGCTAAGATTAAGCCTCGCATGCTATGAAGCGTTAGTCGCTTGAATCATTATTCGACGACTGTCTAAGACGGTGTAACTCCATCCTGGCGTAGCGGTGCTCAACATAATCAAACACGTTAGTACTTAGGGCAAGCTTGAAATAATTAGACGCGATACCGTCGTTACCGTCTTGCAGGTGATACTTGCCCAAGTAAAAATACGCTTCACAGAGTCGATCGGTTAGTGCCTTTTGACTACGAACACCGCTTAAGAGTTGGTTAAGTACTTGGTTTTCATCAACGACACCTAAAAACAAATCAATTAATGATGTTGCCCAGTGCTCACCATCTAACGCGGGCCGTACGCTCATTAAATATTGCTGCCCCTGCTCTTTTGATACTGTGTTATGAGCAAAATAGGTCCATAACACCCTAAACGGATCAGTACTGTCTAAGTCCGAGAAGTATGTCAGATCGTTAATAGCAAGTTCGGCACGCCCGCCATAATACAACGCAATACCTCTATTGAGAAAAGCAAAGGTGTAATCTGGATCAATTTCTAACGTCGAGTCGAAAGCCTCATATGCCTGTAAGAAATCGCTCTGCTGAATGTAATGTATGCCAAGCGAATTGTATGCTTGTGCCATATCGGGCTTTATATTTATTGCCTGGTTATAGTCGAACTGCGCTAGACCTGCCAAACCTACGCTGTCGTAAAGCATACCCCGTTGAAAATACAATTCCGCTTTATCGTTGTTACTTAGCTCTGCACTCGATAAAATTTGATTGTAGCGCGCGATGGCCATTTCAGAACGTGGGTTGATAGGAGCTGGTTCCGCAAGTAATAGATTACCCATTTGTGGCTTTTCCACTACAACGGGTGTTTTAGCGCAACCGCTTAAAAACAAAACAAAAATAGAAAAAAAGGTGAGACTAACGTTTCTGCACATGGTAAAAAGCATTCTATATTGTAGGAAAAAAATCCGCGTTAACATATATCGCAGCTGAATGCCGCCAACCTTCTCGCATTTGGTACAAAAAGTAAAGGATAACAGGCGGTGATTAAAGGTCCCCATGAGTAAAAATAAAGTAGAACAATTAACAACACTTGCATTTGAAGCACAACGCCACTCTCACTCTCCATATTCATCATTTAAAGTAGGTGCCGCACTAGTGACACCAAGCGGAGAGAGCTTTGCAGGGTGTAATGTAGAGAGTGCCGCATTTCCTCTCGGGCAATGCGCTGAAGCGACAGCGATAGGTAACATGGTTACCAATGGGTTCTCGCGCATTGCCCACATCGTCATTGCTAGCCCAAACGAAGACTTTTGTTTTCCATGTGGTGGATGCCGTCAAAAAATTGCAGAGTTTGCCCCTGACGAGACGCGTGTCACAATGGTGACGAAGTCTGGCAATACGCACGACACTACTATTGGAGAACTGCTGCCTAATGCCTTTAGAGCAAATGATTTAGATAAATAATAGCAAGGGAGGGCCGCGACGGCGCTCCCCTCCCCACGCAAATATCACAAAGACTGTAAATAACCCATTAGCACATTAACGGCTGGGTTGAAGGTTCGATAAGTAGAATTTTTCCGTTTTCACTCATCGACATCGCAACTTGCGCACCAAGGGCAATATCACCTCGAATACTTTCTTGCACGCTCAGTGCGTTCACAAGCGCAGCGGAAAGAATAATAGTATGCTGTTTGCAATCAATGAATTGCCAATCACCTTCATTAGCGATCAGTGTAACGGGTTTTGTAAGCACACGTTCAGAGAGCTGATTGATACGTTCGTATTCTGTTGTATATGTGCTAAACCGTTTGGCATATGAATGTTGCTGTGTAGCCTCGTGCTCAAGGGTATGATATTCAACCGCGACATTGATAGGTGCGGTCGTAACACGTTGGGCATGTTCCTCACTTAATTGATAAACGCCATATAACACCACAAGTGAAAACGCGGCGGCAGAAAAACTTACCCACTGCTTAGAGAACAGATTGCGCACCCCTTTTGACGCTTCATATTGATTAGCGCGACGGTTATGCGCCATTATTGAATGCTTTATGTGGTTAGGTGCATGATGCTTGCGTCGTTCTTGTTGATAAGCAGATTTAAGTTCGTCGTCTGACATCGCCATTATTTCGTCCCCAATAAAGATTTGAGATTGTCTTTCGCATACCGAATTCGTGTTTTCACCGTTTCTGAAGGGGTATGGCAAATATCACTTATTTGCTTAATGCTAAAACCCTCTAATTGAAGAGAGAGCGCCTCTTTTTGTGCAAACGGTAAGCGCTTCAGCATGCCGTTAAAATCTGCTTCATCAATATCGCTGCCTGTTGTGTTATCACTTGCGCGTTGTTCAACAACCTCACTGTCATAAATTATCCGTTTTGTGCGGCGCAACTCGTCAATGAGCGCATGCCTACCTATGGTAAAAAGCCACGCCTCCACGCTTGTCCCCATCTTATAAAGATGCTTTTTTTCAATGACTTTTACCCAGGTCTTTTGAGAAATATCTGCTGCCATATCGACGTCAGACAATACAACAAGGAAATAAAAAAGTTTGCTTGAATACATATCGAACAACATTGACAGCGCAGTATCATCACCCGTTTTAACGAAGCTTCTCATTAAACTTTCGGCAGTTGGGGCTTCACGCTCACCTTGTGAAAGCCGTTCCTTCAACGATAACAGTATCCCAGCAGCGTAACTCATAAGCTTATCCTTACTCAGCGAGCGCGAACTCCAACACTACTACCATTCCGGTTTGTTGAACAGGCTTCCCGCCTTCCATTTTCGGTTTATACTTCCATTTTGATAGCGCTCGGCGCGCGGCGCGATTAAAGATATTTTTGGGCGTTGCGTCAACCACCACAATATCTTCCACGCTACCACTGGCAGAGACATTAAACGCGAGCTTTACCCATCCTTCAATTCCCTCGCGCGCCGCTTGCGCGGGATATGTTGGGTCGCGTCGAAATTGAGGCGATGCCTGCATATCACTTTGCCCACCGGATAAATTTATAGATACATTGATGTCGTTTTTGGGTACTTGCGTTAACGTACCAAATACATTTTGATTATCATTAGGCACCGGCTCAGGCTTTTCAGGATGAACTTTTGGCATTTCAACGGGCTTTTCCATCGGCTTAATTTTCTGACGCTCTATAATGTCCGGTTCATCTAGCGCAAGTACTAATGGGCCGAGTGTAACGTACGCCTCGGGCTCCGGTGGCCGACCATCTTGTTCGATAAGCTTTGCCATCATCGCAAATAAGGAAAACGTAATAACACTGCCGATTACGACAGTGCCAGCCAGCCTCAGTGATTTGTTGCGATCCGCATTATCGTCTAACGAAAAAGTGTGTAGTGTATGCATAGTATTTCCCCTCTTTTTCTAACTAAACGAATGACGACGTTAAAAGGGGTGAATATTTTAAATAAAACAGCGAGAAAACGGGAAAGTAAACGAGAAGACGACGAGGTAGAGGTACTAGCTTAGCAAACCTACCTCGCTGTAGGGGCTTAGTATTTAAGAAATTTAATACTTAGTGGATATACCCAAAACTCACCGTTGTTAGCTTTAACGGCGGCGACAATAGCGAACACGACATTTAGCAACAATAAAAGTAACAGGCCCAGATAGCCGATTAATACAATCATCAATATTCCGCAAACGAAACTGTAAATGATGAAGCTAATAAGCCAATTAATCGTAACCCGCCCATGCTTATCTATGTCTACGTTTTTGTCTTTATTCGCAACCCACATGATTACCGGAAGCACAAACCCTAAGCCAGGCATAACGATGCTTGCCAACTGACTTAAATGGATAAGCATGCAATACGCATTGACCTGCATGCCCCAGTACTCTTCTTGTTCCATCAACACGTCTCCTGTTCATTATCGTTTGGCTAATTAGTAAACTTCACCGCTTACGATACCACTAAAACAAAAAACGGTTAATGATTTTAGTCATGACGGCAATGTGCCTCACGTAAGCTAAGAAGCGTCTGCACCATTAATACGTGTTAAACGTTTAATACAATGTAAGAAGATAGAGAGTGCACAGACCCCAGCACAAATGCTTCCAACTTGGGGTATAGATAACGAGAACGCCCCCGTGGCGTGCGCCTCTCCCAACGTCGAGCCTAATACGGCTAACGCTGCGAGTAACACCGCAAAAGCAATGATCAACATTGCCCACGTTCTGATTACAATCCATTTTGGCATTCTCTTTCCCTAGTGTTATTGATGAGTGTGACTTCCACTCACTTTTGTATAAAAAAACCAGCTCACGCTGGCTTATATTATTTATTTTGTCGTGCCGCTAGCTTTTCAAGTTGTTCGTCACTAGCCGGAAGCTGATGGTTTTCTTTCCACTGTGAATACGGCATTTTGTAGACCACTTCGCGCGCCGCATCATAGTCTATTTCAACACCCCTTTCGCTTGCCGCGGATGAATACCACTTAGCCAAGCAGTTACGGCAGAAATCAGCCAAAATCATTAAATCAATATTCTGAACGTCTTTATTAGCATCTAAATGTTCAACCAATCGGCGAAATACCGCGGCTTCAACATCGGTTTGGGTTTGCTTATCCATCCCTATTCCTCAATGTATTTAAAAATAAAAAAAGGGAGCTATGCTCCCTTTTTTACTCAACTATTTCTACAAAAGTAATAAAACCTTTGTTACGCCAGCATTACTCAGCGTCGTCAGACTTAGGTGCCGGACGCTCTAGAAGCTCTTTAATGCTTAGACGTACACGGTTTTGGCGATCAATTTCCATAACCTTAACGTCAATCATTTGGCCTTCTTCTAGGTAGTCTGCCACTTTGTTCACACGCTCATGCGCAATTTGTGAAATGTGGACAAGACCTTCTTTGCCTGGAAGCACTTCAACGAACGCACCGAAATCAACGATACGAGTAACCTTACCATGGTAAGTTTTACCGACTTCGATTTCTGCCGTTACTTGTTCAATTCTACCGATAGCGATATCTGCTTTCGCACGCTCAGTAGCAAAGATTTTGATAGTACCGTCATCTTCAATTTCGATATTCGTATCTGACTCTTCAGTAATCTGACGGATCATTGCGCCGCCTTTACCGATTACGTCACGGATCTTGTCTTGATCAATCTTCATTGTGTAGATGCGTGGAGCAAATTCACTAAGCTCTTCACGGTGACCACCGATTGCTTCATCCATTACGTTAAGGATGTGCAAACGTGCTTCTTTTGCCTGTTTAAGGGCAATTTGCATGATCTCTTTCGTGATACCTTCAATCTTGATGTCCATTTGAAGTGCAGTAATACCACCTGTGGTACCGGCTACTTTAAAGTCCATATCACCTAGGTGATCTTCGTCACCAAGGATATCTGAAAGTACAACAAAGTTTTCGTCACTCTTCACAAGACCCATCGCGATACCCGCAACCGATGCCTTGATAGGAACACCAGCATCCATAAGTGCAAGTGAAGTACCGCAAACAGACGCCATTGAAGATGAACCGTTTGATTCTGTAATTTCAGAAACGATACGTACTACGTACGGGAATTCTTCTTCGCTCGGCATTACGGCTTGAATACCACGCTTCGCCAAACGACCGTGACCAATTTCACGACGCTTAGGAGAACCAATCATACCCGTTTCACCAACACAGTATGGAGGGAAGTTATAATGAAGCATGAAGCGGCTGTCACGACGGCCTTGAAGCTCGTCAATCATCTGCGCGTCACGTTCAGTACCTAATGTAGCAGCGACGATTGCTTGCGTTTCACCACGAGTGAAAACAGCAGAACCGTGTGTACGTGGTAAAATACCTGTCGCAACGTCTAGTGCACGAATCATCTTAGGATCACGACCGTCAATACGAGGTTCGCCAGCAAGAATGCGTGAACGTACTACGTCAGACTCAAGGTCGTGAAGAAGGTTTGACACTTCTTTCTTATCTTGTGTTTCATCTTCAGCAAGAATGGCATCAAGCGCTTTTTCAGTTGCAGCCGTTACTGCATCTTTACGCGCAAGTTTGTCAGAGATTTGGTAAGCAGCAACCATTTCAGCTTCAGCTAATGCTTTCACTTTTTCTTTAAGGGTTGTATTTTCTGCTTCTGGTTTCCAATCCCACTTGTCGATGTTAACGCCAGCAGCAAATTCGTTTACCGCGGTAACAACCGTTTGTAGTTGCTCGTGACCGAACATAACTGCGCCTAGCATCACATCTTCAGAAAGCACGTCGGCTTCTGATTCAACCATTAATACCGCGCCTTCAGTACCCGCAACAACAAGGTCAAGTTCACTTGCTTCTTGCTCTTCAACGCGTGTATTTAGAATATATTCGCCGTTTGTGTAACCAACGCGCGCTGCACCAATAGGACCATTGAATGGTATACCAGAGATAGCAAGTGCAGCAGAAGTACCAATCATCGAGATGATATCAGTAGGAATCTCTGGGTTAGCAGACATTACTGTGATAACAACCTGTACTTCGTTCTTAAACCCTTCAGGGAATAATGGACGAATTGGACGGTCGATTAAACGTGCTGTTAAGGTTTCGCCTTCTGAAGGACGTCCTTCACGCTTGAAAAAACCACCAGGGATTTTACCCGCAGCGTACGTTTTTTCTTGGTAGTTAACTGTTAGTGGGAAGAAATCTTGATCAGCTTTCGCTTCTTTCTTACCAACAACCGTTACTAGTACAGCAGTATCATCCATGCTTGCCATGACAGCTGCTGTTGCCTGACGAGCGATTACGCCCGTCTCAAGTGTTACAGTATGCTGACCATACTGAAATGATTTAGTAATAGGAGTCACTATTTGTCCTTTAATTTCAATCTTATTTATCGCTTATAATCGCGGCGCATAGTATAGCCATGAACGCACACTATTGCCATTACCAAATTGATTTACTGCGCGGCGTTATGAAACGCTATTTGACAATACACTTTGCGCGTATTCATCCTCTTTCATTGCCTTGAACCACAAGCTAAGCCAATCTGAGCACATTTTATGTTCAAGTGCTAGCGCCTCGTCGGTAGGGCAAAATAAGCTTACCCTAATAACGACTTTCGCCAATTCGTTTGTTTTTATTTCAATCTCGGGGTCAATCTGAATGAACTCTTGCTCTAGATGGCGCTCAATCAGGCCCTTATAACGTTCTGCTACATCTCTAAAATATTCGCAATGGGCTTGTGCTCGCGCCTGGAAGGCCGGTAACAGGCTGTAGGCGTTAACAATAGGCTCGTTGACGATTTCAAATGAATGCAGTTTGTACCGACGCAAAAAGTTTAAATTACGCACGGTTTGCGTAACAAGCTGGCTGTTCGGTACATAAACGTGCTTACCCGTATAGTTGAACGACTCGCTGTCAACTTCAAGCAAAGCGGTTTTTGCCCAGTCCATTTCAACCACTTCACCCACTACGTTATTCATTTGGATCCAATCTCCTACTCGAAATGGTCTAGCGCCTAAGTAGTAAATGAACCCCATAAAACATTGGATAAACTCTCGCGTCGCAAGCACGATAGCAACCATGAACGCAGCAATAGATATGGCAAGGTTTTGTATTTCTGAAGACCACACCATCATTAATACAACAATAATGAGTGCGTTACCGAGTTGCTCAAGAATATTAATTTGATTTCTGCGATCTTCGCCGCTTCTGCTACTGCTTAACTTAATGAGCTTTAAGATGCCTTTCTTTGTGTAGTAAAGAACAATAAGCAGTAATAAGGAGGTGGCGAGTTTATATTCGGAGGTGAACGACAGTAGTTGACGCCAAATTAAGTCTGGGTCAATCGCTATTTCCATGCCTGTACTCCTAATAAACCTATGATAAAAAAATAAAAAAAGCGCTGGTTGTTAACCAGCGCTTCAATTATGAAGTATCTATTCGCCTGACACAATGCAGACCAGTATCACTTTCGTAAGAAAGCGTCTGTTAGACTAAATTCAGCCTACGCGCGAATCTGACCTTCGCCGTTCACGAGGTACTTTTCAGACGTCAGCGACTCAAGCCCCATAGGACCATAAGCATGTAGTTTAGTGGTCGCGATACCAATCTCAGCACCCAACCCTAGTTGACTGCCGTCAGAAAAACGCGATGATGCGTTAACCATTACTACACTAGCGTCAACGGCACGTTGAAACAACTTAGCTGCGGCTTCATCTTTGGTACAGATGACTTCGGTATGGTTGCTTCCAAACTTAGCGATGTGCGCAATAGCCGCATTGAAATCGTCAACAACACGTATGGCAATTTCTAGCCCTAAGTACTCTTCACCGTATGCATCTTCACCGATAACATCCGCATCGTCGAAAAACGCACTGCCCGCTTGGTTTACATGCACAGTTACGCCATGTTCCTTAAATGCCGCAGCCACACGAGGTAAAAACTCATCAGCAACCGCACTGTGAACAACTAACGCTTCAAGCGCATTACATACACCAGTACGCTGCGTTTTACCGTTAAGCAATATCGCCAAGGCTTTATCTAGGTCCGCATCCTTATCAACATACAAATGACAAACGCCTTTGAAATGCTGGATAACTGGCACTTTTGCATTGTCAGTAACATAGTTAATAAGCCCTTCGCCACCGCGAGGAATAATCACATCAATATAGTCTCGCTGCTCCATCAGTTCTTGCATCAACGCTCTGTCGGCGTTTGGTATAACGGTCACTAACGCTCTTGGTAAACCATGTTTCTCTAACACGTCTTGCATTAACCCAGATATTGCCAAGCTAGTATCTAGCGCTTCTTTACCACCACGTAAAATTACTGCATTACCTGATTTAAAACATAGTGCACCAGCATCAGCAGTTACGTTCGGGCGTGCTTCATAAATCATGCACACCACACCCAATGGAATTCGCATCTTTTTAATTTCGATACCGTTAGGACGTGTACCGATAACGCGTTCTTGACCTACCGGATCATCTAAACCAATGATAACCTCAATGCCTTCAGCCATCGCTTCGATGCGCTCATCATTCAATATGAGGCGGTCTATCATTGCTGCATCTAAATTATTTTCTTTCGCACGAGCAACTTCTTTTTCATTCACATCAACAATGACGCTTTTATTCGCTCTAATTGCGGCGGCCATATCACTAAGCACCGCATTTTTTTTCGCTTCATCTAATATAGATAGTACTTGTGCTGCTTCTTTCGCCTGTTGGGCTAATTCCGTAATAATACTCATTCTTCCTCCAAATTTGCTACGTGCTGATCAGAAATGATAGGGCCAGTTTTCTCTTCGAATTCACTGGCGAACTCGTCGCTGTCCTGATTAGCAATAAAATTAAGTAAGCAACTACTGTAATTCGATTTTGCCTTAACGAGTTTTGTGCCGTCGGCTTTTCTCACTAAGATGGTATCCCCAACTGAGAATTCACCATTCACGCCGATAATTTCACTACTCGTTAGTTGCTCACTGTCACTGTCTAATGATTCATCAAAATCGCTTTCTACAATAACTTCGCCTTGTGCATTAGATGTATGTCTCATCCAATGTACGTTCTCCTGCATGGGTTTAGCATGTGCGCTAAAGTGCGTGCCTGGGTTGTTGCCAGACAACAGCATATTAAATGAAATTTCAGTGAACCCATTAATAATATACGTATCGATACCATGCGAAACGGCTTTTTCCGCCGCTTCAATTTTAGTGCGCATTCCGCCTGTTCCAACACCACCTTTTACCGCACCGCCCGCCATGGCATAAATGCTTTCATCGATAGTGTCAACGTCGCGTAATAGCTGCGCATCATCGTGCTCATGCGGGTTTTTAGTGTATAACCCATCAATGTCCGAGCATATGATTAGTGCATCTGCATCAGCCGCTGCTGCGACCATTGCAGACAAGTTGTCATTGTCGCCAACTTTCAATTTGTCTGTTGTTACCGTGTCGTTTTCATTAACGATAGGCAACACGCCATGTTCTAGTAAACTGAAAATAGTCTCGCGGATACTTACATAGCGCTCTCTGTCGCGTAAATCTGCGTGAGTTAATAAAATCTGCGCTGATGGGAAATCAAATAATCGATCCCACGTCGCCATCATTTCAGTTTGCCCTGCCGCAGCCATCGCTTTTTTGATCGCAATATGAACATTTTCAGTTTCTGGGAATAGATGTGAGCCGGCTGCTACTGAACCCGAAGAAACGAGGACAACCTGCGTTCCATTTGCTCTACATCTCACGATGAACTGCGCGATACTCAAAAGATAGTGGCTACTACACCCCTTCTTGTTAGGTGATATAAGTGCGCTACCCACTTTGATAACCACACGATTCCAACTAGGATGACTCATAATAATTACTTACCTTAAGATTGTTGATTCGCTAATTCTAGGCTGACTTCATCAAATGTCGCTGCAACCGCCTTACTTGGCGAAGCAGAAAGAGAAGAACCAACCCACAGGCTCACAGCGCTTACTGCAAACCCTGGAATAATTTCGTACATAACACTGCTTAGTGTTTCACCATTACTTAACACAGGCGCATAAATCCAAAACAGAACGGTCACTGCACCAGATATAATGCCTGCTAATGCGGCTTTATGGCTGAGGTCTCGCTTATACAACGAGAAAAGCACAAGCGGGCCGAATGCCGCACCAAAACCTGCCCACGCATTGCTCACTAACGATAAAATACTGTTTGATGAATCCATCGCAAGTAGCAACGCAACAGCCGCTACACCAGCAACACCCACACGACCCAGCGTAACAGTCGTTTGTTCTGCCATTTCTTTCTTATTCACGACACGCAAAATATCTTCAGTAAGCGAACTCGCCGATACTAATAGTTGAGAAGAAATAGTGCTCATGATCGCAGCTAATATTGCTGCCATTAGAAAGCCGCTTATTAACGGGTGAAACAGTAGCTGTGAAAACACGATAAAAATTGTTTCAGCATCGTCTATTGGTAAACCAAACGCATTCGCATACGCAATGCCAACAAATCCGGTAGCTAATGCGCCTAATATCGTGACTAACATCCAAGACATACCGATATTTCGTGCAACACTAACCGACTTCACAGACCTTATCGCCATAAAACGAACGATAATGTGAGGCTGACCGAAATACCCAAGCCCCCACCCAAGACTCGAAAGCAAACCTATTGCAGTGAGTGACGCAACTGATTCCGAAAAGTCTGGAATTGACAAGTACGCCGACGCTGTCATATGGGAAACGCTGTCGAATTGTATGAACGCGACAACGGGAACCAAAATAAGCGCAACAAACATGATGCAGCCCTGAACGAAATCAGTAAGACTTACCGCTAAAAAACCGCCAAGCAATGTGTACGATACAACTACGCCAAGCGTTATAAATAAGCCTAGTTGATAGTCTACCGAGAAGGCACTCTCAAAAAGTTTACCGCCGGCAACAAGCCCTGCAGATGTATATAAGGTGAAAAACATCACAACGATCACCGCAGATACAATTCTGACTGACGCATTTGGCGTATTGAAACGTTTAGCGAAGAACTCGGGAACTGTCAGTGCATCGTCTGCATACTCTGTGTACAAACGAAGCTTTGGTGCGACAAGAAGATAATTAGCCAACGCGCCAGCAACTAGCCCGATGGCAATATACATGGCATCAAAGCCAGTAAGATACATGGCTCCAGGTAACCCCATCAACATCCAACCAGACATATCAGAAGCGCCCGCTGACAATGCGGTGACTTGAGGACTGACTTTTCTGCCACCTAAGATATAACCCGATATATCGCTTGTGGATTGTTTATATGAAAACAAGCCAATGCCGAGCATCGCTAGAAAATAGATACTCAACGAAATGTAGCTTTCGATTGGCATAACGTGGGTTGTAATCCTCTACTGCTAAAAAAAAACTAACCATCCGTGCTACTGCCCTTGCGATGAACATTTACGCTAAACCTTTTGCGTCATTCATTGATAACGAATGCGCTGAGGACGCTTAATACATCGAACTAAAATGATTAGAGTTCAAATAATATAAAGGTTTTTCATATTTTTTCAAGTTCAAATTTTAAGCTACCCAATGAAATCAGCAGGTAAACACGAAAATCGACCCAACTACCCACCTCACCACACTTACATACTAAAACGAACAAAAAAAACATTTAAAACAATGTGATAAGAGAAAAAAATATCACTAAAATCAAAAAAACTTTATGGAAATTTATGCATAAATATTAATATTTATATTCACTTACTACCGTTTGGAATATTTTTTCAATTAAGCGCGCTGCTTAGGATATAACCTTCAACAAGAGCCTTTCTAGCTGCACTTGCGTACTCGTCTCTTCACATTTTTCATTTAAAATAGTATTTACGTTGCTAATCAGCTCATTTCGCATTTGTTGATCATCTAGTGCAGCAAATAGCTTCGGATGAATGTAATACTTTCGGCACACAACCGGTGTGTTGCCCAGCACCTTTGAAACGTGCTTCGCCAATGTTGGTGCCCACTTTCTATTTTTCCTCGCATTGACTGATGCATGAACCTCTGGCAAAACACGTAAAGCGATCCTGCTAGCTGCCCACGTTCTAAAATACTTACAACTATAATTATCTGACATATATTGGTGTATGAAATGATTCATATCTTCGCTGGTCAAATCTCGCCACTTTGCATCATTGGTTTGATAACGGAATATTGCATAACCTTGTAAGTTAATACACTCTTCAACAAGTGTAGACAGCGTGGGGTCGGTAACTTCCAATGTCCGCGGCTTATTATGCTTACCCGTGTATTTAAACAGAATGCGGTCTTCGCGCACCTCCGCATGCTTACGGCGTAGGGTACTCAGCCCATATGTGCTATTTTCTTGTGTATATTGAGAGTGACCGATGCGTGCGCCTGTTTTATCAAGCAGAAGCCCCACGAGCGCACATACCCTTTCCAAACTCCACGCTTTGGTTTCAAGATACTTAAAGCAATGTGTTCGAAAGTCGTCGATAGCCAAACCGAATTGACGAAGTGACGCAAATTTCTCGGCCTGTTGTTGCTTATGCCATTGGTAATGATAGATGTATTGGCGTCTGTTTTTCTCATCTTTACCTATGGCTTGGATACTCGCTTTAGGAAGTTTACTAATCCGAACTGAACGCCAGTTTGGCGGGATTACTAAACGTTCGATGCGCGTTAACACCTTTGCCTTAGTGACTCGCCTGCCATTTTTGTAACGGTAATAGAATCCTTTTTCAGCACAGCCAGACCGCATAATGTGAAGATGTTCGTCATGATTAGTCATACGTACAATGCCTTGATCATGCATCGTTTCTGACTCACTTTTTTTCAGTCCGTTGTTGCTCATGGTTACCTTTTATTCGCATTGTATTGTTTTTTCTTACGGCTATTGCTGCCCGACAGACTTTTATTACGATAAAAGAAACGTGAAAGCAAAATGAATGCCCACAATAACAGTGTCACTCGATTGCGAAGCACTTACCCACAATGGAGAGCACATAGAGGTGGGGACGTAAGGTTAAGGTGGTCAGCAGTTTGTGAACCAACGGTATGCGCTACTTAATAACGTGACATTTTTTCACAGCCCGACGCATTTTTACGCATTAGGCCTTTATATCAATGCTTTCAGGTTGGTATTGGCATAGGGCACTTCCTTCGCAATCTGTTTATGAACGTATTTTAACTTTACGTTTTTAGTGCTAATTATCAGCAACTTAAGTTAAATAACACCAGTGAAAATAGAATTTATAATACGCTAAAACACTCGTGCAACATAACGGAACGTAATTTGAATGTGTAATAATCAAGCATTACGTAAATCTATCCCTCGAAGGGTGAGATAGCGAAATCTCTTAGAGTAGTTTTTCGTAACGAGTAACAAAACGATCAAAAAAATGGAGAATTCATGACCAATTCGGAATATGACATCAAGGCACTGCTTAAACCGGATGCACAGGGTCAAGTTGCCGCAATTTATGACGATAAAGCGCAGGCTACAACCTCTGCGCAGGCGTTGGTATCCCGTTCTGTTGTGCCAGAATCACACGTCACCCTCATCGAGGGTAGCGAAGAAGATTTCGGTAAGAAATTAGAGGAAGATAGTAACGTGATTGGCAAGGGCCTGTGGAGCTCTCACCTGAAGATGGGGGCAATAGGATTGGGTGCAGGATTTATTGCAGCAGCCTTATTGGTTGCCTTTGGTCCAGCGTTAACCCAGCAAAACCCTATTTTCACGTTCATCGCGTTAATCAGTCCAGGTTTATTTTTGGGGCTATTTCTCGCAGGTCTTTTTGCACTGCGCCCCGATAGAAACCAAATCATTCAAACCGTAAGGCATGCACTGCGTAACGGTAAAGCAGCACTGATCGTCAATACGTCATCGCCAGATGGGGTAAAGAAAGTTAAGAATGTGCTAAAAGATCATGCAGATAATATAGTAGTGGCGGTACGCTAACATACTAAAACGGCCCTTCGGGGCCGCTTACTTTCACCAATCGATACACTTTCTATCTCTTAAAAATGCCCCATTGGGCCCACCTTTTTTATGCACCCCTAACCATAATGCGGTATCAGCGCCCTCTTCAGGGGTTCGAGGTGCATCTGTGCCGCCCATACGTGTATGAACCCAACCAGGACACATACTGTTTACCGTAACGTCACAGTCGTCGCCATGCTCGGCCTTTATCTCGTTTGCTATTTTCACGGTAAGCGCATTAAGCGCCGATTTACTTACGGCATAAGAAAGCGGGCCTTCTAAACCTTCATTAAAACTGCCCCACCCAGAGGAAACATTAATAATACGGCCGAAGCCCGACGCCAACATACCTGGAAGCGCTTGCTTTATTAACGTCAATGGCGCAGCCACATGAAGCTGCATCGCATCATGCAAGCCGTCGGTTGTGAGCTCATCCCAGCCTCTATGGTCAAGCGCCCCCGCATTGTTAACCAGAATATTGAAAGGGCCGTAAACCGCATCGGCTCGTACAAACGCATCAATAATACTTTGCTCTTTATCTAACGCCATTTCAATAACGTGGATATCGCCACCTACGACATCTTGTCGCGCTTCAAGTCCGAGCGATTCGTCTCTACACGCCATCACCACTTTAAAGCCCTGTTGCGCAAAGCCTCGGACTATTTCAAGCCCAATTCCTCTGTTTGCACCTGTCACTAATACTGATTTAGTCATCTCTATTACCCTCCTTTTTGCGCACCACGTTTTGCTCAACATAATGGGCAACATAAAAAATAGCAGGAAATACGAACGCCCATACCGCGCCAACGATAACGTATGTCATTAAAATAGATTGTCCTAACGTAACCGCCCCGAAATTGGCGCCGGCCACATAGCTTAGCGGTGCAAAAACAGCGCCCCCAGCGGCTGCGATAAGTGGGCGTCCTTGAAACAAGGTCATGCTATGTAGCAGTGTTCCTGCTAAGCCAGACCATAACAATCCCAACCATACTGGAATAAGCCAGGACGGCACATCGGCTATCTGATGCGTGGTATCGAAACGATAAATGCCGAAGAACGTTAAGCTGCTATCCACCACCATGCCGACCAAGAAGATAGCTACGAACAATATTGCATCGGCGTAGCGTTTCGATGAAATGACTAACCACAAAACCAGTAGCCCAATAACGAAAGGTATTGATGCATTTTGCAGTAAGACAACAAGCCACCATATTGATTGAAACCACACGAAGTTGGCAATTTTTAACGCGCTATTACTCATAGAATTCTTTCGTTTAGTGTTTACAGCATTTACGGCGTTCACGTGAATCTAGTTCATCTCATAGATATTTATAAACGAAAACAAAACCTTCGACGTATGCATGCTAACGATTTACAAAGGATGTTGATAATGAAAATGGTTAAGTATTATGTCTTAGGCGCATTGCTAGCACTTTACCTCACATGGATAACCCCGCTTGTTGTTGTAAAGATACTACTAGGGTGGATTGCATTTTCGCTAATTGCGGTAAGTAGTGCCTATCTTCTTAACTACCCCGAATTATTTAGAAAGCGTCAGGACGGCTCGATACCTATTTATATACGTTGGATTTTTATTCCCTTCCTAATAGGCACAGGGGTTTTTAACGAATACGCGAGAAGAACCGACAAAGTCCCACCGCTACAAAAAATAGACGACAATCTGTTTTTGGCATGCCGAATGTCAGGTCAACATGTACCGTTGATGAAAGAAAATGGCGTAAATGCCATTTTAGATGTAACTGCTGAATTTGACGGATTGGACTGGACCGCATACCAGCAAGAGTTTGAATACCTCAACATTCCGGTGCTTGACCATACCAGCCCAACAGCAGAGCAGCTGACTACCGCAATCAATTGGGTTAACCAACAAATTCGCAGCGGAAAAAAAGTCGTCATTCACTGTGCGCTTGGCAGAGGAAGAAGTGTATTGGTGACTGCCGCGTACCTACTAGCGCGTGATGATAAACTTTCTATTGTTGACGCAATGAATAAAATTCAATCCATACGTTCAACGGCTCGTTTAAACAAGCGACAGCTACACGCCTTAACGAAAGTAAAAGAAGGTGGCAGACTAAACTTTAACAAGTCGCTTGTGCTCGTGGTTAACCCCGTTTCTGGCGGGGGGAAGTGGGACGTTGAAAAGAACGATATATTAGCTCGCCTTAATCCACACTTTCAAATAAGCATTCTTGAGACCACGCCAGATATAAGCGGCGAAACACATGCAAGGAATGCTATCGAGAAAGGCGCAGATGTTATCGTAGCCTGTGGTGGTGACGGAACAATAACCGAAGTAGCAAGCGCCGTAATTGGCTCTGACGTTACCATGGGTATGATCCCTTTGGGCACGGCAAATGCGTTGTGCCAGGTACTTCAGGGATATATGAGTAAGATAATGCCGATATCAACAGCGTGTGACATCATTATCAGTGGCGAACCTACAACGATAGATACCGCTCGCTGTAACGATAACCTGATGTTGTTGGTCGCGGCCGTCGGGTTTGAAGAGCAAATGATTTCCTCTGCCAGTCGCGACGAAAAAAATGCCGGCGGGCAATTAGCCTACATTCAAGGCCTCTACAATGCGATTACGAAGAACGAAAACTTATCTTTTTCTTTGTCACTGGACAACGGTGGGTCGCAGCAACTGGAAACACCGAGCTTTGTCATTGCGAATGCCGCGCCGTTAACGACCGCCCTCGCCCAGGGTGACAACCCGCCTTCAGTTACCGACGGAAAAGTAGATATTACCTACCTACTTCCTAACGAGAGTGCTGATAGGCAGTTGTTATCGATCGCAGAACTTATATTTAGCCCGGCGCAAGCTAAGCGTAAATCACAGAACATTGTCCATCAAAAAGCAGAAACAGTATCCCTTACTTTTCCCGATGAAGTGCAATATGCCGTAGACGGTGAAATTTTTTCTGCATCGACAATTACGGTTACTAGCAACCCACAAAGCCTTCGTGTTCTTGCTAGCAATACTATTACTTCGGAGCAATAAACCATGAGCAGTATGAGTAACATAGACGTTTTAACCAGATTTTTGTCTGAGCGGTTTGAAAACGAACCAGAATACCTTCAAGCAACACAGGAAGTGCTGGCCGATATCGTTCCTATCTCAAACGCTAATGAAGCATATAAACGTTATGACATCGTTAAACGACTCTGTTTACCTGAGCGCGTTATTTACTTTACCGTTAACTGGGTAAATAGCGACGGGGATGTAGAGGTGCATCAAGGTTGGCGGGTTCAACATAACTCTGCAATGGGCCCTTATAAAGGCGGCTTGCGCTTCCACCCTTCTGTATCGCTGTCGGTATTAAAGTTCTTAGCTTTTGAACAAAGCTTTAAAAACGCACTGACGGGATTACCAATGGGGGGCGGTAAAGGAGGATCAGATTTCAATCCAAAAGGTAGAAGCGATCGCGACATCATGCTCTTCTGTCAGGCATTTATGCGAGAATTACAACGGCATATTGGCGCACAAACCGATGTTCCAGCCGGCGATATCAACGTTGGCGCGAGAGAAATTGGATATCTGTACGGTGAATACCGCCGTTTAAATAATAGGTTTGAAGGCGTTTTAACGGGAAAAGGGCTTGAGTTTGGAGGTAGTCATGTAAGAACCGAAGCCACGGGCTTTGGACTCGTCTATTTCCTATTAGCAGTGTGTGATGCACAAAGCACACCATTGAAAGGAAAGAGTGTGTCAGTATCAGGCGCAGGTAACGTCGCGCTGCACGCTGCGCTCAAAGCGACACAAATAGGCGCTTGCGTGCGTACACTGTCCAACAGCAGTGGCCTTTTATCTAATGAAAATGGTTTTTCAGAAGCAGATATACAGTGGGCTATTAGTCATCGCGCTAACGAAGAAAATATCCTGATTACGTTGTCAGAGCGTACTGACGCGACATGGCATAAGAAAAAGAAACCTTGGCATATTGCCACCGACATCGCCCTTCCCTGTGCGACACAAAATGAACTCGATGCGTCTGACGCACAACAATTGGTTGATAACGGCTGTTTAATGGTTCTTGAAGGCGCCAATATGCCTTGCACTGATAAAGCGCAGGCCATTTTTCAGAAAACACGGACAACCTATGTTCCAGGTAAGGCATCCAATGCTGGCGGAGTTGCACTATCAGGGTTAGAAATGAGCCAAAACGCAGTATTTAAACCTCGTAGCGCGTCAACACTAGATGATGAACTTAATAACATAATGAACGACATTCATGCCAGATGTGTTGAAGAAGGCGAAGAAGACGGGCATGTCAATTACATGAAAGGGGCGAACATCGCTGCATTTAGGCGTCTTGCTGAAGCCATGCTGGCACAAGGAATTTAAGTGTTACTGCACAAAAGATAGAGTGAAGAATACTCTATCTTCTGTGTAAATCCTTCACGTTACCCCTACTCCGCCGGCCTTATAAAAAACACCAATATTAAAACATGATAAAAATCATAGCTATATAGCCTAAACACACATGGAATGAATATCGCATAGTCTACTGGGTAGATTATCAATTTTTAGTGTAAGGAAGGTACTATGAAAATTTTTGAAGCGTTACGTCAAGATCATGAAAAACAGAGGTTACTGCTAAAAATATTAGCTGAAACCAGCGGCGACACTGAAGCGCGTAGAGAGTACTATCAAGAGTTAAAGGAACAATTAGAAAGCCATGCATTGGCCGAGGAACGTCACTTTTACACGCACCTTTTAGAAAAGGATGCCGCGGTAGATTTAACTCGTCACGGCATTGCTGAACATCATGAGATAGATGAATTGATCAGCACACTCGACGCTACCGAAATGAGTTCATCTGCATGGTTGCATTACTTAAAGTTGCTCAAAGAAAAAGTTGAGCATCATCTTGCTGATGAAGAACAAGAGTTCTTTCAGGTTGCCGGTTCACTGCTTAACGACAAGCAAAAAGTTGATTTAGCACAGGGCTATCAGGAAGAAATGAAGAAAGAACTCGAGTCAGCGTAATTACGCAATTTGTCGATAGTAGATAAAAAGCCAGATTTTCTGGCTTTTTTTATGCGCTAATAAAAAACCGGCTTCAGAGCCGGTTTTTTAAATTTGGTAATTGCTATCGATTGTTAGCGCTTAGCAATGATATAAACGGCGTGAATAACACCTGGAAAATAGCCTAACAGCGTTAGTAAGATATTAATCCAAAACTGTGCACCTATGCCAACTTGAAGAAATACACCTAGCGGTGGCAAAAGTATCGAAAGTATAATACGTATGATATCCATTAAATTTCCTTTTATTGCAGTATTTTTATAGTGTTGTGAACTATATGCCCACTAACGCTGCTTGAACATATAAATCGTGGGCGTTTTTGCTATCACAATAAATCAATGCACAATTACTGCCAACATTACGCATTTTTAACGCTAATTGGTATTAGCTTAAAGGTGTATTTTCCAACCACGTTTCAAGGTCTGCTTTTTTAAGTGGTCTAGAAATGTGATAGCCCTGTGCAATATCACAGCCCCACTCTTTTAAGATATTCAATGAAAGCTCATCTTCAACGCCTTCTGCCACCACTTTAAGACTGAAAATGTTCGCTAAGCTCAACACAGTATGCACAATCTGCTGATCGTCTTCGTCACTGGCAAGCGACAAAATAAAGCTCTTATCAATTTTTATCGTATCGACGGGAAGGTTTTTAAGGTATGCAAGCGAGGAGTAACCCGTACCGAAGTCGTCAATTGCAAAACGAAAACCACGATTTTTTAGCGAGGTAAGATTTTCAATCGCTAAACTTGCGTCTGAAACCAAGTCACTTTCGGTGATTTCAAGTTCTAAATCTTCTGGTGCCAACCCTGCATCGGTAAGCAACTGTACCAGTTTCGAAAGCAATATATTATTCTGAATATCCTGCGTGGACAGGTTCATCGCGATACTAAATTGATAACCTTTGGTTCTAAAGTCTGCAAGGTCGGTAATGGTTTGCTGCATTACCCAAGTAGTCACTTGTTCAATAAGTCCAGCTTGTTCAGCAATGGTAATAAATTCGTCTGGTGGTACAAACCCTAAGGCCTCATTGTTCCAACGTATCAAGGCTTCCATACTGCAGACCTTCATCGCACTTAAGTCTACCTTTGGCTGATAAACCATAGACAGCTCGTCCTGTTTACTCGCTAACGCGCGTTTAAGCTCTGTAGTAATCGTTAAGCGCCTCACATACCTAGCTTCAAGTTCAGGACGGTATTTTACCATCCAAGTCGCAGTATGGATTGCTTCGTCAGTAACAATATTCATTTTTCTAAAAAGCTCTTCAGACGTTGCGGCATCATTGGGACAATCGATAACCGCCATAGCCACTTTGAGAGGAATCGCAATGAGGTTACTTTCAACGGGCTGCTCAAGAATATGTTTTAATGTTTCTAATTTGTCGTCATCGAGCGATGCATCACTGATATATAGAATTTCACCGCCAGCGAGGCGCGCAGACGTACCTGGCCAGCGCAACAAGCGCTCAGATAATGCTTTCAGCGCATTATCGCCATTTGAATAACCATACAAGTCGTTGATAGTTCTAAACCCGATCACCGTTATGGCGATAACTTGTAACGGTTTGTTTGCCTGCATTTCTTGTTCAAAAAACTGCTCAACATAGTTACGGTTGTAAAGCCCTGTCAGCACGTCATGCTGTGCTTGATACCTAATTCTTTGCTCACGCAGTTGAATGCTATCTTGCATACTATCTACGGCGGCGGCCAGCTCTGTGATTTCCAACAACGACGACGGCTCTTTCAGTACGGTCCCGTACGACCCCGAAGCAACAAGATTTACTGCTTTTACTAAGTTAGACACGGGCTTACTGACGTTGCGGGCTAATAGTAATGAGACACCCAGCGCAATAAAAATGGTCAGGAGCATGACCGATAGAATTGATAACTGAATATTGGTAAAAGATGCAAACGATGAAGAGACATCAATAGCCGCAGTGACAGTAACCGGCGATTCTCCAAACTCCGAAGAAAAGCTCACGTTTCGACTGAAGTAAGTAAGCTCTTCCGAACCGAATGTCACGTCCCAATAGCTAGGCGTCCCCTCGCTTGCCAATATAGCGGATGCTTTTTCCCTGTCCAATGTCGACGCAACAACATTACCTGATATTTTATCAGACACGATGATATCCGCGTCAACTAAGCGCTTTAGCTCATTCAAAAGCACTTCGTCAAACTTTACGCCGATAAGCATGTAATAACGAAGCGTAGGAATTTCAACTTTATAGAGGTTAACTTGTATTAGCGTGTCATCAATAATAAACAACCCGCTTTCATTATTTTTGGCGACCAGCGCAGTGCTCTCAAGCGACTGCGAGCCTACACTGAATAAGTCGGAATAGCTTGCAACAACAGAGTGGTCTAAATCGACCAGTGCAATTACATCTGTATTAATACGCGCTGCATAGCTCTGAAAGGCAGCTTCAATGGAGGGTATGTCTGCAGTGCCTACCGCTCGCCTAAAATCATAAGAGCGCAACAGTACATTCGACACACTTTTGATAATTTGTTTTCTATCTTCAATTAGCCTATCAAGAACATTACCGGTGACGGTGATATCTTGGCTAATGTTTTGTTCTAACAGCGTATTTGCTGAACGCCAGACAGCGGTAACTATTAACAATGCAGTTATTAATATACCCACCAGTAATGTACGAAACAGGCTTTGCCGAACAGTTAACTGCACACGACTTTCCATGTTGCTTGCTGATGCATACGAACCTAAACGATTAAAAATAAACGATGTAGTTAGGATAGCGCATAAAAGAGATAACGAGTAGCCTTAACGCGCTGCATTTATTCTATATTCAATTTGTTACAGGAAATAAAAAAGGCTAGCATCGCTGCTAGCCTTTCTATTTGGTGCGGAAAGCGGGACTTGAACCCGCACGAGCTATGCTCACCACCCCCTCAAGATGGCGTGTCTACCAATTCCACCACTTCCGCAAAAACGTTAATTAGTTAGGTACGTCACTTGACGTGTCTTCTGCCTGAGGCACTTCTTCAGCTTCTACAACCGGTACATCCGCATCAGCAGGAGCCTGAACTGGCACTTCTACCGCAGCAGGTACATCTAAGTTTTCCCACTCGTCATCTGCACTCTCGCGGTTCGCTGTCATCGCGCCCAACGTAAGGCTGATAAAGAAAAACAAACCCGCTAAGATTGCAGTGGTACGTGTCATAAAGTTACCAGAACCCGATGAACCGAAAACGGTGTTAGAACCACCAGAGCCAAACGATGCGCCCATATCTGCGCCTTTACCTTGCTGAATAAGTACAAAACCAATCAGCAGTAACGCTACAACTAGATAGGCTACCAATAGCACTTCATAAACCATAAATACCTCGTCAGTTTGCCGCTTGGCAAATTGAAATAAAATCTTCTGTTTTTAAGCTGGCGCCACCAATGAGGCCACCATCAACATCTTCTTGTGCAAACAACGTCTTAGCGTTATCAGCTTTTACGCTTCCGCCATAAAGGATTTGCAGCGATACTGCTAATTCTTCATCGATACCGGCAAAATACGTTCTTATAAATCTGTGTACTTCTTGCGCCTGCTCTGGCGACGCCGTTTTACCTGTGCCAATTGCCCATATAGGCTCGTAGGCTACAACGCACTGCTTAAGCTCATCTAGTGATAAAAGTGCACTAACTGCAGCCAGTTGTTCAGATAAATATGCATTCACAGTGTTGTCTTCGCGAACATGTAGTGGTTCGCCAATACATACGATGGGCGTTAACCCTTCGGCAATTGCTTTTTTTGCCTTTTGAGCAACAAGCTCACTGCTTTCACCGTGGTCTTCTCGCCGCTCTGAATGGCCTACAATAACATAACGACAACCAATTTCCTTCAGCATACTGCTAGAAATGTCGCCGGTATGCGCCCCATTATCAAGGGGGCTGACGTCTTGTGCGCCAACATTTACGTATTCATTATCAACTGCAGATAACAATACAGACGGAACACACAACACTTTTTCTACGTTCGGTGCTATATTTGCGTCAAAAGCAGCATTAAATTCGCTGATTTGCGCCAGAGTTCCATTCATTTTCCAGTTGCCCGCTACAAGCGGCTTTCTTGCAATTGTTTTCACAACGACGACCTTAGCCCTGTCTTAAAGCGGGCGTGATATTAACGATTCCAGCTAGGTTTTACAAGCAATAAAACGCAAAAATTACTGTCACACCAGCTAATTGGCGAGATTACGAACAACTGCCGCAATATGCTCTGCCCATTTGTTTGATTGGGCCTCATCATCCGACTCAACCATCACTCTGACTAACGGCTCTGTTCCGCTCTTACGTAATAGCACCCTTCCTCGTTTGCCTAATGCACTTTCCGCCTCT
Organism: Alteromonas algae; assembly: GCF_049117195.1. Classification (GTDB taxonomy): domain Bacteria; phylum Pseudomonadota; class Gammaproteobacteria; order Enterobacterales; family Alteromonadaceae; genus Alteromonas. Next base: position 2,175,196 of record NZ_CP185260.1, read on the forward strand.
TGTTTCGCCACAAGCACATCGTGATGCGCAGTGTAATCAACACCTTCTGTTGAATAGCGAACGTTAATAAGGGTTTGAGGGTACATCTCGAAGCCACTGCTAAGTTCGTGCAAGTTTAGGCCCGTATGAAGCATCGCAATAAGTACTTGAAGCCCGGCAACAATACCATCTCCGGTTGATGACACAGCAAGGTTTAATACATGTCCTGAGTTTTCACCGCCAATAAGCCACCCTTTTTGTTGAAGCAGCTCCATGACATAGCGATCGCCCACATTACTTCTTGCGAAGGGTACACCTAATTTCAACAATGCATTTTCAAGACCTAGATTACTCATTAGCGTCCCGACTACACCGCCTTGCATTCGCCCATTTTTCAACGCGTCTCGGGCGATTATGTATACAATTTGGTCGCCGTCTAAAACGTTACCCAAATGGTCGACCATCATAATGCGATCGCCATCGCCATCAAGGGCAAAGCCAAGGTCAGCACCGACTTCTTGAACTTTATCAATAATGGGCTGAAGTGAAGTAGCGCCAACACCTTCATTAATATTTAGCCCGTCTGGCGACGTACCAATTTCTATAACCTGAGCACCTAGCTCTCGAAGCACATTAGGCGCAATGTGATACGTTGCACCATGCGCACAATCAACAACAATTTTTAACCCCGTCAACGATAACTCAGACGGGAACGTGCCTTTACAGAATTCGATATAACGCCCAGCGGCATCATTAATGCGCGTCGCCTTTCCTAACTTATCTGATGCTACGCAGGTCATCGGCTTATCGAGCATACTTTCTATCGCAAGCTCAATATCATCATCAAGCTTAAAGCCTTGTGCCGAGAAGAATTTAATACCGTTATCGTAATAAGGATTGTGGGAAGCGCTTATTACAATGCCAGCTTCAGAACGAAACGTTTTTGTTAAATAGGCGATTGCCGGTGTGGGCATTGGCCCTAACAAGCCAATATCTATGCCGGCAGCTGAGAGGCCGGCCTCGAGCGACGATTCCAACATATAGCCTGAAATACGCGTATCTTTACCAATTAACACTTTATTTGTGCCACGCCCAGCAAGTACTTTACCCGCAGCCCAGCCTAACTTAGTGACAAATTCTGGGTTAATGTTACTTTCGCCCACTTTGCCACGAATGCCATCAGTGCCGAAATATTTTCGCTCGCTCATTGTTTATCCTTATTCTACTGATAAAAGCATATTAACTAGTTTTATCGCGTCCGACGTTTCCTGTACATCGTGAACACGAATTATTGGTGCTCTCATTTGTGCTGCAATTGTAGCGAGACTAATACTTCCCGCCAAGCGTTCATCTACATTTCGGCCTAACAATTTACCAATCATAGATTTGCGCGACATACCAACGAGCACCGGATAACCCAACTGCATGATATCTGGAAGATGTTTTAACAGTGAAAAATTGTGTTCCAACGTTTTCCCAAAACCAAACCCTGGATCTAACAAGATACTGTCTGTCGCTATTCCAGCGTCTTCACACGCTTTTGCACGCTGCTGTAAAAACGTTTTCACATCAGAAACCACGTTAGCGTAATGTGGCGAGTGTTGCATAGAACGTGGCTCGCCCTGCATATGCATTAAGCATACAGGTACATGAGATTCAAAAGCGGCCTTCAACGCGCCAGGTTCTTGCAGCGCACGCACATCGTTGATAAGTGCAGCGCCCGCTCTCACGGCTTCGCGCATCACCACAGCTTTGCTGGTATCAATTGAAATGACGCAATCTACGTTATTGCTTAACCGTTCAATGACGGGAATAACGCGCGATAACTCTTCATCTACGCCAACAGCGTCGGCGCCTGGTCGTGTCGATTCGCCACCGATGTCTATAAACGTGGCCCCCTCTACAACCATCCTTTCTGCATGAATCAAGGCATTATCAAGCAGTGAAAATTGCCCGCCGTCAGAAAATGAGTCAGGCGTTACATTTAAAATACCCATTACCTTAGGGCTCGTTAAATCAATGGTTTTATCTTTAAATTTCATGCGCGTATTTTTAGTAACTTATACGGATTAAACATAAAAAAAACGCCAGAAAGTCTGGCGTTTTTTAAGTAATGATTTGGCTTAGCTAGGTAGGTCGCCTGGCTTACCAACCGGTGGCTTGTTAACACCATCGCTAGTAATTTCACCTTCGCGTACCGGTGTACCGCCGCTTGGCTTGTCACCGCCTGATGGCGATTTATCATCCCAACCTGACGGTGGACGCACTTCTACGCGATTCATCAGGTCGTCAATTTGCTTCGCGTCAATTGTTTCATACTTCATCAGCGCGTCTTTCATTGCGTGAAGAATATCCATATTATCGTTCAGGATTTTCTCTGCTCGCTGATAATTACGCGTAATGATATCTTTAACTTCTTCATCAATTGCTAGCGCTGTCTGGTTGGACATACGTAACGAACTTGACTGACCGCGACCTAGGAACACTTCGCCTTCTTCTTCAGCGTAAAGTAATGGCCCCATTTTACTGGACAAGCCCCACTGCGTAACCATTTTGCGTGCAATGTCAGACGCACGTTCAATATCGTTTGATGCACCTGTTGTCACGCCCGCTTCACCAAGGGTTATCTCTTCTGCAATTCGACCGCCATACAAGCTTGAAATCATGCTTTCAAGTTGCTGCTTGCTATGGCTGTACTTATCTTCCTCTGGAAGATACATAGTGACACCCAGTGCACGTCCGCGAGGAATAATAGAAACCTTATAAACAGGGTCATGCTCTGGAACCAATCGACCGACAATAGCGTGGCCCGCTTCATGGTAAGCAGTATTGGTTTTCTCTTCTTCAGACATCACCATCGATTTGCGCTCAGAGCCCATCATGATTTTGTCTTTCGCTTTCTCAAATTCATCCATCGATACAAGGCGTTTGTTGCCGCGTGCAGCGAACAAGGCAGCCTCGTTAACTAGGTTTGCTAAGTCAGCACCAGAGAACCCCGGCGTTCCACGCGCAATAACTGACGGTTCAACGTCGTCTGCAATCGGTACTTTTCTAACGTGAACTTTAAGAATTTGTTCACGCCCACGGATATCAGGTAAGCCAACCACAACTTGGCGGTCAAAACGGCCTGGTCTTAATAACGCTGGGTCTAGTACGTCTGGGCGGTTAGTCGCCGCGATTACAATAATTCCTTCGTGACCTTCAAAACCATCCATTTCTACCAGCATTTGGTTCAAGGTTTGTTCACGTTCATCATGACCGCCACCTAGACCCGCGCCACGTTGGCGGCCTACAGCGTCTATTTCATCAATAAAGATGATACATGGAGCGGCTTTTTTAGCTTGTTCGAACATGTCGCGTACACGAGACGCACCAACACCGACAAACATCTCAACAAAGTCAGAACCTGAAATGGTAAAGAAAGGCACTTTCGCTTCACCAGCAATCGCTTTCGCTAGCAAGGTTTTACCCGTTCCAGGAGGGCCTACCATTAATACGCCTTTTGGAATCTTGCCACCAAGTTTTTGAAACTTAGACGGGTCTCGTAGGAAATCAACAAGTTCAGACACGTCTTCTTTCGCTTCGTCGCACCCAGCGACATCGGCAAACGTGGTTTTTATCTGATCTTCACCAAGCAATCTCGCTTTACTCTTACCAAATGACATGGCGCCACGACCGCCGCCACCTTGCATCTGACGCATGAAGAAAATCCATACACCAATAAGCAGTAGCATTGGGAACCACGAAATAAAGATAGACGCTAAGAAGCTTTGTTCTTCCGGCGGCTCGCCGTAAACGCGTACGTCGTTTTTCACTAAATCTGAGACAAGCTTGTCATCAAAATAAGGAACAAACGTTTGGAATGTTTCACCAGAACGGCGGGTTCCGCGAATTTCGCCACTATTATTAATGCGAACTTCACGAATGTTACCTTGCTCTGCTTCCTTTAAGAATGTTGTGTAGTCTGTTTGTGCTCGAGCTGAGTCACTAGGTGAAAAACTCTGAAAAACGGACATCAACACAACGGCGATAACCAACCATAGGATTAAATTTTTTGCCATATCGCTCAATGCTACTAACCTCTAAAAATCAGACATTCCGGAATAGCTGCCTGTGACATCGCACAAAAACTATCCTGAAACTGTCGCAACGAAAATCGCTTACTGAAAGCCTACTACACTTTATACCCACACGCTACCAAATACACCTCTCGAGAACGTGCTCTTGACGAATCTGGTTTTCGCGTTTTTATTGTTGTAAATGAACCCTTTAACGCATTCATAAACTCTACAAACCCTTCACCTTGGAAAACTTTTATTACAAATGATCCACCGGGTTTTAGCACGTGGTGACACATATCTAACGCAAGCTCACACAAATATATGGATCTGGACTGATCTACCGCAGCATTACCCGCAAGGTTTGGCGCCATATCAGACAACACTATATCTACGTTCTTTCCGCCGATTCTGTTCAATAATGCTTGAAGTACTGCATCCTCTCTAAAATCACCTTGAAGAAAATCTACGCCGACAATAGAGTCCATGGGTAAAATGTCACAGGCTATGACTTGACCGTGATCACCGACTAGTTTAGCGGAGAGTTGAGACCATCCACCGGGTGCAGCGCCTAAATCGACCACTGACATACCTGGCTTGATAAGCCTGTCTTTTTTCTGGATTTCTTCGAGTTTATATATCGCACGAGAACGCCACCCTTCTTTCTGGGCTTTCTGTACATAGTGGTCATCGAAGTGTTCTTGTAACCAGCGTTTACTGCTGGCGGAGTGTTTCTTTTTTGTCATTCCAACACAATGTAATTAGGATTGTAGACGAGATGGCGGTAGAATACGTTATTTCAAGCATAAACTGATATATAAATCGTAAGAAAATTGACTAAATGAAACTTTCAAATAAACAAAAACAATTTTTAAAAGGCCTCGCACACCCAATGAAACCCGTTGTACAACTGGGTTCAAATGGCCTTACAGAGGGCGTTGTTGCTGAGATTGACAATGCACTTAACCATCATGAATTAATAAAAGTTAAGGTACCGACTGACGATAGAGAAGAGAAATCGTTAATCATGGATGCGATTGTTCGTGAGACACAATCTGAAAAACTTCAGGTTATTGGTCACACGCTAATAATCTACCGTCCGACCGAAGAACGTAAAATACAGTTGCCAAAGTAAACGTATTTTAATTTAGCTGATGCGGTATCACCGTAGTTTTTCTGTCACCTAACCGTTAACATTGTGTTAAAAAACCAATCAACAAACGGAAAGCTAATGACAGAAAAGACTTTGACTGCGGTGATCACGGGCGGCTGCTCTGGTCTTGGACACGCAACAGCCATGGTACTTCGAGAAGCAGGTGCGAATGTGTGCTTGCTTGACCTAAATGAAGAAATGGGTGCTCAACGCGTTAACGAGTTAGGCGCTGAAAATACATTCTTTGTTAAGGTCGATGTAAGAGATGAAAACGACGTCCAACACGCTATTGATGCGTGCGTCGCGCGATTCTCGTCTCTTGATTTACTTGTAAACTGTGCAGGTATTGCGCCTGCAAAGCGCTTGTTAGACAGAGAAGGTAACCCTGCCCCACTTGGCGACTTTCAAAAAACCATCGATATCAATCTCGTTGGTAGTTTCAATGTGGCGCGGATTGTTGCCGCTGCGATGGCAAAGCAAACGCCGGTCGATAGTGATGGGGGTCGTGGAGTTATTATTAATACGGCATCTGTTGCAGGCTATGAAGGGCAAATTGGCCAAACCGCCTATGCCGCAAGTAAAGGTGGCATTATTGGGTTAACCTTACCCATGGCACGGGACTTAGCCCCTTTAGGCATACGTGTAAATACCATTGCGCCAGGCGTTATGGGTACGCCAATGCTGCTAGCAATGCCTGAAAAGGTGCAAGATGCCCTGTCGGCTAACGTTCAATTCCCTAAACGATTAGGCTTACCAGAAGAGTTTGGAAAGCTTGTGCTGCATATCGCACACAATACCTACATCAATGGTGAAACGATTCGCTTAGACGGCGGCTTGCGCATGCCTCCAAAATAAACCGTGCGTTTATTAAACGTAAAAAGGGAGCATTTGCTCCCTTTTTTTACAATGTCCTTTGTTTCATAGCCGGCTTTTTACCTTCGATAATCGGCGTAATTTTTTATTCCCCATCCCCGCCATTCACAATTAACGCGATATTATACAAGCGGTTCACTGCATGGTAGTTGATGGAGTTTTTGGGGTAACGACCTTTGCTGCTAATTTTACCCGCTTCCTGCTGCATGAGAATAGAGAGTGCATCATCGACAGTTTCAACGGTATAAATATGAAATTGCTCTTTCTTTACAGCATCAATGACGGTGGTGTTCAGCACTAAATTTACCGCATTGGATTTTGGAATAATGACCCCTTGCGTGCCTGTCAAACCGCGGTGCTGACAAAGGTCAAAGAAACCTTCTATTTTTTCATTCACACCGCCTACGGCCTGCACCTCACCATTTTGATTAATTGAGCCAGTAATAGCGAGCGTTTGAAGGCACGGTATTTCCGTTAAGGCAGAAATAAGTGCAACTAATTCACCCAGTGATGCACTATCACCGTCGATATGTCCATAAGACTGCTCTAATGCAATATTGGCTGATAGCGTTAATGGAAAGTGTTGCGCGTATTTATTACCCAAATAGCCCGTTAATAACATCACGCCTTTGGAATGAATGGCTTGGCCTAGTTCAACCTCGCGTTCGATATCAACCACGCCGCTTCCGCCTACATATACGGTAGACGTAATTCGTGCAGGTGTACCAAATGCCGTATCACCCACATCCAACACAGTCAGCCCGTTTACCGTGCCAACTGCCGAGCCCTCTGTCGCTATAAGAACGTGCCCTTCCTTAATATCGTTAAGCAATGCTTGGCTTACTCTACCGGTTCTTCGTTTTTTGGCATTCAGCGCGGTTTTTAAATGGCCTATTTCTAAGGTATCAGCGCCGGCTTTGAGACAAAAGAAATGCGCCTCGTTAACCAATTCAATGACTTCTGCAAAATGTGCTGACAATTTATTTTGATGTTCTGCCATCCGCAAAGAATATTCTACGAGCCTGGCCATTGCGCTTAAACTAATCTCTTTTACATCAAGAGTACGTAAATGGCGTCGCACTTTTCCAACGAAATCGAACAAGGCCTGGCGCGACACCTCTATCTCAAGATCGAAATCAACCAGCACTCGAAATAGTTCATCAAACTCATCGTCGTAATCTTGTAACGTATAGTACAAGTCGCGAGACCCCATCAAAATAATCTTTACATCAAGGTCGATGGGCTGAGGATTAAGGGTAATTGCGTTCACCATCCCTACATCTTGCTGTGGCAAATCCATGCGCAAACGGCCAGACTTTACGGCAAGCTTTAACGTATCCCACACATAGGGCTGTTCAATAAGCTGGTCAACATCTAACAGTAAATAGCCACCATTGGCACGATGCAGTGCGCCGGGACGGATCATACGGTAGTTTGTGAAAACGCTGCCATGAATATTGGTGTACTCTATTTTACCGAACAGATTTTGGTAAGTAGGGTTAGGCTCGTAATACACAGGGGCTGAGGCGTCTACTTGATTCGCAACCAATACATTGGGCAAAAACTGCTCTTCAAGATAAATACGCCTGTCGAAGTCTTCCGTTTTATCGTCTCGCTGTTCCTCAGACTTAATCACTAAAATAGCGTCGACCAACGCTGACTTCAGTTTTTTCAAGTACTTGAGTGTACCAATGTCAGATGCATACTTGTGCTCAAGCATTTTAAGTAACGCTTTAATGCCATGCTCAGCAGTTTGTTTATCTAGTGCCTTAAGCTGTTCAGCATTGTCACGCTTCCAAATTGGTAAACTAAGTAAGCTTTCGCTAAGTCGGTTTTCTAGTTCATCAATGAGTTTGTAGAAGTACTGCCTTTTCTGATCATCTAATGACGCAAATTCGGTGTCAGTAAGCGGCTTACCATCAATAATGGGGGAAAAATTAATTGTGCCAGCGTCTTCATACAACGCAACCTCGTTGGCTTGAGCATAACGCTCGACCGTATCAATCGCTTCGTTATAGTTGTTCTCAAACTCGCGCACAATACTGCTTCTGCGCCGTTGGTAACTAGGGTTATCAAAGGCAACAGGAAACGTATTTAAAATATCGTCAAGTAATGTGGCAATATCTTTTTGAAATTGCTTACCGCCGCCGGCGGGAAACCGCAGTGCAATAGGCTCGCGCTCTTCATCAAAATTATTGATATAGCAGATGTCATCCGGAGCACTACGATGCGCAACTTCGCGTTCAATATAGTCTTTAACGAGGGTGAAACGCCCGGTGGCAGGTTCACCCATAACATAAAGGTTGTACCCTTTCGCATGAATACCCAACCCGAACGTAAGCGCTTCACGGGCGCGTTCTTGGCCAATGAACGTGGCGTTGAGCGCTTCGTCATCTTTTAACGCACTGTTTATCGCACGTCGATTTATCGTAGGTGATAATGCGTCTATATGTAACGCGAATGCTTTACTGTCTGCAGACATGGTGTTCTATCTTTGATTCTTTAGGTAAGTGAAACCCTAATTAACATTAGTGTCAAACGCTTATCAGCATTAACATGGCTTTGTACGGTTAATTGCACAACAAACAACCATTGCGACACAAAATAAGCACAGTTTGTTAGTGTCGCTTAATCATTGTTGATAGTAATCAACACTCGCCATTTTATTCTTTTGGCGTGACACTATACACTTGTTGATAAGCCGTTTAACGGGCCTGACTCACAGCTAAACAAAAGGTGCAGCCAACCATGTTCAAAATAACTTACCGCTATTTTACGTGTAAGGCAGTAATAATGGTTATCGCGATCTGCGCTTTACCCAGTAAGGCAGACATTAATTATGCAGATAACGCCGGCTTTTCTATTACGAATGTCAGCGAGAGCAATGCGCCTATTAACGACGTTTATACGCAATTTATCGAACAGGTCGACATGTGGTGGCCAAAAGATCATACGTGGTGGAAAGGCAAGCTACACATCGATGAAAAAGCGGGCGGATGCTTTTGTGAAACCACCGACACCGCGAGTGCCGCACACATGCAGGTAAGCGTTATTGAACCGAACAAGAAAGTTGTTATGACTGGCGGTCTCGGGCCGCTTCAAGAGATGGGGGTTACGGGTGCGCTAATTTGGGAGTTTAGCGTTATTGAAAACCCTCACACTAAAAAAAGTGATAGCGCCTCACAGGACGTTGGTAACGTTCACAAAAGAACGAAAGTCACGCTTACATACAATGCAATTGGTACAATTCATTTCAATGGCACAAAAGCAACGAATGATGAAGCGGTCAACCTAGTTACTATTGTCGATAGCGTACAGGCGCAGCAACTTAATGCGTTAACAAATTACAGCGACACGCTTTTTCGGCCTCAGTGAACACACGTTGTGCCTTATTTTACTGAAAAAGCATAAACAGAAAGGTGAAACGCCTGTTTTGTGGTCACTTTTCAACCAAGCAGCAATAAAAATTGCGTAGTTCGGTGCTAAGCTATTGAGGCATGGCTTAGCGCTGGGGTATTCTATTGGGCTATATGTATGTTGACTGGGAAAATCCCACGCGCGAAATAGAGCAAATATGCAAAAAATTCGCGTCATACCTACCCATAAACGTTTTAACTCTTAATGCGGAAGCCTAAGTTTCATGGCCGATAATCAGTACAATCCTAAAGACATCGAACAACGCGTTCAGCAATACTGGGAAGACAATCAGTCTTTCAAAGCCAATGACGACGTAGATAAAGAAAAATTCTACTGCCTGTCTATGTTTCCTTACCCAAGTGGTAGGTTACACATGGGACACGTTCGTAATTACACCATTGGTGATGTTATTAGTCGTTATCAGCGTATGCAGGGTAAAAATGTACTGCAACCAATGGGATGGGATGCCTTCGGGCTGCCTGCGGAAAATGCAGCGATTAATAACAATACTGCCCCTGCCAATTGGACGTATTCTAATATCGACTACATGAAAACGCAGCTTCGATCATTGGGCTTCGGATATGACTGGGATAGAGAAGTCACCACGTGTAAGCCAGATTATTATCGTTGGGAACAGTGGTTTTTCACGCGTCTTTATGAAAAAGGCTTAGTGTATAAGAAAAACTCAACGGTAAACTGGGATCCTGTCGACCAAACGGTGCTAGCAAACGAACAAGTTATTGACGGTCGTGGATGGCGCTCCGGAGCATTGGTCGAACAGAAAGAAATTCCACAGTGGTTTATAAAAATTACTGACTACGCCGACGAGTTGCTCAATGACTTAGAGCAATTAGAAGAATGGCCTGACCAAGTTCGTGCCATGCAAGCAAACTGGATTGGTCGCTCAGAAGGTGTAGACATTACATTCGCCCTTTCTGCGCCAGCAGGTGAAACCGAATCACTAACGGTATATACCACGCGTCCTGATACGTTTTACGGCGTTACCTATGTCGCCGTTGCGGCACAGCACCCGCTTGCTGAACATGCTGCACAAAATAACCCTGAACTTGCTGCATTTATAGAAGACTGTAAAAACACAAAAGTAGCAGAAGCCGAATTAGCAACAATGGAAAAGAAAGGCTGCGCAACAGGCATTATGGCTGTGCATCCGCTTACGGGTGAAACGCTGCCGGTTTGGGTGGCTAATTTTGTTTTGATGGATTACGGCTCTGGCGCGGTAATGGCAGTTCCTGGCCACGACCAACGCGACTGGGAATTCGCAACAAAGTACAACTTAACCATTAAACAAGTCATTGAAGCCGCTGAAGGGAAAGAAGACGAGTGCGATTTATCTGCCTCCGCTTATACCGAGAAAGGGCGCTTAATTAACTCAGACAAGTTTGATGGCCTCGATTTTGATGCGGCCTTTAACGGCATTGCAGATGAACTCGAAGGTAAAGGATGTGGCAAAAGAAAGGTTAATTATCGCCTTCGCGACTGGGGTGTGAGCCGCCAGCGTTATTGGGGTACGCCTATTCCAATGTTGAATTTAGACAATGGAGAGTCGGTACCTGTTCCGTCTGATCAACTTCCTGTGATACTTCCTGAAGACGTTGAAATGGATGGCGTAACGTCACCAATTAAAGCCGATCCTGAGTGGGCGAAAACCACCTACAATGGCCAGCCTGCGCAACGTGAAACCGATACCTTTGATACCTTTATGGAATCATCGTGGTATTACGCACGGTATGCGTCTGCAACGAATCAAGACGCGATGCTAGACCCTACCTCATCGAGCTACTGGCTGCCTGTTGATCAATACATTGGTGGTATTGAACACGCGATATTGCATCTTCTGTACTCGCGATTTTTCCATAAATTGTTGAGAGATGAAGGCCTTGTCGATTCCGACGAGCCGTTTAAGCGTCTTTTGTGTCAAGGAATGGTATTAGCCGATTCCTACTATCGTGAAGATGCAGCGGGTAAGAAAACATGGTTCTCCCCTAGTGATGTTTCGACTGAAAAAGATGAAAAAGGCCGTATTGTAAAAGCATGGCTTACCGCTGACGGCGAGAGCGTCATTCATGGCGGCATGACAAAAATGTCGAAGTCGAAAAATAACGGAATAGACCCACAACACGTTATCGACCTATATGGTGCAGATACCGTAAGACTATTTACCATGTTCGCCGCGCCTCCAGAACAAACCCTAGAGTGGGTAGACTCTGGCGTAGAGGGTGCTAACCGTTTCTTAAGACGTATTTGGAAATTGGTGACTGAGCATGTAGAGCGTGGAACGCCTGCCGCACTCAATACTGCATCGTTAACCAAGCCTCAGCAAGCGCTGCGCCGTGAAGTTCATAAAACGATTCAAAAAGTGTCAGACGACCTTGGACGCCGTCAAACGTTCAATACGGCTATCGCGGCCATTATGGAGCTTTTGAATCACCTTCAAAAAGCGCCTCAAGATGATGCACAAGACATCGCCATCATGCGCGAAGCGGTTGAATCTGTATTGCTGCTTCTTAACCCTATTACGCCTCACATTTCTCATACATTGTGGAACGTACTGGGTCATGAAGGCGATATCGACACCGCAGCATGGCCTGTCGCTGACGAAAAAGCCCTGGTTGAAGACGAGAAGCTTATTATCGTTCAAGTTAATGGCAAGTTACGCGCTAAAATGACGATTGCAGCTGATGCCAGCAAAGATGAGGTTGAAGCAGCAGCGAAAGCGCAAGCTAATGTCCAACAGTTCATTGAAGGAAAAACCATCAGAAAGGTTATTGTTGTTCCTGGAAAGCTAGTAAACATTGTGGCTAACTAGTATGAACGCTTTTTTCCGATACACATTCATGCTTATCGCGGCGGGTTTTATAACCGGGTGCGGCTTTCATTTACGAGGGGCGCCTACGTTACCCGATAACGTTAATACGGTTGTGATTGATAGTGCGCGAGCACACGCGCCGCTGGCAATAGCGCTCAACGAGCGTTTGAATGTGTACGGTTTGAGTACAACGGGCACGTCTGCTTCAGACCGCAACCAGAGCGTAAACATCTACCTTCTTCCTGAAAACCTTGAGAGAAGATTGTTGTCAGTTTACGCGTCTGGTCAGGTTGCTGAATACGAACTAATTTATAATGTCCGCTATCGTGTCCTGTTTCCTGACAGCGACCCTATTGTTGCGCAATTTGAGGTAGTGAGAGATTATCAAGATGATCCAGATCAGGTCTTGGCAAAATCGAGAGAGCTAGAACTGGTGCTTGATGAAATGAGAACGGAAGCAGCAGATATTCTCATTCGCCGTTTATCCAGCCAAGCAGCCAGCTTGGCATTGAAAAAATAAACAATGCAAATTTACCCCAATCAATTTTCCAAAGACATTAGGTCGCAACTGCGGCCTTGTTATCTTGTTTTTGGTGATGAGCCTCAGCAAAAGTTTGAAGTCATTGAACAAATTCGAGCGCGAGCAAAACAATCAGGGTTCGATGAACGTATTGTGTTAGTCGCAGATTCAGGCTTTTCTTGGAACGAACTGATTGACGCGACCCAAAGCTTATCGTTGTTCTCTAGCCAACAATTTATCGAGCTTGAACTACCCACTGGTAAGCCAGGTGCCGAAGGCAGCAAAGTGTTACAGCAAGTTGCAGCTAGCCTGAACCCCGATATGTTGTTATTGGTACACGGCCCAAAAATTGGAAAAGACGTGCAACGTGGAAAGTGGTTTAAGGTGCTTGACGAGTTAGGGGTAAGCACCCTTTGCTATCCACTTGAGGGGAAACAACTCACAGCATGGATCCAAAATCACATTGCATCGCATCAGTTATCGGTAACACCGCCTGGCGTGAAGATGATTGCGGACTTCTGTGAGGGAAACCTACTAGCAGCGAAGCAAGAGATTGATAAACTTGCACTACTCTACCCTGGTGCAAGCATTAGCGAACAGCAAATTGAGCATGCAATGGTTGATCAATCTCGCTATAGCGTGTTTCAGCTTGTTGATGTCATGCTAAGTGGCGACGCCCAGCGGTGCGTTAAAATGTTGTACCGACTAGAAAGCGAAGGGCTTGAACCCAACATTGTCATCTGGGCGCTGATTCGAGAATGGGAACAGTTGTGGAAACTAAAAACGTCTATGGCCAATGGCGGCCCTGTTCAGTGGCAGAAATTTGGCATCTGGAAAAATAGGCAAGGTTTCTACCAACAGGCGCTTCAGCGCTTGGACATTGTGCAGCTTGAAGCTATCCAGAGTGCATTAAGCCAAGCCGACCTGGCATTTAAACAAAGTGTTATAAAGCGGCCTTTCGTAAAACTTTGTCATCTTTGTATGATGTTTATGGGGTTCAATTTAACTGCTATCCCATTGTTAGAACAGTAGTCTGCAATGCGCGCGTTACTCGGCGGTACGTTCAACCCTCCTCACCTCGGCCACTTACAGCCCGCCTTACATGCGACAAACGTGCTAAACATTGATAAGTTAGGGTTAATGCCTTGTAAGATTGCGCCGCACAAGGCTGTTGACATGGATGAGACGCATAGAGTGAACATGGTCAAGCTGGCATGCGAATTTGACGAGCGCCTCTATCCAGAGTTAATTGAGCTTACGCTTCCTTCGCCGTCTTATACAATAAATACACTAAAAGTACTGCGCAACAACATTGATGAGAGAATCTGTTTTCTCATTGGTGCCGATTCACTGTATAATCTAAACAAATGGTTTGAGTGGAATGCCCTACTAGATTATTGCCATCTTGTCGTAATGCGCCGAGACGGTGAAACCTTTACGCCTCCAAAAGGGATAGCGCAATGGGTAAAAGAAAATCAGGCACAAGAGGTTAGTGAACTACAGACGTCGTCTACTGGTCGCGTTTTTCTTATTAACACGCCATTACACCCAATATCATCGACGCAACTAAGAGCGTTAATTACTGGCAGTAATGCAATAGATACTGCTGCGAAGTGGTTACCAGAATCAGTTGCAACGTACATTAATACGCATCATTTATATAAAAGTTAATTAAGAGAGGAAACGTTGGAGAGTCAACAACTTAAACAGTTCGTTTTAGACAAAATTGATGACATGAAAGGCAGAGATATCGTTGAACTAAACGTTCAAGGCAAATCTACCATTACCGATTTAATGATCATTTGCTCGGGAAATTCAAAACGTCATGTGTCTTCAATAGCTGAAAACGTCATGGTTGAAGCAAAAAATGCTGGCAACCCGCCTATCAGCACCGAAGGTAAAGATACCGGTGAGTGGGTACTGGTTGATTTTGGTGATATTGTTTTGCATGTAATGCAAGACGAAACCAGAGATTTTTATCAGTTAGAAAAACTGTGGTCTTAATTCGTTAAGATAACCAGTGAGCAGCTTTGCTATGGAGGGGCGCGCAGTATGCGTATTCAAATCGTCGCAGTAGGAACGAAAATGCCGGGGTGGGTTAACACCGGCGTTGAAGAGTTTATTCGACGTTTCCCCTCGGATTTACCGGTGGCAATCACTGAAATCCCTGCTGGTAAACGCGGTAAAAACGCCGACATAAAACGGATCCTCGATAAAGAAGGAGACCAGATGTTGGCTGCTATTCCTAAGGGTAATAAAATCGTTACCCTTGAGGTAACTGGAAAGCCTTGGGATACCCCAACGTTAGCAACGCAGCTTAATCGGTGGAAAATGGATGGCAGAGATGTCAGTTTACTGATTGGCGGCCCTGAGGGCTTAGCACCTTCATGCATAGCGGCCTCAGAGCAAAAGTGGTCACTGTCAGCGCTTACCCTCCCCCATCCGCTTGTGCGTATTATTCTAACCGAAAGCCTTTATAGGGCATGGTCCGTGACGCAAAACCACCCTTATCATCGAGAGTAAGTAACCTTATTATGCATCGGAAGCGTCAGGCCATTAGAGACCACTCTGCGGAAGCAAACCTGTTTGCTCGACGAGCGAGTATTGCGTTTATTATTGTGGTGCTAATGCTCGGTGTGGTGTTGCGCAACCTCTACTCATTGCAGATAACACAGTTTAACGATTACCAAACCCGCTCTAACGGGAATAGAATTAAAGTCCTCCCTGTCGCCCCTAACCGCGGGCTTATTTACGACAGAAATGGCGTTTTACTGGCAGAGAACCGACCGGTATTCAATTTAGAAATAACGCCCGAAAAAACAGACAACATTGAAGAAACATTAGATGCGCTCAGCGCGCTGATGACTATTACTCAAGATGAGCGTGAGACTTTTTTAGCAAACCTAAAAGGTCAACGTCGCTTTAAACCCATCGTACTTCGTGCACAGTTGAGTGAAGAAGATGTGGCATTATTTTCTGCAAGTAAACATCGATTCCCCGGTGTTCAGATAGACGCGCGGTTAGCCCGTCACTATCCCTATAAAGACACGCTTACTCACGTGCTAGGTTACGTTGCTCGCATTAACAAGCGAGACTTACAGAAGCTTGTTGAAGCAGGGCAAGAGGATAATTACGCGGCGACTCACGATATCGGAAAGCTAGGAATAGAAAAATACCACGAAGAGCTTTTACACGGTTCTGTGGGTTATCAACAAGTTGAAGTGAATAACCAAGGCCGCATTATTCGGGTGTTAAATGTTGACCCGCCGGTGCCGGGTCAAGACATTGTTTTAAATCTAGATTTATCGCTGCAACAAGAAGCGCAGCGCTTGCTCGATGGGCAACGTGGCGCCATTGTCGTTACGCATGCCAAGACCGGTGGTGTGCTCGCACTCTATTCAAATCCGGGTTACGACCCCAATTTATTTGTGCATGGCATAAGTACCAAAAACTATGCGGCTCTGCTTGAATCTCCCGACAGACCGCTTATAAACCGTGCGACACAGGGGCAATACCCTCCAGCATCAACAGTAAAGCCCCATCTTGCATTGGTCGGTTTAGAAGAGGGCACTATTACTGAAGACTTCACGATTAAAGACAACGGGCGTTACAAACTTCCCAATGTATCGCATGTCTGGCGCGACTGGAAAAAGTGGGGACACGGCGATGTAGATGTCGCCAAGGCAATTGAAGTGTCTTGTGATATCTACTATTACGATTTGGCGTATAACTTAGGTATCGATAAAATCAGCGACGCCATGTATGAATTCGGTTTCGGTGACTATACCGGCATCGATTTGTATGAAGAGTCTGACGCGAATATGCCTAGCCGAGGTTGGAAAAGAGCGCGGTTTAACCAACCTTGGTACGTAGGCGACACCATCCCTGTAGGCATAGGCCAAAGTTTTTGGACTACTACGCCTATTCAGTTAACGCATTCTATCAATACCCTAATAAATCGAGGCGAACGTTATATTCCGCAAATTATTAGGGGGTATATGCAACCAAACAAAACCATAGACCTTATCCCACTTAAATCGCTTCGTCCCGTTGAGATAAAAAATCAGGCCAATCTTGATATTGTTCTTAATGCAATGCATGACGTAGTGCATGGCGAAGAAGGAACGGCCCGTCACGCTTTTAAAAATACCCCATACCAATCCGCAGGTAAAACAGGAACGGCGCAATTATTTTCGGTTGGACAGAACGAGAAGTACGTCGCCGAAGATGTTGATGAGCGTCTTCGAGACAATGCGATGTATGTCGGCTATGCCCCGTTTGAGGAGGCCGAGATATCGGTAACTGTGGTATTGGAAAATGCGGGTGGAGGTAGTTCAAATGCCGCACCGATTGCCAGAAAAATAATGGATTTTTATTTTCGAGACCGAGTATTCGCCCCCCCTACTCCAATAAGTGAAAGTGAACAATGAAACGTACGGCACTACACCCCAATAAAGTCGGTTTTTTTCAAAAACTGCACATCGACGTGTGGTTGCTGTTAGGCCTGTTGGCGCTGATGGGTGTTGGCTTAGTGACACTGTATTCAGCGTCAGGGCAAGATGCTGCACAAATGCAGCGTCAGTTTACCCGTTTAGCGCTCAGCGTGCTGGTGATGGTTGTTTTAGCGCAACTTCCACCTGGCTTTTATCGCAGATTATCACCGTATGCCTATGTCATTGGGCTGCTTATGTTGGTTGCCGTTCTACTCTTTGGCGACATGGGTAAAGGTGCTCAGCGCTGGTTAGACTTAAAGTTTGTTCGTTTTCAACCATCAGAATTAATGAAATTAGCCGTTCCCATGATGGTCGCATGGTATTTAAGTAAATTTACCATGCCCCCCAGAACTTCACTGGTGGCGTTCGGTTTTGCAATGGTGGTTGTCCCTACTATTTTAATCGCAAAACAACCTGACTTAGGCACATCATTACTTATTGCAAGTTCTGGCATTTTTGCCATATTTCTAGCAGGCATGAGTTGGCGCCTTATCGGCTTGGTCGCTGGTTTAGGAGGGGCTTTTGCTCCTGTCATGTGGTTTTTCCTCATGAAAGACTATCAAAAACAGCGGGTACTTACCTTTTTGAACCCGGAAAGCGATCCATTGGGCTCTGGTTACCACATTATACAGTCAAAGATTGCTATTGGCTCGGGAGGTGCAGAAGGTAAGGGCTGGCTTCAAGGGACACAATCTCAGTTAGAATTTTTACCTGAGCGCCATACCGACTTTATCTTTTCAGTATTCAGCGAAGAGTTTGGCTTAATCGGAGTGATTGGGCTGCTTTGTATTTATCTTTTTATTATTTTACGTGGTTTAATTATTTCTAGTCGCGCACAGAATGCCTATGCAAAGTTACTAGGCGGAAGCATTACCCTCACATTTTTCGTATACGTGTTTGTTAATATGGGTATGGTATCCGGCCTCTTGCCTGTGGTAGGCGTACCATTACCTTTAGTGAGTTATGGCGGCACATCAATGGTGACATTAATGGCGGGATTTGGCATCCTGATGTCTATTGCAACACAAAAACGGTTGGTCTCAAGATAACGATGCGCGTTTTACTCCTCACATTATTCAGTGTTGTTGCCCTTAGTGCCTGCTCGACAAGTGAGCCTAGTCGTTATTCACAGAAAACGGATTCAGCACCACGCTATGTTGCCAAGACACCCACCACCGCCGATGCTGTACCTAAGTACGAAGCCTACCGCATGTTTAATTCCCGTCCTTACACTGTTCTAGGTAAGCACTATACGCCTATGCTATCGGGTAAAGGGTTTGAGCAAATTGGGCACGCGAGTTGGTATGGACAGAAATTTCACGGCCACCTTACGTCAAATGGTGAAACGTACAATATGTTCGCCATGTCGGCAGCGCATAAAACGCTACCACTTCCTTCCTATGTGCGGGTAACCAATCTTGACAACAATAAGCAAGCGGTTGTAAGAGTAAATGACAGAGGCCCCTTTCACCAAGATCGCATCATTGATTTGTCTTACGCGGCGGCCGTAAAACTCGGTTATCACAATAATGGCACCGCTAAGGTTAAGATTGAAGTTATTCATTTTGATGAAGATAACAATGTAACGGTGGGTAAGCGTTCAACAGTAACCTACGATGAATATTTAGGCATTGATGTGGTTGAGCCCACCGCCCTCGCCTTGGAAAAGCCAGCGCATGCTGTACCAGAAAGCGTGTCTATCGCCGACAAAGCCTTGTACATTCAGGTTGCGGCGTTGTCTGACGGCCAACGGGCAAAATCACTGTCCAATGTGCTGTCTGCGCTTTACCAAGTCCCTGCTCACATTCCAAAAAACAATGATATTTACAAGCTTCAACTAGGTCCCATTGACGATGTGGCAATGGCATCTGAACTGCTTATACAATTGAGAGAAAATGGTTACCCTCATGCGTATACTGTTGAGGTTGCGCTTTAATATACCGCTTAGTCTATACCGTCAGCCATTCGCATAATTTGTGTTCGAATTGTGTCATTCAGCGGGCAATCCTGTGGTTTCTTCGCCTTTATACTACTTATGACTAAACTTTTTTGCTAAAACCTAGTCCTAGTATAGGCCTTACGTTACACTGTATGGCTTTAGGGTATCTCGAGGACACCTTGAGGGGCTTCAATGCGTCATTATCGTGCTATTCCTTTATTGGGCAGTTAAACGTTAGACGCCACAATTTGCTTAAAATAATCAAAAAAACGGTCAAAGAAACTAAACCATGCATAGACATATTCAACGCGCAAAACCGTCTTTCTTCATTGCTTTATTAACGCTTTTAAGCGTATTTGCATTCACGACACATGCGGCAGTCGTTACTCCTCCAGCGCCATCAGTGGCAGCAGAAGGGTTTCTTCTGACCGACTATGAAACCGGACATATCATTGCTTCGAAGAATGAAGATATGCAGCTAGCGCCTGCTAGCTTGACAAAGATAATGACGATTTATGTTATCGGAAAAGAGCTGCAAGCTGGCAATATCAGCCTTACCGATGAGGTAACGATTTCAGAAAATGCATGGGCGAAGAAATTTCCAGATTCTTCAAAGATGTTTATTGAAGTGGGTACAAAGGTATCCGTTAGCGACTTGTTGCGCGGTATCGTGGTTCAGTCTGGCAACGATGCCTGTGTGGCAATGGCCGAACACATCGCAGGCTCACAATCTGCCTTTGCGAGTATGATGAATGCCCATTCACAAGCCCTTGGCTTGACCGGCTCTCATTGGGTAAATGCCCACGGACTTCACGATCCAGACCATTACACAACGCCACGTGATATGGCGACCTTGTCTCGTGCACTGATTGCAGAGACTCCTGCAATGTACAAGATTTACAGCGAGAAAGAATTTACATTCAACGGCATTAAGCAATACAACCGAAATAGCCTTCTATGGGATAAGAGCCTTAACGTAGACGGCATCAAAACGGGCCATACGTCTGACGCAGGTTACAGCTTGATTACGTCAGCAGAGCAAGGTGGTATGCGCCTCATCTCGGTTGTAATGGGCACAGATAGCGAACGTGCACGTAAAGTCGAAAACAAAAAACTTCTTCGTTATGGCTTCCGCTTTTTCGAAACAGTAACCCCTTACAGCGCGGGAGATAGCTTTGTTGCTCACCGCATCTATATGGGTGATAGAGAAACCGTAGACCTTGGAATTAATCAATCTACCCCCATTACCATCCCACGCGGACAAGCTGCGAACCTGGAAGCCAACTTTGAACTTGATAAAAAGCTAGAGGCGCCTCTTGCTAAAGGACAAGTTGTCGGCACACTTTACCTTCAGTTAGAAGGCGAAGATGTGGCTAGTTACCCACTGGTAACCCTTCATGAAGTCAACGAAGGAAGCTTCTTTAATCGTATTAAAGACTACATTATGTTGCAGATAGGTTTAGACGAAGACTAATTATTTGCATACTAAAGCTAGTTCAAATACGGCCAGGTTTGTTACAATCTGGCCGTTTTTGTTTTTAACGACTGTACCGAGGATATCGCATGGATACCCGTTTTGACGAATTATTAGATTTTCCAACACACCAAACCTTTAAAGTGATGGGTGTCGCGCATGAAGACCTACCTAACCTGGTAGTCGCATGCCTTCAGGAGCACGCTCCTGGAGACTACTCGCCATCAATTAAGCCAAGCCCTAAAGGCAATTATCATTCTGTTTCAGTCAGTGTGCGTGTTACAAGCAAAGAGCACATGGAAACGATCTACACTGAATTGGCAAAAATTGAACTTGTTCGAGTAGTACTTTAAGTGACTGACCAACAATCTCCGCTGATAGTAAGGCAATTGGGCTTGCAAGATTACGAGCCAATTTGGCAAGCGATGCAGCGCTTTACTGACACGCGCGATGACGCAACGGCTGACGAATTATGGCTGGTCGAGCATAATCCTGTTTTTACGCAAGGCCAAGCGGGCAAAGAAGAACATATTTTAATGCCCGGCGATATTCCTGTTGTTAAAGTAGACCGAGGTGGTCAAGTCACCTATCACGGCCCGGGCCAACAGGTCATCTATCTTATGCTTAACATCCGTAAGCGCAAACTTGGGGTGCGGCATTTAGTGAATGCTATGGAAGAATCGGTTGTCGCTTTGTTAGCGCAGTACGGAATCACTGCCTATCCGAAACCCGATGCACCAGGTGTTTATGTAGACGAAAAGAAAGTATGCTCATTAGGTTTAAGAATTCGTAATGGGTGTTCATTTCATGGGCTCGCGTTAAATGTTAACATGGACCTTGCTCCTTTTCAGAGAATCAACCCGTGTGGTTATGCGGGTATGGAAATGACAGACACCAATAAACTGAACGGACCACAATCTCTTGACGAAGCCGGGAGCAAATTAACGGCCCTGCTTCTTGACGCTCTTTCCATCACGGAAACACGAAATAAAGAAGGTTTTGATGAGTAACGCACGACCTAAAGCCGGAGTTAAACTTCGCGACGACGAGAAAGTTAAGCACATTCCAGTAACCATTATTCCTACTGAAAAGGAAGAAATGTTACGTAAACCTGAATGGATTAAAATTAAACTTCCACGTACGACTGATAAAATTGATCACATCAAAAAAACACTCAGAAAGAATAACCTTCATTCTGTATGTGAAGAAGCAAGCTGCCCAAATTTAGCAGAATGCTTTAATCATGGAACGGCAACGTTCATGATTTTAGGTGATATTTGCACACGTCGATGCCCATTCTGTGATGTTGCACATGGCAAGCCATTACCTCCAAGTGCTGAAGAGCCTGAGAAATTGGCAAAAACAATTGCCGAAATGAATTTACGCTATGTTGTTATTACATCGGTAGACCGCGATGATTTGCGCGATGGCGGCGCTCAACACTTTGTTGACTGTATCAATGCTATCCGAGAGCACAGCCCTTCTACCACTATTGAGGTGTTAGTACCTGACTTTAGAGGCCGAATGGACCGTGCGCTAGAGATTTTTAAAAATGGCGTACCTGATGTGTTTAACCACAATCTTGAAACCATACCGCGTTTGTATCGCGAATGTCGCCCTGGCGCCAACTACCAATGGTCTCTTGATTTATTGAAGAAGTTTAAAGCGCAGCACCCAGATATTATGACTAAGTCAGGATTGATGATGGGAATGGGTGAAGAGAACGAAGAGATTCAAGGGGTGTTAGACGACTTACGTGCTCACAACGTTGATATGTTAACGCTTGGTCAGTACCTTCAGCCGAGCAAGCACCACTACCCTGTTAAACGCTATGTGCATCCTAAAGAGTTTGATGCGCTGGGTGATTATGCCAAAGAGATTGGTTTTACACACGCAGCATGCGGGCCCATGGTGCGTTCAAGCTATCATGCCGATCAACAAGCCGCAGGTAAAGAAGTTAAGTAAAGTAACAAGCATGCGGTGCGTTAACACAAACGCACCGCATTGCTTTCCCCCAGCCTCTGGCTACCCCGTGTTCACGCGCCTTTATCTTCATTGCTGTATTTACTGGCGTTTATACTCATCTCTTGCATTAAATATAAAAGCACCGAATTACTAATGACATAACACACTGTGCTGTTAAAATGCCGTCCTCTTTAGATGGATAACAGCTGAGTTGGGATAGCAAAGAATGAGAAAGCATATATACATTGCCTACACTGGCGGTACTATCGGCATGAAACCCTCTCAGCAAGGTTATGTGCCAGCAGCAGGTTTTTTGGGCGACACACTTCGTGCTATGCCAGAGTTTCATCGGCCTGAAATGCCACTTTTCACATTGCACGAATACGATAACCTTATCGACTCCTCTGATATGGACCCGTCAGATTGGCAACGCATTGCAGACGACGTAAAACAAAACTACGATGATTATGACGGCTTCATCATTCTTCATGGTACGGATACCATGGCATATACATCGTCTGCACTTAGCTTTATGTTGGAAAACCTTTCCAAACCCGTCATTGTTACCGGCTCTCAAATCCCATTGGCGGAACTGCGCTCAGACGGGCAAGTAAACTTATTAAATGCGCTTTATGTAGCCGCTAATTACCCCATTGCGGAAGTTAGCTTATTCTTTAACAACCGCCTATTACGTGGAAACCGCAGTCGAAAGGTGGACGCAGATGGCTTTAGCGCGTTTGACTCGCCGAACTTTCCGCCATTGCTAGAAGCCGGCATTAACATCCGGGTAAAAGCGGGTACGCTGAGTACGCCTACTGATGCCCCGCTTTGCGTATCAAGCGTTAGTGCACAGCCTATCGGCATGGTGAGCCTCTATCCTGGTATATCGCCAGAAGTTATCAAAAATACTCTTCAACAACCCGTTAATGCGCTTATCCTACTCAGTTACGGTGTCGGTAATGCGCCACAAAACCCCGCGTTAATTAAACAGCTTACCTATGCTAAGGAAAGGGAAATTCCGGTAGTCAACTGCACACAATGCATGCGCGGCCGCGTCAATATGGGGGGGTATGCCACAGGACACGGCTTGAGAGAGGTTGGCGTGTTATCAGGCAGCGATATGACACCAGAAGCAGCGTTAGCCAAACTGCATTATTTACTCAGTAAAAATTTACCTTACGACGAACTTACACGACGCCTAACGACCAGTCTTCGTGGCGAAATGAGCGAATAGGATTATCATGACAACAACATATTCTGGTGCGCTTAGAAAAATGCACACCCGCGCAAATGACGACAATCAGGTTGAATATCAACTTCCCGTTGGCGAGGCATTAGTAGATGTAAATGCTGCTATTGGTCAACACGTATCTGTTTCGTTTGAGGGTGACATTCATTGCGTGCACTGCAGTAGAAAAACCAAAAAAAGCTTTAATCAAGGTTATTGCTATCCCTGCTTAATCTCGCTTGCACAGTGTGACAGTTGCATTATTAAACCTGAAAACTGTCATTACCATGAAGGAACATGCCGTGAGCCGTCATGGGGGGAAGCGTTCTGTTTTAGCGATCACTTTGTATATATTGCCAATACAGGCTCATTAAAGGTAGGCATTACGCGCCACGTTACCGATCAGGTATCTTCTCGTTGGATGGACCAAGGTGCAACACAGGCAACGGTAATGCTTCGCGTGCCTGATAGATTAACCAGCGGATTGGTTGAAACGCTCTGTAAAAAACACATTGGCGATAAAACCAACTGGCGCACCATGCTCAAAAGTAAACCTGATGATGCTGATTTAATTGAGGTGAGAGACGCACTACTTGCTAGTATTAACGACGAATTAGAGGCACTCAAAGCAGAAAAAGGCTTACAGTCGGTAAGTGTTGTCGATGGACCAGTGCATTCTATACACTACCCAGTAGTAACGTACCCCGAAAAAATAAAGTCGATTAACCTTGATAAAACCCCCGATTTTGAAGGCGTATTAACCGGCGTGAAAGGACAATATTGGATGCTCGATGGCGATAGAGTCATCAACATGCGCAAATACGCCGGTTACCAGGTAACTGTGGCTATCGGTTAACGCCAAAATTCAAAAAAGTCACTCGAATTGCGCTCAGGTTTGGGCGCAGGTTCGAAAGCGGGCGTCCCCATATATAAGAACCCTACCAACTCATCTTCAGACGCCAGTCCTAGCCCGTTTTTCACGGTGTCGCATTGCGCATAGCTACCCGTTCGCCACATACCATTAAAACCTTGTGCTACCGCAGCCATTTGCATTGCCATGACACTACATGAAGCTGAAGCGATTTGCTCGACACGAGGGACTTTATCGTGCTCTTTGTATTTAGCAACGGCTACGATAATCATTGGCGCTCGATGCGGCAGTTGAACGGCGCGCTCAATTTCTTTCTGAGATTTGTCATTCTCAATTGCTGATTTTTCGAAGAGTTGCCCCAATTTGTCTAAGCCTTTACCTTCACAGACGATAAAACGCCACGGCGTAAGACACGCATGATCAGGAGCGCGAAGCGCCGCTTGCATAATGTTTTCCAACGCGTCTCCTGAGGGAGCGGGGTTAGACAAACGAGGTTGTGAACTACGATTTAATAGCAATGACAATGCATCCATATAGCCTCCAGCAATACTGTTTCCAATAACAAATTCGTACGTATTATCGCAGTAAAAGACCAGACTACAATGCGGACTATCTATTTTTCGTCAAATAGTGATCGGCACTAACATACCGTCCCCCACCGTAGAAAAAGAGGACAAGCAGCATGACAAAATAAGTGGCACCAAACTCAATACCATTATTAAGCACCACAAAATTACCACTTGAGGTAAGCCAGTCGTAATTTCCGTGGGTTTCAAGCAATGACTTAGCAGCTGCCAGTTTTTCCGGCGATTCCATAATTCGCTCATTAAGTAATAGCGTGCCGTCAGCAAACCATGACGACGCATCAGATATGGCTAACCATCCGTTCTTAGCATGTACCGTTATCATGGCCACTATCATCGTCACCATTAGCGGGATGCTCACAAGCCGTGTAAGCAATCCAAAAAGAATAAGAATGCCACCTATTAACTCTGCCGCAGTTGCCAATAATGCTAGAACGTAAGGAAGTGGTAGACCTAATCCATAATCATCGTTTCCAAACCACTCAACGATATTTGAAAAGTTACTTGCCTTATTCCACCCTGCCTGAATCATAACCGGTGCCAAATATAGCCTTATTAACAGTAGCGCTATCCCGTCAGCATGACGTATGCTTTTAATCATGTTGTCGTATGTCTTTATTATCATTGGTAGTACCCTCATATCGTGTCTTTTAAATAGGAACGTAAAGGTGTGAAAAATATTTCATCGAAAGCGCAATCTAACCGCGCTAAAACTAAAAAAACCTCTGCATTTACCCGTATAATGAACCGAGGGCATGAAAAAGTTGGGTTCAAGAAGCGTACTTCAGATCTAATAATGCAGTTAAGCGCTGAAGATCATAAGCGTATCGCCTCAGTTATTGCGTCTTGGTTAGATAAAAAAGACAATAGCAGATAAGACATCAAGGCTTACAAAAATTTACAATTATGTTAGCGATATTATTTCAAATCGGTAACATACTAAGGGTATTCAAATTAAAGGTAATAATATTTATGGCTGCTAAGGGTAATTGGACTAAATCATTATTTATTGGTCTTTGGACGGTACTCAACTTCACCCGAAAGCTTTTCTTTAATGTTATTTTTCTTGCCATATTTGTTGGGCTAATCGTTGCCGTAACAAGTTCAGAAGACGAACAACTCACCGTAAATAGTGACAGTGCGCTATTGCTAACGCTCAATGGAAAATTGGTTATCGAGAAAGAAGCGGTAGACCCTTTCGAGCAATTTATGCAAGACGCATTAGGCTCGGAACCTGACAATCCAGAAGTGTTAGTGCGCGATGTCGTTAAAGTTATTGAGAATGCGCAGAATGACCGCCGAATTAAAGCCCTTGTGCTAGATTTGCAGGCGCTTACTGGCGGAGGGTTAGATAAACTGCGCGAAGTGGCAAAAGCAATTGATGAATTTAAAACGTCTGAAAAGCCGGTTTATGCTATTGGTGACTACTTTACTCAAGACCAATACTATCTTGCAGCACACGCCGATCATATTTATCTAAATCCGATGGGCTCGCTTCTTATCGAAGGTTATGGTCGCTACGGCATGTACTTCAAAGACATGCTAGACAAACTAAAGGTAACGACTCACATCTTCCGTGTAGGTACATACAAGTCTGCGGTAGAGCCTCTTATTCGTAACGATATGTCACCTGAAGCCAAAGCAGCCGAAAAACAGTGGCTAGACGGATACTGGGCACAATACAAAGCTGACGTTGCTGCCGCACGAGGTATTAGTGTTGATAATTTTGATGAAACACTTGATGGCCTGTTATCAAAATTCGAAGCCGCTGGGGGAGACTTTGCCCAGTATGCTCTGCAAAACAATTGGGTTGATGCCCTTAAAACGCGTGAAGAAGTACGCGCTGAACTGGTTGCTCTGGTTGGCGACGACAAAAACCAATTAGGCGTAAATATCACCAAATTTAACACGTACCTGAAAGTGGTAAATCCACCGATGCCGGTAGTAGATACTGACATGGACAAAGTAGCAATTGTCGTAGCAAAAGGCACCATTCTTAATGGCAACCAGAAAGCCGGGAATGTGGGCGGCGACAGCACTGCACGCTTACTACGCAAAGCGCGTTTGGATGATGATGTTAAAGCGGTTGTGCTTCAGATAGACTCGCCTGGTGGCAGTACGCTAGCGTCAGAAGTCATTCGTCAAGAAGTGCTTGAACTTAAAAAAGCAGGCAAGCCGGTGGTGTCTTCAATGAGCACGTACGCGGCGTCTGGCGGATATTGGATAGCCGCTAATACCGATAAAATCATCGCAAGCCCAAGTACAATAACAGGGTCTATTGGAGTGTTCGGTATGTTCATGACCTACGAAAACTCATTAAATTACCTTGGCGTAAACAGCGATGGCGTAGGTTCTACCGAACTAGCAGGTTTTTCGACTGTACGTCCCCTTGCCCCTGAATTCGGCCAAATCTTGCAGCGCAATGTTGAAACGACTTATCAAAATTTCCTCACGCTTGTCTCAACGGCACGAGGGATGGAAATTGACGCGGTAGACGACGTCGCTCAAGGACGCGTGTGGATTGGAACCGATGCGTTAGAACTCGGGTTGGTTGATGAGCTAGGCACACTGCAAAATGCGGTAACAGCAGCCGCTGAACTGGCGGAACTAGAAAACTACGACAGCTTTTATGTACAACGCACGTTAACGGCGCAAGAGATTTTTTGGAAAGAGTTTTTTGGTCAAGCATTCACCTTCGTAGGTAAATGGCAATTTGCACAAGCTGATGGCGCACTTATCTCAGAGTTTAAACGCGTGCTAAACGAGTTCAGTTTAGTCAATAAATTAAACGACCCTAAAGGCACGTATATACTTTGCCTTGAGTGTAAAGTTGATTAAGTAATTAACGGCATCTCTCATCGCAACATCTGATTTAAATAATGAACAGCATCAATTAATCACTGATGCTGTTCATTGCTACTACTTAACCGCCGAGCAGTTTTTCTCTCAACCGTTTGTACGACCAGCACTGACATTTCGTCGCTCAGGAAAAAATGCTGGAACCGCATTTTTGCAGCAAAATAGAATAAATTTGCACCCCACGTTATTTAAAGAAAACGCGGAAGCGTTTATTCGCACCGTGATCCCTCATGAAATTAGTCATCTATTAGTTTGGACCTTATACGGGCGCGTGAAACCACATGGCAAAGAGTGGCAAGCCGTTATGCAAAACGTGTTTAACCTTCACCCTTCTACGACACACCGTTTTGATGTAAGCAGCGTCACAACGGCCGGGTACGCTTACCACTGTGAGTGCAATACGCATAATTTAACGACTAGACGACATAATAAGATACTACGCGGTACTGAATACCGCTGCAGGGCGTGCGGGATAACACTGAAAAGAACCGTTATTTAAACCAATGCTGGGTAAAGGCGTTGTCGAGGTCATTGAACGCCGTTTTGAGTAGCGTAGCGAGTTCAGTGTACGTTGGTTTAGATTTAGCTGCTGCAATCTGGCACCCTTGTGAGCGCATTTTTGCATGAATATCTTGATACCACGAATTCAACTGAGGTGGTAACGACTGTTGAGAACGATGACCTAACCATAATAAGCCTTGAAGGGGCAAACTCAAGAAAAATGCACCAATTGCGATAGTCTGTGGAATATATCCCACTCCCATATTCTCGAGTAACAACGCGCACGCCAAAATTGCGGCTGGTGGCATTGTTTTTATCGCAAATTTTGTAGCAGACACGACGCGATTCTCTGGAAACAGACTATATAGTTCCTTACGTACAGGCCATGTTGCCATGTAGTCTTGCCCGCTTTTGAGCATTGACATTACAGACTGAGACATTACACACCTCGATAGTTAAATGTAGCCGTTTGTGTACTTACGCTGTTGCCAACAGATGCTGGCGTCGTTAATCCCAAATTGTAATACGACTAGACAGTAATACAAGTATACAAATAACTTAAGATCACCATCCGTTTGTAAAGTCGATGAATTATGTTTAATAATCGTTCGAAGTGACGACAAACTCGCATAACGTCAGTGACAACAGGCGTTCAAATAGGCATCATAGCCACTATCGTCGTTAAATATAACGTCAAGGCGCGTTGGCAGTTGAAAAACACTGTAACCGGCCTCACCTATCCGAATATCTTAGTTTTTGGCCCTTAATACATCAGGGCATACGTTGGAGAGTAAAATGGCAGAAAGCAGACACGTACGTCTTCTTATACTCGGTTCTGGCCCAGCAGGCTATTCTGCTGCTGTATATGCGGCACGCGCTAACCTACAACCGGTTCTATTAACGGGTATACAGCAAGGTGGTCAGCTTACCACGACAACCGAAGTTGAAAATTGGCCGGGCGATCCAGAAGGCCTTACCGGGCCAGACCTTATGGTACGCATGCAAAAGCATGCTGAAAAATTTGATACTGAAATCATTTTTGATCATATCAACAAAACAGACTTAACCAAACGACCTTACACACTTTATGGTGACAATGGCTCTTACACTTGTGATGCACTGATTATTGCAACGGGCGCATCTGCGAAATACTTAGGTATGGAGTCAGAACAAGCATTTATGGGTAAAGGTGTCTCTGCCTGTGCAACGTGTGACGGTTTTTTCTATAGAAATCAGAAAGTAGCGGTTGTAGGTGGTGGTAACACTGCGGTTGAAGAAGCATTATACTTGTCTAATATCGCATCTGAAGTCCACGTTATTCACCGTAGAGACACGTTCAGAAGCGAAAAAATTCTTGAGCAACGTCTTCGTGACAAAGCCGAAAACGGTAACGTCGTGCTTCATCTTAATAAGACACTCGATGAAGTGCTTGGCGATGAAATGGGTGTGACGAAAATACGTATCAAAGACACCGATGGCGATGCCACAGAAGAGCTTGATGTAATGGGTTTATTCATCGCTATCGGTCACAAGCCGAACACGGATATCTTTGACGGGCAACTTACCATGAAGGATGGCTATATCGTGGTAAACAGTGGGCTTCACGGCAATGCGACACAAACGAGTGTTGAAGGCGTATTCGCTGCAGGTGATGTGAGCGACCATATTTATCGTCAAGCAATAACCTCTGCGGGTACGGGTTGTATGGCAGCCTTAGACGCTGAGAAGTTCCTAGACGGCCTTGCGTCCGAGTAGGACGAACTTATCAGCGAGGTAGGCCCTAAACGTGTTTAGGGCCTTTTATTATGATCACATTGCCATTCTTAGAGGCCGATTCCCCCTTCCCTCCCGTGTCTAGCGCATTAGACGACCCAAACGGGTTGTTGGCATATGGTGCCGACTTAAGCCCGCACCGTTTGTTCAGCGCCTATAGTCAAGGTATTTTCCCGTGGTTTAGTGATGATGAACCTTTATTATGGTGGAGCCCAACCCCTCGAGCCATTATTACACTTGACGAATTCAATGCGTCAAAGAGCTTACGAAAACTTGTTAAAAAGCAGCGCTACGTAGTCACGTTAAACCATGCGTTTTCTGACGTAATCGAGGCATGCTCAACGATTCCAAGAACCAAGCAAAATGGTACCGATACTAGCACTGACACATGGATTACCGACGATATGATGTCGGCTTATATCAATATCCATAATCTAGGATTAGCCCACTCTGTTGAAGTTTGGAATGAAGATAACCTCGTGGGTGGCCTTTATGGTGTTGGCATTGGAAAGGTTTATTGTGGCGAATCTATGTTTCATCGCGAGCCCAATACCTCCAAACTAGCCATGTTTGCGTTAGTTAACCATATGAAACGTCACGATATGGCATTTATCGACTGCCAACTGCCGACTGATCACTTAGCAACAATGGGCGCAAAAGCGATTCCACGACACGAGTTTGTCTCGACATTACAAAAAAACAACCAAACGTTGGATGAATCGGGCAAGCTTAATAGCGACTATATCGCGCAATGGGAGCGTCAGGTGATTACACCATGAAGTTTGGTATCACTCAGTCATTTGACTGTAACTACTTACCCGGTAGGGACGAGCGTCTGTTAGTGTATGCTGAGTCTGACGAACAACAGGCAATACATTACAGCCAGCTTATTCAAGTAGGCTTTAGACGTAGCGGTGAGCAGATTTATCGTCCTCATTGTCAGTCATGCCACGCCTGTCAATCGGTGAGGATACCAGTAAAAACCTTTACGCCAACGAAAAGCCAAAAGCGAATAATTAAGCGCAATGCACATTTCACCACAGAGATATCGCAACAACCAAAAGAAACGTACTATCCGCTGTATGACGCTTATATCACTGAGAGGCATCAAGACGGCAGTATGTACCCTCCCAGCCGCGACCAATTTAATAGTTTTATTTTATGTCAGTGGAAAGCCCCTATTTTCATTGAAGCTTATGATGGAGACAAATTGATCGCAGTAGCCGTAACCGATGATATAGAGAACCAATCTCATCATGGCGCACTCTCTGCACTGTATACATTTTTTCATCCAGAGTACCACCAGCATTCGTTAGGAACGTGGATGATTCTAATGCAAATCGCTAAGGCGGAAGCGTTAGGGAAGCCATTTGTGTACTTAGGGTATTTTGTTGATGGCTGTCAAAAAATGTCTTATAAGCAGCAATTTTGTCCATTTGAGCAGTTTATTGGCGATCAATGGGTACGTTTTGATAAAAAACCTACTTAATTGCTTTACACTATAGGCAAGATTAGTTAAGGTCTGCGCGGCAAAATTTTTGAATTACTGAGGTAACTGCTTTACATGGCAAAAGAAGATTGTATTGAAATGGAAGGTACGGTACTAGATACCCTGCCTAACACTATGTTCCGCGTAGAACTTGAAAACGGTCACGTTGTGACAGCCCATATTTCTGGCAAGATGCGCAAGAACTACATCCGAATTCTTACTGGCGATAAGGTCACTGTTGAGATGACTCCTTACGACTTAACAAAAGGTCGTATCATTTATCGCGCCAGATAATGAGCCATTGAGCGGTCACGCAACAACTAAAAAGCCCGATTATTAATCGGGCTTTTTTAATGGTGAAACGCAGCGGCCTTGTTACAAGAACAAGGCCCACTTTTCGTTAACTAGGCTTCTTCTTTAACGGCATCCATCCCTTTTACCGTAAAGGCCAGTTTATTGTCGCCAAGCTCAACTTTCACCGAGCCGCCTTTTGTTAACTCGCCAAACAAGAGTTCATTCGCCAATTCTTTCTTCACTTCTTCTTTTATCAAGCGAGACATTGGACGCGCTCCCATCGCCTTGTCGTACCCTTTCTCAGCAAGATAAGCTCTGGCCTCAGGGGTAACCTCAAGCGATACGCTTTTAGCATCGAGTTGCGCTTGTAATTCAATAATAAACTTATCGACTACCTGTAAGATAATCTCTTCGTCTAAATGATTGAACCAAATGATGCCATCTAATCGGTTTCTAAACTCAGGCGTGAATATCTTATTAATTTCACTGAGTGCATCGAAACTGTGATCTTGTTGTTTAAACCCAATAGATTTACGCACGGTTTCTTGTACACCTGCGTTAGTAGTCATAACTAACACTACATTTCTAAAATCTACTTTACGACCATTGTTGTCTGTTAACGTGCCGTGGTCCATAACTTGTAGCAAGATGTTATAGATATCGCTGTGCGCTTTTTCTATTTCATCGAGTAACACGACAGAGTATGGGTTTTTAATAACAGCGTCGGTTAACAAACCACCTTGATCAAAGCCCACATAACCTGGAGGAGCACCGATTAAACGGCTCACCGCGTGACGCTCCATGTACTCTGACATATCGAAACGTACTAACTCAACGCCCATGATTTTTGCGAGTTGCTGAGTGACTTCGGTTTTACCCACACCCGTTGGACCTGCAAACAAGAAGTTACCAATGGGTTTTTCTTCTTGGCCTAATCCAGAGCGCGATAGCATAATGGCGTCGTTAAGCGTTTCAATCGCTTTGTCCTGACCGAACACTACCATCTTAAGGTTTCTGTCTAGGTTTTTAAGAACTTCTTTGTCAGACGCAGACACAGACTTCTCTGGAATACGCGCCATTTTAGAAATAATTTGTTCGATATCACCGACGTTAATTGTTTTCTTACGCTTTGATTGCGGAAGAAGACGCTGGCTAGCCCCTGCTTCATCCATCACGTCTATGGCTTTGTCTGGAAGATACCGCTCATTGATATACTTCGCAGAAAGTTCAGCCGCGGCCTGAATGGCTTTTTGCGTAAACCGCACATTGTGATGATCTTCATAGCGGCTTTTTAAGCCCAATAGAATTTTCGTGGTGTCGCTTACACTAGGTTCGGTAACATCAATTTTTTGGAAACGACGAGCAAGTGCACGGTCCTTCTCAAAAATACCTTGGTATTCTTGATACGTGGTAGACCCTATGCAACGCAGCTCTCCGCTTGATAGCTTTGGCTTGAGTAAGTTGGAAGCGTCCATCACGCCACCTGATGCAGCGCCTGCACCGATAATCGTATGGATTTCGTCGATAAACAAAATAGCATCTTCGTCTTTGCCCAGCTCTTTTAGTATCGCTTTAAGACGTTTCTCGAAATCACCTCGGTATTTAGTGCCAGCCAGTAATCCACCCAAATCGAGGGAGTACACCGTGCTGTTGGCAATAACGTCAGGAACATCATCATTGACGATACGATACGCCAACCCTTCGGCGATAGCCGTTTTGCCCACACCGGCCTCTCCAACAAGCAGAGGGTTGTTTTTACGGCGACGGCATAGTATCTGTATAGTTCGCTCTACTTCCGCGTCACGACCGATTAAGGGGTCTATCTTGCCCTCTTTGGCAGTCCTATTCAGGTTACTGGCATATTTACTTAACGCTGAGCCACCCTCTTCGCCTCCTTCCGCTTCTTCGACAGAGTCTGAATTAAGCGGTTCGTCGTCTTCTGATTTGCTTACTCCGTGGCTTATAAAGTTCACCACATCCAGTCGAGTAACGTCTGCTTTTTTGAGAATAAATACGGCTTGAGATTCTTGCTCACTAAATATTGCTACTAGCACGTTCGCGCCAGTGACCTCATCTTTACCGGAGGATTGCACATGAAAGACCGCTCGCTGAAGTACACGCTGAAACCCTAATGTAGGTTGCGTCTCACGTTCATTGAGTTGTTCATCTAAAATAAGTGGAGTCGTGTCTTTAACAAAAGAAAGCAGTTCGCTTTTTATCGCCTCAACATCTGCGCCGCACGCATTCAATGCCTCACGGGCAGCAGAGTTATCTAGCAACGCTAACAAAAGGTGCTCTACTGTCATAAATTCATGACGGTGCTCTCTTGCAAATACAAATGCGTTGTTCAGCGTTTGCTCTAATTCTTTATTTAACATATCGCTTGCCCTCTACAAAATACTTTATGCCTGTTCCGTCGTGCACATCAAAGGATGCTGATGCTTACGCGCGTACTGGTTAACTTGCATGACCTTTGTTTCGGCTATCTCTGCGGTGAAAATTCCGCATACCGCTTTACCTTGGTAATGAACAGTTAGCATAAGTTGATTGGCTTTTTCGGTATCCATATTGAAAAAATTCATAAGTACTTCAATGACAAAGTCCATTGGCGTGTAATCGTCATTGTTTAACAACACCTTGTACATAGGTGGTGGCTGCGGCTTTTGGCGCTGCCCTTCTTTTTGCTTTTCCTTATCAATACTAATAGCGTTGTCTTTACTCATAACTTAATAATAGTGTGTTAATGTCAAATGTGTTTCAAACTTTAAATAAAAAATTTATTTTCATTAGCGCTTGACATAATGTGGTTAAAAAATCTACATTTTAATTATGATGTTTTATCCATAAAGAAAAACGTCGCGATGCTCTCATATCTATTGTGGGGGCATAAACATGTGAGTTCAAGGATTAAGAGGAAGTCGGAGTATGGCGATTGGCAAAGTTAAATGGTTTAACAATGCAAAAGGGTTTGGATTTATTGTTCCAGAGGAAGGCGGAGAAGATATCTTCGCGCATTATTCCACGATTCAAATGGAAGGGTATCGCTCTTTAAAAGCAGGCCAGGAAGTAACTTACGAGGTACAGCAGGGACCAAAAGGGCTACACGCCGAAAACATTGGCTTTAAAGAAGAGCCAGAACGCTAGAAATAAATCTTTAAAGGTTTGGTCAACGTTACGTTGGCCGAACTTTCTTACCTGTAAAAATCCCGCATTACCAGCGATGGTTTCATCGCATAATTTCGAGTGCATTTTTTTCGCATTACAATGTTGTAATTATCTGTGTTTCTTAATTTATCCGCTTTGCCGATATCACGGAGCATTACGCATAAAAAAGCCCGAGCATTGCCCGGGCTTTTGTTATGACTTACGTTATGCAGATAAGATTGATGCTAACGTTTGGCTAGGTGCCATCGTCGCGCGCAACTTATCTTCATCTGGGTAGTAGTAACCACCAATATCTTGAGGCTGGCTTTGCGTAGCGTCAATCTCAGCAATAATTGCATCAATATTGGCAACAAGGGTGTCGTACACCGCTTTGAACTGCTCAGCAAGCGCTTTGTCTTCTGTTTGCTTAGACACTTCTTCTGCCCAATAAAGCGCTAGATGAACATGACTGCCTCGGTTGTCTAATTGTCCCGCTTTACGCAGCGGAGATTTACCGTTGTTAAGCAATGCTTCTGTTGCTTTATCAAGCGCAGTCGCAATAATCTTAGCTTTTGGGTTGTCATGCTTGATAGCAACATCTTCTAACGATACGGCTAACGCCAAGAATTCACCTAATGAATCCCAACGCAAATGCCCTTCTTCAACGAACTGTTGTACGTGCTTAGGCGCAGAACCACCCGCTCCCGTTTCATAAAGACCACCACCGGCCATTAGTGGAACGATAGATAGCATTTTTGCACTGGTACCTAGTTCTAATATCGGGAACAGATCAGTTAAGTAATCGCGAAGCACGTTACCAGTTACTGAAATAGTGTCTAGACCACGAATTGCACGTTCCATGCTGTATCGGATAGCGCGCACTGGCGACATTATCTGAATATCTAACCCTTCTGTGTCATGGTCTTTTAGGTATGTCTCTACTTTTTGAATAAGCTGAGCATCGTGCGCACGCTCATCGTCTAACCAAAACACTGCAGGCATACCAGATTGACGCGAACGTGTAACGGCAAGCTTAACCCAGTCTTGAATAGGTGCATCTTTCACCTGACACATACGCCAGATATCGCACTCTTCTACCTCGTGCTCAATAAGCACGTTTCCGTCTTGGTCGATAATTTGCACCGTACCATCGGCTTCAAGCTCAAACGTTTTATCGTGTGAACCGTATTCTTCTGCTTTTTGCGCCATTAGACCAACGTTAGGTACCGTACCCATTGTTGTTGGGTCGAATGCACCATGCGTCTTACAGAAGTTGATAACTTCTTGGTAAATGGTGGCGTAAGTACTTTCAGGGATAACCGCTTTCGTGTCATGCGCCTTTCCATCTGGTCCCCACATTTGACCAGAGTTACGGATCATTGCCGGCATAGATGCATCTACAATGACGTCACTCGGTACGTGAAGGTTAGAAATACCTTTGTCTGAGTTTACCATCGCCATCGGTGGGCGGTTGGCGTAGCACGCGTTGATGTCAGCTTGAATTTCTGAACGTTGGCTTTCTGGTAACGTGGCAATTTTGTCATAAACGCTGCCTAAACCGTTATTAGGGTTCACACCAAGTTCGTCGAACAATTTACCGTATTTATTGAAAAGCTCTTTATAGAACACTTTTACGCAGTGTCCAAATACGATGGGGTGAGACACCTTCATCATGGTCGCTTTTACGTGTAGTGAGAATAGAACGCCAGTGTTCTTCGCATCTTCAATTTGCTCCTCGAAGAACTCGCAAAGCGCCTTTTTACTCATAAACATGCCGTCGATCACTTCACCAGCAAGTAAATCTACACGAGGCTTCAGCGTTTTCTTACTGCCATCTTTACCTGTAAATTCAATGCTAACGTGACCGTCTTTTTCTACTGTTACTGACTTCTCGCCAGAGTAGAAGTCACCGCCGCGCATGTGCGCTACGTGTGAGCGAGATGCTTGAGACCATTCACCCATTGAATGTGGGTGCTTGCGTGCGTAGTTTTTAACGGCGGTCGGTGCGCGGCGATCAGAGTTACCTTCGCGCAGTACAGGGTTTACCGCACTGCCTAATACTTTTCCGTAACGCTCTCGGATATCTTTCTCTTCGTCAGTAGATGGCGCATCAGGGAACGCTGGAACGTTAAAACCTTTATCTTGAAGTTCTTTAATCGTCGCGCGAAGCTGGGGAATTGAGGCACTGATGTTCGGAAGCTTAATGATATTAACGTTTGGATCTTGCGTTAATGCACCGAGTTCTGCCAACGCATCTGATACTTTTTGCTCTTCAGTTAAGAAATCCGGGAACGTTGCAAGCACACGAGCAGCAAGTGAAATGTCACTTAACTCAACCTCGATACCTGCAGCACCCGCAAACTTTTCTATTATCGGAAGCAACGAGTATGTCGCCAGCATTGGCGCTTCATCAGTCTTTGTATAGATGATCTTAGACTTGGTCATTATATACCTCAATGTTGTCGGTAACGCTTTACCGTTTATTTAGTCCGTTACTACGCCCCACGCTATAAAACCGGTGAACCCAAAAGCATGGAACGACATGAATTTTCCCACTCTGTGTGCGCACAGAGATATTTATAATTTTATTCACTGCGCAACCGTTTAACGAGTGTGCGTAGAAAACAACGCGCAAATTTTTTGCAGCGCCCAATAGTATAGGGTCGAAATGTTCAGTTACAAGTCATACCATTGTCTTAACCGATAAGATCACAGGAATTCGCGAATAAACGACGTAAAGTTATCGTTGTGATAAACTCGCCCATGTTGTTTTCAAATCATGTTCAAGTTGTCTATGCAAAAAAAATCACGTGTTGTGCTATTTAATAAACCTTTCCAAGTGCTTTCTCAGTTCACCGACGCTGATGGCAGAGAAACGCTTAAAGACTATATTAATGTGCCAGATGTTTATGCAGCAGGAAGATTAGACAGAGATTCAGAAGGTCTTCTGGTGTTAACTGACGATGGTAAGCTGCAGCATAAACTTGCTCACCCCAAAGCAAAAACAAGCAAGACCTACTGGGTACAAGTTGAGGGCGTGCCTGACAACGCTTCTATAGAACAACTTTGCAAGGGCGTAACGTTAAAAGACGGACTAACAAAACCCGCTAAAGTTACGCGAATGGATGCCCCTGACCTATGGGAGCGCAATCCTCCGGTTCGGTTTAGACAGTCTATACCCACCAGTTGGTTGTCTATTACCATAACCGAAGGACGTAACCGACAGGTACGCAGGATGACGGCACATGTAGGTTATCCCACATTGCGTTTAGTTCGATATCGCGTAGGTAACTGGACATTAGATGGCATCGACAACGGTAAATACGTTGTCATCTGATAAACGCAACGCCTTAATAACGAGAAATTGTCGCAGTTTGTTATGGCTTAGAAGGTTTTCGTGTAAGTAATGCTTACAGTAAAAGCTAGAGGAAACGTAAGAAGCCTTTGTAATCTATGTGCTTTCAGCTGATAAACAATATTTCTGTGTCCGCGTTGAAATGTGTGAATTACGTTCATTTATCTGATAAAATCCGCCGCCTAATTTTAACCAACAGAAAGTGTAATTCACGTCGTGACTGAAATTGAATCAAACGCTAGCAAAAAAGTAATCGTCGGAATGTCTGGCGGTGTCGACTCGTCTGTCTCTGCTTACCTACTGCTTCAACAAGGCTATCAAGTAGAAGGCCTGTTCATGAAGAATTGGGAAGAAGACGATAACGATGAGTACTGTGCGGCAGCAGAAGATTTAAAAGATGCACAAGCGGTCGCTGACAAGCTAGGTATTGAATTACACACCATCAATTTTGCTGCTGAATATTGGGACAACGTATTCGAGTATTTTCTTGAAGAATACAAAGCCGGTAGAACGCCAAACCCTGACATCATGTGTAACAAAGAAATCAAATTTAAGGCATTTCTTGAGTTTGCAGCAGAAGATTTAGGCGCTGATTATATTGCAACCGGTCATTATGTTCGTCGTCGTGAGAAAAACGGCAAGTGGCAAATGCTGCGCGGGCTAGATGGTAATAAAGACCAAAGCTATTTTCTATATACCCTCGGCGAAGAACACGTGGCCAAAACGCTGTTTCCCGTCGGTGATATTGAAAAGCCGCTAGTGCGTAAAATTGCTGAAGAGCAAGATTTAATCACCCATGATAAAAAAGACTCAACAGGCATTTGTTTTATCGGTGAAAGAAAGTTCAAAGACTTTTTAGCGCGCTACTTACCCGCCCAACCCGGTGTTATCGAAACCGCTGAAGGCGAAGAAATTGGCACCCATGAAGGTCTTATGTACCATACATTAGGGCAGCGTAAAGGCCTACATATTGGTGGGTTGGCCGACTATGGTGACGACCCTTGGTATGTGGTCGATAAAGACGTGGCGCGCAATGTATTAATTGTTGGCCAAGGCGCAGACCACCCTCGCCTTTACTCTAACGGGTTAGTGGCTAAACAGCTTCATTGGGTAGACCGCAACCCAATTACTGAGACAACGCGTGCCGTTGTAAAAACGCGCTATCGTCAGTCTGATATACCGTGCACCATCACCCCAATTGACAATGACACGATAGAGGTTGTTTTTGACGAACCGCAAAAAGCGGTGACCCCGGGACAGTCTGCCGTGTTTTATCGTGAAGAGGTGTGTTTAGGTGGCGGTATTATTGAGAGTTATATTCGCTAATGCTAGATGTAGATATTGAAAACAACTTAGCGCTAGCCGGGGTTGCGCAGGCCGCTGCTCTGGTTCAGCAAATTGCGCGTAAGGGCGTAGCAAACGACGAATACGTCGAGGCCAGCCTATCAAGTATTCTGGTCACTGAACCCGAGACACCGCAACAAGTTTTTGGGAAACTGAGTAACCTGTCGTTAGGCTATACTACGCTGGTTGCCCAACTTTCCGATAAACAAGCAACGAAAGACACCGAAATCACTCGTTATATAGCAAGTATTTTAGGGTTAGAAAGAAAGCTAAGCCGAAAAAGTAAAGCAATGAATGAACTGGGCGATCGCATTTCTCACGTGCAGCGACAGCTCGCGCATGTAGATTTTGAAAACCCACAGGTCGTTTCATCGCTCGCAAGTATATACAGTGATATTGTCAGCCCTCTTGCCCCACGTATTCAAGTGGCAGGTAATCCTGATTACTTGAGCCAACCCGCAACGCAGCGAAAAGTACGAGCCCTTTTACTGGCCGGCGTTCGTTCAGCGGTAATGTGGCGACAAATGGGTGGTAAACGACGCAATATTTTATTTAGACGAAAGCAAATTTTGAATAGTGCTGTAAAGGCGCTTAGGTTGATAAACTAGTTGAGGAGCTTAAGGTGGAACTGAGTCAGTTAACTGCAATTTCCCCTGTTGATGGTCGGTATGCTGGGAAGAGCGTTGAATTACGTAGTATTTTTAGTGAATTCGGCTTATTAAAATACCGTGTTGTTGTAGAAGTAAGATGGCTGCAAATGCTATCGAGCAACCCGCACATTAAAGAAGTTCCTGCATTTTCGGAACCCTCGAATACGCTGTTAAATAACATCGTTTCAGAGTTTTCTCTAGACGATGCAATGCGTATTAAAGAAATTGAGCGTACTACCAATCACGATGTAAAAGCGGTTGAGTATTTCCTCAAAGAGAAAGTTGCAAGCAATAGTGAGTTGTCTGCCGTAAATGAGTTTATTCATTTTGCGTGTACATCGGAAGATATCAATAACTTATCTCATGGCCTCATGTTAACTGAAGCCCGAGATACCGTTTTGTTACCGTACTGCGACAAACTTATCGATGCATTGGTTACGTTAGCCAAGTCTTATCAACATATACCGATGATGGCCAGAACACATGGTCAGCCTGCGTCTCCTACCACGATGGGCAAAGAGATGGCAAACGTTGCGATGCGTTTAAAACGTCAACGTAGCCAAATTGCCGCTGTTGAAATACTAGGTAAAATCAACGGCGCTGTAGGTAACTACAATGCGCATTTATCTGCTTATCCAGACGTTGATTGGCATGACGTATCAGAAACATTCGTGAGCTCGCTAGGACTCACTTGGAATCCTTTCACCACGCAAATAGAGCCCCACGATTATATCGCTGAACTTTTTGATGCGGTTGCTCGGTTCAATACCATTCTTATCGATTTTGATCGTGATGTCTGGGGCTACATTGCATTGGGCCATTTCAAGCAAAGAACCGTTGCGGGTGAAATTGGTTCATCGACAATGCCTCATAAAGTTAACCCTATTGATTTTGAGAACTCTGAAGGCAACTTAGGACTGGCAAATGCCATGTTCAACCACTTGTCTACTAAGCTGCCTGTGTCTCGTTGGCAACGTGATCTCACTGACTCTACGGTACTAAGAAACCTAGGTGTTGGCGTGGGCTACTCAGTGATTGCATATCAAGCAACACTGAAAGGCATCAGCAAACTAGAAGTGAATGAACAAAGCTTACTCGATGAGTTGAACAATAATTGGGAGCTGCTGGCAGAACCTATTCAGACAGTGATGCGTCGTTATGGCATCGAAAAACCGTATGAGAAGCTTAAAGAGCTAACCCGCGGTAAAAAGGTTAATGCAGAGATTATCGCAGAATTCATCGATAATCTTGAATTACCTGACGCTGCCAAAACAGAAATGAAGGCATTAACACCAGCTAACTATATTGGTGATGCAATCAGGCTAGTCGATCAGTTATAACCGGCGACGAACCTTTCTATTATAAAAGCGCGGTATAACCGCGCTTTTTTATGGAAGGGTGAAAATGATTTCAAGCCAATACACCAGTACAACATTACTCAAAAAACTAAGCCTCACTTTTCTTATCTGCTTAGTGTTGCAATTACCTTTGTCTGTTTATCACCCCACACCTACCACTATCCAATTAACGCTTCTCACGCATATTCTATTCGCAGCAATTACCTATTACTTAGCCGTCACAAAGCATGTCGAGCGTGCAAGAGCCCTATTATTGTTGAGTT
Source organism: Alteromonas algae (assembly GCF_049117195.1). Classification (GTDB taxonomy): domain Bacteria; phylum Pseudomonadota; class Gammaproteobacteria; order Enterobacterales; family Alteromonadaceae; genus Alteromonas. The sequence continues at coordinate 2,217,607 of NZ_CP185260.1, forward strand.
GTTTGTCATACCTAACCCTCGCCGCGATTGCGTGGCCTACTGATACTTACATCCAACATTTTCTCTTAGTCGGTGCAGTAGGTTGTGCATTTTTATTCAAGCATGACGAAAAAAAGCAACGGGCGGCTTGGCTTAGTACGTTTACTTTTATGTTCTGTCTTATCGACTTAACGCTAAGCTTTTCATTGCCTCCTGCAGAGCAAACTATACGCCAAGCAAATTGTATTACATTATCGGTGGCAGTCATTTGTATTGGGGCGGTAATACAAAGGCATTTTTACGCGCGCTCGGTCTTATTTAAAACGCAGTATGAAGACGTAAAACGCGCGTTACATAATGTCATTCCCGCTTGTGCTGCAACCTTTTCATATGACTTCTCGACGCGCAAAGATATTAACAATGCGAGCGTTATTTTTACTGACCTTTGCGGATACCAGTCTTTCACGAAAGACAGCGAAGCACACGACGCCTTTAAAGCCATAGATAGCTACTACCGTATTATGGATGACCTCGCACATGAGCTTAACGTGTGGCCGCTGAAGACTAATGGTGACCAATACATTGCACTGGCGGTCGCTGAGGTTGATGAAAAGGACGAGAGAGCGACAACGTTAAAAATAGCGTCAAAAAGTGTGGTTTATGCCATAAGATTGCTGAACGGCATATCTGAATACAAGAAAGACAATCCAAGTTTTACTTGCGGCATTCGTATTGGTATCGCTACTGGCACCGTTACCGCTGGTATGCCCGAGCGACGCCATGGTACCTTTGATATTTGGGGCGACACCGTTAATAAAGCAGCAATGCTTGAACAGTACAGTAATAAAAATTGCCTGACGATATGCACAGATACACATGAGCATTTACCACCATCATTCCAACACTACTTTTCATCAACATGCTGTGCGACAAAAGTTGGTAGCATTGCCGCATTCACGTTAAGCGAGTCAACGCTGAGCGGCATAACATCGTAATTGCGACTAGTATCAATGGGCGTGATGAAAGATAATGCGCGCACTATACTGGAGGGCATATGCAAACATTCGATATCAACGACTTTTTACAACATTACTGGCAACAGAAGCCAGTAATACTTCGGGGCTTTTTTTCTCAATTCAACGACCCTATCGATGAGCATGATTTAGCAGGCTTGGCGCAAGAAGAAGATATTGATAGCAGAATTATAAGCAACAACAGCGGTAACTGGAACGTCACACAGGGCCCTATTACGAATTTTGAAGACGCATGCAAAGGCAAATGGACATTATTGGTTCAAGGCGTCGACAGGTATATTCAAGACGTGACGGCTTTAATTGCACCGTTTTCGTTTATTCCAAACTGGCGACTTGACGACCTCATGGTGAGTTTTGCTAATAAAGGTGCGGGGGTTGGCGCCCATATTGATCAATACGATGTTTTCCTTGTGCAAGGAAAAGGCAAGCGCAGGTGGCAAGTGGGAAACCCAGGAAATTATAACGAGGTTTTTCCTCACCCATCTCTTCGTCAGATAGAAGCCTTCGTTCCGATTATTGATGAAGTGTTATTACCCGGTGATGTGTTATATATCCCTCCGGGTTGGCCGCACGACGGGAAAGCACTAGAAGATTGCATGACGTATAGTGTCGGATTCCGTGCGCCAGAGGCCTTGCAGCTTGCAGAGAGCCTTGCCATGATGCTTGAGTGTTCTGTGAAAAACACTCGCTTTTCTGACCCTAAACGCCCTGCTTGTGATACACCCGCCAATGTCACAGTAGATGATATTAAAGCACTTAAAAAACAGCTTATTCACACTATTGAAAGCCAAGAGTTTACGCAAGCCTTAATGGCATCAGTCAGCGAGCAAGGTATTCCTGAATTTCCCATAGAGCCTCCTTTCAGTGTTGAAGAGGTCGCAAATGAGATTGCAGCCGGTGCGAGCACTCGCCCAGCCCCTGGAATTAAGCCTCTGATTTTATTGCAAGGTGAGGAAAGCCAAGTCAATGCACTTTACGTGAATGGAGAACAGTTTTTATTTAATGATGAAGATAAGCCTAGCTATCTAGCGCTTGGCGAGGGAACCCTGCTAAACGCTGTCTCGCTTCCCGATTCTCCATCATTTGCCTTTTATGAAACGTTAACTACACTTATTAATAATGGTTATTGGGAGTGGGTCGAGGAATAAAACTTATTATGTCATTTACGGTACGTAGTGCAGATTGGAGCGACGACAGTAATACGCTTATGGCATTAAGAAAGCGCGTTTTTGTTTTAGAATGGCGCGTACCAGAACATAAAGAATTCGACGAAGCCGACCTTGATGCATTTCACGTTCTAATAGTAGATGATAACAACAGCCCTATTGCCACAGCAAGATTGACACGCTGTGGCATACTAGGAAGAATAGCAGTAAAGCAAGGGTATCGATGCCTTGCAATCTATCGCACTATTTTTTCAACACTGCTTGAAACAGCGAAGCGAGAAGCAGTCCCGGTTGTAAAGGTAGCATGTAATTTAGACAGCGTACCCTATCATCAAAGCCTTGGGTTTCGTCCCGCAGGTCAGGTGTTTATGGATGCTGGCGTACCGCGACAGCAAATGCAGTGTGGTGCAGAACGCTTTCCTCTACCCGATGTCACTCAGATTCATTGAGTAATTACGCTCTCCTCGCTACAAACAATAATTACCGTTCTTAGCCCCAAAGCTGTTGTGCATTTTGCATAGCAAACAAGCTCTCTGCGCGGTTTTGTAATAACTCGGCATATTCTTTTTGTGTTGCATCATCCCCTGCTGCCTGAAGAAGATTCTCTGCTTTTAACTGCCATGTCATACCGAAATGACGAAGTACTTCTTTCACATTCGCTGCATTTTCAAGCGCAGTATAGTCACTCGGCAAATCACCACTGATAGCCCAGTAGAACGCACCATCTATGGCTTTAATTTTCCATACGGCCAAGTATGGCGCAAGGTAACGGCTTTCATCAGTCACTACTGATTCAAATAACACACCGTTTTCAGCTAAATGCTTATTTGCTTTTTGAAATTGTATACGCGCCCACTCTGCTTGTTGAGCTTGTGTGAGTTGTGGTTGCTGTGCTTGTTCTGTCATTTTGATTTTTCTCTAATTATTGTCCACTGCAGCTAAAAGTAACTGCAGTGGATGACGAGGTTTAAACTTCTCGATTCTAGCTACCTGACTTCTACAAGAGTAGCCCGTTGCCATAATAGCGTCTTGTGGGTACGCTTTTACAGCGGCTTCCCAACTTAGGCCATAAATAGCCAAAGACTTTTCTTTTTGATCTGCTTCATGTCCGTACGTTCCAGCCATACCGCAACAACCAACGGCAACCAGATCTACAGGCTGCCCTACTTTACTAAATATCGTCTGCCATTGCTTTTCAGAGGCTGGTAATGCCGTTTTCTCTGAACAGTGACTTAGTAACGCGAGCGCTTTGGTAGACGGTGTTGTTGCTGCCTGCTCCCATGTGGTATCGGGTACGCCAAGTAGCCATTCGTGTACTGTGTTGACAAAAAAGTCACCACGCTGAGAACCTAGGGTTTTAGTATATTCATCGCGGTAACAAAGTACTAGCGACGCATCTACACCCACCATCGGAATTGATAAAGAGGCAACTTCATTCAAAAATGCAGCCGTGTCGGTAGCCGTTTTAGCAAAACGTGCTAAAAACCCTTTAACGTGTTCAGGTTTACCATTTGGCTTAAAGGGCAGCAGTATTGGGTTATAGCCAAGCTGTGTACACAACGAAACGAAATCTTCTACCACCGAAGCATCATAGAAACTGGTGAACGGGTCTTGAACAATAAGTACTGTTTTAGAACGTTCAGTATCATTCAACGATGCCAATGCATCATAGTCGTAGTGCGTGACGTTTTTGTCCAAACGCTTTTTAAGTGATGGCGACGACAATAACGGTGTATCAACGTACCCTACCGTTTTTTCTATCGCGCTTTGCATCCAGCGGCGATGTAAAAACATGTTAACGAACGTAGGCACAGAAGCCATTAAGGGCGCCATACGCTCGATATTAGCAACCAAATGGTCTTTCATGGGGCGCATATAGCGCTGGTAATAAATTGATAAAAACGTAGATCTAAACTCGGGTACGTCTACCTTCACAGGGCATTGGCTTGAACATGACTTACAAGCCAAGCAACCGTTCATGGCCTCAAGCACCTCGTGAGAAAAATCTTCTTCGCTACTACGAGAGTTCTTAAACCGTTGCCAAAGCGAGGTTTTAAATTGCTCAGCACGCAGCGACGTGCTGTCAACGCCCTCTTTTGCTAATAGCCTAATCCATTCTCGTATTAGCCCGGCGCGACCTTTGGGGCTGTGTCGCCTATCGCGCGTAACTTTGCTCGAAGGGCACATTGGTGATGTCGTTTCATAGTTAAAACACAATCCATTGCCATTGCACGACATCGCAGGCGCAAATGCGTCTTTGAACGCCACAGGGATCGTACGGTCATACGTTGCCCGTTTGGTATCGCTCACTTTCACTAAGGTGTCTGAAGAGTCAAGCGGTGTACATATCTTCCCTGGATTCATCTTATTATGAGGGTCGAACGCACTTTTTATTTTACGTAATTCTTTAAATAACATGTCGCCAAAAAACGCTGGGCCATATTCACTTCTGTACCCTTTGCCGTGCTCGCCCCACATTAGCCCGCCATATTTAGCCACCAGCGCTACCACTTCATCGGAAATCTGATGCATGAGTTTTTCTTGCTCCGGATCACACAAGTCAAGAGCTGGCCTAACATGTAATACGCCTGCATCTACATGCCCAAACATGCCATAGTGCAATCCGTGAGTGTCGAGCAATGCTCTAAACTCCAGAATAAAATCCGCTAGGTTTTCAGGGGGAACGGCAGTGTCTTCTGCAAATGCAATTGGCTTCTGTGCGCCTTCGGTTTTCCCTAATAAACCCACCGCCTTTTTACGCATTGCGTATATTTTACCGATATCCGCTTTGCTGAACGTAACCTGGTAACCAATTACACCGTTGGTTCCGTTTTTTGCATCTTGTGTCAACTCTTCTTCGAGACGAGCAATCCTTTCTTTTATGCTCTGTTCGTCATTACTGTTGTACTCCACCATATTCAGCCCAAGCATCTCTTTATGGGGAATGTCGGTAATGAGCTCAGAAATGGAATGCCAAATAATATCTGTTTTCGCCAAATTCAGTACGGTCGAGTCTACCGTTTCGACCGACGTTGCACTTGCCGCCACCATCGCTGGCGCATGCCTTAAGGCTGATTCGAAAGAATCATACTTAATATTCACTAATGCTTTGTGCGTAGCAATGGGGGTAAGCGATAATGTGGCTTCCGCAACCATCGCTAACGACCCCTCAGAGCCCGTAATCAACCTGCTAACGTCTATTTTCTTCTCATCAGCGTTGTAAGCGTGCTCTAGGTCATAGCCAGTTAGAAAACGATTAAGGCGCGGGAACTTTTCGATAATATCATTTCGTTTTTCAACGCAGGTCGCAATAACCTGACGCAAAATTCGAGAATAGGTATCACTTCCACGCGATTGTTGCTGTGCCTCTTCTAGGCTTAACGGCGTCGTATTAATCACTTCGCCATTCGCCAATACCGACGTTAACCCTAAAACGTGGTCACTCGTTTTACCATATACTAGCGATCCCTGCCCCGATGCATCGGTATTTATCATGCCACCAACCGTTGCACGGTTACTTGTTGAAAGGTCGGGAGAAAAGAAATACCCGTGAGGACGCAACGCATCATTAAGCGCATCTTTCACCACACCGGCTTGAACACGAACCCACTGTTCTTCGACATTAATTTCGAGTACTTGGTTCATATGGCGCGACAGGTCTACTACAATACCGTCGGTTAAACTTTGACCATTAGTACCGGTACCACCACCTCGCGCTGAAAACTTAACAAGGGGATGCCTATTGACGAGCTCACCAATAGTGGCAAGGTCTCTCACGTTTCTAGGAAACAGTACGGCTTGTGGAAGTTTTTGATAGACCGAGTTGTCGGTAGCAACAGCCAATCGACTGGCATAGCTATATTCAATATCACCTGAAAAGCCAGACTCAGCAAGTTGGTCTAGATACTGTTGATAATGTTCAGAAAGACTCTGTTGGGGCGCGACGCGTGGAAGACTCAATGCAATACAACCTTCGAATTCAGTATTACCAGTAAGTATACCTACACCCAGCGTGACTCTCTACACCAATAAGGCTTTTTCACATGCTTTTAATACTTATTGTTTATGTGCAATAGAGCCTGTTAATACACAGGTATTTCACGAGGTTTTCATCACGGGGTTACATCTTTTTACATTTTCATTGTTTATGTATTAGCCGCAAAACGTCTACACTGTGTTTGTATTACTCGGTAGTACGTTATATTTTCTTTCAAATAAGAGCAGCAATCACATATGAAAGCGTTAAGACTTACGTTAGGCGGTATATTGTTTGTAAGCGGTGTTGTATTTACACTAATACCTGGCTCGATACTGCTGGTTTTGGGTGGTTTGGTATTGCTCAGTTATGACTGGCCCCGTGCACGAACGTTACTTACCTTCACGCAAAACAAAATGCGCATCAGCGCGAGAAAAATTGACAAATTTTTTCTGGCAAGAAAATACCGCTAGAGGCCTAGCTCACTTTTAGGAATAAAGGCGTTTATCACCGTTACGATGAACGCTAACGTCGTTAATAGTGTCAGCAGTAATCACAAAAAAAATGTAACCCGTATTGACGAATTACATTTTTTTGGTAAGAAATTACCTATTTTACGGTCAACACCAAACGCCTTAGAAACCGAAAACGACTATTCGTAGTTACGTTCCATCCACATAATCTTCATTTTCAAATCGTTAATTTCTTTTTGCGCTTCGGCCAGAAGCTCTTTTATAGAAAGAGATTGCTGCGTTTTATCTTGAGCGTTATTTACTGAAACATTGCTATTATTATGTGTCATAGGAACTCAACCACGTTAATTAAAAACTGTTAAAACAAACTGTAAGTCACTTTGTAATATTACAGTTTTTATTACAAAAAGTCATGTAACTCGCGGTTAAATTTCATACTTTAAATAAATACTCATCGTTTATTTAACGAATACTGTATGCATTTATTGCCACTGGTTTTTCTCTTCATCAGCAAGCCAATATCACAAACAAAAAAGAGACCCTAAGGTCTCTTTTCTATTTGCCAATAAGCATCACGTTAATCGTTAACCGTGCTTTTCAGCCAAATATAACCATGTTTCAACAACGGTATCCGGGTTAAGCGATACCGAGTCGATACCTTCTTCCAATAACCATGCTGCAAAATCTTCATGGTCTGATGGGCCTTGACCGCAAATTCCAACATATTTGCCACGTGCTTTGGCTGCGCGAATAGCCATAGAAAGTAATGCTTTAACCGCTTCGTCACGCTCGTCAAACAAGTGGGCAATCAGTCCGCTATCACGATCTAAACCTAGCGTAAGCTGCGTTAAATCATTAGAGCCAATCGAGAAGCCATCAAAGATGTCTAAGAATTTATCGGCTAAAAGCGCATTTGATGGTAACTCGCACATCATAATAACGCGCAGACCATCTTCACCTTTCTTAAGCCCCTGCTCTTCTAGCAGTTCAATGACCTTTTTACCTTCTTCAACCGTGCGAACAAACGGAATCATAATCTCGACGTTGGTTAATCCCATCTTGTTACGAACACGTTTAATTGCTTCACACTCTAGAGCGAAACAGTCACGGAAGTCTTCTGATATGTAGCGGCTAGCACCGCGGAAGCCAAGCATTGGGTTCTCTTCATCAGGCTCGTATTGATAGCCACCTACCAAGTTATAATATTCGTTCGACTTAAAGTCAGACATACGAACAATAACTTTCTCTGGAGAGAACGCAGCACCAATAGTAGAGATACCTTCAACCAGTTTCTCAATGTAATATTCAGTCGGTGATTCGTACCCCGCCATCATATCGCCAATTTCTTCTTTCAACTCTTCTGGCTGACTATCGAAGTTAAGCAACGCTTTAGGGTGAACACCAATCATACGGTTAATAATGAATTCTAAACGCGCTAGACCAACACCGGCGTTTGGAAGCCTTGCAAAGTCAAACGCGCGGTCTGGGTTACCCACATTCATCATTACTTTAAGCGGCATATCTGGCATTGAGTCAATGCGAGAGGTTACCACGTCAAATTCAAGTTCTGCACCGTAAATGAAGCCTGTATCACCTTCGGCACAAGACACTGTAATCTTATCTCCCGTCGCGATACTATCAGTGGCGTTACCACAACCAACCACCGCTGGAATACCTAGCTCACGGGCAATAATAGCGGCGTGACATGTTCTTCCACCACGATTGGTGACAATTGCAGAAGCCTTCTTCATGATAGGCTCCCAGTCGGGGTCAGTCATGTCAGTAACAAGAACGTCGCCCGCTTGAATCTTATCCATCTCTTCAATTGAGCCGAGTACTTTCGCTACCCCAGCACCAATTTTGTGGCCAATCGCTCGACCTTCGCACACTACGTTGCTTTGACCTTTCAGTTGGAAACGCTCGATGCTTTGTGAGTCTTCACGACTTCTTACTGTTTCGGGACGTGCTTGAACAATGTAGAGTTTTCCATCGACACCGTCTTTCGCCCATTCAATGTCCATGGCTCGCTGGTAGTGTTTTTCAATAATTTGGGCTTGTTTAGCAAGCTCCATGACTTCGTCGTCATTCAGTGAGAATGTCTTACTGTCTGCATTATCAATATCTACAATTGATACTTGCTTACCGTGCGCCTCATCGTCTGAGTAGATCATTTTGGTCATCTTGCTGCCAAGGTTGCGGCGAACAATTGCAGGTAACCCTTTGTCGAGCGTTGGTTTATGCACATAGAACTCGTCGGGGTTAACCGCGCCCTGTACGACCATCTCACCAAGCCCGTAAGAGCTTGTGATGAAGACAACGTCTTCAAAACCAGATTCGGTATCAATGGTAAACATAACGCCAGAAGAGGCGATGTCACTGCGCACCATGCGCTGAATACCCGCAGATAACGCCACACCTTTGTGGTCGTAACCTTGGTGAACACGATAAGAGATAGCGCGGTCATTAAACAATGACGCAAATACGTGCTTAATCGCTACCATTACCGAATCGTAGCCTTTTACGTTAAGAAACGTTTCTTGCTGACCGGCAAATGATGCATCTGGCATATCTTCAGCCGTTGCAGATGAACGAACCGCGAAAGACGCTTCTTCGCCCGCATCACCTTGCAACGTAACAAAAGCGGTTCTAATCGCTTCTTCAAGAGCTGGCTGAAAGGGTGTGTCGATGATCCACTGACGGATATCTTTACCCGCCTCGGCCAGTGCATTCACATCGTCTACGTCTAGTGCGTCTAACACGTCATGAATTTTTGCTTCTAAACCGCTTTGGTCTAAAAATTCGTTGAATGCTTCAGCAGTCGTGGCAAAACCTCCCGGTACCTGCACGCCCGCATTCGCTAGATTTGAAATCATCTCGCCTAATGATGCATTTTTACCGCCTACGCGATTAACATCATGCATGCCCAGTTCTTGATACCACAATACGTATTCTTGCACAGCCCAAGCCTCCAGCTTTTTCTTGTGTAGGGTATGAGGTTACACCCAGGCGTTATAATTAGTATGGCCTGAATGAAACAAATTCTTTGTCGATGCGTTTTTTCGCAGACTCACTGTTCATCACATTTGACAGCGTTGTTATATAAAACGCGGTGTTTTGTGCGAACTAGGTAGCTTTTCGACAAAATCATCTTAGAATGGACGAATTCAGAAAGTAAACTCTTAATTACTTTTGTAATTAAATTACAACAATGTTAAGGATATGTTGTGCGTACAGCGTTCTATATTTCAGATGGTACAGCCATCACTTCAGAGGTGTTTGGCCACGCCCTGCTTTCCCTCTTCCCTGTTCAGTTCAATCACAACACCATTCCTTTCGTTGAAACTGAAGAACAAGCACATAAAGTTTTGGAGCAAATTTCTGAAAGTTTTCAAGACACCGGAGAAAGGCCGCTCGTTTTTTATACAATTGTGAATGTAGATATTCGCAAGATAATCTCAAAATCAGTAGGCATTAATTATAATTTTCTAGATCAATTTGTTGCTCCGCTTGAAAAAGTATTAGGCGTGCCGTCTAAACCAGAAAAACACCGCACGCACAGTATCCATGAAACCACCTATGACATAAGAATTGAAGCGGTAAACTATGCATTGGCAAATGACGATGGTTCTAACCTTAAAGATTACGACGAAGCTGACATCATTTTAACCGGTGTATCACGCTCGGGGAAAACACCAACCAGCTTATATCTTGCGTTGCAATACGGCATTAAGGCCGCAAACTACCCGTTCACCGAGGAAGACATGGGAGACATGCTAAAACTGCCTGCTGCGCTTCGTCGCCATAAGCACAAGCTATTCGGCTTAACGATTCATCCAGAACGGCTGCATCAAATTCGCTCTGAACGACGTGCAAACAGTAAATATGCTTCTATCCAGCAGTGCAGAATGGAATTACGCGAGGTGGAAAACTTGTACCGTAAAGAGAAGATCTCGTTTTTAAATAGTACTAAATACTCTATTGAAGAGATTTCTGCCAAAATTCTTGCCGAGACAGGGTTGAAGCGCCGTAAATATTAGTCTGTGACCATAGCTAACAGCACGCTCCTAGTGAATCAGTGTTGTTCATACCGTGGTGGCTACGCATAGGTAGTCACCAGGTTGTATCTCATTTCATTTACTCTCGACGATATATTTCGTCTGATACCTTGCGAAAGTAAGGTATCTGCAGCACCGGCAGTTCATTTAACGATATATGCTTTAACCTTTCGCGTGCTATTTGCACGTTACCTTGAAGCAAGGCCACCTCTGCAAGCCTAAGGCGCATTTTATTTTCTTGTGCTGTATCGTTGGCTTGTTCAGCACATCGTAACCCATCAATAAACGCCTGTTCGGCCATCGCAAAGTTTTTGTTTTCCCGAAGGGAAACCGCATAATTGTTAAATGCAATCGCTTGCTGCTGTACATCAGGCACTTTTTTAGCCCACTTAAGCGACTTAAGTCTGTATTTAATATGCTTTTCATGATCTTTTTGTTTGTAAGCAACGTGACCAAGCTCTGCAAAAATTTCTCGATACAGTAAAGGGGTATCGTAGTTAGCACGTTCAAGCGATGTAGAAAACAATTCAGCGTCTTCAAATCTTTCGACATACACTAATAGATTAAGTATTCGAATACCCAGTTGTGGTGAAGGCGTTGCGGTGTATTGCGCTTGAAAACCCGCTAGAGATTTATTGAACTCGGTAAGTGCTTCAGCCTTTCTTTCATTAGCATTTAGCCACTTGCCTAAATATAACGATACGACAGGTTTGTATTGCACCGGCACAGAGGGGTTGTCTGCCCAAGGACGAAGTAAAACGTACAATTCATCAATGCGCTGAAGATTGAACAGCGCATCAAAGCGCTGTTCTTGAAGTTTCCACCACAACAGCGAGGTGTTAGATAACCCGTCTTGTTGACGTTCGGCAACAGACAAGCAAGACACGGGGTCTTGGTGGCATACAGAAAACGTCTGAGACGCATCAGCCATTGGCAGCATAACCATCCATGTAAACCCAATCCAACATGGCGCTATTTTTTTACATCGCATTTGTAGGTTACCAATTCGGATAATCTTGAGTAGTGAGCGTTGCTCACTACCCCGTGTAGCTTACATGTAACAGGAAGTAATACTTCATCGCGACAAAAGCTTATCTTCTGCCTGCTTTAACCATTAGACCCCAGCGCATGCTTCAGGTCATCTAGGTGCTGCTCAAATGGTCTCCATTGCCCCATTCCCGTTTTATAAATGGGTTGGCGCACTTGTTCAGAACTTGGCGTTTTTATAACCCGCTTAGTTTTGTGGAACGATAGGCAGTTTTCTTCAAACGGCAAGCCACAGAAATCAAGCAAGCGTCTTACCTGACCTTCTAGGTCATCTAGTACGTCTTCATGCTGCACCGTTAGCACGTCACCTGGTAACACCTTATGCCAGTGCGACATTAACGTTTCATACGCCTTATAATAGCGACCAATATCTTCAAGGCCATAACTAAACTCTTGTCCCTCACCAAACAGCTGTTTGAAACCACTGAAACAACAGTCCATAGGATTGCGACGCGCATCAATAATTTTAGCGTTGGGTAAAATGCGTTTAATTAAACCAATATGAATAAAATTATTTGGCATTTTATCAATAAAGAAAGGCGCGTTAGCACGGTATGCTCGGGTTTGGTCGATGTACTGCTTACCTAATGCGGTGCACGTTTCGTCGCTTAATTCACTTAGGTTAAATGGGTATGGCGTTTTTTCATTACTGATAGATGAAGCGATACCCAGTATGTTGTGAAGCTCCATGGTGCCATCTACCATAGAGTGTGACGCTAGTATTTGCTCAAGTAACGTTGAGCCCGCACGAGGAAGGCCCACAATAAAGATAGGATCGGGAGCATCATAGCCTGCCTTGCGAGAGAACAATGACGTATCGCAAGCCTGGGCTTGCGCTTCAAGCGCGGCTTCTGTTCGGCTTATATCAAAGCGTAGCGTACGGTGTTTCAGACTATTTCCAGTCTGGTAATAATGAAAAGCCGTATTCGCATCGCCCGCATCTTCATACCCTTTGCCCAATGCAAAACATAAATGAATTTTGTCTTCTAGCTTGGTGGTAGCTTTCTGCTCTTGTGAAACCATATCGGAAAGCATCTGTTCACTGAAACGATATGTTTTAGTATTCGCTAAACTCCAGTACGCATCGCCAAAATCGGGAGCATACTGCGTAGCCTTTTCATAAGCCTCAACGGCCTCTGTGGTATTCCCTTTGGCCTTAAGTGCGTGTCCAAGAGCAAGCCATAGTCCAGGCCTATCCGCGTTTTCGTTTAACAATTCGTGGTAGATTGCAATAGCCTCTTCTAGTGCACTAACACCAACTAACGCGTGCGCTAACCCCACTTTTACAGTGAAATCGTTGGGCGCAGCCTCTAGACGCCGCCTTGCAACATCGGCAGCTTCTGGAAATTTACCCAACTTTGCAAGCAGGGTTTGATAAGACGCAGCAGCTCTATCATTATCGGGATAAAGCGTTACGCAGCTTTCTAGTAGAAACTCCGCGTCGCTGTATACTTTTAACTGCATCCCAATTTCAGCTAATAGCATCATGGCTTCGGGGTGATGCTTATTGCTTTGTAAAAACTGTCTACATACTTGTTCAGCTTTATGCAGCTGCCCTTCATGCATTAGGTCCGTCGCCCCTAAAATAGGCTTAGGTAACGAGGTGAGAAACATTATTTGTCTTTTACACAACACAAGGGCGTTTTGCTGATTATCGCGTGCATACACTTTTTCTAGTTGCTGCCACGCGCTGAGTAAAGCGGGGTTAAAACGGGTTGCTTGAAAGAAAGCATTCGCAGCCTCTTTATGGTTTCCCACTTTTGAATAACAGTAGCCTAACTCTTGAAAACCCCGTCCATAATCTGGAAACGCAGCGACAAGTGTTGATAAACACCGAATCGCGTTGTCGGTATCATCGGATAAACGATAAGCGACCGCCTGCAAATACTGCGCTTCTCTACGGGTATTGTCGTTGCTTGATGATGTTAAAAGCTGCTGACATTGGGTAACAACCGCGCGGTATTGCGATTGCATTAGCGCGTGTTTAATTGAGGATAAAGTTTGTTGTTCTTCTTTGTTCATTCTTACAGCATGCCTGTAAATAGAAAAAACGGCAAATTCAATGAATTTGCCGTTTTATATTTAGTTTAGCGCTCAGTGTTTAACCGACGCTGTGACATCGCTTCGATTAAAAATAATCGTAAGAGAAGCGAACACCAATAGTACGAGGTCTATTTGTCACAACTTTAGGCGTAAACTGCTGAGTATCAATGTTCAATATTGCACTCTCGTCGAATACGTTATCAATATATAATTCAGCTTTCCACACATCGTTTGTAACACCAACCGCCAAGTTAGCTAACATGTAAGACTCTTGAATGTAACGACCACCACGGAACGTAGCGCCGTTTGAATCTGCATAGGTTACGCCTTCGTAGACAGATGCCTCTTCTTCTATCTTAAGACCAGACCCTGTTCCGTAGATAAGTTGTGTTGCATCTTCCATTACGAAAGCATCCATGATCATGCCAGCAAAACGGTCGCCAGTATAGCTAACCGAGCCGTTCACATAACCACGTTTATCACCTTCTAACTCGAAGAAGTAACGCGCATTCACGTTGCCAGAGAACCCTGCAGAGTAAGGTAGTTCAGAGCCTACGCCTGCCGCAATTCCCTCTAGTTCTGAGTTAATGCGTGTTAGCTCAGTATCAAGCAAACTAAATGCGGCATTGATAACTAAGTCATCGGTGGCAAGCCATGTGATGTCAGCATCAATACCCTTAATTTCCGCATCACCTACGTTATCGGTAAATACAAGGAACGAGATATTAGTTGGGTCGAAACGCGACGTTTGTAGCTCTTCAATTTCTGAGTAATACGCTGTTGCGTTAACACGCAAGATACCGTCAAGGAAGTCACCTTTTATACCCAACTCATAGTTATCTAATGTATCAGTTGTTGAATAAACAGGTATACGGAAACCGTCAAACGCGCCACTCTGGTTCTTCGCCAAACCACCGCCAACACGGTTAGTAACTGGCGGACGGAACCCTTCTGAATAGTTAGCAAACAATAAAACATCGTCGTTTACTTTCCAATCCAATGAAAATTTGAAGATGGTATCGTCAACTGTCAATACACCGTTACTGTCGAGCAGGTCGGTTTCAAGCTGACCGCTTTGAATCGCTGCGTTTACAGCAGCTGGGTCTAGATTTACCGCAGCAAGCTCATCAGGGTCTAATGTTCCAAATGCGCGAATTCGACGAGTAACGTCAACAGTCGATGTCGAACCCACATAGATATCATCAATTTGATACCAACGCGCACCAAAGCTAGCAGTTAGTGTATCGGTAAGGTCATACTCTAACTGACCAAATACGGCGATTTGTTCAATAGTATGCGTGATATCATTAATAAAACTAATTTCTGATGGGAACGGGCCACCGTTGCTGTTAATGCCTTCAGTACCTACTAAGTTTCTTTGTAGGTTGTCGAAGCCGAAGCGCGTGAGTTCGCCATCAGTATTAGCAATTTTAAATTGTCCTACTGTTGCTATTTCTTGCTCGTCGTAGAACAACCCAGCAGTTACACGCCAAGGCGTATCCATGGTTGTTGTAAAACGTAACTCATGGGTATTACGCGTGGTTGTGGTGTCTTCCTTGAAGTACTTGGTAGGATCGAGACAACGCTGATCTTCCGCTTCCACACCTGCTTCGTAGTGGTTACACACATAGTACGCTGCGAAGGCACCGCCATTGGTATAACCCGTGTAATCGGCTAACGTATCGATTTCGCGGTCTAAATAACCACCTGTGTACACCAGGTCGAGCTTGTCTAAACGCCCTTCTAGTGTCCACGTTGTTAAACCAAACTCATCTTTGTTTTCTTCTTGTTGAAAACGTATTGCGGAACTTTCGCCTTCAAGCGTAGGATCGTAGGCAAATACACCTTCAGTATCTAGTGTCTGCTGAGTGTGCTGAACTAATAAATCCCAGTCAGTATTAAATTCATACAACAGACCGAAGCGCGCGCCTGTGTAGGTCGCGTCATTGAAATCATCTTCAACTAATGCATCGTTTTGTGGCGATACAACAGAAGCTTCTCCATTCGAGCCAAAACCAGGGCTCGTTACGCGATTGGCATCCATTGCAACTGGATCAGCAAGAGGACCGCCAGAAATACGGTCGATAACTACCGCACTTCCAATGTAACCACCCTCGCCTGGAACGTTCATAACGTTATCAATCCAGCCGCCTTGCTTATCATTGTAAGCTGCAACACGGAAACCTAACTTGTCGGTAAGTGGTAAATTAAAATACGCCGTTACCGAGTTACTCATTTCACCGCCTTTGGTGAAACCGATATTTGTATCGAAACCTGCACTAAAGCTAGTCAAATCAGGTTTGTTCGTTATCAAACGAATAGTACCCGCCTGCGAGCTTGCACCAAAAAGCGTGCCTTGAGGCCCTGGAAGTACCTCAACACGCTGTACGTCTGTAGCGTAAACATCAAGATTACGGCCAGCCATTGAAACTGGCATTTCATCAACATAAAACGCAACTGAAGGCTGAAGCGCCTGTACAGACGACAACATGATATTAGATTGTGTTGTGGCAGCGCCTCGAATATAAATCTCGTTTTGCCCTGGGCCAGTGCCTTGGAAAACAACATTAGGGAGGAACTCGACATAATCTTGGAAATTATCAATTCCCAAGTTTTCTAATGCTTTGCCATTTAACGCCGTAACGGAAACAGGTACGTCTTGAATCGACTCTGCGCGCTTAGTTGCGGTTACTTCGATGGTTTCTAATTGGGCTGGTGCTTTAGACTCTTGTGCGGCGATGGTTGTCGATGCCAACGCAGCAACGATTGCACAGCTTAGCTGAGTTTTACGCATAATGTGTGTTTTCCCTTTTGTAGGTAGTTTTATTCTTTGGACACTGTTTACTTGAGACACGTATCAAAAAGATCAATTTATGTTACCACATAAACGGTTAATAATTTCTACTCTAATCAATTTTATGTGAAAACAAAGCAAAAATTAACCCAATTGATAAGAGAAAAGCGCCTCACCGCACATTTTTTAACCAAAAAAGGCTTTATATACGAATTATTACTATGAAAGCTTATTAACAGAATGGCATGCGTGATATTCTGTGCAAGTAGCACTAACTCTTATAGTAAGAAGAAGGATTAACACTGCGTGAATGAAAACGAAAATCACTCTCCGTTGAACAAGTCGGTTTTTATAACCTCCTCGGCATTGATCGTATGTTTGTTAATTTTTGCGGCTGCCATGCCAAACACTGCAGACGCATTATTTAAAACTATGCAAACCAGTATCGTATCTAACGGCAGCTGGTTTTATGTACTCGTCGTTGCCATTGTTCTGCTTTTCGTGGTTTACCTAGGGATGTCTCGCTACGGTGAAATAAAACTTGGGCCCGACCATGCATTACCTGAATTTAGCTTTGTTACTTGGCTTAGTATGCTCTTTGCCGCAGGCATGGGTATTGGATTGATGTTTTTTGGCGTTTCAGAACCGCTTATGCATTTTCTTGCGCCTCCCACGGCTGACGCGCAAAGCATCGAAGCCGCCAGAGAAGCAATGAAAACAACTTTTTTCCACTGGGGTGTGCATGCATGGGCAATATACGCCGTTGTTGCATTAATCCTCGGTTACTTTGCATACAGACAAAACTTACCAT
Organism: Alteromonas algae; assembly: GCF_049117195.1. GTDB lineage: Bacteria > Pseudomonadota > Gammaproteobacteria > Enterobacterales > Alteromonadaceae > Alteromonas. The sequence continues at coordinate 2,234,985 of NZ_CP185260.1, forward strand.
TAACGCTGCGATCGGCACTTTACCCATTAATTGGCGACCGCATTTATGGCTGGCCAGGTCATATTGTTGACATCTTCGCTGTTACCTCAACCGTATTTGGGGTATCGACTTCGCTAGGGCTTGGTGCATCACAAGTCAACGCAGGGCTAAACTATCTATTTGGTTTACCTTCAAGTACGTTTGTACAAATTTGCATAATGGCGGGTGTGGTTGGCCTAGCCGTTATTTCAGTAAGTACAGGGCTAGAGAAAGGCGTTCGCCGACTCTCAGAGACAAACATGGTTCTGGCAGTGGTATTGCTTGTAATAGTATTAGTACTTGGTCCGACCGTTTTCCTGCTTCAAGCCTATATGCAAAATACTGGAGCTTACCTTTCTGATATCGTACGTAATACTTTCAATCTGTTTGCCTACGAAAAAACAGACTGGATTGGCGGATGGACTATATTCTATTGGGGATGGTGGTTAGCGTGGGCACCGTTCGTTGGGCTATTTATCGCGCGAATTTCTTACGGCAGAACCATAAGAGAATTCGTGGTAGGTGTATTACTTATTCCATCGGCATTTACACTATTTTGGATGACCGTTTTTGGAAATAGTGCCATCGACCAAGTATTGGTTCACGGTAACGACATACTGGCAAACATGGTGAACGAAGACACCGCTATAGCACTGTTTGTCTTTTTAGAGCACTTCCCGTTCTCGTCGATACTTAATTTCATTGCCGTTATCATGGTAATAGTCTTCTTTGTTACGTCCTGCGATTCCGGGGCGATGGTCGTCGACATGCTATGTTCTCATGGCCGCAACGACACACCCTTGTGGCAACGGGTATATTGGGCGATAGGCGTTGGAGTTGTGAGCGCGGTGCTTCTTTACGCGGGTGGTTTAGGTGCGTTGCAAACAATGACAATTGCTGCGGCACTGCCTTTTGCACTGGTTTTACTCATTGCTATTATGGGCTTATTAAAGGCACTACGTATTGAAGCGGTAAAGCGCGAGAGTTTGCAGGTAATGGGAGGTACCCCTCCACACAGTGACATGGACACTAACTGGCGAGAACGCCTCGAAAACATCGTTACCTTCCCCGACGAGCACGTTGTAAATCGATATGTTCAAAAAGTGGTGAACGCAGCATTCGTTGATGTGAGCAAAGCCTTCGAAACCCAAGGGTTCTCCGTTTCAATTGAACAAAAAGACAACGCTTCGTTGCTAACCGTAACGATGGGTAATGATCCAAATTTCGTTTATTCCGTTTATCCGACAAAGTCAGAACAGCCTGAATTTGCCGCTAGTGATACACAAACGGTAGACGAAAATAAAAAGTCGACGTACTATCGCGCCGAAGTTCACCTAAGTGAAGGTGGTCAGAACTATGACATTATGGGTTGGTCAAAAATTGCAGTCATCAACGATGTTATCGACCACTTTCAGAAACACCAACACTTTATACATCTGTTGAAGTAGCCCCTACCAGGGCATTCACCTAGTTGGAATATTTATGAGAAAAGAAGAAGAATTATTGGTTGCCTTACGGCGCATAATTCGTGCTGTAGATTTACGCAGCAAACAATTGAGCAAACATGTTGGCTTAACGGGCCCGCAGCTGCTTGTAATGCAAAATATCGAAGAGCGCCCTGGTATTATGGTGCGGGAAATTGCTGACAATATTAATTTAAGCCCCGCAACCATTACTAACATTCTAGACCGTTTAGAAACGCGAGACTTAGCCACGCGCATACGAAGCACGCAAGACAAGCGGAAAGTAGGCGTGTTTTTAACAGAGAAAGGCAAAGTAGCAGTGGTTGATGCACCGCGCCCTCTTCAGGAGCATTTTGTTGAGCGATTCGGTCAGCTACAAGAATGGGAGCAAAGTCAAATGGTGGCTACCGTTCAGCGCATTGCCACTATGATGGATGCGAACAATATAGACGCCTCGCCATTATTAGAGCTTGGTAGCATTATTGAGAAAGGCAACGGTTAGCAACAGTCTAACTGTTCTAGGCTTTACTCTTAACTACAAAAAATGCCCATGCAACATTGCATGGGCATTTTTTTAACTATTAAGTTTGTGGTTTGGGTTGGTTGGGACGTCCGCCAGTCACTTTATCGGCTCTTCCCTCATCTTTTGCTTTTTCTGCTCGACGTTTTCTTATCTCTTTCGGGTCGGCTATCAGCGGTCGATAAATTTCAATTCTGTCACCATCTTTTAAGGTTTCAGTTAGCCTTACCACTCGGCTCCAAATACCCACTTTAGTTTTTTTAAGGTCAATACTTGGAAACTGCGAAAGGATGTTTGATACCTCAATGGCTTCTTCAACTGTAGTCCCTTCAGCAATGGCAACATCGATTAACACTTGCTTTGTTGGCAGTGCATAAGCCACTTCAATGTTAATAAGGGCTGTACTCACGCGTAAACGCTCCTGGCACGTTCGGTAAACGCCGTTACCATACTCGATGCCAAATTATTGAATACCTTGCCAAATGCCATCTCTACAAGTTTGTTGCTGAATTCGAATTCTAAATGAAGCTCAATTTTACATGCATCTTCTGATAAGGAAGAAAATGTCCACCCGCCTGTGAGCGAACGGAACGGCCCATCAACCAATTGCATGTTAATTTTCTGGCCATCAACAAGTTCGTTATGTGTGGTAAACCATTGCTTGATGCCTGCTTTCGCAACAAGTAAAGACGCTTTCATACTTTCATTTGATGCGTGCAACACTTTGCTGTCAGTACATCCAGGCAAAAACTGGGGGTACGAGGCTACATCGTTTACTAAGTCGAACATGGCTTGTGCACTGTGCGCTACAAGGGCGCTTCGCTGGATACTCGGCATTTATCTTACAATTACTAAATCATTTTCGTTAGTGTACCACATAAAATCTTGCGTTCTCATCTAGCAAACTGACCTTTCAACGATGTTTTTAATTTCATCACTACCCGTTTAAATACAGATATTTGCCACCATAATTAATCTAATAGCGAGTAAAGACTTTCAACATATATTTAGTATAATAGAGGCTATGAAAAAGAATAAAGCCAATAAAAACACCACGGGTAACATCGCGCAGAACAAAAAAGCGCGTCATGATTATTTTCTTGAAGACAAATTTGAAGCGGGTTTATCGCTTCAAGGATGGGAAATAAAAAGTATTCGTGCGGGTAAAGTAAACATTACTGATACGTACGTCATCATTCAAAATGGCGAAGCCTATCTTGTGGGCTGTCGCATCTCACCGCTAAACCAAGCCTCGTCGCACGTTATTGCCGAACCAGAGCGTGCAAGAAAATTATTGCTAAGCCGACGTGAGCTAGACCGTCTAATGGGCGCTAGAGACCGTCAAGGTTATTCGATAGTCGCAACCAATATGTATTGGAAAAAGTGTTGGGTTAAGCTAGAAATTCACTTAGCGAAAGGTAAACACGAGCGCGACAAACGAGATACATTGAAAGACAAAGATTGGCAGCGCCAGAAAGAAAGGGTTATGAAGAAAAGCGTATAACGCCTCGGCACTTCTTTGTTAAACGACAAAAATGAAAATGCAGCGATTATTACGCTGCATTTTTTTATGCGCTTTTTTGCTTAAGAACCTGCCTTCATGGCGGCAACATCCCGTTTAGTCATCGATTTTCGATGCAGCATATCAAGTATAAGACTCCACAGCGGTGACGGACGATTCATTGTCGTGAGGTTATTGCCTAACCGGCGTAGTTGACGACGTACCATAGACATATTGGCAAGGCTGGCTAACGATTTATCTTTCCACGTACAGTGCGGTATTGTGCCCGAATACTCCCACTGCTGTTGCCACTTCTTCGACAAATCTGGGGTGATAGCCAATGCACTTGCTAAACCAACAAGTTCGCACCCTTCATTAATCACGTTTTCAGCCACTGTGGCACGTTTTATCCCGCCGGTTGTCATTAATGGAATATCGGTTTTACTTTCCAGCGCATGGGCAAATTCAAGGAAATAAGCTTCACGGGCCAAGGTAGTATTGTCACGCGTTTGTCCTTGCATTGCGGGTGCCTCATAGCTGCCACCTGATAACTCGACAACATCAACACCCAACGCCTCTAGCCGGTTAACCACTTCGCATGCATCATCGAATGAAAACCCGTTTTTTTGAAAGTCAGCAGAGTTTAATTTCACCATAACAATAAAGTCTGTCGCACATATCGCCCTTATTTGACTGACGATATTGATAAGAAGACGTGCCCTATTGATAATAGAACCGCCCCACTCGTCTTGACGCTGATTTGTTAAGGGTGACAAGAATTGAGTAAGCAGATAACCATGTGCGGCATGTATTTCAACGCCATCAAAACCCGCTTTCTCTGCCTGTTTTGCGGTTTCAACAAAACGCTTACACACGTCGTGAATTTCTGCACACGTCATTTCTCGTGGTTGTGCAAACAATTTAGAATGTTTACCCATATCAAGGGGTACAGCAGAAGGCGCAATGGCTTTGCCCTGCATAGCTTTAAATACCTGCCGGCCAGGGTGGTTAATCTGCATAACTGCTAACGCACCATTAGACTTAATAATTTTTGCCCATTTTTCAAACGGCGTTAGCGGTGTATGCTTCTCTAATGCCACACCGCCCGGGCCTGTCATGGCGGTTCTATCGATCATGACATTGCCTGTGATAATCATACCTAGGTCGCCGTGCGCCCAGTACCGATAGAGACTAAACAGCGCGTCACCGGGTAAACTCCCGGTATCAGACATATTTTCTTCCATCGCAGCTTTTACAAGACGATTTCGAACTTCAACCCCACACGGTAGCGTGTACGGCGTATATAAAATAGAATTACAACTCATTGGCACTTCAGAGTAATTAAACGCTCGCCCACTTTAATGGTTATTACGTATAAATGCATCTTTTCAAAGCTAAAAACTAAAAGAAACGTTTAACCACGCTTTAGTTATGTTATAATCCCGTTTCACACTCGGGGCTGATTAGGATTCGACAGGATCTAGGAAGCTGGAGGTGCATGCAGAGGAGCGGTTTGCCTCTTAAAAAGCCGCATTTAAATAGTCGCAAACGACGAAACATACGCACTAGCCGCTTAATAACCGGCATAGGCCCTTCCACCCTAGTCTTTTCCTGCTAGCGGGGATTCGGAAGGTCATCCAAGTAGGATAGCGAGGGAACCTTGTCTGAGGGTGAACCGCGAAATAGTATCGGACCAGCTACCAAGAACCCTGTTTGTCGGGGTCTAAAGTAGTTAAATAAAAGACAAACTAAGCATGTAGTACCAAAGGTAGACATTTTCTGGACGCGGGTTCAAATCCCGCCAGCTCCACCAATTCAAAGGCTTGCCACTCGGCAGGCCTTTTTTCATTGCACTATCAATTTTTCATTTGCTATGTACTGCTTTCAGGAAGCAAACTATCGCACATATAGCATCACTCAAATTAAGTGCTTGAATGATGTTATAGTTTATGTTTTTGCAACTAAAAAGATACGGTCGGCGGGTGTCTGCCCCATAGCAGTCTATCAGCGACGCCCACGTACTTCCGCAAACCAACCTTTACCGCTTCTTGAGTGTTTGTTTAATGATAATTCAAAAGGTAAGTTAAATGTTAGTGCGCTCGTTAACGCATTTTTTCTGCGTCGCCCTGTTGATAAGTGCTAGCGCAGCGGCGTTCAGTCAGCCTGCCCTCGCGCTTTTTGAGAAGAAGCACGTAAAGAACCAAACAACAGGCTGCAACGCCCCCAAATACAAGCAGTTTGTTAAAGAGCGGCTCGCCTATTTTGAACAAAAAAATAAAAGATTGCTGAACAGCACATTCCGAGACTATGAACAAAGCAGCCAGACGAATAGCAATCCTTATAAGGTGATAGGAGATTTAAGCCGACACCTTATCTACAGCGCCCAACTTGAACCTGTACAAATCGTTAATGCTAAAATTAATCTTATGTTCCAGCACGGAGAGCGCCTGAGCAGAGACGAGCAAATAGCCGGTAATGTTTTTGATAATTTTAGTAAGGAAGCGCATTTTGTTGGAATAGCCAGAGCGTGGGTGGCCTACCGGCAGGGGCGTAATCAAGAGGCTTTCAATGAGCTAGTAACGTCTATTGATGTGAGTAATTCAGCTGTATTAGAATCATTTGGGCCTGACTTTACCTTTATTCGCCGTATTTACCGCGATGGGCATACTCAGCCAGTGGTTGCCTATCTCAATAAAACCAAAGGTTTTTGGATAGGAAAGCGAGCAGATGCGTTGCGCTTTGCGTGGCTTACCATGATTGAAAAAGGCTGTGCAATTCAGTTTGATTCACTCGATACTATTAAATTTGCAGAGCTAGGCTTGATAACAAAATAAGTAAATAAAGATGGAAAATTCATTAAGGAATTTTAAATGAGAATTACTATACCAACAGCAATAGCCGCAGGTCTTTTTGTTTGGTCAACTGGCAGTAACATGCCAGCTGAAGTTGCATCACACTTCAATGCGTCGGGACAGGCAGATTCCTTTTTATCACGCGATACTTATCTAACGTTAATGGTTTTAGTCGTCTGCCTTTCTACGCTTGTTGTTGGGGGAATGGGTAGGCTGCTAACATCACTACCAGAAGATTCAATTAATCTTCCTAATAAAGCCTATTGGCTGTCTCCGGAAAGAAAAAATGAATCTTTGAATTACATTTCAAATTGGCTTCAGTTTTTTTCAGCTGGTATGGCAGTATTTCTCTGCTTTGTTCATTGGATTGTTGTGCAAGCAAATAGTACCGAATCTCAGCAATTGGATAGTAGTGTATTCTATTTAGGGCTGGTGTTTATGTTGTTTGGTCTAATGGGTAGCATTTATGCTCTTGTAAGACGATTCACTAAAACCAACAATTAGATACCCGCAACACATAAGAAGCTGCGGTGCACCTAAAAATGCTAAATCGCGGAAAAGACACAGGGCGAACGGTCAAATCATGTTCTTGAGGCATTTGGAAAGAATTACTCAACAGGTATTTAATAGCTGCTCGTAGTGATACATCCCGATTAAGGCCATCAATTTACAAGGTTATGCTCCCTTTAAAAACGTTTACGTACTTTTGGATCCATGAGAAGCTATCGCGTAAAGGAATTAAGCTGTGTATTAAATAAAACAATATGGATTCACTCAATTTCGTTAACTTAATTCAAGCTGCCACTGTTGGTATTTCAATATTAGGCGGTTTATTATTGTGGCGACAAAGTCCGTTTGTTGAAGTTGCCCTCCTCCTCGGCTTAATCGCCTTTGCTTCTACAGTAAACATCTTAGAAGAAACGGGTATCACGCGAGATATTTACTTACTTAGCCCTATTTTTATTATGTTGTTCGGTCCTGCAAGTTACCTAGCGGCAAAACATATAACCAATAAAACACTTCAAACCAGCGACTGGATGCACCTACTGCCTGTTGCCCCAGTATTGTTCTTTACCTCACATGTTGCGGTGGTTATCGTGATAGGGAGTATATGGCGAGTCGTTTACGCTTATTTCACTGCCATTTTGCTCATGAAACACAAGGTAGCGCTGGATGAAAAACGTTCTGACTCTGATGATTTTTCGTTCACCTGGTTAGTTTGGGTGTTAGTCATTACGGCTTTTTTCAACCTACTGGACTTGGCACGGCTCAATAGTCAGCAGTTTCTCCCCTATGAGCTAAACCTCATCGGCCAAGCCATGAATAATATGGTTTGGTTAGTGGCCGCTACCATCATCACAATCAAATTAATCGACCAAAAAGCATTAACTACACCTCATAAAGTCACGCTGAACAACGTTCATTCTGAAGCGAAATCTGAACCTGAAAATTATGGCTCTACGTTTAACGAATTAGATAAGCTGGTTATTAATAATGAGTGGTTTTTAACCCCCCGACTTACATTAAGTGACGTCAGTGAGTTAAGTGGGTTGCAACCCAGAGATATCTCACGCGCAATCAATACCGTGGCTAATAAGTCATTTAACGAATACATAAATGAATATCGTATTCACCACATTTGTTCTGCGTTGGATGCGCAATCTCCTCATTCACTTTCCAGGCTTTATACCGATGCGGGCTTTAGCTCTAAAGCTTCGTTTAATAAGCTTTTTAAAGAATATACTGGCAAAACTCCCAGTGAATATAAGGCTCAGATTAAGTCCGCATAGAAAATACGTCTAACAACAAGATAGTAGACAACTAAACACATGTAACTGGACGACCGCCCCATGGGTCACCGTTACGATACCGTTAACTTATTAGTTAGGAGTTAACTGTGAAATATTTTATTGCTCTACTCATTTTAGTTTCTGCCACTGCTTGTCGCGCGGCGCCTAATTTAGAACAGATGGGGAACTCATTTATTCTAAATAACATCAATATTGTTGATGTCGAAAACAGACAAATTCAGTTTAATAAATCGATACTTGTTAACAAAGGTAAAATTCTCAACATTGCGCAATCCCCCATGCCTGCACCATCAAACGGTATTACGATTATTGACGGGAATGGTGGTTACGTTACACCTGGGCTGATTGACATGCATGTTCACATTTTTGAAGAGGCGGCGTTCGCTTTAGCCCTTAGTCATGGAATTACTCATGTTCGCATAATGAATGGTGTTCCTGACCAATTGAAGTGGCGAGACCAAATTGAAGCAGGCGAACTTATTGGTAGCAGCGCCACTGTGAGTAGCCCTATTCTATCCGCTTACGACGCAAACTTGCATCACACTGTGCACACAGCAAAACAAGCCGAGGCAGCTGTTAAGCGTTATCAATCTGAAGGTTATGACTTAATTAAACTCTATGGGAACCTTAGCGAAGAAGCGTTAACAGCGGCAATCGAAACAGGTAAAAAACTCAATATACCGATTGCTAAACATGGCCCACATGCGTCTGGCAATATGCCGATATCATCACTTTTTGGGCTTCAATCATTAGAACATGTTGAAGATATCTATCAAGGCCCCCTTAATTACAAATTTGATTCTACCCGTATCCCCGCAATAGCTGAGAGCATAAAAGCAGTAAGCGTTCCCGTTAGCCCAACGTTAAACATTTACTATCAACTCACCAAACTTAGTGTCGAGAAAGAAGCGTTTTTAGACACTGTTCCCTCCGAATACACTTCCGACATCATCGCGCTCGAGGCGTCAAATAACCAAATTGAGCGGTGGTTAACTGCATCAGACAATATGGCCGCACATAATCAGAAAACACTTTCGTTTCTACAACATATCACCAACGTTTTTCATAATGCTGGAATCCCGCTTTTGGTCGGTTCTGATTCTGGCGTGTTGCTTTCCCCCCACGGTTTAGCTACGCATAACGAAATGCGATTAATGCACGAATCTGGTATGGCAATATACGATGTACTAGCAGCTGCAACTATCAACCCAGCGAAAGCACTAAAGATGGGCGACCAAATCGGTAAAGTTTCTGAGAACTATAAAGCGGATTTCATCTTGTCTGAAACGTCTCCATTAGATGACTTGTCGACACTTAAAAGGCCGGAAGCAGTCGTCAAAAATGGTCACTTTTATCCCAAAAAAGCGTTAAGAAAAATGAGGGAAAAAGCCATTGAATCTCGCAGCATTTGGAAAGAGCTGGGAACCTTGTTTAGAGGGATGTAAATCAGCGTCTGCGCTGGCCCATTAGTTTCAACAATGCACAAGACACTTTAAAAGCACCAAACGCATAAAATTAACGCGCTTAGAGCAGTGGCGAGAGAATTCAGCTCGCCTTCACAACGCTTACACAGTTTCTTCCTTGCGATTTAGCAAGGTACAACGCAGTGTCTGCCTGCTCAATAAAACTAATCGTCTCTGGGCAGGGCCACACATCAGATATAGGACAGACTGCAATCAATGACGATGAATGGACAGGCATTGTTGACGGCTTAAACAGAAATTTTGTTAGGTTGTCTCGTCCAAATAACGAGTGCGATTAAAAAGACGTTTATTGTCGCTTATCTTTTCCAAGTATCCAGTCTAAACCTTGAATTGCAATGGTAGGAAAGACTGTTGCATGCGTAGCATCATCGACAACGACAAACTTAATTTGAACGTTACCATCTGATTGCTCAGAAATTTTTTCGGCAAGCATGCTACTCCCTTGAACCATATTTTCTCCCTCACCGAACTCAGGAGTTTCTAAAGAACCGACTGATAAATAGACCTTTGTGTTTGCAGGAGCTTTTTGCGGAGCTAATTTCAGCAAATAGTTGTCATTAAACCAAACTGACGGGCTACCTAGAATGTAAGAAGAAAATACATCTGGGGATCGAAATAAAATATACGCGCCGAATAGTCCACCCAGTGAGTGGCCTATAAATATGCGACTGTTCTGGTCAGCTCTGTATTTTGACTCGATGAAAGGAAAGATATCAGACTTAAAGAATTCTATGTGGGTATCTGCATTTCCTGTTTCCATGTTCCAGCTTTTAGCTTTTACGGGCGTATAATCTCTTACTCTGCTTTGAATTCCTCTCGAGTCAGTCGAATATGAAGCACTGACAATGATTGCCTCTTCCATAACCCCTGAATACATTGGATTTCGAGTAGCTCCGACAAGTGTGGGGAAGCTATATGGAGCATCGGTCGCGTAGATAACAGGGTACTGTTTGCTAGGCGAAGTGCTATAAGAGCGCGGAAGTTGCACATATATTGGATAAATTCGTCCGGTAGCCGATTCCTCTAGTTGGATTATAGAGCTTCTTTGCGGACTATATGGCACAGATGAGACATGTGTCTCAAGCCATGACTTAATGGGCAATATCCAAGCCTCAGTGGGACGATAAAAAGCGCCGTGCTCCAACCCCGTAAAAATTTCGATTTCTTTGAATGAACTTACTGCCTTTGGATTTCGCTTAATGACTTCATCACAAGAACCGACAGTATCTGAGCTTTCGTGTATAGACAATATTTGACCAGTCAACACAATATTTTCATCTCGACTCATGCTCGTAGTACAAGCTGCAAGGAGCACATAATTAATATCAGTTTTCTGAATGGCATTTGACGCTAAAGCAGTAATGTAGCCACCACGTGAAAACCCTATCAAAGTGATATTACGTTGAGGAACTCCCATTTCTAAAAGCGTGCTTACTTGGTTCCTCAATTTTTCAGCATGTGTGGTGGGGTTACTTTTTGCTTTTCGATGCTCGGAGATGACCACAGCACCGAAACTAGCCAGTTTTTCTAGTATCGCCGGATATTCGTACATGCCCCATCTCGGATGAACAGGCGACGGATCCTCGCCTTCAACTATGTAGCCATGAGAGTAGAAAATGTATTTCGCGTTCGGATCAATTCTGTCAGGTATATTATCGAATATAGGGCTAGCGAACGCATCACAAAAGGCCAAAAAAGCTAGGCAGAACAATAAAGTAAAACGCACTGTAACAATTCCTTGTATTTTTTTAGACTGAGAACCCTAGCTGTTAGGTCCGAAAAACGTACGTTTCAACCCCCTAGAGTCACTGGATCAAAAAGACAAGGAACGGACGTTCAACAATGTTGTTTCCTATTAGTGGTTTTATACCACTTCAATGTGCAGTTGTCCTCAATCTTGCGCATTGTTCAAACGACGCTGGATAAACTGATCAATATCTGTTTTTGGGCATTTAATCCGATCGAAAGAGGTTGCGCTGTTATGTGCACTAGCAGTTTGAGAATTTCGGTTAGTTCCAAGTGTTCCGTTGAGCAGTCGGCTTACGAGTATCAGTGTACCTCCGCTTATCGAATCACAATCTACTGCTATGGCGAGGTCTTCCATTCTCTCTTTGTCATCATTAAGGTGAGTTCTTACCGGAATATCTAAATCGGGTGATATTCTTAGTTTCTGCATCACCTGTATATCTTGTTGCATCAAAGTCTCAAACAACTTTTGATTAAATGCATCAAGATCTCTAATCGCTTTGGTTGCAAATATGTCATCTCTAGTTTCCTGATCATTCGAAAGTCTACTTTTATCTATTTCAAATCTAAATTGATGACCAGATTCACTATTAAGACTGTCGAATTGTGCGTGTTCCGGCCCATTCCGAACATCCATTTCGATTTTTGGCTGACTTAATAAGGCTGAACTAACATTTTTAGTATTCTCAGAGGAAGTGACTGGTATTTGGATTGATTCCCTTTTATTTTGACTAGTTGACTGAACTGGGCGCTTAGTAGGTAGCGCAATTTCAGATTCGTTCTGTGGACTTAGAGTCGTTTCAACATTAGTTTCTTTTTGAATAACTGGGACATACAAAGTCGCGTTTATGGGAGAATTTGGTTTCTCAGTAAAGTTAAGAGGCACAGAATTGAAACCGAATAAAGCAATTGCAATGAGAACAGCGTGAAATATTATCGCTAGAGAAAAACCTCTTAAATCAAATTTCTTTGTCTCTTTTTTTTCGAGAAGTCCCCTGTCCAATCCAATGGGCTTTCAATTGCAATAATTCCATTCATGTTTGCATGACAGGCTTAAGCTGCGAATATCCATGTATGTTTAAGATATTAATAGCGATAAAAAGTTCCGCCCGAACACTAATTTTAAATTGCATCTAACTCTTTTATCGCTGCTCGCGTTGTGGGTCCGCTTTACGTACACTGCCGCCCATCATCCTTCTTGTCAGGCTCAAATAGACAAGGTGCGGACGGTCAGTTTTGTGATGCCGGATTTCTGCCATCGGTCAATAGCGGACATCAGAAAGTAAAAGAAAAAGCGCTATAGACTATGCATATTCAGCGAACAAAATTCTGTACATAATAGATTGAATTTCCATCAGGTATAGGACAGACTGCAATCAATTAAAGCTAACATCATGAGCTAAAAGGACTTTACGAATGAGGTTTTTTTTCAAATATTTATGTATCGGTATGATAATCCTTGTGTCGAGTGGTTTTGTTTATCAAACCTACTCTCAATATATCGACTCTAGCACTTTTATCAAAACTGGAGAGATGATTGATGTTGGTGGCTACAGCCTTTATACAGAAGATAGCGGCATAGGACGTGTAAACGTAATTTTTGATTCTGGTATGGGCGATGATTTGTCTGTTTGGAAGAAGGTGTCAGATGAAGTCTCAAAATTTGCCAGAGTAATAACTTACGACAGAGCTGGACTTGGCTGGAGCGACGAAAGCCCGAAAGAAAGGACAAGTGAAGAAATTGTCCAAGAGCTTCACTCAATGCTGGAGAAAAAGAAATTAATAGGGCCGATTATTCTTGTTGGTCATTCCTTCGGTGGCGTGAACATGCAGCAGTTCGCTCTGAAGTATCCCGACGAAATAGCTGGTTTGGTATTAATTGACTCAGCTCATGAAAGCCAAATTGATAACATGCCCAAGCCAAGCTTTATAAAAAAGTACCTTTTCAAAATTGGTATGTGGGCTGCGCCAGTTGGATTACCAAGATTGTATCTTTCCAATTCTAACCCTGAAGAAAAGGCCAAGAAAAGTACAACTAAGCATCAATATACTAGCTTGGATGAAGCGAATTCATTCCAGCAAAGCCTTAATGAACTACAAGCACTAAAACCTAATTTTGGAAACTTACCGCTGATAGTGATTGCGCGAAATAAACAATCCTCTGAAGTATCTGCTTCAGATACAAGAAATTATGTGTGGGCTGGGCTGCAAGAAAACATCACAACTCGTTCGTCCAACAGCACAATTATCTTCACTGGTGAGCGACAACACTCCATTCACAAATCACAGCCTGACATTGTGGTGACAGCGATTCATAGACTAATTGACAACCTTTACTAAACGAAGCTGGGATAGTCACAGTTTTTATCATTACTTGAAATTATTGTTATGTCCGCTCATCGCTCAATGCGGAACCTGACCTACCTTATCGCCAACTTCCGCTTAACGTACACAGCTGTCCAACAGCGAGCCTTGACGGGCATCAAAAGACAAACAGCAGAATTTGATAACAGTCAGCAGTCAAATTCTTGTTCCAATTAAAAAGGAGCAGTTCTCGGGCAAGCTCCCCGCATTTAAAGACACCAGCTCCATAAAATCTATTTCACTTACTTTGTCAGCGTCCCTAAACCGCTTTATTTCAAAATAATAGTCTGCATAAGTAGCTCCTTTCTTTTTCAATTCTAAAAAAGGGTACTGCCTATATTTCCACACTCCAATAACCATGTCTGTGCCCGTACTTTTTGTAGCCATTTCAAGAGTGAAAGAGCCATCCTTATGAAGATATAAAGAAGTAGCTTCACCGCAGTCTTTAGCCTTGTATTCGTTCTCTAAATCTTGTTGGAAAAACATTCGTTTATCGTCTTTGTTTTTGGGCAATAGAAATAGAGCCATTGAATTTTTTGTATACCAATGATTTCCTTTACTCAAACCTTCAATTCGCTGTATTGTGAAGCCGGCAGTAGCTGATATGTAAGAGGCTATATCAATAGCTTCAGGTTCAAGTAAAATTAATGAGTAGAGAAGAGTATTTTCGGTAACACTCGCGGGAAAGTCGAATTCATTCAGTTGAACGCGATATCTTTGAGACGAATCAAAAGCGTTGCTAATTTCGTCTCTTTGAGTGCTATCTAGGTATTTTGCATAAACATGAACGGTAGTTTTGCTCGCACACCCCGATAATAAAAGCACGAAGAAAACCAAAGTATGTTTTAAGATTTTCATTCATGAACTCTGACGGCGAAGTTGATTACAAGTGTAATCCAAAGTTTATGATTAAACAATAATGCTATTTTTGCTTACAAACTCCGTTGTCCCCCAGTGTCCGCTACATGTCCACTTAGGCCTTTCAACGTGTTGCGAACGACATCAGTAGACAAGGAGCGGTCGTTCACTTGCATCTAATTAAGTGAATTTGTCCGATCCTAATGTGCCATTACCGGACGGTGTTGTTTGTCGATACATAAAATCAAGGGGTGACCCGTTAAGCAGATTCACCTATCTATTCCTCTGTATCAAGTTCAGCAATAAACTCATTGATAGAGGCTTTGAGGTTTTCTTCATCTTCCTTGATTTTTCCAAGAGCCAGCATAGCTTGCTGTCTAGCCTTATCTTGGTTACCACGCTTCTCGTAGCCTTTGGCCAGATTAAATAGCACCCATGCAGAATCTGGATAAAGTACAGCGTTGTATTGTAACAACTCCATGGCTTTTTCAAGCGAATCATGCCCAGTCATATAGTATGAGGCAAAATTGATCGCTCCTTTGTGAGGTTTGATTTCCTGAAACAAGTCTTGCGACAACAGCTTAAAATGCTTATCAAATCCAGCTGGTCCCTCTGTAAAAATTCTGTGGGGTACTGACCAGTTGCGGTACAACTCATTGGTGGAATTGACTACACCAGTCATTAGGGTCGCAACATGGGGCAGCGTTTGCAAATGTTCTACCTTAAACCTGAGGCCGTTAGGTTTAGTTTCTTCTAGGAATGTTTTTAACTCTAAAAAACCTTCGCGCATAGCTATTGCCGAATCATCAATCACCTGAAAACCTTCATCTCCTAAATTAACATAAAGAAACTGATTCAAATCTTCTTCTGAAGACAGATACTTTTTCAGCTTTGGTAATACAATTTTATTACCCCAGTGAATAGAAGGACTCAATGCAACGTGGGCAGTAAACAGTCCTGGTCGGGAGTGCATTGCATGTAAAGAGAGAAGTCCACCAAGAGAATGTCCATTTAGGGTTTTAAACTTAGAGGTTTGATAGTGTTTATCGACAAAGGGAATAAGCTCTTTCTCTACGTAATCTAAAAAGGCATCCGCACCACCACCCTGTTTGTATTCGACATGTTCAGTCGGTGTGTAATCCCTTATCCTATCTTCGTTATCAATTGAAACCAATATCATGTATGGCGCCAAATCATTCTCGTAATAGGATGACATAACCCCCTGAATCATATCCTTATAATATTTACCATCCAGGAAATAATAGACTGGGTATTTATAGTCTGGAAAGTCATCATAATCATCAGGCAGATAGACAGTGATGTTTTGCTCTTCTCCCAACGTTTTAGAGGTAATTATGTGTTCTTTAACAATAACTGCATTGGCAGAAAATAGAGGCAAGAAACAAAAAGTAATGACGAGGAGTCTTAGCTTTTTTAGGCAGTTCATAAAATTCCCTGTTTATCATTTTTCGAGATAAGTTTCCGAAAAAAACTTCTATGTAAAGCGGTTAAGGTGGACATGTAATGAGGATTTCATTAGCTAATCCAATAAAAGCAATGGCCATAATACGGCTAGAAATTAAACTAGACAACCACTTTAATTGAACAAACAAAGCTGCCCCAATTAATATGATTATCAAATCTTGATTCCCTACTTTGCAATTATTGACCGTCCGCCTTTCGCTCAATCTAACTATTCACATTCAAAAATACCGACCGTCCGAAATACGAAAACTGCTGCTATTTCAATGCCAGCGCGTGAACGGCAACTACTGGCACTAATAGCCTCTCAGCTTTGATAGAGCTCTTTTAATCAACGCTAGTTAAACTAAGTAGGTATCGTACAACCAGTGCTAAATGCACGGATTGAGTAGGATTAATTAACGCTCTTTTTCTTAAATCGCCTTACAACGATTCAACGCTTGCAGATAATAGTAATCTCCCTAGTGTAACGCCGAATTTAATTCATCATCGGCAGAAAAATTACCCGCCACCTGTTTTAACAGGAAGTGGCCGTTTTCGCCAATATCAGCGAAAAGCACAGTGATAATATGGTGTATCTAATAAACTAATTTGCGACTTTCTGGCCTTAGGCATCAGGACTTTTTAACGTTGGTTTACTCCTGTAACAGTGTGAATAGCAAACCAACTTAGAGAAAGTGTACTGCGGTACAGTTTTGATATCGTCGTGTTGTGCCTGTCTAATAATTCAATATGCGTGCTGAACTAATTGGCCTTACTAATTGTCACAAAATATGTCGATGTGCTTTCGGGTATTGCACTACACGACGTTTTAATTTAATTTCACCGCCCTACTAAAAAAGCATTTTTGGATGCTCATAACAAATAAGGATATTGCCTAATGTTACGCTTAAGCGCGTGTTTACTCGCTATTTCAACCCTTCCTGTTTTTGCCCAACCAACAGATATTCAGCATGAAGTTGCGTTAGGGTTTTCTGATGTACGTGATGCCGACGACAATTTTATTGGAGCGAGCTACCGCTACTATTTCGAATCAGTGAACATTGACCAGCAACCTTGGTCGATTAGCCCTTATCTTCAAAGAACGAACAATGTTTCTGTTGATTATTTTGGTATTGGTAATATCGACAGTATGAATGTACGAGGTGAGTGGTTCTACTCAGACGCGTTAGTTATTCGAGGTCGCTATGGGCGTGTAACCAACGACAGTAGATTCTTTGACGAAACGTTAAATCGCTATGCTGTAGAAGTGTCTACCTTCGCGAATCAAAATTGGGAATATGGCATTGGCGTTGAGTATTTTAACCTTAATGAAGAGCTTTTCAGTTCCATCAATGCTGGCGTTAGCGAAAAGCGTTCTGATTCAGAATTCAGCTACAGTGCATTTGCAAGATATACGAGCTTTGGACAACGTTCTGGTAAGTTTTCTCCGGGGTGGGATACCAAATTGAAAGCAACACAGTTTGATGGTGAGTTCTCCGTTGAGCTAGATACAGATTATTTCTTCCGTCCTGATTGGAGCGTGGGAGTGACCTACATTCACGAAAGCAATGAAGTAGTAGGCTCTGACAACGTTATTGAATTAGGTACGCACTACTGGTTCAACCCGCATTCATCTATCGAATTTGGCTTAGGTTATGATACCGACGAGAATCAGTTGGGCTCGGCTACGTTGTTAGGAACGTTTAGATTCTAATACGCTACTTAAGTGAGTAAGGGCCTTATTTCTAACAGGCCCTTTTTTATATTTCATCCATATAGGTGAGACAGCTTAAAGTAACAACTCGAGGGCTTGAGCGGTGCTGTTGTTTTATTGAAGTAGTGTTGATAATGAGTCTGCAGGTGCTGCGTCTAGCGTTGCTTTAGAGAGGTGGGAATTGTGGGGGTTTTGCTTCAATATTTTCATGCAATAGGTGCATTTAATGCGCTGTTACTGAGTGTCGTCTTGTTTTTCTCTGGCAAACTCAATCCAGCCGGTAAAGTACTGGTAATATGGCTTTTGGCATGGTCCATATACGCTGTTAGCCCCCTTATCTTCATTAACGCTCCCGCCAGTTTTTTGAGTGCTTTTCACATCATTGCCCTTTGGCTTCCGGCTTCATTTGGTGCATTGATGTATTTATATCTCTCACTATCAATAAGAAGAACCGCACTTTTGAAGCGGGATATTATAAAATTCATCCCCTTAGTCATGTGTTTGTTGCTAAACGCGGACTATGCGTTTATGTCAGAAGTTCAATTGGCTGATTTTCGTAACAGAGGTGTTGAGTTCGATATACAACATCAAATAGCTATGGTGTTTCTATATGGACAGGCATTCTATTATTTTGCTAAAAGCTTCAGGCTTATAGTTCGCTATAAACAGCAAACTGAGTCCGAGTTATCCAATTTTCAACCAGCTGTTTTTCAAGGGCTTACCGTTATTATTGGTGTAAATCTCATCCTGTGGTTGTTAGAGATTTTGTCAGCATTATACAGCGGCGTTTATTTCCTCGCATTAGCCAGCGATATCTTCTTTACCTTATTTTTGTGCTTTTTAGGGTTATTGCACTGGAAAGAGCCTCATTTTTTTAGTGTAACTCATAGACAAAAAATACCGGATGAAAGTCATAATCGCGAACATCTAGATCCCATAGTTAGTCATTGTGTAGACAATCACGTAAAGAGAACAGAAGGATACGTTGATGCTAGCCACTTTTTATTGGATGGCGAAAAGAAAGACGATAGCTCTGCTCTACTGGACGAGACATTGGCAGAAGTTTTTCAATCAATCGATGTTTTCATGCGCGAACAGCAACCGTATCTTGATAGCAAATTAAGTCTTACGTCGTTGAGTGATCAACTGGGGTTGGGTAAACACTACGTGTCTGAAGCTATCAACGCAGTATCCGGTCAAAATTTCCATCAGTATGTCAATAACTTTAGGGTCCAATGGTTTTGTAAGCAGCTAAAAGAAAATCCTAGTTCTAAACTGTTAGATTTGGCAATGGATAGTGGTTTTTCTTCAAAAAGTGCCTTCAATGCGGTGTTTAAAAAGCTTACTGGCAAAACACCAACACAGTATAAATCTTTGGTGACCCCTTCCCTTTAACGCACCAAAAATGCGAATGGGAACGTATGATGTTTCGATTGTTGAGCGTTCAGCAATTATGAGGGCAAGCAAATCACTCCCGCAAATGTATAAGCCTTGTTTTCGAGGATACCTATTGGGTAATGGTCAAATTTATTCACTTTTCAATGAACGCTCACGCTTAGAAGTTCAATCTTTTACGTCCTAACTTATCAGTTTGGACGTTATATCTTCCCGTTCCAGTAGGCTTAACGCTTTATTAGTATGCGCTTGTTTAGCATGTCATTTCAAAAGACAAATTGGCTAATGTCGCAGCGTTCAACCACGAGGAATAAATATGGGGAACAATCCCGCTAGTCTTTCTAATCTAATTGTCATGTTGGTCTCAATACTGTGTTGCTGCCAAATAGCACAAGCCACAACTTTGGATACCAGCGACGCCGATCGGTTTGCTCTATTGTTTGATAAAAATCAGTTTATTAGCGCTGATACGTTGCAAGAAAACTATATCGAGAAAGCAGGCCCTGGCGTTAAATATATTATGGGTAACATCCAATCATCTCAAAAGATGAGCGAATCAATCAATCGTGCATCTGAGCACTACGAACGCGCAATTCGTGTGTGTCTTCCTGCGGTCAAGGCGATTAAATCGGATGCGATAGACATGGTATCTAAAATAGCACACGGTACCAATACAAAACCTGCACAGTTTATTTCCATTGTGTTTGGTGCAAATAACGTGGCAGCGACGGCTACGCCAAATGGGATCATTCTTGCCTTCGAAACCTTGTGTCAGCAAACGCGAGATGTAGAACATGCCAAAGCCGTTCTACTCGAATATATTGCCCATGAAATGGTACATGTAGCACAGTATCAATTAACACAACGAACCAGCTTTTCCTTCAATTTACTTGAAATGTCGCTTATTGAAGGAACCGCAGATTTTATTTCTTCGTTGTATCTAAATAAGCAATCAATGCTACAACATCCTCGCAATGTCTGGGGAGAAACTCATGCATTATCAGTATGGCGCAGTTTCGTCGCCAACCAACATGATAAACACTACGCGTCTTGGCTGTATAAACCATCAGCAAACGGGCAACCTGCAGACATGGGCTATTGGATTGGCAGTCAAATTGCAGAGCATTTCTACGATAGTAGTGCTAACAAAGAAAATGCTATTCAACAATTATTGATAATGGAAGATGCCGATGTGATTTTTCGCAAATCAGGTGTTCTCTCAAGCACAATAAGGCTGAATATAAATGGTGTTGAATTAGAATATGAAGACACGGGTATGGGCCAGCAGGTCGTGGTTTTTGACGCTGGGTTTGGCACCAAAAGCACGGTATGGCAGTCAGTCATCAACCGACTTCCTATGAATATTCGTACTATTACTTACTCGCGCTCTGAACTTAATCCCGTCAATGAGGATAAAGGGGTAAGAACAGTTGAAGAACACCTGGCTGATCTACGAGGCCTTTTGGATAGGCTAGAAATTGATGTGCCTATTCTGTATGTGACACATTCATACAGTGGCATGATTGCAGCTCGGTACGCTCAAACACATCCAGATGAACTAAGCGGTATGATAATGATTGAGCCGGCTACTCAAGCACAACGCAAGCACTTTCTTAAGGTCGATGCCGCACTTGTGCACAAAGAGGACGAGATGATTTTGTCGTATCTGCCAGCCCAATTAGGCGCGCAATACTCTATTATCGTTGAGCAAATGGAGCGAGCTTCAGATAAGGTGCAAAGCATTCCCGCGGATATCCCAACCGTTGTGTTTTCTGCGGGTAACGCCAGCTCTGAGCCATTTTCTATTAATGAGACCGAACAGGGTAAGCCTGTGTGGTTGGCTCTACATGCTAAGCTAGTACAAGGTAGTGAGCAGCACAAGCATCGAATAATTGATACTGTATCCCATAATATACACAAGCGAAGCCCTGAACTTATTGCATCACAGATAAAGGCTATGATTGCTATGGAGTAAAGAGCGGAAAGAATCAATTAAAAAAGCGCAAAGGAAGTAAATCAACGCGCATAGAGCAGTGGCGAGAGAATTCAGCTCGCCTTCACAACGCTTACACAGTTTCTTCCTTGCGATTTAGCAAGGTACAACGCAGTGTCTGCCTGCTCAATAAAACTAACCGCCTCTGGACAGGGCCGCACACTGAGCGAAGCAACACCAATGCTAACCGTAAGTTTTTGGTTAAACGGAGACCATTCATGGTCAATATTAAGGTTAATCACATTATTTACAATACGCTGCGCGACCCTTACAGCAATGCTTTCCTCGGTTGATGGTAGAATAACCGCAAACTCTTCTCCCCCAAATCTTGAAACAAAGTCATCAGGCCCTGTGCAACTCTTTGTTAGTGTCTCGGCAATACTAATTAACACTTCATCACCTGCAACATGACCATAGGTGTCGTTGTAACCTTTAAAGAAGTCCACATCCAGTAAAAGTAAACTGAGTGGTTTGTTAGTCTTCTGATACCGCGCCAAATCGCGTTCAAGGGTGCTGTCAAACAAGCGTCGATTGGCAATACCGGTTAAGCCATCCATATTCGCCAACCGTTCTAACTTTTTATTTGCTTCAATAAGTGCCTGCTGCGCATTGTTCAAGGCTATACGATTATTCTCGTTTTCTATTGTATTACCTAGCATCTCGCTAATGTACGTTAAGTACGTGACATCATAATCTTGCCACAAATATGGCTTGCCAATGATATCGCAACCTACAAAGCCAAACATATCCCCATTTACGAAAACAGGGATGCATAATATCGACGCAATGTTTTCGCGCTCAAACTCCTCACGTTCTTTGTCTGCCGCTTCGGGTAAAAGTGCTACATCGTTAACCTTAAAAACATTCTCGCGCCTTAATATTTTCATAAGGAACGGAATATTATCTAATGGCATATTTTGTAGTTCATCTTTATAAGGTGTCACACCCGTTGACACCCACTCATGAGTATTTGACGCATGTTTTTCATCAGCTGAGAATGCAAACAAATAACAGCGATGGACACCGCAGAACTCACCAAATGCAGCAAGACTTTTATCAATTATAGGGTTGATACCGTCTGATTGAACGTTAATGAGTTTTGAAGAAAGCGTTGCTAGTAACTGGGAAAACGTGAAGTGGCGGCTAAGTGAAGAATCAATGTGGGAATCTTCCAAGGTTTCAAAGCGAACATCATATACAATAACGCTCCCATCAGAACATTCGATAACGCTGCCTTTGATGAAACAGCGGGTTTGCACCCCGTTAATTTGAATGTATAGCCACTGCCCTACATCATCGTTACCTTTCACTGCGTTGAAAGGGTGGGCACTGCCTGTAAGCCGGCTTTTGCCATTCAAACTGAAAAAGCATAATTCATGACTTAGGCTGTCAACACATCTAGGCAAACCAAAGTGCGAATTAAAACCATGACTTGAGAAGCATTCGATGTCATGTTCTCGCCTAACTAAAAGACACGAAGGAACTTGACGTAAAACTGAAAGGACGTCTGCTGCAAACAAAAGTGTACCAAAAACTAAATCAATTACTCAAAGCGTAGCACCTTCGCATAAAATTGCTATGTTAAATCTATGATGCATCGCGTGTCGTGTAACCATGCGGAAACACTTACCCGAACCATATTACCTAATGCTTATCTGCCCTATCGAAGGGCATTTTTAGCAACGTCATCAGCGAGGCATTGTTTGAGGTTGCAGGGTAAGATTTAAGACCAACAGGCAGTGTCTCGTCGCTATCTTTTGCCTGATATTTGTAACTTCCAAATAGTTTGTCCCACCACGTTACACTGAATCCAAAGTTGCTATTAGACTCACTCATGCGCTGGCTATGATGAATACGATGCAACCGTTGAGTTACAACAAAAAACGCAAGCTTCTTGTCCCATTTTTGTGGCAACCTGATGTTCGCATGGTTAAACAGTGAAAAACCATTAAGCGCAACTTCAAAAATTACGATTGCCACTACGGGTGCGCCTAACACAATCACCACACTGGCCTTTATTAATAAACTAATAGCTATTTCTATCGGGTGAAAACGCAGGCCTGTAGTGGTGTCGACATGGCTATCGGCATGATGCATTTTATGCACTTTCCACAACAACGGAATACGATGAAACAGTCGGTGTTGCCAATAAATTACAATATCAAGGGTAAGCACTGCGATAACGATAGCTAACCACGACGGTAGCGTAAATGTGTTAAATAGCCCTATTTGATTTTCAGCCGCCCACAACGATACACCCAACAAACTGGCAGGCAATACAATGCGCGAAATTACCGCGCCAACGATCACCAAGCTTAGATTCGCACGCCAACGTTCAACACGAGATATCGACGCATTACGAGCAGGTTGGTATGCCTCCCATAAAGCCATTAGTACGAATATCGCCAGAAATGCCGTGATGCGGATAGTGCTTACTGCTTCCATATCATTGTGCCTTTGTGATAATTAATGTTTGTTATGACTCTATGCGCTGTAGCGTGAGGAACCCGCCTACCACACGAGTGACTATGGTTACGGCACATGCCGCTGCAAAACAGTACGCCATTATCGAAAAATGCTGAGGCCAGAGGCAAAACGCGATGAACACCAAAATAGTTTCTGTCCCTTCCGTTAAACCATGCATGTAGTAAAAGCTTTTATTTGCAAATTGCGGCCGGTCAATATTGAATTTTTCAGCGGCAATAGCAAATGCTAAAAAACTACTCCCCGTTCCGATAAAGGTAGCAAGTAATACCATTGCGGGTGCGCCCCACTCTGTGGGATTAGCCAAACCAAACGCTAATGGCACTGACGCATAAAACAAAAAGTCTAAACAAATATCTAAAAAGCCCCCTGCGCTCGTGCTACTTTGTTGGTGTCGCGCTAATTCACCGTCAATACCATCGAAAACCCTGTTCAAAATAATGCATAACAGCGCGCTTTTCCACAAACCAAAGATGATGCAGGGAACCGCGATAACACCGACTAAAAAACCCAGTATAGTAATGTGGTTAGGGCTTACATTCAGGCCATCAAACGTTCTGATTATTGGGCGCAGAACGGGTTTAATATAGGGGGTAACTTTTGAATCTAACATGACGATAACTCGATTGTTTTGCCACCTGCCGCCATCGCATCATCCTTATCATGGGTAACTAAAATAGATGGAATATCGCGCAACGTAAGTTGTTCAAATGTCCATGTTCGTATTTGCGCGCGTAAATGGGTGTCTAATTGGCTAAAAGGCTCATCAAGCAACACCACTTTTGGCTGCGCCGCTAACGTACGAAGTAATGACACTCGCGCTTGCTGGCCACCCGACAGCGCATTTGGCGCTCTATTTTCTAAACCGTCTAGCTCTACCGCTGATAACATGTCAATCATAGCGCGCCTCTTCTCTTTTGCGCTCATACCTTGTGGCATTGCAAAAATAATGTTTTGACCTACGGTCATATGATCAAACAGAAGCGCGTCCTGAAACACTACACCAACACCGCGTAAATGTGATGGCGTATTGGTTATTAAGCATTCATCAAGCACTATGCGTCCTTGAAGGGTAAAGGGTGCACTCAGTTGACCCGCTATAGCATTTAATAGCGTTGATTTACCGGAACCACTAGGGCCCATAATGCATAAAACATCACCGTTATTAACGGTCACGTTAATGGACAACAACGTTTTTTCAGCCTGTTTAATCGTTACATTGTCTAGCTTAAGCGCCATGTCTGTCCTCTTTGTTACGGGAAAGTGTTCGTTGTTGTCGAGGGATGAAAAGAATTTTTGGCAAGTACCATGCAAGCGCAAACACAGACAAAGGTAGCCCAGCAAGCAAAAATACATAAACGGCAGAAAGCCTTTCGCTGCTACCGGATACCGATGCCACTGCTTCTGTCGTGAGCGTAGGTAGTGCTCCACCACTAGGTAAAATAGTAGGTAAATATTGGCTAAAACTTATCGCTAAAGCCAGCGCAAACGCTACGGCAATAGGGGAAAACATTAGCGGTAACTTAACCCTGAAAAATACTTCTGCAGGCGTTTTACCCAAACTTAGCGCTACTTTTACATAGCGCACATCAAATTTTGCATACGCAATTGCTAATGAAATATAAACATAAGGCAGCACATAGACCAGATGGGCAACAAAGGTATTCAACCAAATAGTATCACCACTCACCATTTGCTGAAGCCAAACTAAACCGTAAAGGAATGCAACGCCGGGAATAAGTAATGGTAGAAATAACGTGAAAGGCAGTATGTTATTTACCAATAAAGGTTTGCTACGCGCGGTGCTCAAAGACTCTAGCGCCAACAAAACCAACGCGATAGAAACAATGCCCACAGCAACACCAAGCTGAAGCGTGTTAGCCAGTGGCACACCAAGCGAGGCAACGGCCGTTTTCCAATGAAGTAACGTAACGCCATCTGGCACAACGTTAGGAAACGTCCAATGCTGCGCAACAGACCACAATACCACGCTATAAATTACCGTTATAAATAACAGGCCGTACAACGCTGTGATGCCATATGCCGCGATATTAATCGTAACGTCGGCGCTGTGTCTTCGACCCGACTGACGCTGATACTTGGCACACGTCGCAATAACACGTTCGACGACGATATACATACCCACAGCAACACTTGATACCACTACCTGTAGTAATGCACCTGCACTGCCCAACATGCGCATCGACAAATCAATATGGTTAAACCAATGTAATATTGCAACCGCCAGCGTATTTGGGCTATTAGGACCAAGTAATAGAGGGATCTCAACCGTTGAAGTAGCAAACACCAACACGGCTAAAACAGGTAGCCTAATTTGAGGGTATAGCTGAGGAAGAATAAGCTTAGTAAATATCGCAATACGCGAATAACCCAACGCCGAGCCGATGCGATAATAACCCGTGGTAATTCTCGCAGTTTGCGGTTGGGACAACACGCTCAACGCCATAAGCAAAACGAATGGAAGCTCTTTTAATGCCAAGGCTACGATAATACTTACCCCCGAACTATCGTAAGGAAACCACCATGATGTAGATGGAACTGAATCGCCTGTAAATAATGATGCTATAGCACGCGCGACAATGCCCGACGGGCTTACTACAAATAGTAAGACTATCGCCGCGGCCGCGTGAGGGAAAACTAAAAAAGGGCTAAGTAGTTTTTGGATAGACTGTAACCATCGAGAGCGATAAAAGCTGGCTAATAGAACGAATGCCCCGGCAACAGCCAAGAACGTAGATAAGAGCCCTGTAGAGAGTGAGAGTAAAACCATCTTCCCAAGGGTTGGAGTCTCTAAAAGTTGCGCAAAAACATGTAAACCAAATTGCAATTCGCCAATGGCAGGAAAGTAGCCAAGAGCAGGAAAAACCGCCCCCAAGGTTCCAGCGATAACAGGTACGCTTAGCATAAGCAGTAGGCACCACTTTGCTGTGCTGGTTATCGTGCTAAATGAAAAAGTAGCCACTAGTAACGGGTTCCGTAACGCGCAAACCATGCCTCTCGCAACGCATCAGACCAACTGCTGTGTGGTTCTGCAATAAGAGGGGTTGTTGAATCTGGCGCAATAGCTGAAGGGTGTAGTTGATTGCTTGTGAATAACGCCTGTTGTTCACCCGTTAATACAGCCATGTCCAATACGGTGTCATCGCCCCAAACGCTTATCGACTTTTTCTGCGCCTGGGCTTGCGGCGATAACATAAAATCAACCACCTGCTTGGCCGCATTAAAGTGAGGTGTATTGAACGCTATCCCAATAAAGTGAACGTTGGCTAGGCTTCCATCATGCATGGCATAGGTACGAATATCTTTTGGTAAATCGAACCGTTCAACGGCGCTGGGTATCTCAGCAGCCGTAAAAGAAAAGCTAAGCGCAAGCTCTCCATTACCAACCAACCGCTGTAATTGAGACGCTTGACGCACCATGTAATCACCTTCACGCCACATTAATGGGTGCAGCGTATCGAGGTATGCCCATAGCGATGGAGTAATCATGTTCAGTGCTTTTATCGATGCGGGCTTATAAAATACATCGCGGCGGTCGTGATTAAGGGCTAACGCCGCGTATTTCAAAAAACTAATGCCTAAATAGTCGCTTGGAAGCGGGTAGGTAAAGCGCCCGGGCATTGCCTTTGCAAACGATAGCAACGACGTAATAGACGTGGGTGGCGACACATCATATTCATCTAAATAACGTTTTCTGAAGTAGAACACCATAGAGGCTTTGCCCCATGGAGCTTCCATGCCCAGCGTTGGCTCACCAAAATCTGTTTCCATAGCGGGGTTTTGCGCTGGGTTCGTCAACGAAAAGTTGGGTATGGTCTTCACCCAATTCTGCCTCAAAAGCCCATGTTTTTTCATGGCAGCGAAATTCTCGCCGTTTATCCAAATGAGATCGACACTCCCATTATCCGTATTGCCTGCTGCTTTCTCGGTTAGCACCCGTGAAACCGCATCACTGGTATCGGCAAGCTTTACATGCTGTAACGTAATGCCTTGGTCACTTAGTTGATTGGCTACCCATTGTAGGTAGCCATTAACTTGTGCACTGCCACCCCACGCATGAAAACGAACTGTATCAGTGTAACCTTTCGTGCTTACTAACAAGGCGCTGATTAACAACGCCATTGTTACGGCATGTTTACTGCGGGGTAACCACTGTTTTCTCATAACACGCTACTTAGGCTTACTGTTAAGCAACCAGTTGTAGTCTAAAAATTTCACATCAGCTTCATCATCAACCAATTGCTTTTGCTGACTTTCAGAAAGCTTCAGCGCATTTTTATACAACAAGAGAAAGTCGTTAAGCGAGTTCGCCCCTTTCCACCCGGTCGAGAAATCATCGCCATACCAATCAAAGATTTTTGAAATATAGAGCGTATCGCCTTTCATATAATTGCGTGATGGATCAGACAAGAATCGAATGGTTTGGTCATCTAATTGCGCATCAAGCTCACTGCCAAGATAGGCTTCTTCTCGCAGTGCAGGGCATCCGATGCTGGCACAATTTACGGCAAAATGAATACGAGGTTCATTGTACTTATTCCCTCCCCTTATCAGCGTGTGCTCAATTTCATCAAGGGTTCTTGTGTCTCCTAATAGTGGCGCTATTTCTTGCTTCCAAGGTGAAGAGAAAAAGCCCCCCAGGTCACGAATAGAGTCTAAATCGGGATAACGGGTTAAAATAAAATTGATGGTGTAGGCATTATAGGCATTAATAAGGAACGCCAATTGGGTATGATTATCCCACCCATCAAACGTTGCCTGACTCACTGATGCAAGTGTAGCCAGGTACGTATTCAGTGATGCTTTAGACGCGTTAAAACCCGCGTAGTCTACTTGTGTGCTTGCACCATCTTCAATCGTTACTACGTAGTCGTTGAGTAACGCTGTGAAAGGCGCATGTAACGTGTCGCTAGCGTGTGACACGCCTACCGCTAACAAAAGAGAAGAGGCAAGCAGCCTCTTACACCACCTGCGTGCTATCCACTTTTTACTTGGTGACATCACTAACCTCTCCTGAAGGTGTGGAACTTCTCAACATAACTAAGAAGTTTCTCAGGCGCATTAGCACGCTTCCAGTTACCAGCCGCATATTTAGCGCCCTCGGCCCACGTCGGGTAAGTATGAATGGTGCCCAATATTTTATTGAGTCCTAAGTCATGCTTCATGGCAATAACAAACTCTGCAAGCAAGTCGCCAGCGTGTTCCGATACTATTGTCACACCTAATATTTTGTCTTTACCAGGTGGTGTAAGTACTTTAATGAATCCCTTGCGTGCGCTTTCAGCCACAGCGCGGTCAAGTTCAGCAAACTCGTATCGGGTTACCTCTACATCAATGCCCTGCTCGTTAGCATCGGCCTCGTTTAGACCAACACGCGCAACTTCTGGGTCGATAAAGGTCGTCCACGGGATCACACTGTAATCCACTTTGAATTTTTTAAACGTACCGAAAAGCGCATTAACGGCTGCATACCAAGCTTGGTGTGCGGCAACATGCGTAAATTGATAAGGGCCAACTACATCGCCCGCCGCAAATATGTTTGGCATTAAAGTTTGTAAATACTCGTCGGTTTCGATAGTTCGGTCAAAACGAATACCTAATTCTTCTAACCCAAAACCGTTCAAGCGCGCTTTTCTACCTACGGCAATGATGACTTCGTCGTATTCGAGCGCAACTTCTTTACCCTCTTTACTTACGATAAGGAATTTCTTGTCGTCCCGTTGTTCGAATCTAAGCGCGTCGTGCTGCGTTAATACGTTCACGCCGCTTTCTCGCAATACCGTTTCAGCAAATTCTGCAACGTCAGCATCTTCACGCCCCATCAAACGTGCGGTGCGTTCAACCTGCATAACTTCACTGCCTAGACGGGCAAAAGCTTGCGCTAACTCACATCCAATTGGACCACCGCCAAGCACAATAAGCTTTTTAGGCGCGTCATCTAATTTTGCGAACTTTGTCCACAGGGTATCGGAGGTAACATAGCCACTGCCCTCAATACCAGGTAGTTCCGGTACAAAAGGACTTGCGCCAGTGGCAACGACAATATTTTTAGTGGTTAAGGTTTGCGTAGCCCCGTCGTTTGTTTTTATTTCAACCGTCCATGGGTCGATGATTTTGGCGTAGCCTTTTACCACATCTACCCCTAGGTTAGTGTAACGCTCTACGCTGTCATTCGGTGCAATAGCAGCAATAACGTCATGCACTCGCGTCATTACTTTTTTAAATGATAACGTTGGCTCAACAGCATCTAAGCCATAGTCATCAGCATGGCGCATTTGCTTAGCCACTTTTGCGGTTTTTATTATCGCTTTGCTAGGTACACAACCATAGTTAAGACAATCGCCCCCCATCTCGCCTGCTTCAACAAGGGTAACCTTTGCTTTTACCGCAGCAGCAATATAGCTGGTGACTAATCCACCTGCGCCCGCACCAATAACCACAAGGTTACGGTCAAACTTACTTGGCTTTGTATACCCTTTATAAACGCGACGACGGTTAATAAACCCAACAATCGCTTTCGCTATCCAAGGGAAAATACCAAGTAAAACAAATGAAAGAATAAGACCTGGTGAAACAATGCCTGACAAACTTTCGATTTGCGCAAGCTGCGTACCCGCATTCACATAAACCACGGTGCCTGCCAACATACCTATTTGGCTAACCCAATAGAAGGTCCAGGTTTTTAGGCTGGTTAGGCCCATTAACAGGTTAATTAAGAAGAAGGGAAATACCGGTACTAACCGTAGCGTAAACAGGTAAAAAGCGCCCTGTTTTTCTACCCCTTCGTCAATTTTCTTTAGTTTTTCTTTAAATTTATTGCGTACCGTATCTCGCAAAATAAAGCGCGAGACTAAAAACGCCAACGTTGCACCGACACTAGATGCGAACGACACAATCACTAAACCTTGCAGCAGGCCAAATAGTGCGCCCGCCGCCAATGTTAGAATTGCTGCACCAGGCAGCGACAGTGCAGTAACCGCAACGTAAATAGCGAAAAAAGTACCGATACTCAGTACCGGGTTTGCCGCTATTTGCGATTGGAACGTATCAAGGGAACTTTTCATTCCCTCTAACGTTAAATAGGTATTTAAGTCGAAGTAAAAGAAGCCAAATATCGCTGACGCAATAACAGCTAATAGCGCGAGTTTCTTTATCATAATATTTATCCTAAGCGCTTAAAATGCGTATTGAATGGTGACTTGAGCATGGCGTGGCACGTTTGGCATAACCAAGGTCGCACCGAAATATCCACCTTCAAACAACGGTTGCCAATTCTCTTCATCAGTTACGTTAATAATATCAAGGCGCAAGCGCAATTGATCATTAACAGCATAGTCGGCATTCACGTCAATTGAGTGTTGATCGCGAATATTAACCGTCTGTAGAAAGTCCAGTGGAAATGACTTCGTGTAAAGCGCACTGGCTCCAACTTGAAGATCGTCTGTTAGCTGCCAGCCCGCATTTAGCGATACCATCTGTGGTGGTATGCCTTGAACACGGCTATTAGACGGTGCAAATGCCGCGAA
The DNA here is from genome assembly GCF_049117195.1 of Alteromonas algae. Classification (GTDB taxonomy): domain Bacteria; phylum Pseudomonadota; class Gammaproteobacteria; order Enterobacterales; family Alteromonadaceae; genus Alteromonas. The sequence goes on from NZ_CP185260.1 coordinate 2,266,199, forward strand.
CGAAGGCGACCCTACACCCGACCCGACAATAATATCTGGGCGGCTATTATCAAACGCATCGGACACCTGTGGCGTACCTTGAAACGCAGCGGAGTTATCGAATCGTGCATCAAGGTAACTGTATGCAGCATTCACCCACACATCATCACCTTGATAAAACAACTGCAGTTCAGCACCTTGCGTTTTCACGCCGCTGTTGCTGCCATCGCGATTACGTAAACTACGAGTTTGATCAAACACAGACGCTTCAGCATACCATGTGCTGTTTGGCGCATATTTCACCCCAACTTCATACAGCGTATTTTCGGTCGCGAAGTTAAGTGGATTTATTTCGTTGTTACCGCCTAATACAGTACCGCCTGCCATACTGTTTGACGTAGCGTCATTTTCTGAGAACGCTGCATAAATATTAACGGCGTTCGTTAGTTTATATACCGCACTTAACTGAATGCTAGTAAGCGTATCACTGTAGCTATCAGATGCCGCATCGACGCCCTCAGGTGCTAACGGATCGCGCGCTTCCACATCGTAATAGTCAACACGTGCTCCCGCTATGGTCGAAAGTTTATCTGTCCAGCGCGAGCGCTGCTGCACAGCAAGGCCGGTCTGCCAAGATGTTGAGTCTGTCGTATCTGACAAGTTGAAGTCACCCGCACCATCACCATCTAGGTCGTATTGCGCACCGGGTGATACAAATACGCCAGGGCGTAACTCAATTAAACGCGCTTTTTGTGCATCGGTAAGTGGAATTTCTCTGTTCGACAACGGCCCAGTTAAATCGATAGGGTTATCGGCTTCAGTAGTAAACTGGCTATAACCCAACACATCGTTGTAGCGAAATGCCAGGCCAAATGATGTGGTCTGTGCGTCTGACCACGTGTAATCGACTTCGGTACGATTTTCAAATGTGTCTGCACCATCAATGATTTCAACAAAGCTGTTTTGCGCAATCTCTTCACGTTCTAGGTACTGATAATACGTAATATTTCTGAGCGTTATATTATCGGCATATTGATAATCGACACTGCTTCTTAGCACCGTTGTTTCTGCACCGTTGATATCGTTTGGATTCGTGAATACACGATTGCGTGGAATACGCACCTCGCCCGTTGGCGAGATAACCGCGCCCGCTCCTGGCACGGTGCTGCCGTTTGGCTGTACACCTTGCCCAGTAATATAGATACCGTTATCAATGAGATTTTGCGTCGGACGGTTAATGCCTGCGTTATCGGGGTAATCGGTATCGTAATATTCAGCGCTCACATCCCACGTCAGTGCATTACTTGGTGCATAGCGATAAGCAATAAACACATTGGTGCTTTCCCGCTCTGCGAAGTCGTAAAAACTGCCATGGTCGAGGTATTCAGCGCTAACGCGTATACCGCTTTTACCTTCGTCGATAGCTGTACCGTAATCAACTTGTGCAGAGTACTGATCCCATCGACCAGCCCGCAACGTTACTTTGCCTGATGAATCTGTGATTGGCGCCACTTTCGTTTGCAGGTTTACAAAACCGCCATTGCGTTGCGTACTTCCAAAAAGCACCGGCGACGGCCCTTTTACAATATCTATCTGTTCTACGCTATTAAACGATAATGGAAGCCCGAAACCGTTGTTCCCCGCTTGTCGGCGAACGCCGTCTTGGAAAAGTTCGCCTAACTGCCCGCGAATACTCGGTAAGCTTGGTGTACCAAACCCGCTTGACGCATACGCATTAGGTGCCGCTTTTACAATGTCGTGCAAATCGACAATATTAAGCGCTTCCATTGCTTCAGATGATAGTGATGTCACCGAACGTGGCGTGTCAGCAGCAGATAGCCCTGCGCCAAAAATACCTTTTAAAACATTATCGCCGGGGTTTAAATTACTTAGCGAGCCTTTGTTACCTGTAACTTCAACGACTTCAATATCGCGCTCTGCACCGTCTTGTGCATAAATACCTTGGCTTACCGCTAGCGCGAGTGAACTCACAGCGAGAACAACTACTTTTTTCATTACCACTTCCATCATTATTATTTCTTGTTTGAATAGACCGATACGTTATAAAAAAAATTTCAGAACATGTTTTTTTTCATAAAAGTACGTTCTCATGAAATTTAATTCGTGAACGACCGTTCATATAGATTCAACTAAAGACAAACGGAGCAGACATGCAACATTCGAACGCCTTAACAACACGCCTTAGCTGGGCACTACTTTCTCTTCGCATAACTATTTTCATTGTTATGTTTGTGTGGACATTGGACAAATTTGTTAATCCAGCCCACGGCATGAAAATTTTTGAGATTTTCTATGGTATTTCAGGCGTACCGGAAATGGCCGTATACGTGCTTGGCGCGCTCCAGCTTGCTTTGGTTTTATCGTTTTTAGCCGGCCTTGCCAAACGTTACACCTATGGCGCCATATTTGTATTACATGGCGCATCTACCCTGTCGTCGTTTCCACAATATCTAGACGCGTTCAACAACTTACTCTTTTTTGCCGCTTGGCCTATGTGGGGTGCGTGCTTTGCGCTATTTTTACTGCGCGACGCCGATACCCGCTTTACGCTAGGCAAATAATGCCAAACTAGCGTTTTGTAGCAGCAGCGTAAAGCTGCTGCCACTCTTGTTCACTTACCGGCATAATTGACAGCCTATGACCCCGCTTAACCAGTCCTAACTCGGTTATCTCAGGCATCGCTTTAATTACCTTAAGCGGCAGTACCGATGAAAACTTTTCCTGAAATTTCACATCGACACGAAACCATTTAGGCTCTTCTTGGCTCGATTTAGGGTCGTAGTAATCCGATTCAGGGTTAAACTGTTCACTGTCTGGGTACCCTTCTTTCACTACGTTAGCAACACCAGCAATACCTACTGCTTTGCAACTAGAGTGATAAATAAATACGCAGTCACCCTCTTTTACATCATCACGCAAAAAGTTTCGCGCTTGATAGTTTCTTACGCCATCCCATGGTTCGGTTTGGTCTGGCCTTGACGCTAAATCGTCGATGCCAAAGGTGTCGGGCTCAGTTTTAAATAACCAGTAGTTCATGTGTATCTCTAAATTACTATGTGTATCAGTACGTTGTTACACGTTAATCACCCAAGTATACAAGCAGATTAAATTATTGATACCACTATACCGCCATATTGAATGAACTGTTATAATATCAATTCTTGTCTTGGTACTTCATGTAGGCATTGCGCACTATTACATAGCGTTTTTACATGGGTTATCCCACAGACCCAACTCTTTATTTCAATGTGTGAATGTTATGCAAGCCACCATAAAGGCCGATCGCGGTCTATTTTCTTATCCAAAATATTGGCCACACTGCTACGGCACAGCGCCTTTCTTACCCATGTCAAAAGAAGAGATGGACGCGCTCGGCTGGGATAGCTGTGACGTTATACTGGTAACAGGTGACGCGTATGTCGACCACCCAAGCTTTGGTATGGCGGTCATTGGGCGCGTACTCGAAGCGCACGGCTTTAGAGTCGGTATTATTTCTCAACCCGATTGGAAGAGCAAAGACGACTTCATGAAGTTAGGCAAGCCTAACCTCTATTTTGGTGTAACGGCTGGCAACATGGACTCCATGATTAACCGGTATACGTCTGATAAAAAGCTTCGCCACGACGACGCTTACACCGCAGGAAATGTAGGCGGAAAACGTCCAGATCGCGCGGTAAACGTTTATTCTCAGCGTTGCCGAGAAGCGTTCAAAGGTGTGCCGGTTATTGCAGGTGGTATTGAAGCAAGCCTTCGTCGCATTGCACATTATGACTACTGGAGCGAGAAAGTACGCCGCTCAGTACTGTTCGACTCAAAAGCAGACATGTTGTTTTTTGGTAACGCAGAGCGACCATTAATTGAAGTGACGCACCGTTTAGCCGCGGGCGATAACATTGCCGACATTCGCGATGTTCGCGGTACGGCCATAATCGTAAAAGAAGCGTTGCCAGAATGGCAAGGGGTAGATTCTACGTCGCTTGATAGACCCGGTAAAATTGACCCTATTCCTAGCCCCTATCAGATGGAGCCTGAGTGTGATTCTCAGGATAAAGACCCGAAAAGTTCAGAAGCCCCCGACGCGGCACCAATTGTTATTCAGCCGCCAGAGAAACGTAAACCTTGGGAAAATGTTTACGTAAAACTTCCTGCTTATGAAACAGTAAAAGACAACAAAACCTTGTATGCCCATACCTCTCGTATTTTGCATCAAGAGACAAACCCCGGCTGTGCCAGAGCGTTAATGCAACGCCACGGCGACAGACACATTTGGATTAACCCACCCGCCATGCCGTTAGAAACGGAAGAAATGGACGCAGTATTCGACTTGCCGTACCAGCGCGTACCTCACCCCGTCTACGGCGACGCTAAAATTCCAGCGTATGACATGATTCGTTTTAGTATAAACATCATGCGTGGGTGTTACGGAGGCTGCACGTTCTGCTCTATCACTGAGCATGAAGGTAGAATTATTCAAAGCCGTTCGGAAGACTCAATTATTCGTGAAATTGAACAAATTCGCGATACCGTACCTGGGTTTACAGGGGTTATTTCCGATTTAGGTGGCCCTACCGCGAACATGTATCGATTACGCTGTAAAAGCCCGAAGGCAGAGGCTACATGCCGTCGCCCTTCCTGCGTATACCCCAGCATTTGTGCTCACATGGACACCGATCACAAACCGACTATCGATTTGTATCGCCGGGCACGAAACTTACCCGGTATAAAGAAAGTATTGATTGCGTCGGGCGTACGCTACGACCTTGCAGTTGAAGACCCTGAATATGTAAAAGAATTAGCGCTTCACCATGTAGGCGGCTACTTAAAAATAGCCCCAGAACATACCGAAGACGGCCCGCTTACTAAAATGATGAAGCCGGGAATGGGCAGCTATTATCAATTCAAAGAATTGTTTGATAAGTACTCGCAAGAAGCAGGCAAAAAGCAATATCTTATCCCTTACTTTATTGCCAGTCATCCCGGAACAACAGATGAAGATATGCTTAGTTTGGCTATTTGGTTAAAAGAGAACAAGTTCAAACTTGATCAAGTACAGAACTTCTATCCTTCGCCTATGGCAACGGCAACTACTATGTACCATACCGAAGTAAACTCGCTTCGTAAGGTCACCAAAGACAGTGAAGAAGTACCGTCGGCGAAAGGTGAGATCCACAGGCGTTTGCACAAGGCAATGTTGCGATATCACGACCCGAAAAACTTTGCTCAAATACGCGATGCGTTAGTGAAAATGGGACGAGAAGACCTTATTGGTCGAGGCCCTCAGCATTTAGTACCACCGGAAACGGCCAATGAAAAACGCCAAAAGGCGACAAAAGGCCGCCGTGGTGAGCGCGCACTGACCAAACATACGGGGTTGCCCCCTACCTTTCAACGAAAAGGAAAAGGCGGTAATAAAGAGGCGCCGAAAAACGCCAACCGAAAACCCGCACATAAAAAGTAAATAAAAAGCGCCTCTAACGGCGCTTTTTTATTTCACTTTTTCACTAGCGCTCAGTGAGCGCGTTTAACGCAGTCGATAGTGGGTAGGTCAACCGTTTCGCCCTTCTCGTTATAACGCAGCTGACACATGGCCTTTAACCTTAATAACGTAAAAGAATGTGACGGATTGTTATGCCGCCCATCAATAGGAAGGCCTCGTCCATCAGAAAAGGCCTTACGCTCAATAACAACCGTCGAGTCATTAACAAAGGCATCTGATGCTAACGTAATATCCATCCCACCAAACCATTGTCCAATAGCTAACGCAAGCTGCGCCTGCTGCACATCGTTATCTGACACTAACACAGCGTGCTGCGCATGTGCTTCTTCAAATAACGTACACCCCGTGTTTAGACATACCGATACGCTAAGCACCACGACTAATTTACGTAAAGCGCGCATTATTCATTTTCCTTAATAACCATTTTCTTAATAACCATGGTATTAATTTTATTATTAAGAATTAACGTACGCGTAATAGTATCGGGCGTATCAATTGATAGTAACGGCCCGTCATACACCTTAGTTGGCGTATCTTCTAGCCCTTGAGGTGATGTGGATGCTATCGCCGGACAAGTACCCGAGGAGGAGTATTGAAGCGCTGCGGCCAGCATTGACTCTTCAGGTGAGCCTAATGCTTCAGTAAAATCGTCATTTACACTACACCCAGGTAGTTCAAAGTCAAAATTTGGCGACGCCGTTGGCATAAAGCCGTCTGCATAATCACCAAACCCCTTTTGGTTTACACCTTGGAATTGAATAGTAAAATACGTAGTACCGCAATTATCCGTAGGATAGAAACCATAAGGTTTGCCACAGGTTGAACCACCAATTTGAACGACTTCAACGTCTATTCCTCGAAGCGCATTCATTACCGCTTCACTTGCTGAACAGGTATTGTCAGTCGTTAGCACATATACGCGAGTCAATGAGAGGCTAGGTAGTGAGGCCGACAACAAACGTCCTGCACCATAATCAATTTCGTTGGCGTAAAAAGGCGTAGGCGTGATCGTTCGCCCTGTTATAGGGTCAGTCGTAGGGTGTTTGTCATTAAATTGCAGCGTTTCAAACGTGGCACCATTGGTTTGATTTGGGCCGGCTACCATATAAGAAAGCTGGGACGCTAACGCAAGCAAACCGCCGCCGTTATACCGTAAATCAATGACTAACTCCGTGACATTTTCGTTAGTAAACCGGTTAAACGTATCAATTAAGTCATCTTGCGCCGTTCGAATGAAGGTATTGAATTGAAAATAACCTGTTCTGCCGCTTTCGGTTTCCAGCACACGTACGTTTTGCACCGGCGATACTTCGATACTCGAAGAGGTCAATGATAACGAAAGCTCGGTGTTATCTAAAAGCGCAAAGGTAAACCGCGTTTCAATGCCATTTTCATCTGGAAATAAAGCCGCATTAATGGCATCAACCCCGGCTTGTGTATTGTCGTTCACAAAATCGATATCGTTGATCCCCGTAAGGCGCGCTCCTCGCGGTATGCCCATCGTGGCAGCAGGCGATCCTGGCTCTGTGTAACGCACAATTAGCGAGCGTGGTGGCGAGGCGTTTTCAAATTCCCATGACACGCCATAGCCTGACGACACACCCGTTTGGGTGAGTGTGTTGTACTCGTCGGTGGGTTGTAAAAAATGAAAATTATCTTTAGGCGTATTGCTGGCGGTTAACGCAGTGGTTTTTAGCTGCGCAAAGTAATCACCTACCGAGAAGTTTTCAGGATCATTGTCATCAACTTCGTCATACCAAAGGTACGTATTGTTTGTCCAAGACCGCAACCACAACTTCTCGTCTAACGCGCTACCGCTGGTATCTGGATACGCACTACCTGAGAACGGATCGATACCGGTTCTGGGCGCCTCACATTTCGCAATAAAGTTTGATGCGGGTTCAAACACGCCTTGTTCCCACTCAGGGCTAGTAGGCGTAGTTGGGGTAGCTGGCGGTGTGGGCGTTAAAGGGGTTGTTGGCGTGGTATCATTTGAAGCACCTCCCCCGCCGCATGCAGTAATAAGCATTGCCGAGACTATTCCTGCAATAGCAATTCCTAACTTGGTCATTTTCATTATTAACATCCTTTTAATACACTGTTGTTCTAACGCTGCACTTACATAACCAGATACAAAAGTTTGCCATATTCACAGTCCCTAAACTAGAACATATTTGTTACTGTTTTAGTATAAGCAAAGCATATTGGGTAAAAAATAACGCAGATTTAATGTGGTTTGTGCGGTAAAAAGCCAACTCCTTTGGCGGTAAGACTACTGATATACATACCGTCGTCTGTCATTATCGCACCGGTTGTGAAAGGGTATCGGCCTGCTGGGTCTTGTAGGCTTTCTAGCACTTCACCGCCCTCGCTAAGTCGTATGATGTGGCTATAAGCCTGTGCAGCTGGTCGCATAAAAGCAGGTAACCGCTGAACCATACTCCGTAGCCACGGATAAGGTGATAAACGATCGACCACCGCAGAACGTGGTGATGCAAGCCCAACGAAGAAGTTGCCACTGCGCGTTCGGCTTATATTGTCAGGAAACCCAGGAAGGTTGTCTATAAACACATCGTGCCTACCCTCCCGCTCGCCTTGAAGCCAATACCGCAGTACACGATAGCTACCGGTTTCATTAACCAGCACATAGCGGTTATCTGAGCTAAGCGCCACGCCATTAGCGAACACCAACCCATCCATAAGCACCGCTGCTTTATGGGTCGCAGGGTTATACTGAATAAGCCGACCATTTCCTTTGTGTTCAAGAATCTCGAGTAAACTAGCCGAAAGCGTGCCTTTATATTCAGATGCGGGAAACGCGGTAGTCGCATCGGTGAAGTAAATCATGCCATCGCTTGCAATATCTAGGTCATCAGCATACGTCACGGGGTTTCCCTCGACCTCATCGACCAACACGGTTACGTCACCGTCAGGCGCTATTTGCAGCAAGCCTCTTATCGCATCTGCGACAATAAGATTGCCGGCCTTATCGTATTCAATACCCAATGGCCGTCCACCAGTATTTACCCACGCCGTAAACGCATCTTGCGATGGTAATTTAGTTAATATGTCTCCAGTGTGGCTAGACACCGCTATGCTATTGTCAGCGCGCTTTGCAAAATCTTCTGGCCCATAGGTTGTCGTGCCGGCCAGCATCGGAATAAGGCTAATATCGGCTAACTTATTGTTAGGCGCAAACACGCCTTCGTACCCTAAAGACTTTGGCGCATGCCACGCCACGGGAGAGATGGGCACAGGCCAAATTAAAAGATACGCTAGCCCTGCTAACATAATAATAAGTATTGCACGCATAGTAGATTCATCATTCCAAACACATCATCAACAAATAACACGATACACGCACCATGTGTACTTTCTAATCCTAATGCTTAACTGACACCCACATTAATAGTAAGGGCGTGCTTCAGCGCAAATAGCGCCGTTCCTCTTCTCGTAAACTGCGTAGGCTTAATACATTAAAAATCAGTAATGAGTCATCGTTTATCAGCACCTGTAGCGTAACTATGTTTGCCCATTACGGTATATTCAGGAGCAGTGGAGAGGGTATGAAGGCAGGAGCACACGTAAAACGTGATAGCGCAACACAGCAACTAGACCAAGAACTACGCGCCAGTCACGCGGGTGAAACCGGTGCTGTCTTTATTTACAGAGGCGCATTAGCTGCAAACATTCTAATGAAGCCATTTCGCAGTAACAGCACTTATAGCAGGTTACAGTCATTCGCAACCCAGCACCTTAAAACAGAACAGTCTCATGTGGCAATGTTTGAAAACGAATTGCCGCATTTCAGGGGCAGTTTTCTTCTTTTGTTTTGGATAGTAGCGGGGTTTGTAACGGGCTTTTTACCTACCCTATTAGGTGCAAACTGGTTCTATTACACTATTTATTGCGTAGAACGCTTTGTGGATGAACATTATGAATCTCAATGTGCCGGCCTCGCCACGCTTGGCGCGCAATATCGTGATGTAGTAACCACCTTTAGGCAATGCCAGCAAGAAGAACAACACCACCGAGATGAAGCATTGAACGCCATGACACGACCGCCAAATAAGGTAATGAAAATGTGGGGAGCGATGGTTGATAACGGTTCTAAAGTCGCAGTAAGCGTTGCGAAAAGGATATAAATAGCCCTATCGAACACGCTGCACGTGGAAGGAATGAATAAGAGCGTCTTATGGAAAAAGTAAAAAGAGTGCGCGCGCCTAAACCTTGTAATCAGTGCGGTATTGAAAGCGACGTATTATTTCGAGTTCGAACCGCAGGCAATGCGTCGTGGAAACTTATCTGTAAAGCGTGTCAAATGAAGGTAAAAAACGAATTAAATTACGAATACGGCGGCACGTGGAAACGAAACAAACGCAATTAGTAGCAATAGCGAATTGCTGGTTGCACACTATCTCGTTATATCATCCTCAATTTCATAAGAACGTCGTAAGCGGTAAAAAACAGTTCGAAAGTAATAGTCCGAATGATAGCCAAGGCTAAATCCAGACAACGAGAAAACGCATTAACAATGGTTCGGCCAAACTTTGCTATGGCGTTGTTTTATCTTATACTTATAAATCTTCATTGTGTGCTAAGGAAAGGTGAACCATGAAAAACGTGAAGGTACTTTTTGTTCTGCTCTCAACAATCTTTGCTTTAGTAGGCTGTAGTACTACGAGCATGGTACATACTGAAAAATGTATTGAGCAGATTGATCAAATAGAAACCAATAGTGCAGAAGTGGCTAATACACACTTACAGCACTGTCTCGACGAATCTTATCAAGTAAGGCGGGCAAATCGTTCAGTACCCGAAGCATTGTTTGGTGACTTCATGGTGGCGATATTACAACGCGCCTTTTCTAACAGAAACTGAACTGACCAACATTTACATTCGCCGTACAACACTCAATCAGGGTAGATTTGCGGTCTAATTAGATTAGCAACGAGAGTTTACCGGATAAATTAATGGCGTTGACGTTGGCGATCCTGCGTTACTCTTCGTTACCAAATCTACTAGCTTTCTGTTGTTAACGCTTAACGTGGTAAGATTCAGATCCACAAGAAATAGACCATAAAGAAGCCGGTTAGGTTTTATTTGGCACGCCCCGACTTTTTCTCGGTTTATCTATGCGTTAAATCGCTTTCTTATCGAATAAAAATCGAAGAGAATGATTGTCGAGTTTTTTCTTCAGGCTAATCGTCTGAATCATTATTACAGGAAATCGCCATGCCCAAGGCAAGTGAAATTAAAAAGAATAACACTATTATTTTCGACGGAAAGACTTGCATTATCCGTGATATCGACCGTTCAGTGCCCCAGGGCCGAGCGGGTGGCAGCATTTACCGTATGCGCATGTACGATGTGGTAACTGGCGCTAAATACGACGAAACCTTTAAAGATTCTGACATGCTGGAAATGTCAGATCTGGTTCGTCGCCCAGCTATGTTTTCTTACATCGACGGTGATGAATACGTATTTATGGATAAAGAAGACTACACGCCTTACCACCTTAATAAAGACAACATTGCTGATGAAGCGCTATTTATTAACGAAGACACTGATGGTATTCAGGTATTGGTGGTAAGCGAAGTGCCTGTCGCTCTGGATTTACCAGTGAGTGTAGAGTTAGAAGTGGTTGAAACCGACCCGTCAATCAAAGGTGCATCAGCAACCTCTCGTACTAAGCCTGCTACACTGTCAACTGGTCTGGTTGTTCAGGTGCCCGAGTACATCAGCACCGGTGAGTGGATTAAAGTTAACACCGAAGAACGAAAGTTTCAGAGCCGTGCGGATAAGCACTAAGTTTTATTAAAGTAATAAATAGGTAACGTAAAAAGAATACGAACACCTAAACCCTGTCATCCGTGGGGTAGTAACAACGACGTATTATTTCGCGTTCGAAATGCGAGTAATACGTCGTGAAAACTTATCTGCAAAGCGTTTATGTTGTTGGTGGACAAGAATAGGAAAGAACGACCTAAAACATTCTGGACGATGCTTTAGCCCGCGCGTTCTTCAAAACTCATCCATTGAACAGTTTCTATCTTAACGTTTATTTCTTGTTTTGTAGTTGCTTCGAAGGAAAGCTAACCGCAACAAGTAAATGGAAATGAGAGAAGCAAAAACATTAGATGAATAGTCCAACGTACAAAGTACAAATTCAAGGTGGCGATATTACCTCAGTTGCATCGCTAAGGGTGCTTCGCACTCTATGGCCGCTCTCATTAAAAGCGGTGGAGGAGTTGGCAGCAGCTTTAGGTAAGCAAAACGAATTTATACTTGTAGAGGGCGTGACTAAAGTATTTGCAGCAAAACTTTCGCAAGAGTTTGAAAGTGCAAATGTTGTGTGTCAGATTTTACCAAGCGAAAAAAATGAGGCCTGTTTGTATATTCCAATTAGTGAACAACGCAAGCGCTGGAATGCCATAGGTCTCTTGGTATCTAAGTAACTGAGCAGGCGTTTTTTAGGTTGTTTGAAACGCCTTTTTTACACGCACCTTCTTGGCGCATTTTGGCGCTAGTTTTCGGACAGTCACCTTTTTCGACAGAATGCACTCAAATCCTATCGTCTAATTTATACTCATAATGTTTTGCGTCCGTTGGCATTCACTACGTCTCGTGTCTTTTTCGATTGGAATTTTATTGACTACAAGCCCTTCAGTAGAGAAAAAACCGGCGTAGATAGGGCATCCACACCGGTTTCTGCTGTTGCATGAACGTAAGTCAATGCAGCGAGATTATCAAAGCATTACGCAGCTTCTGTTTCTTTCTCGCTCTCTTTTTCAGTTTCAATGACTTCATGACTTAACAAATATTCAAACGCTGCAAGTGAGGCTTTAGCGCCCTCTCCCATCGAGATAACAATTTGCTTATAAGGTACCGTTGTCACATCGCCTGCCGCAAAAATGCCTGGCTCAGAAGTAAGACACTTATCATCGATGATAATTTCACCGTATTGCGTCATGTCTACTGTCCCTTTCATAAACTGACTGTTAGGGATAAGCCCGATTTGTACGAACACACCAGCAAGCTCGCGGGTATGCACTTCATTGGTACTGCGATCTTGATACTCAATGGCGTTCACTTTGCCATTTAAAGCAGTGATCTGCTTGGTTGCCGCGTTCTTAATAATCGTAATATTATCGCGTTTTTCAGCCTGGTTAATAAGTACTTGGTCAGCCTTCAAATCGGGCATAAATTCAAACACGGTTACCGACTTAACGATACCGGCTAAATCTAGTGCGGCTTCGATACCTGAGTTTCCGCCGCCAATTACAGCTACATCTTTTCCTTTGAAGAAAGGACCGTCGCAGTGCGGGCAATACGCCACGCCATTACCTACGTTCTCTTTCTCACCTGGTACACCGAGTTCTCTCCAACGTGCACCGGTTGCCACAATTATTGAACGGGTTCTTATTTGCTCACCAGAAGACAACGTAATGGTTTTTACGTTACCTTGCTCAATGTTGTCGACACGAACGTGCTCTTTCAACGTGATGTCATAATCACGAACATGTTCCATTAGATTACCAACAAGCTCAGGGCCGGTTGTTTTGGGTACTGAGATAAGGTTTTCAATACCCATAGTGTCTTTCACTTGACCACCGAAGGTTTCGGCAACCACAGCGACTTTCAGCCCTTTTCGCGCGCTGTAAATGGCTGATGCCACACCCGCAGGGCCGCCACCTATTACTGTTACATCTTGAAGCGGTAAAGACTCACCTTTGTTGGCGTCTTTTAGCGATGCATCACGTTCCAGTAACTTGTTAATAAGCACCGAAGCATCAACTTTACCGTTAGCAAACAATTCGCCATTCAAATAAACGCTTGGTACCCCTTGAATGTCTCGCTCGCTGATAACGTTTTGGTATAACCCACCGTCAATCATTTCAGACGTAATATTAGGGTTTAGCAACGCAAACTGGTTCAGTGCCTGCACTACCTCTGGGCAGTTGTGGCAGCTAAGGCTGATAAATACTTCAAAATTTAGCGGCTCATTTACTGCTTTTACGATAGATTTAACGCTATCATCCAATTTAAGCTCTGTTCCTGCCGCATGCAGCATGGCAAGTACTAATGAGTTAAATTCGTGGCCGCCTGGTATCCCTGAAAAACGAATACCTGTATCTTCGCCATCTGCCTCTAGCAAAAAGCTGATTGCGCTGCGAAGCGTCCCGTTAGTGTCACGCTCTTCTACCGATAACTTGTCGCTTACACCAGCAATGTCGGACAGAAACGATACAAGCTCTTCGCGCTTGCTGTGTTCACCATTTTGTACGACAAAGGTTACGTTTTTTTGCATTGACTCGGCATAGCCTTTCAACGCTTGTAAAATTTCTTTAGTTAACACGATATTCTGCCTTATTTTCGACACGCCGATCCCCGCCAACCATTTTTCAGGCTAACAACTACAGCGGAAATGGGTAATTTATTAATCGGGAGCGAAGACTCGCTCCCTCAATCATTCGCTGTGAACCAGCTTAGATTTTGCCTACTAGGTCTAGAGATGGAGCTAGTGTCGCTTCACCTTCTTTCCATTTAGCTGGGCAAACTTCACCTGGGTTGTTTGCTACGTACTGTGCTGCCTTGATTTTGCGAACTAGGTCGTCTGCGTCACGGCCAATACCTTCAGACGTAATTTCCATCGCTTGAACGATACCGTCTGGGTCTACAACAAATGTAGCACGGTCAGCTAGGCCCATTGTTTCACGCATACAATCGAAGTTACGTGTGATTTCGCCCGTAGGGTCGCCAATCATTGCAAACTTGATTTTATTGATAGTGTCTGACGCATCATGCCATGCTTTGTGCGTGAAGTGTGTGTCAGTTGATACAGAGAACACTTCTACACCACGAGCTTGAAGCTCTTCGTATTTGTCAGCAATGTCGCCAAGTTCAGTTGGGCACACAAAAGTGAAGTCAGCTGGGTAAAATACGAATACTGCCCATTTACCACTGATATCTTCGTTGCTTACTTCGATGAACTCGCCATTTTTAAAAGCATTTGCTTTGAACGGCTTTATAGCGGTATTGATTAGTGCCATGTTTAATTCTCCATTTAGGTTTGTTATTAATTCGTACGTATTTCACGTGCGAGTATAAACGTTACGTTATTTGATGCGACTTGGTTTTACTAAAATAGCGTAAAAACGTAAGTTCGCTTAACTTGGTGTAGAGAATACCGCGACTGATTAAAAAAAACTAATTGGTAATTCTGAACGGCTTAATCAAATAACCTAATCAGACATTGTTCATTTTTTGTAATTATCTAATTAACAGTAGAGAGAAGCCTTGGCGCATTGGATAATTCGCAGTGCACACGGTAAGGTAGTGAAAATGTAAAAAGTGATGATATCTATGACAAGAGCACATCGGTTGGTAAGCGACATTGAGCGAATAGACGGGGAAGCCCCCTCTCGCCATGTTGCTAAACATATAAAAATGGCAAATACCCCGTTCACCTTTTTTCGCGGATGTGCTCAGCTTTTTTACTCAGATCTTGCTAGCCATACAATACCGGTTCCACCAGCGTGCTTCAGTGTTCCGCTTACAAGTGTAATGGGTGACTGTCATACCTCCAACTTTGGCTTTTTAACAGAAGAAGGGTCGCATGGCGATACCGTTATTTTTGCACCTAACGATTTCGATGATGCCTGTGTAGGTTATGCGCATTGGGATATTATCAGGTTTCTTACATCGCTTTTTTTGGTTAAAACGCATTGTGAGGAAGTCGTAAACAGGGCTTCTTCATCCAGTGAAAAAAAACCCGTTATCGACAGCAACATGGTCGAATCGGCCCAACACGCTTTTTTAGCCCGCTACATAGAGACCTGCTCTCGGGTGACCAATGATGCAAGCGTTATCAACGAGGCTATGGAACAAAGCCCACTCGGTAAACTTCAGAAAATGTATAGCAAAGCCGTTAAACGCGCAGCGATGGGAGAAGAATTTACCACGAAAAGTTCGCTTGCGAAGGCAGTATTCATGGATGACGATGGCCTTTCATTTAGGCATATTGTTGATAAGCTTACCCCATTAAATGATGTTGACTACGCGCTCGTATCCGATACGTTTTCACCATTTATGGACGACACCGTAGTTGATATTGTTCAGCGTGAAAACTCAGGTACAGGCTCAGTCAACATGCAGCGCTACTATTTTCTTGTAGGCCCAGCAAAACCGCATAGTGCTCATAGCTTTTCACATTGCCATATTGTTGAGGTAAAACAACAACGTGAAGCGGCCCCACTCTACCACTTTAAGCACTTATGTCCTGTGAATCGACTCAATCCCGCGCATTTAACCGCTAGAAGTCAGCGACGGATGCAGCGCAGACCAGACCTTCTTCTTGATGAGGTCTATTGGAACGATGCACATTGGTTAATTCGCTCCCGTCATCACGCCAAGGTCGGTATTTCGCCCGAAGATATCGGCATGGGCAATAAAGCAATATCAGGAAGTTTTAGCCACTTCGCTGAACTGTGTGGCTATACACTGGCCTTGGCTCACTGTCGAGGTGATAGGCGAAGCGTACGTTTTGCATCCGAAGCAGGGCCTGTATTTCAGGCTAGTACACAGGCGTTGATTAAGGTAGCTAACCGCTATGCAAGCCAAACTATCGAAGACCATGCGTTATTTAAAACGCTCTTACAAAAAAGCTAATGCATTGAAAATAATAGCGTTATTTATAAGCTTATTTGTTTACTATGGACAAAAAAATGGCCTTAATGCTTAGAATAAACTTATTTTAAAGCCTTAAGCATCTGATTTTTATATCTTTTATATAAATAAAACTAAATCCCAGTCGACACCTTCTTACTCAAGTTAATACCCCTTACGCTAATGGTGCTACAAATAGCACTACATAAAATAAAATACAAAAAAGGGAAACATTAACGTGAAAGCATCTTTATCTTTGATAAGTGCAGGTATCCTTAGCGCATTTACTGCTAACGCAAGCGACCTGATGATCAGTGGGGTTATAGACGGCCCACTTAGTGGTGGCGTTCCAAAAGCAGTTGAACTCTACGTAGTCAATGATATCGCTGATTTGTCGCAGTACGGTATCGGGTCGGCAAACAATGGTGGCGGCAGTGATGGTGAAGAATTTACCTTTCCATCGCAAAGCGCCACTGCCGGCAGTTATCTTTACGTGGCATCAGAAACAGACGGATTTACTGCATTTTTTGGCAGCGCGCCTGATTTTGAAACAGGATCAATGGGTATCAATGGTGATGACGCTGTTGAGCTTTTCCATGATGGCGGCGTTATCGACACGTTCGGTGACATAAACACGGACGGTAGTGGAACAGCATGGGAATATTTAGATGGGTGGGCCTATCGAAATACCAGTGCAACCGCAAACAGTGGCAGCTTTGTCACTGACAACTGGACTTTCAGTGGCACCAATGCACTAGACGGCGCAAGTGACAATGCGTCAGCAACTACCCCGTTTCCTGCAAAAACCTTTACTACCGAAGGTGGTGGCGAAGTTGTCACGCCTCCTGAAGCGCCTGTTATCGTTTTAGGTGAGTGTAGCGCAGAGGCGACACTACTTTCGGCCATTCAAGGTGAAGGCGAGGCTTCAACAGAAGTGGGCAACGGCCACATTATCGAAGCGGTTATCACTGGTTTTCGCGCTGGCGGTTTCTTTGTTCAAGAAGAACTTGTCGATATGGATGACAATGATGCCACGTCTGAAGGTATATTCGTAAAAGGTAGCACAGACTTACTTGTTAATGACGTTATCCGTTTATATGGCGACGTAAAAGAAAACTTCGGTATGACCACATTAGAAATGGACGACGACGTTCAGGCTAGTGAATGTGGGACTTACGAAGATGCGCTAGTAACGGCAATCACGATGCCTTACAGCGGCTCTCTAGAGAATGTTGAAGGCATGATGGTAGAGGTAACGGATGCCACCGTCACTAGCACAGCTAATCTGTGGCAGTACGGGGAAATCGTAGTTAGCGATGCTATTAAACGTCAACCAAGTGATGTTGCAGCACCACTTTCTGATGAGTATGCGCAAGCCGAAGCACTCGCAGAAGCCAGCCTGCTTACTATCGAAGACAATAGCGGAAGTCGCTATCCTGATGCGGTAAGTTTTTTCCCAGACTTTAGTTATGCTAACCCTATTCGAATTGGCGATACCGTATCAGCGGTTGGTCCATTAAACTATAGTTTCGGTACGTTCCGTGTTAACCCAACTGAGATCATTGCGATTAATTCGGTTCGCGAGGCAACCCCTACCCTTACTGAGGGCAACTTGTCTATTGCGACATTTAATGTATTGAACTATTTCAACGGTGAAGTAACAGAAACCGGCGAAGTAACGTTTGATTATGACAATAATCGCGGCGCGAACTCTGCCGACGCGTTCGCCTTACAGCAATCGCGAATTGTGTCAGCATTAGCTGCACTGGATGCTGATGTTGTTGGTCTTATGGAGATTGAAAACGACGGTTTCGAAGACGACAGCGCAATAGCGGCACTGGTTAGTGCCCTAAATAGTGAGTTAAGCGATGAAGATCAGTACACGTTTGTTGCAACAAGTGACGAGACTGCAATAGGCACAGACGCCATCACGGTTGGCCTTCTGTATCGCGCGTCAGTCGTTACGCCATCGGGTGATGCCATTATTGTAGACATGCCTGAGCAACAAATTGATGAGAATCGTTTAGCACGTATGCGTCCTTCTCTTGTTCAAACGTTTACACACGTTGCGTCGGACAAAACCTTTGCTGTAGCGGTTAATCACTTTAAATCTAAGGGTGGAAGCTGCGCTGAAGACAGATTGGATGCACCATCAGCCTCTGATGTCATTCAAGGAAGCTGCAACGCGCTGCGTGTATCAGCGTCAGTTACCTTAGGAGAAGCGCTAAGTGCAGATACGCTACCCGAGCGCATTGTTATTCTTGGTGACCTAAACGCCTACAGTGCAGAAGACCCTGTTGCAGTGCTGACAGACTACACGCCTGAAAACCGCGGTTACACCATACAAACGGCAATTAATACCGGCATGAACGAAGGAGCGGCAGTCGATGTTGAGGCCAGCTTTGGCTATCACAACCTTGCTGAAAATTTCGATGAGGGCGGTTTTTCTTATTGGTTCTTTGGTTCAGAGCAAGTGGGAAGTTTAGACCATGTGCTGGCAAGCGATGCTATGCTGGAAAACGCAGTAGACGGAACACACTGGAATATTAACTCAATAGAAGCGTACCAACTTCAATACGATCAAGCACTTCGTTTCTACCCTGATGAAGACGGTTACGCATTTACCGATGTTGGACCGTTTAGAAGTTCAGACCATGACCCGTTCGTTGCAACGTTCAACCTAGAGGCCGATGCACCTGTTGTTGAAGCGCCTGAAGAGGACGACAACGATTCTGGCGGCTCAATGGGCTTTATATTGGGCTTAATGGCGGTAGTTGCCACCTTTCGCCGTCGTATTGGCGCGAAGGCGTAGGCGTTAGCCAATAGCTGACAAACATTATTAAGACAAAGCCCCTAAATGGGGCTTTTTTTATGAGTAACTAGCGAGCTGCTACCAGCGTGGCCCCTACCTCTGTTGGCGTTTCGCTTTCCAACAAACCAAGCTTCTCAATATATTGATCTCGCTTTTCAGCCTGTGTGGGCGACAAGTTTTCACCTTTTAAGAACGTAGACGCCTTTAGCGCAGTTTGTAACTGCTCTTCGTTCAAACTTTCTGTTATGTATATCTGATGAACAACCTTTAGCAGGCTAAGTGCAATTTGCTTGTCGTTCGGTGAAATCGTGAAGGCCTGCTGCAGATTGTTGAATGCTGGCTGTAGGCGATTTTCTTTGTAATTCGTCGTTGCCATGCTTTTCAGTTCTTTGGTCGTAAATTGAATTTCAGTACGTTCAATCGACTCCTGCTTAAGATACTCGTCAACCACCTGCGATGAAAACGTATCGCCCTCAATGTGTTTACGTAGTCTATCAAGCAACTTCACACATTCTTCTCGCATTCCTAACTCATGAAATGCTTTCATTTTATCTAGGCTGTCTTCCATTGTTACGTCACTCGCATCAGGACGACACCCTTTCATGATATCTTCAGCGCCCTTCTTGTCGTTTTTCAAACATAAAATGCGCGCTTTTGTTATGACCATCTGTTGGTCAAGCAGCTTTTGTACGCCCTTTTTGTTTTTTAGCTCTTCTAAATCTGACTCAGCTTTGCTAATGAACTTAGTGCCTTCGGCCTCACCAAGACTGGTGGCTAAATCAATCGTCGAGCGAATGACGTTCAACGACAGTTCTGGCGAATCATGTATTGAATTCTTTGCGTATTTCGCCATGTTTTGCACCGCAGCGAGCTGGCCTTTCTTATCGTGATTCAAACGCGCTAGGTTCCACAACCTTTTATTACGTTCAATGTTTCGAGGCGCTAGCTTGCTGGCCTCTTTAATTTGGGCATACGCTAAGTCGAACATCTCTTTTTCAATAAAGTATTGTGCTAACAAATCGTAGGTAAGAAAGCGTGTATCTGGACGAAGCAATAAGTCGTCCACCAACAACTGCGCCTCTTCCAGTTCGTCTTGCCTTAGAAGTGCTCGCGCCAATCCAATATGAACCCACGCATGGTCGTAACGCTGTAATAGTGTTCTGTAGTAAGCCTCGGCGGTTTCATAGTCTCTTAACTGAAACAAGCAATCGCCAATTAATCGGCGTATACGCGGGTGATACTCGGCTAATGACTCGTCTTTCAATTGACGTTCAGCGTAATACATCGCGGTGGAATAATCGCCGCTTTGCATGCAATACAACATCTTGTGTAATTTAAACCTAATTTGCAGCATGTAATCGAAACGCGTTTCAATATGTGCAGGGCTTAATGGCTTAACCCAAAAGTCGTCGGGTTGAAGTTCAACGATACAATTTACAAGCTCAGGCGAGGTTTCAGCACTTAGAAAAATAACCGTTGTCGTATCATTAATATGGCCAAGGTGTTTAAGTTCTTCGAACAAGTGAAAGCCATCTTTATCGTGACTTACATTAAACGAAAGAAACACAAAGTCGTATTGTGTTTCATCACACATTCGAATTGCCTGGAATGCATTGAACGCACTTGATACTTGTTTTACGCCTATTCCATGCAGTGCGGAAGATATCGCATCATGAACGAGCCCTTGGTTATCAATAACAAGAACTTGAATTTCATCGCGCGTAGTCGGTGCAGGGATTTTACCCGTTAATTGGCCAGTCACTTATTACTTCTTTTCCATAAGTTGTGCTGCTCAAACGCTGAAAGCGCTGTTTTTCATCGAGCAATAGAGAAACATTATACTTTCGTTCTATTAGATATTAGCATTAGTTAATCTTTTTACGCCAGTATATTACCGCCCACCTTCCCAGCAATTTGTTCATGATATTCGAAGGTAATACTAACTTACTGCTTTACCTGTAATATTTACGTAATTTTAGTAACCCGACGTGAACATAAATATTGCAACACCATAGTGAACACCACGCTCTTGTGTGAATAAGTGGTGAGCATGAATATTGCTTTCTAAAGTTGACGACTTTTATCACCGCGCTTTTTAACCGAATGTCTATCGTGCACGGTTAATTTAAGATGTTGATAGGCTTATAAATGGGTACACTACTAAAACGTGTTGACCATGTTGAGAGGAAACATAACGCATGTCACAAGATCAAACACAAATTGAAGAAACGGAACATCACCTTGCGTTGCGTAATCTTCGCCTAGATGATTACAACGACATTAAAACACTGATGAATGATGTCTATGCAAACGTAGGTGGTGCGTGGCCTTATTCTAACTATAAAGCACAAGTATCGACCTTTCCTGAAGGCCAAATTTGTATCGAAGACAAGGGCGAAGTCGTTGCCTTTGCCATTTCAGTTATTGTCGATTACGACCAGTTCGGCGATAAGCATAGTTATGATGAAATTACCGGTGATGCATATTTAACCACGCACGATCCAAACGGCGATGTGCTGTATGGGGTAGAAGTTATTGTCTCGCCAGCATATCGCGGGCTTCGATTAGGAAGAAGGCTCTATGAAGCGCGCAAAGAGCTATGTCGTAACCTTAATCTTAAATCGATTATGGCGGGCGGGCGTATTCCGAATTACAAGAACTACGCAGAAGAGTTATCGCCGTATGAGTATATTGAGCAAGTAAAAACGAAAGACATTTACGACCCTATTTTAACGTTTCAACTTTCTAACGGGTTTGAAGTTAAGCAGGTTATGAAAGCGTACCTTCCTGAAGATGAAGCATCTAAAGGCTACGCAACATTATTACAATGGCACAATATCTATTATGAACCCAATAACCCATCGCTAATCGAGGGGCGTCGCTCTAATGCACGTATTGGTTGTATTCAATGGCAGATGCGCTATTTCAACAATGTTGAGGAAATGCTTCAACAAGTTGAATATTTTGTCGATGCTTTATCTGATTACTCTTGTGATGTTGCGCTATTTCCTGAATTCTTCAACGCCCCACTCATGGGCTTGAGCCCATCGGATTCGTCAATCGATGCGATATGGCATTTAGCTACGTATACCGATGAAATCCTCACGGCGATATCCCACTTAGCGGTATCTTACAATATTACGATTATCGCAGGCTCAATGCCGATAGTTGAAGACGAAGAGCTATACAATGTAAGTTATATTTGTAAACGAGATGGCACGATTGAGAGCCAGTACAAACTGCATCCTACTCCGCATGAAAAATCAGATTGGATAATGAAAGGCGGAAATAGCCTTAAAACCTTCGATACTGATTTTGGTAAAATTGGGGTCTTGATATGTTACGACGTTGAGTTCCCTGAATTAGCGCGAATTTTATCTGATCAAGAAATGCAGATTTTATTCGTTCCTTTTTGGACAGACACTAAAAATGGTTATTTGCGAGTTAGGCGTTGCGCGCAGGCACGAGCCATTGAGAATGAATGTTATGTGGCCATTGCAGGTAGCGTTGGAAACTTACCGAAGGTAGATAACGTTGATATTCAATACGGGCAGACTGCAGTATTTTCACCTAGCGATTTTGCCTTCCCCCATGATGCTATTGTGTCAGAAACGACACCTAACACAGAGATGACGCTTATTGTCGACCTCGATTTAGATAAACTGACTAAGCTGCAAAACGAAGGCTCAGTGAGGAACTATCTTGACCGACGCAGAGACTTATATCGCGTAGAGTGGATTGGTAACGATGATAGCTAAACAGCGCAATGGTATTTCGTTTCATTTCAAGATACCATTTCAACAGCGCTAACGATAATACCGACGAACGCCTCATGAACCATCGAGGCGTTACGTGGGTTATGCAATAAGAGTAACAGAGTATTTATGGCCAACAATTCGAATAACGATGACTTCCCGACTATTAGATTAGATGATGAAGACCGTCGCGATTACCAGAAAAAACGTCAACCAACCCCAGCGAACAGCAGTGCTCCGTCGTCCTCTCCCGCTCCCTCTTCTGTGTCTTCAAACGCAGGAAGTGCAAGCGGCAACGGATTATGGATATTACTTATCGCTGTTATCGCATTAGGTGCATGTGGCGGCTGTTACTATCTATACACTTTATTAGAGCAACAAAAAAATGCGGCTAGCGCTGCTGAACAGCGTATTGCTCAACTAGAAAACAAACTTTCTGCAACAGGCGAAGAAATTGGCGAGTCGACAGTCGCACTGCAGGTAAAAGTGACAGAACTGTCGAATAGAACCAACGAGTTATGGGAACAGATGGACAAGCTGTGGGCTTCAGCATGGAGAAGAAACCAAAAAGAAATTGCTGACCTTGGCGCGCGAGTAGGCAATGTTCAAAACGCCATAAACGCCTCTATTTCCAATGTCGCAGACGACGTCAAAGCACAGAACGCGGAAATAGGCTCAGTAAAGACCCAACTAGCGACATTGGCCGACGAAGTGTTGGCACTTAATGTTCAGTTAGAACAAGCAGGCAACGCACGAGAGCAAAGTGAGCAAAGCGTTAGAGCGTTAACTGATAAGCTTAAAATTTTAGAGCAGCGCAATACGGCGCTGTCTGGCAGAGTATCCGGTTTAGAAAATGATATAAGAGATATTGCTACTAAGGTGGTGTCTAGCAGCAACGCGGGGGCATCGCCTTCAGCTGAGCCATCATCGCTACCGGTAAATTAAATATAAATAGCAATGTAGAAAGGGGCATAGCGGCCCCTTTTTTAGTGACCACACCTAATACCTCACGATTTAGACGTTAACCAGGAAATCGGCATGACGGGCGAGACATCAAAGCGACTCAATAAATATATCAGCGATACAGGCCTGTGCTCGCGCAGAGAGGCAGATAAACTCATTGAGCAAAATCGCGTTACCATTAATGACAAACTACCTGAACTAGGTACAAAAGTAGAGCACAACGATACCGTAAAAGTAGACGGAAAAGTGGTAAAAGCCGTTGCTAATGATAAATCTGACCGCGTTTATATTGTTTATAATAAGCCTATTGGTATTACCTGCACTACCGAGCGCCATGTAAAAGGCAATATTATCGACGCAATACGTCATAAGCAGAGGATTTTTCCCGTGGGGCGCTTAGACAAGCCTTCAGAAGGGCTAATTATTCTTACCAGTGACGGCGACATTGTTAACAAGATATTGCGTGCCGAGAATGCCCACGACAAAGAATACGAAGTGACAGTGAACCACCCCATCAGTGAACGCTTTTTACAAAAAATGGCAAAAGGCGTTCCTATATTAGGCACGGTCACCAAGCCTTGCACGCTAAAACCTATGGGAAAAAACAAGTTTAGTATTATTCTTACCCAAGGTTTAAATAGGCAAATTCGCCGTATGTGTGAGTTTTTAGGGTATGAGGTCGTAAAGCTAAAACGTACCCGTATCATGCATTTAGAACTGGGTTCACTGAAGCCTGGGCAGTGGCGCAATCTAACCGCTAGTGAGTTAAACAGGCTGACCGCTGCGGTAAAACATTCCAGTAAAACATCGAGTAATTAAGCGACATATTAAAGACATAAAAAAAGCGCCATTAAGGCGCTTTTTTTATTTCGGCTCGTCTTATCGACGTAGGCCAAGACTCTTGATAAGGTCACGATACGCTTCAGCGTTCTTGCCTTTAAGGTAGTCTAGAAGCTTACGACGCTGGCTAACCATGCGAAGAAGACCACGACGTGAGTGGTGATCTTTCTTATGATCAGCAAAGTGACCTTGAAGCTTGTTGATATTGTGAGTTAGCAAAGCAACTTGTACTTGAGGTGAACCAGTGTCGCCCTCTTTTACGCCATACTCAGCAATGATCGTTGCAGTTTGTTCTTTAGTTAGTGACATAACATTCTCCTAAATTATGTCCCGCCGATCACTAATTCAGCAGAACGGAATGAAGCGCGTATTATAATGACGACGCGCCGTTTAGCAAGGGAAAGCGTAAATTTGTTTAACTATAAACAACGCGACGCTTAGGGTTAACAAATATTGTATCCGTAGAGACTTTTTGATCTTTTGGATTCAATACGCCCTCGCCTACGCCAAGAAATAAACCGCTTTCATCATCGCCATGATAAACACGATAGGCTGCGCCTACTTCCAGCGCATTTTCGCTGTTACCCACCACGCTTTGGCCATTATCGAAACGAGAACGCTGTACATCGTTAATCGTGATATACGGTAAACGACTTACCGCAGTATCCATGGGGATCAATAATGCGTCGAGTGCGCCGAAATCGCCGTCATCTAATTGTTCTTGAATACTAATAAGGGTATCGAGAGGAACCATTTTATCCGTGGGGTAATCAGCTACTTCAGTTCTATGCAGTCGGGTAACATAAGCCCCACAGCCCAGATTCTGGCCTAAGTCATCCACGATAGAACGAATATACGTGCCCTTGCTGCACTTAATGCGCATTTCTACAAAGGGCAATTCAATACGCAGTACATCAAGCTCATACACTTCAATGTCACGCGCCTCTCGTTCTATTGTGATCCCTTGCCTAGCGTAATAATAAAGCGGCTTTCCCTCGTGCTTAAGCGCTGAAAACATCGACGGTATTTGCTTACTTTTTCCTAGGAAAGAAAGACACGCATTGCGCACCTCTTCTTCACTAACGCTAACTGGCTTCTCTTCTACCACATCTCCATCAGCGTCTGATGTCGTAGTACGAATACCTAACGTTGCAGTCACTTCGTAGGTTTTTTCAGCATCTAACAGAAACTGCGAAAACTTTGTCGCTTCACCAAGACACAGCGGTAACATACCGCTGGCTAAAGGGTCTAATGCGCCGGTATGTCCGCCCTTAGACGCCTTGTACAGCCATCGTACTTTTTGAAGCAACTGATTAGATGAACCACCTAGTGGCTTATCTAGCAAAACAATGCCGTTTACATCACGGCCTTTACGACGCCTTGCCATTTAATCCTGCTCTTCCGAACTATCGCTATCGCGCTTAGATTCATCTTTTGCGACCGTCTGCGAAACAAGATTAGAAATTCGCATACCTTCAATAATCGATTTATCTTCAAAGAAATGAAGGTGTGGCACAGAGCGCATACGAAGGCGCTTAGCCAAAATACTGCGAACGAAACCTTTGAATTCAACAAGCTGTTTCATCAGTGCCTTGCTTTCTTCTTCGGTGCTATTGTAAATGGTTACAAAAATTTTGGCATGCGCCAAATCACGCGTAACTTCTACTTCAGATACCGTGATAAGTGGCATGTCACCTACGCGATGTTTGTACTCATTTTGTAGAATGCTGGCAACTTCCTTATGAACTTGCTGAGCGACTCTGTCGGTGCGTGAAAATTCACGAGCCATATTGTGTTCTCCTTTTCCCAAAATGATAACGGCTATATAGACAAAAGCGGGAGCCATACGGCCCCCGCTTTTAATTTGCCGTTAAATCAGGGCGATTAAATTTCGCGCTTCACCTCAACGATTTCGAAGACCTCAATTTGGTCGCCTACTTTTACATCGTTGTAGTTTTTAACGCCGATACCACATTCCATACCGTTACGAACGTCTTGAACATCGTCTTTGAAGCGACGAAGTGATTCAAGTTCACCCTCGTAGATTACTACGTTGTCACGTAGTACACGGATTGGATTACTACGTTTCACAACACCTTCAGTAACCATACAACCAGCAATAGCACCAATTTTCGGTGACTTAAACACGTCACGTACTTCGGCAAGACCGATGATTTCCTGTCTGAATTCTGGTGCAAGCATACCACTCATGGCCGCTTTCACTTCATCAATTAGGTGGTAGATAACGCTGTAGTAACGTAAGTCGATTTCTTCTGCTTCAAGCACACGTCGTGCAGTTGCATCGGCACGAACGTTAAAGCCTAACACGATAGCACCAGAAGCCGCAGCTAACGTAGCATCAGTTTCGGTGATACCACCTACGCCGCTACCTACAATGTTAACTTTAACTTCAGACGTTGAAAGCTTAATCAATGATTCAGAGATAGCTTCAACAGACCCTTGTACATCGGCTTTAAGTACGATGTTAAGGTCGCTAACGTCACCTGACTCCATGTTCGCAAACATGTTTTCAAGCTTAGCTTTCTGTTGACGTGCAAGTTTAAGCTCGCGCTTCTTCTGATGACGTTTAGCAGCAACTTCACGCGCTTTACGCTCGTCTTTTACTACCGCTGCATCTTCACCAGCTACAGGAACGCCAGACAGACCTAATACCTCTACTGGTGTAGATGGGCCTGCAATTTTCATTTCTTGACCTTTTTCGTCGCGCATAGCACGAACACGTCCGTACTCTTCGCCACAAAGAAGGATATCGCCAGCGCGAAGTTGACCTTCTTGTACCAGTACAGAAGCAACAGGACCACGGCCTTTGTCAAGACGAGATTCGATTACGATACCACGACCTGGACCTTCAGGAACCGCTTGCAAGTCTAGTAACTCAGCTTGTAGAACGATAGCTTCAAGAAGTGCTTCAACGCCCATACCAGTTTTAGCAGAAACGTTACAGAACTGGTGCTCACCGCCCCACTCTTCTGAAATAACTTCTAGTTGAGAAAGCTCAGTCTTAACACGATCTGGGTCAGCAGACTCTTTATCCATCTTGTTGACTGCTACGATAAGAGGTACGCCAGCTGCGCGAGCATGCTGAACCGCTTCTTTCGTTTGTGGCATTACACCGTCATCAGCAGCAACAACAAGGATTACGATATCCGTTGCTGTAGCACCACGAGCACGCATTGCCGTAAACGCGGCGTGTCCCGGAGTATCAAGGAACGTGATTTCGCCATTATCGGTTTGCACTTTATATGCACCGATATGCTGCGTTATACCGCCCGCTTCACCGTCGGCCACTTTTGCACGACGAATGTAGTCAAGTAGTGACGTTTTACCATGGTCAACGTGACCCATGATGGTTACAACAGGTGCGCGTGACGTTTTGGCACCGCCTGTTCCATCATCGGCTAACAACTCTTCTTCAAGCGCGTTGTCGTTAACCAGTTCAAATTTATGACCCATTTCTTCAACAACAAGAACTGCTGTGTCTTGATCAAGAACTTGGTTAATTGTTGCCATCTCGCCCATTTTCATCATGGTCTTGATAACTTCATTAGACTTAATCGCCAACTTGCTTGCAAGTTCACCAACCGTGATGGTTGCGCCTAATTTAACAATACGTTCAACTGGCTGAGCTGGCTTGTTAAAGCCTTGCTTCAAGTGCTCACCCGCGTTTTTCTTTGATTTACGACGACGACGTGAAGAACGCTCTACTTGCAAATCTTGTTCGTCTTCTGCTTCTTGCGCATAGCGGTTTGAGTGAAGATGTACTTCTTCTGCTTCCGCTTTCTTACGCGCTTCAGCTTCTTCTTTCCAGCGACGTTCGTTTTCTTCAGCTAGCTTACGTGCTTCTTCAGCCGCTTTCTTAGCGTCTTCTTCAAGCTTCTTCTGCGCTTCTTCTTCTTGCGCTTTACGCAATCGCTCTTCTTCTTGACGAGCAGCGTCTTGTGCTGCTTTTTCTTCAGCAGTTAAGTTAGGCTCATCTTTTTTACGTGCTTCAGCTTCTTTCTTCGCTTGCTCAGCACGGCGAGCACGTTCTGCGTCGGCCGCTTTCTTAGCTTCTTCAGCTTTACGTGCTTTTTCTTCAGCGGCTTTTTTCGCTTCAGCTTGCGCTTTTTCTTCTGCTTCACGCTTCAGACGCGCTTCTTCTTCAAGGCGCTTTGCCTCTTCTTCTTGGCGCTGAAGTTCTTCTGCATCATTACGTTTTACGTAGGTACGCTTTTTACGTACTTCTACTTTAACTTCTTTAGATTTACCAACATTGATAGTGCTAGTGGTCTTTCGCTTCAGCGTCATGCGCTGCGGCTCGCTTGCGCTGCCGTGTTGCTTACTTAAATGATCCAACAGTTTCTTTTTCTCTTCTTCGTTTACCTGAGCGCCGGCACTCTTTGTGATACCCGCGTCTTTAAACTGGCCAACCAATCGGTCAACGGTCGTACCAATGTCGCTGGCGAGCTTTTCAATAGATACATCTGCCATTACGTATTTTTCCCCCTGTTGACCTTATTCTTCTTCACTAAACCAAACCACATTACGCGCTGCCATGATAAGGGCGCCGGCTTGTTCTTCGTTTAGTTCTTCAATATCACTAATTTCATCTGTGCCTTGCTCTGCCAGTGCTTCAAGGTCAGTAATGCCGCGGCTGGCCAACACATAGGCCACGTGCTTACTCATTCCTTCAAGGCCTAGTAAGGCTTCGGTGGGCTCTGCGCCCTCAAGCGTTTCTTCGTTTGCTAATGCACGTGTTGTTAAGAATGCACGTGCACGTCCACGCAACTCTTCAACGGTTTCTTCGTCCAAACCGTCAACAGCAAGAAGTTCGCTTACTGGCACATAGGCCACTTCTTCCAAGGTAGTAAACCCTTCATCTACCAATACCGAAGCAAATTCTTCATCGATATCTAAACCGGTAGTAAATACGTTTAATACTTTCGCGTTTTCTTCCTCGTGTTTCTTGTTGAGATCTTCAACCGTCATCACATTTAATTCCCAGCCAGTCAATTGGCTAGCTAAACGAACATTTTGACCACTGCGACCAATGGCTTGTGCCAAGTTATCTTGCTCAACAGCCACTTCCATCATATGACTGTCTTCATCAACAACGATTGAAGCAACTTCAGCCGGCGCCATTGCGTTAATAACGAACTGTGCTGGGTTTTCGTCCCACAATACGATATCAACACGCTCTCCGCCTAATTCACCCGAAACTGCCTGTACGCGAGAACCTCGCATACCAACACAAGCACCCACTGGGTCAAGACGCTTATCGTTAGTTTTAACAGCGATTTTAGCGCGTGAACCTGGGTCGCGAGCAGCCGACTTAATTTCTAGCGTTTCTTCCGCAATCTCTGGCACTTCTAAACGGAAAAGCTCTACAAGCATGTCTGGATGTGTACGGCTAATAAATAGCTGTGCACCACGTGCTTCAGGGCGAATAACGTAAAGAAGACCACGTACACGGTCACCTGGACGGAACGTTTCGCGTGGCAACATGTCGTCTCGGTAAATAACGCCTTCAGCGTTGTTACCTAAGTCAATAATGATATTGTCACGGTTCACTTTCTTCACTGTGCCCGTTACCAACTCACCCACTCTGTCTTCGTACTCAGCAATCATTTGAGCACGTTCAGCTTCACGTACTTTCTGTACGATAACTTGTTTCGCAGTCTGTGTAGTAATACGGTCGAACGCGATAGACTCTATCTGCTCTTCAACAAAATCACCTAACTCAATCTCTGGCTCATCAATTTGTGCCGCTGAAATGGTAATTTCAGCAAAAGGATTTTCTTGCACTTGATCGTCAGGAATTACCTGCCAACGACGGAACGTATCGAACTCGCCCGACTCTCTGTCAATGCTTACTCGTACTTCAATGTCGCCTTCATTTTTCTTTTTAGTTGCACTTGCAATTGCAAACTCTAGCGCTTCAAAAATCTTTTCTCTAGGCACTTGTTTTTCATTTGAAACGGCTTCCGCCACTAACAAAATTTCTTTATTCATTTTCGCCTCACTCAAGCTTTCCTCGATGAAAGCATTGCTGTTCCATCAGTCAAACGTGGGAACAACGTTACCTTTTTCGATATTCGCCACAGCTAACTGGAACTGCTGGCCATCCACTTCAATACTAACCATGCCGTTCTCGACAGCTAGTACCTTGCCTTTAAAATTACGACGCTCGTCCATCGGCATTGATAGACGAACCTGAACAATTTCACCAACCGACTGTTCGTAGTGTTTTTCTTTGAAAAGCGGCCTGTCCATACCAGGTGACGACACTTCCAGATTATATTCGGTGCTTATCGGATCTTCTACGTCCAATATTGCGCTAGCTTGGTGACTTACATCAGCACAATTATCAACGGTTATACCGTCTTCGTGATCAATAAACACACGGAGAATCGAGTGTTTCCCCGCTCTTACAAACTCGACGCCAACTAACTCAAAACCTAAGGCCTCAACACCCGGCGTTAGCATGTCCGTTAGTTTTTCTTCAAGTTTTGCCAATCCAAACCTCCAAAAACGAAAAAAGGGCCTAAAGCCCACCTGTCATCACCTAGGTCAGCAAGGCTAACTCTAGGTTTTAATACAACAAAAAGCCCCGTACTAGCGGGGCTTTTTATTAAAATTCTGAACCCATACCTACCATGTAGGCAGTTGCAAACTTATGGGTAAAGCCACCAACAGGTGACAGCTTGCTAATGAATGAAAGCGTTACTTTCCTAAACATAGAGGGAGCCCGCTTCCATCACGTGTTGGTCATAGTATACTTTCTGGCGACACATTAAGCAACAGGGGTTTTCTATTAAGCCCCAATAGGCCCATTAAACTCGCGCTATCACTACGCTTTTATTTTTTGTATTCGAGGGCATTGCCCACACTTCCCAATAAACCGAATACAAAATGAATAGGTTGTGCATACACGTTCGTTGATAGTGTTCTAAACTTTATTATAAATAAAGTGAAACGCTAACAACGAATATCCCTGCTAAAGAATATAACCGTAACAGCGTTCCAATAGAACAAGACAAACACCTTTATTTACGTTACGTACATTTGTAATGTATCGCAGCGACAATTGCCGTGCTAAATAAGGTTCAGTCATACTAGGAAAATTACACTATGCTTATCCCCATTCGTAATGTAATCGGTGTCTTATTTGTTCACGCGCTACTGTATAGCTATCTGAATATAGCTGTTGCGGATACGTTAAGCGCTGCGAAGTCAGACCCTAAAGTAATGGGCTGGATGCAGGGCTTTCCGCCCAAAAATGAGAAATTGATTACGCAACCAGACTCAAACTATTTTAGCTTTCCTAAATTACGATGGTCTGTTTGTCATTTACGAGAGTTTTTACCCACCAAAGAAATAAGCCGAGGCCTTAACGCCCCTATTCCGTTGAACTATGTTTCGCCGGTTGAGTTCGCAAATTTAAGACAAAGTATAGACGCGCTAGCGTTCACGCCAATGCAAAGCAACCAGCTAATAACCTGGGAGCAATCGCTTTATGAAAATTATACTGATGGCATGCTTATTATTCACAAAAACGAAGTGGTTTATGAACGGTACTTTGGCTGTCTGCAAGAGGATGGTAAACATGCTGCAATGTCGATGACCAAATCAATTACTGGCCTGCTGGCTGAAATACTGATTGCGAATAATCAACTGGACGACAAGGCTTTAGTAAAAAGCATTATTCCCGAAATTGGCGCGAGTGCATTTGCTGATGCAACCGTAAGACAAGTCATGGACATGACAACCGGTGTAAAATATTCTGAAAACTACGCCGACCCCAATGCAGATATATGGAAATACTCAGCCGCTGCAAGCCCTCTTCCTAAGCCGGCCGATTACGTAGGTCCGAACGGTTATTGGGAGTACCTTCAGCACGTTAAGCCTGATGGAAAGCATGGTGACGCGTTTCACTATAAAACGATAAACTCAGATATGCTTGGATGGATAGTTAGCCGTGTTGCTGGCAAATCGATTTCTCAACTCACGTCGGAAGTATTGTGGCAGCCAATGGGCGCTGAACAAAGTGCATATCAAACCATTGACGGCAAGGGTGTGCCGTTCGCGGGCGGCGGTATAACAGCAGGGTTACGTGATTTAGGCAGAATAGGCTTACTTATGCTTAATAAAGGCAAGCTCCACGGTATGCAACTATTTTCGCCCGAGGTAGTAAAGACTATTCAAAAAGGAGGAAGCCGTAAGAAATTTGGTGATGGTTTCCCAACACTTGACGGCGCCACCTATAAAAGCCAATGGTGGGTTTTACATAACGCGCATCACGCGTTTGCTGCGAGAGGTGTTCACGGTCAAACTATCTACGTTGATCCAACCGCTAACATGGTGATCGTAAGGTTTGCATCTTATCCAAAAGCCCAAAATGGGTATATTGACCCAACCTCTTTACCAGCCTACAACGCAGTAGCCAAATACTTAATGGCACATCGATAACGCGCTTTTTTGGGCGTTGGGACAACAATTAGTAGTGTGTCGTGTATTTATTGGTTGCGTATGTTTTGCAGGAAAAGTAAATAATGCAGAGAAAGGAACGACGTTGATCTAGTTACCATGAGGGGCTTAAAGCGAAGCGTTGATTCTTACCATTACGCCAAACAAAAAAGCCCCAGCTAATGCTGAGGCTTGAATGTGGTTGCGGGAGCAGGATTTGAACCTACGACCTTCGGGTTATGAGCCCGACGAGCTACCAGACTGCTCCATCCCGCGTCTGAACTGTTGCTAACTTATGCTTTAAACACAAGCCAATAAAATTCTAACGCTATTTTCTGTGGTTGCGGGAGCAGGATTTGAACCTACGACCTTCGGGTTATGAGCCCGACGAGCTACCAGACTGCTCCATCCCGCGCCAGAAAATTACTGTTTACTGAGAAGTTGTTGTTCTCCCCTTCAACGTGGGGCGTATTATACATATGGACTTTGCTAACACAAGCGATGATTGACGAAATATTTCATTTTATTGACTGTTTGCAGGTTTATTGGCCAACCTGCTTACAATAACAGCAATTATTCCCTATTTTGCCCACCACAACGGTAGAAGAAGTCTCTTAAAACGTGAAGCACTTTGCTAAGCAACGTTGTTTATGGCTTAAATTTTTCCATTTTATCTGCAAATTTAAAATCTAATTCACTTAATCCACCCACATCATGAGTGGTTAATGTTACTTCTACTTTATTATAGACATTAAACCATTCTGGATGGTGATTAAGCTTTTCTGCCCAAATAGCCATTTGTGACATCCATCCAAACGCCCTGATAAAACTTTTAAACATAAAAGTTTTCTTTATTACGTTACCCTCAAGCGCCCATTTATCCTCCCCAGTTAATGATTCATTTAACTGAGAAAGTTTTAATTCGATTTCTTCGTTAGTTAGTTTGGTAGTCATGGTATCCCCTTTTTCACTATTTAATGTATTTCACTGTATCGAAGATTACGTAGAAGGTCAGCTCTAGTGCATAAACAAGAAAAGTGTTGCGGTGAGAAATGTTTACAAAAAA
This sequence comes from Alteromonas algae, assembly GCF_049117195.1. Lineage (GTDB taxonomy): Bacteria > Pseudomonadota > Gammaproteobacteria > Enterobacterales > Alteromonadaceae > Alteromonas. Next base: position 2,300,266 of record NZ_CP185260.1, read on the forward strand.
AAGGCCAGCATATGCTGGCCTTTGTATGGGTTTACCTTGAGGTTATTTAAAACTCAACCGCAAGTCTTGCGTACACTTGACGACCGCGCGGATCATGTACTTTTGAATCGAAACCACTGTTAGTGAACAAACGCGGTGGATCTCTATCAAATAAGTTAATACCACCCACTGTAAGTACGTAACTCTGTTGAGTTTCAAACATAGCACCTAGGTCGATATTATACTGAGCATCTACCGTTACGTGATTATCAACTTCATAGAACCCGTCAGCACATCCAGTAACATTGGCTGTACCATCAGCACAGTTTTGGTCGTCATCATAGGAAGAGATATAACGAACAAATACATTTGCTGCGTGAATATCATTTCTCCATGCCACACCTAAGTTCATTCTTAACTCTGGTGACGATGTACCGATATTATTGAAGTTTCTGCGCCCTGCTCCATCGATAGAACCTGCTTGAGGGTCTGACAGATCGTACTTCGTAATATACGTAGCATTCAATGTTGGCGTGAAGTTACCCAGTTCGGTTTCCATTTTGTAACTGGTCACGAAATCAACACCCGAGGTTTCAAGCGAACTCGCGTTTACATAGGTATTGTTGATTTGTAGTACAGGGCCTGTTAGCGGGTCGCCTGCACGGATTACGCGGTCAGGATCAGTAGGACCAGCGTTAAGCACCGCTTGTGCATTCTCTTGAATGATTAGGTCTTCGAACTCGAAGTTCCAGTAATCTAGCTCAATAGATAAATCTCTAAACGGCTCATAAGAGAAACCTACGTTGTAAGCGGTTGACTCTTCTGGTTTTAAGTCTTCATTACCTGATGTTCTTACTGCCACAAAAGCAACTGCACCTTGCACAGGATCAAGAAGTTGTTGAAGCGTAGTCGCCCCACCTTCTGCTAAGAACACAGTTGGCGCTCTGAACGACGTTGAAATTGAACCACGTAGTGAAAATTCATCAGTGGCACGATAAGAAACGGCTAACTTAGGATCTACCGTGCTACCAATTGTACCGCCGTAATCTTCATAACGAAGTGCTAACTGAACGTCTAAGTCGTCATTAATAGGTAATGCAAGCTCACCAAACGCCGCCCAAACATCTTGGCTACCGTCTATATCTGGGTTACCAATTACGAAAGTGAAACTGTCTTGGTTAGACAATGGATCGTAATCCATAGACAGCTGCTGTTCTCTATACTGAACACCCAATGCTAATGCTGCAAAGCCGCCCCCCATCTCAAAAACGTCAAACGAAGTGAACGCTTCAAATACTTCTAGGTCAGATTTCGAGTCAATAACTTGCTTGGCCGTAAACGAGTCAACCACATACTGTGAATTTGGTGCAGAACTATAAGATGTAGAGAACGGGTTAAAGAACTCACATGGACCAGCACCAGGGCTTCCCGTTACCGGATTACAATCTGAACCACCAAACCCTAATAACGCAAGCTGGAACTCTGTGTTTAACACGTCAGGAACTTGGAACAAGAAGTCGTTGACTGCTCGCGTATAGCTAACTTCCCAGAAGCCTGAATCGGTTACGCCCTGAAGATTCGTACTGAATCTAAAGGTGTCAGATTCGGTATTCGCCGGGTCGCCGTCAAAACCATTACCTTCTGCACGTCCGAAGAAAGCAACGCCTGTTCCAAACGGGTTCTGTGGATGGTAATCAGGTACAATAGGTGACGTTAAGATTGGGAAACTTGGCGCGCCGCCACGTTGTGCACGGTTTCTCGCCATGCCAATTTCAGCCGTCCACGTAATGTCGTTATCAAACTCATAGTTCGCACTGACATACGTGTTTATTCTGCTTTCGTCGGCAACATACGAGTAGAATTTACCGAAATCGAAGCCACAGAAACCCACTTCTAAGCCAGGGATGGTGCCGCTAGGTGCGCGCAAATCTGGTGTACCACCTTGCTCTTCACATCCATAAGGGTCAATGATTGGTAACGCACCTACACCTGGGATATTAAGGAAGTATGAACCAGGGTTACCCAATGCGCTTGTGTCATCTTGAGGTCGACTTAAGCGTCGATCGCTTAGGAAAAGTGGTGAACGATTGGTATAGCTAATCGCGGCCATAACGTTACCGTTATCACCCGACGCTCCCCACAAACCTTGCAGAATGTATTCTTTGTTGTTGCCATGCGCACCGTCTTGATAATCAACGGTTACCATCGCACCATCATAGTTGCGTTTTGTAATGAAGTTAACCACACCTGCAACGGCATCAGAACCATAAAGTGCAGAGGCACCATCTTTTACCACTTCCATTCTATCGATGGCTATCATTGGTACAAGAGAGCTTGTGTCTACGAAGTTTAGACCTTGGTTAGTCGGCTGTGCGGTAACAACTTGGCGTTTGTTATTAAGAAGCACAAGTGTAGATGCAACACCTAAGCCTCGAAGGTTAATGTTTGACGTACCGGCTGTAGCATTCTGAGTGAATGCATCGGGATTATTCTCAGCGCCGGTGTTTATCGTTAGCGTCTGCGTGATGTCGGCAATATTCTTTGCACCAATAGAGTCTATGGCGACACTATCAACGACGGCGAGTGGTGATGGAGATTCAAAGTTCTCACTGCGGCGAACAAAACTACCCGTAACGAGAATTAACTCAACATCTTTTTTCTTTGCTTCTTCTTGCGAATCTTCGGCTTCTTGCGCAAATGCAGAAAACGTTGAACACAATAACGCAGAACTTACAAAAGCTGCGACTGCGGTTTTACGTGTATTAAATTTCATAGTGTGATTCCAAATCTGGGCGCATCACTACCGGCTTAACCCTTACTTTCCGCTAGCAAATTGCTGTACGATTTCTCATTGTTATGTTAGCAAGCCTACAAATTAAGCTCACAACTTCATGTTATGCTTGAAAAACCAGTTTGTAAATTTATTGTGAACAATATGTTTACATTAATTTTACATATGGTCAGACCAGATAGACGTTTGACTGACTCATTCTGGTGAAAAAACAGTCTGTATTCTTTTCCTAGTCATGTAATTCTTTCTCAAAAAACACCGCAACACTTAAAGAATAAAATAAAAAACACATAAAAATCATTAATTTAAAAATTTATTGATAGGTACAATTCTTGAAGGTACTGACTTATTGTGTAGCAAAATAGTGTGTAGTGAATGAAAATCCCGAAAGTCGAAGATGCTTATGAACTTTTAAGTGGCAAATTAGAAAGTTGGATGGAAGGTGCGATTAAGTTACTTCCAAATATCGTTGTTGCATTCCTAATTGCAATAGCGTTTGGTATCGCTGCCAAAATAATTGGCAACCTTGCTGGCGCAGTAATGCGTAAAACGTTTGAGTCTAGACAAATTGCTAGCTTGCTTACGTCAATCATTAAGGCACTAATACTTCTCGTGGGTATTTTTATAGCGCTCGACTTTGTTGGACTAAAAGGTACGGTTACGTCGCTTTTAGCTGGCGCAGGTATTGTGGGCCTTGCTATTGGTTTTGCGTTTCAAGATATGACAGAAAACTTTATCGCAGGTGTGGCGATGGGTATTAGAAAACCCTTCGAAATTGGCGATGTGGTAAAAGCAGAGGGCGTGTTTGGCGTGGTTCAGGAGATAAACCTACGAAACACACTAGTAGAAACGTTCTACGGCCAGCAAGAAGTTATTCCCAATAAAATTCTATTTCGAAATATCCTCACTAACTATTCAACACTGGGTCACCGACGAATTGAAGTTCCTGTAGGCATTTCGTATGCGGATGATATTGAAAAAGCGGCGAGTTTAATAACCGACGCAATGAATGAGAAGTCGTACGTTATCAAACAAGACGAAACCGCCGTATATGCAGCGTCGTTTGGTGACTCTAGCATCAATCTCTTATTGTGGTTCTGGATCCAGTACCCTGGTGAGCCTGGTTTCATGCAGGTTCGACACGATGCAGTGTGTACCGTTAAGCGCGTATTGGATGAAAACGATGTACTTATTCCGTTCCCAATCAGAACACTAGATTTTAATGCGAAAGGCGGCGAGAAACTAAATAGTATGATTAGCGAGCGCAGCGCAAGCAGCAAAGACAGTTCAGATAAAGACACCCACACATCCGAACAAAGTAATACCCAATCAAATAGCGGCGCTAAGCAAGACAGTCACAGTGGAGACAAGACAATGTCTAGCGATGCAAGTGAAACAGGTAACGACGAATAACACCGATTTTTAACAACAAGGAAAATGTATATGCTTAATTTAATTGATTCAAAAAAACTTCGTAACGCGTTTAATGCGATGATGTTAGCAGGCCTTTTGGGGTTCGTGGGAGGTTGCGCTACGATTGAAGGCGCAGGTGAAGACATCCAAAGTGCTGGTGAGGCGGTTGAAGAAGGCGCTGAAGAAGCATCTAATTAATACTTTATATAAAAGGTATACACAAAAAAGCCGACGAAATGTCGGCTTTTTCATTTATCAAGCGAGTACAGCTAACATCAAGAAGGTGCCTACAAGGGCCGGGTTACCAGACGATTTCAATAAACACTGTGCTTCAACACGATAGAGCTTACCTTGCGGCTTATCAACAACATCAACAACCTCGAATTGATATTTTATACTATCCCCACTTTTCACGGGTTCTAGAAAACGAAGTTTATCAATACCATAATTTATGGTTGATGCAATTCTATCGGATGGCGCTATAACCCCTGCAAACGCCTTGGGCATAAGTGATGCGGTTAAAAATCCATGAGCAATGGTTGTCTTAAATGGACTCTCTGCTTCACATCTAGCCTGATCCAAATGAATCCACTGATGATCACCCGTTGCCTCTGCAAATTGATTTATCATTGGCTGAGTCACCTCAATCCAATCTTTTTGGGACAATGTATCGCCCTTATTTAAGTCGATGAGTGCCTTCATTTGCGTTTCCTTAGTAGCGTTGCTTGTTGTCAATGTACTATCAACCTGTTGAATAATTCAATTAACTTTTAATAATAGGTATTTATAAACAGTTTTGTTACACTAGCGTAAATATTTCGTTTAAATATGTGCCGTAACGCATTCGGCACTAGGTTTTCATACTGACACTCGTCAGACAAGGAATGCATATGAATTTGAATAGAATCGACCTGAATTTGTTCGCTGTATTCGACGCGATATACACCGCCGGCAGTTTAACTAAAGCTGCCGACGTACTGTGCATAACACAACCTGCGGTTAGTAACTCGCTAGCCCGGCTTAGAGAAATGTTGAATGATCCCTTGTTTGTTAGAACGGGACATAGCATGACACCCACCCCTGTGGCCCAGAATATTATTGTTCCAGCCAGACAAGCATTAGCTCTTCTGCGTAAAAGTGTGCAAGAGAGCCATACATTCGACCCGTTGACTGCGGAAAAAGCATTTAATTTCGCCAGCCGAGATCTTTTGGAGGCTAGCATTATGCCTAGGCTAGTTGCCAGGCTTCAAAACCTTGCGCCCAATATCGGTTTAACAAATTATGAAATACCGCGAAGCCAAGTGGTTTCTGCAATGGCCGCAGGCACGTTAGACTTTTTCGCTGATGCTTCAACGTTTACCGACCCTCATTTGTGTAAAGAGATAATCGCAAGAGACCGATTTGTTGTGCTTGCACGCAAAAACCATCCCGCTCTTAAAAATGGCTTAGATTTGGAAACGTTTTTACGCCTTGGTCACATTAATGTGTCGCAAAGAAAGTCTGGTGCAGGCCCCATTGATGTCGCATTGGATAAAATGGGGAAACGTAGGAAAGAAGTGATGCGCGGACAACACTTTCTTACCGTACCGAGTACTATTGTTAAAACAGACCTTATTGCCTGTTTACCATTTCATCTTGCGAAGCATTATGATTTGGCTATTTATGAAATGCCTTTTGATTTACCCCCAGTGGAGTATTACCTGTATTGGCATGTAAGCGCCGATCATGATTATGCCCATATGTGGATGAGAGAACAGATTATGGAAGTTTCAAGCCACTTTAAATCGCATTAACGTTGATTCTTGAACACCGAAAGAACCAGGCAATACGCCTGGTTTTTTTGTTTTAAGCAAGATGAACATATAAAGATGTAGACACGCACATAAAAACATAGACACCCACTCTTTCTTTCCAATTTTACGCAATGTTATCTATCACATTGCGATAGACACCCTCCGCCATTGTGACGCCAAACTTATACGTATCCACATAAAAACATAGACACCCACTCTTTCTTTCCAATTTTACGCAATGTTATCTATCACATTGCGATAGACACCCTCCGCCATTGTGACGCCAAACTTATACGTATCAGCATGTTATCTTTCATTACACCGGCCACCGCCCCCCCTTTAACGTATTATTTTCTATACCTCGTTATTACCCAGTATGTTTTTCAACCTCCTCGATTGCGCTTTAATACAACCCGAACAGACAAATGAAACCTTTAACCGAAGAGAATTTAACCATGTTGAAAATTGTTAAAACTTCACTAGTAATCGCCGCTTCTACTCTAGCTTTTTCTAACGCAGCACAAGCGAACGACGTAAACGAAGCCCTTGCCAACATCTGCACGATTGTACAAGCCGATGATAAAGGCGAACTTCGTAAGAAAATGCGTAGCGTGCAATCTGACTACAAACTTAAGCTTCGCGATTACTACAGCGCTATCTCATGTAACGGCCAAAGCCTTATTCGTACGGCTTTAACCAGCAATGCTGTTGAAGTAGGCACACTATTAGTTAAAAAGATGCCAAGCAAAGATTTAAAATCGCCTGAAGCAGACGGTAAAACCCTTCAAGCGTGGATTGCAGAGCAAGGCCTAGACGCTAACCCTATCGCGTCTGAGTTAAACGGTCGCATCTAAGCACCTTATTTCACATACCATGTGATACCTTTTCAACATGGTCGCGGCGCATGCCGCACTGGTGGCCCCTTCATGGGGCCACGCCCTTTTCTGGTGTATTGCTTCGCTCAACGTGAAACCCTTGTCTTAGGTTGAGACACCCACGCATTTCCAACTTCCAACACACGCCAAAACTCACCCCTTGTTCAGTACCTTTATGCTTCGCGTCTTGGCACGATGGTTTTACTACTATTAGTTTATTACTCGTCAATAATGGATATGCCGGTATGCCTCGTCCCAGAAAATCACTTATTTGCTTGCAAGATACGCCCTACTACCATTGCGTATCACGTTGCGTTCGTCGCGCTTTTTTATGTGGGAAGGACCATTTCAGCGGTAAAAGCTTTGAGCATCGTCGACAGTGGGTTGAAAACCGGTTGCTTCGCTTAGCCAAAGTGTTTGCTATTGACGTGTGTGCTTACGCAGTCATGAGTAACCACACGCATGTTGTCCTTCGCGTTGACAGAGATGAAGCCCTGTCATGGACAACCGAGGCGGTCTTAACACGCTGGCATTTGCTACATAAAGGCACACAGCTTACCCGTGACTATATGCAGCCTCAGCGACGGGCGGTGATGTCAGAAGTTCACATTCAGTCGGTAATGGCAACGGTCGCGGTATATCGTCAGCGGCTCTATGACATCAGTTGGTTTATGCGTCTTTTAAATGAATACATTGCACGCCAAGCTAATAAGGAAGATGAATGTACCGGCCGCTTTTGGGAAGGACGCTTTAAGTCCCAAGCGCTATTAGATGAAGCTGCCGTCATGGCTTGTATGGCGTATGTCGATTTAAACCCGCTTCGCGCAGGCATCGCCACCACACCAAAAGCATCCGCGTTCACGAGTATTCAGCGACGTATTAAGGCAGCAAACAACAATGAACAACCGCGGTGTTTATTTCCGTTTCTGGGTAACAAAAGCAACGCCGTCGACGGGTTACCATTTTCTCTTTATGACTACCTGGCACTGATTGAGGACACGGCAAGGCAACTGCGTATAGGTCATTGCGAGCGTATCGACGTCAGTCACTCCCCTATCACGATACACTCCGGCTTATCGCCCAATCAATGGCACGCCATGGTGCAAGGCATAGAAACACAATTTTCAACTACCGTAAGTGTATCGCTTGCTGCGCGTCGGTGTCATAACAAGTAAACAGTATTATTTCACCATTCACATGCTTACTTCTTCATGAAAACGTAAGCTAAAAATACGCTAGCACCACACTCAAATAACAATAAAAATATTAATAATCAATACATTAACTATTAACAACCATCACTCCTGCATCAGTAAGCGTATTATTTTCTATACCTCGTTATTGCCCCGTATGTTTTTCAACCTCCTCGATTGCGCTTTAATACAAGCCGAACAGACAAATTAAACCTTTAACCGAAGAGAATTTAACCATGTTGAAAATTGTTAAAACTTCACTAGTAATCGCCGCTTCTACTCTAGCTTTTTCTAACGCAGCACAAGCGAACGACGTAAACGAAGCCCTTGCCAACATCTGCACGATTGTACAAGCCGATGATAAAGGCGAACTTCGTAAGAAAATGCGTAGCGTGCAATCTGACTACAAACTTAAGCTTCGCGATTACTACAGCGCCATCTCATGCAACGGCCAAAGCCTTATTCGTACGGCTTTAACCAGCAATGCTGTTGAAGTAGGCACACTATTAGTTAAAAAAATGCCAAGCAAAGATTTAAAATCGCCTGAAGCAGACGGTAAAACCCTTCAAGCGTGGATTGCAGAGCAAGGCCTAGACGCTAACCCTATCGCGTCTGAGTTAAACGGTCGCATCTAAGCACCTTATTTCACATACCATGTGATACCTTTTCAACATGGTCGCGGCGCATGCCGCACTGGTGGCCCCTTCATGGGGCCACGCCTTTTTCTGGTAACCCTCTTTTTCTTGATGCAACACACCTAACCCTACTCTAGACTAGCCCTATTTTAGACACTCACAACAAAACCTTGTCGTTCGTCACAAACTTATATTCCTTGGACACCCACTCGTTGCATAATCATCGCCTCCACCCAACTCACAGATTGATACGTGGATGTCCATGTTTACGAACTGGTTATTCAACCTAATAGTTGTGGGTGTCTATGTTCAGGAAAGGCTTGTGGCTACTGATTGCGTGTACGGGAGTAAGCGGAAAAGGTGGGTGTCTATGTATAAAGGGGGGAGACACCCAATTAATAGCGCTGCGTTTAGCAGCAAATTGTTTTTACTATTTGGTATCTAAATGAAGGTTATTGGCGCGCTCTACCCACTCCAAATCTTTTGTTTGTTCATCGAGTGTCGCCTTCGCATCTTCCAAAAAGATGCGGCAGAAGTAGTCGACCGACTTCATTTTTTGACGATACCGATTCAGCTGTACCTCCATTTCATGCATGGCATTAGCAAATTCAGAGTTAGACTTTGACAGCTCATAATCACACTTCAGATAAGCACAAAGTACATCCGCAGCTTTTGCTAAACGAACATGTATATCATCTTTATCTTGCTCGATTAACGGTTGATAACGGGCTTGTAACGGCTCTGGCAACGTTTTGATCAGCATCGCTTCAAACCGCTTTTCTAGTTTTTTAATAGCTGCGGTAGTTTCTGGGTCATGATATTTAACCGGGCTTGGTATATCGCTCATCCCAGCAATTTCACTGCCTTCATGAAATATCGCCATTGCCGCTACCCGGTCAGGATCTACTTCTTCATTGAATACGTCGGCCGCAATCGCACCTAGCATATGCGCAACAACCGACGCCTCGTAGACATGTGTAGATAACATCTCATCTTGAAACTGCGCCATTAACGGCCAGCGTTTTACGTTTCGTGCTCGCTGCATCAACCCGATAAAAGCCGAATGAGAATTTGCCATAGTTGTTTTTCCTATTGTTCGCTTACTTCATAGTATCATTTGTATTTTAGGTTTTCCCCACAATGTAAAAAATGCAATGTGTTGTGTAATCCTGTAGCACACCATACGTTTTCGCAGACAAAAAAATCTTCTCAAATGAAAAATAACCCATATTAATTAGAAGCTTAGAAAAACGGCACAGTACTGGCATAAGTCATTGTGACATTACGGAAGCAAAACAAGGAGATAACCATGTTAGGTTGGGCAATTACATTTTTTATCATCGCCATTATTGCAGCAGTTTTTGGTTTCGGCGGAATAGCCGGTGCAGCGACAGGGATCGCGCAGTTTTTGTTCTTTATTTTTGTAGCACTGCTAGTCATCTCGCTTATTGCTAATGCACTACGCGGTCGTTCACCAAGAGCATAGATTTACTAGTTTTTAAATTATCAAAGGATTTGGAGAAACACATGATCACATTAAAATCACTTTTAAAATTAGCCGCAATTTCAGTATTTGCAATGTCAGTAGTTGCATGTGGTGACGGCGAAGCCGAAAACGCAGGCGAAGAGCTTGACGAAATGGTAACAGACGCAGGTAATGCGGTAGAAGATGCGTGTGAAGACGTAAAAGAAGGTGTAGACGCTAAAGATGACGATTGTTAATCACTACGCGTAATACCAAAAAAGGCCGATAAGATATCGGCCTTTTTTATTTGTCGAAACGTACAAATCACGCTTACGCTTCACTGCCCCCTAGTTCACGGGCTAAATCGTCGAGCTTAGATAGCATATTATCGAACTCTCCAAGTACATACCGATACGATACGTAAACATGTGTGTCGCTCCTACCAAACTTAACGCGTAAATCATGAGCATCGAAATGTTTCACGGTATTTAAAAACCGATAAGCACGCATCTCGCTTTCAAATACATACTCAATTTCGTTGTTCATACTAATTAAGCACCTTGGGGTCCGCTTCAACAATTGTCGCAAACCGCGCGAGCAACGCTAACTCTTCAGTATCAACCACACCGTGAGAAAGCCACGCATTAACTACATCACGGGCAGACATACTTTCACCGTGCTCTAATTTATTTGTCATTAATGTAAGCTGCACGTTGGTTCTTATGTCTGACAAATTATCCGGTGTTTGGTTTTCAGTAACCACTTCTAGCGCTACCGTCAGCCACGCTCTATCACGAGTATGAGGGGTGTCTGCGGTAAGTAACGCCAGTAAACGCTTTCCTATTTTCTCACCATCTTCTGTATCAACCTGTGGTATTTCACCATGCTCTAATACGCGTAACAGCGCTGTTGCGCGTTCACGCAACCTGCGGTTCTTTGCCTGCAGTTGACTGTCGTTAAGCTGCTTTCGAATAACACCAATTTGGCGTTCCACTTTTTGCAATTGCGGCTTCGTTAAGACCGGCAAATCACGTTCAAACTCGTCCAACCGCGCTTTTTTCTCAGCGGCACTGTCAGTCTCTGCAATACTCGTCAACGTCTCAAGTAGCGCTTCAGCCTGGGCCTGACTAGCTTGGTCTTGCGCTTTTCGACTTTCTTTTAGTTTTGCAAAAAGCGTGTCGTTTGCCGACTTAAAGGTGCTCCACAGTTTACTCTCACTGCGCTTCCCGGCATGACCAATTGCTTTCCATTGCTTTTGCAATGTTTGGGCTGCATCAGCGGCTTTAGACACATCTTGTGCTTCACACAACGCAAGAGCTTCGTTAACCAATGCAGATTTTTTCTCTGCATTAGACAGTCGCCATTCCTTGATTTTCTCCTGATGTGGGGCCAATGCACTATGCCAAGATTTCTTTAACTTCTCATATTGCGCTTTCTCAACTTGCCCTGTCACACTCCATTTTTTCGACAGACGGTCTATGTGTTTTGATAATACGTCCTCAGGCAAAGATGAGTCTAAAGCAGTAGCTTCTTCAACTAACGCCTTACGGATGGCAAGCGCTTCTGCTCGTTTTGCATCTAATTCGGCGTAATGTTCTCGGCAAGGCTGAAACGCTTTTTCTAACGCCGCGTCGAATGCCTCTTGCAGCGCCTTATCATCACTATCATCTGCGCTTGTTAGACTTAGCCATTGCTGCCTTAATACACGGATCGCTTCGCTTCGACCTTTAATATCATCCGCTTCACTGTCTGCAAGTTGCTGCGCTTGCTCTACTAATAACGGTTTTCGTGGCGCAGCAAGGTATTGTTGCCACCCTGCTAATCGCTCTATTTCACTTGCGGTATTATCAAAACGAATTTGTAATTGTGATTGCTGATCAGCGGCAAGGCTGTCAAATGAAGGTTTTACTCGACTAAACTTAGCCATTGCTGCACGAAACTTTCCTTGGCTAACAAGGCTGTCGATGACGGACAGTTGCTTGCGAACATTGTTCATTTCGTTTTTCGCGCGGCTTGTAACCTCTCGTTGCTTTGCACGAATATGTCGGCGTACCTTATTAAATCGCGCTTCAATAGACACTGGCGATTTGATTAATTGTACAGCGATACCGTTATATTTTTCTTGTAGCGCTTCAAATTGTGCGGCGACGTCATCATCACTGTTTGCATTAACGCCATTCGTCGTCTCGTCCACAGCTGACGCGTCTTCACTCAATGCATCACGCGTCAGTGCTTCAGCACGCTCCACACAAGACAGTAGTTTTTGCGCATATTGCTGCTGCATGGCGAAAGCATCTAGCGTTTCATTTAATGCTGCTGCGTTGGCCTTAGCGTTATCAACGTTGCTGTAAGACATCCGCGCTAATTGGTCAATCGTTGCTTCAACGCCTCGAACTGATTCATTCACCACCGCGACATCGGCAAGCGTCGCCTCACACAGTCGTTCTTCAAACAACCAATTTACCTGTTGTTGTGCGTGCTTCATTTGCTGTTGATAATGTTCCAACAGCGAGGCAAGTGCCTCGGCGTGCTTAGCGGCTTCCCACTGTGGCTTTATCTGCGAAATATAACGCTCCAGCTGAGCGTGAATTTTTTCATGCTTCGCCGTAATATCCTTTGCGTGATCGTCATCAAGTAATGCAATGTCTTGCAGCAACAATGCATACTCAGCTTCAAGCGCTGCTTTTTTCTCATCAATAACATCAACATCTTGCTTATCCTTTAACGCTTGGTATTTAGATAAACATAACGTGAAAGCACGCGATAACGCTTTTGGCTTTTGTGCGTCGACAAGTAACGCGTCAATACGCGTATTGAGCACAGTTTGCATCTCTGCAGAGGTTGTCTTCTTAGCGAGCTTTTGCAACATGGTAATATCGTTGATAGAGGACACGATATGCGCTTTAAGCTCTTCAGACGAAGTATTGACTAGAACGAACTGGGTAAATGAGGGCTTGTCTACTTTGTTAAGTAGTGCCTTTGCCAACAACACGTCGTTAATTATCGAGGCATTATTACTTACCACATGTTGAATTAACTCAGCGTTAGCGTTTTCACGCAAATATGCATCTCGCTCTGAGTTGGATAACACAATATCGCTCGTCTGCAATAGTGCACTCTCAACCCGCTTTTCGGCAAGACGCTTTACTCTGTCGTTTTTAGCAATGTGAGCCATTTTTTGCCACAGAACAAACGTATTAAGTTTTTCGAGCGCCGCTAGGCTGACATCTGCGCTGTCATCATTAAACGCAAGCTCGTGAAGAATTGTTTTTTCTGCTGGCTTTTCTGGCGAAAGGTTGTTGATTGCTTCTAACCGCTTTTCGGGCTTTGAACTGGTATACGATGCTGCAAATAACCGACTAAATATCATCCTGTTTGAACCGCGCTATGGTGTTGTTATCATCTTTTTCATCTACAAGTGCACGTTTAAAATCTTGTTTGCTTTTGTGCACAATTTCGCCATTTCCACCAACCGTCATATGTTCCGACGACTTTTCAATTTTGGCTTGGTACAGCATTACCATCTGCATAGAGCTGGCTTTTTGATCCTCAGTGAGAGGATTTCCATCAGGCCACTTACCTGTTTCCACCGCAAGACGAAGGCGCTCATAGAGCTCCGGCGTCATGCTGTTAACTAATACTTCTACATTCATGAATTAAAACGCTTAATTAATACAATACGAGCACGATTAACCAAATACCAAACAAACCCTGAAACACTCGCAACAATCGCTAAGTTATGTTGTAAGTCACCAGGCTTCGTTCCACCCCAATACATAAAACCAAAACCTGCAACGAAGATAAGCATAGCAATGAGTGATTGGTTTTGAATACTCTGAAGTTTCGTAAACTTTTGTAACTGCTGCTTACGTTCAATGTCTTCAGCACTTGCATTGCCAATTTTAAAATCGCAATGCGGGCAGCTGCTTGCCTTATCAGACGTTTTTTTGTTGCATGACGGGCAATTTACTAATGCCATGTGTTGCTCCCGTTTGAAAATACATGAGATAAAACCCAAGTAGCGCTTAATTGATGAGGTGCGCAATAATACTTAACTTAGTTACGCCTGTGAAGCGCAGTTGGTTTTTATGCGCTAATAGAGACAAAAAAAGCGTGTAACAGCGCCAGTATTTGAACTGATGCCGAAACACGCCTTTGTTAATGACAATTATTTTTTATTTCTTGCCCAATAATCGTTCACGGTTTCTTTCATTTCCTTACTTAACAGCATAATGCCGAATAAGTTTGGAAGGGTCATCACAACGATGGCAACAGCTGATAGTGCCCACACTAACGTGGTATCAGAGAACGCGGCCCATACAAAGCCTGCAACGTAAATTACGCGATAAGGCATTACCGAGCGGGGGCCAAGCAAATAGGTCATCGCCCGGTCACCGTAGTAAGACCAAGCAATAGCAGTCGAGAAGGCGAACAACATCAGGCCAATCGATACAATATATTGCCCAAACTCCCCAAAGAAACCGCGGGTAAAAGCGATAGTCGTTAGCGCGGCTGAATGCACAAGCGATTTACCGCTAATCTCCAAGTTGTCTTTAACAGGCTTACCTTTTTCAATTTTAAGGGTCCCCGTAAACAAGTCTTCACTACCAACCGAATACTTAACGTCTTCGGCAACCGAACGCGAGTTTAACAGTGTAAACCCTTCACTAACGGCAGTACCGTTAACTACCGATATCGTTCCGTTGAACGCGTTGACTTCATTGCCGTCAACGTCATTCAGGTATCCGTATAGTTTATCAACGTCGGCTTGATTACTATCGTCATACTTGCCTTCAACAAACAGCATATCTGAACGGTCGAAGACGTTTTCATGTTTTTCTTTCCATACACCAGAAGACAGGATGACTAAGCCGGTAATGGTACAAATAACAATTGTGTCAATGAAAGGTTCAAGTAACGAAACCATACCTTCAGATGCTGGCTCTTTAGTTTTCGCCGCAGCGTGAGCAATAGGTGCAGAACCCTGACCCGCTTCGTTAGAAAACAGACCTCGGTTAACACCACGGTTAAATGCATATGCTAATGATGCGCCTAAGAACCCCCCCGCAGCGGCAGAACCCGTGAAGGCATCATTAATGACAGACACAAACGACGGACCAATATTTTCAAGGTTGGCGAAAATAACACCCATTGCCCCGATAAGATAAATAACGGCCATAACCGGCACTACGCGCGCAGTAAATGCAGCAATGCGCTGAATACCACCGAGGATAACAAGGGCCAGTAAAATACCTAACACACTGCCTACCATCCACGGCTCAAAACCAAAGGTGGCTTCGATACTTTGTGCAATACCATTACTCTGGGGTAAGTTACCTGTGCCAAATGAGCTGATAACAGTCGCAATAGCAAACGCAACTGCCAACCATTTCATGTTCAAACGTCGGTCCATATAATACATTGGGCCACCGGCCATGGTGCCGTCTTCAGTTTTTACGCGGTACTTATGAGATAACGTAACTTCAACAAACTTCGTTGTCATACCCAAGAAAGCCGTTACCCACATCCAAAATAATGCAGCAGGACCGCCTAGGAAAATAGCAAACGCAACACCACTGATGTTACCCGTTCCCACTGTTCCAGATAGTGCAGTCGTTAGGGCGCGGAAATGGGTGGTATCGCCTGGGTCGCTTTCTTTATCAAACTTACCCGTAACAACTTGCCACGCATGTTTAAAAAATCGAATTTGCGGAAATTTTAGGTATATGGTGAAAAATAAACCTACGCCAAGAAGCACGTAAGGAAACCACCCTGCTCCCCCTAAAAACCCGTCTAGTAAAACGAGAAAACTATATAACCCTTCCAAGGTGACTCCCCTCTAAATATTGTTGTTATGATTTCTTTTTTTTGGATGTTTTATTTTTCGGTAACGACCGTTGATAACCAAGATGCTTATGGATATAAAAAACGGGTTATTAACCTATCATAATAACCCGCATAATCTCTTGTTATTTTAACTTGCTGATTACCGCTTTTACCGCGATCAACAAATCTTCACCTAATTGCCTGCTTCGCTGCACCGACCAACCGTACACATCATCAGGCACGTCAGCGTTATCTTTAAAAGGCATCTCAACGGTATAAGCCATACACGAGAATTTATGACCAACCGCGTTTGAGGCTACGGTTAGATTGGCCTTACCAGGTTCATCTTTATCGTAGCCGTAAACGTCTTGAAATTCAGGCGTAGCCGCCATCAGTGTATCTTTAAAGGTATTCTCAAGGTCTGCAATGGTTGCGTTATAACCTGGGTTACCCTCAGTACCGGCAACGAAGTTATATGGCAATGCCTCATCACCGTGAAGGTCTAAATACATATCAACGCCAATATCAGTCATCGCGTTGAGAACATAAAGTACTTCAGGACTTTTCTCTGCTGTCGGTGTAGCCCACTCTCGGTTTAGGTTTGTGCCTACCGCATTAGTGCGTAAGTGGCCTCTAGCGCTGCCGTCAGGATTCATATTAGGAACAATGTAGAAAACAGCATCGTCAAGCAGCTTTCTTCCTAAGCCATCCTGCTCATCAAGCAAGCGATAGATTAACCCTTCGGCACACCATTCGGCCATGGTTTCACCGGGGTGTTGGCGAGCGGTAACCCACACCTTTTTCTTTTCAGGCGTCTCTTCACCAATCACAAGCATTGACATATCTCGACCATCTAGAGTCAAGCCAAGAAAGCGGTGCTCACACATTAAAGACATCTGTGCATCATGAATTAAGTCTAAATGACGCTCATAGCTGTAAGGAATAAAGTACGCGAAGTAAACACTAGGTTGTTCTAGCGTAAGCGAGAACGTTAAGTTATCGCCATCGAATTTACTTGGCACGCGAAACCATGTCTGGCGGTCATAAGATGCCAACACATTGTACTCTTCCCAACCAGCTGGATACGCTGACTTAGCTAAGTTTGTCAGTGTCATGGTGTGCGTAACGAATGTTTCGCCCACTAATCTAAAATGGAACCACTGTGCAAACTCGGATTGATTGTCGTTGGGTATCGAAAGAATGATCTTTTCGGGTGATGCTGCGCTAACAACGTCGATGTTACCGCTATCGAATTGACTGGAAATATGCATGGACTGTCGTTTCCCTTGTTATTTGTGCGCTAATTTAGCATAGACAATAGTAGAAATACTATTGGAAGCCTCGTGTTTTCTGCGCTCAGTAGTATAGGTTTTGTTTACACAAACAAAAAACCGACCACTTTAGGTCGGTTTTTATACAGCACTTAATATTAAAGTGGCAGTGTTGGGAACGTAATCCCCGCCATATCACGCACTACACGCATTACCTGGCAGCTGTAACCAAACTCATTGTCATACCAAACGTATAACGTTAAGCGATTGTCAGCCACAATTGTCGCTTGCGAATCGACGACTGACGCCGCGCGCGAGCCAACTAAGTCTGTAGATACAATTTCTTTACTGGCGGTGTAGTCAATTTGGTGCTGAAGCGATGAAAACAACGCCGTATCGCGCAAGAATTCATTCACCGCGAGCCTGTCAGTGGCAGTCTTAAGGTTTAAGTTAAGAATGGCCAGTGAAACATTAGGCGTCGGTACACGAATAGCATTACCCGTAAGCTTACCTGCTAGTTTTGGGTACGCCTTAGATACCGCTTTCGCTGCGCCAGTCTCAGTGATAACCATGTTAAGTGGCGCGCTTCTGCCGCGTCGATCACCTTTGTGGTAGTTATCAATAAGGTTCTGATCGTTGGTGTATGAGTGAACGGTTTCAACATGACCGTTATCAATACCATATTCTTCATCAAGCGCTTTTAGCACTGGCGTAATTGCATTTGTTGTGCAACTTGCCGCAGAAATAATAGTATCTTCAGGTAACACTTCATCGTGGTTAACACCGTGAACGATGTTCTTTATATCGCCCTTACCAGGTGCTGTAAGAACGGCTTTCGCTGCGCCTTTTGCTTTAAGGTGTAGCCCAAGCCCATCGCGGTCACGCCAAATACCCGTGTTATCAACGACAATAGCGTTGTTAATTCCATATTGCGTGTAATCAACCTCATCAGGGCTGTTGGCATAAATTACCTGAATATATGAACCGTTAGCTTTTAACGCATTCTTTTCTTCATCAATTGAAATGCTGCCGTTGAATGGCCCATGAACCGAGTCACGACGAAGTAAACTTGCACGTTTTTCCAAGTCTCCTTCTCTTCCGCCACGAACAACGATGGCCCGTAAACGAAGCTTATTGTTTTCTCCCTGACGCTCTATGAGTAAGCGAGCAAGAAGACGACCTATACGACCAAACCCATAAAGTACAACGTCTTGAGGTTCTTGTTCATCGTTCTTATCAACAACGTCGTTTAGTTTTTCTTTGAGATAGGCCGTTAGGTCGGTGTTGTCAACCGCAGAACCGAAATTAAAATCGAAAGCGAGTTTGCCAATATCTATTTGAGCAGGCGCTAATTGCATGTCATTCAACGCTTCAAGAATAGGGAAGCTTTCTCTTAGGCGTAGTTTAATGCCCTCGTGTAAGCGAACTTTTCTGTGTGCCTTGATGATGTCGGTTGCACTAGCATTAAGTAGTGAGCGACCATAAACAGA
Source organism: Alteromonas algae (assembly GCF_049117195.1). GTDB lineage: Bacteria > Pseudomonadota > Gammaproteobacteria > Enterobacterales > Alteromonadaceae > Alteromonas. The sequence continues at coordinate 2,318,997 of NZ_CP185260.1, forward strand.
GATTTCTATTGCTCTATTTCGGTATAATTTACCGATTAAAGGCAACATCATTTCTGCGTATTCCTGGCGCTCCTGCCAGCTACTTTGTAATTCCTGCTCAAACTGTTGATTCATGCTTCTGCCTTCATTGATGAAAATTAACGGTTATTTGCACGTCAGCTATTATTATTCTTAGGGTACACTCGGTGAGTTATCGTCTGACGATGACGGGCATAATCTTAATAAAACAACCTAGGATGACCAAATTGTTGATAAATTTCAGAAAGCTAACAATAACGTCTACTTTGCGCCGTTTGTTTGGTAATTTTCCAACAAAAACGCCACAAACACTTTTTGTATTGCTTGTAAGTTTGATACTGCAAGGCTGCGGTGACTTCTTCGAACCTACTATCAGTGAAATCTGTGATGAAAACAGCGAGTTATGTCTAGATCTTAGTCTAGATGCCCGCTGTAGGTATGAAAGAGCAGATATTATTCGCCTACGCTATTATCACCAAGATGATAAAACCGACGCGTATAAATACCCGTTGTTACTCGCCTTCGAAGATTACCTCGTCTGTGTCGACGAGGTACAGCATATTGAACATATTAAGCGTAAAGGCAAAGAAGCGACTCGCTTAAAGGGCGTTATTACTGCGCAAAAAGAATTGAAGCGACTTGCAAGAGAAACGAAAGACTCCCTCGACCCATACTTATCGTACTACCATTGGACACGTTTCAATGACAAAGACGCGTTTCATCGTTTTGAAAGGTATAGCGCGAGCAATAAGGTGAACGACCCTGAACTGTTGGTTTCGTTAGCTTCTGCACAGATAAAAACAGACCAAGTGCGAACCATCAAAACGCTATATCGGGCATTAAGTTTATACAAAGACTCAGATGATATTGATATCGGCATCTATCATTCTTTGGCATCTATTGGTATGGATACCGAAAATTACCGAATGGCTTACGTATGGTATGGGGTAAGCGAAGCGTTTGATGAACGTCTACCGTCAATTCAACGGGAACAGCTTGGCAACGCATTTAATTTACCGGTTTCAATTCTTGATAATATCATTGACGATATTGTGTCTTCATTGAATTCAGGCGAGTTTAATGCCGATACGCTGATGCTTGACCGACTGTGATTTTGAAAATGAATTACACTTTCAACGGCTAAAAAAATGAAAAAATCCGCGGTTATGCCGCGGATTTTAATGTGGTCTTTCGCTACCGAGCCCAAAGAGGTTAAATTTTAACCAGAAGTTCACCTTTCATAGACCGTTTTCTCAGCGCTATTACCCTTTTACTACGCTGTTGTCTTCACCGTTGAAGGTAAGTGACAATGAGTTCACACAGTAACGCTGACCTGTTGGCGCAGGTCCATCAGAAAATACATGCCCTAGATGTGAATCACATTGTTTACAAAAAATTTCTACCCTGCGCATCCCCAGCGAATCATCTTCACGATACCCTACATTTTCCGCGTCGAGTTGTTTAAAGAACGAGGGCCAACCGCAGCCCGCATCAAACTTGGTATCTGATGGAAACAACGCTGCATTACAGCACTTACACACGTAAATACCCTGGCGGGTTTCATCTAACAACGCGCCGGTAAATGGTCGCTCGGTACCCGCTTCCCGGCACACACGGTATTCGTCTTCACTTAGTGTATCTTGCCACTCATTATTTGACATTTTTCTCTCCAAACAAAAAAGGTGTATTGAACAATACACCTTTTTAGACATTATCAGTGAAAGGGTTATCTTAGCGTTTGATAGCCGTTTCAGGACGGGCTGGATCACTCCACTCAATGTGATACTTCTTACCAGGCGCTTTATCTACCCGTTGATAGGTGTGCGCACCAAAGTAGTCACGTTGCCCTTGCAACAGGTTCGCCGGCAATACTGCTGTTCTGTAAGAATCGTAATAGCTTAAAGCTGACATCATTGCCGGGCATGGAACACCCGCTAGTGTTGCTTGCGCGATAGATTGACGCCAATCAGATTGATACTCAGAAATTTGCTGGGCAAAGAAAGGGTCCATCAGCAGGTTTGATAGGTCTTCATTGGTTTCATACGCTTTCGAAATGGATTGCAAGAACACAGCACGAATAATACAGCCTGCTCGCCATATCTTTGCAATTTCGCCGAACTCTAATTTCCATCCGTGCTCTTTGCCTGCCATCGCCATCAACTGGAACCCTTGCGCATATGCACAAATCTTTGAGCAGTAAAGCGCTTGTTCAAGCTGATTTACGATAGCCATCTTCTCTTCATCAGAGTACGTTACTGCGTTAGGGCCTGTTAACACGGCGCTCGCTGTTACTCGCTCTTCTTTCAAACTTGAAATGCTGCGCGCAAATACTGCTGACGTGATAGTTTGTGCTGGGCTGCCGACTTGAAGTGCACTGACTGCTGTCCATAAGCCCGTCCCTTTCTGTCCGGCTCTGTCCAAAATGACATCCACCAAAGGCTGCTTAGTTTCTGGGTCAAGTTGCTCTAACACTTCGGCACTAATTTCAATAAGGTAGCTGTTTAACTTCCCTTCGTTCCAGCGTCTAAACACTTCTGCTATTTCTGCTGGCGCCATATGCAATGCTTCACGCATAACATGATATGCTTCGCAAATAAGCTGCATATCAGCATATTCGATACCATTGTGAACCATTTTCACATAGTGACCGGCGCCAATAGGGCCTATATAAGTGGCACAAGGTTCGCCCTCAATGACAGGCTGTCCCGGCGTAGTGCTCTCTATTGGCTTACCGGTTTGCGGATCGACTTTCGCTGCAATTGACTTCAACACTGGCTCGATGCGAGTCCATGCATAAGGATTACCAGAAGGCATCAGAGAGGGACCAAATCGTGCCCCTACTTCACCACCTGATACCGCAGTTGAGAAGAATACGAATTTGCCTCTGTACTGCTCTTCGCGAGCAACGCTATCCGTCCATAGCGAGTTCCCAGTATCAACGATAATATCATCCGCGTTGATACCCGCATCAATAAGGTGGTTACAAACGTGGTCTACGGGGTCGCCTGCTGGCACAGACAAAATAATAAGATGGGGCGCTTTTAATTTGCTAAGAAGTTCTGTGTATGAACTACAGCCTTCAACGCGTGGGGCAGTGCCTTCGGCTCTTTCAGACGCATCCTTTGTTAGAATAGCGTCCACTTTTTGCTGATCTAAGTCAAAGCAAGCAACGCGATAACCATGGTCAACCAAGTTCATCGTTAAGTTACTGCCCATCACACCTAAACCGATAAAGCCAATATCGCACGCGGTCGATGTGTTCTGATTTCCACCTTCATTTTGCATAGGTTCACCCTCACATTCCAGATGGGTGCGCATGATACCATCTGGATAAATAAAGAACAGCTTATCATGACAATATCGATACGGTATGCCGCTTTTGTCGTCAACGGTAAAGCTTACGGCCTAGTTTCACTAAAACTAAACAGTGCTAACGAACGATTTGCTTGCAAGAATACCTTTTGAATGCAAATGGATGGCTGATCGTCTAGCGAAGCGTAACGTGTATCTAGATGTAGTGTCCACCCACCGCTCTTTGACAGTGTTGGAAGATGAAATCTTACGTCATTATCGCTGGCATTAACGCACAAGAACCAGTGCTCTACAGAGCTATGGGCAGTAGCACACCCTTTTATTTCAACGCCGAATGCTTTGTTATGTTTTGCGTTCCAATCCTCAGACGCCTTGTCAGACCCATCGGGTTTAAACCAATTAATCTGACTTACATTTCTGCCCAATGTGAAATGGTCATCATCAAGCTTTAATTCACTCAGTAAACTTGACGTTTGACGCAGCCGAACAGCGTATTGGCAAAACGACAAGAAATCTTGTTTTCTTTTATTAAGGGTCCAGTTGAACCAACTTAAAGGGTTATCTTGGCAGTAGGCGTTATTGTTGCCGTTTTGCGTCCGACTCAATTCGTCCCCCCCTAAAATATGCGGGGTTCCCTGAGAAAAAATTAAGGTCGCAAACAAATTACGTTTCTGGCGTTCACGCAATTGGATGATTTCCATGTCGGTTGTTTCGCCCTCAATGCCATAATTATGCGAAAGGTTATGTCCATGACCATCACGGTTATCTTCTAAATTGTCTAAGTTGTGGCGTTCTGAGTACGTCACCATGTCGTGTAGCGTAAAACCATCGTGATAAGTAATGTTATTCACCGAGGTAGATATATGGCGCTGACCTTTGTGAAATAGGTCACGAGACCCCATTAATCGCGTCGCAAAATCTGCCGTTACACCATCATCAGAGCGCCAAAACGCGCGCACCGTATCTCGGTACTTGTCGTTAACTTCTAACCATGGCGAAGGAAAGTTTCCAACCTGATAACCGTTAGGTCCAATATCCCAAGGCTCGGCAAGTAATACTTTATCTTTCAATGTAGGATCTTGGCTAATGGCCCGTAATAGACCCGATGTTTTTGTATATTCTTGAGGCTCTCTTCCTAGCGCAACCGCTAAGTCAAACCTAAAGCCATCAATACCCACCGTAGAGACCCAAAAACGCATAGCATCCAATATCATTCCCATCATAAATGGGTCGCTGGTGTTAATCGTGTTTCCACACCCAGAATGATTTGAGTAAACAGTTTCTTTTTTGTCGGTGGTTTCTAATAAATAGGCATTGTAAGGGCAAAGGCCTTTAAACGAGAGGATTGGCCTCCCGTGCCCCGCCTCAGCGGTGTGGTTGTAAACCACATCAAGAATAACCTCTAGCCCCGCTTCATGGTAAGCCGCTACCATCTGCTTGGCCTCATCGAGCGCATTTTTCACCCCGTATCGAGGCTCAGGGGCAAAGAAGTTTATTGGGTTGTAGCCCCAATAGTTGGTTAGCCCTTTATCGGTAATAAAGGGCTCAGGCATAAACGCATTAACCGGCATAAACTGCACGGTAGTGACACCAAGCTGCTTAATGTGCGCAATAACGCTTGGGTGCGCGGCACCTAAAAATTTACCACGATGTTCTGCAGGTACGTCTGGATGTTGTTTCGTCAGCCCTTTTACATGAGCTTCATAAATAATGCGTTTATGTTTTCCTATGGGCGCTGACGTGGTGCGTGGAGACGTTAACTCTTGTTCGCTCAACACCACACCCTTTGGCATCATAAACTGCGAATCATGCTTGTACCGTCGTTCGTCCCATTGTAGCGGGCGACTTAGCTTTTTAGCGTAAGGGTCGATAAGCAATTTATCTGTTGAGAAATCATGCAGGCTATTATCCTTTGCTTCTACACGATAACCATAATACTGGCCCGCTAGAATTGACGGAACAAAGCCATGCCATACATCACCGGTTTTCTCCGGTAATGGGCATTCGGCAATCGCTTCTTCCGTATCGCTATTGAACAAACACAACATTACCGAGTTTGCATTTGGTGCATAAATGGCAAAGTTGCACCCCTCCTGCTTAAGCGTTGCGCCAAGAGGGGTGGGATCACCATTTTGTATAGCAGAAGATGCTAGCTCGTTATCCTTCAATTGTTTCACTATCCTTAAATTACGCTGTCACGTAGAAAATGGTTGCCAATGGCGGTAGCGTTATATCCACAGATTGCCCGCGCCCATTCCAAGGTATCGATGTGGGTGTAACCGTTTTCTCTACCGCAAAGTTACTTCCGCCGAACTCACTCGAGTCGGTATTTAATAACAGCGTGAGCGGTGCGTCTGTGTCAACGCCAATCCTAAAGTGCTCTCTAGGTACGGGGGTAAAGTTGCTCACCACGTACACCTTTTGCTTATTTCCCTTCGCACTACGTACAAAAGAAACAATACTCTGCGACGCATTGTCGTGATCTAGCCATGCAAACCCTTCGTGAACGTGATCTTGCTCATACAACGCGGGTGTATCGCTGTACATATGGTTCAGAGCACGATACACCGCTTGAATGCCTCGGTGCTTATCATGCTCTAACGCCGCCCAATCTAAGCCAGCATCATGATTCCACTCTTTAAACTGACCAAGCTCGTTGCCCATAAAGTTAAGCTTTTTGCCAGGGTGCCCATACATGAAACCTGCATAGCATCGAAGATTTGCCGCTTGCTGCCACTCGTCGCCCGGCATTTTGCGCAACATACTTCCTTTTCCATGCACCACTTCATCATGCGAAATGGGCAATACAAAGTTTTCGTCAAATGCGTACACCATACTGAACGTAATGTCACCATGATGATAATTCCGATATGCAGGGTCTTTTGAAATATAATTCAAAGAATCGTGCATCCAGCCCATGTTCCACTTAAAGCCAAATCCAAGACCACCATCAAACACAGGCCTTGATACTTTAGGGAACGATGTAGATTCTTCTGCGATGGTCATTGCATCTGGAAACGCATTGTAAACCTCTTCGTTCATCCACCGCAGTAAACTAATGGCTTCGTAGTTTTCATTACCACCGTCAACATTGGGGATCCACTCTCCATCGTTTCTGGAATAATCTAAATAAAGCATTGAGGCAACGGCATCCACACGTAGCCCATCGATATGAAATTTATCTAGCCAATAAAGCGCGTTGGCAACCAAAAACTGTCTTACTGTGTCTTTGCCGAAATCGTAGATACAAGAGTTCCAATCAGGGTGCCAGCCTTTTCGTGGGTCATCATATTCGTATACATGCGTTCCATCGAAACGAGCAAGGCCATGGGCGTCCTCTGGGAAATGTGCAGGAACCCAGTCGATAATAACGCCAATGCCCGCTTGGTGGCACTTGTCTACGAAGTACTTGAAATCATCCGGTGAACCAAATCGGCTCGTAGGAGCAAACATACCGACAGGTTGATAACCCCAACTTCCATCAAAGGGGAACTCTGAAACAGGCAGTAACTCTAAGTGCGTATACCCCATATCTTTCACATAACCAATCAATTCATCGGCTAATTCGTGATAAGAGAGATAACGTGCATCGCTATCTGCATCTGGGTGCTTCCATGAACCAAGGTGTACTTCGTAAATACTCATAGGCTGCGCGTATTTATCGCGTTTTCTAGAGGAAAGCCACTCAGCATCATTCCATGAATAGTTGTCGTGGTTGTAGATTTTCGATGCATGTGACGGGTATTGTTCCGCGCTAAAGCCTAAAGGGTCAGCTTTATGTGGTAGCTCGTGGCCGTTAGCATCTTTTATTTGATATTTGTAGCGAGAGCCTTCTGTTACATTAGGTACTACCAGTACCCAGTATCCCATGGATGTTTTTTCCATGGGGTGAAGACTTCCGTTCCAGTGATTAAAATCGCCTATTACAGACACCGCTGATGCGTTAGGCGCAAAAACACAGAATCGAACGACATCAAGTTGCGCGTTATCTGACAGCGTAAGCGACAATAACTGGGCACCAGCTTGTTCATATAAATTCGCTGGTTTACTGTCAATAAAGTGAACGGCGTGAAACGCTTCGTCTTTAAACTGATAGGCGTCAACGTAACTGTACTCGTTGCTGCCCGACGTTACGTTCACACAATAATTTTTGTCAAGACACGTTTCTTTCACTGCCCCTTCAAAGAGCCCAAGGTCACTGACTTTCTTTAATGCAATAGAGGTTTTCTTTTTCCCTTTATCAAGCCACGTCAACGAAACGGTGTCGGCACCTGGTTGCCAAACTCTTACCATATCCCCGTCATTTGTGCTCGTCACGCCAAGTGACGAATACGGATGGGTACACGACGCGCTTTCAAGTTGCTGTGCTAACTGCATTAAATACTCCTGTTGAAACCCGCTAAGCAGGGGTTCATTACCTGTAATCTAGGCGATAGTAAACACGTTTACCATTCGCTTTACCTAAAGGTAATGGCGATATAGGTCTAGCCATTACCTGTTTGTTTACGCGCATGGGTTAACTGATGTGCTAGCCCAGTTATAGCATGATTTTGAAAAATATCCTCGACGTTCTGGGTTAACTTTCTACGCCAATTTGGGTACTCGTTAAAGGTACCGGGGATATTCACTGGCTTGTCCATTTGTAACCAATCTTCTAGTTGCAAACTCAACAATGCGCTAGATCCTTTCGCCATATGCACTTGCATTGCGTAGTTCAGCGCTTCAGTCATTGGTGTATTGTTTACATCTCGGCTCACCTCGCCATCCACTGAGCCGTGCCCATGAAGTGAATCAAGTATTGATTGCTTATTATCGTGGCGGTCAGTGTAAAGCGTTTGCAATATGTCTTCAGTTGGGTAAAGCCCTATCGTTTTACCCAGTTCTAAATCTAAGCAATGCCAAAAGCCAATTAGTGTTGGCATATCGTGTGTGGTGAGTGTCGCCATAGATTGAACCGGATAATGGCTAGGAGAATAGAATCCACCATCTTCGGCCTGCTCAAAGAAAAACACACGGTAGGAATACACACCATTATCAGCAAGTTTACTGCGAATTTCTTCCGGTACGGTGCCTAAGTCTTCACCAATAACAAGGCTTTCATTGCGATGGCTTTCGAGCGCTAAAATGCCAAGAAGGTCGTCAACGGGGTAGTAAACGTATCCGCCTGCTTTTGCATTATCACCTCGATATACCCACCACAGACGCAGCAATGCCATTACGTGGTCTATACGTAATGAGCCGCTTGATGCCATATTTGCAGAGAACAAATCAATAATGGGTTGATACGCCTGCTCATACAATTTACGAGGGTCCATGGGAGGAAGCCCCCAATTTTGTCCAAGTGGGCCTAAAATATCTGGCGGCGCACCGACACTCGCATCAATACAATACAAGTCCTTGTTACCCCAAATTTCAGCACTTCCCTCACTAACGCCTACTGCCAAATCACGATACAAACCAATTGTCATGCCACAGTCGGACGCTTTTTGACTAGCGGATTCCAATTGCTGGGCGGCAATCCATTGCAAAAACAAATAGAATTTTACGTCTTTAGCATTGGCTTTTTTAAACTTAGCAACCGCTGGATTATGATAATCTTGGAATTCTTCAGGGAAAACAGGCCAACCCCAGCTTTCTTTACCCTTTGTTTTTAGGTGTGATTGCAGTGCGTCGTACACGGCTAAGGTATCAAGACTCTCCCCACCCTCTTCTACAAATGCTTTGAACGCTTTGTTTTGCTTTGTATTCTTTTTAAGGAAACGGGCGTCGTAAATCTCAAAAACAGCTCGCAATGCTTGAAGTTTCAATTGCGCGACCGCGTCGTAATCAACATGTTCTACATTTCTGGCATGCTCAAGGGTTGTGGTAAACGCCTCTGAGTTAACAATGGATTGAACACTATCCTCTTCGAACCCTTCAACGGCCGTTGGGTCGATGTATAAATAATTTAACCAACGGCGCGAGCTTGGACCATAAGGAGAACAGGCATCAGGGTTTGCTGGGTATAAAGCATGTATCGGGTTTAACCCGATAAAATCTGCGCCCACACCCGCGGCATTCTCAATGAGCGTCGTTAAGTCAGAAAAATCACCAATTCCCCAGTTGCGTTCGCTTCTTACGCAATATAACTGAACGCTTAGCCCCCATACCTTTTTGCCGTCTTTTATATCTTTCGGGGTAAAACACGCTGTAGGTGCCATAATCATACGGCATTCGCCGAACGTATCGCCATCTGCCGATAAAGAAAGCGTGTGATAGCCTATTGGGAGAACCATTGGCAAGGTGACAACGTATTCATGAAACTCTACATCGTCGATGTGAGCCATTGTGGTCATTTCAGCATCTACAGGGGTAAAGGTATGCGACAGGGTTTCACCTGACTCTAGTGTAATCGTTAGCACGTGTTCATCGTTTACCAGCTCTAGCGGTAATCGAACGGGAACATTAATAGTTTCATCGGTACGAATAACATGAACAGGATTAAGTACAGATAACCATACTGAATTGATATCGTCTCTCATTTGAGATGCTATCACTTCATCGTTATCCGTGTCATAACCAAGCGCATTGAGTAACTTGGTTTTACTCGATTCTGCGATGGTTGCTGGTTTGCCCCACGCGTCAACATAGTGGGTTTCTATTCCACGCATTTCAACCAGTTGTTGCAGACGTTGTTGTGTCATCTTTGTTGTTCCTGTTTTTCAATGAAAGGCACGCGATCGAAAAATGCCGATTTTGTATTAATACAATTTATTAACATTATTCTAGAAACATGCGTTCGGTGAAAACTGAATACGATTGCATAAGTATTTGTTTGTAATTTTGCAACACTTTTGCTTTTTCTTTTGCCAATTATGCCATTTTGATCCATACTTTACGTAATTTATTTTCACATTTATACTAATTAATAGGGGTACGCCATGACAATTCGCATCGGTATTAACGGTTTCGGACGAATCGGACGCTTGGTAATGCGAGCTGCAGCGGTTCGTGAAGACATCGAAGTGGTTGCAGTAAACGACCTTCTAGACACAGATTATATTGCCTATCTACTCAAGTATGACTCTACGCATGGATTATTCGACGGCGAAGTAAAGGTAGATAACAACAACCTTATTGTAAATGGTAAAACAATCCGGATTACTTCAGAGCGCGATCCTTCTGCTCTAAAGTGGAATGAGGTTGATGTTGACGTTGTTGTAGAATCAACAGGTCTTTTCCTTACGAAAGAGACAGCATCAAAGCATTTAGAAGCAGGGGCGAAAAAAGTCGTCATGTCTGCGCCTTCTAAAGACGACACGCCAATGTTCGTTATGGGTGTAAACCATGACAACTATGCGGGCGAGAACATTGTTTCAAATGCGTCATGCACAACGAACTGCTTAGCACCACTTGCTAAAGTGTTGAACGACAAATTCGGCATCGTTGATGGCTTAATGACGACGGTACACGCAACGACAGCGACACAAAAAACCGTAGACGGCCCATCAACAAAAGACTGGCGTGGTGGTCGTGGCGCGGGCCAAAATATCATTCCATCATCGACTGGCGCAGCGAAAGCAGTAGGTAAAGTCATTCCAGAACTTAATGGTAAGTTAACAGGAATGGCCTTCCGTGTACCTACGCCTAACGTATCAGTCGTTGACCTTACGGTCAATCTAGCCACACCTACCAGCTACGAAAACATTTGTGCTGCGATGAAAGAAGCGTCAGAAGGTGAGCTTAAAGGTATTATGGCTTACACTGAAGATGCGGTTGTGTCTAATGACTTCATCGGCAATCCAAATACATCAATCTTCGATGCCACTGCAGGTATTGCACTAACAGACACCTTCGTGAAGGTAGTGTCTTGGTACGATAATGAATGGGGTTACTCAAACAAGGTTCTTGATTTAGTGGCTCACGTTTCTAAATAAGGGTGGCGTAAGGTCACGCCTTATACCCAATCGATAAAAAAGGTGCGAATAATATTCGCACCTTTTTTGTTTTAGATGCACAATAGTCTTTTTTGTCCGTTCATGGAGAACGTATGGATACGGTCACTTCCGTTACAATAAGTGAGGCGAACGGCCTTACCTTCCTCAATGTCGATAACGAGTTCGCTACTGCTCAAATTAGTTTGTTTGGCGGGCATGTACTTTCGTTTATTCCCAAAAGCGATAATACAGAGAGGCTATGGGTAAGCCCTCATGCATATTTAAATGGCGAGCGGCCTATACGCGGTGGAATTCCCGTCTGTTGGCCGTGGTTTAGTGACGATCATGGCCGTGACAAAGGTGCGCTGCCCTCTCATGGTTTTCTGCGCACTCAAGTATGGAAGCTGATTAGCGCAACAGAAGATGGAACGGGTACACATATTACCTTATCGCCACTGTTTACTCGTGCTGAAGGATTTGAGTACGACTGCGATGTAACGTTAACTGTTGTCATTGGCCGCGCGCTTGACGTTTCCCTTACCACTAAAAACACAGGCGTTGCCCCCTTTACTTTCAACTGTGCCTTGCATACCTACTTTAGTGTTTCGCATATTAAAGACACGGCATTAGCGGGTATTAACCATCAGTACAAAGATAAAACGGCTGACTGGGCCATTATGCCTGCGCCCGAACCATACACCATTTCACAAGAAACAGACCGTATTCATTTGGGTGCGGTAGAAAGGGCAACCATCGAGCAAGAGGGTAAAGGGTTTACCGACGTTATCTCGTCGGGCAGTGACAGCTTAGTAGTTTGGAATCCGTGGCAAGGGGCCGCATCTATTTCAGATATGGATGCGTTTGGATACAAACATATGTTATGCGTTGAATCTGCGGTTACCCAAGGCTTAGAAGTCGCACCAGGGGCTTCTCATACGCTAACCCAACGGGTTGTGCCATTATAGTCGTCGCGATAGTGAAGCAATCAGATATAAAAAAACCTGCGTAAAGCAGGTTTTTTTATTGTTATGCGTGTTTAACGCCCGCCACGGCATCTTTTGCAAGTTGGGTTATTCTATCCCAATCACCCGCTTCTATTGCATCGTCTGGCGCTAACCAAGAGCCACCAACACACTTAACGTTTTTAAGTGCAAGGTAATCGTTGTAATTACCTGGACCAATACCGCCCGTTGGACAGAACGTTACATCAGGAAACGGACCGCTTATAGATTTAATCGCGTTTACACCACCAGAAGCTTCTGCTGGGAAAAACTTAAGGTGGGTATAACCCGCGTCTTTACCTTTCATAAGATCTGATGTTGAGGAAATACCTGGGATAAGAGGAATATCAGCTTCCATCCCTGCTTTTAACAAATCCGCAGTCATTCCTGGGCTAATCGCAAACTTAGCACCGGCTTCAGTCACCGCTTTTAGCTGCTGCGCATTAGTCACAGTGCCCGCGCCAATTAGCGACTCTGGCACTTCTTCCGCAATACGTTTAATAACGTCAATAGCTGAAGGCGTTCTCAACGTCACTTCAAGCACTTTGATCCCACCGGCCATAAGCGCCTTTGCCAATGGAACGGCTTTTTCTACATCATTTATCACCAAAACAGGGACAACCGGGCCCGCTGCAAAGATTTCTTCCGGTGAATATTTCCAATTCGTCGTCATATTTCAGCTCGTAGTATGTTGTTGAAGATATGCAGCGGCACCTAATAAACCATGATCAGGCTCTGCAATTAAGTAAGTAGGAATGTCTTTCACGTAGTGCTTCATCTGCCCTTTGGCTTCAAATCGCGCCCTGAAATCACTGTTTTGAATAAATTCAGGGAATCGGCTGGCTATGCCACCGCCGATGAATATGCCACCGGTGGTCGCCATATTAAGAGCAAGATTCCCCGCAAAACTTCCCATGATTCGACAAAACTGTGTCAGTGCTGCATGCGCAATTTCACAGGTTCCTGCCAACGCCGCTTCGCTCACTTGCGCAGCATCGGTGAAGGTGACAGGTTCGGCTGCATGTGTTGCTAGCGCGGTGTAGATATTATGAATCCCTCTACCTGACATGACTTCTTCTGCCGAAGCGCGACCAAGCGTACTGTGTAAATGACGCCATACGATAACGTCAGTTTCATCAACCGGCGCAAAGTCAACATGGCCACCCTCGCCGTCTAGCGTCTGCCATCCTGACGAGGTCATCGTAATATGCTCAACGCCTAGCCCGGTACCAGGGCCAAATACAGCAATGTTGCCGCCCTCTTTCGCTACACCACTACCTACTTGTAACACTTGGCTTGTACCCAATGCCGGTAATGAATGCGCCACCGCAGTAAAGTCGTTGATAACGTATAACGCATCAAGTGATAACTGGCTGCGAAGGGCTTTTTGAGAAAATGCCCAACTGTGATTGGTCATCTCAACTTGGTCACCTAACACGGGACACGCAATACCAATACATCCTTGCGTAAATGTGTACTGAGGCATATCGTTAAAATATTGCGCGATAGCGAGGTCAATACTCGCAAAGTCTGTGCACAGGTACTTTCTAATGTCTGTTACACCCTCGTCGGTCACGCGGGCGACACGAATATTCGTCCCGCCTACGTCAGACACAAACTTGTGTGTCATAGCGCTTGCTCCTGGTTGAAAAACAACGAGCACGCACCTTCTTCTGCACCCGTTAAATTGGCACGCATTCCGCCAAACATTTCGCGGCCCATGCCAACGTGGTGATGACTAATATTGGCCGGTGCCGGTTCTCTAGATGCAAGGGTAGCGTCATCGACGTGAAGCGTAAGTTGGCCGGTTACCGTATTTAATTCAACGATGTCGCCATTATGAACCTTCGCCAGTAAACCGCCCTTAAACGCTTCAGGGGTAACATGGATTGCCGCAGGTACTTTACCCGATGCACCTGACATTCTTCCGTCGGTAACTAGCGCAACGTTAAAACCTCGGTCTTGCAACACACCTAGTGGTGGCGTAAGGCGGTGCAATTCTGGCATACCAATCGCCGACGGGCCTTGGAAGCGAACCACTACGATACAATCTTTATCTAAGTCGCCTGACTGAAATGCAGAATCTAATTCAAATTGGTCTTCAAACACAACGGCTGGGGCTTTAATTGTGCACTGTGGTTTACGAAGGGCTGACGTTTTAATCACACCACGACCTAAATTACCTTCCAGTACGCTCAAACCGCCATCTGGTTTGAATGGGCTTTCCACTGTCGCAAGTACTTCTTTATCGAGCGACTCAGTGGGGCCATCACGCCATTCTAATACGCCATCGATAAGCACTGGCTCTTTTGTATAAAAATCTAAGCCTTCGCCGCAGATAGTTTTCACATCGTTGTGTAACAAGCCAGCATCAAGTAACTGCCTGATGAGTAATGACATGCCGCCAGCAGCTACAAAATGGTTAATATCGGCAGAACCATTTGGATAAATGCGTGTTAGTAGCGGCACGGCGTTTGAGATGTCTGAGAAATCGTCCCAATTAACGATGTAACCCGCCGCGCGCGCCACCGCAATCAAGTGCATAGTATGGTTAGTAGAACCGCCCGTTGCCAATAGTCCAACAAGGCCGTTCACAATGGCTTTAGCATCAACAATATGACCAATTGGCGTGTAGTTATCACCTAAATCGGTTAAGCGAGTCGCCTGAACGGCAGCGGCTTTGGTTAACGCGTCACGCAATGGTGTACCTGGGTTCACAAACGACGATCCCGGTAAATGAAGGCCCATCATTTCAACCACTAGCTGATTTGAGTTTGCTGTGCCGTAGAATGTACAGGTACCCGCTGAGTGGTAAGACTGTGATTCTGCTTCTAATAGCGCATCACGACCTACTTTGCCTTCAGCATATTCTTGACGTACACGTGCTTTTTCTTTGTTTGGTAAACCCGACGGCATTGGACCTGCCGGCACAAATACGGTAGGTAAATGTCCAAACGTCAATGATGCTAAAAGCAGCCCTGGAACGATCTTATCGCAAATACCGAGCATCAGCGCCGAGTCAAACATGTTGTGCGACAGTGCAATAGCAGCACCTTGCGCAATATTGTCTCGACTCATCAGGCTTAAATCCATGCCCGTTTGCCCTTGCGTTACCCCGTCACACATTGCCGGAACACCGCCTGCAAACTGTGCCACACTGCCAACGTCTTTTACTGCTTCTTTGATGATCGCAGGGTACGTTTCGTAAGGGTGATGGGCTGATAGCATGTCGTTATATGAAGAAATAATGGCGACATTGGCTTTTGTCATTGAACGAAGATCAGACTTATCAGCCGTTCCGCACGCCGCAAAACCGTGAGCGAGGTTCCCGCACGATAATGCACCACGGTGTGGACCCTGACGTCGTGCTGTTTCAATTTTTTCTAAATAAGCTTTCCGCGTGTCTTTGCTGCGCTCGATAATACGCTGTGTGACTTCTGCAATTTTCGGGTTCATGGTTGTCTCCTATGGCGCCCACATTAAGGTAACCGGCGCGCGGTTAACTACTGCGGTAATGGGCTTTTGCAATTCTGTTGCATTCTCGATAGCGTCTAAAAGTACTTGCTTCTTTTTCTCGCCAGTAAGATGCAAAAAGATGTTTCTACTGTTTAATAACGCAGGCAATGTGAGGGATATACGTTGATGTGGTGCTGTGGTTGGCTGCACCGCAATACACGTGTTACCGCTATTCATGTCTAACCCTGCTTGCACTTGTTCAGAACAAGGGAACAGCGACGCCGTATGACCATCCTCTCCCATTCCTAAGATAAGTGCGTCAAAAGGTTGTGCCATGCTGGCTACATTCTCTTGCGCAGCTGAAACGCCGTCGTTGGCATCATGTCCGTCAGTTTTTAGTTCAACAAAGCGTGCCGACGCTGCTTTATTCTGAATAAGGTTTTGTTTAACAAGACTGGTGTTGCTCGCCTCATGCCCCTCGTCTACCCAACGTTCGTCGGCAAGGGTAATATCAACCTTATCCCACTCAAGCTCGGTCTCACTCAGCTGCTTGAAAAGTGGCAACGGCGTTCTTCCACCACTGACCACAAGCGATGCGCGACCGCGGGTTTTAATTCCGGTCTTTAAAATGCTTACTAAATCTGCCGCAAATGCGCTGGTCAGCGCATCTGGGCTTTCAAATGATAATGTTGTTAAAGCCATACTATTTCTTCTTCGGTGTTTTGCTTTCGTACCAGCTGCGGTTTTCTCGCGCTAATAAGCCAATCGAGTCAACCGGCCCCCATGTTCCCGCTTGATAAGGCTCTGGTGGCTCACTTGACGCTTTCCACGCCTCAAGAATTGAATCAACCCACGTCCATGCTTGTTCAATTTCATCGCGGCGAACAAACAGTGCTTGGTTACCTAACATCACCTCTAACAACAATTTCTCGTAAGCATCGGGAATACGCTCATCTGCGAACGCTTCAGAAAAACTAAGATTTAGCTTTGATTTTTGAAGGTCCATTGAACCTGAGTTAGTTAGCCCCGGTACTTTGTTCATTACCGTAATTTCGACGCCTTCGTCAGGCTGCAAGCGAATAACCAATTTATTAGGCGGAAGGTTTTTGAAGCTGTCACCGAATAAGTTATGTGGTTGACGTTTAAAATAGATAACCACTTCACTTACTTTGTTTGGCATACGTTTACCGGTACGAAGGTAAAAAGGAACCCCCGCCCAACGCCAGTTATCGATTTCCGCTTTTATAGCAACAAAGGTTTCAGTGCGGCTTTGCTTATTCGCATCGTCTTCTTCTAGGTAACCCGGTACTTCTTCGCCTTTTACAAAGCCTGTTGTGTATTGGCCTCGAACCGTACTTTCATTGATATTGAATGAATTGATAGGGCGCAACGCTTTAAGCACTTTAAGTTTTTCGTCTCGAATGCTGTCTGCATCAAGTGTCGTCGGCGGTTCCATCGCCACTAGACTAAGAATTTGTAAAAGATGGTTTTGCACCATATCACGCATTTGGCCAGCGTCATCGAAGTAGCCCCAACGGCCTTCTATACCGACCGACTCAGCAACAGAAATCTGTACATGGTCGATGCAGTTATGATCCCAGTTTGTCGCAAAAATAGAGTTAGCGAAACGAAGCGCAACCAGGTTAAGTACTGTTTCTTTGCCAAGGTAATGGTCGATGCGATAAATTTGTTTTTCATCGAAGTATTCGGCGACCTGTTCGTTAATCACCTTTGATGATTCCAGGTCATGACCAATTGGTTTCTCAAGAACAACACGAACACTTGAATCGATAATCTCGCAGCTGTGTAACCCTTGACAGATATCACCGTAAATTGCCGGAGGCGTTGCTAAGTAGCACACCATTGTCTTTGATGGGTCGACATGGTCATCCAGCACGCTGTAACTGGTTACATCTTTCATGTCGACGCAGGCGTAGTGCAAACGCGCCTTCATTTTTTCCCAGGTCTGCTGGCATAAGTCTTTTTCACCAAACTTGACTAAGTTTTTGTGAACTTCTTCAATGTAGTCATCAAGTGACATCTCTTGACGCGCAACCCCTACGATGGTGGTTTCTGGGTGCATCAAGTCAGCTTTCTCTAGCTGGTATAAAGACGGTAATAACTTACGTCTCGAAAGATCCCCTAACGTGCCGAATAGCACAAAGTCACAGGGTTCGTAGGAATTCTCCAATACCATATTCGTCGACCTTCTTAATATAAATAAACGAAAGACACATCGCTATTCTTAGCGGTCATTCGTGAGTTATTAGCATATAGTTAACACTAAATGTAGTAAAATTACAACTTTCACCTTACTAACATCTATCTACCGCACATTTAGCACGAAATCTCATTCAGTTCAGCAAGTTTACAGCAATAAAATGTCAAAAAATTACATTTTTCTTGTTACTTCTGTCACATTGGGTACTATTACGGTTGAACATTAAATCAAATCACTCTTGAAATTTGTTACAACCTTATGAATATTTTAGAAAAAATAACGCAAAACAAAGCAGTCTTTAGTAAATCAGAACGTAAGGTTGCTGAAATTATCCTAGCGAACCCTCAAACCGCGATTCATTCGAGTATAGCAACATTAGCCAAAATGTCTGATGTAAGCGAGCCAACCGTGAATCGTTTTTGTCGGCGACTAGACACCAAAGGATTTCCCGATTTCAAGCTGCATTTAGCGCAAAGCTTGGCAAACGGTACGCCCTACGTTAACAGGCATGTCGATGAAAACGACAGTCCCGGCGAGTACACCAATAAAATATTCGAATCGACCATGGCTTCTCTTGAGGTAGCCAAGCAATCTATCGATGTGCAAACGGTCAATCGTGTTGTTGATTTACTTACGCAGGCGCAAAAGATTTCATTTTTTGGTTTAGGGGCGTCCGCTTCTGTTGCTCACGATGCGTTAAACAAATTTTTCCGCTTTAATGTGCCCGTTGTCTACTTTGAAGATATCCTCATGCAGCGTATGAGCTGCATGAATTGCTCCGATGGCGATGTGGTTGTATTGATTTCTCATACCGGGCGGACAAAGAGCTTGGTAGAGATTGCGCAAATCGCGCGGATGAACGATGCCACTGTAGTAGGTATTACTTCAGCAAATAGCCCGCTTGCGCAAGAATGTACGTTTGTTTTATCTCTAGAGGTACCTGAAGATACCGATATGTATATGCCAATGGCATCACGTATTGCGCAGCTCACTCTCATTGACGTTTTGGCGACGGGGTTTACCCTTCGACGAGGCAATAAATTTAGAGAAAACTTAAAGCGCGTAAAGGATACGCTTCGCGGTTCGCGCTACGAAAAACCCAACTCCTAGCGTTCAAGAAACACCTTTTCTCTGTCTTATTTATCAACCTGCATTTTCATGAGCAGGTTGATAAACCCCTCTTCGTATCCTACGCTTATTTCTGTTTATTAGTACGGGTTGCTGCCGACTTGAGTTACCAAAAAGACGATAACTGGTCGAGCCAGTGATGTGTTTTTCTTTCTTTAATTCACATTTCAGTCAGTTTCATCTACTATTCTGTAATAAAATTACGTAAAGCGATTACACGTGCGGTGCTACAACGCTGCATATGTTATTTCTAAGCGTTTCACTCTAAAAACGAGCGACGGATTCACATGACCAGAAGAACCAAAATTCTTGCCACCCTTGGCCCAGCCACTGACTCTCTAGAAAAAATTAAGGCACTTATTGCAGCCGGTGCTAACACCGTTCGAATGAACTTTTCTCACGGCCAGGCCGAAGATCACATCGAAAGAGCAAAGCGCGTGAGAGAGGCGGCAAAAAGCCTTGGCAAATATGTTGCCATATTAGGTGATTTGCAAGGGCCTAAAATACGTGTTGCACGATTCGTTGACGGCGCCGTACATTTAGATGTTGGCGCTCCTTTTGTGCTTGATGCTGAGTTGGGTCGAGATGATGGCACCGCTGAAAAAGTAGGGATCGATTATAAAGCCCTGCCAGACGATGTTTCTGCTGGCGATATCCTGCTTCTTGACGACGGACGTATCCAACTTAAAGTAACTGAAGTTCAAGGCCGTAAAGTCGTTACCGAAGTAACCGTTGGCGGCAAGTTAAGTAATAATAAAGGCATCAATCGTCAAGGCGGGGGGCTATCTGCAGAAGCGCTGACTGAAAAAGATAAAGAAGATATCAAGACCGCTGCAAAGATCGGCGTTGACTACCTTGCGGTATCGTTTCCTCGTAGTGGTGCTGATTTAAATTATGCGCGGGAGCTCGCGGAAGCTGCCGGTTGTTATGCTAAAATTTGCGCTAAGGTCGAGCGCGCTGAAACCGTAGCAACCGATGAAGCGATTACAGACATCATAAGCGCGTCAGACGCCGTAATGGTAGCGCGTGGTGACTTAGGTGTGGAAATTGGTGATGCTGAACTCGTTGGTGTACAGAAGAAACTTATCGCTCGCTCACGCCAGTTGAATAAAGTAGTGATCACTGCCACACAGATGATGGAATCTATGATTGATAGCCCGATGCCTACTCGTGCCGAAGTGATGGACGTGGCCAATGCAGTACTAGATGGTACCGATGCGGTCATGTTATCAGCAGAAACGGCCGCGGGTAACTTCCCTATTGAAACCGTTGAAGCGATGGCACGGGTTTGTGAAGGCGCTGAAACACACCCAAGCGTCAAAATATCAAAACACCGTATGGACGAGTTGTTCGCGTCAACCAGTGAGTCTATCGCCCTATCGGCTGTTTACGCCGCCAACCACCTTCCCAGCGTCAAAGCTATTATCGGGTTGACCGAAAGTGGTACCACACCAAAGTTAATGTCTCGCATTACTACTGCACTGCCCATTATCGCTATGTCTCGTCACGAGGAAACGCTTAATTTAATGGCGCTGTGTCGCGGTGTTCAACCCGTCTATTTCGACTCTTCTAACAGTGAGCCTGGCAAGTTAAAGCATGATGTTGTTGCGGTTCTAAAAGAGAAGGGCTTAGTGAAAAGCGGAGACAGCATTATTTTGACCTACGGCGACGAAATGGAAAAAATTGGTGCGACTAATACGCTTAAAATTGTAGATATATAGTAATTGATATCGTAAGGCGAGGGATAGATATCACTCGCCTTGCGTTAACTGAGGTTGCTAAATGTTACGCTTGGTCGCTGAACGTAAAACGAGTTTGATGATACGATAACAAACCTTGCGCGCGCTCTACCAACTGCTCTCTTTTATACGTCCAACCTCGAATATCTGCTTGCTTGGCTTCTGCAATGTAATATTCTACCCGTGTTTTTCTCAGCAAATGTTGCTTTTTAGACACATCAAAATCGGTCAGCTTGTACGCACGTTCAATTTTTACTATACCGGTGTGAAACTGTGCGTTGCCACTGCCTGCTTCTGCCTGGCTCATGAACGCAAAACCGTTACCCAGAACGCCCGCTACTACGATAGATACTGATAACAATATTCCTGAAAACAACCAACGTAAAAAATCCATCTTTGTACCCTCAATAATCATTCTAAAAACGGTAATCGGTTCGCACTGCGACGGCTTTACTGAGCCATTACGTATCGCATAACTAATCACTTAATATCATTTATATTTGCAGCTACCGTGCCAATTAAAATCTTTATTTAATACAGAGGCTTAGCTACTCCTCTCGCGTAAACTCTCTTTTTATCTGCAAGTCCTACACTGCATTGCGTAAATTTAACGCTGCATTATATTGCGAGTTGATTCGGTTTACCGTGTCGCAAGCTATGATGGTCATGCCGCTTAGCTTTCTAAATACGGGCTTTCTAGATGCGGGGCTTCAAGATATGGGTTTGCAGACGTGGGTTTAACGATTTCTGTATAAAACTTAGGTGTAGCGATTTGAGTATAAGGCTTCGTTTAAGAACATATGGCGCAGGAAAGAAAAAAGGGGCCAAAGGCCCCTTTCGCTTTTGAACACACCGCAAGGGTTAATTCATCGCTGTTTCTGTTACAACACGTAAATTGTCTTCTACTTCAGTAACGTCAGAAGCGTTTTTTGCAATCTCTAGGGCTAGCTGACGCTCGGCATCTGTATCTACGTTACCGGTAAGCGTTACGTAGCCTGCTTCTACATCAACATCAATATCAAAGCCAGAGATATCGCCATCTAGTAGCAACCTCGTTTTGATGACGGTTGCAATTTTGGCATCAGTGAGCTCACTTGTGCCCTCTTCATATCCATCTTCCACGTCGTCTGACATTGAAGCAACCATTTCATCTTCATCTAGGTTGCGTTTCTCAACAATGGTCAGCGAGTTTTCGACAGACATTACACCGTCGATGTTAGCGACGAGCTCTTCAGCTAATTTTTTTTCTACCGAATTATCTACTTTACCCGTTAATACAACATTTCCATTTTCAACGTCAGTATTAATATCAAAAGAATCTAGGTTGCCATTGAACAACAGCGTTGCTTCTGCTTTTCCATCTATCCATGCGTCTTTAGCACCTTTTTCCCATTTATTGTCATTATCCATATCGCCAGCAAGTGCTGAAGTCGATAGTGTTGTAGCAACAATCATTGATAGTATTGTGCGTTTCATAACATTTCTCCTTTTGTTGAAACTCACAGACAGTGATGCGAATCCAATGCCAACAAGATAAGAAACTGATTAATATAAAGAAAAAAGAGATAGGCTGTTTTTGGCACTTTTGTTTAATGTAAAATCTATTCACGCATCACGCATTTTTTACGCGTCCTTTCGTATTAAATAGGTGGTAAGCTATGACGCGTTATATTATTAAGCACCTGCGCTTTACCGCACCCTCTATTGCTTTAGCGTCCAATGTGGGCGTAACAATGTAGGTATTACCGCTGCTGGTATCAAAATTGCTGGTATCGGAACTGGTAAAGTAGTGTTAATAGTATTAATTCTGTAACACGCCATTATCAAACATTGTAGCTACCGCCTATTCGCTGTGGTCGTTAGTGAATGGTCTGTTCAACACCGATTACCAACCGTCAGCAATTCCAGCATCTCGTAAAAGGGAATTGGGCAGGCTTAATAACATATTGCTACTGGCCACATAATGCCATTCTAATGCATTAATAATGGCGAAAAAATTTCGTTACTAAGGGACTATATGAATATTGCACTCAACCTATTTGGCGTATTACTCGTTGCGATAACCGTTGCACCGCTGCTGCCCTCTAAGCACTGGGTAGTGCGAGTTTGGGAGTTTCCTCGCCTCCAGATAGCAGCACTTATCTTCACCGCTCTGGTGGTAAGCGCTTGGACACTTCCACTAGCAGGTGGCGATAACATCGCAATTTTTGATTACGTTGTGCTAGCGTGTCTTTCGTTTAGCTTACTGTACCAACTTAAATGGATTGTACCGTACACGCTATTTTATAAAAGAGAGGTGCGCCGTGAAAAAGCACCCAAGAATGATCACACGATAAGCATTCTTTCGAGCAATGTATTCATGCCGAATGAAAATTACGATGCCCTACTTACTGAAGTAGAGAAACACAAGCCTGATTTTCTTGTAATGCTTGAATCAAACAAACGATGGGAAGAGAACGTTGCTAGTATCGAACGCGATTACCCCTATACAAAACATTGTCCGTTAGAAAATCTTTATGGAATGCATCTTTACAGCAAATACCCTTTTTCAGATGTTAGCCTACGCTTTTTAATTGAAGATGATGTCCCCTCAATTCGCTTAACGTTCACTAAAAATGGGCAGAAGGTGACCTTGTTTTTCCTTCACCCTAAACCACCAAGCCCTACCGAGAACGAAACGGCCGGGCCAAGGGATGCTGAGTTACTGCTTGTCGGTAAAGAAGTGGCCAATATTGAAGGCCCGGTCATCGTGGCCGGAGACTTGAACGACGTGGCATGGTCACCAACAACAAGAAAGTTTAAACAGATTAGTGGGTTGCTTGACCCTAGAATTGGTCGCGCGTTTTACAACACCTTCCATGCGCATTATCCGTTGATAAAGTGGCCGTTGGACCATGTATTTCACTCTAATCACTTCGACCTTGTCCATGTTAAAAAGCTACCAGACATAGGTTCAGACCACTTTCCGTTACTAACGGTACTTAGCTTAAAGAAAACGAAAGGTTAATTCACACACGCCTCTCGTGAAGAGGCGTTTACTGCAACATTTTGGTCTAGGCATGCCGTTACGCGTTGGCAGACCTCTTCGCGCTTTTTAAAATGCGCCAGACCAACCAACCGATCATCTCTTGGCCACACTCCCTGTTTCAGTACTTCTTGATCATGTGTGGTTAGCATGTGCTTGTCTAGCAAAATTTCAACGGCTTTTTTATTCGGTTTTATCAACCCTGGCGTGGCGTCTTTTACGAGCGATTTTTGTACACACACAAATTCTCTTTTCATTGGGTCTCTCACCACACCGATATAGTCATCTACGCATATAATCGAAGGCCAGCCTTCTGAAATCCGGCTTTGACCAAACATCGCCAAGGTAAATGACACAAGAACAAAAATAGTGAGCAGGATAAACTGAAGGCTTAGCCCTGGTGCAACAGCAACGGTAACACCAACAAAGGCGGAAAATAAAATCCACGCACCAAACACCTTTCTCATCGCATTAGGGGAGATGCCGCTTATTACGTTCACAGTTCGCATTGTTGCCTTGTCAAACTGACGAAGCACCACAGGTGACTCTCTATCCACAACTCTCTCCATCTATTCTTTCACCACTGTAGTTTCTTAGTGATACGTAAGCAACTACACCATAGTTTAACATTACGGCATTATCGTAACAGCGAAACATACCGTCGTTGCGTTAAGCGTTAAAAAGCCTGTTGAGCGGTTGCGACCCACCCTTATGTAAAATTGCCAAAAGATATGTAATTACGCCAATACCGCCGTTCTCATAAAACAATAAAACAATAAAAATCAACAGCTTAAAAATGGCACGCATCATGCTTAATTTACTGCAACAGCAACGTGACGGCGTCGATGCAATATATACGCATCGCTTAACAGAGAGCGTCACAATGGATAGTACGTTATTTAAAGGATTGTACGATGGAAAGCTTAGTAACACTTTCGGTTCTTCTTCAGTGTTTTGTATTATTAAAACAGATGTCTAAAAAGTCATCTCACACAGCACATGCAACGTCATGATTTCATTTAACCTGCTGCGTAGACATTACGCAACGCAGAAAATATGGCACACACGTCCCTCGCATGCGCCATATTGAGTATAACGCTTACTTCGTGTAAACCACTGTTTCATCCGCGGTTGTTGTCACATCCCAATCAAGTCGCATATCCCATTCGAAGCGTTTTTCAGGCCTAAGCGGCGGTTGTGCTTTATCAATATGAGACAGTACATTTTTCGCCTCGGTAATAGTGGCATCACGTCCAAACAAAAAGCTCTGCTCTTTTACTATCGTCAAATAGGCTTTATTAAGCGATCTTGCCCTGCGTGGACTTGGCGTGATCATCTCGTACACGCTTTTGACAGAAGCGACTTTTTGCTCGTCAAGCACGCCCTCATCCGTAAACCACTTTGCTAGCATCTCTGTATTTTGTCTGAACTCGTCGCCGCCGCCCACTCGGCGCATATAAGTGAGAAATTCGCCTTCCGTCTCATTAATGTTGGGGACATCTTCAATTTCTCGAAGGTCAATATACCCCCACCCTCTACTGCCTGGTACTTTGCGCGCAAATGAAAAGGTTTGATCAAACGTTGACCCTACCGTTTTGTGACAACCATTACAAAACGCCAACTCCTGATCGTGTTGTGCCCGCAGTTCGCCATCTTGGTTTTCAATAAAGCCATTTATTGTCCAGCCAAACCCATTATCAATGCCCCTTTCACCGAGGTATCGAGTCTGAGGTAGTTTCTCAAAATGTTTATCTTTCGCCTCAGCGTAATACGCTGACGCCAAACTTTCGCGGCTTCTAAACTGGTGCTTTTTCATATACCGCACCTCTTTCATGCGTGATGCATTGAAGATATTTCCGTGTTCATCAATACCAATGTACCTTACGGTATGTAAAAACTCTGCACCTTCAGGGTAAAGCATCTTCGCCACCTGAACCCCGTTAGCATCACCTAGATAATGGGTTTGTTTTTTCATCAAGCGTACCGATGACGTTATGACATTATCGCCGTTTACATCAAGGCCTATAAGGGTTTCATCTAAGTCATTGACTGGCAGCGCCTCGACATCTTTTATTGCCATTTCAACTAAGGTTAAATTGGCCCGATAGACGGCGTCGTTATCCTCACCGTTCAGTTGTCTAAACGCTAACGGCAAACGTATCATTGCATCGCCCGTTGAGCCATTGGTGGGCCAAAACGTACTAGGAAAAGGCTTGTAATTGTAAGCAACCCAGCCACTTCCGTCTTTGGCTAGCCCTTTGTCATCAAACGCCTTATCGGCCAATGCTAACCCTTCCACTCGCATCGCGTCGGGTAAGTCGGCGGCCGTGCTGTAGTTATCTTGAGAGACATAATGTGCAATATCTTCATCGCTTATCGTGTCTATCAATTGGCTTCTATCTATAAATAGATTTTTCCAGCTATTAGTAAGCCCCACATCAGAGAATTCATAGTTTCCCTGTAATGTGCCATCTCCCATCTGGTTTGGACGTCTTTCACTGCCATCGTAACTTTGGTGACAGGCATAACAAGGATTGTTTGTTCCTTCTGTTTTGGTATAGCACTGAGGAGGGATAACCGATTCAGGGTTGTAGACTTCTTTGTGCTCAATGTAGGCCAATGCCGGGATACTCTCCCCTTCTTCGTAAGGGTAATGGGTAGAGGGTGTAGCCTGACTTTCATTTTTATTGAGGGTACGCGCATCACCTGCGTAGTCGCATGCGCAAATCACAACAATCAGAAAAAAAAGCGAGGTTAATAGCGTTAGTTTTTTCATAATTACTTCAACGGCAAAAACCGAGCACTCGCGTGCTCGGTTTATATTAGACAAAAAAGACGTTATTTCTGAGCAGGCTCATACATCCATAATGTATTGTTTTCTTGGAACCCGTCTTCACCAATCAAAATTCGGCCATCGTTCATCACTATAACGTTGTCAGGTTGAGACAGTTGCGATACATCACAGCGCTCTGCGCCGGTCAGGCTAGAACGGTATGTTCCACCCATCACGACAGGCTCAATACGCGTAATGTCATAGCCCGCCTCAAGTTTTGCACGGTACACACCGCCAC
This sequence comes from Alteromonas algae, assembly GCF_049117195.1. Classification (GTDB taxonomy): domain Bacteria; phylum Pseudomonadota; class Gammaproteobacteria; order Enterobacterales; family Alteromonadaceae; genus Alteromonas. Next base: position 2,345,884 of record NZ_CP185260.1, read on the forward strand.
AATCTTTTACGCGAGCAGACAGCTGCATATCGCCTTCTTCATCCACCATAGTGTTGTCGATATCAGCAATTCCTATGTATAGGTAGGCGCTTTCGACGACTTCATCAGCAATCATATCAGTACCCTCAACCGCCTCTTGAGCACGTTTTTGGTTGATTGAAATGCCTTCTAACTTACGCCATTCCGCCGTAGCGCCTTTCAACTTAGCCGCAGCTCGGCTTTCTAAGAACGCGACACGATCATCCATCGGCTGACCAGCGGTAATACGAGAGCCACCCTGCTCTACTGTGGGGTACGTGGTATCACCATCAGCCCATGCTTGAACATCAGCCATGGTAATAAAGGAACTTTCACCTTCTACATAATCATCTGTTCCCAAACCGTTGTATTCATCAATCCATGCACGAATAGTCAGGTTATCGCCACTGGCTAACTCGACCCATTCAACTGAAAAACCGGTCGTGGCAGGATCGTTTTGTCCCAAATCTTGCGTTAGCTTAGCGCCGTACAAGGTACCAGCAGACAAGTCTTCTGCAGTATCAGCGATAAACTTAAACAATACACCGCCCGTGTCATCTTGTGATAAGTACACGGTTTTACCATCGGGCATAACGGTTGAGTTTTCATGCTCGTAACGGCCCATTGCAAAATGTTTTACGATGACAGGGCTATCGGCCAATGGTTCAGTCACTTCGGCAATGTAGCCATAGTTGTACGGGTTTGGCACATCTGGCGCGGTCATCTCCCACATGCGTCCTAAGCGAGACTCCGTGCTCACAGCAACAGGGTCATTCCAGCTCGGCGAGGTAGTGGAATCAACAGATGAGTTAACTACCCATTCTTCGGACGTGAGTGGCGTATTCCAGGGTGACATTGAACCGAAGCAATTTGCCGCCGTGCCCCACACAGGCGAAAAATCGAGCATCATGGCTTCTGTGACTTGCCACATACCTAAATCATCTTTTTTAATTTTCATGCGGCTCATTCCACCAGGTAGCTCTTCCCAGTTAGAAAATAGATACCCTTCACCCTCTGCGGTAGTAATAAAGCCATTGAAATCAGGCATGTCGTTTTCAAGCACTAACTCTTCGCCGTCGAGCGTATAGATGTGCCCCAAACCTTCTGGAAGGTCGGCACCGAATGTATCGCCTGTTTGACCCAGTATCTGATATTGCCCAATGGCTGATACCACAAGCTCTTTTTCAACATCTGATGACGGTACGGGTGAGTTTGGAAGTGTGGCGGGTAACTGGTTAAAATTCACACCAGCTAAAACTCCCACCGTGCCCGTATTGATTGGCATGTCGTTTACGCTATTGGTTTGCGTATTCGCGCCAGATGGATGCTGAACGTTGAAGAACAAGTCGCCTTCATCTGTCAAAAAAATCCCTGTAACCTCTGAACCTAAAGGTACGGTTGCAATTCGAGTAAGTTTGCCTGCAGCATCGCCTTGTGGGCCTTGCTCACCAATAGGACCTTGTTCACCAATAGGACCTTGTTCACCGACAGGGCCTTGCGAGCCAATCGCGCCATCAATACCGTCTGCGCCGTCGTCACCTTCCAGTGAGCATGCAGATAAACCAAACGCTACTGCCAGTGCAATAGCTGAATACGTAATAGTTCGAAACGTGCCGTTGTTCATTTTTTTTCCTTAGCGTTATGGCGAGAAACGACTGTGCGCAGCTTCCCGTTGCGTCGTGTTAGCGAAAACGATAATGAACTGGTTTTATGAATGTTCGGTGACAGTGTTTTGACACTAAATTGAAGAATTTCTTACAGTTACTGATTGCAGGCAAGAATGATTACAGCGATACGCTATGCACCATGATAAGCGTGCACAACGCGCACCGCTGATAGGTATCGCGAAAGGTTTGTGATGGTTTGCTTTAACGTTTTTATTCGTAAGCGGTTTGCTCGCCAATATAGCCGGGGGCAATAGCCAGGTTGTCGGTATTGAGTAGCGACTCTTGATTGCGTAGCCAAAGTTGGTACTCGCCCGTCCGTAAACTTGCATGCTTAGTACAATCTACGTTCCAGCGGCGAAGCAGATACCCTGCCATGGCTGCTCGAACCTCTAGCACAAGGACGCCCGCGTCCATGGCATAATCGAGCTCTATTGCTGTAGGATGTTTAACATTTTTCGGATGGGGAACAAGTTCGAGAGTTATCATGCGACACCATGCACTGTCATGCGCGGTGCATTCACTGCTCTCAGGCTCGTCTCTTATCGATACTTTACTAATGCGTGTAAGTACAAAGTCACGAAAACTTCCCGACTTTCTATCAAAAGCCCGAACATGCCAACGCTGTCCATTATCAACGATACTATGGGGCACAAGCTCGCGAGCGCCAGAGCCACTGCTTAACGAGGTGTATATAACGCTTATCGCCTTTTTGTTAATGATAGCCTGCACCACTTTGGCTACCACGAAAATATCGGGCACATTCAACGACGACGCACTTTCAACAGGAAAGTGCATATCGCCAATAGCATCAAACCCATCAGAAATGTCATTAGCTAATTTAACAAGCGTCCGCTTTGCATCATGATTAAACAAGGGCGTAAACGTATCGGTTTGAAAGTACCGCTTCACGCTTGCGTCATAATATAGATTGTGTGGTGCAAGCTCTTTGTACACCGTAAAATCTCTTGAGCCCGCCGACAACCCGACTTCGAAGCGGCTAATTAAGTCTTGGCGATGAATAGCCCCTTTGAACAATAAACAAAAGTCGATGTACGCTAAACGTTGACGTTGTGCATAAGAAAGCGTATCTAACATAAACATTACACCCTAGTTATTTTTACCCAGTGTGGTTTATTTTAAGTCGTGTGTAAATAGCCTCTTTGGTAATACTCTTCCTCAATAAGAAGGCAAAAAAAAGCCCAGCGTTAGCTGGGCTTTTATCAATGTCGGCTTGCCTTTAGCGGCTTACACGGCGACGCACTACAATAAGACCTGCTAACGCGAGGGCAGCAAGTACGCCTGTACCAGGCGCTGACACTTGAGTGATTGCAAAGCTTGTGTTTTGCGTTCCCACCTGTGTTGGAGGAAGAGATTGAAATGCGGGCTCAGACACTGAGCTGAGCCCCATTGCCAATACTGCATCGCCAATTGCCTTAGCAGTAAAGCTTACGCTAAATAACCCAATGGTATTGCTACCTAGCTGGCTTGTTGGGTCAAAAGGAAATAGGAAAGAATTCACAGTAACGCTGTTCCCAAGTATGGTTTGATTGAAAAGAGGTCCAATAGGAAACGGCGCCAGCTCTGGCCCGAAAGGCGCAAGTGACATCACGCTACCAGAGACAGCATCAAGCAACGATGCATCAAAGGTCAACTGCGTTGAATAACCGCTAAATAATGTTTGAAAGCCTCCAGGTAACGCTAAATTAGTCGCACTTACTGTGGCAACAATCGTATCACCCACGTTGTACGTTGCTTTATCAGTCGACACCGTAATCAAAGCGGCATTCACATTAAAGGTGGCGGCTGCCACAAGAAGTAAAAATAGTTTTTTCATGTTGTTATTCCTTAAAATTAAATTGCACAACCAGCGCGGGTACACATTGCCATTAACGCTTGAAGGTCGAAAAAGTTGACGATACCGTCGCTGTTGTAATCAAAGCTGCTATCAAGGGCCTGCCCAGACAAAAACGCTTGGTAGAACGCCATCACGTCGTTGTAATCAACGTCGTTGTCACCGTCTAAGTCACCAATAACGATATCTTCTGGGAAATTCAGAACCACCAACACAGGGTCGTGATCTGATGAACGGAAAGCATCAGGGGCGTAGTAGTTTGCCAACTGTGTTTGCGATTTAAACTCTTCGTTATAATCGAACACGCGAGGTTCATCTGCATTGATGTGCCATACCGTAGCGTCAACGACATACTCAGTTAGTGACGCACTTGACAGGGCATGATCTAAATAGCCAATCTCGCCACCGAAGCTGTACGAGTAAGCACTATCTCCGTCAAAGGCATTCACAAGGTTGGTATACCCCGCCGACTCAATGGCTAAGATAGGCGATTCTTTTGCGTAAGCATTTAAATCACCCATAATTAGCACGCGAGGGGAAAGTACATCACCGTTTTCTTCTACAAGTGAGATAAGCCCTTCTGCCGCTTCTGTTCGCAGGCCATTCCAACACCCTTGCCCATCACCGCTATCAGCATTATTTCCCGTTGCGCTTCCGCAGCTTCCCTTAGATTTAAAGTGGTTTACTGCAAGCGTAAAGTCTTCTCCGTTAGCGTTTACCGTAAAGCCCTGTAACAAAGGCTGACGATTGCCAAAGTCGAATGGCACGTCAGATGATGTAACAGCACTACCCATTGGGGTTACCACCGAAGGCTTATAGATAATACCCACTGCGATTGCATCACCACCTAACTGTGAACCCGCTGGTATATAGCGATACCCATCTTCACCTAGCTCAGCGTTGACGCTATTAACCAGGGTCGCAATGGCCGAATCACTGCCGTAACCGTCATTCTCAATTTCAACAAGCCCTAATACATCAGCGTTCATACTTAACAATGCTGCAACTGTTTTCGCTTGCTGACGGGCAAGTTCACTTTCAGAATCTGCACCACGAGCGGTAGGGAAATCAGGGCCATTAAAGTAGTTAAGTACATTGAAGCTGGCGACTTTTACGTCCCCTACCGCGTTGAGAATTGGGTTTCTCAATCTTGCGTTAGTTCTTACTGTTTGAAGGTCACTAACCGGTATCAGGTAATAAGAACCAAACCCATAGTGCAAAACACCTTCCAGGCTTTCTACGCTATCTCCTAAACGCAGTGGATTGGTGTGTGACAGTCCGCCAACAGGGAACGGCACATCGTCACGATTTTGTGCATTAGAGCCATCATCGACGGTAAGTGAATTACGGTCATTTCTATTGGCAAGCGCCATGGCTTCTTCTGACCCCGCAACAAACTGATTGGTGGGGATCATGAGTCGCTCAGACGCTACACTAAACTGACCGTAACGTCCTAGATTATAGTTGTCAGTAACGCGAAGCGTTTGTTCGAAGCGAATTTGCATTCCTTCATAAGCTTCTAAATTTACCGATTCAGAAAATGGCATCGCTAGCGACGCAGATATCACGCTATCACCGCTACCAAGCACTTCTGCATTTTCAGTTAACACTAACTCGGTGAGACCATTAAACTCGACTACATCAGCACGTAACCTAACCGCATCACCCACTGCAGGCATGGTGGTATACGTCGTTGAGTAGACGAATACGCCTTCTGACGTCGCGTCATTACCATCTGAATCTGTAGCTTCCTCTTGTACAAAGAAACCATTCATCTGAGGCGTCACTTTTGTGACGACGGCTTCTACCATAACGGTACTACCGACCAATGCAGAAACTTCGCCTTCGCCTTGGATCGCGCTTATAAGCGTTACGTCGGTTACAGGTTCAGTAGGGTCAACTGGGTCAGTCGGATCGGTTGGGTCTGTGGGGTCAACAGGCGATGAAATACTGCCATTATGAGCGCCAAAGAACGTGAATGTGTCCTTAGGGTAGCTGTCCCACTCTGCACTGGCATCAAAGTTAGCGTTACGGTTTGGGTTCCCGGACACAACCGACGCCTTTCTTACTAGCGTTTTGTCTTTGCCCCAGTTTGTCTTAACGCCAAACGTACCCAATGCATCAATCACATCACCTTTATAGGCAAGCTCTATGTAATCATCGCCGTTAAAGTTGATAGCAAAACTGCTAGAGGTGGTGCTATCAAATACCATCTCAGCCGCCGCGCTGCCGTGAGTAAATGTTGCGACACCACCCGACGCAATCGCACCAGATAGTACCAGCTCTTTAGCATCACTTTCGCCCGTTGCTCCGTTTGAGAAAAGACGAAGCGTATATTCTGATAAATCAACAGACTCTGATGACCCATTGAATAGCTCTATTCCCTTATTGAAACTGCCACCTTCAATGTATTCTGAGATGTAAACACTGTTCGTTGAGACGCTGCCGCCAGTATCGCCACCTGTGTCTCCGCCATTATCGCCACCTGTGTCTCCGCCAGTATCGCCACCGGTGTCTCCACCAGTATCGCCGCCTGTGTCTCCGCCTGTATCACCACCGGTGTCGCCGCCAGAACCGTCACAGCTTGCGTTAAAAATAAGCGACGCTAACTCTGGTTTATCAACAAAGGGGTTTCGGTTTCCTTGGAACTCGTAAACACGGCTGTTTCGTGTCCGCTCGAATTCATCGACTGGGTCGCTCTCATGCCACTGCAGCAATACACATAGCTTTCCTAACGCAGCTTCATCTGTTGTCGTCAATCGATTGAGCAGCACTAAGTCAGCTTCTGCATCGCTGCTATTAGAACCATCATAACGTACGTCCATATACATCAATGAACGCGCTACGTCGCCTTTTACTGCATTGCGTGGTTCAAATGAATTACTGTCTACACGATTAGCAGGTGCTTCTGACAGTGGACTATCGCTGAAGTCAAAATCGAGATTGCCCCGCGCGCTATTCACCGAAATATCCGTAGGGCGTAAATGTAAAATATCGGTGTATGCGGTTAAGCTCGAGCTAGAGAAGCCATGACTTTTTGCCCACACATGCTCACGATTCCAGTTGTCCTGATTAGTGCTCTGTGAACCGCTGCCATTGGTAAACTTAGATTGAGAGATTCCTTTATAAAAAAGAATAACGTTATCGGTATTTGCTGGGTCTTCATCGGTATACGTCAGTGCAGTCCACGCTTCTGAATACGTTAATGGGCGATGACCAATTGATATAATGTCTTGCGTAATGGCTTTTAAAGAAGCTGCACTGTCTTGATTCGATAAGGCCGTGTCAAGTGCGGCGTAGTAAACAGATTCAACAAAATCATCTGCTAGGTTAATTGCCTGCAAATCAGGGCAGTTAAAGCAGGTTTGTGACAACATGCGAAGCTCATCGCTTGGTTGGCCAGTATTATCACCGCCAGTATCGTCACCGCCTGTATTTCCGTCATCACCTGTCGCTGATGACACCGTTACGCTTTCAAGGTTTGAATACTCGCTACTCGCATTGTTTGCCATCGCCACGCGCACTACAAGCGTTGAACCTTGTGGCACTGCGACAGTAACTGTTACGCTGCCAAAGTCATCATTAACCGTTGTCGTGGTACCTTCAGTTAAGGTCACTAACTCGAAGCTTTGCCCATCGACAGAATAAAAAACATTAACGTAGTCGGCACTTTCATACGTACCGCTTTGCGACAATAGAACGTCGAGGCTTACGCTAGTGTGACCGCTTATATCAATCGTTTCAGATTCCCAAATAACCTCGCCATCGACGTCTCGCGCTTGAAGGGCATTGTTATTAACTTTAAACCAATCGGTTGTAGCCGTTAGTGCAGCTGCCGAAACATCAATACTCCAGCGTGTAACGCCGTCCATATCTACCGTTATCGGCGCATCAACTTGCCCTACTGCTCCCTTATTTTGCAGCGCTTCCGCCTCAAAATTCTCTTGCCATACCGTATCGGCCATAACGCCAAACGACAACGTGCTACTTAATAGTGCATTAATCATTAGCGCTGACTTTGTCACCCGCAGCTTTTTATTTCCGACTAGCTTCACCATCTTTTTACCCTGAACATTGTGTAGGAAGGTATAACTTCTTATACATAGGTATAGACAACAAGAACTTAATGAAAATAATAATAAAAAGATCATACCTGTTATTTTTCATAGCGTTAGCGCGTCAAAATAAACTTATTTGATGAATAACTGACCTATACCATTGTTCAGGTAAAGCTAAACTGTAACATTTGGCTATTAATTGAGCCGGGCGAAATGACGAGCACTATCACAGAGGGTTAAGGAAAAATCTGTGGGCAGCCACGAACTGCTTACAGGCAAAAAAAAGAGCACCAATATGGTGCTCTTTCGATAGGCTAAAACGGTGTATTAGTTTGCGTTAGCGAGAAACGCATCAAAGTCTTTTTGGAACGCTGCTTTCAAACGCAAGCATTGGTTTGACTCATCCTGCATAATTTCAAGGCCTCGAGACATGCCTTGGTGCTCACTATGAATAGGTGCGTAAAACGCATTGGCCATAGCGAGGTTATCAGCAGAGCAAGTGGTTGAGACAAATTCAGGCATGCGAGACACGTGGTAGTCTGGCATTTTTGCAATTAGCGCTTCTTTATTTTCATTTAACCATGCATAAAGAAGCGTATGGTCGTCGAGACTTCGCGCAACACTTATCACCATCGATACCGTATTTGCCGGTGTAATGTCATCGGTTAGCGCTAAATCAAGCATCTTAAACACAGACGCTTTGTCGTCAAATCGCATTGAGTACACTAAGGTTCTTTTTACGTTAGGCAGCTGCGCATCTTTAAAGGCCTTAACGATAGTGTCAAACCATTTGGCGTTGTCTTTCACCGCACTGTACTTGGTAGTAATCGCGATAGCGGTTCCAGCAATTCCTGAAGGTACACTTGTTGGGTCTGCAATATACTGCTTCGCGATTACTTCGCTTTTGGCAATCAGTTCCTCGTTATTTGCATATAACCCCAAAACACCAAACAGCAAATTACGAAGGCGAATAACGTCTGCAGAATCTGTGTCGCTTTGCGTGAGCGTTAAGCGGTTTAACAACGGCAGATATTTGTCGTTAAGTAGCGCGGCATAATCCGCTTCATTGTCATCATTCACGAGGTACTCAAACTCGGCCAATATACCTACTGCAGCTCGAATAACGGCTGGGTCAGTATCGTTTGCCAATGCATTGAGCACCTTCATAACACTATCAACCCCGACTTCATCGGCGTTTAATAGCGCCTGGTAGTTATAGAGAACGTTTTTCTTTTCTCGTTTATTAAGTGCATCAATATCAGCAAGCAACGCGTTTAGTTGCTCACCGCTTACCGCCCAACGGAAGTAACCCGTAGCATTATCGTTAGGATACACCCAATCTGCTTCAGCAAGTTGAGGAAGCCTAGTGGTTTCTTTATCGATAAATACCACTTCTTGGTTAATTTTACCGTTTGCTTTGTAGGTAAGCTTTAAGGGAATAGCCCACGTTTGAGGTGCAACCGTTGCGCCCGCATAATGAAAACGAGACTGCACGACACTGCCGTCTGTTCCAATATGAATAAGCGGGTAACCTGGCTGTTCTAAATACGCTTTCATCATCGCGCTTAGATTAAAATCAGACACGCCATCAAGCGCTCGCCACAAGTCATCTGCAACCGTATTACCCCAGGCGTGCTCTTTCATATATGCACGCACGCCTTCACGGAATTTATCGGTACCAATTAACGACTCGATCATTTGTAATATCGATTCGCCCTTTGAGTAGTTAAGCCCAAGACCATCCATTACATCTGGCTGCGTTCTTACTTCTTTTTTAACCGGCTTTACGGTTGGACTTGCATCTGCGCCAAAAGCACCCTCTTGAACAATGCGGTCAGCATAGTTAAGTTCAGGGTAAAGTTCTTTCATAACATAGCTAGCGGCCCACGAAGCAAACGCTTCGTTTAACCATAAATCGTCCCACCACGCCATGGTGACTAAGTTACCAAACCATTGATGTGCAAGCTCATGAGCAATAACATTGAGTGGTCTCGAACGCTCGGTTAAGCTTGGCTCGTCCTCTAGCAGGAGTAAGCTATCACGGTAAGTGATAAGGCCAACGTTCTCCATAGCGCCGTGCGTAAAGTTAGGTACCGCAACGAAGTCCATTTTCTTATAAGGATATTTAATGCCAAAGAAGTTTTCTAGTGACGCCAGTATTTCAGGCGTATGCTTCACCACAAACGCGGTTTTATCAGCATAGCCTTTGGGCACATACAGCCTGCCAGGAACCGGCAGCCCCGTCATTTCAACGCTATCAAATCGCCCTACAGTATACGCAATAAGATAGGTAGGCATCGGCTTAGTCTTTTCAAACGTTACCGTTTTTATGCCTTCGTTTGTCTCTTCGTTTTCAACCGGCGTATTAGATACCACCACTTGGTTTACCGGTGAGCTAATCGTCATCTGGTAGGGTATTTTAAAAATAGGCTCATCAAAACTTGGAAACGCTTTTCTCGCATGCATATCTTCAAACTGGGTAAAGATATAGTTTTTATCTTCAAAGCGAGATAGATACATGCCATCTGAAGACGTATTAACCTTACCTTCAAAATTAATGTCTAACGTGTACTTGCCTGGGCTAAGCATGCTATTTGCCTCGCCCCAATTCATATCGTATTCCCCTTCAGATACGTTAAGCGGAATTTTCTCGCCATTAAACGACAGTGATGCATTCAATATGACTAAATCCTGTTCATAGAAGCCCACTTTTTGCGTTGCTTCATTCACAGTAATGTCGATAGAGGTTGAACCAGAGTAGCCTGGTGCGTCTGCGTCTAAATTTAGGTGAATACGTTGGAAGGTTGGGGTAACTGATGAGGGCAATCTGTACTCGACATCTTCGGCAAATGCATATGACGAAGACAACGATAGTACAGCGCTAAAAAGCGCGGTAACTCGTTTCATTGTGTTTATTCCGTTGTTGAAAGATTGAGATCTCTTCTTTTCAACAATGAGAATAAAAGGGCTAACCTTGCAACACAAGGTTTCACACCCTATTTACGCACTTTAAATTGTTACATAACGTGTTTATATCGTTACATCACCTTGGTCTGCGCTAGGTTATTGATGATAACGCTTTTGCTTATAAGTATTTAATACACCTAAAACTTATATTTTCGTAACTGTCCTTGCATACGGCCTATTTGTTCGACTAAATCATTGCAGTTTTGCACGACTTCATTGGCATAACGACTATTACTATCGCCCACTTCTCTAATACTCGATAGCCGTGCATGTGCGTCTTGGGTAACGCCTTTTTGTTGTTGGGCGATATCTGCCGCCATTTTATTTAATGTGGTTATGGTGGCAACGGCGTGTAATGCTTGTTCAAGTGAAGCGCCGGCTTCTTTTGTTACCTCAACGGTTCTAAAAGCATTGTCTTTATTACTTTGCATTTTAGACGAGGCCTGCCTACTGCCCTGTTGCAACCTATCAATCATTTTGCGAATTTCTTCTGTTGATGCTTGCGTTCTGCTTGCCAGCGACCGGACCTCATCGGCGACTACTGCAAAGCCTCGCCCTTGTTCTCCTGCCCGTGCCGCTTCGATGGCGGCGTTCAACGCTAATAAGTTTGTTTGTTCTGCGATATTACTGATAACTTCCATTACGCCGCTGATCTCTTCACTAGCCTGCGCAAGTTCGGTAATAACTGCCACTGATGCGTCAACGTCTTTCGCCTGCGTTTCTATGTCGGTGATAGTGGCACTAAGCACCTCGGAACTTTTACGCGTATCAGTATCCGCATTCCCGGCCGCATCGCTTGACTCTAAAATGTTTCGCTCGACCTCTTCAGCGTTATCCCTCAACGCATTGATTGCCATTTCAATGGCTTGCGTTTCATCACTCAGTGAGGCCACAGTGTTATTCGAGGCGTCAGCCGTTGACGATAATACTTTAGATTTGTGAAGCATCGCTTCGGTGGCTTCATCAACATCAAGCAAGGTATCTTGCAGTTGAGCAAGTAGGCGGTTAAACCCGCGAGACATTTCTCCAAATTCATCCCCCCCGGTTTCTCTGAACCTAAAGGTAAGGTCTCCTTCACCTGAGGCAAGATTACTAAGCACAGCAATGAACTCATCCAGAGGCTTACCCACTATTTTGGAAATAAGAATAGCCACTGTGACAAGTACAAATATACTTGCCATTAGGATTTTGAATAAAAGGACAAAAACTGCGGCGCTGACTAATGACGATTTTTCTGACGATGACGCTGCTAATATGATGTCATACCCCCACGCCTCAAATGGCATCACCGTAGTGATCCACTTTCCATCACGGTCACTGAGGGCTCTATTTACTTCGGCATCATTAACATGAGACGAATGCATTCTAATGTTGCCCTTGCTGTCTCTTAGCGCAACAAACCCATCATCGAGCAAGTGACTTTCATTGATCACTTCCTCAAGTATTTTCATGTCCGCAGAATAGCCGACATACCAAATACCAATAACGGTGCCAGAGGCATCTCTCATGGGCTCATAAGCGGTAAGATACGGGCTCCCAAGAATGTCTACCGCCCCGTAGTACGGTTCACCGCGCTTAATGTTGGCCATCGCCTTTCCTGATGGGGCGAGCTTGGTGCCGATAGCACGTTGACCATCTTTAATCACGTTAGTACTTACTCGTATGAAGTCGTCACCGGTTTTACTAAATAGGGTTGCTGTGCCACCCATAATATCGGTCAGCGCATCTACCAGCGTGAAGTCGTTGGCTTGGGGCTGCGAACCAAGGAACAATTGCGAGGCCGTTGTGTTTTTCACAATTGCCGTCCCACTCTGGCGTGGTGTACCTAGTTCACCGCCACGCAGTTTCAACAGGGCCATGCTGCTTACCACACGTTCTTGCATGATAGTGTCGGTTATAGAGAGGATATTAATGAGCCGGTCAGCTGTTTTACGCTTTTGCTGTTCTATTTCTTCTTTTACGCTTTGTGACGTCGTCAGTATCGTCATGCCAGCAATCATCAGCGCGATGAATGCGATAACAGCAGATATGGCGAATAGAAACTTTCTTTTTATAGACATTAGCAAACCCACCACACTAAGGAACGCCCCACATCCATATGAGTTTGATATTCAAGATTATATTAAATGTAGGCGTTTTTTTAATTACAGCAACTATTTTGGTTAGTTACTTAGCAATTACTTTTCCTCCAATCATTTTATAAGAAGGCATCCCTCTTATCATTGCTTCGCGAGCAAATTGAGCACCACAGGACGGGCATATGCAAGGGGTCACTGTGTAGTCGTGTACTATTCGAGAGATAAAACATTTTACCAATGCGCCCTTCCCCCCTTTTTGATATTTGAACAACGGTGTTTTGCATTTAGCACAAAAAACATCAACCGTTCTTGCCGGCCCTCTTTTATTCGGTTTTGCCATTGACGTTGTGTGATTCCTTTTGCTTACGTGCTTATGTGAATAGTGTAAACCTGACAGTTTATCGCTTATGTACACAAAGTTGACAATAGCGACACTATGGACAATGTTATTATGGTCACTGGGCGTTTTGTGCGATTGCGCGGCGAAAACGCACTTATTGCCACCTGAACGACAACAAAATTACACGTTATTTAAAATAATTGACTAAAATAACAGAGTTAATTGCGCAATCTACCAAGCAAACGGAGTAATCTCATATACAATCACTACTATCGAACAATATGAAGATGGGCCATTATTTTGCGATAATAGTCGGACTAGAGATGGTAACGCCTTGCGCTTTACCATCGTAGGCAGTGTTATTACAACTGCTTGTGCAGTTTCATTAGAATTGGTAATTTAAGGTGCTTAAACATGAAATATATCTTACTCCTGTGCCTGGTATTTACACTACCTGCAACCGCAGCGAATGTTGTTATTGTTAATGCAGGAAACGCTTCTGGCGTAGACTTAGACGCTGTAAAACGTATTTATTTAGGTAAGTCGAAGACATTCCCTGATGGTAGCAAAGCGCTTCCACTAACCTTTGAGCAAGGCGAAGCGGTGAGAGCAAGCTTCAACGGCGGTGTGTTAGGAAAATCTGAGAGCCAATATTCTGCATTTTGGTCCAAGCTTGTTTTTACTGGGCGCGGTACACCGCCTGAGTCAGTTTCTTCACAAGAAGAAATGCTACAGCTTGTTGCAACCAACCCAAATACGCTTGGTTTTATTGACGAGAGCCTAGTAACAGACGCGGTGAAAGTCGTGAGTACGTTCTAAAGCGCTAGTACGCAGTTGCTAAATAGCCCCATCGTTTTATGCTGGGGCTTTTTTATGCCATCGCTTTACGTATCGTGGCGCGACGTTAAAACATTCATATTAGCAAAGGCCATTATTACATCTTTCGCATAAGCCACTCTTGGGTGATTGAGTGCGCCCTTTTTCCACACTAAAAATATCTCATTTTCAGGCCCTTCTTTACCCAACTGCACTAACTCTCCCGTATCAATCGCATTCTTGCATAAATAGTCTGGCAGTACAGAATACCCTACCCCGGATTTAACAATGGTTGCAATTGCCCGAATATCAGGGCAAACCGCAGCCACGGGCGACTCACACCGCGCGTTAAATACGCTATTAAAATACTGCCTGATAAGAGGCAATTGTTCGTCGTAAGTAATCACTTTGTAGCCGGCTAGCATTGAGACGGTGACAGTCTGCTTGGCAAGTTCACGCCCCTGCACCCGGTTCATAACCAGTAATAGACGCTCTTTATCTAAACATTGATAGTCGTACATTTGTTCATTTGGCATAGACGCCGTTATGCCTAACTCAACCGTACCGTTTTCTAGCTGCGCGTAAATATTGTTTTTATTTCCCGTGTGAATGACAAGGTTGATTTTATCGGCTTGCAGTAAATTGGCTAAGGTCGGGCCTGCAACAAAGCTTAAATACTCAGCCGGACCTGCCAAATGCAGGGTTCCGTGAACGGTCGAAGAGCGACTGCGTATTGAATCGACTTTACTTTCCAGCATATCGATATGTTGAGACACTTGCAGGGCCAAATCATCAGCAATAGGTGTAGGCTCAACACCTCGCGCTTTTCTGATAAACAGCTCTTTCCCAACAATCGATTCCATCGACTGAATATGCGATGTCACCGCTGGCTGGGACATATTTAACCTAAGTGCGGCTTTGGTGATGTTACCGCAGCGATAAACTTCAACGAAGGTTTTAAGTTGGGTGAGGTATGACACGTGATATGTACCTATCAGATTTGTGATGGCTTCCACTAAATTATCTGACTTCTTGTTTTTATCCAAGCATTCTAGGATAACCAACACATTCTGTCGGGTAGAACATCGACTGTACGCCTAACGAAAGGCTGTTTCCATCGACACCGCCGTTTTTCGTACAAGTTGGTGCCTATCGCCAGATATTTAGGCAACGTTAAAAAGGAAGAATAAAGAAACCATGCTGAACTTTACATTTAAGAACCAAACTGAAATTTTATTTGGTAAGGGCCAACTTAGCGAAGTTACCCCACGACTGCCAAAAAACGCTAAAGTCTTATTTCTCTATGGCGGCGGTTCTATAAAGAAAAACGGCATTTACGACAGCACGCTAGCGTGCTTGAAAGGCGCAGACGTAGTGGAGTTTTCAGGCGTCGAGCCAAACCCCGAGTTTGATACGCTAATGAAAGCGGTTCATGTAGCGCGCGATAACGACGTGAACTTCATTCTTGCAGTTGGCGGTGGCAGTGTTATTGACGGAGCAAAGTTTATTGCCGCGGCGGTAAATTTTGAAGGTGATCCGTGGGATATTCTCATTTCTAGTGCTCAATTTGAAAATCCATTACCAATTGGTGCGGTGCTAACCCTGCCAGCAACAGGTTCTGAAAGTAATGGCAACTCGGTCGTTAACCGTTCTGAATTATCACAGAAACGCGCGTTTTCATCAGAAACCGTGCAGCCGGTTTTCGCCGTACTCGACCCAGAGTTCACTTTTTCACTTCCTCCTCGACAAGTTTCAAACGGCGTAGTTGATGCGTTTGTGCATGTTATCGAGCAGTATCTGACGTACTCGGTAAACGCTCCGCTTCAAGACCGATTTGCCGAAGGTATTTTACAAACCCTCATTTCAGAAGGGCCTAAAGCGCTTGAAACACCACAAGACTATGATGTTCGCGCTAATGTTATGTGGTCTGCGACCATGGCATTAAATGGGTTAATTGGAAAAGGGGTTCCGCAAGATTGGGGGACTCATATGATTGGCCATGAGTTAACCGCCCTTCACGGTTTAGATCATGCCGTGACACTAGCAATCGTGCTGCCATCACTTATGTATGTTCAACGCGCGAAGAAAGAAGATAAAATTCTTCAGCTTGGCCAGCGTGTTTTTGGCATCGAAAACGAAGATAAAAATAAAGCTATCGATTTAACGATAAAGGCCGTTCAAGATTTCTTTGAAGCTATGCAAGTGAAAACCCGTTTATCTGACTACGATATCGAAAAGAATGCGATAGACGGCATTATTGCAAACCTTGAAAAAAATGGAATGACAGCCCTTGGTGAACATGGCGACATTGACCTTGCAAAAGCGAAGGAAATTTTAACCCTCGCCGCGTAATAAAACATCCATACCCTAGGGGCAATATGTGATTGCCCCTTTTTGCCCTGACTAAATTAGTTACCATGAATATATTGCCTTTGGTGTACCAAAAGGTAGAGTATAATCATTACGTTAATTTAAGAAGGGTTTTACTATTAACGCTGTTCATCGTGACATAACACCATCTACGCTAGTGTCTGAGGCGCTTTCGCACTTACGAAGAAATCGCGTGATGCAAATCAGTGCGGTTACGGGTATTGGCGTAGCGCTGGCGTTACTTGTATCTAGAAACGTGACGTTCACCATTTTCAGTGCGGCATTAGTTGCCCTTTGTATTACCTATTTTCTTGCCTATAAACGCAAACTATCTGCAGCAATCTATCTCCTAATCAGCACGCTTTCTTTGATGTTATTCGCTCTTGCCTTAACCGGCGCGGGTATATTCGACCTCGCAGCGTTGGGGTTCCCCGGCTTATTGGTGTTTGCAGCGACACTGGGAGGAGGTAGGCTATTCTCGATAACACTGGCACTGACCATGGTTCAAGCGTTGTTGCTGTCTGGGCTTGCCATCGAGGGTTTCATAACGCCTCACGTACCATCACTACGATGGGTACACGTTATGTTTATCATAATTATATTCAGCGTAACTGGGTTTAGTGTTTACGTGTTGGTTAAAGACATAAAAAAATTAATGCTTTCTTTACAGATTGAAAACCAAAAAGTAGAGGAGAGTCATGCACATATCCAGCACCTTGCTCATCATGATCCGCTGACAAATCTTCCTAATCGACTCTATGGCGAGCAACTGTTTGCCAGCATGTTTATGAAGCGCAACCCGGACGATAAAAACATCGCCGTCTTTTTTCTCGACCTAGACAACTTCAAACCCGTGAATGATGCATTAGGCCATTCAGCTGGCGATACACTGTTAAAAATGGTGTCAGAAAAGCTTCAAACGTCACTGCCGCACGGGGAGCATTTAATTCGCTTTGGTGGCGATGAATTTATTGTTTTGGCGCCATGCGCAAGGGACGAGGAGTCTGTAAAGACGTTAGCTAAAACCATCATGCAAGCCTGTGAAGCCGAGTTTGATATTCTGGAATCAAAAGTATCGATTACCACGTCATTGGGCGTAGCCATTGCTCCCCTTCACGGCACCGACTTTAAGCAGCTTTGCAGAAAAGCCGATGTTGCTATGTATCATTCGAAACAACATGGACGTAATACCTTTCACATTTATGAAGCAAGCCTTGATAACGACGGTGAAGAAAGGTTCTCACTGCTTCAGATGTTACGAACCGCGACGCAGACATCGCAGTTTGAAATGTATTATCAGCCCATCGTAAACCTAAATGATGGGTCTACCCCCGCGCTAGAAGCACTGATTCGTTGGCCGCAAGATGATGGCTCGTTTATTCCTCCAGATGGTTTTATCCCGATTGCTGAAAGTAGCGGCCTGATTGTCGAAATAGGACAGTGGGTTATTGACGAGGTGTGTAGGTTTGGTGCTCAGATGCAAAAGAAAGGGTATAAAAACCTTCGTATTGCCATCAATATCTCTGCCGTACAGTTCAGAGATAACAGCTTAGTTACGGTCGTCAACAATGCACTCAAGCACCACGGCGTTCCAGCGTCGATGTTAGAGTTAGAGCTTACTGAATCACTCTTCATTAACGACAAAGATGGCATTGCACAGCAAATTAATCAGTTGCGTGAATTAGGTATCGCTATTGCGATAGACGACTTCGGAACCGGTTATTCAAACTTAAATTACCTACGAAGCTTTAATGCCACAACCCTGAAAATTGATCGTTCATTCATTGGGGCACTTGGAAAAGATAAATACGACAAGCCGCTGATTGCAGCCATTGTCAACATGGCCAAAAGCCTCGGGTTAAAAACCGTCGCCGAAGGTATCGAAGATGAAGCCGCATTGGCCACGTTGATGGAGTTAGGCTGTGAATTTGGGCAAGGCTATTACTGGTCAAAACCCGTCCCATCTCATAGTGCCCACCAACTATTAAAAATTTCATAACGTAAAGGTAGCGCCGGTTTCCTTAAACTCGAAGCGTGAAGCGTAAGCATAAAAGCCGAGCTTAACATTGTTAATCTCGGCTTTTATGTAACGCGACAACAGTCTTAATATGGTAAGAAGTTAAACGCATACTCAAGTTGTGTTTGCTTAACGTTGGCAGCACCAAAATTTATCATTCTAATGCGGGCTAGCAGTTTTCTTTCTAGCGCTTCATCGTTAAGTTCACTGTTAAGTAAATCTACCGCTGAAAGAGTTCCATCGGCCTCGATAGTCAATCTTACCGTTACTTTACCTTCTATATCAGGGTTGGCTCTTAGTGCGCGACGATATAGCGCATAAACTGCGCCTTTATTTGCATCTAACGTTTTACGAATAGACTCCACGTCTCTGTCACCGATAACCGCCGTTTCTTGCTCAACCCGCTTCGCTGCTAGCGAGGCTGCACCCTCTTCCGGCGCGCTAAATTCCGTCGTTCTACGCCCGGCAAGTTCACCACGTGCGCCGATGTTCTGGCTAACTTCTGCGTTTTGTAAACCCCCGCTGTCACTCGCCACAACCTCTTTTCCTACTCGCTTGCGCACGGTCTTTTCTGTTTTACCCGCTCCTTCGACGGTTTGCGTATCAGCAACGTTCGCAAGGCTAAGTGTATTTCGCATACTGGCAAAATCATCTTGAAACGCTAACAAACCGGTTTGCTTAGCATTTTCTTTTGCCTGACGCACTTTTTCAGCTTCTGTTGGCTGTACCTGTGGCGACGGCTTTGGCTTCGGCTTAACAATCTCTGGTTCAACTGGCTTTGGCGTAGGTTTGGGCTTTTCTTTTACCTCTACAGGCGGCGTCTCTTCAACGATAGGCTCTGGTTTAGGCTCTACGATTGGCGGCGGAGGCGGTACTGTAGGTTGAATAATACGGGCAAGCTGCGCCGGCAAGGCGGCTTTTTCTTCTCGCGTTTGCTTAGGTAATTCCACTAGGTTGACCACCACAGCCAATACTAATGTGACAGCTAATATCCCGTACGTAATAAAGCTGAACGTACGGTTCTCTTTTTCACTAGATGCCCAGGGCAGTTGCGTTTGCATGTACGTACTACTCATGCACCGCCCTCCTTATTAGTAGACGACGCTTTTTGCTCAACGGCTAATGACACATCTGTGTAACCGGCCTGCGCACAGGTATACATGATTTTCTTTAGCAATGCATAAGGCACGCTGCGATCGCCCATAATCGTGATGGCTTTGCCTTGAACAGCGCTTTCATCGCTTGCATCAACGTTTGCAGGCGTTGACGCCTGCTGGAATCGAAACGCAAGCTCATCGGCCAACACGTCAATCGTTTCGTCACTGCTGCTGAGTATCTCTTCAATATCCGCAAGCTTTTCGCCCTGCAATACCAAGCTGCTGTTATTTACCATTATCAATAGCGTTTCTTTTGCAGCCACCTCAGAGGGTGACTCAGGCAAGGTGATCGATTTGTGGTTGTCTAACACCTGCACATCTGATGCGTTTAGCATAAGGAAGAACACAAGAATGGTAAAAATGTCCATCAAGGATACGAGGCTTAATTTCGCTTGTCTTGCATTGCGCTTATGGTTACGTGCCATACGCTTTGCTCTTACTGACTGCTTCATTGACTTTCCTCCCCCGCTACTATGGCCGCCTCTGAGAAGTCGAGATTAGCCATTTCAGCAGGTACTTCAGCAAACGAAACGTCGGGAAATAACGCGGCATCGACCACTGAAGCCGCAACCACATCTTGGTAAGCGCGGGTTTTATCCAGCAAGGTCACTAGGCTTTGATAATCAACGCGATCGTCTATCATCAATACAATATCATCTTTCTCCACCCCTTTGCCTAGCAACGTTTGCTTCATTTGTTTTAAAACAAATTGAAGGGCATCCCAATCCTGTTGAACAACGCCGGTTTCGCTATCAGCAATCGTCGGAATTTGTTTCACTAAATACCCTGATGGAAAGTACACCGCGCTGCCCTCTGGCGTGACTAGTAACTCAAGCTGTTGATTTTCGACATCGGCGCCCTCGCCTAATGCCTCAAGCCCAGGAAGCGTTAACTCCACCACGGTAATACGTGAGAACACCATCATCATTAGCAAAACGGGGACTAACACAATCATCAGGTTGAGGAACGACGTGATATCTAACTCTACGTCCTGCTTCTTAAGGCGTTTACGTCTGCCTAACATGATAATTTACTCGTCAGATTGTCTGCTGTGGGCACTCACCGTCTTTTTCGCCATTAACACGTTAAGACACTTCACACCGGCCATTTCCATACTATCAACAATTTCTGTCGTTTTAGTTTGCAGAAGTGAGTGAAACGCTAGCAGCGGTATCGCAGCAATCAAACCAAACGCAGTGGTGTTCATGGCTACTGAAATGCTTTGTGATAACAGACTGGCCTTTTCCGATGGGTCAGCGTTTGCTACCGCAGAGAACGCGGCAATAAGGCCGATGATGGTACCTAGCAATCCCAGTAAGGTAGAAATATTTGCAAGCGTTCCTAAATATGGCGTGCGCTTTTCAAGACGTGGAATAGTTTCCATCAAGCCTTCTTCCATTGCATACTCGATATCTTCCCGACGCGGGCTAACTTGAAGCCTTGCGATCCCCGCGCCAATGACTCGAGTAATGGGCGCGGCATTGTGATCGGCAATTCGCACAATTTGGTCGTAGTGTTGTTGGCGTAGCAAAGGCTCTAATTCTGCAAACGCTTTTTTATTAACGCGCTTTGCCGAACTTAAGAATACATATCGTTCAATGGCGATCGCTAGCCCTATTGCTAAAACAATAGAGATGGGGAACATGAAAGGGCCACCTTCCTGAAAGAAGCGAACAATAACGTCGAAGACTTGCATAGTTTTTCCTTTTATCTCGTTGCAGCAACTACATATTGGCTGCCCGTAATAGTGTTTTACCGCATTTTTGTTGTAATTTGGTTATCTGGATTTCCACACATCACGTGTGATTAATACGTATCAATTATCTTGTGTAGCTGGCGGTACTTTCATTTCATCAACGTCACTGAAGTGTTGATTCAATGCCACTCTGCGTAAAAAGCGATTGCGTTCAAGGGGCTGCGGCTGCGTATTCATTGGCGTCCACTGCAATGCGCCGCGAATGTTTCTGTGTTTCGGTAATTGCCATGGCACAATACTTAGCACTCTTGGCTGCTCTTTGTTCCCTCGAATTGTGGCTTCTAAACGAAGTGGTTCCTCGGGTTTCGCCTCATCAACGTCTTGTGCGCTAGCCCCTAACGACAGCACAAAAGAAACCAATAATACTAGTGACAGGCGATAAATATGAAAACGCATTATTGCTCCCTGACGTCATTGCTGCTGGCCAGCTGACGCTTTGCTTCAGCAACCCAACGTTTAACTTTTCTAATTTCTTTTTCCGGCACACCAGCAGTATCATTGAACGCAATCAACGCCAAATAATTTTCATACATCGTTACCGCAGTCTGTTTTTCACCTAAATACAAGTCGTGAAGAATACCCGAATTGTAGTAGGTACTTGCAAAACCCGGCCACGCCGAAAGCGCTTGCTTATAATAGCTACGTGCCGTGGTGAATTGCCCTTTTTCTCGATACAACACCCCTAACCGGTTTAATGCAAAATAATTAAACGGGTTAGCATCCAGTGCAGTGTGAAAGTCAGACACGGCCTGTTCGGTATTATCAGCTTCAAGTGCTATATCACCGTTCAGTACCCACATTGCTGACAATACATTATTACCCGTAAGTAATGGTGCCAACGTCGCACTGGCAGCATCAAAATCCCCACTGTTAAAAAGGCGTATTGCATTTTCAAACTGCTCTGTTTGCTCGACCGGCACGATGCGTTTTGCTAAAAGGTACCGGTCTTCAGTCTCTAGCAATGTCTTAGCTAACATTTCTTCTGGTGATAAGTCTGGGGCATCTAGGGTTTCACTGTGTTGTGTCGTTGCCTCCTCATTACTCCCAGTAAAAGATGGCACTACGCTACAGCCGCTCAGCAGCAATAAAAATAACGGTAGAACGAAACAACTCAATCCATAACGTTGGCACGAACCGGTGATTCTAATAGCGATTAACATCAAGCGCCTCCACGTTTTCAGGCTTACGATAAGCAGACGGTGATAAGGCAGACAGTTTTTCAAAGCTAGCGCGCACCCACTCGTCATAAACGCCTTCCCAGCTTCGCTTAGCATTTGTCTCAAAAACCTTGATTGCCTCTTCTTCAAACGGATATGCCTGCTCTTCGAGTAACAAATCATATTGCTCGCGTTCTAAGGCAGATAGTTCGGTGGGTCTCTCGGATGCCATTAAGTCAGATGCCAATGTAAGATATAATTCGCCGAGCTGATGATTCGCTACCGTCACATACTCGCGTACACCGTATGTCAGTACTTTATTGTGTGCCAGAACAGCCTGCGCTAACGCATCGCGTTTTTTGCTCAGGGTATCGCGCAAGGGTTGTTCAAGCTTTATGGCTACAAATGCTCGCTTTGCATCGTTGGCGAATACCATGGCTGACATGGCCGCGAGTGTTAACGAGCGAGAAGTTTGGTTGCTACCTGCATTGTCATGCCCCGCAATAAGCTTGTTTAACCAAAAGCGCTGCTTTTCATCTTCACCACTTTGTTTATAAAAGTCGCTCATTAACAACCGTACCTCAGTCACGGTATCAAATGGCTCAGGATAAGCGTGAGCATAGGTACGATATGCAGGTAATGATAAATTTCTGTTACCGGCTAAGTCATAATATTCAGCCGCCAAAAGTAACGCTTCTCTGCCTTCATCAGTATCTTTCTCTAACGTCCATTGACGGTAGAGAATATCCGCAGCAGGCTCCCATTGCTCTGTTTGCTCAAAGATATATAACAATTTACTTTCAATGGTTGAAGTTAGCGCGTTGTCAGGAAAACGGGTCTCAAAATCTTGAAACATACGTTGCGCTTCATCGAATCGAGATAATGTGAGTAAATAGGTCGCCGCATCATACTGGGCATTAATACGTACATCCACATTGGGCGTGTTGTCGATAATTCGCTGCAAGTGGTCAATAGCTTGCTCTAGGTCATTACTGGCAACCGCGAATTCTGCCTGCTTGTACATGCTTACCGCATAATTGCGTACAAGCGCGTCATAATCGCTGTTGTCACTCGCAATCGATTGAAGCAAAAAGGCGTAGCTTTGTTCTGCTTCAGCGTATTGCTCTAAACCAAAGTAGCTATGCGCTTTTACTAAGTTTGCAGAATAACGTTGCGATGCACTTATCTGTTGCGTGACAGTATCTGGCGGCGTTAACAACCACTGGCTGTAATACAATGCGTCGGCGAATTGCGCGTTATCAAACTGACTTTGCATTAGCGTTTGGGTCACGGATATTGCTCTGGGGTCAGAAGTAAACGTAATAATGAAGTCGTCGCGACTTTTCCGTTGTTTCTCAAACCACGGTAATACGTATTCATCGTTTTTGTCACCTGAGTTGGCGAGCAAGGCGTCGTAGGCAAGTAGCGCGGTATAAGCACCATCGTTCGCAGATTCATGGTTCACATATCGATAGGCATAGTCTTCGTATTGCGCTATCGCGAGTGCATATTGCTGTGCTTGAAAATAGCTTTCCGCAAGATTGAATTGTATTTGAGGTCGTTTTTCATCATCGGGGAAGGTGCTGATAAACTCTAGATAATAGGCGGCAGCATCTGAAAATGCCAAAGACGCTTGTTCGTTAATCGCATCATCATCAAGCCGTTGCAGTGCATCGGGCAGCGTATTGCGTTTTTCTGGGTTTGCGAGTTGTTGTGCAAAGCTATGGTTAGACTGCGCTAATTCTTGTAAATATTGATAAAGATAGGGGTTGGCTTTTTCACGATTTATCACACTCAACCGCGTGTAATTCCCCGTTTCATAGCCGAAGGTCTTGACGAAGCCAGCTTTCGCATTCATCACTTCACTGGGGAAATCACCTAAAATAAACGCGTCAATGTGTTTTACATAAAAAGGCACCGCTTCGCCGTGCCCTGTGTGTGCACTAGCAAACGCCAGATATGCTTCGGCAGCGTCTAGAAAACGGTCATTATCAATATGCTGCTGAGCCAGTTCGTTATAAACAAGGTAGCTATGCGGTTTATCGCCATAGAAGTTGTAAAAGTCGACAATGGCTTCGCCGTTTCCTCTGTATGAGAATAGCAGCGCCATAACGCGCAAGCTGTCTTGCACCAGTTTTTGCTGCCCTTTAGATAAATCACTCACCTCTGGCTGTCCGTAGACAAAGTCACTACTGGCATCTGGCAAATGCGCAAAACTGGCTGCGAGCATAGCGTCAAACGAGACAAGCGCCGCTTCTTGCTCTTCTAATTTATAATAAGACCAGCCCTGCATGTACGCGGACATGATGTAGAATGTATCGTACTCTTGTGCGTCGAGCACCTTGCTGTACGCATTTGCCGCACTGGCATAGTCACCCTCGCTGAAGTAGGCCTCGCCTTGCCTAAACCATGCTTCGCTAGCATGTATAGAGTCAGGCTGAAGCTTTAGCAATTCGGCCAATATTATCGCGCTCTCTCTGCTTTTTCCTTGCAGGTCGTAGGCGCGTGATAATTGATACAACACTTCCGCTTCAGACACATCACCTGGGTAATTCGTTAATACGGTTTTATAAGCATTGATAGCACGCTGATACAGCACACCTTCGTCACGTTCCTCGCCACTGCCAGATACCTGGAGCTCTTCAGCGAGCAGCATTTCTACGTCAGCTAACCTTAATTCGAGTTGCTTCGACAACGACTCGTTGTCAATCTGTCCAACAAGCTCTGCGTAGCCATCTCTAATAACATCTATAGCACCGGGCGATAACGTAGTTTTTTCTACTTTAATCGGCTTCACATTTAACGACGTGATCAATGACGTTGTCTTGGGCTCAACGTTTTTGACGACAACTTTTTCGCCAAACATACTGCTACAACCTGTAACAGACAAGCATAGCAATATCGCTGTCGCCGTTCCCGAAAGTGAAAATGGCAATGGTGACTTATTCATCATTTTCGCCTCTCTCGCCTTCACCATCAGGCGTGGCGAGTGCGCCATCTGATAACCTATTTTGTGCCCCCTGTCGCCAACGATCTTTAAGCTGCAAAATCGCCAGCTTGCTCATATTTTGCTGCTGAACAAGGTAGTAACGGCGTGCCTCAATAGCAGTTTTTGCTTCAGAAACAAGCTGCTGCTCTAGGGCATCAATAAGCTGCTGTGTTGTGGCCACGTGTAACGTAATTCGCGTTTTCATATCGCTGATGCGTTTGCGTTCAACGAGCGTAAGATTATTTTGGCTAAGCAAACTTTCAAACCGGTTTTGTCGGCCTTTTGCCTGTTCCAGCAAAGCCTGCGTTTGCTTGGTTGCTTTGTTTAGGGTCCATTGCGCGTCTATGCTTTGCTCTGAAAGCGTCCACAACAAGATACCCTTTAACCGTAACAAACGCTGTTTATAAGCAGGTCGCAATGAGCGCGCCTCATTTAATCGATTGAAGCGAACTTGCGCGCTATCTAATCGCTCGAGCATATCTAACTGCGGCTTATCGGCATACACACTTAGGGCGTTAAATATGACACCTTTACCGTCTATCGCAGATTCATTAGCCAATGTCTGTTTTGTTTGGTTTAAGCGGGTGGTAAGCGCGTGTAGTTTTTCTTCAATGGTGGATAACCGTGCTTTGGTAGGGCTTTGTTCAAATGCCGCTGTGCGCAGCGCATGCGCTTGGTCGCGCTCATTTAGCAGCAATGTAAAGCGGTCTAACGTACGTAACCTTTCATTTAATTGTGCCTTTAAGGTGTAGAGCTCTTCGAGTTGCGACAGCTGATCTTGCTGTTCTACATCGGTAAGCATCAGGGAGATAAGTAAATCTTGGTGAGCAGAGGGCCACAACGTTTTCCAATCACTATCCCCCGTGCGATTCACATCATCAACGTTTAACG
The DNA here is from genome assembly GCF_049117195.1 of Alteromonas algae. Lineage (GTDB taxonomy): Bacteria > Pseudomonadota > Gammaproteobacteria > Enterobacterales > Alteromonadaceae > Alteromonas. Next base: position 2,372,017 of record NZ_CP185260.1, read on the forward strand.
AGCGTACGCCTGTAGCCAGCGACTGCCAATATCCGCTTTTAGACAAATTCTGACTAAGCACATCTAATTCACGCACCACCTTGTCTAACTTATCAACAAGACGTATTAGTGTTTCATAGGCCTGCACTTCTCCGTCTTGTTCGGCATAACCTAATGCCAATGCATGCGTTGCTTGCAATGTGTAAAGGTTATCAGGTTGTTGAGACAAAAAGTTCCATACACCCATGGCGAGTGGCCAATCGTTGCGGCGGACCAATCCCCAACCATACTGAAGCAGTGCTTCATCTCTTATTAATGACTGCCCATTAATTTTGCCAAACTCGCCTAATGCGTCGGTGTATCGCCCCCGCGCTAGCATTGCTTGACCATGGGAGAGATGAACCTGATTGAGCAGCGCTTGTATTTCGGCTCGTTGAACGGCTTCTTGCTCTCTGTCCTGCCACCAACCGATCCAATTTAACCAACTCTCTTGCGTCGTCGTGGTGGTAAGCTGTTTTGCCAACGACGCAGCAACCGCGGCAAAGCCATTAATAGCACTGTCGTAATCACCCTGTGAATACGCCTGTACGGCTTCGTTGTAGTCTAAGTATTGACGGGTAACATGTGTACTGGGAAGCGCTTGTTCAAAGCGTGAAATATCTGCCCTGCCGCTATTGAGTGATGCTTGCGCCGCTTCGTAATTAACGTCATACCATTGAGACGGCGTCAGTAATTCATCAATATCATCATCACGGGACTCAACGGCGCGCAAAAACGCTTGGTACGCCGCTAACCCTTTTTCGGCATTATGTTGTGAAAAATGCAGGCGTGCTAGCCAATACAACGCAAGCGGGCCCTTGCTGTTTCCTGATAACTCAGCCTCTTGACCGAGGTTTTGCTGAGCTAAGTTGGGCATGCCGTAACTAAGGCCAACACCGCCTTCTAACAATGACACTGTTTTTAATTGTTCGTCACTTACGCCTTCTTGTCTCGCTTTTGCCATTTTACTTAGGCTTGTTAGCGCGTCATCCGTATACAGCGAATACACTACCTCACCAAATCTTAGGGCCTCGTGGTGTTGTTCAGAAGTCGTCGACGCCGCAGCAAAGGGTATCGTTGTCCCCCCAATGACACTGGCAGCAAAATAAAACAGTAAAAAGCGTTTTTGCATAATAATAGCCGCTACCTATAACACGACAGCGGTAAATTCAGGCTGGTGCTTAGCGCTTGAGTCGGTAATTTTCAGCTCGACGGCTTGGGCGTCATCTTCTTTTTCAAATTGCAACGTCACCGCTCGTTTATATTCTCGGTTTTCTGGGCCGTAACCAATAAAAAATGCAGTAAGTTCGTGCGTACCTTGGCTAACATTCCCCATGTACAAACGTTGAACGCCCCCCCGGTGCAATGCATTTATCTGCTTTTCGGTATACAGATAGTTCGTCACCGTATCGTTATCAATTTTTAACTCTACAGCGTCCAACGAAAAATAGGTGCCCACATCGACTGACAAATAAACCGCGACCTGAGTGCTTGAGGGAAATAACAAATCTTCCTCAAGAATAAACAAATCTCTATTGAGTTCGATAAGCGCTTTTTTAAGGGTTTCAATTTGGGTCGTTAACGGCGCCTCTTGCGCTTTCGCACTAAATGATGCAATCGTGAGGGTAATTGCAGCGAAAAGCATCACTAGCATAACGCAGTTGGTGATACCAAGCACATGGAGTCGCGACGGTTTATTGTGTTTTTGTGGTGTATGCACAGTTGTCATTACAGGGTCCTTAGTACCAAACCGAAACGTAGGCTCGAATTACGTTTGCAGAAAATCCAAATAACGCCTCTTCGCCTACTGGCGCATCATCCGTGGCGTCTCTGAAGTTATCGTAATCAAAGTTCATATAATCATATTCAACATTTAGCGTGCTCTTTTTCAAATATGATGTCGCAGAAAATGCCCACTCGTACGTCACGCCAACACCGGCGGATACGCCAGAGTATGTCGACAGCTCTTTATCACGAGCCATAATGTTAAATTCGTCCGCGCGAGTGAATAGGTCGCGGTAAAAGTCGGCTTGATCTTGCTGGTAAAAGCGCACATGCGCATCCAAAATCCATTCGTCACCAATAGTGTGAATGTAACCGACCTTTGCGTTGGTCGCCCTTATACCCCATGTGTCGGTGTAATAGCGAGCATTGCCGTAAATACTTGCTCGGTAGGGTAAGTAATAATTAGCGTTAACCGAGAATGCATTGCTCACACGGGTGTTAGGATAAACTTCGGTGGTAAATGAAAATCCGCGAGCACTGTCTTCGTCAATATAGCGGATAGCCCGGTACGGATTGTTTAGGTATCCTTCATCTGAGACGTTTTCAGCGTTAACACCAATAATGAGGCTTTTGGTGACCACCTGCGTTAACCCTAAACCAAACTTTTGACGATTCGCCTCTTCAAGAAAACTTTCATCACCCCGACGTCTAATTTCATCATCACCGCGAGAATAACTGAGCGACAGCGTTGTTAAGTCGCCGAAGAAGTCCTGGCTTATGCCTAAATGGTAAGAGTTAGCTTCAAAGTCATTTTCGCTGGAATTGGTATAGCTGACATTTATCAGTGTTTTATTATGAAGAAAGTCGCCGCCTACTGTTGTCTCTGTGCGCTCTTCTTGGTATTCACTGGCTTGGGCTCTTACATCAATCGAGGCACCAGAAATAGTATCAACATAATAATTCGCTGATACCGACACGTTATTACCGACTTTTTTACGCAGCAACACCGACGGCCCGTCAATGGTTACACCATCGCCCGAATAGCTATGGTACATGGCATCTGAACGGTCTTGTGGTAATACTGCGCCCTTCGTTGCCATGCTAACGCATGCAACAACAGTCAGTAGCAGTAAACGGTATTTAGTTACAGCCACAACCGCCCCCTGCGCCACCATCTGCACCTCTGGCACCTTCTCGGGCTTCAAATACGTGCTTCACGTAAGCCAGGGCAATCGGGTTTCTGTTTGCGCTCATGATAGGGTCGGCCAAATTACTTCGCTCATAGGGTTTCACCCATGGCTCTATATCTTGAATACTTGCAAGCGTACTCACACACCCTGAACTTAAAATTGCACCAAGGACGAGCGGCACGGTAGCTAGTGATCGTATTTTCATCATTATTCTCGCAACAATAGCTTTATTGCTTTCTCGTAGCTTTTTTCATCGCCCGATTTGTAGCCTTTGTGTATCAGTCGCGTGTTTCCATCACGATCTATCATGACGGTGGTCGGCATGGCCGACACGTCGTACAACTCACTCACTTGGCCGTTTGGGTCATACAGCACGGGAAAGGTAACATCGATATCACTTAGTAACACATCGGCTTTGCTTGAATCATCATCAACATTAACACCGAATATCGTCACGCCTAAATCAGCGTATTCTTGATACATTTCTTCAAACGCAGGTAGCTCTTCTCGGCATGGCCCGCACCACGATGCCCAAAAGTTAACAATGACAATATTACCCCGCTCTTCGCTTAGGCGGCGGTTGTCACCATCACGGCTTTTTAACGTAAAATCAGAGGCTGGTTGATTTTTTACTGGTGCAGAGGCCTTTGATGCGGTGGATACGGTTAATGCCAACAGCACAAATACTGCCAAGGCTAAACCGGTGAAACTGTTAATTAGCTTAAACTTCATATGCTAAATCCTCAGAAAAAGAAGCTGGCACCCAGGGTATACTGGATGTTGTGAGTGTCCTTTTCCTCACCAATAATTTCACTGCTAAAAATGTGATCTTTCACATCTAGGCGCAGCGCGAAATAGTCGGTCAACAGCACGCGGTAGCCTCCTCCCACCGTCAGAGTAAATTGACTGTCACCACCAAATTCAGTACTTCCACCACCTAACGTCACATAAAAGTCGGTGTTAAAAACGGTGTTGTCTGTAATGAATAATTCGCCGTTTACGTTGTAGCCAACCGAAAGGTCGTAATAGGTATACTCCCGCTCATCATCGGTCAAAAACGGTGCGCCACCTGATAAGATCTCAAAGCTGGTTTGTCCGGCATCAGCTTGAGCGTAACTCGCCTCAGCAAAGATGTTTTCGGTAATATGATAAGCCAGGCTTACACCAATAATTGAGGACGATGAAAAGTCTTCAATACTGATTTGGCCAGCAAACACACCTATTTCAAAGTTTTCACTGTCTATGTCCGCCTCTCGAATTTCTCGCCTGTCTAACTCAGGTTCGATGACAGGTGGTGGCGTTTCCTGCCCAATAGCAACAGGTGCGGCTGTAATTAATGTTGTACCGGCTAAAAAAAGACCGAGAACCCTAGCGTCCATTGGTTTAACTCCTCAAATTCATCTCGCTCTGTAAGCGCGGTTAGTCGTTTGTATTCTGCGCGCATTACAAAATTTCTTGTTAGGTAATATCTCACACCCGCCCCTACTTCTAATAAATCGTTTGTTCGGGTATCGGCACCGCTTTGCACCAATGTCGCGCTGGGTTCGGTGCGTATTTGTCCGGCACCCAGCGTAAAGTAGGGCGTCAATTGCCACTCGGGAAACGTGTAATGTTGTAATCGAACTAACCACATACGGTTATCAGAAAAGTCACCTAACGCTTGTGTCGCGCTGATTTCTGCCGCGATGTTCTCTGTTAATATCCACGCAGCACTCACAGACATGGCATTAACGTCATCCAGTTTACCGCCAAAAATGCCGAACTCCCACGTTCTGCCCTGATAACCTTCAAAATTGTTTTGGGCTAACCGCAATGGTCTGTCGTTCGCGTCACGTGTTTTGGCAAGCGCCGCTTTTGCTATCCAGCCTTCTTTGCCGTCACCGGTGACCACTTTGTACCAACCAGTATGCTCTTTTAGCACGCTTATGCGTTCCCCTCGTTCAATCACGTGAAATACCGGAAACTCAGAGGCAGGTCCGGTATGCATATCGGCATAGGGTTCAACAACCTTTACTACCACCGATTCACCGCGCACAGCGCTTAGCTGAAAGAGTGATAGAAAAGCAAAAACAAAAACGATTACACGCATTTACCTAGTCCTGAGGCACATCAAAAGGGTTATTGTAATACTGTGCCCCTAAATCTAGCCACTCTGCAATCATTTTTAATTCAGAATCAGATAAATAGCCTACATGTGACCCTATTGTGAACGTATTAAAAAACGTATTACTTGCTGCCGCGCTCGTTGCTCTTGCCGATGCAGAAACCGGCACAGTTTGCATAACGGGGATGGGATTGCCCTCGGGGTCTAGTATCAACTCCCCATCTTCGTCGCGCTCAAATATTGGATTGCCATTAGCATCAAGCGCGGGAACAAGCTTATCAAGCAACACGCCTTCAACCAGCTCTACTTCATTATCGGTAAACAACAATTCACGGTAGCCCGTTAACTGATTTGGATTATCAAGCGATGGTTGATTCGTTAAATCGAGCTGTGCGACAGGCACTTGGGTGTCGCCATCGGCATTTGAAGGCGTATGACAACTGATGCAAGTATTATCGTTTACGACCGCCCCCATCTCGTCGACCGTTGATCTATCGACTTCAAATAACGGCTGTATATGGTCAGGATAATTAATTACCGCTCTGCATTGCACTGTCCAGCGCTGTGCACAACGTTGTGATATAGGTATCGCAGACGTTAGTTCGCTGTATGCATAGCGAAACGAGGGCGCAACCACTGTGGTTTCAGGGTTTGTCCACACGTCGTCAAACGCGATATCTGGCGAGGGGTAAGCGATACCATCAATGCGCCCTCTTGTTTGTGCCATGGTTTCACCTACGTCGGTGAAATATGCTGGATTTGCGCCAGGGTGAGCACCGCCAGTTGTCGGTGCGCCTATATTAATTGAGGGGTATTCAGCCTCTCCCCTACCGTGTGGCAATGTACTGTCTGACGTATGGCATCCATTGCATGTTTTTACTTCGCCCGGTACCAATTGTAACCAGTTGTCATGACGCTGGGAAACACGCTTTCCATTGCGGTCTAAAAAACTAAATGACAAAGGCATATTGGCCGGTAGGTCAGCCAGCACCGAACCGTCAGGTTCTACCGGCACATACCCGATAATTTCGCGCATCAGCATGTTGCGAACAGGCCCAAAATCGCTTCGGCGAATATCGACAACGTCATCATCGGGTATAGACACACTTTTCACTACACGCATGAACCGAATAGGGCGTTCACTAGGAGCGGTAAGCGCGGGGTTCGCCATAGTAGTCAAGCCGCTTTGCGTAACATCTTCACCCGAAAAATCATAAACACTTCGTATATGGACACGCCCCAACGACTGCTCGGCCAGCGTAGCGTCGAAACGTTCGGCTTGCACATAGTCGGCCGGGAACGGGCGAGACTCCATAGAGACCAATTCGGTATACGCGACGCCTTCTTTAGGCGTGGCAATGACTTGCTGAGTGTTTGTTTGTGGATCGTATATCCACAAACCGTACAATAAGGGCGCAGCCTCGACGTCAGGGTTTTCAAGTAACGTGTCGTTACACGGCAGTATGGTGCGCGCTAAACCTTCTTCAATAGGTTGCTCAGGGTCGTAAACACGACATTGACTCCACGCAAATAACTGACGTTCACTGCCATCAAATAAGGGGTAAAGTGCAGCAACGTACCCGCCCGGTGACAATGCGCTTTGCGTATCGATGTTATCGAAAAGCGCCGCCTCTTGACCCGGCCCAGTTAAGCTGTCGCTACTGGCCACCGGCCCATTTATATCAATATAATTATCCGTATCTACACGGTAAAAGTTGCCACCTAACGTATCGCGTTCGTACTCTCTCACTGCCACAAGTACCTGATCGTCTGGCGTAACCCGGCTTTGTACAAAATGCACATTTTGCCCGTTAAGGGTGTGACTGTGGCGGCCATAGACGATTTCTAATTCGCTGCCGTCGGGGTTCATTTGATACAAATGCATCCCCTTGTCACCAGCGGCCTGATCCCAGCGAGTAAACAATATTTTCCCGTTGGGCATTACCAAAGGGTCGATGTCGTGACTTTGGTTAAAAGACACTTGTGTGATAGCAGTACCGTTTGCATCCATAACATGTAACACCGACGCGGGTACATTCAGACTTTCTTCAAGCCCAGCATATTGCGCTTTACCCTCATCAATGAGTATGGCTTGGTTGGTTCGTTGACGGGTTGAACTGAATATTATTCTGCCATCAGGCAAATAAACGGGCCCGGTATCATCACCCGCTTGGGCAATAATGTCTGAAGCAATAACGCGACGCAGCTCGTCAGTGATACGGTTATATTCCCAAATGTTCCATGTGGGTTGTTCATCGTCATCAGCATTGTCGATAGCAGGCGCACGCATAGCGAACAGTAAGGTTGTACCATCATAAGAGACTTCAACGTCTTTCACATCATATTGAGGGCGTTCGCTATTTTCAGCGCTGCTATTTTGTGTAGAAACCTCTATAAAAGCACGATCAGTAATATTCACTTCTTCGCTGCTTACAGAAGCTCGCGCTTTAAGATATAGCCCCGCACCAGGTAAAAATTGACTGGGTTCTCGCAAGTCGCTTGCGATTGGGGTGCCATTGTCGTCAACCGGCAGCGTGCGCTTCACAAATGCGATGGGAATATCAACCACGACTGGGTCTGGGTCATCAGTACGTTGAGACACCACCGATTCACCACAGGCAGTAAGTAGCAACAAGCTTGCGATAAGCGCGATACGCTTAGGCTGAATACGCGTGATTGACATGATTACTGACATAAAGCTACCTATAAATGCCACAAATTTGATTCGGTGTAGAACACAATGAACCCAGTATACCAAGCTGCTTCATACCTAAGTAAGTGTGGATAAAGCGAGACACTTTATTGGGATTAATATATTGGGCATGCTGTTCTTGTACGCTATCAGCATTTCACCTGAGACCCATTACAACAAGGTCTACTGTCATCAAAAGGAATAATTTTAGATACGTTATCTGAATAAATGAGAGAGATAAGAGAAAATTGCACCTTCTTTAATTATCAAAAGATGTTTCATTTTTTTTATGTCTAAAGTACGTGTGTGCTGCCGTAACCAATAAGACACAATAGCAGCTAAAATAATGATTTATAAATAGTTAATAACAAAAAAACACCGTTTCAGGCCCCTTTCTTCGCAAAATAAAATGATTACTGTTGGAAAATGAAGACACGGTAAGCACATAAATTTTAATTTTATTACCACGCGTTGATGCCCGCATAGTGTTATTTAAGGTTTTTTTGGGAATGGCCCAATTCTTGATAACCCTCTTCAATATTTGACACCGCTGCATTGAACCAACGTTGCGCTGGAACTTAACACATTAGAACGACCGGACATTAACGTTAAACGGAAATTTATTAACGTAACCCGGCTGGCATCAGCCTTTAGTACAGCATAACAATTGATGGCGCTTTGTAGTTGAAACTCAGACCTTTTTTACATGAGCAGTAACGCTATTACCTGTATTGATAGTTATGAAATCTAACACGTAAGAAAGAACGTCACACTTTATTGTTCAAGCAAGCATTGCTTTCATTTACAGGTTGCCGTTATCAGGAGCAAAGATTGTGCACACCCTCTTTTTTAAAACTGCCACTAGCAAATATAAGCGGTCAGCAAACGCGGCTGCAATGCTTGCAGGTAAAATCGCCCTACTGCTATTCACTGTGAATACCGCTACGGCAGGCCCTCGTGAGCAGGCAGATAGAATGCACAATAGGCTTGCTGGTGTGCCCGCCTCGACCTCGGTGCTTGACGCTATGCAGGCTCATATAGAGGCTGGTAATAGTCAGCAGGCCGCGTACCTAGCAATGGATAACCCTGCTTTTTATAACGTAACACTTAAAACGTGGGCCGCCCCTTGGACCAATGAAGCCTTTGATAAATTTGAACCCCTTAATGACTACATTGCTACAGTTATTGGTATAGCTAGAGATGATATTGATTTTAGGCAACTGCTTAGCGGCGATATCCTGTATGTGGGCGACGACACGCTAAATTTACCGGCTTACAGCAATAATAATAACGATCACTACTTGGCGATGGAGAACCGTGTCACCAGTCTTAACGATCATTTAGTACGCACCACACAGTCGGCAGTTACTGGGCTACCGGTTAACGCGACGGCCGGGGTTATGACGACGCGCGCCGCAGCAAAAGCATTTTTTAAAGATGGTACGAACCGTGCCATGTTTCGCTTTACACTGATCAATCACTTATGCACCGACCTCGAAGGGGTTGCAGATATTACGCGCCCCCCAGACCGCATTAGGCAAGACGTTAGCCGAAGCCCTGGCGGCGATAGCCGCCTGTTCCATAACAACTGCGTGAGTTGCCATTCTGGCATGGACCCGCTTGCACAGGCATTTGCCTATTACAATTATCGCTACGACGTAAATGGCGACCCCGAGGGCGAACGTGGGGCGTTGCAATATAACAGTAGCGGCCAGACAGATGAAGCAACAGGCCTACGGGTTCAAGAAAAATACTGGATAAACAGCAACAACTTTGTGCACGGGTATGTCACTAGCGACGATGGCTGGGACAACTACTGGCGTGAAGGCCCTAACTTCAATTTAGGTTGGTCAGACGCACTGCCAGGCAGTGGCAATGGCGTTAAATCGATGGGCGAGGAATTGGCCAATAGCCAGCAGTTTGCTTCTTGCCAAGTTACCAAAGTATTTGAAGAAGTATGTTTGCGACAGGCACAAGATGCCAACGACAGAGCGCAGCTTTCAGATATGGCCGCACAATTTGCCTCAAGCGGCTACCAAATAAAAGCAGTATTCGCGCACGCAGCCGACTATTGTAAGGGAGAATAAGAATGCACACCCTGACAACCCTCCGCTTGCGTCTTCAGCTACTTTGCGTTGCCACGCTTACCTTTACTATTACCGCATGCGGTGGCGGTGATGCTGAAGTGACATCTACGCCTTTACCCCCTCCCACAGAGCAACCCGTTGTTAATTACACCGGCCCGGCCGCAAGTACCGATGACGTCGCCAATTTTAAACGCGCCTTGTGGGACAATATGGCAACCGCGGAACGCTGCGGCGCTTGCCATGTTCAAGGGAAGCAGTCTCCTACTTTTGCACGTAACGACGACATTAACTTGGCCTATTCTGATACTGGAAGCCTTGTTGATCTTTCCCGCCCGAGTGAATCTCGTTTGGTAACCAAAGTAGGTGGAGGGCATAACTGTTGGCTCACGAGCGACAGCGCATGTGCCGACATCATGACAACGTGGATAACAGACTGGGCAGGACAGTCACAGGCTCAAAACCAGGCCACGGAAATCGAGTTGCAAGCACCTATCGCCAAAGTGCCTGGAGCGACCCGCAATTTCCCTGATAGTCCGGCGCTGTTTGAAGCAACGGTATACCCCCTATTACAAACGTATTGCGTAAGTTGCCATACCAACAGTGCAACTATCCCTATTTCTCCTTACTTTTCCTCTAGTGATGTGAACGAAGCGTACGAGGCAGCAAAAGACAGAATAAACTTAGACAGGCCTGAGGACTCGCGTTTTGTTGTGCGACTGCGCGACGAATTCCACAACTGTTGGCGTGATTGCCAGCAAGATGGTGAGGCATTACGTGTGGCCATCGATGCAATGGCAAATGACATTCCCTTAACCGAACTTGCCGACAACTTAGTGAACTCAAATGCCCTGTCTTTGTTTGATGGCACACTTGCCAGTGGCGGCGGACGATTTGAACAAAACACCATTGCAAAATGGGAGTTTAAAACCGGCAGTGGCAATACCGCCTTTGATACGTCAGGTGTTGACCCTGCACTCGATTTAACCCTATCGGGTGACTATAACTGGGTAGGTGGATATGGTATTCAGCTTGCGGATGGCAAAGCGCAAGGCAGTACCACGACTAGCCGTAAATTGTACGAACTTATTCTTGGAAGCGGAGAGTTCGCAATAGAAGCGTGGGTAGCGCCAGCAAATGTTACGCAAGAGGGCCCCGCGCGCATTGTGAGTTATTCAGGGGGGCGCGACCGAAGAAATGTAACGCTTGGTCAAACGCTCTATAACTACGATGTATTGCTAAGACAAGACAATACCGATACAAACGGAGAGCCGGCGCTGTCGACCGCCGATGCTGACGAGGTATTGCAAGCCGCACTACAACACGTTGTTGTAAACTATGATGCAAACAATCAGCGCCGACTGTTTGTTAACGGTGAATTTACTGGTGATGTGGATACTGTTGAAGCCGGTAGCCTATTAGATTGGGACGATAGCTTTGCCTTTGTACTAGGTAACGAGGTGTCGGGCGATGTGCCATGGGCAGGCACAATACGCATGGTTGCCATTCATAATAGGACGCTAGCAGAGGATGAGATACTACAAAACTTTGATGCCGGTGTAGGCCAGCAATACTATTTGCTTTTTGGTATTAGCGAGCTTATTGATACTCCTGAAAGCTATATTGTATTTGAGGTTAGTCAGTTCGATAGCTATAGCTATTTGTTTGCAGAACCGTTCTTTGTGTCGTTAGACCCCAACGCCACTATTTCAGAGGCCGCGGTTCAAGGCATGCGCATTGGAATAAACGGCCGAGAATCTTTTGCTGGGCAAGTATTTGCAACGCTTAACACTACCATTAGTGCCGATAACTACACCCTAGGAAATGGGCAGCCGTTATCTAGACAAGGTACGATAATTCCGCTTGAAAAAGGCCCAGAGCTTGACGAGTTTTTTCTTACGTTCGAAGTGTTAGGAGATAACACTGACGTGCGTGTTGAGGCCCTTCCACCTGCGCCAGCTTTGGGTGCAGACATTGCGGCACAAGCTGAGGTTGGTGTACGTCATTTTGCTGAAATTAATGCATCAATGGCCCATTTAACTGGTGTACCGATGAGCACAACGGCCGTGAACGATACCTTCACTCAACTTAAACAGCAGTTACCGTCTACCACTAACGTCACTAGCTTTTTAGCGGCAAACCAGATGGCGATTACACAGCTGGCCATTCGATACTGCGACACGCTAGTGGAAACTGACTCGTTACGTAATGCCTACTTTCCTGATTTTGACTTTACGTTACCAGCAAGTACGGCTTACTCGACAGCGCGTCGCGTGAATGTGGTTGAGCCAATACTTAGTACTATGTTAGGCAGTAACATTGCCACACAAGCAAATACCGACAGCGTTCGCGTTGAGGTAAACGCGCTGATTGACCGACTTACCACCTGTGACGGCGGCACGTCATGCACAGCGCAATACTCCCGAACTGTTGCAAAAGCAAGTTGTGCAGCGGTGCTCGGTAGCGCAACGATGTTGATACAGTAGGAAAATATTATGGCAAAGCTAACTTCTCATTTTTTCAAAAAACGCCCTGCTGGTGCGCCTAGCGCTGATGCTCCTTTGTATCATTTAGATCATAGCCGCCCAATGACGCGCAGAGATTTCATTGCACAGGGGTTTTGCACGGGTGCCGCTGCGGTAACGGGTGGCTCTATTTTAAGTATGTTCGCAAACCCAAAGCACGCGCATGCAACGCTGTCGCCTGATTTAGAAGCCCTTAAAGCCTCATGCGGCATTGCAACTCAAGGTGCCGGAAAAATTCCGTTTATCGTATTTGACCTTGCTGGCGGCGCGAACATAGCGGGGTCTAACGTGCTAGTAGGTGGCCGCGGTGGTCAATTAGACTTCCTCAGTACTGCTGGATATAGCCGCCAAGGTTTGCCTGGCGATATGGTGCCTAGTATTGCCAACCCCGACACAGGCTTATCTGACTTTGTGAATAACGAATTAGGGCTTGCCTTTCATAGCGACAGCGCGTTTTTAAATGGTATTTTAGATAAAGTAAGCGTGACTAATCGAGCCAATATTAATGGCGCTGTTATACCAGCACGCTCAGAAAATGACACGGGCAATAACCCTCATAACCCCATGTATGGAATAAATCGCGCAGGGGCAGATGGTTCGTTACTTACCCTTATAGGCTCACGTAATAGTGATTCTGGCGGGAATTCAATGGCCCCTGCCGCAATGATTGATACCGGCATACGCCCCACTAAGATTGATAGGCCGTCTGATGTAACAGGGCTGGTTGATACGGGTGATTTGGTCGGCCTATTAAGCCAGCAAGACTCAGTCGCAGTAATGGAATCTATTCAGCGTATTAGCGACATGAAACTAAACCGTGTTGATACACAAATAACCACCGACGACGTGGTTAAAGACATGGTGCGCTGTGGGTACGTGAAAAGCGCAGACATCACCGACCGATTTGGCGACCCAAGTACGCTCGACCCGGCCCTTGACCCACTTATTGTTGGCGCAAGCGGTATTTTTAGCGACGAGGAGTTTGAAAGCGATGGCGAGTTTCGTAAAACTGCATCAGTCATGAAGCTGGTGATGAACGGGTTCGCAGGCGCTGGCACCATTACCATGGGCGGTTATGACTACCATGATGGCAGCCGCGCCACTGGAGAAGTGCGCGACCGTCGTGCGGGGCGCTGCATGGGTGCAGTACTTGAGTATGCGGCACGTGTAGGTGTGCCGGTCATGATGTATGTGTGCAGCGATGGCTCTGTGTTCAGCAACGGTATGGTTGACGATTCTGAGAACGGGCGAGGAAAAGGCGTATGGACGGGTGATAACTCATCAACCTCGGCATCATTCTTCTTAGTTTATAACCCTGGCGGTGCGCCGCAGTTAATAGGCGCGACGCCAGATATTCAAGCGCAACATCAGCAGTTGGGCTTTATGCGCAGCGATGGCGCAGTAGAAACCGCCTCGACGCCCGCGGCTAACAACGTGAACCTGTTGGTTGAAACGATTATCTTGAACTACCTTGCGTTACACGGTGAGCAAGGTCAGTTTTCTCAACGCTTTCCGAGTAATGGGTTGGGTAATACGACATTAATGGACAGCCTTACGGCATTTGAACCTATAGTAAATGGCACTATTTAGGTGCCGTACAACGGCCTTCACAAGCCAGTTTCTTCTGTAATCTGCTACATTACGGGTGAGGAAGCTGGCTTTTTTTACATTCGTTATTGCGTTAAGCCTTGTGAGAAGTGAAGCTTGCGCTGGTTATCTAAAATAATCGCCTCATAGTTTGGCAAGCGATTAATTAAATTCATCCCTTCTACCACCCCTAAGACAAATACCGACGTGGACAACGCATCATTCATGGTGCTGATAGGACCAAGTATCGATACCGACTGTACTTCGTACACTGACTTACCGGTTTTAGGTGACAGTATGTGGTGGTAGCGTTTGCCGTCTGCTTCAAAAAAGCGTTCATAATCGCCTGAAGTTGAAATGGCGGTGTTTTCCAGCGGCAGCTTAACCGCTTGTTTCTCTTCATTTCTGGGGTCACGAATACCCACAACCCATGGTCTGCCTCGCCTGTCGCCTAATAACCTTGTGTCGCCGCCCGCCGTGACCAGCGCATGCGCGATACCTAACGTTTTAAGCGCGTCAATAGATGCATCAACCGCATAGCCTTTCGCAATACCGCCTAGGTCAATTTTAACATTTGGGTGCGAGAAAAAGATTGATTGAGATTCGTCGTCAAGTTGAACATGCTGATAGTTAATTGCCGCTAGGTGCGCATTGATAGCCTTTTCGCTGGGCTTTGTGCTGCTTCGGTAATCATACATAAAGCCTACGCTTGCGAACGTAATATCAAACGCGCCTTTGGTTAGCTTACTCACAGCGATGGCGTCTTTAATTACTTGATAGGTGGCTGCGTCTACCGCAACAGGCTGTGCGCTAGCATCGCGGTTAACACGCGCTAAAGCGCTGGTCTCAATGTATGGGCTCATGAGCTGGTTAACTCGCTCCATCTCATCAAACACTACCGAAAGCGCCTTATTGCCCTGCTCGTTAGTCTCTGCCCACACCTGCACTTCGATATTGGTCCCCATAATGCTCTCCTCACCCCAAAACCATTTAGCATGGGCAGGAAAGAAAACAGAAAGCGCACAAATCAATAAAACACACGGAGAATAACGGAACATAGCGGCCTTAAACTCACTCAAAAGTAGCGGATAGCCTATCATATTTTATAATGTGAAAAGGTGTGTATTGTGCGTAGTTAGGTATACACACCTTTACTGTAGGCGAAAATTAAAAGCCGTGATAGGTAACAAACTCGTCATTGTCTGCACGGGTCGAACGCACATCGTTGGCAGGAAAGTCGTTATCAGGATAGCCAAGGGCAATACATATCATAATGGCTTCGTCGTCGGGAATGTTGGCGTATTTATGTACTACTTCAGACTGCATAATGCCTTGACCGTTAATAACGCAACCTAACCCTAAATCCCAGGCGGCAAGCACAATGCCGTAGGCTAATGAGCCTAGACCAAATTGGGTGATCCCCGCAGGTTCTAAAGACTTATCATACGTGAGCACTAACGACACTGGCGCATCGAACTGGCGAAAACCACGCATCATCCAGTCCATACGTTTTTCTTTATCTTCCCGGGTAATGCCCATAACATCGAACAACTGAACAGCAACGTCTATTTGGCGTTGGCGATGGATACCTTCATAGTCTTCTTTATAAGGAAAGTCTCGTACGTGGGGTTTGCCTGCTAGCGTATTCTCGGTATTTCCTTGCCTGATATTGTCTAGCACTTCGCCCGTTACTGCGTGAATTTTCCACGTTTGCGTATTGTAGGACGAGGGCGCCCACTTTGCGGCATTGATAATGGCATCAACCGTTTCTTTTGATACGGGCTGCTTAGTAAACCCTCTTACACTTTTCCGTGATGCCGCAAATTCAGCGAAATTCATATGCATTCCTTCTACGCGTTGTGTTTATTTCATTTGTTAAAATAGAGTAAACACAGCCCGTATGGGATGCAACAAATAGGAAGGGTTGAAAGATTGTTTATTCTTATAGTTATGTATGTACAAGGTGCATGTAAGCGTGGTGTTGCTATTACCCATGATAGCAACACCCGCTACATCACATTACAGCTTAAACTGCCCAACTAACTCATTAAGGTTTCGTGAAAGCACAAGTAAGCTGTCAGCGTTATCAGAGAGCCCTCTAGACGCCTGACCAATATCAGTGGTAGACGATTGCATGCCAACAATATTTCTACTGATTTCTTCCGATACTTGATATTGCTGTTCGGCGGCCGTCGCAATCTGCGTAATTTGATTCATAATCTGCTGCACTAGCGCGGTAATATCTTCAAACGTTTTGCTGGCTTGATTAGACTGTTCCGTGGCGTATTCAGACTGCTGCAAACTGGTATCCATTTTTCCAGAAACAAACTGCGTTCGCTCAATGAGCTTAGATAACATCCCCTCTATTTCTTCCGTTGCACCGTGAGAACGCTGAGCCAAGGTTCTCACTTCATCGGCGACCACAGCAAAACCGCGCCCCTGCTCACCCGCTCTAGCGGATTCAATAGCGGCATTTAGCGCAAGTAAGTTAGTTTGTTCTGCGATGCTTCTAATGACACTCAATATTTGGTTGATGTTTCCACTTTCACTTTCAAGTTCTTTGGTTGCCACTGACGAGTCACGGGTAAGCTGCATGAGTTGGTCAACCTGCGTGACTGTGTCTTGAATAATGGTACGGCCGTTGTGACTTGCTTTATCGGTTTTTTCAGTGGCTTCTTGTGTCGATACACAATTTTGCGCGACTTCTTGCGCCGCTGCGGCCATCTCATTCGTCGCCGTTGCAGCGTGCTCTATCGAGTTTTCTTGTTTTTCACTGGCTTGCTTCAAGGACGTTGCCATGGCACTAAATTCGTTAGACGATTGATAGAGAGTTTCGGCTTGCGCTTTAATTCTGGTGATAAGATCGCCAATGGAGTCCATGAACGCATTGAAGTATTTGGCCAGTTCGCTAATTTCATCATGACCAGCCACATCTAAGCGCTGGGTTAAATCACCACGGCCATCAGCAATGCCTTTTAAACTGCGGCTAATGCTAATAATGGGGGCGACAATGCGATTAGCGAGAAACACACCTAATACACTACAAAGCACTAACATCACCACCAAGACAGTCATCATGGTGTAAACAATATTGTAGGCAGGTGCTTCGATGTCGGCACTTTCAATTACGCCAATGAACTGCCAATTAAGTGCAGGTGACCGATAGCGCGTTATGGTTAATTCACCGTCGTCGCCATCAACCGTGAAGTTTGTTTCTCGCTCAGTGCTTAACGCCTTATACAGTGGGTTACCGCGTAATTCGCTTATATTTTTAAAATTGTTACTCTTATTTCTCGGGTCGGCTAATACCACGCCATTTTCATCGACCAATATCACATAGCCACTTTCACCCAACTTTACGTTGTTTACTAATTTAGTCAGCGTATCAAGCGTAACGTCTATCGATTGAACACCTACAACATCACCACTTCGCCCCGCAATGGTGACCGCTATAGAAATCATTGGCCCGCCAGATATACCTTGATACGGTGAAGTGATTATCGCATTACCCTTGGCTTCTTTCGCTTGGATGTACCATGGGCGCTTTCGGGGGTCGTAGTTCGTCATCGGCTCGGCGGGATACTGAATGAAACCGCCGGTTTCCGTTCCCATATAAACGTTTAGCAAATTAGGGTGTTTCTCACGAAACTGCCCATGAAACTCAAAAATAGCTCGCTCAACAGCACCGTTCTGCAACGGTGTCATGTCGGCTTCTCTGCCAACGTAACTGGTAATTGCCGCATCGCCAGCAGCTTTTAGCCGCTTATCGTCAGCCATATAGCGTACGTGCTCTTTCATACCCTCGAAGAACAGTTCAAAAGCATTGTCGATTTGGTTTATTTCTTGATTAGCGCTATTGATGAAATAGTGTCTAGACTGATTGAACGTTTGAATGGTTGTGGTTACCACTAAAACAATAATCGGTACCGTTACTGCAACCAAAAAGGCGGTAATTAACTTACTGCGAATGTTCATAGACACATCTCTCTTTTTTCATTTTATAAGGCGGGTGGCCCAACTTCGTCACACCTACCCTACCAGTATTCAGACAGTGGCGTAAATCCTTCTAGCCTTAAAATAATCAGCCATAATGTATATCAAAACACGCATAAAAAGGTATGCTTTTATCTCAGTATAATAGATGGGTGAATATTGAGAGCACAAAATGAGATGGAGAACGAGTGGCCACTATGGGTGCTGTTGAGTTACAAAAAAAGCACCTTGTGGTAAAGGTGCTTTTACATGCCTAACATTCACACACTTGCACACAACCGCATTTTCTGGCAGGTTTCGCGCCTACATTTCTTTACAGGATAGGCATTATGAGTTGGGGCATGTTGTCGGTTTTTATTCCCACTTTTTTCTTTGTATCAATAACCCCTGGTATGTGCATGACCTTAGCAATGACGCTAGGCATGAGCATAGGGATAAAACGCGCGCTGTGGATGATGATAGGTGAACTTGTTGGCGTAGGGTTAGTGGCAACACTGTCGTCTATTGGTGTGGCGACCTTGCTGCTTAACTACCCGTCGGTGTTTATTGCACTTAAATATGTGGGTGGTGCCTACTTGCTGTACGTAGGCGTTCAAATGTGGATGTCTCGCGGAAAAATGGCTATTGCTAGCGAAGGTGAGAATCACCAAACTAAGCGTTCAGCGTTGGTGACGCAGGGCTTTATTACCGCGATAGCTAACCCTAAAGGTTGGGCATTTTTTATTGCTTTACTTCCCCCCTTCTTAACACCAGACCAGCCTTTAGCGCCTCAATTGGCAAGCTTAATCGCTATCATTTTGACGCTAGAGTTTTGCTGTTTACTCATTTATGCGTCTGGCGGCAGAACACTACGCTCGGTGTTACTGAAAAGTGGTAACGTTCGCATTATGAACCGTATCGCAGGCTCACTCATTGCCGCCGTTGGCGTTTGGTTAGCGCTGGGTTAGTTTTACCCTCGCCTACCTTGGCGCTGCCTTCTTGCGTCCTTGTCCTCTTAATATCTGTTAAGTACGCGTTAAAGCAATGATGAATGAGCCCTCAATGCATTAACCGTGCAGCAAGCATCACTAGCGCTTTTGCGTGCTCATACCGATTGAAAGGACCATTTCGTCTAAAATATCATTAAGGCTAGTAATTTTTTCGTGTGCGATGAAAATACTCATATTTGACTCTACGCCACTGTCACTTAGCTCGTCATGTCCATCAAACGTATTATCAAGTGCTGTTTGAACACGTTCGAAGAATGCACGGGCGCTTCGCTCTTCAATGTTATGAAGGCACAGAATAAATTGTTCAGTACCGAAACGCCCCAAAATATCGTTACCACGGGTTGTGTTTTGCAGAGTTTGAGCGATTTGTCGAAGTACACTATCTGCTTTGGTTGAGCCCATTCTACGCGTAATCTCACGTAAGTTACTTATCTCGAAGATAGCGATAGCGATGGCGCGTTCGGCTTTCGGGGCGGCTAGTTTATCCATGCGACCAATAGCAGTTTCAGCATTAAGCAACTGCGTTACTGGGTCGATAGCTTTCGCCGCAAGAAACTTCTTGCGCAACACATATGCCGCAGCACCGGTTAGGATAATGATGATTGCAGCAATAACCATCAACATGTTGTTGCGGCGTTGCTCGGCTGCTTCTATTTCCGACTCTAGATAATAAATTTTATTGTAGAGGTTAGCTGCACTCAACACGCGCGCAGAGTCTTGCTGCCTTACCCGCTTTTTCTCTGCTTCCTTGGAAAACACCTGGTTGGCTACCCGGGCTTTATCGATATCTCCTAATGCTAAATGCATCGCCAAGTTAAAACTTAGGTAATCTAAATTCGTTATAAAATTCGCAGGAATGAAATTGTCAGTATTTTCTATGCTATCAAGGTAACGCTGTACGCAGACCAGGTCCCCTTGCTGCAAGCAAACCTCTGCCTCATGCCACTTATAGATAAGCATACCGAAACTGCTTGAAATGGCGGTTACGGCTTGCTTCAAATCGGGCAAGGTAGACGCCAAATTGTCATAATCCTGTGTTTTACGATAATAAAAAGACAGCGAGTACTGATAAAGATAATTGGTAAGCGGCGTATCAATTTCCTGATTAAGCATGCCGTATTCTGCAATACGTTTATAGGCTTCATCGGTTTGTCCGCTTCCAAGTAGCGACACAATTGCACTAATTAAGATACTAAGCTTGTTGCTACCCTCGTAAACTTGAAGCCCCATTTCATGGGCTTTTAAATACTGCTCGGCGGCCAATGAGTGCTGACCTAAGCTGCCGTACAACAGACCAATGGAATTGTGGATATGCGCCAACTCGCCTGGGCTGCCTACATCAGAATAGCGCTCGAGTACACTAAACATTTTGCCAAGGCGTTCGCCAACATCCATCGACTCAGAACAGTATGTTATTAAGCCAAGTGACGCGCTAGTGAACACATCGCTATGCAGCTCTGGAGAAGAGAGCTTCTGTGCTTTGGAATAATACGAACAACGCGCTGGGTTTTCTTGTGCATCATAAACAAAACCAATTTGGTGTATGGCAGATGCATACGCGTAAGAGCCTTTGTCTATGTCATTTTGTGCGACGATATCTTTTAGCAACGTAAGTGCATTAGCATAATCGCCTTGGCAGATAAGAAACTGACCTTTTGCAGCATTCAGAGCAAAACGTTGCTGCGCAGTTAGGGAATCACTGGCAAGTATCGCCTGAAGTTCGGGAAATAATTCGCTGTTAGGACAGTCATAAGAGGGTGACTGCATTTTGTTAATAACAGCGTCAATATCGTCATTAGCACACACCGCCGTTGAAAGCGCGAGGAAGCCGAGTAATAAAGAAACGATGAAAGAAATAGGAAGATGCATAAACAACATGTTTTTATATTTTTCTCTATAATATCTACTTGACTGATCAACTACTACCTAAGTGATGCAAAAAATATTGTTTGTATCAGTTTTTCTGCCTTGGACAGTCACTGTTTTCATTTTTGCCCTAGACCATTTTCGCCATAGACAGGCACCGATAAGCTCACTTAAACGCTAAGTTAAGTTCGTTTCGACCACTACGTAATTACACGATCATACTGCAAATGACATAATACGTTAATCAATCGTGCTAATTACGTTACATTTACGTTATGCTAAATGCCTAGCTAATTCATAACGTACTTGGGTTAATATGAAAACAATCGGTTATGCGGCACATTCAACTGACGCACACATGCAGCCTTACCACTTTGAGCGACGAGCATTACGTGATAACGATGTAGCTATTGAGATTCTATATAGCGGAATCTGTCATTCAGACCTTCATACTGTAAACGGTGATTGGGGACCACAGCCTTACCCTCTTGTTCCTGGTCACGAAATTGTTGGTAAAGTCATTGATATTGGCTCAAAGGTAGGTCACTACAGTATTGGTGACCATGTTGCTGTTGGTTGTATGGTTGATAGCTGTCAGTCATGTGATCAGTGCGATAATCATGAAGAGCAATATTGTCGTAACGGCATGACACCCACCTATGGTGCTCCTGACCGCATATCCGGTGAAACAACACAAGGTGGCTACGCGAAACATATCGTAGTTCGCGAAGAGTTCGTACTAAGTGTGCCTGAGGCATTAGATTTATCTAAAGCCGCCCCAATACTTTGCGCTGGTATTACGACATATTCCCCCCTAAAGACATGGAACATACAAGCAGGAAGCCGAGTGGGTGTAATCGGAATGGGCGGGTTGGGTCACATGGCTGTTAAGCTTGCTGTTGCAATGGGTGCGGCTGTGACTGTCATTTCTCGTTCAAATGCGAAAGAAGAAGACGTGCTTGCTAGCGGTGCTAAAGGGATCCTGGTGTCTACCGATCGTAAAGCCATGAAAAATGCTGCATCTTCGTTTGACCTTATTATTGATACCGTACCGGTAAAGCACTCGCTTGACCAATATACGCCGCTTCTTGATATCGACGGCACTCTTGTTATTGTTGGTCAAATTGGCCCCATGGAAGAACCAATGACCGCACCGCTTGTTATGGGGCGGCGACGCGTAGCTGGCTCATTGATTGGTGGTATTAAAGAAACACAAGAAGTCTTAGACTTTTGCGCGAAACACAACATTCACCCTGAATGTAAAGTAATTAGTGCTGATAAAATAAACGACGCCTTTTCTCATCTCAAGCAAGGTGATGTTGCGCATCGATTTGTTATTGATATGGCCAGTTTAACGCTATAAGCCGTGTTCAGGCGCATCAATCAACCTTACGTTGATGCGCCTCATCTGTATGTTTTGCTAAAAAATCTATTTGATGAGGTTAACTTCAAGTATATTTTCGATCTTCTGTTTTTTACCGCTCCATATATACCTGAAATGCCCGCCTTGAATGGGGATAGTAACGGCTTTTGGCCTAAAAGCGGCAACACATTCCCCCCCTTTGTCGCGAACGCTTTTGTATAGCAAACCATTACTGCCTGTGGCACGCATGTTCTTCGCAAATTGCTGAGAAGGGGTATAGTCGTCAGTGTGCAAATGCGCAAACGCATCGCCCCTTATGTCATGAAGTGCTAAAGCAACTTTGTTGATATAGCAGCGCATTGTTAGTTCAGTATCAGGCTCGTTAGTCGCCGACAAAAACTTTTCACGATGATAAATCGTTTCGGCAAACGCCGTATGTAAATCTCTTGCGCCATAGTACACACCGTACTCAACGCCATCGGCAAAACGAGTTGGAATGGAGATATGCGTAAATGCTGCCATTACAGACGTTGATCCTGGGCCGGAAATTCTCTCTTCGGCGGGTACAAGCGCCAAATTGCCTACTTCATCACGAAGTCTGTCATTCGTCAGTGATTCGATCGCAAAAACGATATCCAGCTCGTCTGGCGATGCTACGTTTTCGAATAAATCGATGGGGGGAAAGTGACTGGGAACTAAACGGTGCAATTTCTCCCAATCTGGCAGTAATGTTTTAACCTCGTTGTGCATCAAGGTATCTCCGCATGTCGTTCAAATGCACCATGCTACCTTTAAGCATGTAGGCTAAAGCCGATTCATTATTAAAGTGGCTATTAGGCTTTTTAATCCAAGCATCTGCCTGCTCTCGTGTTGGAAACAGAATACCTAACGCCTTGTAAATCCCCATAATGTAGGAAATTCGCTCCATCGTATCTACTGAAAGGCTGGATACCTGCCCCTTTTTCCAATTGTAAAACGTGGTCGAGCCAGGTTTACCAAGCAAGGTGATTTGATCTTGGTTTTTTATATTCCACTCATTCATGATGTTAAAAAACACCTTAAGTGCGACTTCGGCCGTTTTGCCTGGGTTTTGCGCTAGCACCTTGCTTTCTAATGCCGACATTATGGGGTCCCCGCTAATTCACTACCAACAAATATAGTTTAAATACGAAGTTTTTTCAATAAACACTACAAATACGAATTAACATGGAGAGAGAAAACCGTTTGTTTTTATCAGTATTCTTGAGACAGTCACTCTTCATTCTTTCAATCTTGAGACAGACACGCTCTATGCTCTCTATTCCTCAGTACAGTTGGATTATTACCAGAAATCATCAAAATATAGGTCTTTTATAAATAGCTAAGTAAAAGCCGTGCCCAGACCTCGAAAAAGCCTTATTAGCCTCTCAGACACGCCCTTCTACCATTGCACGTCAAGATGCGTACGCAGAGCATTTTTGTGCGGAAAAGATAAACTTACAGGGCAGAGTTTTGAACACCGCCGTCAATGGGTAGAAGACCGTCTTATGCTTCTTGCTGACGTTTTTTGTGTGGACGTTTGTGCCTTCGCAGTAATGAGCAATCACACGCATGTGGTGTTGCGTATTAATAAACAAAAGGCCGACGCCTTATCGGTTAAAAGTGTTATTGAGCGCTGGCACAAGCTGCACAAGGGCATGCTTTTAGCACAGCGCTACATTTCATCAGATAATTGCGATGTTATGTCTGAGGCTGAAATTGAAACGGTTAAAACGCTCGCAGAGGTATATCGGCACCGGCTTTACGACATTAGCTGGTTTATGCGCTTACTTAATGAGTATATAGCCAGGAAAGCGAATGAAGAAGATAACTGCACTGGTCACTTTTGGGAAGGCAGGTTTAAGTCTCAAGCCCTAATGGATGAGGCGTCATTGGCGGCCTGCATGGCTTACGTTGACTTAAACCCGGTTCGGGCGTGCTTAGCAAATACACCTGAGACCTCTGATCATACCAGCATTCAAAAAAGAATTAACGCGGCCAAATCAAACCGGCAACCCGTTTCATTACTGCCGTTTGTTGGGGGGCTTCGAAGCAATGTGCCTGACGGGTTACCTTTTCGGCTGCAAGAATACATTGAATTGGTTGAACGGTCTGGCCGCTATTTATACGCAAATAAAAAAGGGAAAATCGATGACGCAATCTCACCGATTTTAAATCGGGTCGGTTTGGCACACTGCGACTGGACCGAGATGGTAACCAGCATAGAGTCAGCCTTTACATCATCAGTAAGCACCGAAAAGCTACTACATCGTCGCAGAAAACATGCAGACTATGGTTAAGCGTTCACTAAGCTTTTATTACAACATCTATTTAATATTTAGCACTTTAATATTGTATCAACGCGCTCCCTGTGGCAGCGAAAAGCATGAAGTGCAACCTCACCTTCTTTGATTCAACCTACCTATTAGATGGATATTGCTCAAGCAGCTTGATAACAAGTTCATCAAGTTTATTTTGCATACTAATACTATCGTTTGCTTCTAATTCAACTGCTCCCGACGCGCTATATATAAACGTACCGTCTTTTACCACATCAATTTGAAGCCCTTGATGTAGCGAAGTTTGTTCGCCAACTGGAATACTAAACACACTACCCAATGATATTCCCCCTGAGCGCCCGAACCTGCCGGTGCCAAGCCCTACATTCAACGTAGTGCCATCTTCTTTGGTAGCGGTTGTAGGTAAGTACCCTACTGTGACGTCGGCATTATCTTCTGAAGACGGTGTAAGGCCTTTATCAATCAACTGCTTACTGATAGCCGCAGACAAGTGACTGTCTAGCGTTGCATTTGTTGAATTTAATGGCGGCTGGATGTAGAAGGTTTTAATCTCAGCAAAGTTCTGCGGGTCGCGCATGTTCACCTGAGGCTTGCTACTACTGCAAGCTGTAAGTAAGACCATACTCACCACTAAAAACAGCACTAATTTTATACTCTTTGCGACTTGCATGACGCCCGATTTATATAGGTTCAAGGTAGTGCTTTGCATAAGCATCTCACTGTAAATTACTGTTAATTATAAAGACACCTAATTAGCAGCAAGGTTTAGTTATTATTATCTTAAACGAGAACGTGCCCTATTTCGGATCTAATTAGTCATAAAGTAACCTATTGCCGTCTGTTATTCGTCATTCGGTATAAATGAGTTATTGAAAGATGCTCCACATCAGTAGTTTGGTCGTATGCTTTGTAATGATCAGGTTTGTGGCAAGAACTGCCGCCTTGATAGAAACGGAATATAAACGACATTTTTAAGGGTAAAAGGACATGAATTCAAAGCTAATAAGGCAAGGTTTACTTGCGACCGCGGTTTCGGTACTACTCTCTGGCAACGTGGCAGCACACACTGCACCAAATGCTCACGTTGAATTGGTTGGTGAAATCAAAGGCACGCAAATAACTGGGGTTACTGTCAGTAATGATGGCCGTGTATTCGTAAATGCTCCGAATTGGCGTGATGGCGTGCGCTTTTCTGTGGCTCATGTTAACGATACCGGTGAGTTTATTGCTTATCCCAACAACCGAACTAATGAATGTGTGGCGCAAAGCGAAGTGCGAGAAGATTGTTTTTTAGCCGTGCAATCGGTGGTTGCACATAAGGATAAACTGTATGTATTGGATACACGTAACCCAAAGTTTAAAGGTGTAGTAGATGCCCCTCGTTTATTTGTTGTCGATTTAGCAACAAACAAAGTTGAAAGGTCGTTGATACTAAGCGACGACGCTTATCGCCCCGACTCATATATTAACGATTTACGAATAGACGAAAAATCTAACCGGATATACATGACCGACTCAGCTCATGCGGGTTTAGTAGTGTACAACCTTGATGACAATACCAGCTATCGCATTTTAGATAACCACGATACTACAAAAGCGGAAGTCGACACGTTAAGCATCCAAGGCAAGCCCTTCAAAATGACCGTTCAGTCTGACGGTATCGCACTAGATACGTTGAACGACACGTTATATTTTCATGCTTTGTCGGGCTATTCGTTGTATGCCATTAATACATCTGATATCCAGAAAACGTCAAATAATCTACTGGCTAAAAAAGTACGCAAAGTCGCCACTACAGGTGCGCCAGATGGCATGATTTATCATCAAGGTAACGTTTATTTAGCCAACCTAGAAAAACAAGAGGTACAGTACCTTACACCAAGCCTTGACCTTCGCACGTTGGTGAAAGGCGATGTCGTGAATTGGGCTGACACGTTTAGTATTCATCACGATTCACTCTACTATACCAATAGCAAGATACAAGATGCGGGGAGCGATGTAAGCGACATGACATTTGAAGTTTACAAAACCGCGCTGCCAACAAAATAAAGGTACACGAATGCGTGGCACTTCACTCGGGTTAGCACCAACAATTTTTGTAGAAGAGCGAGCGTACGTCGTTATCGGGTGGTGAAATGGTATTGTGTGAACCGCCCACGTTAACGCATGGCGCAAAGAGCGGTTACAAAGCGTGGTTCAGTGCCTGTCTCGCTTTAAACAAACAGACATAAAAAAAGCACCGCGTAGGTGCTTTTTATGGCTGAAATGTCATGCTTAATTATTCGACGGGTTTAACATGTAAAATACCCACTTCTACTTTGGACACCTCAACCGTTGTGCCTTTTTGTATGGGAACGGTTGATTTCACTGTCCACATCACACCTGAAAAGCGTGCAGCACCTGGCTCACTTGGTGTAACAGTAGCGTCTACATCGAATGTTGTACCTATCCAGTCAGATTTTACTTCTTTAGGCGCCCGGTCTTGCTGAAGCATTTTTAACGGTCGCCATACTATTAGGGTTAGCACTGCGTCAACAATAGCAATTACAACAAACGCCGACAGCAAAGACTCATCAATAATACCTATATACATCAACCCAGATGTTAGCATCATTGATATGCCTAACGTTAAAAGCAAAATAGTAGTAAAGCCCATTACCACTTCAAGAACGAGCAATACCAACCCCAAACCGAGAAGAAAATGAGGCAAGTTAGTTAACATATTATCCATGGCTAAGCCTTCTTACCAATAGTGTTCGCTATGGTCATCGCTTGCGCAACCACACTACCTATTTCTGTACTACTATCGGGCAGCAATACCACCGAAGACTCTTTCGCAATCTTTTCTTTAGCCAAAATAGCACTCTTCGCTAAATCGAGCTGCACCGCTTTTTGGCCCTCTTGTGTGGCGGCAGCTTTACCCACGGTCTCTATCGCCTCTGCGTCTGCTTTGGCAACACGAATAATAGCTTGCGCTTCGCCGTCTGCTTTTAATATTTGTTGTTCTCTATCTGCCTGGGCCGCTAACACGATAGCTTGCTTATCACCTTCTGCGCGGTTTATTGCAGCTTGGCGATCGCCCTCAGATTCAAGAATTTGCGCTCGTTTCAAACGCTCCGCCTTCATTTGTTGCTCCATTGCGTCTAGCACTGAGTTTGGCGGGTTAATATCTTTTAGTTCGTACCGTAACACTTGCACACCCCATGGCGCAGCCGCTTCATTTAGCGCCGACACAATGTTGGTATTTAGTAGGTCACGCTCTTCAAAGGTTTTATCTAATTCCATTTTACCCAATTCAGAACGCATTGTAGTTTGCGCTAGCTGAGTTACGGCAAAAACATAATCTTCAACACCATAGGTGGCTTTATAAGGGTCTACCACTTTGAAATACAGCACGCCGTCTACGCTTAACGTAATGTTGTCTTTCGTGATTGCAGATTGTTCTGGTACATCACCCGCCTGCTCTTTCAACGAGCGATCAGCAGAAACGGTATCAATAAAGGGAACAATAAAGTTCAAACCCGCTTCTAGGGTTGTATTGTATTTTCCGAACCGCTCAATAATGTACGCCCGGTTTTGAGGGACAAATTTAATAGACGATTTCAGGCCAATAACTATCAGCACGAGGAGAATAATTTGATACGAAAATACGTAATCGAGTAGTGTCTCTAATTCCATTTATGTACTCCTAAATGTTTATACAACAAAATTCTAAAATTGTTATATCACAAATTGAATATACCGATAGAAATTAAATTGTGAGGAAGCGTTGATTATTGGATGGTTAAGGCCGAGTAAGGGAGTATCAAGCAGAGAAGTTGGTCGGTGTGAGAGGATTTGAACCTCCGACCCCTGACACCCCATGACAACAACCAACATAAAAATCTCTACAGTTACTCTATAATGAACAGTTTTAAATAGAAATGTAAAACCATTAGATTCAGATAGTTACTACTTTTTTGATATACATGTTTATATAAGTTAAATCATATACCGTTATGACATTGTGTATTTCATTTGTGTTGGTATAGTGTTGGTAAAATAAAATTAAATAATAAGATTTAATGGCTCTTAAACTTAAAATAACAGACTCGACTTTCAAAGATTTACCAGATAGCGTTTCTAGGATAAACGACACTGAAATTAGTGGTTTCTTTGCTCGAGCAGGTAAACCTTCTTTTTCTGGGCGAAAGATTTCGTTTATTATTAGATATAGAGTGGGAGGCAGAAAGGGGATCCAGCGCGAATACAAAATATGCAACTATGGCGATATGCCTCTCAAAGACGTGAGAAAAATAGCGTTTCAATTAAGCGCCAAAATTGCGAGTGGCGAAGACATTGTCGCAACGAGAGAATCGGCAAGACGCAAGGCTATTGATAAACATCAAGAAGTAGAATTTAATATTGTACTTGATGAGTTCATCACTTACTGCAACTCCCACCGTAAAGATCCCGAACCTTTAAGGGTAGTAGAAAGAGATATTCGTCCTAAGGTCGGTAATGAGAAAATATCTCATATAGACAAACGCTTATTAGTGACAAAGGTTCTTGACCCGATCAAACAAAGAGGTTCATTCGTCCAAGCTAATAAAACCTTATCACTTTTAAAACAGGCACTTGAACATGCAGTTGACAGGGGTCTTCTTGTCGAAAATTGCTTGGCCGGTGTAAAACGCAAGAATATTGGAGGTTCAGAAGTACCAAGAGATCGACACCTTACAACGCAAGAACTAAAAACTATTTTCTTGAAGCTTCCACAATTAGGGCTTAGTAAGCAAGTAACGTATTGTCTCAAACTTATGCTTTTTACTGGTTGTAGAGTTAATGAGATATGCCAAGCAAAATGGTGTCATATTGACCTTGATAAAATGATTTGGACCATCCCGCCCGAAAATGTCAAAGCGAAAAAAGGGAAAGAAAAATGTCACACGATCCCGGTTACTGACGAACTTGCATCATTCCTAACAATCGTAAAGACAAGTTTTACGGAATTCAAAAGTGAATACATACTTCCTTCTGTCGGAACACTTGATTCAATTCCAGGTATAAAACCTTTGGACAAACGAAGTGTTGCAAGAGCCGTAAACAGAAAAACTGTTGATTTAGAGATAGAAAAATGGACACCTCACGATTTGAGGAGAACCGTCCAAACACATCTTGCTTCAATTGGTATTGATGCAATCGTAATTGAGAAAATTTTAAATCATGAGTTAACAGGGATGCTCAGGGTATATAATAAGTATGACTACTACAAAGAAAGAAGAAAAGCTCTAGAGCAATGGGGAAAGTTCTTACAAAAAAATGTTTTTTAGACTTTTTTAAGCGCGTTTAGGTAAAGTTAATTCAATAGAGGAATATCATTATGCATATACAATATACGATATGCAAAGTTGCTATGCATATTATATATCACATATGCAAAAAATGAAATAAATCAATTAAAATCAAAAACTTAAAATCACATCAGCACATTTTGATTTAAATGACGCTCTATGCATAAACTTAGCTCTGATTAAACAAATGAGAGCTAAAATAATGCTTAAGAGTCAAATGAACAACACCTTATTAACGACAGATGATGTCGCTAAAATTCTCAAAATAACCCGGGCAGGCGTGCTGAATAGATTAAGAAAGAGCTCAGATAACCCCCCTTCGATAAAAATCGGTAAACGCTGGTATTTTCCTGCAAGAGAATTTCAACAATGGCTTGATTCAAAGATGAATTTTGCCACGACTTCTCAGGAGCATTAATCATGCAACTTGAGTCATTTTTAGATATTCAAAAAGTACCATCGCATCTAGACGCAAAATACCGGTCACTTATTCATCTAACAGATTGGGAGGGAGCGGAAAAGATAACCTCTCAAAAGAGAATCTTCGGTGATTATTGCCCTTTTTCACCAAGCTCATCGCCTATTCACGCAAATTTCTTTGCTAAGTCCCGCGAGGATTTTGAGATACCTAGAAGAACGACTGTAGCGCTTCAGTTCAAATGGTTAGGCGAACAATACTTTTGCTATAAAAACTTACTCGGAGAATCGGTTAAAGGGCCTGAGTATGTTAATAAATTATTTCACCTTTGTTATCGACAAGAGGAGTTCCCTAGAGAAATAGAGAATGGTTATGCACAAAGCATACTTTACCCTAATTCAGACTTACTAAGGCTTGAAAAAGTCTTCTTCACCGCGTTTTCAGAGGCTTTCGTAAGCTCATCAAAAAGCATATTTAACCGTAATTATTCAAAGCGAAAACAGAAAGATATTGTGCGGCTTAGTGATAAATGTACGGGCTCAATCATTACTGTAGTTTGAAGACTTTAAAGTCAGACTTAAAGCGACATTGAGCACACAAACCCCACTCACCGTTGGTGGCCGCGCTGGCGCGGCGTCATCGCCCAAACCCTGCCGTATTTAAGGCTGCCAGAGTGATTTCGCCTTGTGCACCGCTGCCACGGTGCACAAAGCCTGAACCCCTTGAATTTATTCACGCAATCGGAGATTTCCCCTATGAATAAACAATTAAACAAAGCCGTGACGGCACGATTCTCTGGCGAGGATCACGCCCGTCTGCAAATTGAAGCAGAGCGCCGTGGTTGCACGGTGGCTGATGTCATTCGAAGCTCATGGACACATTACCAAGAGCAACAACAATTGCAACAGCTTTTACTCAAGCTCGAACAGCGTCAGCGCAAAGTCCAGTTTGAAATGCTGTGCACCACCTTGGACTTGGCTGATGCCGATCGCAAACAAGCCCTGACCCAGTTGCACGAGAAGGGAGTGAAATTCTAATGAGTACACAACCGACTTCGTATCGTCGTCAGGATTGGGCAAGCATCCTGTTCGTTGGCATCACTGTCTGGCTTGCTACTTTTGTTGGCCTGCTTATCTGGTCGTGGTCATGGCTAACGCCATGGCCAGCGTTAAGCGTCCATGTTGACTATTGGTTAGATGGCTTATCAGGGTTGGTCTTTGACCAGTCCCTAAACCCTTGGCTTGGCTACTGGAGCGCATTAGCCAAACAAGATTGGCAGTTGGCCTTTGCTCTGCACCTTAGCTTACCGGCACTGATTGCAAGCATTCCAGCTTTCTTTATGGCAAGGCGTTTTTACGTGACCGGTGGCAAAGACGGCTACCGTCATATCTCTGGTGCGCGTTTGCACCAAGGCCGCACGGCACTTAATCATGCTAAGCACATGGCCAAACGAGAAGCCAAGCAAGGTGCTAAGCAGGGTAAGAATACCAAAGGCTTAAAACTGCATCCCCAATTACAAATCAGTAAAACCCGTGAGTCGGGCAACATTCTTGTGGTGGGCAACCAAGGCACGGGCAAAACCGTGTTCATTGCCCCACTGATTGACCAAGTCATCGACCGGGACGAACGGGCATTCATTTATGATGAGAAGCGCGAGTTTACGGCCTTGTTTTACCAGCCTGAATCCACCGTACTGCTGGCTCCATGGGATGCTCGCGGCACCGCATGGGATATTCAACGTGATGCCCACAATGCGACACAGGCGCAGCTTATTGCCGAGCGGTTGATCCCTGAATCTCACGAGCCATTGTGGTCAAACGGGGCGCGAATGCTGTTTACCGGCATGATTGAGATATTGAACCATACCCAACCCCGCTGGGGTTGGTCAGAGCTGGCCGACATATTGAGCTGTGACGAAGCCGTGCTGCAAAGCCAGTTAAGCCAATATTACCCACGAGCCGCCCGGTTTATTGTCGAGGGCAGCAAAACCACCCAATCATTCTTTGCGCAGCTTGTTGGCTCTTTGGGCTGGATTTATACCCTAGCCGATGCATGGCCAAAAGCCTATGAAAATGGCTTTTGTGTGCGCGACTGGGTGAGTAATTCTGACACCGATAAGCCCGTCATTATCGTGCAGGCGGACAAAAGATATAAAGATATCGGGGCACCGTTGGCCAACACCTTAATTGCGCTGATGACCAGTCATATCTTGGCGCAGAGCAACAGCACCAAGCGCGAGCTGTGGCTGTTTATTGATGAGCTTGGCAACCTGCCCAAGAACCCAGCACTGGCTGAGTGGATGAGCCTTGGCCGCTCTAAGGGCTGTCGTATTTGCGGTGGGACTCAGTCGATATCCCAGCTCAAGCATATCTACGGCGAGCAGGAAGCCGACACGCTTTTGAACATGTTTACCCTGTTTGCCTCCATGCGGGTTGGTGCTGCCGGAGAGACCGCGACCTATACCGCCAAAGCCTTTGGCGAGCGTATCGTGGAGCGTCCTACCTCCAGTGCCGGCCAAGGCGATGGCACCACCCAAAACTGGCACCGGGAAACGTTGCCATTGGTCAGTGCCTCCAACCTTGTGCAGCTTCCGCAGCCCAATAAAAAAGGCGTGGTCGGGTATTTGCTGATACCGGGCTATAAGGCCGTGTATCGCCTTCGCTGGCCATACAGCAAGCTAAGTCCGGTCAGTGATGAACATTGTCCCGCAGATTGGCTGACAGCAAAGCCAACACCCGTTGACTCTGACGTGCCAGCAGACAAGCCCAGCCGCCGTGAGCAACTTAAAAAACGGAGGCAAGCCGCATGAACTCGATAGGTGCCATTAACGACATTCTGTATTACGAGAGTGATGATTACTACCAGAACGAAAAAGGTGAGCCACAGGGCAAAATGATAGGCCTTGCGGCAAAAGGACTGGGGATTAAGCGGGAGTTGGATACGACCGTGTACCGCCGTGTATTCAGTGGCTTTCACCCAGACGGCACACCCTTGTGTGAAAACGCCGGAGCCAACCACAGACCGGGCTGGGACTTAACCTTCTCTGTACCCAAAAGCGTATCCATGCTGTGGGCACGCGCCGATGAAGTAACCCGAAAGGCTATCCAACAGGCCCAGCAAAAGGCAGTGGAAGAAGCGTTTGCTTTTGTTGAGCAGCACGCCAGTTTTACTCGCAGAGGCAAAGGCGGTCACATTCAAGAGCGTGTCACTGGTCTCATTGGCGCGACCTTTGAGCACTCAACATCAAGAGCACAAGATCCCCAATTGCATACCCACTGTTTGATTGCCAATATCGCGCCACGCGCAGACGGTACATGGGGCACGCTGGAATCGAAACACTTTTTCTTATGGCAGATGGCATCAGGTGCCATCTACCGCAGTGCCTTGGCCAATGGTTTACGTGAGCTGGGTTTTGAAGTGGAAGCCGTGGAAGGTCATAAACACTTTGAAGTGAAAGGCGTTGACCAAGGTATTTGCCAGTTCTTTTCCAAGCGAGCTGAAGCCATTCGTGCACAGATGGAGGCCATGGGCGTACACAAGGCCGCCTCCAAAGTCGGTGATACCATTACCTTAAACTCTCGTGATTACAAGCAAACGGTGGACAGGCCAAAGCTCTTTGCCTCATGGCAAGCAGACATGGACAGGCTCGGCTTTACTCAAGCCGATATGGACAAGATACGAGAGCCAAATGTCATGCCCTTTCCAGAGCCGCTGCCACTGCAACATATCTTGGACAAGTTGATTGAATCCCAAGCGGTGTTCCGCTTGCAAGATATCTATGCGGCGGTAGGTGTGGAGGCTCAGTTTAATCATGTGAGCCGTTTAGACATCGAAGATACAGTGCGGGAGCTGCTTACGGATAACGACATGGTGAACCTTGGCAAAGACCTCAGTAATAACCAGATTTACACCACTAAAGCCATGCTGGCCATTGAGCAGGACTTGCTGAATCACGCCGATAACATGCATGCCAGTAACCATTACAAGCTGGACGAAGCCACTATTCAAAAGGCCATTAACCAACAAGGTCAACAGCAAGGCTTTGCGCTTTCCGATGAACAAGTCGAAGCGGTGTTTTCGGTGTGCCAATCGAGCCTTGATATTATCCAAGGCCGCGCTGGGGCGGGAAAATCCACCTCAATGCAGGCCATGCGCATAGCCTACCAATCACAAGGCTTTACTGTCAGAGGGGCAACGGTCGCACGACAAGCGGCGCAGCAACTTGAACAGGACACCGGCATTGAAAGCACCACACTAGCCAGCTTGTTAAACGAGCTAGGCAAAGGCAACAGTCAAGCTAAGTTCAAAGATACAGTGATATTGCTGGATGAAGCCGGTCAGCTTGCCACCCCGGATTTACTGCAACTGATGCAGGCCGCGCACACTGCTGGAGCCAAGCTCGTGTTAGTAGGTGAGCAACAGCAGATGGATGCGATAACCCATGGCGGCAGCTTACGCTACCTATCACAACGCCAAGGCTGTGCGCGAATTGACACCATCAGAAGGCAGCGAGAAGCGTGGGCACGAACGGCGGTCAATGACCTTAGAAGTGGCAATGCCAAAGCGGCGCTAGATAGCTTTCAAGGCAAAGGCTTGCTGCATATCGAACAGGACAGCCAAAGCGCCCGAGAGCAATTGGTGAAACACTGGCAAGCCTATACCGAGGCCAACCCGGACAAAGACACGATGATAATGGCGCAGCGTTGGAAAGACGTTAAACCCTTAAATGACTTGGTGCGCAAGGTGTATCAGGAGCAAGGCAAACTGGGCACAGAAAACATCCTGACCGAGTGTGTGGTGTCCAACCAAAGCCTGTACTTTGCGTTCTCAAAGGGTGAGCGCGTGCGCTTGACCAAGAACGATTATAAGCGCGATTTCACCAACGGCGAACAAGGCACCATTACCCAAGTGCTACAACAAGGGGATGATATCCGCTTTACCGTCAAGCTCGATTCTGGCCGCACAGTGAGCTTTTACCAGTCGGATTACTCCGATGAGCAAGGCAGGCTGCAATTGGTTCAGGCCTATGCTTGTACCGTCTACAGCAGCCAAGGCGCGACCGTCGATGGTGATACCTTTGTGTTGTATACCACCGCCATGGACAGAGCGGCGTCGTACGTGGCCGGAAGCCGCCACAAAGACCAATGCCATTGGTTCGTCAATGGCCAAGAGCTGGATGCGCAGTGCGGTATCAGTGACAATGGCGATAAGCCCGACATGACCACACGGCTTGATGTGCTCGCCCGAAACATGAAAGTAAATCGGCACAAAACCATGGCCATGGAATACTTGGATGAGCAGGCCGCACTGGCAGCCGAGCAAACCAAGGAACAACGAGCCGAAGCCAGCCAAGAGGCTGAACTGGCAGGCTAAGACAACAAAGCCCGCTGAAGCGGGCTTTGATTAGCTTTAGTTAAATTTTACACTTGGCTATTCATCAGAATATAAATAAAAGCCAGCAGCAGAAATATTTGAAAAAACGTTAATGCGGTGTACAAGCCAAACCTTTTCATTTTGAGTTTCTTCCAACAATACATGCACAACGGAAATGTGATCAGAGGTCCAAATATAAAGCTGTAGAAGACGATATCTTCCCAAACTCCAGTTAACGATAAAACCTGTACCACATCGTCAAGAAGGTAAATAAGACCTAAAGAAAACATTAACAAGGTAAACAACTCTAACAAGCCATTTAAGCTACGGTTATCTTGATTAGTTTTCATTATCGATTACCTCCTGTCGCCCACTCGAATGCTTGTGCATCTACTCGATCCCAAACCTGATGCTTAAACACCTCATTTGGCCGACCTAAAGGACCCGTACCCTCACCGTATGTGTGAATATAAACTCTATTTTTATCTTGAGTGACCCAGCGTCTAACAATCCCCGGATTTAATAGATGTCGGGGTAAGCCGCCTTCACTTGGAGGGAGAGTCACATTAATAACGGTTCCGCCATCTGCTGAAACTTCATGCCTCACATACCCTACAGGTAAAGCGAATCCAATTTGTTCATCTGATACGGGTTCCCCATTTGCTCCCGGAGCTGGATACCTTTGTAATCCATTTCTTACATTCTCTATTGTGCAGCCCGAAGTCGCTTTTGCACACGAGTTATCAAGATAATAATGATGGAAATCCTCATGAGTTTCGTCAAATGACGGTACGCCGTCATCATCTACCCCCGTAATCCCTTGGTCTTTATCAGGAGTTAAAACAGAACCATCTGTCTGCCTTTCAACTCTTCCATTTTGATTACCGCTGCCACCACTTTGTGCGACATTCCCCGGAGAACCAATTTCTGTTGTACTCATGCTGGCCAACGAACCGCCACTTGAGAAGGAGTAGTTTGTGGTTGAGCCGTTGGATTTACTAACAGAAATCGAATCGATCTTAATTACATCGCCGCTACCATCTCCAGCATCAACATAATTGTTTCCATCGGAGTCAGTATAAACTTGAGCGTCTGCGGAAACTTCAACGGTCTCTAATTCGGGATCATAGCCAGATGGATCTAAACCAGCCATAGGGTTATTCATAATATACGAATAAGGATTGATGCCCTGACTACCGCCTTCCATGTGGATTAGAGGGTCTACAGAGAGGAAACGACCTAAATTGTAGTCATAGACTCTGCCATTCATATGAATCAGCTCAACTTCGTCTAGGTGTTCGTGGTCAGTAAAGCCTCTGCGTGTTGCCATATCAACATCAAGCAGACTATTACCCAAACGCGCCGACATACCGAAAGACTGCATTAGGCTACCATCGCCCATGCGCGGTTTACCAAATGGGTCGAAGAAACGGTAGGCAGTAACGTTGTTATTATCGTCCGTAAACGTTGTAGCGCTGCCTAGTCTATCGCGATGAGTAAAACGAACACGTTTTCGCCCAGTTTCTTCTATTACAATAGCGACGTCGCTGATGTAACTTGTTTCTTTGGTTTTAGAGCCTTCTTTTTCTACTTCAAACACGCCGTCAACGTAGTGAGTAATAATTGTTTTGCCTTCTACTACTCTAATCTGCTTGTAACGAGACCAGTCAGCATCGTAGAAAAGAGTCACCTCAGAGCCAAGACGATTAATACTGGTTGGCTTATTAAGTACGTTATATGCAAGCTCGGTAATGTTATTTCGTTTAGTCAGGTTACCTTTATTATCATAACCAAAACTTACACTACCTCCTCCTTTTAGTGCTATTGAAGAAACTTTGTTTGAGTTCGCAAAATACGAATAGGCGTTATTATTATTCGTCGAGTAATCAGTTTTCTTTTTGAGGTTTCCTACCGCATCGTAACCATAGTCTATGTGAGTAGTTGCTGTTCCAACTGAAATTGAAGAACGTGTAAGACGCTGCAAATTATCATAATAATAAGTGTCTCGTTGAGGTGTGCTCATCGCACGATTCGCTTGGCTACGTAAATTTCCGTAACTATCGTAGTTATCATAATCCAAATAATGGACAGTATTGCCGGCTGCTTTAACCAAACTCATCAACATTTGGCCAGTTCGTCCGCTATACAAATATTCGCCTTGCTGCTTATTATCAGCTATTTGCGCTTTCTTAATATTGCCAAAGCTATCTCGTTCGGTGACCGTTCTATACACATAACCACTTGAGGCGTTTTTCTCGGTAGTTAAATACCCTCGGCTGTTATAAGACAGAGCAACTTGCAGGTTGTTAGGGTATGCTATCGCCTTAACAAACCCATGCGTTCCATTGTAGGCAGTTTTCGTTGAGTAAGCTGTGCCATCAATAGTGGTCTTAACTTCAATATTACGTGCAAAACTGTCGTAATAGTATTCTTTAGCAGCCCCTAAAACAGAAGATTTACTTAGCTTTCCACGCTTCCTAGTGTCCCATGTAAAAGTTGCTGTTCCATTAGTAGAATAGCGGCTTTTCACTCTACCAAGTAAATCGTAGTCAAACCTTTGGTATCCACCGTTTGCATCAGTTTCATGCGCTAACTCACCAAAAGCATTATAACTAAATGTCGTTGTGCCTTGGTTAGGGTCAGAGACCCACAGTTTTCTTCCAAGGTCGTCGTAATGTGCAACAATTTTATTGTTTGCAGCATCTTCGATAACAACAGGGTTCCCCATGGCGTCATAACCATAACGAGTGCGCCCTGAGTTTGCGTCTATCGTTTCCATCAGCAAGCCAGAACTGTCGTATTTACGGCTCATAAATAGATTGGGGCCATCGCTTGCAGAGGTTTCTATTTCTGTGTTAAGTCCAGAATAAGTATACGTTGTAGAATAGTCCTCTAGACTGTCGACTGCTGGCACTGTTTTCCCAGTAAGTCTACCTAACACGTCATAACCCGTGTAATTGGTATACACTGGCGTACCATAGTGCGGAACTGATTCGTGTGTTAATTGCCCTAGTGCATTAAATCGTTTATCCGTGTAGATCCACTGACCGTTGGTGAAACCTTCAATTGCAGTTCTTAATGCATTCCCATTTTCATCAAAATACTGCTTACTTCTTGGCGCACCTGCTTGCGCGGTAGAGACCATGAAAAGCACATTGTTAGAGCCTTTAGTGCTATCAGGCGTTGCATAGGTAAGGGTTTGCTTGGCAACGCCTTGCGAAGTAATTTCAATCGGTCTAAAGAAGCTGTCGTACTTTGTCGACGTTGTTACGCCATTAGCATCAACGGCCTTAGTCACGCCCCCGAAATAAGGGCTTGTATACATATAAGAGCGATGGTCATAATTTCCGTTCTCAAGGATAACGCTGAATGGGAAATATCCTGCTGCACTTGCTGCCGAACCATTGTCGCTGTATGTGGTGCTAACCTTTCGGGTCTCTACGCGTTTACTACCACTACCGCCAGTTTTTACTACCCCCTTTTTAAGCTCTTGAGTGGGTAAACCATACAAATTGAAACTGTTTATTGTCACATTGCATGGTTTTGTTTGAGATAAGCTCAAGCACTGACTTTCGGTAAGCGGTGACGTCCCACCACTTACTATTAACTTCTTGGGCTTACGATGAATTTCATCCCATTGCTCAATGTTAGTAGTAGAGGAACGCGTAAAAGTGTTGGTTCTGTATCGTAGCACTGACGTGTTACGTGCATTTAGTCCCTTCACTGTAGTTGAAGATTTCAACCTGTGCGGCCAATCAATTGTCGCATCATAAATCGCTGTCTTCGTCGAAATGACTTCACTAAAGTAGTCTAGTTTTCTTGTTGTACTCGTTAGAATATTACCCCAACGGTCAACGCCTGACTGTTCAACCTCGGTGACTGTTGACGATAACTCGCTATAAAGTGAATTAATGTCGTAAGTCTTAGTTTCTTGTTTTGCTTTGTGCAGCTTGTATGTATTCACGCCATTGTATGCTGCTGTTTCCACCCATTCATTGGTTGTAATTGAAAACGGCTTACTTTTCCCTACTTGAGTTTTGCTGGTGGTAGATATTAAACCAACCATTGGAAACATTTGCTCAAACGTCGTTTCAGCTAAAATGGCGGCGGTTGTGTCTTCGAGGGTGATTTCCCTAAAGCCCATAAACCCTCGGCCTTTCGTATTAAAAACGGCGCCGTTGTAGCGGTATAAATGCTTGTTTTGCCCACCGACACCATTATCGATTTTGAATTCTGCAACCGCATACATGCTAGAGGCGAAATGCAGATACTCTCCTTCACCCCCTTGTAGTTGTTCTGTGTAATCAAAGTCAGTTGAATAATATGGTTCACTCTGTGACGCGCTGTATTCACCCGTTGTCAAAGGACGATATATCCAAGACGCAGAAATACCTTTAGGCGCTACAACAGATTCGATTAAATCATGAGGTAAATATTTTTCACTGCCACGAGCCGCGCCCTTGTTACGGCTGAAGTATGCGCCATATTTGCCGAAATATGGCTGCATTGCGGTACCACTGCCATTAGTTCTGAATGTATTTGAACTAAACGAGTTTGTGTGCAGTGATACTAAATCAAGTAACCCTTTACCATGGCTATCAATAAAGGCTGATTGATATGCATGGCCAACATAGTTTGTCTCTTTTTTAGTTAGTGAAATGTTGCCACTAGTGTCTTGGCTGAAATGAAAGGCGTTCCACTTATAGATACTGTCATCTCGCTCACTAGCATCAATTTGCGCTACGGTGTCGCTACTCGTGCGATAAGCCCCATAAATGTCATCACCACATACGGTGCGAACACCAGCATTATGGTCTGTGACTTGGGTACAGCTCTCAACTAATCGTTGACCAGGCTCAAGTATTTCAGATATTCCGTCGCTATCGATATCCGCGATTTTCAGGGCGTTTCCATACATAGCAGATGTGTATTCTGCATCGCCGCCTGAAGCAAACCTAATAAATGAATATTTGGTTCTAAAATTATCGCCGCTCACTATTTGCTCAGCGCCGAAAACTCTATTTCCTTTATTTATTTTTGCGACAAGTATGCCTGAGGTGTTGCTATTTGGGTTCTCTCGCCAACCAATCCAATCAGTTAATCCATCACCATTTATGTCTGTGAAGAAAGTAAAGAAGGTAGATGATGCCCATGTAGAGCCGCTACCGATGTATGAGAACGGTAACTGAGTATAGCTTACGCCACTTCCCGAATTGAATAGGAACGTTTTAGGTTTTGGTTGAGGGTAGTTAATACTATATTTACCGTCGGAGCCAAATTCTGAAACCAACAAATCAAGCGTATTGTCTCCATCTATATCGCCCATAAATTGCACTGAAGTGAGCGGTCTTATCTCAGAAGGAAGTGAAACTCTTACACTTCCAACAGATTGAAACGTATAAACAAGCTGAGGCGACGTTGAATAAGGCGAGGAAACATTTCCTGTATGACGATACAGCCATAATTTTGGGTTGTCGTAGTTTTCAAATCTATACACCATCAAATCTGGCCAACTATCGCCATTATAGTCACCAACATGCATGATGTGGTCATCTTGGAAATTGGTATAGTAGGTCCCTTTTTTATTCAGTCTGATACCTGTTGAAAACCACGGGTTACTGCCATTTATCGACGAATATTTTAACTGAAGTGTCCCATTGTAGTTGCGCCAATCATCAGTTAAACCATCTTTGTTAAAGTCACCTTCAGCACACACTACTACGCGCTTGTAGATATTCATGTGGCAAGGATCGACGGTCTTTGACGTTGTACCTGTCAGTTCACCTTCAGCGTTTACAAAATAGCCTTTCCAATCTCTTACACCATCACCGTTGATATCGCCACGAGGCACGATATTTTCTATTTTCTTTTCACCAGCATACATAGTGCTGTTGTTTATGCTGAATCGCTCGAAAGATATCGACGGTGTATCGTCACTCCAATTGAATGTTGTTTTCTCTTTGCAACGCGTACCGTTTGTATATCCGCACTCTTGAACAGTAGAAAGCAGGCTTCTCCCTGAAGTCCGACTTGAGACATAACTAAGGTCGTATCGTTTTACCCTTGTGCTTCCGTAGAACGTGTCGATGTAATTAAGCCTTTTTGTAGACTCAGAATACGTTCCCCATTTGTACGAGCGACGAGGTTTATTTTTGTTCTCGTAAGTAAA
This sequence comes from Alteromonas algae, assembly GCF_049117195.1. GTDB lineage: Bacteria > Pseudomonadota > Gammaproteobacteria > Enterobacterales > Alteromonadaceae > Alteromonas. The sequence goes on from NZ_CP185260.1 coordinate 2,413,764, forward strand.
AACAACTTTTCTATTACCGTCTGTCGACCCATTCCCAGTATATAGAATGCTAGAAAGTAGCTTCTCACCCGCACCGAAGCTGGTGTATTTGTAGGAGATGTGGTTTTTACCGCTTACGTCATAGGTAGACGATAAAAGCCATGACATGTTTTTAGACGTTCCGCTGGGAGAAACGCGAGAATCAGACGTGTTGCCGTAGTATGACTTACTGCCGTCAGGTCTAATTACTTCGTAATAGGTTGATGAATAATCCGTATTCCCCACTCGCTGATAAACACGCGTGAAATCATCAATTTCAAATCTGTACTCTGTATTGGCTGCACCATAAGCACCAGAAAAAGCAATTAACCGTTTGCCGCTTAAGCACAGCTTGTCATTGCTATAATTAAATTTAACTGCACCCATAAAACCATCTTGTGCCAATGTAGCTTCACATCGTGAAATAGAGCCGCTTGCATTCAGTGACCAACCAACACCGGCAATGCCTACACCGGCACGGCTACTGTAATTTAAGCTCACAGAAGGTGCCATGCCTGCTCTTCCGGGGACTACGTCGATCGGTATGTTGTAACTTCCAGCGCCTCCGCTCACGCTAGGAGAGCCGCTTGTTTGTCCGTAGAAGTTAGTCGGCGTAATAGTAGGCGCACTAAAAACTTGATCGTTTACTGCACCACCGCCAGCTAGCCAATCGTCACCGCTGCTTCCGCTTGATGTAATTGATAACGTTTTTACAGGACTATATCCACTACAACCTGATGAATTACATACTCGATACTTATAATATGCCGCGCCAGCAGCAGAGAGTTGACGGTTTACAGTATACGTTTCATATGCGTTGATATATGCAATGGACGAGTAGCTCGAATTGTTCCTACTTTCCACAACATCATAAAACGTTGGGTTATTGACATCATGTAGCATGAACTGCGGCATGGATATCGTGAACAGTGTATTGACTGGATAGCTATTTTGGGAAGTAACTGGTGGAGAAGTCGGAGCACAAGGCGTGTTTGAATCACTGGAGAAAGAGCTTGTCGAGAACGTTGTCGAGCCGCCGCAAGAACCTCCAGGAAGAGATACTATTTGCGCAAAACTGTTATTGGATACAGCTAATAACAGTAATAAAACTGCAGTCCACAGGCATGCTTTATTTGCAATATCCTTATGCATCGAATACTTCCCTTTCTCTATTAATCAATAGCTTAAAATTTAATTATCCGACGACAATAATCCTAAAATCGCTTGTTTGTCAAATTTATAGCAACGCAAAGTTGTAAACAGGTGTCACAGAAATTTGTGCACTTCTATGGATTATAAAAAGCTGAATAGACAAGACTTTTCCAGGCACTTAGCGGCTTAACACGTTAGACGGTCAATGACTTACGCTCAGGCAATGCCAAAGCGGCGCTAGGTACGTTTCAAGACAAAGGGATGCTGCATATCGACCAGGACAGCCAATTTGCCCGTGAGCAGTTGGTGAAACACTGGCAAGCTTACAGAGGTAAATCCCGACAAGGATACAATAATAATCGCGCAACGTTGGAAGGACGTTAAACCTTTAAATGACATGGTGCGCACCGTCTATCAAGCGCAAGGCTAACTGGGCACAGAGAACATTTTAACCGAATGTGTGGTATCCAATCAGAGCCTGTATTTTGCATTCTCAAAGGGTGATCGGGTGCGCTTTACCAAGAACGACTATAAGCGCGATTTCACCAACGGCGAACAAGATACAATCACCCAAATACTGCAACAAAGGGATGATATTCGCTTTACCGTCAAACTCGATTCAGGCCGTTCCGTTAGCTTTTATCAATCGGATTATTCCGATAAACAAGGCAGGCTGCAACTGGTACAAGCCTATGCTTGTACAGTATACAGCAGCCAAGGTGCCACGATAGACGGCGACACCTTAGTGCTGTATACGACAGCGATGGACAGAGCGGCAAGCTATGTTGCAGGAAGCCGTCATAGAGAAAACTGCCATTGGTTTATCAACGCTCAGGAACTGGATGCCCAACCCAACATTACCGAGAAAGATAAACCACCCGATATGACAACACGACTAAAAAAACTCGCTCATAGCATGAGCATAGATAAACACAAGACCATGGCCATTGAATACCTTATTGGTCAAGAAAAAGGGCGCGAAAAATTCAATCAAGCGCACAATTGCCATGTGACAAGCTCATCTGACTATGAATATCTCTTTTGAGTCAACTCAACATTACTTAAAAACTTCCTTCTATATTCTTCATCGATAATGTGGTCTTCAGGATTAAGACGTTCGCGCAACAACTCTCGAAGGTCCTCTATCGTACGCTCTTTATTTTCTAAGATTTTTTCGCGCGAAGAATCAGCGAGAATCAGCCAAATTACATAAAAGTCTTGTAAAGTTCGCCTAAAACTTTTGGTATTTTTAATATTTAAAAACTCGTTAAAAGATTCTTTAGTAACCGCCCCACCAAACAACTCATTCAAGAGACAAATCGAATCGTTAGTTTTTCTAATTGCTTTTACAAAATCCTGCTTTTCTAGAGCAGTGTTATCAAGGTTAAAAAGGAAATCACTAAAGCCTTTCTTATCTTTGACTCGACAAGTAATGGTTTCTTGTCTTGGAAAGAAACCAATCACCTCTTTTGGATCGCCTTTGTAATGCATATAAGCAAGTGTAATTATCATTTCTTCATTTAGCATCCTGTCAGGTTTACCCTCTTTTATCTCTCTAAAGAAAAACCATGAGGAATTTTCACCGTTACTTATCGATTTAACTCCTTGGATGACGTCCGGCGCGACGATAGAGTTCCACATTTCAAATGAATTTGGCTTTATAGGATAAGGCTTATAATTTAGCCTTATGAATAAGTCAATAGGGTCAAAGTTACTGTTTTGCAATTCATCGATTACTATTATATCGATTACAAAATCTAATATTTTATCTTGTAGATGCTCATCTAAATCTGTATACCTTTTCCCTTCCAAATCGTTTAAAACTTTTAAACCTTTAAGTTTGAAATTATTATTTTTTGAGTAAGATTCCTTTCCATTTTCATCTCGATAATGGCTTCCTAAAAAACCTATTATAGAAAGAAGACGTTGTTGACCATCAACTACCTCCTTTACACCATTCGTACGCTTAAAAACAAAAATTGGAGGTAAGTTAATACCAAGTAGAATACTTTCTATTATCGATGAAGCTTTTAAATGGTTTATCTTTTCTTGTCGTTGATAAGACGGTCTTAATAAATAATTATGAGACTTAATATCTTCCCGTATTTCATCTATATCAATCGAAGTAGGGTTCGGCTTATGCTGTCTAAGATTCGACAAATCCTCTAATGACTTCGCTGTTTCTTCAGCTGTCTGTTTTTTCTTTTTCAGCTCAGAAGAAAAAGATGCAGACCGGATATACACTCTAAAATCAATCGGAACTTGATTTAGGAAAAACTGCGCAGTTGCTTCATGTCGAGATATTGTATTCCCATAGTAATGGGCATTTTCCATTGAGTAGGAATTAATATTTTTATCCAAATATTTCGAGAATGCACTTGTATCAAGCTCATAATCAATATCCTCACGGTAAAGGATCGACATTGCCCACAGTATTGTTTCAAAAACTAACTTATTCCCTCTAAATTTAGCAAGTTCTTCCGACTGGTGAGCTTTGAGAACACGTGAAATTACTTGTTCGAATTCTTTGAACTCTTCCTCAACATTCTCAGAACTATTGTTAGCAAAGTCATAAAGTATATCGATAATGGATGTTCGCTCGCTAGAGCCAGCATACTTTGCTATCGGAAACTGATATAAAATTCGATACTTTCTTATGGTATCAAGGTTTTGAGAAATAGTGTCGGCTTTGTTGTTTTTTTCTAAATCAATTTTTGGAAAAAAGCATTCGTTGAAGTTTCGATAAAAATTTTCATCACAATTCATCTTATTTTTGAAAAGATCCGAGAACTCATCAGTATCATATTTCGCATTATCGAGTTCATCTCGTGACAAAGGTGTGATACCGGTATTATACCTTCTAAATATTTCTTTTTTTACTTGATCGATTATCTCCTCGTTTAAGTTTGGATAATTGATTACTTCAAATTCGAACACTCGAATATTCGAGTCAAGAAATGTTCTTTGATACAAGTCAGGTAATTTATTAAACGAAACTCGCGATAGATCTACTAATTCAGTAAGACCTTTGCTCGTAAGACTAAAATCATTTTCCTTAAATTTTTTTAAAGTCTCAAAACGCTGTCTACCGTCAATTACTTCAATAGTCGCTCCAGCCTTAAAAAAAATCAGAGGAGGAACTTCAGTTCCTAATATTACACTCTCTATGAAAAAAGACTGTTTTTGGTTATCCCAAACATAATTTCTCTGATAGTATGGAGAATAATTTATTCTCCTCAAATTTCTATCGCTAAGAATAGTTTTTACGGACAAACTTCTCGACGTTATTTTCAGAGAATTTTGAAAAACGTCTCTAAATTGATCAGCTTTTGTAGTATTTTCCATTTAAAAATCATCCTCATTTAATATGATCAATTCCTTTGTTTTTATCGATAAACAAAAAGCTTTTTTATCATCAAATTCTGTCTTTGACTTTTCAATAAAAATATCTTTTTCCAGCAAATATGTCTGCAAAACAAGTAGCTCATAAGCCAATTGAAGCAAAAAATTATTAAATTGTTCATCTGTCAAATAAATTTCACAATTTTCTATGTTTTTTTCCGTATAAACCTTTATGTTAATCTCATCATCAAAATAAATACCAAGAATTAGATTTAAATCACTAAACTCTTCTTCAATTTTCACATCATCATTATTTACATCATAGAATTTCGGAATGTTCTTTCGTAAAAATTTACTTAAAGTTTCGACAAAAACAGCTAAAGTTCTTTTTTCAGATAAACGTTGGTAATCACAAATACTCGGCAAGCTAAGCACAGGTATGTGCTTAAGCAAGTTATATTTCAAAATAAAATACTGAGTCTTTTTTCCTAAAAATGTGTAAGAATTATAAGACAAAACTATTAGCTCATAATCTGAGAGTTGAGCCCGTAATACCTTTGCATAGTTAAACTTTTCTTTGTCTGTGAGGTTTGTTGCGCTATCTATGATAGATAATAGTCTATATAGAGCTCTAAAATAACTTGATAATACTTCTCTTTTGTCATCATAAATCTGGTTAAAAGAAGAAATAAGATTCTTTCTCTGCTCGATAGGGTTTTCGATTGATGTATCGTGCTTAGCGGATATTTCTCCGACTATTTCCTTAAAAAAGTCTGGTGAAATACTATTCAAGTGGTTCTTGATATTAAGATAAACGTTCAATAACGAATAAAAGCTTGAGTCAAATTGTTGTATTTTCGCAGTCTTACTCTGCTCCTCATACACTCTCCTACTCAACCGCTGCTCTTCTCTGCTTAACTTAAATTCTTCGATCTGTTGCTCTAAAGCCTCTACTTGTAATCGAAGGGCTTCTCTATTATTGGAAAAATCATCTCTTTGCTCTGTTAAAGCCTTGTAGAACAAAAATACGCCTGCAAGTGCCCAAAGAGATCCCATCAAGCCTCCAACGAAATCTCCCAAATGACCAAATTTTTCTGAGTTGATTCGTTCACCAACATCAAAATTTAAATCATTCCATAAAAACATTGGAAACGAAGAAAAGAGAAGCAGCAGACCAAACACGATCAGAGATGCAATCAGCTTTTCACTTTTAAGAAAATGTAACAATTTCACCAATTTAAATTCCCTATCTACTTGGCATTTTAACTTTACCTATCTTGTCTCATTTACGCTTTATATTCAAAACGTTTTCTCGCACGCTTTACAAAATAGGGCGGTTTGAAATTGCCAAACAAGAGAGCAATAAGGTATTTGGAATAGAACACTTTAGTTCCTATTTCGCAGACGACCATATTATTTCATATGTGTTGAATTGGTGTTGGGAAGAAGCTTTTATCTACTGTGACGTGTGGTACGTCACAAGCGGGGGACAGTTAACATACTGATTTAAAAATATAAGTTGGTCGGTGTGAGAGGATTTGAACCTCCGACCCCTGACACCCCATGACAGTGCGCTACCAAGCTGCGCCACACACCGACCGAAAGAGCCAACGAGTTTACTCAAATTTATCCACATTGCAACGGATATTACGTAAAAGCAGCGTTAAGCGATTAATTGATAACCAGTTTACGCTTAACCTTGCTGCTCACTGCCCTACTTTCCCATTGTTTCTTGCACAGTAATGACTATGTAAGTGTGGCGTAGCACACTATCGTTACCACGCATGCCACGATAATGTTCAATGCAATACCTTCTCTCGCCATGGTTTTAATGTCGAACTTATCGGTTGAATATGCGATAGCATTCGGGGCAGTAGCCACAGGAAGCATGAACGCGCAGCTGGCGCTAATGGCCGCTGGGATCATCAGTAATTTAGGGTCTACGCCTACCGCTAGCGCTGCCGCGGCTAATATGGGCATAAGCAATGTTGCCGTGGCGGTATTACTGGTTATTTCAGTAAGAAACGTTACAAATAAACAAATGCATAATACCAACAGCAATATAGGCAATGCTGAGAGGCCTGTCAGCCAGGTTCCCATTAACACACTAAGGCCAGACGCCATAAACGCTTTGGCAATACAAATGCCACCAGCGAATAATAGCAACATCCCCCAAGGGATATCGTTTGCGGTTTTCCAATCGAGAAGCTTGTCGTTATTGCCTTTTTTGTCGGTAACGCCCTTGTCGTTCCCGCTGTCAACCAAGAACATGGCCACTACACCCGCTACCGCAATGGTGCTGTCACTTATGGTGGTAACGCCAATCCATGTTGTCCAAAATGGTCTGAATATCCATGCCATTGCAACCGTGCCAAAAATAGCCAATACGCGCTTCTCGGCATCTGTCCATGCCCCCGGCGCTGGCAAATCAATATCGCCAACCTTGTCTATCCCCCTGGCTAACCACAGCGCCATTATCGGAATCGCCACGATAACAATAGGTACACCCGTTTTCATCCATTCAATGAAGCTGTATTCAACCCCTTGGGTTTCTTCATAAACACTCATAAAAATAATATTTGGCGGTGTACCAATGGGTGTACCTACCCCACCTAAACTGGCGGCATAGGCAATGCCTAAAATAAGGGCTACGCCAAAACGCGGGTTGTCTAGCGCATTTATAATGGCAATAGCCATAGGTAACATCATCAGTATGGTAGCGGTATTGCTTATCCACATGCTAAGCACGGCGGTGGTTAGCATAAAGCCTAAAATAACTTTCAGTGGGCTACCCGAGCCCGTTACCCTCAGCATATAAATAGCAAAACGCTTATGTAAATTCGCGCGTTCAAGCGCCTTCGACAACATGAATGCCGCCATCAGTAAAACAATAACATGACTACCTAAAGAGGAAGCTGCTTCACTATGTGACAGCACACCGAACATTGGAAATAACGCAAAAGGGATAATAGACGTAGCGGGAATGGGTAAGGCTTCTGTTACCCATAAGGTGGCGACAAACAGCGTAATTGCAGCGGTATAGGCAATGTCATCAGGCTGTCCAAGCCAAAACAGCCCAAGCGCGGTTAACACAGAGGCAATAAACGCCCCCGCGATAATGCTATTTTTCTTAACTGGCGTATTGCTTTTGGGCGCAGGGCTGTTTGGAGTAATTGGCATGGATGACCTTAGGCGTTTAATGGTGTCTGTCTATTCACCTATATACTTTTATCAGTAATAACGCCGTAAATCATCCTATTGAAACGTTTATGTTTTATTTATCTTCATCATCTGAGGAAATTCTACTGGCTATCGCCCCGTCCTGGCCTTTGTATTTAGCATCAACGCGGGCGTTGTAAGGCTTTTCTGCGGGATTGGAGAGTACTTCAAAGCTAATCGCGCCAATCTTCATTCCTGGGCGAAGCGCTAAAGGCAACTTTCCGCTGTTATAAAACTCAAGCACGATGTTGCCAGACCAACCCGGGTCGATTCTGTGGGCCGTTACGTGCACCATCAGCCCCAGTCGAGCAAGCGAAGAACGACCGTCTAACCACCCCACTATGTTATCGGGTAACGTAACCGACTCAAGCGTTACCGCCAGTGCTAATTCTTTCGGATGAAGAAAAAACGCTTTGCCATCCTCAAGTTCAATTTCGTCACTCATAACGTGGTCAAGCGCTTCTTGTACCTGCGCTTTAGGGCCGCTTAAATCAATAAAAGGGGCTTGATGATCTTCAAACACGCGAAATTTATTGCCTAAACGAATATCTACCGTTACACCACTTATTTGGTCATAATCTGGCCTAGGGTCGATAGCTATTTTGCCATCTTGTAAATATTGATAAATATCGCGGTCGCACAAGCGCATGGTGGTATTCCTTAATTCATTAGGCCGCTATTATGCGGTTGATGTTACTGCCAATCAACTGCACAACAGCATGTTTGCGTGGTTAATCTTGCTTTTTCCAGCGTTTATTTCTCTACAAACCCTATTTGGTCACCTTTTATATGCGATGCGCCATGCTTGGCATTGGGCACCGTGAGTGCAAGCTGCATCGATAATGCTCGTGCCGCCTCACGATAGCAGGTGGCTAGCGGTGAATCTGGCGATGAAACAAGCAACGGTGTACCCGCATCAGCATGCTCACGAATGCCTATATCCAAAGGAAGTTGGCCTAACAGAGGTAAACCATGACGTTCTGCCAATGCCTCTCCCCCATCTTTCGAGAAAATATAATCTTTAGTACCGCATGCCCGGCACTGGTAATAACTCATGTTTTCAATAAGGCCAAGCACCGGCACATTGACTTTTTCAAACATAGAAATGCCTTTCTGCGCATCAGCTAACGCTAAGTCTTGTGGTGTGGTAACCACGACCGACGCGGTAAGGGGCACTTGCTGCGCCATTGTCAGCTGAATGTCTCCGGTTCCCGGTGGCATATCAACAATCAAATAATCGAGTACGGGCCACAGCGTTTCGTCTAGCAATTGTTTAAGTGCACGACTGGCAATTGGCCCTCGCCATACTGCAGCATCATCTTGTGGTACCAAATAGCCAATAGAGTTAGCCACAATGCCGTGTGAAGACAGAGGCTGCATATGCTTATTATCGTCACTGTGCGGGTGTGCTTCTGGGTTGCCGAGCATAATGGGAATAGAAGGCCCATAAATGTCTGCATCTAACACCCCTACTTTTGCGCCCTCTTGCATAAGCGCATACGCAAGATTAATACTGGTAGTGCTTTTCCCCACCCCACCTTTGCCCGACGCCACAGCAATAATATTTTTAATATTAGTAACCGGTGCGTTGGCGGTTTCGCCTACTTCAATGCGCTGTGTGAAGGCAAGGTGTTCGTGCTGCACCTTACCTTTCATTTGTTCAATAACATACGCGTGTAATGTCGGTAATTGAGTGTCCATACAAAACGGTAAGGTTACGGTAATGCTTTCAACGTTGTCGCTATCAGAAACTGTGCACCAGGGTAAGGTGTCTGTCACATCAAGACTGAAATAGCTGGCTAAAATAGCAGCAACCTTTTGGGATACTGGTTCGGCTTTGCGAGAAAAGAACATAAATTGCCCTACTACCTAAAGATTTGTGTGAATTACGTAATGCAAAAAACGCGGTTTTCCGCTAGTATTTGCAACCATTTTGAAACGCAAAGAATCATTAACGTCATTATGTCAGAAAAACGTAGAATTCTGGTAACCAGCGCGTTGCCTTATGCAAACGGCTCTATTCATTTAGGCCACCTGCTTGAACACATTCAAACCGACATCTGGACACGTTTTCAGCGCCTACGCGGAAACGAATGTTACAGTGTTTGTGCAGACGATGCACACGGTACGCCAGTCATGCTGAAAGCGCAGGAACTTGGCATTACCCCGGAAGAAATGGTGGCAAGAACGCGTGCTGAACATCATCAGGATCTGCTTGATTTTCACGTTAATTACGACAACTACTATGTAACCCATTCTCCAGAAAACAAGGCGTTGTGCGAAGAAATTTATACTCGCCTTGATAACGCAGGTTACATTAGCAAACGCACTATTAACCAGTTGTTCGACCCTGAAAAAGAAATGTTCTTACCTGACCGTTTCGTAAAAGGGACATGCCCAAGCTGTGGTGCAGAAGACCAAAACGGCGATAGCTGCGATGTGTGCGGTGCAACATACAGCCCAACAGAAGTTAAGAACCCACGCAGTGTGGTGTCGGGCGCAACGCCAGTACTTAAAGAGTCTGAACACTTTTTCTTTGACCTACCTAAGTTTGAAGACATGTTGAAAACGTGGATTCGCTCTGGTGCGCTACAAGAAGAAATGGCGAATAAACTGCAAGAATGGTTCACCGAAGGCCTTCAGCAGTGGGATATCAGCCGCGACGCCCCTTATTTTGGTTTTGAAATTCCAGGTGCCCCAAATAAATTCTTTTATGTATGGGTAGACGCGCCAGTAGGCTACATGGCTAGCTTCAAAAACTTCTGCGACCAAAACAGCCTTGAGTTTGACGATTTCTGGAAAGCTGATTCAGATGCCGAGCTTTACCACTTTATTGGTAAAGACATTACGTATTTTCACTGCCTGTTTTGGCCTGCCATGCTAGAAGGTGCGGGTTACCGTAAGCCAACAGGCGTTAATATTCATGGTTTTGTTACCGTTAATGGTGCAAAAATGTCTAAGTCTCGCGGTACCTTTATTAAAGGCCGCACCTATTTAGACCACCTGAATCCAGAATATTTACGTTACTACTTTGCGTCTAAGCTAGGCGACGGTGTTACCGACATCGACCTTAACTTCACCGACTTTGCACAGAAGGTAAATTCTGATCTAGTAGGTAAAGTAGTCAATATTGCTAGCCGCTGTGCCAGTTTTATTACCAAACGTTTTGACGGTAAATTGTCTGACAATGTTATCGAACCTGCGCTTATTGCTGAGTTCCAAGACGCATCAGACACCATTGCCGCACTGTTCGAAAAACGTAAGTATCATCAAGCCGTGCGCGAAATTATGGCGTTGGCCGACAAGGCCAATCAGTTCATTGATAACAACGCGCCTTGGGTAACGATTAAAGACGACAGCAAGCAACAGTTTACCCACGATGTGTGTTCATTGGGTATTAACATGTTCCGCTTATTGGTGATTTACTTGAAGCCAGTATTGCCGGTGTTAGCGGAAAAAGCAGAAGCCTTCTTAAACGACGAGTTTAACTGGAATTCACTGCAAACCTTATTGAAAGGCCACGCTATTAATAAGTTTAAGCCTATGATGCAGCGTGTAGAAATGGAAAAAGTAGACGCCATGATTGAAGATTCAAAAGAAAGCCTAGCACCACAGGCACCGGCTATCGACCCCGACAGCCCACTTGCAAAAGACCCTATCAGCGACACCATATCGTTTGAAGATTTCGCCAAAGTCGATTTACGCATTGCACGTATTGCCAATGCCGAGCATGTGGAAAAAGCAGATAAACTTCTTCGTTTAGAACTTGACCTTGGTGGTGAAACCAAGCAAGTGTTCGCCGGTATCAAGTCGGCCTATTCGCCTGAAGCGCTTATTGGCAAGCACACTGTTATGGTGGCAAACCTCGCCCCTCGTAAAATGCGCTTTGGTTTAAGCGAAGGCATGGTGTTAGCGGCAGGCCCAGGTGGCGACGAGCTTTATATTCTTGAACCTCATGAAGGTGCGAAGCCAGGCATGCGAGTAAAATAACCCGTAAGCTTACTTCGATTTATGTACTCGAAAGCCGCGTTTTATACGCGGCTTTTTATTGCCTGTTTATAAATAACGTTACCATTAACGCTGCCGGAGTGATGGCGTTCTTGCGCTCGCCCCCATTGGCGCAAACTGCGGTTTTGCTTTGCGCTTTAGGCTAATGGTTGTCATCGGGATTTCTCGTTTTCGCGCAAGGATCACGTACACCGCACTACACCAAGGTAAGTATTCAGACAAATAACGCTGCATGGTAAGCGCATAGTTACTTTTGGGTTGAAAGAAAAGCGTCGAGAACATCACTTGGCGCTGCTCTACAATTTCAAAGCCCAATAATTGAAGCCAATCTTTTATGCGATAAGACGTAAAAAAGCGAGCGTCGTGCAAAATGTTATTTCGTTTAACAGGTAAAAACTTTCCTATCCCCGCCAAGCTGAGCGGGTTAAAGCCGCTTATTATCACATAACCACTTTGGGTAACAACGCGGTCTACTTCTCGTAATATTTCGTGAGGGTCTTGTGCAAAGTCTAATTCATTGGCAAGTAAAAAACCGTCGATACTATTTTCAGAATACGGAAGCACGTGTGACTGTCCAATGACTTGCGGCGTTGTCAGGTGTCTAGAGGGGGCATTTGCATTCCCGTGACTTCCAACTGCCCCACACTCATTGCTGTTTGCCTGTTGCATGCCATTAGCTACTTGGTGTGGCGCTTGCGTGATAATGTTACGAATAGGGCTTTGATTAAGCGGAATACTGGCACTCAAGCTGCCTAACTTAACAAAGTGATAGCCGAAAATACGTTGTGCATATTCTTCGCACACCTCAGATATTGTGTCACGAATGTGCGCCCCCGCGGGGAAATCATCCCATGATTGCGGATAGCGTGGCGATTTAGGTCGAAATGCAGATCTCATGGTTAAGCAGACTGCCCCAAGGTTGCTCTGTTTACAACAAGTTCTTATAGTAGCTGACAAATAGTCTTAAACAAATAGGTGCACCATGACATCAACCACGCTTCCAAACGGCATTGCCATCACGCCTATTCGCGCGTTCACCGATAATTATATTTGGTGTATACACAATTCCACGCATGCGGTTGTCGTCGACCCTGGTGACGCCGAACCGGTGCTTGCCCACCTCAAGCAACATGGGTTAACGCTCGCTGCTATTCTTATTACCCATCACCACCGCGATCACACTGGCGGCATTGCAAAGTTAGCCGCCATAGCACCGCAGCTTCCAATTATCGGGCCTAGAGGCAATCACATTAGAGGCATTACCAAATCAGTATCGCAAGGTGATACTGTCAGCCTCCCGATTTTTGATATGCAACTTCAAGTGATGGAAGTGCCAGGACATACCCTAGACCACATCGCTTTTTTCGGTCATGGCGTATTGTTTTGCGGTGATACACTCTTTTCAGCTGGGTGTGGACGCTTGTTTGAAGGCTCGCCTGAACAAATGCTGCACTCATTGAATAAGCTTAAACGCTTACCTAATGACACCTTAGTGTATTGCACTCACGAGTATACCAAAGCTAACGTCGCCTTTGCCCGCGCCATTGAGCCCGATAACAAGGCGTTAACACAGTATGAAGCGTGGGTAGAGCAACAGCGACATGACAACCTGCCAACGCTACCTTCAACCCTTGAAAAAGAGAAAAACATTAACCCTTTTCTTCGCTCACATGAACTTTCTGTGAAAAAAGCAGCCGAAACGTTCTCAAATAGCAGTCTTAGCGATGATGCCGCCGTTTTCGCCGCGGTTCGTCGTTACAAAGATGAGTTTTAATGCAACATCACACCGTTTTGCGTACAATGTGTGGTTTGCAGTTGCACCAAGAGGTCTCTTCATAATGCAGTTGAAGTTGTTTTTATTATCGCCATTCGTGTTGGTGCTAGGGCTTAGTGGCTGCCAGTTAACTGGGCAGCAGGTTGTTGACGATACAGTAAACCAGCCAGGTATCGAGGAGTGTGAACAAACCCATGAAACACAATCCGAACAACACGCGTGTGACATTGCACAGGACGGTGTAATCGAAGTTCTGCATCCTAACGATGATGTGCTTGAAGAAGCGGAAACATTGCCCGCGCCAGAAAAAATTGAAGTAGAAGCCGAAATAACCGACGTGTGGCAGCGTGTAAGTAACGGTTTTCAGTTTACGGTACCTGACGATAATCGTGTGACCGTTCAGCGAAACTGGTATTTAAAGCACCCTGAGTACATGGCTCGGGTTGTAAAACGCGCAAAACCTTTTCTTTATTATATCGTTGACGAAATTGAAAAACGTGACATGCCAATGGAACTGGCATTGCTGCCCATTGTAGAAAGTGCGTTCGACCCCTTTGCCTATTCACATGGCCGCGCAGCCGGTATGTGGCAGTTTATCCCGGGCACCGGCAAGCGCTTCGGTATGGATCAAACATGGTGGTACGACGGAAGACGTGACGTCGTCGCATCAACACAAGGCGCTTTGGACTACCTCACTTACCTCGTTAACATGTTCGATGGTAACTGGCTTCATGCGCTAGCGGCTTACAATAGCGGTGAAGGGCGAGTATCAAAAGCCATTCGAAAAAATAAACGGGCAGGTAAGAAAACTGATTTTTGGAATTTAGCGCTGCCTCGTGAAACCCGTGCCTATGTACCAAAATTGCTTGCACTTGCCGATATTCTAAAGCACAAAGACACCTATGCGTATTCGTGGCCTGAGGTGGAAAACGTGGCGGTGGTAAAAGCGGTTGATATTGGCTCTCAGGTAGACCTCGCCTTCGCGGCTGAATTGGCAGGAATGACGCTAAAGGGCTTGCACGCACTTAACCCAGGCTTTAATCGTTGGGCAACCTCACCTGACGGCCCACACCGATTGCTGCTACCCATTGATAAAGCCGACGTCTTTATAAGCGAACTTGCCAAAGTAGATAGAACAGACCGGTTGAATTGGGTACGTCACAAAGTGAAATCAGGTGATAGCTTAATTAAATTGGCGAACCAATATCACACCACAGTTGGCGTTATTAAACAGGTAAATGAGTTAGACTCAAATATGATCCGCGTTGGTCAACACGTGATGGTACCTGTGGCATTAAAGGCCCTAGACGATTATGCGTTATCACAAGACCAACGCTTAGCTCGCATTCAAAACAAGAAAACATCGTCGCAAAAAATAATGCACACGGTAAAGTCAGGTGATACGTTATGGGACATTGCGCGCAAATACAAAGTAGGTACCAAGCAGCTGGCTAAATGGAACGGCATGGCGCCTGGCGACACGCTGCGTTTAGGGAAAGACTTGGTGATTTGGAAGCCATCAACCTCTACCCAAAAAGCTAGCAGCGGTATAGTTAAGAAAGTGACTTACACCGTAAGAAACGGTGACTCACTGTCTAGAATTGCAAATAAATTCAATGTTCGTGTTCGCGACATTAGTAAATGGAATAACTTAAATGCCAAACGTTACCTGCAGCCAGGCCAAAAACTTCGGTTGCACGTTGACGTAACGCGTTTAGACGTATCAGGATAAAAGCATGTTTAAGATTAACCGGGATAACTTACGTAACAGCCACGAAACGCCCTGGTTAGTTTTAGACTTAGTCATGCTAGGGGTGCTGCTTATTAACCTAGCATGGCTTATTTTTGATTCTCTTTACGAAAGCGACGCTATTTATGGTGTGCTAGGCGACTACTTCCCCACTTTTGTAAATGCTTACAACCCCATTCATAACAACTTTCTTTTTGTAGATTTAGTCTTTATTGCTATTTTCTTAACTGAATTTTGTTTTCGTTGGATAATAGCAATAGTTCGCAAAGAGCACCTTCGTTGGTACTTTTTCCCGTTTTTACATTGGTACGATATTGTTGGCCTTATCCCTCTAGGTGCCACGCGCCTTTTCCGCTTTTTACGCATATTCTCTATTCTTCATCGCCTTCACAAGTATGAAATAATCGACTTAAACCAAACCGCTATTTTTCGGTTTTTAGCCTTTTACTACGACGTTTTTGTTGAAGAGCTCAGCGACAGAATAGTGGTGAAGGTGTTAAGCGACGCACAAAAGGATATCGCCGCAGGCTCGCCCTTACTTGATGATATTACCGCACAGGTACTCGCTCCCAGACGCCCAGTGATAACGCAATGGCTAGCAGGGGTCGTTAATCACCTTGGCAAGTCCATTACAAGCGAAGAGCACGGCCAAGCTATTCGTGAACACGTGCGAAAAAGCGTGGGGAAAGCGGTCCGCAGTAATGCCCAAGTGTCTACCCTAAATTACCTACCTATTATTGGTAAAACGATTGAAAATACGCTGGAAGAATCGGTAACGGATATTGTGACAATGTCACTGGTTAACCTGCTAAGCGACTTAGATGCTGAGCGTATCGATCACTTTGTATCGGTGGGGCTACACGATTACACCTCGGCAGCCGACGCACTGGACCAAGAAGTACTAAGCGTTGTGAATGAATGCTTAGAGCTGGTAAAGGCCCATGTATCGCAACAGCGCTGGAAATCGCAATTAATGGAAAAGGAAGCGAGCGTACCTCCCCCACCAGACAATACGCTATAAATAAAAGCCACAAAGAAGACGAATACGCCAAGGATTTGGATATGCAAAACAACCACAATAACTCTCCTGATTATTCGCAGTACACCATTGAAGAACTTAAAGATGTGATTGCTCATATCGACAAGGCACAATTTCCTGAACGCTTTGATGCCGCAAACATGGCACTGTCTGAAAAGCTAAAAACGAAACCTCAACAGCCTCGTGATGACGAGGAGAGAAACGCGGTGATTCCCCCGCTTAAATGGTCAGAACAACATGTCGCTACACGTGTAATTATGATCTTGTTTTTTGCGATGTTGATCTTGGGGCTCGTAGGTATGTTTTGTGACTTTATGGTAGCAAAACGCTGGTCGAGTAATTCGGTGGGCTTATTTGGGTTACTGTCTATTTCGCTTATAGTGCTATGGTTTACATGCCTGACCCTAGATGAAAAGTTTTCGAAACGGCTTACCCTCGATTGGCGCGGCAAACTTTCCCTCATCGTCATGCCTTTGTTGTTTTTGATGCTTAGCTGGATATTTGTCGATAAGACATTGCCGTTTGGATTGCATAAGTTAGCAGAGCAACAGAATGTGCGCGTTGATATGGACTATAAAAAAAGAAATGGCAGAAAACACTGCCGACATCGCATAAAGATCATAGAGACGAGGGAACTAGAGGATATCGATTTGTGTTTGACCAAAGAAGAGCTAAATCGATTACCTGACAGAGGGAAATTGAGCGTATTGGGAACGCAAAGTCGCTTTGGGCTGCACGTTGATGAATTTTCAATCGCCACACAGAGGCGGTAACGTGAACTGAGCGAAATCCGACTAAAAACAATGGGTTTAAGAAAAAATACGCGTTATAAACATCGAGTGATACACTGCCTAAAAACCTAAATAAATGAGTGAATACAATGAAATTTATTATTTTTGCCGTCATCATTGGCTTAGCCATATTTCTGTTTACCCGAAGCGCAACGAACAAAAAGATTGCGGCGGAAAACAGTGAAGCGGGTAACGCTTTTCTTACTGAAAATAAAGCCAACCCTGATGTAAATGAAACGCCATCAGGCTTGCAATATACTGTGTTACAACAAGGACAGGGCACGCAACACCCTACTGCATCATCGACCGTTAAGGTGCACTACCATGGCACCCTGCTTAACGGCACTGTTTTTGATAGCTCAGTAGATAGGGGCGAGCCTATTAGCTTTCCATTGAACCGAGTGATTGCTGGCTGGACAGAAGGTGTTCAGCTTATGGTAGAGGGTGATAAATTTCGCTTTTTCATTCCGTCGCACTTGGCATATGGAGACAGCGCGGCGGGCCAAATTGCACCAGGCTCGTTATTAATTTTTGATGTTGAATTGCTAGACATTAAATAACACCCCGCACCGTGTTTAAGCGCTGCAGGGTGTGGGCAAAGTAATTTGCTTGCGATGACTAATTAAGCTTCGCGAGCAATTTGCCTTTTAGCTGTTGGATTTCAGCTTTACGCCCTTTGTCTGCTAGCGGTCTGTCTGGTCGTGGCAGCGCGGCTTCAGCCCGCTCAAGATACACCATCGCTTGTTTGTACTCCCCTTCGTCAAACAAAAACTCAGCATAAAAGAAGTTTGGGTCAATACCGTCAGCATTTAACGCCAGCCCTTGAGTCATTAAGGCCTTTGCTTTTTTATCGCTTCCAAACCCTATCGGCCAGCCCGGTACTTTATGATACAACACCCCCAAACTTACCATCGCCGAGCCCTGTAAAGCAGATTCATCAATACTCATCGCCTTTTCAAAGCTTTTCTTAGCCGCTTTGGCATACTTCAAGGCACCAATGCCGCCTTTAACACCGGCAGTGGTAGACTGAATAATACCTAACCACGTGTATTCATTTGCACGTTGTGGGTGTGCTTTTATGCGGTTTTCAACGTCAGAGGCAAGCGCAAGCAACGCCTCTACCTTTTGTTCGCTATCGGCCTCAGAGTAGTTTATCTCTGCCCATTTATGCTGAATAGGCAATAGCCCTTCATCGGCATGTGCAACAACCGAAAAAAGGAATAACAGTGATGCTACGCTCATGGTTAATCGCTTCATGATAATGTTTCCTCGCTCTGCGTTTTCATGTATCGCTGAATGGTAGGTAGTTGCTTTTTAAGGGCCATATCCACAATGGCAGGGAATGCACCGTTAATTTTCACAAATAGCTTTTCTGGGAACCCAATAAAACGTCGCGGCTGTTTTTTATTAAGCATATCGACCAGTTGTGCCGCCACTTCATTAACATCGTCTACGGCGTTTCCCAATGCGTTATTCATAGACACCGCTTGTGCAGAGTTTATCGCCGTGTTCGTTGCTCTAGGCGCAAAATAATGAAACCTGAGCTCAGTACCGGCATATTCTCGCATTAGCGATTCAGTGAAGCCTCGAAGGCCAAATTTTGACGCGCAATATAGCGAGTGATAAGCAAAGCCGATACTACCAAATGTGGAGCCTACATTGACAACATGCGCTTCACTGGACCGTTGCAATATAGGAATAAGCCGTTGTGTTAAGGTAATGGGCACGGTTAAATTGGTCATCAGTAACGCATTAGTCTCATCTAGCGATGATGCAGTAATTGAACCTGTTTCAGTAACACCCGCATTATTGATTAGCATCGTAACCGACTTGTCTCGGCACAATGCTACCACTCTATCCATATCTTCAGATTGGGTAAGATCGGCACACACCACCGAATGCTGGCCAGGTAACGATTCAACGATATCACCCAGCTTATTAACATTGCGCCCTGTTAAAATAAGCGAAACCCCAAGGTTTGCAAGCTGCGTTGCTATGGCTTCTCCTATTCCGCCCGACGCCCCTGTTAACAGGCACACCTGTTTCTTAAAAGCCATACGCATCATGCCGCCTCCGTAAGTAACGCGTCACGCTGCAACGTTCTAAATATATTCGCATACAGCTGAAAGAACATTTTGGCTGAGTGAATAATCAAGTCTTGTTCAGCTTTGTCATCAATTTTATTCATCAAATCTTTGAAGAAAACAATGTGTTCTTGATCAAGCGAGCCATGTGATCGCAAATAGCTAAATGCCGCTTTTGGAAGCCCTAATACATTCTGAATTGAAGCCGCTGCGTTATCGGCGAGTGCAATACTGGTGCCCTCTAACACAAACACCATACCAAAAAAGCATAATGGGTTTTTACGGCGAATTGCATCATACGCATAAGATACCATTAAGTCGGTTGCACTTGCCGGCGCACTTTGTCTTATTTCTTCTTTGTCTACACCGCAGGCTGCCAAGTCATTTAAAATCCACTCTTGGTGACCCATTTCTTCTTCAATGTATTCACCCACTGCTTCACGCAACCACTCTTTACTTTCAGGCAGTGCCGCACCAGTAGCCATTAGCAGTGGTACAGTATGCTTTACGTGATGATAAGCTTGTGACAAAAATGCCGTGTAGTCTTCCACCGAGATATTGCCTTCAAAGCAGCGGCGGATAATAGGCGATGACGTTAAATATGCACGTTCGTTTTGTGTTTCGTTTTCAAGTCTTTCAAATAAATTCATGATATATCCTTAATTACGCAACCGAATAGTGGTTGAAGTTGCTGATAATTGATTGAAAATGGGCAAGCGCGTGTGTTCGACGAAGCTTGCCATTATTGGTAAGCAAAGACGCATTGGCTGGCAGGGTGTCTAAGGTGTGCCAGTTAGTGATGCGCGCATATTCAGGTAGGTTTTCGTTCACGCGTACGACAGCGTTTTCGACCTGTTCGGCACTTATCGTTTGATCTCGTTTGATCAAAATGGCACTGCATGCTTTTTGCCCTTCCCCCACAAGTAGTGCATATCGAAAGAAGCCTGTAGCGGTAAGGGCGCTCTCAACCCACTCTGGTGAAATATTTCTTCCCAAGCTGGTAATGATGATATTTTTCTTGCGGCCATGGACGTAAAAATACGTCCCCTCTTGCGACACCACGTCGCCAGTATTTACTTGTGATGGATAGAACGAGTCAGGTTGATTTAAATAGCCAAGAAAGATATTTCCTTTAACGACAAGTTCACCGTCTTCAACAGACAATTGATTGTGTCCTAACGACACTCCCACACTGCTGTTGCGCTGACGAGAAGGTAAATTCAATGTATTAACCGATACGGCTTCTGAAAGGCCATACCCTTGGTACACCGGTAGCCCAAATTCACTAGCACTTTCAAGTAGAGCAGGCGCTACATGTGCCCCCCCTACCGCAATAAATGTAAGTGAAGACGGAGGTACCCAACCGTTCCTGCAGGCTGACACCAACAGCAATAATAGTTCAGGCACCAAGATCAGTGTTTCAGGTTCATGAAGACTAATTTCATACAACATGGCACTTGGATTATTTAGCGCGGCACCTGTGAACCCAAGTTCGTTGCTTGAGGGTAAGACCACCGTCCCTCCCACCAAAAGGGGGGTATATACACCGGCGATATTTTCTAGCAGAGTAGGCAATGGAAGCAGGCATAAATGACGAGCTTTTTTTAGTCCAACCGCGCTAGATAAATTTTTTGCCACCTTGTATTGCGAGAGATTGGAAAGACATACCCCCTTGGGCTGGCCTGTTGAACCCGAAGTAAATGTTATTTTTCCTGTTCCCACAGGAATACATGGTTTGCGAGAGGGGTTAACCTTAAATACATGAAGTGTTTCAAACGGCGATACCACCTTATTTACGCTGTCGTTAGTTTGCTTATTATCTGTGACAACCAACTCGATACCAGCTTCGTCAAATAGGTGAGCGCGCTGTTGCTCGGAAAAGTAGACCGGCACAGGCGTTAGCACTTTACCAGCTTCACGTGCCGCTAAATCACAAATAACCCAGTCAGCACTGTTATCTGCGAGCAACGCGATATGTTTTTCTTCCCGTTGACACATCCATTGCGAGACTTGCTCTACGCGGCTAGCAAGCGCTTGATAGCTCATATTTCCACCATTCCAAGTAAGTGCGATGTCATCGGGCTTATAGGCGCTTTCATCTAGCATCATAAGTATGCCCTCAATGTGGTAGCAATTTCGGGCAAGCGTGATTCCATGCAATCAAACATTTTTGACACCGTATCTGACTGCGTGATTAACCGAGGAATTTCACTGATACGCAATGCAACAACCTGAGGTTGAGTGTCGTAATACGACCCCCACTCGGCCGTTGCGCTTCCCAAGCTATGTTTTGATGCTTCGCACAAATACGTTAGCGGAAGACCTATGTTGTTCATTAAGGCACGTAACTGCGCAGTAGCAGTAAACACCATGACAGAATAGTTAACTTGAAGAAGACCTAAGGCAGTGGCAAGTAACAAAGGTTGGGTATAGCTAGCGTGGCGGCTGTACAAATTACCAATTTCGGCGATTTCAGAGCGCTTAACCACGATATTGGTATGCGCCAACATCGATTCTACTGGCGCCGGCATATAGGTTTCGACAAACAGGGGCGAAGAAGCGCTTCTTACACCTAAAGCGGCATAGGGCTTATTACCACCAGCGCCTAGCAATACCGGCATGAATGAGTGAAGTGACGCATTATATGCGCGAGAAAAACCCTGTGCGATGAGCTGCTGAAGCATGGTGCGATGCATTGAAGCGCCCACGCCAACAAAAATGTTGGGCAGCGCATCGCGTGGAAAAGCGCGGTTACTGTGTAATGCGTTTGTATTGCGCGTTTCTGATGGTACGGTACTTAACATAAACAACTACTCTGTTAACTGTTAAGTACGATTATGCGCGGTGAAAATTAAGCCAACCTTAAGAAGGCCACATTTTTTGTTTCTTTTAAAAAATAATTAAAACTCGTACTCTAAAACCATACGCAATGTATGATCTTTATTATCACCGTTTAACCCAGCGATGAAGCCCAACTCCCACTTAAGTTGTTTTTGGCCATCAAACCGACGAATGCCCATAAAGGCTGGCCCTACGCCAATAAAATCTTCTGCCGCGTATAGCTCGATAGCAGGTTGAATTTCAGGTATCCACCGGTAGCGATACTTCATTTTAAACTCGCCTTCGAACTCGTTTTCAATGGTTTCACCCCATTCATAGACTAACGTTATATTAGTGGTAAGCGAGAAACGGCCAAACTCCTTTTCGGTTAATATGCCGCCTTTTAGCTCCCAATCGTTTTTATCGTTTTGCTTTTCAAGTTCAAATAAAAGCCCCCAGTCTGCCCAATATTGCCCCTGCTCTGTCAACATCGTGCGCAATTCAAGCTCGTAGGAAGCAACCGAGAAATCGTTATTTTCATCTCTGCCGCCCACCACGTAAAACTCTAGAATTGAGCGTTCCGACAGCGCGTGCCCTGCTGACACCCGCTGCATAAGCAAATTTCCAGCATCATTTTGTCGTGAGGTAAGGCGCCATTCAAACTCGCGTTCAAACGGCAGTACATAGGGGTGATACACCTTATCCACAACAAAATTATCGGCGACAGCGTTCCCATATGGCAGAACAAAAAAGAGCAATGCTAACCAGTACTTCATATTCTTTGTGCTCGCAGAACTCATAATAAAGCCCCTTTTTCATGCCGCGTAGTAACCACACTCCTAACGATTAGGGCATAAGCAAACGGCATACTTACCGTCAATAAATACACACTTATATACGCTATGCTTGGTGTTGCCTCATAACCAAATAGTACATTTAATAAATGGCCATATTCACTGTCATCAGCAACCCAATCAGAAGCATCCCACAGCCTTTCGGTAACACCTAAATAATCGATTTGTTCAAGCAGCAGTGTGGCACCGGCAAATTGACCTGCGCAAAACACGCAAAGGGCGCTCAATTTCACGTATGTACTGCGAATAGCGTTCACCAATGAGTGAAGTAATACACTTACGCTTAAACTAATACCTAGCCCAATAATACTGCCCATAATTAAGCTTGTATCAGCGCGTTCAACAGACCAATAAGCAATAGAGTAAATAAGGAAATGGATGGCATTGGTAATGGTGATCCCCACCACTACCAACGTGGCCCAAAGTGATATTCGTTTGCTGTGGGCAATCGCATCACTAATGAATATGCACAAAACGATAAATGTCGCAAAAAGCACTACTGCCTTAATCAATTCAAGCCCCCCTCCCTCGGCGAGCATCGATAAGGCCGCAAGATTCAAGTACAGGCCACAAGCAACAAGTAAACCGAGCGACACGCCTACTAATAAAGGAAACAGTCCAACTTTTGACTGACTAAGCAGTAAACTTACCAGAAGAAATATGGGTAAGGTGTCACGAATAAATAAAATGACAGAGTTAATCATTAGGTAAGCTCGCTTTATTAATATCACTGTCAATACTGGGTGACAATGGGTCGACCACTATCACTTTGCCCACCGCTGAGTTGGGGTGATACTCTCCAAAAAAACCGTATTCGCCAACAGGCAGTGGGCCAATAAAAATAACGCCCCGACTTTCTCCAAAAATCACCTTTTCACGGTTCAGATCAAAGCTGTCTATTTCTTCTGGCGTACTGTCATAATTCACAAACACAAGGCGCACTTTTTTGTGTGCGGGGATTGTCACAGTCTGTGGCGTAAAAAGGTGATTCCGTATTTCGACAACGACCTCAGGCAAAGCAGCGTACGAACGGCTTACTAAGAAGCTATTTAAAAACAACAGGAAATAAAAAAATGTGCGCCGCGAAAAAAGGGTCATTCAAAATCATCCGAATGTGGCAGCGTTACCTGAACCCGCAAACCGCCAAGAGGTGACGTTCCTAACGACACTGTGCCTTTGTGCATCGTAACCACTTGCCCCACTATTGCCAGTCCCAAGCCACTTCCAGTAGATTTATGTTTATCCTCTTTTTGGTCGCGATAGAAACGTTTAAGTACATTTTCACGCTCTTCTGGCGCTATTCCTGGCCCAGAGTCGTCTACCTGAATAACAATATTACCCTCGTGTTTAGCAATCGCTACCTGAATTAGGGCTTCATTGGGCGAGTAAGAACTGGCGTTGGCTATCAAGTTTTGTAAAAGCGTATACAGAGTGAATTCTGTACTCATTAGAAAAACATCATCACCTTGCAGGCTAATTTCTTGCTGCTTTTCTTCTATTTTAGTGTAGATATCGGTAATAACTTTCTGAGCAACGGCAATAACATCAACCCTTCCAAGCTGCATTTTAAAAAGCTCAGGGCTTGTGCGACTTAACAGCAGTATTTGATTAACAACATGAATCATTCTATCTGCATCTTTTTGAATCCGGTCTAGTCCCTCGCGTTCTCCTTCCATAGACGTTGCAAGGTTATGCAAATTAATCTTCATCACACTTAGCGGCGTGCGTAATTCGTGTGCAGCATTAGACGCAAATTGCTGCTCACGTTCAAAGGCATCGTTCAACCGGCTGAACATAGTATTTAGCGTGTCCATAACAGGCTGCAACTCAGTAGGCGTAGACGCTAATGCCACGGGAGAAAGATCTTTACCTTTTCTCCCCGCTAATTTGGTAGAGAGCGTTTTTAAAGGGGACAACCCTTTCGTTACCACTAAAAATATCACCAGTGCCAATAAGGGAACTGCATAGATGAATGGCATGATGGCCGCAACCGTAAGTGATTCGGTCAGTAACACACGGTTATTAAGTGGCTGCGCCACAATAATGATCAACTCACTATTTACCGTTTGTTTATAAACTCGCCAACGCTGGCCGTTAAAATTTCGGTCAGAAAAACCGTTATCTTTAGTTAATGCAGGCAGGTTCTCGGTAATACCGCTATGAGAAACTAAGGTATTATCACGCCATATTTGAAACGCTAAATTATTGCTTGAGAGTTTATTGGGTGGCAGCCCTTCACTTAACGATAACGCATACAAGACACTTTTCAGTTCGTTATCCATAAGTTCGGCTGAAACCGACATTGCCGAACGGTATCCGTGGATAGCGGCATTAAAAATAATGAGTATCAGTGCACTCACCAGAATAAGAGTAAGAAAGCGTCTTATTGACTGCAATTATTGCGTTCCCGACTGAGGGATGGAGTAGCCAACACCACGAATGGTTTTTATAAATTTTTCGGGTAACTTTTTACGTAAATGGTGTATGTGCACTTCGATAGTGTTACTGGCCACTTCTTCACCCCACTCATACAATCGTGACTCTAACTTTTGCTTAGACTGAATACGACCTGCATTCTCCATCAAGGCCTTTAACAGCATCAGTTCACGCCGTGGAAGGGTTACCATGTCATCACCTACACGAAGCTCCAACGTTTGCGTATCAAGAGACACATTACCAATGACAACAATCGACGTTGCTGCAGTGCCCTGCCGACGCTCAATGACTCTTAATCGAGCAAGCAACTCATCGATTTCAAACGGCTTTGGGAGGTAGTCATCAGCCCCTGCATCTAACCCTAGTATTTTATCGGTCGTTTTATCTCTGGCGGTTAAAATAATAACAGGCATGGATTTGCGCGTCTGGCGAACAGATTTCAGCACGTCCAGCCCATCAATATCAGGTAGCCCTAAATCAAGAACGATGAGGTCTATGTGGTCATCAAGTACCGCGTTCAATGCATCTTTACCGCAAAATACGCAGTCAACGGCATGATTCGCTTCACGAAGTGAACGAGAGAGTGCGTCAGATAAAGGCTTGTCGTCTTCAACAAGAAGTATTCGCATAGTGCTCTGATTTACTACATTTTTTCATATTATAGCACCCAAAACTTAAGGTTGTCTTAAGGATACTTTTGGCGCGCAGACTAAAATTGTCATCGGTAATGCACAAAAAAGCCTGCTCGTGGGCAGGCTTTTATATTTCGCGAAGAGTAAGGCTTTAATAAATATTTTAAACCTTGCCGTATTTGCTTATCGGCTTAGTTGCGGCGCCAAGTAGTGCCGCCGGCACCGTCTTCTAGCACAATGCCTTTAGCAGTAAGCGCATCGCGTGCTTGGTCAGCAGCGGCCCAATCTTTAGCGGCTCTTGCATCGTTACGCTGCTTGATCAGCGCTTCAATCTCTGCCACGTCATCATCGTCACTGCCACCTTTTAGGTATTCATCAGGGTCGGTTTGTAACATACCTAAAATGGCACCAAGCCCCTTCAGCACTGCGGCAAGCTTTCCGGCTTGCTCCGCATTGTCCTTTTGGCGATTCAATTCGCGCGCTACGTCAAACAACACAGCAAACGCTTCTGGAACATTTAAATCGTCGTTCATGGCTTCTTCAAAACGCGCTTGGTAACCACCAAAACTAAGCGCAGTGTCGGTATCAACCTTCACATCGCGCAGGGCGGTATACAAGCGCTCTAGTGCCGCTTTCGCTTGAGTAATGTTATCTTGCGAGTAGCTTAACTGACTGCGGTAGTGCGCCGACATTAAAAAGAAACGTAAGGTTTCTGAGTCGTGCTCTTTTAACACTTCACGTAGAGTAAAAAAGTTACCAAGCGATTTCGACATTTTTTCATCGTTCACTTGTACCATACCGGTATGCATCCAAACGTTTACATACTGGGTATCGTACGCACAGCATGACTGTGCAACTTCATTCTCATGATGCGGAAAAATAAGGTCTGAACCACCACCGTGAATATCAAAGTGTGCACCTAGATGCTTGTAGTTCATGGCAGAACATTCGATATGCCAACCAGGACGCCCCTCACCCCATGGCGATGCCCATGCAGGCTCACCCGGTTTGGTAGACTTCCACAAAACAAAGTCTAGCGGGTCGTCTTTACCTGCGGCCACTTCCACACGGGCACCGGCGTTAAGCTGTTCTAAATCTTGCTTACTAAGTTTGCCGTACTCGGGGAATTTACTGACATCAAACAGTACATCGCCGCTTGCTGCTTGATACGCCACGCCCTTTTCCATAAGACGTTCGATAATGGCAATAATCTCGTCCATATGGCCACTTACGGTTGGCTCAACGTCGGGCTCAAGTAAATTAATAGCGGCAAAGTCTTCGTGCATCATGCCAATGGTGCGCGCTGTAAGTGCTTCAAAACTCTCACCGTTCTCATTAGCACGCGCAATAATCTTGTCGTCAATATCAGTAATATTTCTTACGTACTTTACGTCTAAACCAAGGTGGCGAAGATAACGCACTAATACATCGAAGCTCAAATACGTACGGGCATGGCCCATATGACTTAGGTCGTAAACCGTTATACCACACACATACAAGCCCACCTTCCCTTCTTCAAGCGGCACAAACTTCGCTTTTTCACGGGTTCGGGTATTGTAAAGATGTAGCATATCGTATTTTCCTTCGAATTAATTTGGCCGCAAAGTTTAGCATTGTCCGCTGGCAAATGGTAAGCCTTTGCATGCTAATTTCGCCATGATGTAAACCACTTTAGCAGCCATGCGTACAACAAGGGATAATTTCCACAATCTCTGCTTTTGCGCTACCATTGGCGCACAATCATTTGAATACATAAAGGACACATTATGCAGGTTAAATTAACAACGAATTTCGGTGATATCACGTTAGAACTTTTTGAAGACAAGGCGCCAAAAACAGTGGCAAACTTTGTATCTTACGTTGAAGATGGTTTTTACGACAACACGATATTTCACCGTGTAATCAATGGTTTTATGATTCAAGGTGGTGGTTTCACACCTGACATGGACCAAAAAGACACCAAAGCAACTATCGAAAATGAAGCAAATAACGGCGTTGCTAACGAAGTGGGCACCATTGCAATGGCGCGTACCCAAGACCCTCATTCAGCAACTGCTCAGTTCTTTATTAACGTTGGCGACAACACCTTCCTTAATCACACTAGCGAGTCAGTAAACGGCTGGGGATATTGTGCGTTTGGTAAAGTGGTTGAAGGCATGGACGTGGTTGATAAGATCAAAGCCGTTCAGACGGGTAACAACGGTTTCCACCAAGATGTTCCTGTAGAATCAGTTGTCATCGAAAAAGCAGTAATGGCTTAATCGACAGACTGTTACGGCGCTATGCTTCTCGCTAGCGCCCTTCTCCCACCTTTTTAGTAAGCCAACTATGTCTTATACCTACTTCATTGCAGATTTACATTTAAGTGCAGATCGCCCCGATATAACGTCATGTTTAAAAACCTTTTTAAACCATGAAGCAAAAGGCGCAGACGCGCTCTATGTGTTAGGCGATTTATTCGAAGTATGGATTGGAGACGACAATGTTACGCCGTTTAACACCGATATTGCCAATGCGTTTAAGGCAGCCAGCACGCATTGCCCTGTCTATTTTATGCACGGCAACAGAGACTTTGCCATACGCGAAAAATGGCTACAAAAAGCGGGTATGACGCTACTAAAAGAACAAACTGTCGTTGATTTATACGGCACCCCTACACTATTGACGCACGGCGATGAGTTATGCACTCGAGACGTGGCTTATCAAAAGTTTAGAAAGAAGTCTCGTGGGTGGTGGTGGCCTAGGCTTATGTTAGCGTTACCGCTTTGGTACCGGCGTCGGGTGGCTGAAAATGGCCGAGCTGAAAGCAAAGCAAATCAAGCGGCACTTAAACCTGAAATAATGGACGTAACGCCACAAGAAGTGGTTAATGCACTTGAGCATCACAATGTGCAACGCATGATCCACGGCCATACTCACCGGCCAGATATACACGCATTGGTGGCAAACGATAAACCCGCCACTCGTATTGTGTTAGGTGATTGGTACGACCAAGGCAGCGTGTTAAAAGTTACCCCACAAGACATCGATTTACAAAACAGAACGTTTGAACAGTAGCCCCCTCATCAATGGCGCGTTTTCCATTCTGATAATGATGAAACATTGACCTGTATTTACTAGCTTAAATTTTTACCTGTGATATAAATATAAGCGGTTATGAACTGCATCATGGACGGTGAAAATGTTTGATGTTCTCCTCTCTCCTTCAAATTTTTGGTTTAGTATTGCGCTATCAGCCGTAATTTTCGTGTGCTTGCTTGAAGTCGTTAGCATAATGTTTGGCGTTAGTTTACTTGGTCTAAGCGATGATGCCGGCGATATTAATTCAGACGGGTTAATGGGGTCTGAATTCGCCAGCTGGCTCAATATCAATAAAGTCCCGTTTTTAATTTGGTTTATCGTGTTCCTTTCTTGGTTTTGTGCCCTTGGTTTTTTATTAAACGGGATAACCGGTACCCTGCTGAATATCTCCTTACCGGTTTTTGTGTCGGTCGCTTTTGCGAGCGCCTCGGCGTTATTCACAACGTCTAAAACCGCTACAGTTATCGCAGCCGTTCTGCCCAGCATTCAAACTAGCGCCCAAAACAACGACGATTTTGTGGGTGCAGTCGCCACGGTTACCATTGGAAATGCATCTAAAAGCAACCCCGCTGAAGCCAAATTCACAGACAGTTTTTCTCAGCCACACTATGTGTTGGTTGAACCCATCGAAGATAACGCGCTGTTCAAACAAGGAGAGTCCGTTATTCTCGTTAAGAAAGGCCAGCACAGCTGGTTAGCGACTCGCTATCAATAAGTAGAGATATAAACGTATGGATACTATTCAACCTGCAAATTTACCGTCGATATTGTTTCTTGCCGGTATTGTCATTGTTACCCTCATAACGATAGGCCTGATATTCGCCAAGCTTTACACACGCGCAACCAAAGAAACCGCGTTTGTAAGAACAGGGTTAGGCGGAGAAAAAGTCATAAAAGATGGAGGGGCGATTGTTCTTCCAGTTATGCACGAAATTATTCCGGTTAATATGAATACCCTTCGTATTGAAGTGGAAAAAACGCAAAAAGACGCGCTGATCACTAAAGATAGAATGCGTGTTGATGTAAAAGCCGATTTCTACCTTCGCGTGGCACCGAATTCAGACGGTATTTCGATGGCCGCCCAAACGCTTGGCACACGAACCACTCGCGCAGAAGAAGTCAAAAAGCTTATGGAGTCTAAGTTTGTCGACGTATTGCGCGCCGTAGCCGCCGAAATGACCATGACCGAAATGCACGAACAGCGCGCCGATTTCGTGCAAAAAGTGCAACAAAGCGTAGCAAACGACCTTGAAAAGAACGGCTTAGAGCTTGAGTCAGTGAGTTTAACAGGCTTCGACCAAACCGACTTAGAGTTCTTTAATGAGAACAATGCGTTTGATGCTGAAGGTCGTGCTCGCTTAGCGAAAATCATTGAAGAAAAGAAGAAAGAAACCAACGATATTCAACAAGAAAACCGTATTCTTATTGAACAGCGTAATTTAGCCGCAGAGAAGCAATCGCTTGATGTTAAACGTGATGAAGAGGAAGCGCGCTTAACCCAAGAGCAGGTACTGGCATTTAAACGCCAAGAACAAAAAGCGGAAATTGCTAAGCAACGCGAAATGAAAGAACGTGAAGAGCGTGAGGCGGAAATTGCTAAAAATCGTGCTATTGAAGCGGCTGAAATTGAGAAGTCGAGAGAAATAGAAACGCAAGAAATAGCAAAACGTCAGGCTCTTGAACAAGCGCGTATTCGCCAACAGCAAGAAGTTGAGGTGTCAGAACAAGTTAAGCAAATAGCCGTTGCCACGAAGTCAGAAGAAGAATCTGCCGCACGTGCCAAAGCTGCCGAGGCTGAAAAGCAAAAAGTTGAAAAAGAAGAAGCGGTATTAACTGCCCGCTCGGTGGCAGAAGCTGAGCGTAAAAAACAAATTGAAGTTATTGATGCACGCAAAGAAGCAGAACGAGAAGCGGTAAGTATTACCGTTGAGGCAGAAGCGAAACGCGATGCGGCGAAAAATACCGCCGATGCGATACTGACTGAATCAAAAGCAACGGCAGATGCCAAAATGCTGCAAGCAGACGCTGATGAAAAAGTATTAGCGGTTGAAGCGGCGGGTAAACAAGCGCTTTATGAAGCTGAAAACATGCTTAAAAACGAGCAAATCGACCTGCAAAAATCGTTGGCCATGCTTAAGATATTACCTGAGTTGGTGGCGCAAGCGGTGAAGCCGCTTGAAAATATCGAAGGCATAAAAATTCTGCAAGGGTATGGCAGTGGAGCCGGCTCACCATCGGGCACTGGGCAAACGCTCTCTACCGGCGGGCTTGCCGACCAAGTAACACAGGCAGCGCTAGGTTATCGCGCAAACGCCCCATTGGTTGACGCTATGCTAAGAGAAGTGGGAATAGTAAATAGCGAAAATGGTACGTTAGAAGATTTATTAACGGGCAATAGCAGTATTGTGCGTTCACAGCCAGTGCCAACGCCACAAGAAGCATCGGAAGGGGCAGAGGTGTCAGGCACCTCCGAGGCAGCCGATACCTCTGGAACAACGAATAGCTAAACACCGTAAAAGCCAGAAATGACCAATAAAAAAAGGTGCACGATTACGTGCACCTTTTTTATTGTATTAACGCAAAGTATTAAACAATGCGCCTATTCGCAGAAGCGTACTACCGTTTATATTGGGCTGGTACACCTTCACCTGGCAAAGAGGCTTCAATGAATTCCCTAAGGTCTTGGTTTGACTGCTTAAGGTCATCACGACGTAAATACATCATATGCCCACTTCTGTAACCTTTAAAGCTTAAGCGGTCACGCATTCTGCCGCTGTTATCCAATTGCCACATCGTATATTTAGCATCAAAATAATTGGTCGCACCGTCGTAATAGCCCGCTTGTACCATTACATTCAAATACGGGTTTTGTGCCATTGCTAACCGTAGGTTTTCCCCCGTATTATTATTGCTTCTATCCCACGGGTGCACAGGGCCAAACATGTTGTATTTCATGTCGGTTTTGTAGTTTAACTCTTCACGAAGGTAGTAATTTATGGCCGGCGTGAACGAGTGCAACCACGAGGTTAATTCGGCCCAATAATCAGGTCGGTCACCCGACTGTTTTAAGTCTATACCCAAATACCGACTGTCCAATCTACCTAATGTTTTCCCTTCATCGCGAAGCAATGCTTTCCAAAAAAACATGGTGCTTACATCAAGGTTATTCTGCGCAATATCTTGTTCAGACAACCCGGAATAACGCGCCATTTTAGCAAGTACGCTACGTTTCTCTTCAGGGGTAACAAAGCCGCCTTTTGCAAGAGCTGGGATAAGCTCGTTTATGGTGAAGTCTTCAACCTCAGGCAGAAACGCTTCAAGGTCTTTATTCTGTAACTCAGCATCGAGTTTGTTGTGATACCACGCTGCGGCGGCGAAGTAAGGCAAGCGGTTCGCCGCTTTTACCGGGCCGTCACGTTCAATACCGATATCGGTAGGCGACACCAAAATGACCCCGTTCAAATACATCCACTGGCTGTTTTGAAGCTCAAGCGCAAGGCCTGACACACGGGTTGTGCCATAGCTTTCGCCGATAAGATACTTAGGTGAGCGCCAGCGGTTGTGACGGGTAACAAATGTATTTAACCATTCAGCCAGGTACTTTATGTCGGCGTTTACGCCGAAAAACATCTGCTTCTGGCTTTCTTTAGAGGGCAAGTTGCCTTCGCTATCTTCAAGCACACGGCTGTAGCCCGTGTTCACAGGGTTAACAAAAACAATATCAGCCACATCTAATACCGAATATGGGTTAGTCTGCACACCATACGGCTGCACTGGATACCCTTCATCATCAATATTAAGTATACGAGGGCCGGTGTAAGCCACGTGCATCCATACCGAGGCTGAACCAGGGCCGCCGTTGAATGAAATGATCAATGGGCGCGATGCATTATTTTTTACATCAGTGCGTTGATAATACGTATAAAACAACGACGCTACCGCGTCGCCTTTATCGTTCCATACCGGTTGCGTGCCTGTTGTTGCTTTGTATTTTACCCTCTTACCTAAAATTTTCGTTTCATGCTCGGTGATCACGCTAGCATCTATATCAATCGCCCTGCCATGCTCATTCGCATAAGCAATGCTTGCCGTTAAGAACATCACTAGCATGGAAAGGTAAGCCAGCGGTTTGGTTATTGTTTTCGCTATCATAGTGGCATCGTCTTTTTTGTCGTTTTATGTATGTATTGAATGTAGCCAATACGCAATGAATTGTCGTCTATTTCACTATACGCTGTTCTTTAGCAGCGAATAATAGAAACCGCGATGAAGCTACCCTGCCCGTCGACTAAAAACGGTTCTGAGCATGCACACGCTTATTTTTCGCAGCTATGTACTCTCATATGGTCAACAAGTTGTGGGAAAAAAGACAAGAAGCATTGATTAAGCGCATCATGGTGACGCGTAATATCGTTCACACAGTCTGCAAAGCGGTTTTCAAACTTTATTCGTTTTGTCACCATCACGATGGCATTTAGCATGCTGTCTATCTTGGCGTAGTCGCTAAACCAGTCATGCTCAACCATATGCGACACCGTTTTTGACATTCTGTTGGGCATAAGCGGTAAGCCTGCCTCAAGCCGTTGATACGTTTTTTCGCAATGAGTATGAAAACTGACTGACGAAAACAGCGACCAGTGACGTATTAAAAAATGGTCAAACAGCATATCGATAGCTACTGGCGCAAAGCGTTTGGTATGGGCAGAGAATAACGCTTTGGCTGCTTTGATATCCTCGTGACTGTCGGTGAAACGGTCTACCACGTAATGATTATCAAGCGCGCGCTTTGTTTCGGGGCACAAACTCGCAACCTCTACCCCTTTACGAAAGTCGCCCAGCAGGTTTCCGATATGAGACGGGACAGTCGGTTTTGCAAAATAGAGGTGGGCAAAATAATTCATACTATGAGTGTAAGCAATTATACCGCCTAATTCTATGGTAAGCCGCATGCCGCAACACTTATGAGACCACAGCGCCTACTTAGTTTATTAAACTACCGTTAGCCTTGGCACTTAAGCGCTATTGCCACTTGTATGCAACAAGCCCGTTCGGTAGTATTGCCGCCCTAAGAAAACGCACGGTTTACGCAGCGTTTACGGCGTTAGTAACGCGTGTTCCTAACCTTGGCGCCCAAGGTTGTTCGGTTTTATTCAAGAGTATTATTCATGTCTGGTATTTCTATGTCTGAAGTGACGGCCCTGCTGTCACCCGTTAATAACTTTTTGCACTGTGAAACGCCACAGGCCTGGTTAGACGAAGCTAAAAAACCTGAAAACTTGCGAATACTACTTACCGATCATCTCATCTGCGAGTTGAAAGCCGCGCAAAGTGCCATGTACCTTTTACGTCGATATGTTGCCGATAAAGAAACCAGTAACATTCTGTTAGGATGGTTAGAACCCTACGAAGCATTTACGTATCGTCATGAGGGTGACTGGCAATCTCTTAACACTAAAAATCTATCAAAAAGCATCTTTAAAACAGACGGATTAGACGACGTTAAGAAAGACATGCTAAATAAAATGGTGATGCTAATTAAAGAAGAGCTTCATCATTTTTATCAAGTGCTAGAAATTATGCATGCACTGGGCTTTGACTATAAATCGGTAACCTCTAGCCGATACGCCAACGGTTTACTTCGCCATGTTCGCACTTACGAGCCAGAGAAGCTTGTCGATAAGCTAATATGTGGTGCCTATATTGAAGCCCGTTCTTGCGAGCGTTTTGCGAAGTTGGCGCCCTATGTATCTAGCGAGTTAGGCGCGTTCTATATCTCACTACTGCGCTCTGAAGCGAGACACTTTGAAGACTACCTAACCCTTGCTGCTGAAATATCGAAAGACGATATTCAAACGCGTGTTATGCACTTTGGCGAAGTAGAAAAGACCTTAATTGAAACCCCTGATGCGTTATTTAGGTTTCACTCGGGTACACCTGAAGCGGCATAAGCGTTACCCTCCTCTTTCTTCGTGCAGCGCAAGATAGCGCTGCCAAGCCCCTTTTCCCCAACAAAATCTAAAAAGCCTAAAAAACAACCATAAAGATCGATTTTTATACAGATTTTCGTTGACGCGCCTTCGCTCCTGTAGCAGACTGAATTTGTAAACATTTTGTTAACAAATTAAGAATTTCAATTTCTGACTATAATTATAAGTACGCAGGTTAAAAGGCGGAACGGCTATGATCTTAAACCATCTCATCGGTATTTATACTCACCCTCGTGAAGAGTGGCAGGATATTGATACTAAACATGAAACCTATTTTTATGCGTTAAGTCACATTGCGATCATCGCGCTTATCCCCTCTATCGTTGCTTATTATTCAAGTGCGCATACCGGCTGGAGCATTGGCGCAGGCGACGTTATTCGTCTCAGCGAAAGCAGCGCAACTATCATGGCTATAGGTATGTATTTCGGCTTAGTGGCTGGCGTGGTTGGGCTTGCCGTGCTTGTTCACGAGTTAGCAAAAGCGTTCGACGCCACGCCCACTTATACCCAGTCTTTAGAGCTGGCCGCTTATACCGCAACGCCGCTGTTTATGGTTGGATTTGCAGGGCTTTATCCCGAACTATGGGTGCTGATGACAGCACTGTTGGTCGGGGTGTCGTATTCCGTTTACCTTTTGTATTCGGGCGTACCTATTCTTATGCACATGCATGAAGACAAAGGCTTTATTTACTCAAGCTCGGTAGTAACGTGCGGGTTGGTGTTGCTGGTTATATTAATGACGGGCTCAGTGCTGGTTTGGGGTTTATCGGGTGGCCCGGTGTTTGTGCATTAATCACATTTTTTCTTTATAAAAAAAGCCGCTAATAAGCGGCTTTTTTAGTGTTTAATGTCTTAACAACTTAATCGTTGTTATCCATATTATATACATCTAAGTTAGTAAGCTCAGCTTGCACCACAGGTGCATTGCGTGACTGCTCGCCGCGAGACTGGTCAATACGCTCAAGGTATTCCTGGTTCACATCAGCAGTAATGTAGTTGCCATCGAATACTGACGTTTCGAAACGTTGAATGGCGTCATTTTCTTCACGAACCGCTTCAACCAAGTCAGAAATATCTTGGAAGATAAGGCCATCGGCTTGAATAAGCTCTGCAATCTGGTCAATTTCTCTTCCGTAAGCGATAAGCTCGTTTGCAGAAGGCATATCGATACCATACACATTCGGGAATCGAATCTCTGGTGCAGCCGATGCAAAGTAAACTTTCTTGGCTCCCGATTCACGGGCCATTTCGATGATTTGCCCTGACGTAGTACCGCGTACAATCGAGTCATCAACCAACAGTACACTCTTACCTTTGAACTCAGACGATATTGCATTCAGTTTCTTGCGCACTGACTTTTTACGCATTGTCTGACCAGGCATAATAAAGGTGCGACCAATATAGCGGTTTTTAACGAAACCTTGGCGGTAAGGTAGTTCTAATGTATTGGCAATTTGCAGTGCCACATCCATTGATGTCTCCGGAATAGGAATGACAACATCAATATCTAAATCAGACCATTCACGCTTAATTTTTTCGCCCAACTTACGGCCCATGTTCACGCGCGACGCATAAACCGATATACCGTCAATAAAGCTATCTGGACGTGCGAAATAGACAAACTCAAAAATACACGGTGAGGTAACTGGGTTCTCTGCACACTGCTTGGTATGCAATTCACCGTCTTCGGTAATGTAAACCGCTTCACCCGGGGCTACATCGCGAATGAACTGGAAGCCTACAGCGTCAAGTGCCACGCTTTCAGATGCAACCATCCACTCTTCACCCATTTCGGTCATACGCTTACCTAACGCAAGCGGACGAATACCGTGTGGGTCACGAAAGGCGACAATCCCTTGACCGATAATTGCGGCCACTACGGCATAGGCACCACGGATCTTTTTGTGCACTTTAGTCACAACTTCGAAAATATGGTCCGGCGATACCGTTAACCCTGCAACTTGTTGAAGCTCATGGGCGAGAATATTTAACAATAACTCTGAGTCAGACGTTGTATTAATATGTCTGCGCGCAATCTTAAAGACTTCTTCTTGAAGTTCATGCGCATTCGTCAGGTTACCGTTGTGCGCAAAAGCAATACCAAACGGTGAATTGACATAGAACGGCTGGGCTTCAGCTGAGCTAGATGTTCCTGCAGTAGGATAGCGCACGTGCCCTATCCCCATATTTCCAGATAAACGCTTCATATGACGCGTATGGAAAACATCGCGAACCAAACCGTTCGCTTTGCGCAGATTAAACATATTCTGGTCGATAGTCATGATACCAGCAGCATCCTGCCCACGGTGTTGAATGACCGTCAAACCATCATAAAGTGACTGTGCTACGGGCGTTTTACCAACTATTCCGACAATACCACACATGTGCGTTACCTATTTCAAGCGGGAGTTAAGAAACTGGAGCTGTCTTTTACAAACGTAAAAAACCACTCAATAATGACACCAAACTCGGGGATCAACACCGAAGTTTGCCACCACTGCGACGACGCAGCACTGGTGAAAGTATCCATAAAAAAGAGTAAGGCGCTTACGATGAGTACACCACGAAGCGCACCAAATACAATTCCAAGGGCTCTATCTGTACCAGAGAGACCGCTTATCTGGACAAGTTGTCCAATAGCGAAATTAAGCATTCCGCCCAAAATGAGGGTAGTAACAAAGAGGGCTGCTATTGCTGCACCATTTTTTATATATGTATCGTCAATCGCCGTAAAATAAACGGCTAACTCGGCATAGAAGTTACTGGCGACAAACAAAGCAGCAAACCAAACTACCAGTGAGATGGCTTCTTTAACAAACCCTCTTATGAGGCTTATTAAGGTAGATACCGCTATGATACCCAGTATGGAAAAGTCTACCCAGTTCATCGTCTCTTCATTGCGTTGTCGTTGCTTAGCATTTTATAGCAACATGCCTGTGGCGAGATGGCGCGCATTCTAACAGAAGCTTCAAAGATTACCAGTATGTAATTGTTTAGTAGGTGTGCAATGTGTAAACATTACCCCACCTTGAACGTTGTCACTTTACCGCGCAAATCCGTTAGCTCTTTTAAATGAGGCAGTGCTGCTTCAAGTTTCTTTTTATCGAGATCAGGGCCAACAAATACTTTATTCAAAGGCCCAGAGCTTGTTTGAATACGACGGCTGAATGCACGATACCCTGCTTTTTCCAATTTGGATAATAGGCCTTTTACATTTTTTTCATGCCTAAAGCTGCCTAGTTGAATAACCCATCCCGCGTCATCTTCAGCGGTGGCAGGCGCATCAACCACCGTTTGATTCGCTAAGTCATCGGCATCTTTGTCTACTTCAGTGATGGTGTCGTTTACTGCCACCTCTGCTTCAACAATGGTGCGAGTTTCAGGCACGTCGTCTAGCGCAACGTCGTTGGTGATCTCAACAGGGCGCTGCGACGCATTAGCGACTCGCTCTGATGGGAAAGGCTCTGGCTCTACTATTGGCTTTTTCTGTGGCGGAGTAGGAACCGAAACAAAAGGTTCTTTATTAGTTTCTTTCTTGCCATTTAAAAAGTCGGGTAAGAAAATGACCGCTAGCGCCACAACAATTATGGTGCCCACTAGTCTGTTCTTTAAGGCCGATGTCACATTACTCTCCTGTCTACAAGGACTTATATTGTAATTATTCCAGTACGTCAGCAACGGTAACAAAGGAACCGAAAACTAAAATGAGTTCTCCGTCTTTGTAATCTTCACGTGCGTTAGCATAAGCTTGTCTCACGCTGTCGCATGTAACAATGGCGTTAGCATCAACCCCTACCTGTGTCAGCGCATCACTAAGCACCGCAGCATCACAGCCTCGCGGGCCTTGCGTAGTGGCGGTATACCACTGTGCAGGTAATGATGACAGATTAGACAGGGTTTCAACAATCGATTTATCTTTTAACATGCCAACGACCGCACGTATTTTGGTTGCATCATAATGTGCTAACCATGCCGCCATGGCAGCCGTTGCTTGTGGGTTATGCGCAACATCAACCACCACTAATGGCGATTCGCTGATTTTTTGTTGGCGACCAGGCATCTGAATACGCTTAAGTATATCTACCAAGGCATCGTTATCTGGGAGCATATCAATGCATTCAAGTGCTGCCAAGGCTGTAGAGGCGTTCTGAACCGGAATATTCGGTGTCGGCAGCGCTGAAAATGCATGCTGACGCCCCTTCCAAGACCACGTGCCATTGTCACTGTCTTGGCCGTATAGAAAATCTTGCGTTGCCCATATTGCGTTGGCGTTCAGTGTTTTAGCAGCATCGTAAAGCGACGCAGGAGGATAAAGGTCGCCAATAACTGCTTTGCCGTTGGCCCGCAAGATACCGGCTTTCTCTCGTGCTATTTTCTCACGAGTATTACCCAGCCAATCTTGATGGTCTAAATCGATAGTCGTGATAACCGATAAGTCTGGGTCGATAATGTTGGTGGCATCAAGCCGCCCCCCTAACCCAACTTCTAAAATCGCGACGTCAACCTGCCATTCTTGCATCATTTTTATCGCAGCTAGGGTACTGAACTCAAAGTACGTGAGGCTTATATCGCCACGGCTTTGCTCAATCGCTTCAAACGCGTCACAAAATGCACTTTCTTGCGCCAGTTCGCCGTTTAACCGAACGCGCTCGCGATACGTCAATAAATGAGGAGAACTATATACAGCAACCGACTTGCCTTGGCCAATTAACGCTTGCTCAAGAAAACAACAGGTGGTGCCTTTACCGTTTGTGCCAGCAACGGTGATAACGAGCGCATGGTCGAGGTGCAAAGACATATTGTCTGCAACAGCGTTTACTCTGTCCAGGCCCATGTCGATAGAGGTAGGGTGAATAGACTCAAGGTAATCGAGCCATTGGCCCAGAGAACGTTGCTCAGGGCCACTTTCGTTATTATGTTTTATAGTCACTTATTCTTATGATGCAGCTTGGTTAACAAGCCGTGTAATCTATCACGCATATCTCTGCGGTCAACAATCATATCAATAGCGCCCTTTTCAACCAGAAATTCACTGCGTTGAAAACCTTCAGGTAACTTTTCACGCACGGTTTGCTCAATTACGCGCGGACCGGCAAAACCGATAAGTGCTTTTGGCTCTGCAACGTTCACATCACCTAGCATGGCCAAGCTCGCCGACACACCACCCATCGTAGGGTCGGTTAGTACCGAAATATACGGCAGGCCTTTTTTGCTCATTTTCGCAAGTGCTGCAGAGGTTTTCGCCATTTGCATAAGCGACATAAGTGCTTCTTGCATACGCGCGCCACCGCTTGCTGAAAAGCAAATTAACGGCATATTGTGTTCTAAACACGCATTAACGGCCGCCACAAAACGCGCGCCCACTACTGATGCCATCGACCCGCCCATAAAGGCAAACTCGAAACACGCCACCACCACAGGCATACCTTTCAGCTTGCCTTGCATAACAACCAATGCGTCTTTTTCATTCGTCGATTTTTGCGCCGCAACAATACGGTCTTTATAGCGTTTAGAATCTTTAAACTTCAGAATATCTTGAGGTTCATGCTCTGCGCCTAATTCCACGCGATCGCCTTCATCTAAAAAAGCGTCAATGCGTCGGCGAGCCGTAATACGCATGTGATGATCACATTTAGGACATACTTCTTGTAGTTTTTCTAATTCACTTTTATAAAGCACCGACTGGCAAGAACCACACTTTGTCCATATACCTTCAGGCACGTTGCCTTTCGTCGATGTTTGCGTACGCGGAAGAATTTTTTGAATCCAGCTCATGAAAAATGAATCCCTTGTTTTTTAGCGCACTGGCGGTGTTTTTAGTTCGACCTTATTACCAGTACTGCATGAATGTCTGAGTTACTGCCCGAAATGCCAATTAAAAAGCGCGACATAACAGTATAACCACTTAATATAGCGCGCTATTAGACCACAATACAGGAAAATGGAAAAAACAAAACTGGTCTAAGAAGTTGGTATGCGAACGCTGACGTGCGTTCGCAGGCTCACATACCCTATGCGCGCTGTCTATTATTCAGGCAAAAACAACGGACCAAGCGCGTGCGTTGGCAAATTAAAGTGTTCAGGGTACGTGACATCGACAAGATACAGCCCATTTGGTTTTGCTGTGGCCGCCGCTTTGCTTCTATCTTTTAGCGTAAGTAACTCGGCAATCCATTCAACAGGTTGCTCGCCTGCCCCAATATCTAATAGCGAACCGGTAATATTTCGCACCATATGGTGAAGAAAAGCATTGGCTTTGATATCAAGAACAACATAACGCCCGTAGCGATAAACACTCACATCGGTTACGTTACGAAATGGGGTTTTACTTTGGCATAGCGATGCGCGAAACGAGGTAAAATCTTGTTCGCCGAGAAGCGCTTGCGCTGCTTCGTGCATTTTGGCTTCGTCGAGGTGACGGTGTTCGTGCGTCACTCCATTATGCAAAATAGCGGGGCGCATTCTGTCATTATGAATCACGTAACGGTAGCGACGGTGCGTGGCTGAAAAGCGAGCATGAAACTCACTATCAACCTCTTTTACCCAGGTTACGGCAACAGAATCAGGAAGATTGGCGTTAACACCTAACGTCCAGGCGCGTGCCGGACGCTCAATGTCGCAATCAAAATGTACAACTTGGCCTGTTGCATGAACACCTGCATCAGTGCGGCCAGCGCACTGAACTTCAATAGTAGTGTTGGCAACGATAGACAGTGCCTTTTCAAGATGTTCCTGTACGCTGGGCACTTCTCGTTGGCGTTGCCATCCAAAAACGGCCGCCCCATCATACTCAACGCCTAAGGCAATTCGCCCCATGGTCTACTTACCCTCGAAATGAAAAGTCGGTAAGTTTAGTCGCACATAAAACAAGTTGCAATTACCCTATCGACTTCAAAATTTCATCCGCTTCTTTTTTCTGCTCGTCACTGCCTAACGTCATCACTTCTTCAAGCAGTTCTTTTGCAGAATCAGCATCATCCATTTCAATGTATACACGTGCTAAATCGAGGTTTGCGTTTTGACCTGCATCTTTATCAATGTCGATGACATCGTCATCATCGCTTACGCCGGTAAAGTCAGAAAGACTTACATCTAAATCAAGCTCGGCATCATCGGGATCTATATCGTTTTCATCGTCGCCGTCGTTAATAAGCGCGTCAACATCAAGGAAGTCCTCTGGCGCAACTTTATCATCGCTTCCAGCTTCTGTTGGTGCAACATCGCTTAATAACGCTTCTAAGTCTAAATCAGGGTTATCTAGCTTCATCGACGGCGCGTCTGCGTCATCTGATACTGGCTCAGGAGCACTATCTTGGCTACCCTCAACCATGTCGCTATCTTCACCTTCAATCGGTAGCGAAACGTCTTCACTGTCAGCGTCGATGGACTCGAGGAGCTCATCGAACTCTGCGCCTTCTAGCTCGTTGAAGATTTCATCTTCGTCGATATCATCATTTTCATGCCCCGATAACCAGTCGTCTAACCCAGGCACATCTTCCAGTTCGCTGATATCGTCACCAGACTCAGCGCTTTCTTTATCACTCTTG
Source organism: Alteromonas algae (assembly GCF_049117195.1). GTDB lineage: Bacteria > Pseudomonadota > Gammaproteobacteria > Enterobacterales > Alteromonadaceae > Alteromonas. Next base: position 2,456,298 of record NZ_CP185260.1, read on the forward strand.
GGCTGTGAGGGCTGGGCTTCTGCGTCTGGCTCAACACCATCTACCTCTTGCGCTAATGAAAAGTCATCGACGTCGTCAAACGCACTATCAAGTATGCTGTCATCAAAGTCATTCTCATCGGCGTCGCCATCGTCTTCCTGAGCGTCGCTGCTCTCGTTCAAAGATGTCTCGTCTACTTCGCCAAATGACGGGATGTCGTCCATCATTTGTTTGTCGAACGCTTCGAGCGCGTCATCAAGCGGGTCTGGGCTGTCAGTTTCTAGCGCGCTGTGTGTGTCAGTGTTTTCATCATTTTGCTGAGCATCCGGCGCAGCAACCTCTTCTGCGCTATCTACATCCTCATCGGCGGCAAGCGCATCGTCGGCGTCTTCAGCCTGCTCTGGCGTCAAATCTGGCTCATCAGCATTTTCAGTTTCAGGCGTTAGCTCAGCTTCAGGCTCGGGCTCTACCTGGGGCTCTAACTCAATGTCCGGCTCTGCTGCTAGCTCGGCATCAAGCTCAGCCATTAATTCTTCAGCTAACGCGTCATCTATGTCGTCTTCAGAAGTAAGCTCATCATCAGTCGCATCTTCCGTAGCGTCTTGTGTGGCATCTTGTGCAGCATCTTCTTCAGCGGTTTCTAGGGCTTCCTCTTCAGGAACTTCTTCAGGAGCTTCAGATTCCGTTTCTTCCTCAGCATTAAGCTCGCTTTCTGGTTCAGCTTCTAGCTCAATATCTGGCTCTGCTGCTAGCTCGGCATCAAGCTCAGCCATTAATTCTTCAGCTAACGCGTCATCTATGTCGTCTTCAGAGCTAAGCTCATCATCAGTCGCGTCTTGTGTGGCGTCTTGTGTGGCATCTTCTTCAGCGGTTTCTGGCGCTTCCTCTTCAGGAGCTTCTTCAGGAGCTTCAGATTCCGTTTCTGAATCAGCATCAAGCTCGCTTTCTGCTTCCGCTTCAGGTTCTAATTCAGCCTCTGGCGCTGCGTCTGTTTCGCTTTCTGACTCTAGTTCGGCCTCAAGCTCTGAGAGTAATTCGTCGGTAAACGGGTCGTCTAAGTCTTCCGCGTCGTCTGTTTCCGCTTCGTCTGTTTCGGCTTCGCTTTCACCTTCACTTCCATCTTCGCTTAGTGCTTCCTCTGTCTCGCTTTCTGGCTCTAGCTCAGCCTCAAGCTCTGAGAGCAATTCGTCGGTTAACGGGTCGTCTAAGTCTTCCGCGTCGTCTGTTTCGGCTTCGCTTTCACCTTCATTTCCATCTTCGCTTAGTGCTGCGTCTGGCTCGCTTACTGGCTCTAGTTCGGCCTCAAGTTCTGAGAGTAATTCGTCGGTTAACGGGTCGTCTAAGTCTTCCGCGTCGTCTGCTTCGGCTTCGCTTTCACCTTCACTTCCATCTTCGCTTAGTGCTTCGTCTGTCTCGCTTTCTGGCTCTAGCTCAGCCTCAAGTTCTGAGAGCAATTCGTCGGTTAACGGGTCGTCGACGTCCTCGTCGAACGTGGCGTCACCGCTTAACGCGTCGTCTTCGTTATCAATGATTTCTTCATCTTCAGCTTGAAGCTCAGCAATCAAATCATCAGATAATGGGTCTGAAAAGTCGTCGGCATTCTCAATGTCGTCAACGTCTATCTCATCGAGGTCATCGACAATATCGTCTAAGCTTTGGATCGACTGTGGTGACGCCGAGCCCGTAGATACTTCATCGTCATCTTCATCATCTAACGACTCTTCACCTAACCCGCCCATCATTTCAATTTGCTCGATTTCGTTAAGCAAATCGTCTGTTATTCTGTTTAGCTCTTGATTCTGTTCATTAATTTCATCATCAAGCTTCTCAAGCATATCCTCATCGATAAGATCATCTTTGCTGTCGAGCTCATCGGTCAGCGTTGGCTCTGCGCTATTGGCTTCCAATAAATCATCAATATCAATTTCAGGTGTGTCGTCTTCATCTTCAACACTGGGTAGTGAAGGCGCTTCATCTTCTTGCGCCTCAGCGGGCGCGGCTTCGGCCGACTGGACATCATTGAGAATATCGTCAATATCAAAATCATCAACGTCGGTGCTGTCGCTACTGGCGTCGGCATCTGCAGGCTGCACATCATCAGCACTCGCATCGGCCTCTGGCGCATCATCGGCATCAGTGTCGCCTTCAAACTCGCTTAAAATGTCTTCATCATCGTCGCTCGATAAATCGAACCCTTCTAAATCACTTTCCTCATCACTGGATAGCACGCTGTCTGACAAATCGTCGTCATCGAATAAGCTGTCTAAGTCACTTTGGTCAAGCTCATCAGCGCCTGACTCAAATAAATCATCAGAGTCATCGCCGGGTACTAACATGTCGTCGTCTAAATCGGTGAACGATTCTAACTCGCTGTCTAAATCGTCATCGAGTTCAGAGGTGAGAACATCGTCAAGAAGCTCGTCGTCGTTAAACAGTTCATCATCGGATAAGTCGCCACCGTCATCGAGGTCGGGCACCATCGTGGAAGAAAGGTCATCAATGTCACTATCTGGAATAGGTACAGTGTCGCTAGTTTCTTGCACTGGCGCAGGCTGTGGCGCATCCGATGGCTTGCGTTTCAACAACCAAGCAATAAGCCCACCTACAAGTAATAATGTAAGAATACTTGAGCCAATAATCATACTCATTGGGCTGGTCAGTGCTTTTAATATAGATTGATCATTCTCTACTTCACGGGCAGCCTGATCGGCTTTGATCATATCAAGCAGTTCTTGTTGCAGTGCAACCTGCATGTCTAGTTGTGCGCTTACATCGCCTTCCACTTGATTACGTAGGTTTTCAAGCTCGGTATTTACGGCGTCTACTCTGTCGTATAATTTTTTATTTTCATTAAGTAACGCCTGAACGTTGTCTAACGAAGCAGAAAACTGCATTCGTAACTCATCAAACTGACGAGTTTGTTCAGCGTCTAGGCGCGTAATTTTTTGTTCTATGTTGTTTTGTGTTTCGCTAAGGTCGTTTTGATTAACAAGCGGTGAAGCGGGCTTTATATTGCGCACACTGGCGCCAGGTTCATTAGCAATTTCGGCAAAACGTCTGTCGTCTTGCTCTGCGCGCATCCGCGCTTTTTCTGCGTCTATTCGCGCGATATACCGTTCAGAGGGAAGTTTTAATACTGCACCGTTTACCAGTAAATTCAGGTTACCGTTTTCGAACGCGTCGGGGTTTAATTCATAAATTGCGGCCATGACCTGATAAACAGATAAATTATTGTTTTGTCTGTAGCGGTCAGCAATACGCCATAACGTATCTTGAGAATCTATTGGGCCATATTCCAGACCAGAAAATTGCGTCGTGGCGTCTTTAGGGCCTCTTAACTGCGTAGCGGTTTCCTGAGCATGGACATTAAAATGGGGGGCTGACAAAAAAAACGTCAGAAGAAGTAAGCCCGTCAAATGCAGTTTCATAGCGTTCCTATATGCCCTCAAGCGTCATTCCTACTTGCACGTAGGCCTTCATAGTTTGTGCACTATCTTTATAATTACGCGGTGCAAAACCTTATTCTTATCGTATGGAATTGCTCATAAATGTATAAGCAAAACCAGCGCAGTGTTACGTTTTATATGTCGCTGACCTGCAACAATACCCTACTTTATAAGCGCCTCGCCACACATTGCTTACATACTGTATTAACAAAACTATAAACCAGTTAACGTAGGCAATCTAGCTAGCACTATGTATTTGTTGAATATCGTTATATTTTGTTATCGGCGGCCAGATAAAAATGTTTACCTATCTGGCCACTTTTGCAGGTGTTATACCCTAATTTTACAAATAATCTTTAATCAATGTCTCTGCAATTTGAATGCTATTAGTGGCAGCACCCTTACGAATATTGTCAGACACTACCCATAAATTCAGGCCACATGGGTGCGTAATATCGTTTCTAATACGCCCTACGTGCACCATATCGTTACCACTGGCACTTGATACTTGTGTCGGGAATTGCTCAGCGCCTTCATACACGGTAACGCCCGGTGCGTCGGCGAGTAACTGCTTTACCTGTTCAGCGTCAATTGGCGAACGCGTTTCTAAGTGTATTGCCTCGGCATGCCCGTAAAAAACAGGTACACGTACCGCCGTTGCATTGACTAATATACTGTCGTCGCCCATGATTTTCTGTGTTTCCCACACCATTTTCATTTCTTCTTTGGTATAGTCGTTATCTTGAAAATCATCAATTTGCGGAATAACGTTAAACGCAATTTGGCGGCTGAATGCATCTGGCTTTACTTCTCTTGCATTAAGCAGCCCAGCAGTTTGTTTCGCCAATTCTTCCATTGCATTTTTGCCCGCCCCCGAAACAGACTGGTAGGTAGCCACGTTAATACGATCTATACCAACGGCATCTTGAATAGGCTTAAGCGCTACCATCATTTGAATGGTTGAGCAGTTGGGGTTCGCGATAATATTGCGGTTTCGAAAATCAGCTAAATCGTGCGCGTTTACTTCTGGCACGACTAACGGAATATCGGGGTCATAACGATAGTGTGAGGTGTTATCGATAACAATACACCCTTCACTTGCCGCAAGCGGCGCGTATTGCTCAGAGATGCTGCCACCTGCTGAGAAAAAACCAAATTGCACTAACGACCAATCAAAGTCATCTGCATCAAGTACTTCTATCTCTTCGCCCTTAAATGAAACGGTAGTGCCTGCTGAACGCTTACTGGCCAGTGGATACAGACGGTTGATTGGGAAACCGCGCTCGGCGAGTAGTTCAATCATTGTTTGGCCTACTAAACCTGTTGCTCCTAATACGGCAACATCAAAGGCTTGTGACATAGTATGGTGTACTCCTTTTACTGATAATTCGTTGTTAACCGCAATTATACGGTATGGCCAACAAAGCCAAACCCTAATTGCATAAGTGTTTGCAGCGACGGCACCGACAGTTCCGACGCCGTTTTAAGTGTGTATGCGGTGCATTCTCGTCTAATACGATACTTCTTGCGCAATGAAGCAAATGTGCTGGCCACATCAATGTCGGCAGAAGCTAGTGCTTCTCTCATTTTTTTGTCATCGTCGGCAATATTATAAACACTAAGAAACAGCTGAGCGATATCATTAATATCTACCATTTGTGATGAGGTAGCAGAGAACGCCACCGCTTTTTCTGGAAGCGTGTCTAAAAAGTCGTTGAGGCTTTTTGTAATCGGTTTACCTAGCCGCGTGGCGATTTGCTCATAAATAATTTGCGTACCGCGCACCTTCCCTTCTACTGAATGCCCTGCAATGTGAGGGGTAACCAGCCAGCAATGCGTTAGCAAATCGAGGTTTATTGACGGTTCGTTGTTGAATACGTCAAGTACCACGGTGGGCGCATTACCTTGTTTAAGCCTGGCAAGCAATGCGGCCTCGTCGATAACCTCACCGCGACATGCATTAATAAGCAGCTGACTACTTGTTAACGAGGCCAGAACCTGTTCATTGATTAAGTTGCCGGTAGCGTGAGGGCCTGACGGCACAAACGGCACATGAAGCGTAATAACGTCGCACTTTAGAATTTCTTCAAACGAACAGAAATCCCGTTTATCGCCTGCCGCCTGTAGAGGGGGGTCGCACAGCTTTACGTTAATGCCAAGGGCAAGTAGCCGCGCGCTTAGCGCACTCCCTACATGGCCTGCACCAACAATGCCTACCGTAACGTTAGGCAACGACAGTTTTTGGGCAAGGTGAGCATTAAATAGCGTACTTAGTACATACTCTGCAACGGCAACGGCATTACACCCGCCTGCATCATCCCACGCAATTCCACTCTCATTTAAATAGCGTCCGTCGATATGGTTCGTACCCGACGTGGCGGTTGTCACAAACGACAGCGACGACGCGTTACTCAATAACGCAGCATTTATTTTGGTCGTAGAACGAATCGCCATAATGTCGGCATCTGCGACATCTTCTGGGGTAAGCGACTGCCACGCATAGCGTGTTACATCAGCCAATTCGCTTAAGTATTCATATCCGAATGGAATTGTGTCTTCGAAGAGTATTTTCATGGTGCTAAGTTTACCCCAATATTGGCAATTAGTAACCTTAGCACCACAATATATTACGGGGGGGTTATCTTCCCCTTATCTTGCAGCGTATTTTTTTATTTTACGCATCGAAACCGGGGAAACGACGCTCAACCCGGCGCTTTATGCCAGGCCATGCCAGCGCACCACCTGCTTGCTTAGTTACTTCAGAGGCTTGTGCACGAATGCCCGCTAAAATAGCCGAATGAATGGGGATCATAGGCTGCCCCGTTGCTTGTGCTTTCAACTGAATTTCGCAGGCGCGCTGCATGATGAACATAAAAAGAAATGCATCAGAAATAGTGTCTGCGCAGGTAAGCAGACCATGATTACGCAAAATCATAAACTGAGTTTCGCCTAAGTCTCGTACTAATCGTGCTTTTTCATCTGGATTAAGCGCAACCCCTTCATAAGCATGGTAAGACAGCGACGCTAAGGGAAACAAAGATTGTTGCGAGTACGCTTGTAACCCGTCTTCTAATGTAGATACGGCTACCCCTTCAGTGGTATGAAGATGCATCACACACTTCGCATCATCTCTTGCTTCATGTACGGCGCTGTGGATTGTAAACCCTGCTGGATTGATATCGTAATCACTTTCCATCACTTTATTACCGTGCAAATCGACTTTTACCAAGCTAGACGCCGTTACTTCGTCGAACATCATGCCGTAAGGGTTGATTAGAAAATGGTGGTCTGGCCCCGGTACACGTGCAGAAATATGCGTAAAAATAAGGTCATCCCAGCCATACATAGCCACTGCCCGGTAGCAGGCAGCCAAATCGACACGGGTTTGCCATTCGGCTTCTGATACTTGTTGTTTTACTGATTCAGTCATTACACTCTCCACACTTAGTTTTCTCTACCTTACTGGCAAAATCATCGGTACACTGTCGTAAATACGACATTGTAAGAAATTTGTTAATATGGAAGACCTTTCTAGTTTAGCCAGCTCTACGTGGTTTGCCGCTATTGAGCAACACTTGCAAGACGCGCTACTTGATAAAGTGCGGGTGAAGCATTTAAAGCCAGGTCAGCAGCTTCATGCAAAAGGCGAGGACGGCGTGGGGTTTTACGGCGTTATTGAAGGCCGATTACGCGTAGTAACGCCAGGGTATGATGGTAAAGAAATGTTGTTTGCCTTGTTAGGGCCAGGAACATGGTTTGGTGAGATTTCATTATTCGATAACCTGCCCCGTACGCATGACAATTACAGCGAGGGAAACAGCAAAGTAGGCATTATTCCTAAGGCATCGTTTACGGCACTGCTTGCTAAACACCCAGAACTGTATCGGCATTTTACTACCCTGCTGTGTTCGCGAGTAAGAAGCGCCTTTCAATTTATCGACTCTACCGCTGGATTATCGCTAACGCATCAACTGGTTCGACGTTTACTGATGCTTGCAACCAGCTATGGGCAGCACTTACCGCAAGATGCCTCTATCACCCTAACGCTTTCGCAAGAATCACTGGCGCAGATGATTAATAGTAGCCGGCAAACCGTGAACCAAATATTACGCGACCTGCAACGTGATGGGCTTGTTTCGCTGCATTACGGAAAAATTACGGTACCCAACCCATCTGCGCTGTTTTCACTGTTAAGCACTAACGCGTAAACCCCTTGGCAAGCTAGGCAATAATGAAAACGATACTGAGAGAATACGTAGCGCACTGCAGTATACGCAGTGCGCTATATGTGCCTACTTTTCTTTCGAACTGCGAATTCGCTTAAGTTGGTCAGGGGATAGGCGAATAACGCTTCCCGGATACGGGCGCCCTTGAGGGTAATTCCATTCTTTCGGCGTAACAGACTCGGCAAAGTCTAAAAACGACCGACAGGTTTTACGTGAAGGCACTAAGCCCAATTTATCGGCGTACGCCGCAAGATAACGGGTATCTACATTTTCTTTTTGCAGTAGGCAATAAGCCTCTGTCGAATACGTTTGTTCTTGTGCGCTAGCAGCGCCCACAAACCCCATTGTTGTTAGTGCTGCAACGTATGTTAATTGACGAACTAATTTCAAACCGCTCATAGTGTTTCCTGTTTTGATTATTGTTTTTACATTTTTGTAATATTACAAAACAAGCATATGACAGATTTCCTATTTCTCAAGTTATCAGGTACTAAGGCAATAATGATAAATGTAAACATGTGTGTTGAGGGGCAGTAAGCCGCTTATAAAGCATAAAACATTGCGTTATATGGCAGAAACAAAAAACGCTGCCATTGGCAGCGTTTTCACAAACTCATTTGGTTTAAATAACGGCAACTAGCCTTTGTATTTTTGGATAACCAAGGTCGCGTTAGTGCCACCAAAACCAAAGCTGTTCGACATAATTGTGTTTAACTCGGCGTTGCGGGTTTCGGTAACAATATCCAAACCCGCCGCGGCGTCGTCAAGTGTGTCGATGTTGATAGACGGCGCAATGAAATTATTTTCCATCATCAACATGCTGTATATGGCTTCATTCACCCCAGCTGCACCAAGCGCATGACCGGTAAGTGATTTTGTAGCACTGATGGGCACGCCAGACTGTCCGAATACCTCTTGAATAGCGGCTAGCTCTTTGACATCGCCAACAGGGGTAGACGTACCGTGAGTATTTAGGTAATCGATTGGCCCTTCTACGTTTTGCATTGCCATCTTCATACAACGAATGGCGCCTTCACCAGAAGGGGCTACCATATCAAACCCGTCAGACGTTGCACCGTAACCTACTACTTCACCGTAAATTTTAGCGCCGCGTGCAAGTGCGTGTTCTAGTTCTTCAACAACAACCATACCGCCGCCGCCAGAACTAACAAAGCCGTCGCGTGCTGCGTCATAGGTACGCGAAGCCACTGATGGATTGTCGTTGTACTTCGAGCTTAGTGCGCCCATGGCATCGAACTGGCTTGATAGCGACCAATGTAGTTCTTCACCGCCACCGGCAAACACAACGTCTTGCTTGCCTAACTGAATAAGCTCTAACGCGTTACCAATGCAGTGCGCACTGGTTGCGCATGCAGACGCAATAGAATAGTTAACACCGCGAATTTTAAACGGCGTGGCTAAACAGGCTGAAACGGTAGACGCCATACAACGTGGCACCATATACGGCCCTACGCGCTTAACGCCTTTTTCGCGCAAAATGTCTGCCGACAATACTTGGTTTTCTGATGATGCCCCACCAGACCCTGCAATAATGCCCGTGCGATCGTTAGAAATGTCAGATTCTTCTAAGCCTGAATCGTCGATAGCCTGTTGCATTGCAACATACGCGTAAGCAGCCGCATCGCCCATGAACCGCATTGCCTTTCTATCGATATGCTCTTTTAGGTCGATATCGATGTTGCCCCAAACTTGGCTACGAAGGCCCATTTCTGCGAATTGGTCAGAAAACGTGATACCCGACTTCCCTGCTTTTAATGAAGCAAGTACGTCATTTTTATTTGCGCCGATACTTGAGACAATGCCAAGACCGGTGATAACTGCTCTTCTCATAGTTTACCCTTTGCGTTGATGCGGCTTATGGTAATGATTTTAAATGACGAAGTGGTCTGCTTTGCATGAGATGCACGAACTTTGTGGGCCACATCTTTGTTATTGTTCGATTGATAGTAATACTCGTCATCTATTTCCTTACTTTTCACAATGTAACACGAAAGGTATGATCACATGCCAGTGCAATTAAGTAAGTTCACAAAAGCTTAACGAATATTGCGCGATATCAAGGTGCCACTCACACGCGGTAACCATGTACAATAGCCGCGCACCGTACTTCATATTAACGCAACCAGTAATGGCAGTTTAAGAGCAGCAATAATAGTGAAATCACAACAAGCCAAAGTTCATTTTAACGAAAACGGTACACCCGTTGCCGACCATTTTGATGACGTTTATTTTTCAAACGACAGCGGCATTAATGAAACTGAACACGTGTTTATTAATGGAAATGACTTACTTGAACGGTGGGCCGACTGGCAACACCCTGTGTTTGTGATTGCTGAAACAGGGTTTGGTACCGGGCTTAACTTTTTAGTGGCCATGCGGGCGTTTGCACAATTTAAAGCGCAGCACCCGTCGCACTGTTTAACTCGGTTGCACTTTATTAGCACTGAAAAATTCCCGCTTCCCCATGCCGATATGCAACAAGCGCTAAAGGCGTTCCCTTCGCTTTGTGAAGAGGCAAAGGCATTAGGCGAACGTTACCCTATGCACCTTGAAGGTTGCCACCGTATTCACTTCGACGAGCACAATACCACGCTCGACTTATGGATTGGTGATGTACATACCTTACTTCCGCAGTGGCCTACCCCTACCGATGGGCTAGTAGATGCGTGGTTCTTAGATGGTTTTGCCCCCAGTAAAAACCCAGACATGTGGACAGACGCCCTGTTTTCTCAAATGGCGAGGCTTTCCAAGCACGACACAACGTTTGGTACGTTCACGGCGGCAGGCATCGTAAAGCGTGGGCTAGCCGCGGTAGGCTTCACTATTAAAAAACGCAAAGGGTTTGGTAGAAAGCGGGACATGATCACCGGCACGTTTGATGTCGAGTCGCCCAATACCAACCAACGTCTTCGCGCCGCAGAAGGGCCCTACTATCGCTATCATAGAACGCCACTTAATACCGACAGCCATGTGGTTGTGGTGGGCTCGGGGCTTGCCGCTGCAACCACCGTGCTTTCACTGGTAAAACGCGGCATTCGTGTATCACTTTGTTTTGATGAAGACACCTTAGCGACAGGTGCGTCGGGCAACCCACAAGGTGGCTTTTACCCCCAGCTTCACAGTGAAGCAAGCATTGCCAGCAAAATTCAAGCACACGGTTTTCTTTACGCGGCCCATTGTTATCAACAGTTGTTTACGCACACTGAACATGTTGACCACGACTTTTGTGGCGTATTGCAACTAAGCTTTAATGATAAGTCGTTAGCGCGACATAAAAAACTGTCAGACGCCAACGTATGGCCAACTGAACTGATTGATTATGTTACGCCAGCGCAAGCGTCTGATATTGCCAGCCTGTCGCTGCCCTACCCTGGCTTATTTATGAAAAAAGGTGGGTGGATTTCTCCGCCACAACTGGTTAGGGCACTGATTGCGCGCGCAAAGCAGTGCGGAGACGTAACCTTGTTCCCTGCCCATACGTACGCCGACCACCGTCTGCATGACGTAGATACCTCGCCACAGGTAACGGTGTCGTTTGAAAACGGTTCGTCGATACAAGCAGACCACCTTATTTTAGCCACCGGTGCAGGCGCGGTTAATACCCACGCGTTCAGTGCTATGCCGCTTAGGCCGGTACGCGGGCAAGTAGAAGCCATTGCCACGCAAGCGCCAATATCACAGTTAACCACGGTACTATGCCATAAGGGCTATATGACACCTGCATTGCACGGGCGTCATGCGCTAGGGTCTACCTACGTAAAAGACGATTTAGCAACCCAAGTGCGCGCAGAAGAAACGCAAGACAACTTGGCCATGCACGAACAAGCGCTGTCTAAAACCGACATCATTAGCACGCTACAACACGATGGCACGGCCAGAGCAGCCATTCGCTTAGGCTCGCCCGATCATCACCCGGTAGTGGGCATGTTAGACGATTTTAAAGCACTAAAAGCCAATTACGCCATGTTGGGGTTAGGCAAACCACTAGCCACCGCGCCTACGCTGCCTAATACGCCCGTAAGTACCCTAGCCTGTTTAGGCTCGCGTGGGCTGACTACCTCGCCATTAATGGCCGAACTGCTAGTCAGTAGCTTATGTCACGAACCCTTGCCCGTTGAAAATACCCTTAGCAACGCGCTTAATACGTCGCGGTTTATGACAAGAGACGCCATTCGCGGGCTGTTTGAAGACAACGCGTAGCAGGCATACTGGCGCGCAGCAAAAGAGAACAGCACACAACGCAAAACGCCGAGTTAATTAGCATTAACTCGGCGTTTTATTTAGTGCAGATAAGGGGTTAAAACGCGTTGGCTTGTTGGCTATCGATTTTGTTCAAGTCCATAACAATAAAGGCCGGTATATAAACATTGGCACTGGCAACAACTTGCTTATTTTGAAGCGACACAATACGCGCATTCACGCGAACCCCTCTGTCGTCTTCGATAATGGTGCCGGTAACCACATGGTCCATTTCAACCTGTTTTGCCAACCGCTCACCCTGACGAGTAAATACAAAATCGCCAATAGGCGTTACGGTAATGCCTCCGGCAAGCTTAAAGTCGACAATGGCTAGGCCAAAATCTTGTAATTCCGCAATGAGGTATTCAGATAACTGGTTACCTAAAATGGGCGCATCGTCTAACGTATGATTAAGGCGCACGAAACTAGCCACCCCAACCATATCTTGATGGGTTAAACGGGTTGCGTTGTCCATTAACTCCATGGCCAATTGCGACGCATAGTCGTTCAAACGTTTGTGCGTTTGAGTAGGAAAAAACCCGTTGTGCATAGGGTCTTTATAGCCCGGCTCAACTGCAACATGCTGCTGATACTGGCGGTCGCGAGAATCGGGCGTATACACCAACCCTGAGCGATTTGGCACTTGAACGGGCTCGGCGTCGTGCGTAATAGCGCCGTCGTCACCTAGCCAAAACGACCCCATCGAGGCGGTATTGGTGCACCCTGATAACGTGAAAGAGGCTATCGCAACCAGGCTTACTAGTAAGCGGAAATTCATACTGCTACCCTCGGCTTAACTTTACACCGTCGCGCATACCGTTTTGCTGGCTACCGTCACTTGGGATAAGCGCGTCAACCACGTAAAACGGCACTAGCATTTGTGCACTGGCAACAACGGCCCTCGACTCCATCCCTAAAATACGTGCGTTTACCAGCACGCCGCCTTGGTGCTTGGTCATGGTGCCGGTTAATACATATTCGATGGGTAAACTGCTGCTAAGCTCTAAATAATCTCTACTTAATACAAAGTCGCCCGCTTCCGTAATACGAATATATTCGGTGGCTTTAAAGTCTATTACCGGTACACGAAACTTATGCAGTTCGTGAAGAAAAGACTCGGCCATTTGACGGCCTAGTAAATCGGTTTGCTGCAAGTCGGTATCGAGCAGTGCGAAATGCGTAATACCAATTGGCGTTTTTTCGTTTACGTATTCCATGTTGGCAATAAGGTCTTGCGTCATGTTTTTCACATAATCGCCAATGTGTTTGGTAAGCGGGCGACCTTTATACGCACCTTGCACGCTAGAATACAGCGGAGGCTGGCCAATAGCGCCGTACGCGTCCATACCTTGGCTTACGGGTTCATCATCATCGGCTTTTTTCATCATCGACGGCGAGCGGTCTTGCGCGGTGATATCAATAACATTCATTGCTGGGCGCATTGGCTCGGCAGCGGCAACTTCTTCATCGCCTGCCATCATTGCGCAACCGCTTAATGTCGATAACGACGCAGCTACTACTAATGCTATGGCGTTGTTTAATTTTTTCATCCCGTTACCTCATACCTTGCGTGCGATAGAGCATGCCGCCACGTGTTGTGACTTGTTCTTCTTCCCAAAATAGCTCTGCCGGAAAAAAGCGCGTTGCGGCTGCTACTACATTTTTATTACGTGCGTTAACAATGCGCGCGTTCACCATGGCACCAGACTGCTGGTATACCATAGTGCCCGTAATGTAAAAATCGACCCGTTCAATGTTAGATAGCTGGTCGATATCACGCGTTAAAATTCTGTCGCTTGTATCATTTACTATTATATCGTTTGAAAGCTTAAATTCTTGAGTGCTATATCCGCGCTTCGTTGCTTCTGTAATTAGCCCCTGCTCTAACTGGTGGCCTAATAACATTAGCGGGTGCTGATGGTCAGCGTTGTATTTCATGCTGTCTACTGGCACAAAGCCAACTACCGCATAGCGCGACTGCCTTGCAGGCCTTACGTCGGCGAACAGCTCGTTAGCTAGCAAATACGTGTGGTATTCCACATTCCCAAGGGCCGGTACCGTATCAAGCTGCGATTGAGAAAGCTGGTCGTTGGTGTTTTGCGATGACGAACACCCCGACAAAAAACCGGCGGTAACAAGTAATAAAGCTAGTGTCTTTTTAAAACGAGACATGATGTTGATCCGAATAATTATTGCACTTATTGCGCCTACAACGCCCTTATAATGGTTGCCATTGTAGCGCTACGCGCGTGGTAACAACGAACATATTACGTGGCATAGTGTTACGCCGGCGTATGTGTGTTTGCGTATGAATTTGCAATTTTTGCACCAACAAGAACAGCACACGGTTAATAACACACAAAAACCTGAATACGCCGCTGTAGCAAGGCACAAGCCCCCGTTTTAGTTTTTTTTGAAGGCGTAGCAATTGCCAACAGGCGCTATGAATGTAAAGCACCGCTTATAAAACGGAAAACTTTTGCCGCTTTACAGCACGCACGTTGCCGCAATATGGTTAAGATTAGGGCTGATATCCATCGTATTGTGCGCCGTATTTCCAACCGTGTTCCCTGCCCCTTTATTACTTAGACACAAAAAGCGTAACGCCACAGTTAAAGCGCGCGAAGTGGCTGGCATGGTTAAACCAAAGAAAATAAAAAAGCCCGTAAAATGAGTAAAAAATTACAGCACAGTTTTTGGATACTGTATTTTTGTGGGGTAAGGAAAATAAAAAGGAAGTATTCCGTAATTATTGCTTACGGTAGTACTTTCATAATTTAACACTTTGTTTTAAAGCAGTTTTCTTGTAAGTTATAAAATATTACAAAAGGAAAAACGGAAAGTTTCCATGTTGCATACAGGATTTTTTCCGCACACTAAGTTGTTATAAGCCAGATTAAGGCCATGAAAATATTCTTTTTTATAATAGGCGTGGCCCTATATTTGGCTGCATTAAACTTGTTGGTTAAAGGCCACAAGTCGTTAAACCTTCGCTTCGGCTGGCCAACGCCATCAGGGCTAGCCAACAATGCACTCTGCTATTTCTTTTTTGCTGCTTTTATTTGTGTAGTCATTCCTTTTGCTTTCTTTTTTCCATTATGGCTCAACACGTTTTTGCCAGTACTTCAGTCAACACAAACCAATAACGCTCTTCTCATACTGCTCGGTGGCTTTGTTCTTTCCGTTACAATGTGGTTAAACTATAAAAAATCTAAACAAGGCAGTTTTAACAGTGGCTTATAACAAACAAATTATGTCACTCGCTGCCGCTCGCTGGGACGCAAACACGTGCGCGGCTTCGCCATTATTGCACACGTGTTTGCGCCCCATATTTGGAAGTTAGGCGTCATTTACTTACAGCATTAAAATGTGGGTTCAAACGTGACATTCCAGCATCAAGGTTGTTTCGCTAGGTTGTCTTTGCGGCTAGCAAATATTGCTGTTTAAGCGACTTTAGCAACGCACTTTTAATCAGTATCGCAACGCCACAATTTCACGTCACCAGCTTTCTAAACTCGCTCATTTATCCTGCATTGTCGTTAACATCTGGCTTTTCGCACAGGGTTGTTTTATCTTAAAATCAATTATTTAAACACGCGGTCTATTTGGCTAGTGGTGGCAGCAAAGCTGCGTACGCTCCTTTGTACGCCTAACAAAACGCTGTTGGCACTCCCTTCGGTCGCTGGGACGCTAACACGTGGGCTGGCTCGCTTCGCTCGGATTTTAGCCCACGTGCTAGCGCCCCAAAGCTTAGCGTTAGCAGTACAAGGGAGTCGCCAAACGGTGGAAGATGAGTTTAAAGTATTAGTTGAGAGCTTTATTGAGAACAAAGTGTCTGCTGATCAATTTATGACTTCATTTATGAACCTGTGGCGTGAAACTCGGGACTCAGGTGTTCTAAACGAATGTGACCCTCGACTAGGTCGAATTCTTGATCGAATGTTCACTAGCTGTGATGCTTATGATCCTGCTCCAGAGGGGCCATTCGAAATCAGCGCAGTTCAATTTAAAGAAGAAATCAAGGACATGGCGTATCTATGCTGGGGCAACTAGTACTGCTAACAAGTTACTTAAAAGGACGTAAAACGCTTGGCTTGCGCTCCTTCGTCGCTAATTTTAGCCAAGCATTTTACGCCCATTAGTAAGGCGTTAAGTTTCTAAGGAGAACTGATGGAGTCAACTAGACAACCAAAAATAAATAACCGTCAGAAGATGGATGTTTCCTCATTGTCTTTAGATAAGGATGACCTCAAACGGTTTTGCGAAATACTACAAGAGAGGGCGCATGCTGCTGCCGAAATAGAAGTTGGCCTTTTTCAGCAAAACGAGCAAACTGAAGAGCAGTTTGAGGCGAACAAAGCGACCTTAAGAGAATCCTTTCAGTTAAAGATTACAATTACAGGCATAGATGGAGATGAGCACTGGGGTTTTATCGAAGAGGTTTTTGAGTCCGTTAACTTTCCAGAGCAAGTAAAGTCATTATACGTCGATAGCGAATCTACGCTACGTTATGTCCATAATTATTATCCACATAACTCTTTCAAAATATTCTTAGACTTTACCAAGCCTAGAATCTTCGACCTTTCATTGTTGCCTAGTACAGGCACTCCGAATGAATCCAATATTGAGGTGAAAGGTTACGATGCTACGTGGGTAAATGGAGTGTTTAGTGAGCTTAAATCATATGTCGATGCTCGTGGCTCTACTCTTTCTAAAGTTCATAATCATAGTGTTTATGACATTCTGCTTTGGGTTCTTGGCTTTCCGATTTCTTTTTGGGTGTGTAGCAAATCTTCCTCATCAATAGAAAATTCTTTTGGCAATGGCAACGCATTTGTTGTAAGTGCCTTATACCTTTACGCATTTGTCGCCACTCTGTTTCTTTTTAGGATATTGTTTCACTACTTACGGTGGGTTTGCCCATTAGTAGAATACAAAAACAAAGCCAACAAAATGCTGATGCATAGAGCCATTTTTGGGGTCTTATCTGTCGGCTGGGTAGGCCAGTTTGTTTATGACATAGCAAAGTGGCTAATCAAAACTTAACAAGCGCGTCAATTAGGACGCTCGCAAGCTCTCGCCTATTACGCGGGCGTTATCTTATCCATGCTGTTCGAGCGGTGTTTTAAATTATCGTTCTATTTAATCATAAAGAGAATTACAAGTGTTCAAAAATTTAACTATTGATGATTGGCGTCAATTTAAAAATATAAACATTGATTTAGGTAAAGAAGTCACAATTATTACTGGAGCAAATGGTACAGGTAAAACGACATTGTTAAACTTTTTGAATTCACATTTTGGTTGGGAACTAGAAGTTTTATCAACACCAGAAAAAGACTCTTCTACTGGCTTTATGAGATATTTTACTGGTTTTTCTAAATTGTATAATAAAGAAGAGCAAAAATTTTTAAATATAGGGCTGATAAAATATAGTGATGACAATGAAGGCATTGTTCAAATTCCAGTAGAATCTGGAGCAAGCTATAAGTTTAATATAATAAATAAAAAAAGCATTAGTGGGATGCATATACCTTCTCACAGACCCGTAAACAGTTACAAAGAAGTAGATTCAATCCCAACTAAACCCAAAAGCAAAGAGGATTATTTCGAAGAATACAATGCAAACGTTTTTGATAAATTTAGTAACAAGAGTGAGTGGCTTAAGAATGTTAGTCCTAGCTATTTACTTAAACAATCATTAATAGGTTTAGCAACATTTGGTTATGGGAATGACCACGTAATTGAAAATAAGGAATATGCAGAACTATTTGAAGGATTTCAGAATACATTAAAGCTATTACTACCTAAAAGTTTAGGCTTTGAAAAGTTAGAAATTAGAATTCCGGAAGTCGTCCTTGTCACCGCAACGGGGGACTTTTCAATTGACTCTGCATCAGGTGGGGTATCTTCAATAATCAGTTTAGCGTGGCAAATTTATATGTTTTCGCAAAATAAAGATAAGTTTGCAATTACCATTGATGAGCCTGAAAATCATCTACATCCATCTATGCAAAGAGAATTGATACCGAATTTGGTTTCTGCTTTCCCAAAAGCTCAATTTATTGTAGTAACACATAGTCCTTTTATTGTCAGTTCATCAAAATCAGCATCAGTATATGCCCTTCAGTATAACGATGAAAACAAAGTCACTTCTCAATATTTAGATATGATCGATAAAAGTGGTAGCGCATCTAAAATACTCAGGGATGTGTTAGGTGTACCAGTTACAATCCCTGTATGGGTAGAGAGTGAATTGAATAAAGTTATTAGCAATTATTCTAGCAAAGGGATAACCGAAAACCTACTTTCTGATATGAGGGTTGAATTAGATTCGAAGGGGTTAGGAGAGTATATGCCACAGGCTGTAACATTAGTTGTGGAGAATATTGGTGATTAAATTAAATAAGGCAAAAGAGCCGGATGTACTAAAAGATAATGCAGTTCAGTGGACAACTGAACTTATGGGTTATGTTGATAAAGGTGAAAAAGTACCTAAAAGCTTAGAAAATAAATATAACCAAGGAAATATAAAAGTAACACTTCAGGAAGAAACCTTTTATAAATGTATGTATTGTGAAAGTAAAGTCGAACATGTTGCTCATGAACATATTGAGCATATAAAGCCTAAAGCAATTAAGAGATTCCCAAAACTAACCTTTAGCTGGGAAAACCTTGGAATAGCATGCCAAAAATGTAACATGAATAAAAGTGATTTATATGATGAAGAACATCCATTTATAAATCCATATCAAGATCAGCCTAGCAATCATTTTTATGCTTGTGGTCCATATGTATTTCATAAGCCAGGCGACAAGCGTGGTGAAATGACAGAAATAACAATCAAAATCAATAGAGCTGAACTTATTGAACAGAGGGTAGAAAGAATCCGCCTTTTGAGAGTGCTCGCAGATAAGTTTGCAAATGAAAAGAATAAGATCCTTAAATCTTCAATTTTAAAGGAAATTAAAATTGAATTAGGAAAAGATAAAGTATATTCAATGTGCACCAATAGTATTATTAAAGTCGAAAATGATAGTCTCGTGGTCGGGTAAGATAACAAGTTGCTTAAACGGACAAAAAAACAGTTGGCTTTTGCTCGTTCCTCGCTAATTCTAGCCAACAATTTTTGCCACTTAGCGTGGCGTTAGATGTTTCTCGGATATTGAATGCTCATTAATCCTTTAGTTGAATTCGAAAATAGTTATTTGGACTACATCAAGGAATTGGGTAGCGAAGAACGCTATCCCTATCCAATGGATTTAGATTGTTCAGATTTTCCTGCTTTCGTTCAGTTGTTAAGCAATTATTCAAAGGGTATCAACTTACCCAATCATATGGTGCCTAATACCACTTTCTGGCTCATCGAAAATAAAGAAATCGTTGGCTGCTCCCATTTGCGCCACACACTAAACGACTCATTAAAACATGCTGGCGGACATATAGGTTTAGGTATCAGGCCCAGTTATCGAGGCAAAGGCATTGGAAAACGACTACTATCTCAAACCATCGAACAGGCAAATAAAATTGATATTACAACAGTGCATATTCACTGCTACAAAAGTAATGTTGCTTCCGCAAAGCTCATAGAATCCTGTGGTGCAACACTAGATTCAACTGTAGATTTAGAGGATGGCTCGGAAAAGGTACTTAGGTTTATTTATGACCGCACCTAACAAAAAATAAAGCACTCACTTCGTTCGCTGGTACGCATATGCGTGGGCTGCTTATTTAAAAGTTATGTTTTAAATCTGACCAAAAAGTAGGTTTCATGAAAAACCTTATATTATTAAGCAAAACCGCAATCTTATTTTGCCTTTTATCAAGTGGTGCCTTTGCTACGCCTAAGGTAAATATAAATACTGAGTATTACTCTATACATGGCGCAACGGCTAATGAGCTAAGAAATGAGATGAATACTAAAAGCGCTATCAAGCAATCGGGAAACACCTACGATGCTTATACCTCTTGGTTTGTTAATTGGCGCTTCAATTGGAATGAAAATAATGGTCAGTGCGCTATGACGAGTGTTAAAAGCACTGTCGAAGTTAATTTCACTCTACCCAAGTGGGAGAATAGTAATGGTGCAGCGGTAAATCTAAAAAAGCGTTGGACACATTATTACAATGCACTAATTGCACACGAAAATGGCCATAAAGACTTTGGTATTAATGCAGCTAAAGAGGTTGAAAACCATCTGTCAGTTTTATCAGCAAAAAATTGCTCTAGGTTAAAAAGTAAAGCCAATAGTCTTGGTAAAAAGATTATTGAAAAATACGTAGCTCTTGAAAAAAAGTATGATGAAAATACTAATCATGGAATGAAGAATGGGGCTGTATTCCCATAAAACATAACAAGCAATTCAACAGGGCTAAAAACAGCGGGCTATTCGCTTTGCTCCATTTTAGCCCGTTAATTGGGCGTTAACAATCGGAGGTTAGCCGCTCATGAGAGAATATGATCAGGTCGGTTCAAAATATCGAAAAACAAGATCGCCGATTATAGGCGTTGCAGATGTCCTAAGTCTTATTGAACAATTTGGCAGAAAGATTTCAGTGTTGGATCTTGGGTGTGGTAATGGATTTCCTATCGCAGTTGCTGCCCATAGGAAGGCTTCTCATTACGTTGGGGTTGATTCTTCAAAGATATTGGCTGAGGAGTTCACCTCCAATGTGTTAGGAGCTGAAATTCTTATTGCAAGTATGGATGAAGTTGATCTTGGCGGGAGGAAGTTCGATTTTGTTTTTGGATTTGGAAGTGTTTTTCATTTGCCGCCTGAAAGGCAAAGGAAGGCATTACGGAAAGCAGCCGACGTTGTTGAGCTGGGCGGAGTTCTGATGTTTACCTCTTCTAGGGAGGATGGTTATTGCACTGGAAACGTTGCAGGAGTAACCGTTCCACATTGGTCCTTGGGCGAAGATAATTACGTTGAGTTGCTAGAAAGTTGTGGTTTATCTTACAAAGGCTGGAAAATGGCGAGCGGCGAAAACT
This sequence comes from Alteromonas algae, assembly GCF_049117195.1. Lineage (GTDB taxonomy): Bacteria > Pseudomonadota > Gammaproteobacteria > Enterobacterales > Alteromonadaceae > Alteromonas. Next base: position 2,477,200 of record NZ_CP185260.1, read on the forward strand.
GCATGTTCATTTTTAATAAAGAATCGGCTAACCAATCGAGTAAGCCGAGCGCTGAAAAGCGCGCCGTTTTTTGAAGCATTACGTACCCATCAGTACCGAGGATTAATTATGACAGGTAGAATAGTTATTGTTGGTTATAAGCCAAAAGAAGGAAAGCAAGCTGAGCTTGAAGCCCTTGTAAACGCACACCTACCCACGCTCAGGTCAGAGGGCTTAGTCAGTAATCGAGAACCTATTGCTATGCGTGCAGAAGATGGAACCATTATCGAAGTATTTGAATGGGCATCTAAAGAAGCTATTGAAAAAGCCCACTCGAACGCTAAAGTACAGGAAATGTGGGTATCGTTTTCAAGGGTTTGTGACTATGTGCCGGTTTCTCAAGTAAACGAAATCTCCTCACTCTTCTCAGAGTTTACCCCTTTAGGTTAATGCGCGAAGATCAATCCTCAAACAATGGTGATTTTTAATTAAGGTGCAATGATGTTAGCGGTAGTTTTACAGTTTGACGTTATTGAAGGTATGGAAAATCAATTCAGGCAGGCGTGGGTTGAAACTACCGAAATAATCTATCAAAACTTCGGTAGTTTAGGTTCTCGATTACATCAGGCTGATAACGGAAAGTTTATTGCGTATGCGCAGTGGCCTAGCCTAGATGTTTATGAAAGTGATCATCACTGGCCTGAAGGCTCAAAAAACGCTCGGGAAGCAATGAGGAAATGCCTTAAAAATGGTGCGCCTACTGTGCTACATAAATTAAAGCTTGATACTGATTTGCTAAAAGAAAGTGCAGCAATGTAGCTTTTAAGCAAGTTGCCTAGCTGCATGAGGCAGTGAATGTTTATTCGTGCCCCCAATAGCGCGATAAACGGTAAAACCGCTTTTTAGTCAAACGCCATAACATCAAAGCATTCATCGTTAACGGCTAACACACAGTGGCTATGCACTAATTCCGTATTTGGCGACATCGACGTTACGCTTTTTTGCAGCATAAAACACCCCGTAACCACAAGGTAAACACCGAAGGCACGTTTTAGCATATTGGGGTTTAAGGTATGTGCAAGCTTTGCGCCTAAGGGGGCGGTAAGTACAGAAACAGCGCTAATTGCTATCCAACCAACGGTATTTACGTAGCCTAAAGACCCTAGCGGTAAACCAGCCTTGCCCCAACCGATAACCATAAACCCGATGGTGCCCGGTATTGCTATAAGCGCGCCAAAAGCAGAAGCGGTTCCTATGGCTTGATGAATGGGTCGGTTAGATAAAGTCATGGTTAATACGGTTATCGTGCCGCCGCCAATGCCCAGTAATGCTGATATACCGCCTAAGAAGGTGGCAAGCATCGCTTTAGTGCGCCCCTGTGGCAGGGTTTTATTCACTCGCTTATGGGCAAGCCACGTGGGAAATAAAAAATGCACCGACAACAATAATACACCCGCACCAAATACCCCCACTAACAGCGAAACGTTGGCGTCTGATGCTATAACCAAGCCCACAACAACCCCTGATGCAATCCACGGTGCCCAGCTTTTTACCACCGTAAAATCTACAGCATTGCGCGTTGAGTGAGAACGTGCCGCTCGAAGGCTTGTAGTAATAATGGTGGCCAACGAAGTACCAATAGCGAGGTGCACGGCAACATCATTCGCCACGCCCATCTTATTGAAGATAATAAGCAGGACAGGCACCACAACAAAACCGCCGCCAATACCGAAAAGGCCTGCGGTAAAACCTGCGCAGGCGCCAGCTGACAACATGGCGATAAGCAACCATAACGTATCAGCTGACAGTAGCGTCATTATTTTATGCCTTCAAAAACAAGCTTTTGCACCCGGCGTCCGGTGTTAACTTCTGTAGTGTACAAGTTGCCATCGCTATCGGTATCAATACTGTGAAGCCATGTAAATTGCCCTGGGTAGCGGCCATTTCTGCCTATTGAGCCTAAAAGTGTTAGCGACTCGCGCTCGTAAATCCATATGCGACCGTTCATCATGTCGGCCACATAAAGGTAGGTTTCGTCGGGTGAAAATGCTACGTCGGTAGCCGAGCCTACGCCCCCCGTTGCCCCTGCAACCTCAAGATTATGTTCAAAAGCAACATCACCGTTTTTCTCTCGCTTGAATATTTGTACGCGATTGTTGCGTCTGTCGCAGACATAAATTAAGCCGTCTGATGCCTGATTAACGCAGTGCACTATGTTCCCAAACAAGGGGTTTTCAACATCAACACCCTGGGCCTGAGGTTGCGCCGCTTGAGACTGGTCAAACGCGCCCGCACGCGTTGGGCCTGTTGGCTTATTGCCGTAAGCGCCCCAAATATGCGCTGCTTTTTTGTCATTAGTATTAAACGACACCATGCGCGCATTAATATAGCCATCAGAGATAACCACCTCATCGGCATTGGGGTCGTAGAAAACATCAGACGGATTCCCAAGTGTTGCTTTATCGGCATTACCCGCTGTTTTTCCTCGCTCGCCAAATTGTTTGATGAATGTGCCATCGAAACTAAAGTTAGCCACTACATGGTCGTCTTCGCCGTTACCCGCAATCCAAACAGAATCGTTAGGGTCTACATATAAACCATGTACATTTACTGGCCATTGATTAACACCATCGATGGTAGGTGCATGCGACGCCCCGCCCCATGCAGTAGCCACCTTACCTTGCGGCGTAAAACGAATAACGTGTGGCGCGGGCTCGCAACACAACGCCGTTTTTGGCGTAGCGGCTAACCCGGTATCGAACTTACCGAGCGAATTAGGACGCTGTAAAATCCATACGTGGTCGTATTTATCAATAGATAACCCACTAACCTGCCCTAGCAACCATGTATCAGGCAGCGATGGCCAACTTGCATCTACAGAAAAACGAGGCATTGGTGCGCTTGCGTTCGGATACGTTTCAACAGGGACTAACGCAGGTGACGTAGTGTCTTCTTTTGTTGCTGCAAATAAAGGGGTACTAAGTAAACTGTAAACAACAAGCGTTGATAAGGCGCGATGCATAACATCACCTCCGTAGTGTTAAGGGCAATGGATTTGATAAAACCGTATCCTAGGGCTAAACGCATCGCTGCGCACAATATTAGCGATGAACCTCCACGCTTCTGCGTTGTTTTAGTAAAAGTGCGAAGTGTTAAAACGTAATAGCGTAAAACAAAAAAACGTGGGTTACGCATTGCGCACTAACCACTAGCGATAAGCCATTGATTAGCGATGGCTACTTGTTACATCTGCTTACACATTCAGTCACACTTTAAACAAACGCCATTATCGACATAGCAGCCGCTTTACATTACCTTTTAGGTAAATAAACTAGAAGGACCTTCGTATGTATCCTTTGCGCAAAGCAATTACAATCCCAGCCGCTGTTGGGCTGTCACTTTTCGCTCTTGTCTCGTGCAGTAATAACACTGGCGAATCAGTTGCAAAAAAAGCCCCTGAACAGGCTGAATCAGCCGCACTGCCCTCATTAAATTTTGAAAAAATGACGTTAGACAACGGCTTAGAAGTGGTGCTTCATATCGACCGCTCCGACCCGCTCGTGGCTATCAACCTTGCTGTTCACGTAGGCTCAGGAAGAGAGAACCTCGGCAAAACCGGTTTTGCTCACTTATTCGAGCACCTTTTGTTCATGGACTCTGAAAACTTAGGTTACGGCGGTCTTGACGAAATGAACACGCGTATTGGTGGAGAAGGTACAAACGGTTTCACCACTAACGACATGACACAGTACTTTCAGGCAGTACCGAAAGACGGGCTAGAAAAAGTCATTTGGGCAGAAGCTGACAAACTTGGCTATTTCATTAAAACGGTTAACCAGAACATTATTGACCGCGAAAAGCAGGTGGTTAAAAACGAGAAGCGTCAGCGCGTCGATAATCGTCCGTATGGCCACAACTTTTACGTAATTGGCCAAGCCATTTACCCTGAAGGCCACCCTTACCATCATCAAGTGATTGGCTCGCTTGAAGACTTAGAAAACGCAACGCTAGAAGATACAAAAGCCTTCTTCAATCAATGGTATCGCCCTGACAATGTTACGGTAACGTTAGCCGGTGATTTTGAATTAGAAGAAGCCAAAGCCCTTATTAAAAAGTATTTTGGTGAAATACCAAGCGGTGCCAACCCAACGCCAGCAACAAAGGCACAGCCTGTTACGCTAAGCGAAACCAAGCACTTTGTGCATGAAGATAACTTTGCCACACTGCCGCAGCTCACCTTAACGTGGCCGGCCGTACCAGAGTATCACCCAGATTCTTATGCGTTAAACGTGCTTATGTCGTACTTGGTTGACGGCAAAGAAGCCCCAATGAATCAAGTGTTGATAGACGAAAAGCAACTTACCACGAATGTTTCAGGCTTTAACTACACTAAAGAGCTCGCTGGTGAAGTCTACTTATTCATTAATCCTAAGCCCAACGAAGACATCGATAATTTGCTGCCAGCGGTATGGGAAGCGTTTGCTCGTTTCGAAGAGAACGGCATTCCTGAAGAAGCCTTAACACGCATTAAAACGAAGTCTGAAGTGAGTATTTTTGACAGCATTCAAAGCGCACTGGGCAAAGCGATTGCGATGGGTGAATATAACCTATTTACCGGCAACCCAGGCTTTTTAACGACTGACATTAAAAACCTTCAAGCCGTTAGTGCAGAAGATGTGATGAATGTGTATAACAAATACATTAAAGGCCAACATTACGTCTCTACTAGCTTTACACCAAAAGACCAAACCGACTTGGCGTTAGAAGGCGCACAAGTAGCACAAGTGGTTGAGGAAGTTGTTGTTCAAGGTGCAGAGAAAGACGTGCCGTACGACCCAGCTGCCCGAGTGTTCGAACCCACTGCGTCGTCATTTGATCGCACCGTTGAGCCGCCTTTTGGCGATTCCTTTGTTTTACCAAGCCCCACTATTTGGGACGCACAAGGTAGCAACGGCCTGCAAATGGTTGGTATTCAGTCTGATGAAGTACCGTTAATTGAATTCTCCCTAGAGTTTGATGCAGGAAAAATGCGTTCACCACTGGATAAGCCAGGCCTCGCATCAATCACCGGAGATATGCTAACAAAAGGTGCTGGCGACTTAGATGTGGCAGCATTTGAAAAAGCGCTAGGCGCTTTGGGCTCAAGTTTAACTACCCAAACACGAGGCCAATACACGCTAATCCGCGGTAAGACATTGGCTCGTAACCTAGATGAAACCGTCGCACTGCTACAAGATATGATCAACGCGCCTCAGTTTGATGAAAATGAATTCAAGCTTATGCAAGAAAGCTACAGCCAAACTGCGGTTTCTCAGTTGGCTAACCCCGATTTCATTGCCGCGCGTGAAATGGCTAACATTACCTATGCTCAGCCAACGCCATTAGCGACTGCGGGCACGGGTACTGAAGCGCAAATCAATGCCATTACGTTGGATGATGTGAAAGCGTTTCATAAGAAGCATTATGCAATCGCATCGGCCAAGTTAAATATTGTGGGTAACTTTGATGAAGATGAAACACTAAGACTGTTCTCTTCACTTAAAGGGCCTGCTGAAGAACCTTTAGCGGCACTATCGGTGCCTAAATTTGCCGCTATTGAGCAAACCCAAGTCTATTTCTATGATGTGCCTGGTGCTAAGCAGTCGGTGTTGCGAATGAGCCGCCCTGCCCTGCCGGTTACCAACGAAGACTTTACGAAACTAGAGGCGCTTAACTTCCCCCTAGGGCGTATTTATACATCGAAACTGATGACCGAGCTTCGCGTTAATAAAGGATATACCTACGGTATTCGTTCTTTTGCTACTGGCAACGCAGAACAAGGGCAATTTGGCGTAGGCACCTCGGTAAGAACCAACGTGACTTTAGAAAGCTTAAGTTTAATCAACGAGATTTTAGGGCGTTACAGCGAAGAAATGACAGAGGCAGAGTTAGCGCAAACTAAAGATGCCTTGCTTCGCGGTCAAGCGCTGAAGAACGAAACCTTAGGTGACAAACTAGGTTTGGTTCAAGAAATTACTCGCTTTGACTTACCCTATGATGCCAAAAGCAAAAACATGGAAGTTGTTCAGTCGATGAGCTTGGAAGAAGCCAAAGCGGTGTTAGACAGCCACGTTCGCCCTGATGCCATGCATGTGGTTGTGGTGGGCGATGCGGCAACACAGCTAGAAAGGCTTGAAAAGCTCGGCTTTGGTAAGCCCATTTTACTCAATTAACCGCTTAGTTGTGTAAGGCCCTGTTGCAGGGCCTTACACTGCTTTTTATTCTACGTATAAGACGTTGTAGCGCTATTTACTCCCCTCTGTATAAGGTGTACTTTGAACCAATATGGTTTATTAACACGCTGAATTGTGCCCGTTTGAAAGCACAAAAAAGTTGGCTTTTGTTTTTACTTCGCTAACTTTTGCGTCTCTACAAAGCGTTGCGTGTCAGGGAAATGTTAATCATGGAAGAACTTTTTAATAAATACACAGAAGCGTTTAACGCCTTCGAGCCAGAGGCTATTGCAAGCCTCTATCGATTACCTTGCGCTATCTCAGACGCTGACGGCGTTCAAACATTTACCGAAAGAACCGCTCTAGTTACTAAGTTTGCATTAAATTGCGAATCAATGCGTAATTTTGGCTATCAACATGCCCAGTTTACTATTTTAGAACAGCATGCACTCGGGAGGGTAAGGTTGCTGCTACCGTGGCTTGGCGTGTTGCCGTAAATGATTCAAATATAGACTTCCGCACCTTGTATATTTGCCATTTTGTAGACCATAAGTGGTTGGTGTTTAATGCTAATGTGTACCAAGGTAGTTTTAGCAATACGCAAAGGAATGCGTTATGAGGAACGTCATATTGGCTTTTTACGCTGCTAAGGAAACATAAATATGCCACACAAAATTAACTTCTTTGCTAGGCCTATCGATACGGGTTATTCATTAGACTGGGAAAACTTTTTGATTGAACTGTGCTTAGGCATTATTTGTGCTGTTATGGCATTTTATGGGTGGGATAAAGGAATGCTGTTAATGGCCGTTCCTGCAGCCGTTGTTGCCATAGCGTGTTTAGGGCTTGTTGTTTATTCCCTAAGTAGGCTTGCACTAGACAAGCACAGTCAGCGCCATGCAAAGCGAAAACTAGATTGAACCTAAACACCAAAGGCCTGTTTAAATATGGAAACAAAAAGCGTTGAAGAAAACATCGAGCAAGACACTCTCGAAAACAGTAATGAGAAAAATGAAACCCTTACTACCGAGTTACATTTTGAGTTGCTCAAACAGTACACATGGCTTTCATCGGCTACTATTGGCGCAATAGTAGTACTGGTTCAGTTAAAGGCAGTTGAAATGGGGACCGATGTTTATATTCCTTTAACTTTTTTGGGTTCATCCATTCTCATTTGTATTACTGGCCAAGACCATATAGTCGACGCATTACTTAAAGGTAAGAATATATTCCAAATAGCTAAAATATTGAAATTAATTAGGTTTACGTCGTTATTGCTATTGGGTACGGGGATTGGCTACTTTATAGCCAATCTGTTTTAAGCAACGAAGATGAGGCGAATGGCGAGTTAACGAAAGCGCCAGAAACTAGAAAGCTTGCGCTGTGGTTACCTAATTCACTCGCCAGGAGATAAAATGGAACTTAATCAGGTTACCTTGCCAGTAGAAAATATGAATGACGCCGTGCATTTTTATTTAACATTAGGCTTCACTCAAATTGTTGATACGCCGCACTATGCCCGGTTTTCGTGCCCCGATGGCAATGCAACGTTTTCGTTATCGCTTGAAAACGATGGGTTTCAAAATAGCGCGGTAATCTACTTTGAACATGAAAATTTAGACGAACTTTGCAACACGCTCACCGAGAAAGGCATTGAATTTGAACAACCTCCCACAGAGCAACGTTACTTGTGGAAAGAGGCCATTTTAAAAGACCCTTCTGGTAATAAAATTAAACTGTATTGGGCAGGCGAAAACCGTTTGTCTCCTCCGTGGAAGGTAGACATTCGGGCATAGCTAGCCCATACCACCCTATATAACAATTAAACCGACAAAGACGGTTTTCACTAGAAGGCGCAACCAATGACTAACCCGCTCGAAGGTACATTTCAAATAACAGGCTGGGACGAAACACCGTATTGTGAAAACGATGATGGGTCGAAGCAAACACATGCAAAAATCACCCAAGGTTACACGGGCGATATTGATGGGTTAAGCGAGCTTCAATATTTAATGAGTTACACCCGTGATGGCAATGCCGTATTCGTTGGGTTCGAGAACGTTACATGTACCATTGATGGAAAATCAGGGGGCTTTGTTATTCAGCACAACGGTAAATTTGAGGCCGGTGTTGCCAGTAGTCATTTTGTTATTGTCGAAGGCTCTGGAACGCAGGGCTTGGTCGACATTTCCGGTACGGGTACATTCACATCAGCAGATAATGGCCAAGCTCACTACACCCTAACATTAGCACGGTAACGTAATTATTTTGCGCTTTGCATAATACGGTTGGTACGCTAGTGTTGGCATAATATTGTTATAAGTGGTTGAAACACCTTATGAACACACTTTTATTACCCATGTTTTCGCATGTCTCGCTGTGTGCTTTATTGTATGCCCTACTCACTATTACAAGAGCGCCTAGCGTGTGGGGAGTGGGTGCAAAGGCTAGCGGCCCCCACCCTTTCGACACTATTCAGCCAAAAATAAGCGCCAACTTAAGCAACCAATTTGAATGGCCCCTTTTTTTCTACGTTATTTGTGTACTCTTACTGATTACTGGCACGCAGGGTACTGCTTGGTATGGCGTGTTGGCATGGGTATTTGTGGTAGGCCGAATAGTGCATAGTGCCGTACACATTTTTACGGCAAATGTAAGGCTAAGGGGCGTTGTGTTTACTATTAACTTTGTTGCTGTTATCACAATGTGGATAATGTTCGTTGTTGACATGCTAGCCGTTTAACTTCATGTTCTAGGATAGAAAGCACAGGAAAACGCGTGTAATGCTGTTAAATATATTAGGGGCCGTCATTGGAATGATACTAGGCGCTATTGCTGCGTTTTTCGTATTATTTGTTGGCACCTATTTGGTTTCGTTGTTTATTGAAGATCAAACCGCGTTGGGATGGGTGTGGGTGCTGTATATTTTATGCGTTCCAGCAGGCGCTCTGGCGGGCCTACCATTGGGCTACGAGTATATTGGTAACGCACTACATCGTTTAAAAGCGTAATTACGTTTGTAACATACATTCCGAGGTTTTATGCAAATTAGTGAAACAACAAAAAGCGACTTTCACGCATTTTGGCCCGTATTTAAAGACATTGTTGAAGCCCAAGAAACCTACGCTATCGACCCTCTTATCGATGAAGAAGCGGCATATCAGTTATGGTGCCTTTCCCCCCATAAATCGTTTGTTGTAAAAGAAGAGGGTGTCGTACTTGGTACCTACTATTTAAAAGCTAATGCGTCGGGGCCTAGTGCACACATTGCTAACTGTGGCTACATGGTTAGCCCCGCTAGTCGCGGAAAAGGCCTTGCAAGAACCCTATGCCTGCACTCTCAGCGCACCGCGTTGGCTTTAGGCTATACCGCCATGCAGTTTAATTCTGTGGTAAGCACCAATCAGGTTGCCATAAACTTATGGAAAAAACTGGGGTACAGCATTATCGGCACTATTCCTAACGCGTATCATCATAAACAACAGGGGTTGGTAGACGCATTTATCATGCATAAAATGTTGTCGCCGATAGATGATGCAGACAGCTAGCCCTTATGTAGAGGCAATATGAATCAAATAAACCCCGCTAAATTACGCAACAGCAAATGGACAGCCGTTACACCGCTGAAACGCGAAAAGCATTTTCTGGTGTCAGACGTTGAGTATGATGAAGAAAACGTAGTGATAGCCTGTATGCTAGAGGCGGTGTTGTCTAAAAACACCTACCCGATAGACTGGGCCGAGCTTAAAAACGAACAAAAGTGGCTGCAAGGCTGGAAATAGAAAAATAGAAAAATAGTGCGCCACGGCAGTGACGCACTACACATAATACACTAGCGAGATAACTGCGACGTAATAAACGCTCGGGTATCTTTTAATAACGCCTTTCTTGCCGGTTCATGCACATACATCATGTGCCCGCCGTGATAATAAAAATACTGAATGTCGTCGCGGGCAATGCCGTGTCGGTTTAACGTATATTCAGCATCGAAAAACGGGGTTACCAAATCATAATACCCCGACGCCACCATCACTTTCATACTCGGGTTGCTACGCAGTACTGCAGCCAAATCTGGCGCAGTATTCACATAGTGAGGCTCCCAGGTACTGCCCTTCGGCCGTGGGCTCCAGTGCCACTTACCCGATAACTCGGGGTCGGAAGGGTTTAAGTATTTACGCTGCCAGTCTATCTTTAAATCGTGTTGCATAAACTGCATTAGTGCCGCTTTATACGCTGGCGATATTGCACCGGCCGCGTCGGCACGAGGGCTATCTGCTACATCATCTCGTTCATCTTTGGTGTAGCGGCTATCTAATCGACCAACAGCCACGCCCTCTTCACGCATAAGCTCTTTAGCGAAACGAAACGCGTTAATACGCAAATTTACTCGCTCGATATACGTTTTGCTTAACCCTGTAAAGCGCTGTAGCTGGGTAACAAGCTCTTCGCGTTTCGTATTACTTATCAAGTTTCCCTGAAACAACGCAGGCAGTAATTGTTGTGTGGCAAACTCACGGCTTTGCTGAATGAATGCCTCGAAATCGCCCGAGTTATCTACCTTTCCATGATACCAAGCGGTGGCTGCCATGGTAGGAATATAGGTGATGTAAGAAATGATATTGTCGTCGACATACGGTGTAGAGCCTTGGTAATCGAGCGCTTGAGACACGAATACAATACCGTTCACATTAATGAGGTGGTCGTCTAATAACACTTTCGCTACCGCTGCAGCACGGGTAGTACCAAAGCTTTCCCCCAGTAAAAACAGGGGCGAATTCCAACGCTTGTTATCGGTTAGCCATTGGGCAATAAACGCGGCCATGCCGTTTGCATCTTCGGTAAGCCCCCAAAAATCTTCTTTGTTGCCCTTACCTATTGCACGAGAAAAGCCTGTACCTACTGGGTCAACAAACACCATGTCGGTAACATCTAGTATGCTTTCAGGCGCGTCTTTCATGATATACGGCGCAGCGCCGGGGTGACTTGCATCGCTAGGTACAACAATACGCTTAGGCCCATAAGCCCCCACATGCAGCCACGTAGAAGACGAGCCTGGACCGCCATTCCAAATAAAAGTTACCGGCCGAGCAGGCTTGTTCGCAGACGACTTTTGCTGTGCAACGTAGTCGAACGAGAATATAGCAGCCGTGGGGTCACCGCTGTTGTCACGCACATAGGTTTCGCCCGCATTCGCGGTGTATTTAACCGTAACACCATTGAATACCCCTTTATGCTGCGTGTTAAAATGTGTGGCATCGGGCACGCTTGCAACAGCAGACTCGTCATCTGAAGGCGCGTCTGCTGCGTGTTGCGCATACGCGATATTAGCGCTAAGTGTAAAATAAAGGGCAAGAAAAAAAATCTGGGGTATGCGTATTTTCACTACGTTTTCCTATAGATGGTGTGGTAGTAGCGTAGCATAAATAAAAAATACAAAACCATAGACTTAGCGCAACGCTGTGCACTTTTTAAACATTAATGCCGCCGATGCTACCCTATTACTGTTATGATGGTGCATATAGCCCCAACACCAAGAGTAGTATTACGTGCCTGATAGTAACGTAGATAAAACGCATGAACGTAACGCCTCGTCGGGTGCTAAGGAAGTAAACCAACTGATCGTCGACGCCGTACTTCAGCTTACTGACGTTATTGAAACCATGCATAGCCGCATTAGCCCGTTGTCTTGGGTTACGCCCTCTCACCAAGAGGGTCGAACGGTGGGTATTACCGGTATGGTGTATAACAATATTAGGCGTATCACCGAAATGGTGGGAAAGCGAAGTCATGTTCCGCTTAACATACTTGCTAACACCCTAAACCACCGTACCGACTCTGCAAGTCACGGCGCACTGCTTTCAGCGCTTAATGGGGTGATTGGCGATCACTTACACACAAACCAAAGCCCCCTCGCCATACCTATGAGCTTTAGGCAACGTGGTGAAGGCGTTGACATGCGTGCATTGGTAAACGAGATTGCTGAAAGTAATGGTAAGGTCGTTATCATGGTTCATGGTTTGTGCATGAACGACAGGCAATGGGAACAAGATGCACATGATCATGGCCACCATATTGCCAAAGACTTAGGCCATACCACCGTTTACTTGCACTACAACACAGGCAGGCATATTTTTGAAAATGGCCAGCAATTTAGTGAATTACTGAATCAACTAGTAACGCAATTTGCGTTATTGAAAAGTACACATACTCTAGACATGTCTATTGTGGCGCATAGCATGGGAGGGCTGGTTACACGAAGTGCTCACCATCACAGTGCGATGCACAATGCGCATTGGCCGCAACATTTACAAAAGATTATTTTTCTCGGTACGCCTCATCACGGCGCCCCATTAGAGCAAGCAGGCAACTGGGTAGATTTGTTCTTGGGCATGCACCATTTTACTGCCCCGCTTGCACGCATAACCCAAATCCGAAGCGCAGGTATCGCTGACCTTAGGCATGGCTATATTGCACATAGCGACACCCATTCGCCACGTCGCTTTGATTACCCTGCTGATCAGCGCGACGCCATTCCACTGCCGCATGGTGTTGAGTGCTTTGCTATTGCGACTACTTCGTCTGACAAACCGAACGTGGTAAACGAACAGCTTATTGGTGATGGTCTTGTCCCCTTACGCAGTGCGCTTGGTCAACATGACTCGCCGTTACATTCGCTTCAATTTAAACCTGAAAACCAGTGGGTTGGCCAAAATATCGGCCACGTGGCATTACTGGGTAACAAAACCGTTTATAACGTAATACACAACTGGCTTAAATAAGCGCGCTACTGGCCAGTAAACGCTCCCATAGCTGTGTTACTCGCGCGGCATCACTGTTGTCTAATTCATTGTTTTCAAATGCACGGCCTAAGCTGTCACGCATTTTTTCGTTGAGCATTGCCAACGACCCATCGCTTTGCATTTCAACTTGCCGTGCTTCTACCGCAAAGTGCCCTTGCAAATAACTGGCAATAAACAGTTCGTCATCGCTACCGTGGTTCACTACATCGTCAAGTGCAGCCTCTATTCTTGCCATTTCATCTACCACTAATTGTGGTGCCGCAGCAGGTGGTAACACGTAAATCTCCTTAACGGGTTGCTGTTAGTAATATCGACCTCATTATCAATACAAGGTCTTTTCTCATTTATAAGTAATGCGCGGGGTATAGTAATGTGTAGTGACACTACAACGCGTTGTACAACACTTTATCTTTATACCCGGTGATAATGGTAAAAGCGCCGGCAAGGGCGGTATCTAATTCAGCATCGCCCGAGTCTAAACGAAGCGGCTTTCCATTAAGCGCCTGTACTTTTTGTTTCGTCGCCACTACTCGCAGGTTTTCTTTACCTACTTGGCGGATGAACGCGGGGCTTAATTGCTGGTTGCCTCTTCCAAGAATATGTCCTTGACCGCCAATAACGGTAAGCACAACTTCGGTCGGCTTATTTTGTGTTAATGCAAGCAGCTGTGGCGCTGTGACGTCAGACGCCACTAGCTCACCGCCTTTCACCACGTCTACGCCCAGTAACGTATTATCAAGGCCGAGATATTCCATCACCGCGCCTACGGTCGACCCCGACCCCATTACAAAATAGGTGTCTGGCGCGTCGTCCATGATCTCACTGACGTACGCCGCGATATCGTCAAGCACAAGTGCTTCGTCTTCTTTGCCGCCCATTTTTACGGCTTGCACATAAGACAGTTCGGCAGGTACGCGCATTTCGCCATAATGCTTGGCAATGACTTTACCGCCACGAAAAGCGTCTTCGTCTATATCTCGAACTTCGGCGTCCATTTCACTGACGAGCTCACCTAAGATCATTTGGCTTACTACCTGCCCAGCCGCAGCAGGTGATACACAATAAACACCCGAGTGAATCTTGCATCCAGCCGGCACACCCAATACCGGTACGCTACTGCCAACCACATTACAGATATTACGCGCCGTTCCATCACCACCAGCAAACAATAGTAAATCGACATTGTGTTCAACCATCGCGCGAGCAGCACGTTCTGAATCTTCACCTTCAGTTTGCATATCGGCGGGCGTATAAACCAGGTCGTACGGAAGCCCGAGTGAAGCGCAAACACTCTCGCCCATCTCGCCCGCAGCGGTCACAATCTTAAACGGCGTGTTAAGCGCATCAAGAATGCTCAGGGCTTTTGCCATTTTCTCGTTGGCTTTCTTTTCAGCCCCCATGGCTAATGCTTTTTCTCTTACTTCACTGCCATCACTACCTTTTAAGGCAAGCGCGCCACCGATCCCCGCAAACGGGTTAACAATGACACCAAGCGTAAAAATAGGCTTTTTCATGCGGCGTCGACTCCTGCTTGTGTGGGTGAAAACGTCGCCGTTAAGGCAGCGATAAAGCGTTGTGCCCTTGGCGGAAAACCATGTTGTCGATAAGCATTCAGCTGTGCTTCTACGTTTTTAGTGAAGCCTTCTCTGTCTGGCTGTGCCCCGTTTAAATTGTCGGTGCTTACTTGAAACTTGCGCCCAGCCGCTTCTGTAAACGCCCATTCAATTGCTTGAGGTTTAATTTCTACGCTTTCAAACTTGGCCTGTTGCTTCGCGTCGCGCCCGTCGGGGCAGTACCAATAGCCATAATCTTCTTGTAAGCGGCGCGCGTCTCCCGCTATGCACCAATGTGCAATTTCATGCAGCGCACTTGAAAAAAAGCCATGCGCAAATACAACTTGATGATAATGACATGTTTCACTGGCGGGTAAGTACACGGGTTCATCGTTGCCTAATACCAACTTGGTATTAAAGTCGGCAAACGATTGATTAAAAAGTGCTATTAGTGTGGGTACATCAGCATCACATTCAGATTGTGGGTTGATTGTGCTTGGTGAAATCATACTGCTCGCTACGATTAGACTTTAATTAATGGTGTACGCATAGTTGGCGTGATTATATCAGCAAAACCTGCCCTTCTCACTTGAAAGGTGGCGCGGCATCGGTCAATCTAGGTTTACAGATTGCGGAGGGATAAAGCTTGTCTCAAAACATTATCAAACATATACATAGAGTGAATGCGCTTAAAGACCTTGCGACCAAGCTTGGTGTTATGCCCGTAATTCATGCACTACAAACGTGGCAATGTGACCGGCTATTGGTGTCTCACGACGATTTAGCACAACAAAAACGCTATCAAAAAGCCATGGCATTTTTTGTTGAAGAGTTATACGGCCCAAAGGATTTTAGTCAGCGAGATGCCGATCTTGCCCGCGTTATTCCTAAGTTGGCAAAGGTTTTACCCGAGAAAGCCATGAGCGCCATGAATGACGCATTATCGCTTAATGCGTTGTCGTTCGAGCTAGACATGGAAATGGCGCAATATTTAACACAGCACTACCCTGGGGTTCCTATCGACAGGCACAGTTATGCTCAAGCCTACCGTTACGTGGGAAGGGAGAGCGACCGACAGCATCAAATCGCCATCATCTCCCACTTAGGCGACCAACTGGCAGACGTGATAAAGATACGAGGCATTGGCATGCTCATCTCTATTTCAAGGCGGCCGGCAAAAGTGGCTGGCGTATTGGCATTACATGAGTTTTTGGCAAGAGGTTTTGATGCATTCAAAGCAATTGGCGACGTGCAAAGTTTTATTCAACCGGTTTTGCAACGGGAAACACAATTGATGATGGCCTTATTAAGCGACACCTTAGTATTGCCCGAAGACAATCCGTTACCCGAAGTACATCAATAACGCGTACCTTAATAAAACGTACCGCAATAGACAGGCGTTAACCAAACCTATTTTCACGCAGTAATTTAAGAAGGCGCAGGTGTGAACACGACAACGTTACCTTGGTTCTTTAAGACCCCCTTTGTGCAAGAATGGACGATAGATGAAACGCATATCGACCACTACCAACATGTTAACAATGTGGCGTATTTAGCGCAGGTAGAACACCTCGCCTGGGCACATTCAAATCAGCTGGGGTTGCAGTTTAGTGATTATCAAGCGTTAAACCGTGGCATGGTAATAAAGCGTCACGAACTGAATTATCATCTGCCTACCCATTTAGGGGATGCGCTTCAATGTGCAACATGGATAATTGCGTGCGACAGCAAACTTACGCTAACGCGCAAATTCCAGTTTATTTGCCCTAAAAAAGGCAAAACTGTGTTTGATGCACAAACCACATTTGTATGCGTAAGCTTAGATACTGGCTCACCAAAGCGTATGCCACCACTGTTTAAAGAAATATATGGAAGTGCATGTATTGACTAGTTTTACCGCACAGCGCGTGCGCGTATTCACATTAACAACACGGAAAGAAACGCAATGAAAACTGGGGTTATTTGGGCATTACTGGTAGCGCTTATTGCCTCGCTGGTGGCTAATATCTATTTGTTTAATCGTATGAATACCCCTGTCCAGCAGCGTACATCGGCTGAAAATACAGTCGCCTCTAGTACGTATGATGAGGCATCAGCATTGGACAACATTAACGGCAACGCGGTATTTGAACATGCAAGCCCCTTTAACAATAACGGCGTAATAGGGGCAAATGAGAATGACAAAAACAATCAAACGAACACGTTTTTACCCTATGACGAACTAGTAACGTTGCTTAACGCGCAAGAATTCGAGAGCCTGCGTTATCAACTTGCGTTGCAGTTACAAACCAACCCGCTCGATGAGCAATTATTGCTGTTAGAAGCAAAGCTGATTGCGCTTACCAAACCGCTTCACGTTGCTATCATCCACTATTACGACATGCTAGATTTACCGCTTAGTGCAGCTGCAATAGCCTCAATACAAAACAGCATCGACGCCCGTTATGAAAATGCCCAACAGCAGCTAAAAAAGAATAGGCAATGGACGCTGATGGCCACATTAAACGAACCCTTGTTTCAACGTATTACAAATGAAAAGCGCTATATCCTTAATTTGGCAACTGCATACGCCCACATGAAAAACATCACGTTAATGGAAGACACATTGGCCAGCCTTCCCTTTGACGATGCCGACGCCGCGCGTATTCGCGCACTGTCTTTGCAAGCCGCCAATAACAACAACGCATCAACCGACGAGCTTTTCGACAACGGCATTGAGCCGCTAGGCAATAACGTCACCCGCGTACCGCTTATAAAAGAAGGCGATCAGTACCGCGTAAAAGTGCGTGCGCTTAATCAACGCGCTGAGATGATTGTTGATACCGGCGCCACGACTACGGCCATTACGACAGGGCTATTTGCACGATTGAGCGGTTACCGCAGGCTTGTTTTTGTAGGTAACTTCAATGTTAAAACGGCTGCCGGAACTATTGAGGCGCCCATGGTACAAATACCAAAATTCTATTTTGCAGGTTACGAATTTACTAACCTATCGGCGTTGGTGTTGCCTGCTGACGTACTTGGTGAAAGTGACGGGCTATTAGGCATGAATGTACTGAGGGAGTTCGACTTCTCGTTGCGAGCACAAGAGGAAACGTTATTGCTTAAGCACAAAATGCCCGCAGCAGATTAACCCTTTTGTGACCGAGCGAACAAAGAAAAAGGCGATTGAGATGTTTGCTCAATCGCCTTTATTATTTGTATGCGGTACTGATGTTATGACGCGGTAATTACACCGCGGCGCATACGCGCGTACCTTGGTCGATAGCACGCTTAGCATCAAGCTCAAGCGCTTCATCGGCCCCACCAATTAGGTGGTACGGCATGTTAAGACCTTCAACAATGTCACGCATCGGCTCTTGACCGGCACAGATAATAATATTGTCGACAGCTAATACTTGTTGCTTATCATCAACCGTAATGTGCAGCCCTTCATCATCAATTTTGTCGTAAGTCACACCCGCAACCAAATTAACGCCTTTGGCAATTAGGCCTGCGCGATGTGCCCAACCTGTGGTTTTACCAAGGCCTGCACCGACTTTCGACGTTTTACGCTGCAGTAGGAAAATCTCGCGTGGAGATTTATCCGGCTGCGGTGTCATACCTTCGGTACCAGAGCGGGCTTGTAACGTCATATCAATCCCCCACTCCTTCATAAAGGCTGGAATATCTTGGCTAGGCGTTTCTTCGCCGTGCGATAAGAACTCTGCCGTATCAAAGCCAATACCACCGGCACCAATAATGGCAACACGATTACCCACCGGCTTTTTGTCTCTTAGTACGTCGATATAAGAAAGCACTTTGCTGTGCTCTATGCCAACAATTGCAGGCGTACGCGGTTTAATGCCGGTAGCAACCATGACTTCATCGAACCCTTCAGCGTTAAGCGTATCTGCGCTTACGCGAGTATTAAGCTTAAGCGTAATATTATCGTGAAGCTCTATTTGGCGAGCGAAATAACGTAACGTTTCGTAAAACTCTTCTTTGCCAGGGATCTGCTTGGCAATATTAAACTGGCCACCAATTTCGCTGGCTGAGTCATAAATAACCACGTCATGCCCGCGCTGCGCAGACGTAACCGCCGACGCTAACCCTGCTGGCCCAGCACCCACTACGGCAACGCGTTTTTTGATGTCTGCCGGCACGATGTTTACTTCGGTTTCGTGGCACGCACGTGGATTAACCAAGCAGCTAGTTAGCTTGCCGTTAAACACATGATCAAGACACGCTTGGTTACACCCAATACACGTGTTTATCTCGTCGGCTTTGTTTTGCTGCGCTTTGCGCACAAAGTCAGCATCGGCCAAGAATGGGCGCGCCATCGATACCATGTCGGCATCACCACGGGCTAATACGTCTTCTGCTACTTCAGGTGTGTTAATACGGTTAGACGTAATAACCGGAATAGACAGCGCTTCACGAAACTTCGCCGTAACCCACGTAAATGCCGCGCGCGGTACTTTTGTCGATATGGTAGGGATACGCGCTTCGTGCCAACCAATACCCGTATTGATAATGGTAGCACCTGCTTTTTCAATTTCTTTACCCAGTTGAACAACTTCGTCGTAATTCGACCCGCCTTCTACTAAGTCCAGCATAGACAAGCGGTAGATGATGATAAAGTGTTGACCTACGGCCTCGCGCACTCTGCGGACGACTTCAATAGGCAGGCGAATACGGTTTTCATACTCACCGCCCCACTCATCATCACGATGGTTGGTACGCTTCGCAATAAACTGGTTAAGGAAATAGCCTTCCGAGCCCATAATTTCTACGCCGTCATACCCTGCGCGCTGCGCTTGGATAGCCGCCGTAATGAAATCTTGAATTTGTTTTTCAATTTCATCAGATTCGAGTGCTTTAGGCTTAAACGGGTTGATGGGCGCTTGTACAGCCGATGGTGCAACAAGCTTTGGCCCATATGCATAGCGGCCTGTATGCAAAATTTGCATACAAATTTTACCACCTGCAATGTGCACAGCATCGGTTACTTCTTTGTGGTTATTCACTGCTTCGTCGGTGTCTAAACGGAATGTCGATGGGTGCGTTGCGCCCTCTTCATTAGGCCCAATACCACCGGTAACAATAAGGCCTACGCCGCCGCGTGCACGCTCTGCGTAAAATGCAGCCATACGCTTATGGCCGTTAGGAAGTTCTTCTAGCCCGGTATGCATAGAGCCCATCAACACGCGGTTTTTTAACTGCGTAAACCCTAAATCGAGAGGGCGAAACAAATGGGGGTACACGGGATGATCAGTAACGGTCTGGTTCATGATAAATCCTTGAAAAATGCCTGTTGATGTTAATTATGATTTCATTTCTTTTATCGCGCCAAGCAGCGGCGGATAATCGGGAAGTGTCTTAGTTTTTTGCGCTTCCATCGCTTTGAAAACATCTTCCATTTGGAACATACCTGCCTGCCAGGTAGCCATATAATTTAAGCTGTCTTCAACCGTATGCTCGATAGCGTAATTAATCATAGTCTTTGTGCCCGCTACCGCCATAGGCGAATTAGCAGCAATTTGCTGAGCAATTTTGTTTACGCCGTCTAGCATCGCATCGTGGTCGCTAAACACACGGTTCACAAAACCATACTCTTGTGCTTCTTGTGCGCCGAAGTTACGGCCTGTATAGGCTAATTCTTTTACTACACCAATGGGGATGAGTTTAGGCAAACGCTGCAATGTACCGACATCAGCAGTCATGCCTAGCTGTGTTTCTTTGATAGTGAAGAATGCATCTTGTGTGCAGTACCGCATATCGCAAGCACTCAGTAAGTCTACTGCACCGCCTATTGCGCCACCTTGCACCGCACCGATAACTGGCATTCTTGCTTGTTCAATTGCACTAAAGCTATCTTGAAGCAGCTTGACCATTCTGCGCATGCGCTCAGCGCGGCGTGCAGGGTCGCCTTTGAAGTCTTCTTTCATGTTAAGGAATACAGACAGGTCCATACCCGCAGAAAAGTGCTTACCGGTTGACGTGATAACAATAACGCGAGCACTTCCCTCGTCGTCAATAGCACGAATAGCAGCCGGAAACTCGGTCCAAAATGCAGGTGTCATGCTGTTCATTGCGTCGGGTCGATTAAGCGTTATGTAGGCAATATGCCCTTTTTGTTCAACGTCTAATGTAGAGTACTTCATGGTTTGTACTGCCTCCATGGTGAATTTCTATTAACAAATTTGCAAACTAGACAGCGTCAAGATAAAAGGCTATGTTGACACTGTCAAGATAAAACGATATCTATTCACTTTGTTTAAGAAATTAATGCGGAAACTTTTACCCTAGCATGACAAATACAGCCCAAAACTATCACCATGGCGACTTACGCTCAGCCCTTATTGAGGCTGCAACGACGCGGTTGTCTTGTTATGGGGTCGACAGTTTGAGTTTGCGAAAGCTTGCAGAAGATGCAGGTGTATCTCGCACCGCGCCTTATCATCACTTTAAAGATAAAAGTGCGCTGCTTAGTGCAATTGCCGCAAAAGGGTTTAGTGATTGGCATTCCACTGCAAAACGTATTTTTGAACAAAACGAAAAAACGCCACAGGCGCGGTTTAGGGAATTTGTGCATGAATACGTGGGGTATGCTGCAAAAAACCCCGAAATGTATGAGCTTATGTTTGGCCGTACTATATGGCAAAACAATGCAGCAACGCATGATTTAAAAGACGTGGCGTACCCAAGCTTTCAATTTCAAGTAACCATGACCCGATATTGGCAACAGCGCGGCCTGTTGCCCGAAAATCAAGATGCGCTGCGCTTGGCCCAGGTCACGTGGGGAACCCTTCACGGTATAGCACGATTGTTAATTGATGGCATTTATGCCGACAACAGCCACATTGATGAAATGTGTGACTGTGCTGCCGACCTGTTTATGCAGGCTGCTATAAAGTAACAGGCGCTCCCTCGTGCTCGGCACGAATAAAGTCGGCAGCACGCTCGGCAATCATTACGGTGGGTGCATTGGTGTTTCCGCCAATCAAGCTTGGCATCACCGACGCATCAACGACTCTTAGCCCCTCGATACCACGCACTTTTAGCTGGTTATTCACCACCGCCATAGGGTCGTCATCGCTCCCCATTTTGCAAGTACCGATGGGATGATAGATGGTTTCGCTACGTTCTTTTAAAAACTCGATGATAGCGTCGTCGTCTTGTGCGTCTTCTCCGGGATACAGTTCGCTACCACCGAACGGCTCAAATGAGGGTGCTGACAACAGTTTACGCGCTATTTTCACCGCTTCGACCATCACCGTAATATCGTCTTCATGCGTTAAATAACCGGGGTCGATAAGCGCATGATCTTGTGGGTGGTTGCTTTGAAGCTTTATGGTGCCGCGACTTTTAGGGTACAAACAGCACACGTGTAGGCCATAGCCATATCCAAACGCCAGTTGGCGACCATGGTCATTCAAAATTGCGGGTAAAAAGTGAAACTGAATATCGGGACCGTGTTTAGCCAGTGATGAGCTTACAAACCCGCCTGCTTCTGCAATATTTGAAGAAAAAATGCCATCGCGTTTAAATAAATAGTCGAACGACGCCTTAATGTAGGACGGCAGCGCACCGGCCGCAACCGCATACCCTTCTCTGGCTTTGCACGTGTGTTGTACAATGGCGTCGAGGTGATCTTGCAGGTTGCAACCTACGCCCGGCAAGTCTTGCTGCACATAAATGCCTTTTTCTTCTAGTTCGGCGCGCGGCCCAATACCCGATAACATCAGCAACTGTGGTGAGTTAATGGCACCACCGCACAATATAACTTCACTATTGGCAAAATAGCGCGCCACTTTTCCTTTCTCTCGCACTTGTACGCCTTTGGCACGTTTGTCTTTCAACAACACTTTTTCTGCCATTATTTTGGTCATCACCGTAAGGTTTGTTCGGTGTTTTGCCTGCGTTAAATACCCTTTTGCGGTAGAGCAGCGTTGGCCGTTGATTTGCGTGACATGGTAGTAACCAATACCCTCGCGTTGCTCACGATTAAAGTCATCAATGCGATTATAATCAGCATGAGAAGCGGCGTTTACGAAGGCTTCAGACAACACCGAGGTATGCTTTAGTTTTGCCACATTAAGCGGCCCGCCCGTGCCATGAAATTCATCGGCGCCTTCTTCAAAATTCTCCGAACGTTTAAAATAAGGGAGTACGCTATCAAACCCCCAACCTTGTGCCCCTTCGGTTACCCAACGGTCGTAATCTTCCCTTTGACCTCGGATATAGCACATTGCATTAACGGAACTGCTGCCACCTAGTGTTTTACCTCGAGGCCAAAACAACTCTCGCTCATACATGGCCTTTTGCGGTGCGGTATGATACCCCCACCCTACCGATTCAAAACGGCTAAGCAGCGATAAACCAAATGGAATATGAATAAGAGGGTTAGTGTCTTTGCCACCCGCTTCAAGTAGCAGCACGCGTAGCGCAGGGTTTTCTGAAAGCCTTGTTGCCAGCACAGCCCCCGCTGAACCACCACCAACGATGATGTAATCATAAGTTCTGTCCGAATCATTCATACTATGCTCCACGCGGCCATTTACGCCATTTGAATTCTGGGTTAGTGTTACTTAACAATGCCTGCGCTATTGTTAATAAAATGTTGTGGTACGACCAGATTACCAAACTCTTCCTATTCATTGGAAGCGCTATATAGAAAATAAGGTTATTCTTTCGTTTACTGCGTTCTTTCTTCGGCTCTTAAAAGTACAAATCGATGTCTCTAGCGTTTAAATCGCAATGCAAGTATTGGATAGCCTCACTAATGGTTAAGTTGGGGAAATTAACCCACGACGATTTTACCATTGAAGAACTTAACGCCTTAGTTCAACCTGAACTGCCTACCAGTGTCGACCTAGACATTCCTGTTGGGACCGCTACCGTTACGGTAGAGTCTGGCACCGTATCGTTGTGTGAAGAAACAAACCGTATATTTTTCCAGGCGTTTACATCAATGCAAGTCGCGGTTGCCAATAGTGTGATTTATCGTGCTCACGTGGTGGTTACGTTAAGCGCCACACCCACGTATAACGTAGACGATAAACGAGTTTCTCTTACCCATACCGCCGTTGAAAGTATCCAACTGGTCAACGACGACTATGCCTTAATTAAAGACACCCGGTTTCTGCTCTCTAAGTTGGTACCCGGCCGGCTTGACAGTATTATTGGTCAATCGCTTAAAACGGCACTATCACTTGTTACGGCGGGCACATCAGACACTGCTGCCAATTATCTATCGCTATATTTGTCGGGCTCTACCCATGCGATATTGAACTACCATAAGCCGCAGATTACACAGGCAATTTTACGAGAAACCGATAAACTCCCACTTTTCCATACAATGAGAGATGACGTGTGGCGAGAAGCGTTATTTGCGCGTTATGGTAAGCAAGTTGGTGTTGCTGAGAACCGTTTACGCTTCTATTTGGTGTAGTGCTGTTATCTTTAGCTTTTAAGCGGCCCAGTACCCCCGCTTTACCGAATCAAATACCTCGTTACTGGCTATGGCTCAGTAATAATAGATACCGGCACCACTTCTTCATGTTCGCCTAAGTCATCGATATTTAAACTTGGGTTATCGACACTTGCTTCAAGCATATCAAACGCATCTGCGCAGTAGTGTGCCAATGCATGTAATGAATCAATATTTTTGTTACAGCACACCATGCCTATATTTGCCTTTCCGGCATACGTCATTAGCGTAATATTTACACCGCCCCCGGGGGTCATGGTTGAGATGGGATAGCATCCCAATAACTTGCTGTCTTTTAGATATCGAACATCTTTTGGGCCGGGCAAATTACTGACCAATATATTAGCAATGGGTTTCACAAAACTCGAAAGGTGCAGCTTTTCAAAAACCAATGCAAGCGATTGAATGACGATGGTGTAACCACTAAAGGCCGCAGGACGAGCATGCTGCGCCGCAAACTTCACAATACGGTGATTCACCACAATTTGTCGTAAGCGTAAATACGGGTCGCGTTCTGCATGGGCCAACTGCACGGGAACAATAGCAATCTTGTTTCCCGTTGTTTTTTCTCCAGGCTTGCGCAAATTTATGGGCATATTTGTGTATAACGCTTTGTTAAACACTTGGCCGTTGTCCTGCAACAACTTATGCACGCCAATATCAAACGCACATAGCAACACTTCGTTAGCGGTTGAGCGCGTGCGCCTGGCCAACGCTTTCACGCGGTTGAAGTCTAAGTCGAGCGTCGCCACTGCGCGCCCCGCTTTCACTTGGCCGGTTAACAATGTTTTTGTACCGGTAAACGGTACAGGCATGTAGTGTGAATTCACGCGAATAATCTTTAAAAATAAGCGTACAAAAATCACTAACATATCAACTACGGTGCGCAGCGCATAACCAACGCCCGCAAGGCGTTTATAGAAACTGATAGGATCACGAGACTTTTTACGTAAACGTTTTGTGGCCCATATCGGCGTAAATTTTTTATCATCTGGGGTAGATACATAACACGATTGAAACCATCGCACTAACGTCGAACCATCTCCGTACATATGGTGCACACGGGCATAAATGGCGTAGCTCTTATTTTTGCCGTCGTAAATAAAATGAAATTGCCACAATGGTTTATCGGGATCTAAGCGTGTTTCATGTAATTTGGCGACGAAGTCATCAAGGCCCACACGGTCGGTAACGTCGTCAATTTTATGAAGCTGCGTATGATAATCCATGTTCAGCGTTTTTACAGGCCGAAACCCCGTGGGGTAACCCATAAAGGTTTTTATTGAGCAATTAAATGGCGAGGTACCTCGAGAAAACCCTCTTATCTCTTGAAATAACGCTGGCACATACTGGCTGCAGTCTGCATTGTCAGGCAGTTCAAGCAATTGAAGCGTGGCAACATGCTTAGGGTTGTCATCTGACTCAGTAATCCAGAACGATTTATCAAGGAACGTGAGTGTTTTGCTCATAGATTCGCCTTATTATTCAAACGTAAACGCTGGTGTAGCTTGGGCTTTATTCGCAAAAGTATGGGTGTTAAGCGCCACTTTTATCGCGTCGAGCTCTTTATTACTAACCGTCAAACGGGGCAACAAACTCACCATCATTAGCGACAGCGCATGGTAACGCTGTGCGGTTTCATCCATATGGCTATTCAGCTCGTCAAACTGACAAGACTGAGTAAGAATAAGTGATATTAAGTCTACTAATAAGGTTCTATCTGCATCGGTGCCTTCAAGCAGTTTTTTGGCGTGAAGCTGGCCGATGAGCATTGAAAGCTGGCTATTTAATTTTGATAGAATCGCTTTTCTTTTTCTCACAATGGCGGGGTATTTTTCCGCTAAATCTGCAGGGCTTCGGTAGAAGAACCGAAACACATGTAAGCTATCGATAAGAAGATACAGGTAATACATAATATCTTCTGCGTGTAACGCGTCTAGCTTATCTGACACCAACACCCGCTGCATATGCTCTTCGTGCATTTGCATCAGTGCCACTACCATGCTCTCTTTACCTTTGAAGTGGTAATAAAGATTCCCCGGGCTAATGTCCAACTCAAGCGCAATATCGACACTGGTGACCGTATTTTCCCCATGGCGATTAAACAAAGCCAATGCCGTCAGTAAAATACGCTGCGCTGTTTTCATATTACACAAACACCAAGTAAAGCTGCGCGATACCTGCCAACATACCCAGTACAGCGCCGGTTAAAATAAGCTTCCATTCATCTTGCTGATACGCGGGGCGAAGTACGCCTTCAAATTCCTCTGGCGTAAGCATTTGCATCCGCTCGCTTAAGTCATGCCCTATTTGTAATGCACCATTGGCATAGTCGAAAGCATAAAGCAGGTATTTATCTGAGTTATCAAAAATTTGCTTTACCGCCAGCGCCTTCATTTTCAGATAGTTTTCGGAGCCTACCCCTAAGGCAAAGTAGGGCTGAGCAATTGCCACATAGCGCTCAATGGCGTCGTTAACATGCAGTTCAATTAACTCTAAAAGCTGTGCCGAGCCGGAACCATGTAAAATGATATGCGTAATGTTCTTAGGCGTAATGAGTTTCTCTTCAATGATAGACGCATACACTTCTGACACTTCTTTTTGCCGCTTTAAAAACATGCCTTGAACCGTAATTGGCCCAAGTTTTTTCGGGTGTTTCGGTTCAAAAATTATTTTAATCGCAATCCAATTGGTTAAATACCCTACGAGCAGCCCACCTAGCGGGAGAATCCACCACGCTTGGTAAAAATACCAAAACAACATGGTAGGCAATCCAAATAGAAAGCCAAAATATAAGCCTGAGCGCACAATGAACGGGAATTCTTTACTTCCCGCGGTAAGAAAAATTTCATTAATAAGCTCGGGGGCGTTTACCAGTTGCTCAACAACCAGTTCTTTTATATCGAGAATTTCTGAGACGTTATATTGGAAGTCATCAACCATCTTATGAACAACATTGGGAATGTCATTTTCAATTCGCTGATACACCAAGTTTTTGCCCTGAACAGGCAGTGCAGCCCATATTTGCGGCGCCGATTCGGCCATGACGTCGTTAACCACTTTACGTATTACCTGCTTTAAGCGACGTTCGATAGCGTTCGTGAGTTCGTCAGGGTCAAGGCGACCGGCAAGCTCCTCTACACTCAATAGCTTGCCAAGTACTAGCTCTACTTCAATTTCAGCCATTTCCCTGCGCTTCGCAGGAATAAGACCTTGCCACCCCAAAAAGGGTTTTATCCCGACAAACTCAATAGGATAAAACATCATTTTTACCGCGAGAAAGTTGGTTAACCAGCCAACGATTGCGCTAATCAATGGTATTGAAAGCAAACTTAATGTTTCTAAATTCCATTCCATACAGCGAGTATCTTGCCTTATTTATTATTATCATAGTCAGGCTACTGAGTGTGTAGTAAATGGTCAATTCTTAATTTGCTATTCCATCGATTTTCATTGCATCAAATCAATAAATGGCATGAAAACGACGACATCGTCACACATTGTGCTCATCACCCTTTATTCAATTTACCGTTATCGTGACTTAGGTAGTGAATTCTAAAATTAACCATTACACTATTTTTAATGGGCAATTTGGGTAAAAAAATTATGGCTGTTTTTGACTTCCGGCTAAAAAAACTAGAACAAGATATTGAACACGCAGACAATTACGATGCGTTTAAAGAAGCAAGCCTTGAACACGACGTTATTTCCGGTGCGCAAGAGTGGAAAGAAAATGACGCCTCTGACGACTATGATTACAAGCTGATTAGAAAACGCGTGCAGCGCCTTCAAATAGCGCGCGGTAACGCTGACATACATGCGCTTATGTCTATTTTACACGAAGGGCTGCATGGTAATTTGGGGAACATTGCCAACCCGGTCATGCGCAGCGAATGTAAAATTGGAACAAAAACGCTCATTGAAAAATTTATCAATGAAGTAAAATTGGCGCTTGATCAAATATACGAAAGTGATGAAGTAGACGTAGATTTTTACGAAAAGCTGTCATTTTTTGAAGAAACCGCGCATGCATTTGGACGCAGTTGCCTAATGTTATCAGGCGGTGCGGGCCTTGGTTTCTTTCACTGCGGTGTAGTGAAATCGCTGAATGAAAGACGCGTGTTACCTACTGTCGTCTCGGGTGCAAGCGCCGGGTCAATTATTGCTGCGATGCTGGGCACTCGTACGCACGATGAGCTTACCGAGTCGCTAAGCGCAGAATTTATTTATGAAACCTTTAAACACTGGCGCCAATTTAAAGGGTTGGGCAAAAGTAGTTTATTTGACAGCTCGGTGCTTGAGAACGCGCTAATTGAATTGTTCGACCTTACGACCTTTGAAGAAGCGTTTAAGAAAACAGGCCGGCACATCACCATCACGGTATCACCTGCTGATTTGCATCAGCATTCTCGGCTGCTAAATGCCAAAACATCACCGAATGCTATTATTACTCAAGCGGTTAGGGCCTCATGCGCGGTGCCCGTCGTGTTTAGCCCGGTACAGCTAAAAGCTAAGAATCAAGCTGGCGACGTCGTACCCTACATTCCAAACAGACGGTTTGCCGATGGGTCGTTGATGGCCGACTTGCCTTATGAGCGACTCGCCCGGTTGTATGGTGTTAACCACAGCATTGTGAGCCAAACTAATCCGGTTGCCGTTCCTTTCATATCGGCGAACAGAATAGATCCGCGCTCAATTTGGGATATGTCAGCACGCCATATTGGTCAGCTTGCAAAAAGTAACAGTATTTTCGCTATCGACTTAATAGAAAGGTTAGTCGCAAATAAAAGTGCTAAGCTTGCGATCCATAAAGTTCGGTCTATTATCGATCAGCAGTATGTGGGAAACATCAACATTCTTCCGAAGCGCCAGTTGAGTAACTTGTCGCACGTGTTAGCGAACCCAACAATAGACAGTATTAATGCGCTAATTGATAGTGGAGAGAAAGCGACATGGCCGCAACTCGATGTTATTGAAAGAAATACCAAAATTAGTGAAACTTTACGGTATTATCTTGCTCAATTGAAAAAACGCGAAGCGTTAGAGTTGGGTCATTGAGTCGAGCTCTGGCCACCTGCCAAAAACAGGTGCAGTTAATGATGGTGAAGAATAATAGTGAGTTTAAAACAAAACAGTCCTGACAGTATTTACACACAGCAGGTAAAACAACTTATCGACCTCGTCTACCCGCAAGAGGCGGGTTACGGCTCGGTGTTTGAAGACGCTCGGCATTATTTTGGTATCACGCCTGAGTTAGAAAAACACGCAAAGGTCATTCAAAGCGACATCGACAAAATAAAAGACGCGCCGGAAAAAGCAGCGGTGGTAGAACAGCTTCAAAAAAAACTCAAAGGCGTAAAGAAGAAGTTAGATGAAGAGCGCCTAGAACGCTTAGCGCGAGTTAATGATATCTGTAATAAATTGGTCGCCCTCAGCGAGGGAGACAGTTGGCTTGAAACGCAACAGCAAAGCGCCAAGTTTTTAGGCACGCTAATGCTTCTTACACGCGGTCCTGAGGGTAAGTTTGAACTTCATCACCAACGCCTAAAGCCGCTTTATAAGGCCGTGCTTGCACTTCGGTTAATCGATAAGCTGCTAAACCACGAAACCATTTCTCACCCCTATTTATCCAAGTACCGCGAGGCCAAATCTCGCTTCAGTGGAAATCAATATTGGCAACAAAAATGGCGGCTAGAACTGGCTACGCCGGTAATAAAGGCGGCGTTGCTTCAAGATGTAGGCTTACAAAGCCCCGATGCAATTACCATTCTTCGTGGTGAAAATAACGAGTTAAGTGAATTTAGGTTGCTTGAAGAGGCTCAGCGTAAAGAATTACTAAAACTAAATTATTATCACACGATGAAGTACTTATCTGATGGGCTGGGTACTCAATCGTATATCGGTAACAGTAAGGAAGAGCGCGCGCTCTTCAATAACGCCCAAAATGACGCTCAAACCTTCCTTGTCAATATGGTCAAAGATGCCTTTGTATCAAAAACGGGATTAGGTGAGATCATTAAGATCCCACAAATTTATGTGTCTGTTATCCTCTCCACCAAATCAGACTACACGCGAAAAGAGCTTCCAAAAGGGTATTTGCTTATCGAGCAGCTGTCTAAGAAGGGAGTGCTAAGCAAGCAACTTGCGGAAGACTTCATTAATATCGTGGGCTACTTTCCGCAAGGTTTCGGAGTAACCTTTATTCCTGTTAATGAAAACGGACAAGAAAAAGACCAATTTGAATGTGGCATTGTGGTTGGACTTAACCCTGAAAAACCAGCAGAACCCACCATAAAGGTGGTTACACGAAATCAGCAATATATTAACCATGGGCATCACGAAGTGGTTTCTAAAAGTCAGAACCTTTACTTCCCTGCCAATCGCAAGAAGCTAATGCGCGTAGGTAAAGACCGTTTACGCGAAATTATGAGCCAGCTTTCTAGTAACTTCACACCCGATGCGGTAGATGACTTAGTCCCGAGTTTCTGGGAGCCTTACGACTTTTTTGCGTTTAAGAAACACCAGAATCTGTGGGCCAAAAACACCTAACCCGCAACAAAAATGCCCACATTATGTGGGCATTTTTACGTAAACGATAATTACATTACTGCGATGTTTTCGTCGAATCTTTTGATGACGACGATATCGCTGACGATTTGGTCGCTGCACTGGCAGGTTTAGTGCTAGTAGATTTAACGCTGGTTGTCTTTGCTGGCGCACGACGCTTTCTGGTAGTGGTCGTTTTCGCTTTACTAGACGACGCCGCTGGCGTTTTTTTAGTCGTTTCTGCTTTCGCTTCTACTGCCGCCTTTGAAGGTGCAGTGGCTGTTGTTTTGCTATCAGCCGGTGCTTTGGCTGCAGGCTTAGCGCGTGTAGCGCGTGGTTTCTTTTCTGCCGCTGCCTTTTTGGCTGATGCTTGCGCCGATTTTTGCGCCGCCTCTTTAGCTGCTAGCAATGCCACCTGCTCGATGAGCAAGTCGACTTTGTGTGATAATTCGGTTAACTGCTGCTCTTTCTGAACGTTGTTTTTGCCACCCGACAACAACGAAAAAAGCGGCATAGATGAAACAAACCCTTGGACTGATGAAAAAAGGCTTCCCGTGGGTAAAGCTTGTTTCAATTCGTTCTCAACCTGAACACCCTTATCCTGCATAGACAGCATGATTTCATGCGTATCATCTAGCCTGTCACTTACGGTCTGAGCAACGGATTCAAGCTGTGCGGTGAGTAGATCCGACCCCGCAGTAAGCCAACCAAAAATGGGAGATGACTTGTACTTAGTAGACATAAAGCCTCCTTGTGAAGCGGTGGATAGGAGCGAGGCTAAAATCGTAGCCTCGCTTTACACGTGTTTTCTTTGAGCCGAAAATGTGTAAGGTTTCTTAGCCCTTGTTAGCAGCTAGTTTAGCAACCGCTTCTGTCAGCGCGTCGATTTTTGCAGATAGCTCTTCGATGCGTTGATCTTGTGGCTCTGCATCAAGACCTAGTTTTTTACGTACGTCAGCAACACGGTTTTCAACATCATTAGTTGTTGATTTAAATTTGCTACGCGCGTCGTCTTCAAGGTTTTCACCTTTAACTACAAGCTCGTCAAACATCTTTGTTGCTTCTTCACTTAGCTTCTCGTAACGGCCTTGCGCTTCTTCTACGCTCTTACCGTATGCACCTAAACCTGCTAACCAGATTTTACGCGCCATGTCTTCAGCTTCGTTTAATTTACCTTTGATTGTATCTGTAGTAGTCATGTTCAGCTCCTAATATAGTTTCAATGCGGTGTGACTTTTTACACCTTGATATAGACTATATAGAGCACAATTAGAAACCGCATACTAAAAACGAAAAAAAGCGATATTTTTTTAAATATCGCTCTTTTTCTTAGTTTTTTGCAACGATTACAGCGCGACGCCCGCTAGGTGTAGCACAAACGCATATTCGAGTGCCGTTGACTCAAAGCGCTTAAACCGCCCAGATGCACCACCATGACCTGCTTCCATATTGGTTTCAAACAACAGTAAGTTATCGTCCGTTTTCATGTCGCGAAGTTTTGCTACCCATTTCATCGGTTCAAAATACTGCACTTGTGAATCGTGAAGCCCAGTGGTGACTAACATATGCGGATAATCTTGCGCACTTACCTGGTCGTAAGGTGAATACGACAGCATGTAATCAAACTCGTCTTTGTTGGCAGGGTTCCCCCACTCGGTGTACTCACCGGTGGTCAGCGGAATAGACGCATCACTCATTGTAGTGACGACATCAACAAACGGTACGTGTGCGCTTACGCCTTTGTATTGTTCAGGTGCCATGTTCACAATTGCACCCATTAACAAGCCACCCGCACTGCCCCCCATAGCAAAGACATTGTCTTTGTCAGCATACTTCGCTTCAACCAGCCCCGTTGTGACATCAATAAAATCAGTAAAGGTATTTACTTTATTATGCATTTTGCCATCTTCATACCAGTCGCGGCCTAGCATTTGACCACCACGAATATGTGCAATTGCCACCACAAAGCCGCGGTCAAGTAATGAAATCCAGCTACTTCTGAATGTTGGCTCTACCGTACTACCGTAAGACCCATAAGCATATTGATAGAGCGGGTTCGTGCCATCCTTCTTAAACATCGCTTTATTGTAAACCAACGACACTGGCACTTTTTCGCCATCGCGGGCATCAACCATAACGCGTTCAGATGCGTACATGTCTGACGTAAAGCTATCCGAGACCTTCGTCTGTTTTTTCACCGTCGATTCGAGCGTATTAAGGTTTACATCAATAATTGAAGCTGGCGTGGTCAACGAGCTGTAATAAATACGCACAGTATCAGTATCAATTTGTGTATTCGACGTAAAGTATGCGCCGTAGATAGGGTCCGTCGTCGGAATATCTTTGCGTTCGTTAGTGGTTAAATTTACTACGCTTAAACGCGGTACGGCATTTTGTTTTTCTTTAATAACAAGGTGCTCGTTCATTACGGTGATGTCTTGAATGTAGACATCAGGGTTATGTGGAACAACCTCTTCCCATGTAGAGATGTCATCAGTAGAAGACGCAGGCGCTTTCATCACACGGAAGTTCTTGGCATCAATATTGGTAAGCACATAATAATGCTCTCCCAGTTTCGCGATGTCATATTCCTGCCCATCTTTAATGGGTAAGAAGACCATAGTGGGTGCCGTGGGTTTATTGGCATCTATTAACGTAACGCCTGTTTTATCAGTGTGATTATGATTAATATAAATGACGTCGTTGTCTTTGCTTTTACTTAATGAGGTATAGAAGGTAGCGTCGGTTTCTTCATAAACCAGCACGTCGTCTGACTGAGGTTTACCCAATTCATGGCGATACACTTGATATCCCAACAACGTTTGCGGGTCTTTTTTTACATAAAAGAAATGGTTATTGTCATTTGCCCACACCACGCTACCAGACGTATCTTCTAGTACGTCATTAAGTAATGTTCCGGTTGTGAGGTCTTTAACGAGAATGGTGTACATTCTTCGGCTCACGGTGTCTTGCGAGTAGGCTAGCAGCTTATTATTTTCGCTTACGTCGTAATCGCCTACATTAAAGTAGTCATGTCCTTTTGCCAGCTCATTAAGATTAAGTAAAACCTCATCGGCACCGTCAAGCGTTGGCTTGCGAAGGAAAACAGGGTATTCGTTGTCGCCAGAGTACTCTCTGTAATACCAATAGCCATTGGAAAACGCGGGGACTGTGGTGTCATCTTTTTCAATACGTGCAACTAATTCGTCGAACAAGGCTTCGCGCACTGGTTTTAGTGGCGCCAATACATGGTCAACATAAGCATTTTCAGCTTCTAAATGTGACAGCACAGCTTCGTCGCTACGGCTGTCATCACGCATCCAATAATAGTCATCGGTGCGAGTAACCCCATGAGCGGTTAACGCGTAAGGTAGTTTCTTTGCTATCGGGGCAGGTTTATCAAGATTTAACATTGTCACTTCTTTCGATGTCGTTGCGTTAGGCGCAGTAGAATCAACCGACGTCGGATTGTTGTTACTATCACACCCAGCAAGCAATGAGCTTGTTGCCAGTGCTATCCAAAAATATTTCATTCTTTTCCCTTTTAGAAAATTACAACGCGAAGCACGAGATACGAAAACCTGACTCGTAATATAATTAAGGCGTCAGCCAACGCTCTACGATAGGGATTTGAAAGCAATAAATGAAGAGCGCAAATTGTTACAACGTATGTCTTCTTTGTATTTTAGGGGATTAAATGAAAAACGCCCCTAAAAAAGGAGCGTTTTACACATCGAAAAGGGTTTACCGACGTAATCAATCTACAATGTCTTTCGGCATGCTCTCACGTACGTCTTGCCATACCTTGCCACTCTCGATACCATAATTTCTTACCACGACAGGTACATCTTGGTACTTACCCTGCTCTGCCACTTCAAGGAGCTTGGCGTAATACTGCTTGGCAATATCTCGCGCTTGTTGATGAGAGAAAAAGAAGCCGCCTATTCTTGAGTACAGACCTCTAAAACCATTCATCATCAGTACGAATACATTGTTGTTCGATGCAAGTGCCAAATCGTGTGTCATTTGGTAGTCGAACTGTGCGAACGCAAGACCGTCTTCTTCGACCGTTTTGTAGCGCGCGATAATATCAGCGGATTCTTGTGGGTTATTTCTGATTGCACCACGAATAAAAACTGCACTTAAATTAGTACGAGCCGCTAACAAATTATCGACTAATTCTGGAATGCCATCTTGGTCAAGCCTGGCCAGCGTTTCCAAGATATTGAGACCGCATGACTCCCAAAAGTTATTTACTTTAGTTGGCTTTCCATGCTGAATCGTTAACCAGCCGTCACGCGCTAGACGCTGAAGTACTTCTCGTAACGTAGTTCGAGTAACACCAATGAGCTCTGATAGCTCTCTTTCCGCAGGCAAAATTGTACCTGGAGGAAAGCGACCGCTCCATATCGATTCCACAATATATTCTTCGGCGAACCCGGCTGGGCTCTGCGCCTTGTAAATCATAAATAATCGCCTGCACGTACTAACATTTTCATAACTGATTGTACCAGATGCTTATTTATTATCACAACGAAATATAACAAGTCTTCGACCCGTATTAACATTTTTATAAAACTTTACAGGGGATTTTTCCTGATATCGGCTAAATTGAGGGCATAGCCCCTCTTAATTGTTCAAAAAACAGGCGCTTATGGTCATTTATGTTTATTGTGCTCCATAACTGACTTCATAATCGGAAATTCCGAGTAACTTTCGGTTCTTGAGGTCTGTGATTTGCTTTCTCAAGGTTGTAATATCGTGTACGCTTAAATCCCGACTATAATGACAACAACAAAGTGTCGTAATATCGATAACTTGCCAGTTTTGCTATCGATAAAACGCTTAACCAATAACCAGACAGTAAACATAACGTCTTCTACTATAAATTTACTCCGGAAGGCTATTGTTGTAAAAGGAACAGGAACTCATGCAAACCTCCATGATCTCTGCGATCTATAAGAATTTCCTGGGACACGCGCCCGACTGGTACAAGAAAACCATTATTGCTTTTCTTATCGTAAACCCGATGCTCTTTATGGTTGACCCATATCTTGCAGGTTGGACACTGGTAATACAGTTTATATTTACCTTGGCGATGGCGTTAAAATGCTACCCCTTACAACCTGGCGGACTGCTGTTAATTGAAGCGATGTTCATCGGAATGACGTCCCCTGGGCATATGATGCATGAAATTGAAGTAAACCTAGAAGTACTGCTTTTATTGGTATTCATGGTTGCCGGCATCTACTTTATGAAAGACTTGCTAATGTATTTGTTCACTAAGCTGGTGATTAAAGTACAAAACAAGCTTGTGCTGTCGTTGTCGTTTATCTTTGCTTCTGCGTTTCTGTCAGCGTTCTTAGACGCATTAACCGTAGTGGCAGTCATTATCAGCGTTGGCCTTGGTTTCTACTCTATTTACCACAAAGTCGCGT
This sequence comes from Alteromonas algae, assembly GCF_049117195.1. Lineage (GTDB taxonomy): Bacteria > Pseudomonadota > Gammaproteobacteria > Enterobacterales > Alteromonadaceae > Alteromonas. The sequence goes on from NZ_CP185260.1 coordinate 2,513,203, forward strand.
CTGGCAAAGAGTTTCATTCTGACCATGACCATACAAGCGATGAGGTGGTGTCTGATTTAGGGCACAACGACCTAGAAGATTTTCGAGCTTTCTTACGTAACCTAATGATGCACTCTGCTGTCGGTACGGCGCTTGGTGGCGTAATGACCATGGTAGGCGAGCCTCAAAACCTTATTATTGCTGACAAAGCCGGGTGGAACTTCTTAGAGTTCTTCCTTCGAATGGCGCCGGTAAGTCTTCCTGTGTTCGTTTTTGGTTTGTTAACTACCGTCCTCCTAGAGAAAACAGGCTGGTTCACCTATGGCGCTAAACTGCCGCCTGCGGTCAGAACGATTTTAAGCGAATACAACGACCATATGGATAAAGGCCGCAGTAAACGCGAATCAGCAAAGCTTGTTGTACAGGCATTAATTGGTATTTGGTTAATTGTTGGCCTTGCTACGCATATGGCGTCAGTAGGTCTTATCGGCTTATCGGTTATTGTACTTGCTACGTCGATGAGCGGTGTTATTGAAGAACATGCTTTGGGTAAAGCGTTTGAAGAAGCCTTGCCGTTCACCGCACTGTTATGTGTTTTCTTTGGTGTTGTTGCCGTTATTATTGACCAAGGCTTGTTCCAACCCGTCATCCACTGGGTGTTAAGTTTTGAAGGTGAAACCCAGATGGTCATGTTCTACCTGGCCAATGGCGTACTTTCGATGGTCAGTGATAACGTGTTCGTGGGCTCGGTATACATCACCGAAGTGACGGCCGCGCTTGAAGCCGGTCAAATCACTCGCGACCAATACGATATGCTAGCGGTTGCTATTAATACCGGTACAAACCTGCCAAGTGTTGCCACACCAAATGGGCAAGCCGCATTCTTATTCTTGCTTACATCAGCCATTGCGCCGCTATTACGCTTGTCGTACGGAAAAATGGTTATCATGGCACTGCCGTACACTATCGTACTTACTATTGTTGGCTTACTGGCTACCCTTTGGGGCCTGTCTGATGCGACACAATGGCTGTATGACATGCACTTAATTGAGCATCATACCGCTATTGAGGCGGGTGTGAAGGCAGTAGGTCATTAAGGAAAATCATGCAATCAGTTATTCATACTGTTAGTTCATGGGCAGAGCACAAGTCTTCGTGGCTTGTGCTTTTTGCTACCTCGTTAGGCCTTGAAATAGCAGCACTGTATTTTCAATATGCGATGGGGATGAAACCCTGCATCATGTGCATTTACCAACGCACGGCGATGTACGGGATAGTGTTAGCGTCGTTAATTGTATTAATTAGCAATAATGGCTTTACGCGCATGCTGGGCTTTGCTGGTTGGGCCGTATCTGCAGGCTGGGGTTACCTGATTGCCACAGAGCATGTGGGTATTTTAAATGCCGCTAACCCGTTCTTTGCCAGTTGTGAAATTGTGCCTAACTTCCCTAGTTGGCTTCAGTTGCATGAATGGATACCGGCGATCTTTGCCGCTGAAGGTGACTGCCTGAACGATACATGGCAGTTTTTATCAATGGGAATGGCTGAATGGATGCAAATCATTTTCGCCGCTTACTTCATCGTATTTGGCGTCGTGTTTTTATGCCGCCTGTTGGATAAAAAACCCTTTTGATTGATTTATCCATTTTGCCCTCTCGGTTACCACCTATCCATACCGAGCAAGGGCCAGTTACCATTCAACGCATCGCGCCGAAGCACACTGAGGCGCTTTGTGAAGCAGGTCAACATGCCATTAGTCACGTTAAGCCGTGGTTTGGCTCATCGGTATGCCCAGTAACGCCAATGCAATCTAAGCAATGTATTGATGCAATGGAAGACGCTCGGCGCAATGATTACGGCCTTACGTACCTGCTAATGCATGATGAAAAGTGCCTTGGAATGGGCATTATTAATCATATCCACCCCACTCACCTTACCGCTAACCTTGGCTACTGGCTGCGCCAGGACGCCTGCGGAAAAGGGCTTGCAACAGCAATATGCGAAGCGCTTAAAAAACTGGCGTTTAGTCAAATGAATTTGCATCGACTCGAGTGTTTTATTGAGCCGAATAATAAAGCCAGTTTGCGCGTTGCCGAGCGCATCGGGGCGGTAAAAGAAGGGTTATGTAGAAAGCGCGTATTTGGGCGGGATGCGCTTCTCTATGCCGTTATAGCACCGTAAGCGCACACGCGCATTAATCAATATCATCAAGCGGCCAACGCGCGATATAGTCCTCGAAATACTCCATATCAACATCGGTTTCAAAAACGGTTTTGTTTCGCACGCTCATGTTCTTTTGGTGCATTACGTGCTTTTTACCTTTATTCAGTAATGGGTGCCACGACGCAAGACCTCTGCCCTCGTGTAAGCGCCGGTATGCACAACTTGGCGGCATAAAGAATATGTCTTTAAGGTTTGCTTTTGTTAGCTTTACGCAGCTTGGTACAAGCTGCGTACGCTTTTCATATTGCGTGCATTCACACTTTTTAGTATTCAGCAGTGAACATACAATATTGGTGTAATGAATTTGCTCATTGTCATTAATGTAATCAGTCGGCCCTTCGGCCTGCGTTGCATCATCATCAATAAATTTATGTAGGCAACATTTCGCACACCCATCGCACAGTGATTCCCACTCTTGCTGCGACATCTCTTCTAGTGATTTTGTTTCCCAAAATGGTTGGCTCATTATTCAGCCACCTTCGTGGTTATGTCAAAGTGATCATGAAGCGATACGGTAAGACGGTCTGACGGCAACAATGGCCCTACCCCTTTTGGTGTCCCGGTTAAGATAATATCACCGGCCTCTAAACTAAATACCGTAGACATGTGAGCAATGAGCGCGGCGATGCTGTGCAACATCATACTGGTGTTGCCTTGCTGTCTCACCTCATCGTTAATGTGCAATGAAAAATGAAGGTCTTGCAGTTGAGTAACGCGTGGCAACGGAATAAAACCAGATACGGGGCAGCTGAAATCAAACGCTTTAGCACGTTCCCATGGCTGCCCTTTCGCTTTTAAACTCGCCTGTACGTCTCGTAGCGTTAAATCTAGCGCTAAACCTACACCCCATATGGCATCGTTAACACTATTAATATCGGCATTTACCAATGGTTTGTTCAGTAATATGGCTATTTCAAGCTCGTTATGACACTCGCCTTTATCTGTAGGAATACACAACGGCTCATTAAGGTGACATAGCGCCGCCTTTGGCTTCATAAACAATAATGGCTCTGCTGGCACTTCCGATTTCATTTCATCAATATGGTCAAGATAATTACGACCGATACACACCACCTTTCCTATTGGCAATGAAATAGGTTCGCCTTGCACATCTTTATGCTGATACATCACTAGTAACCTCGTTTAATTCTTTCTGACAAATAACCCACAGACACGCCAAAATATTGCGAGCGATTCCATTTCATCAGGGTATGAAAATTATTATAGACGAGGTAAATACGCCCTTTTTCGCCGTCAGGCATTATCAATGAAGCCGAAATGTTCGCGTTGGGCAGCGGCGCCCCGTTGTAGCGTGTTACGCCGTTATCATGCCAATATGAAAGGGGTTTATAGGCTTTCTTGGCTAGCCCGTACTCGGTAATAGGTGATGTGAGTAACACTTGTCGCCCCCATGTCCCGTTCTCATCCCAGCCTTCAGAAGACAAATAATTAGCAATAGACGCAAACACATCGGCCGGATTATTCCAAATATCTTTCTTGCCATCACCGTCGTAATCAACCGCATAGTTAAGAAAGGACACTGGCATAAACTGGCTTTGCCCCATTGCGCCAGCCCACGAGCCTTTTAACTTATCAACGGTAGTATGGCCTTCACGTAAAATCGTAAGTGCTGCAAAAAAGTTCTTTTTGAAAAGGGCTTCTCGTCGTCCCTCGAACGCTAAAGACGCTAACGCAGACAACACGCTGTGAGAACCTTGAATGCGACCAAAATTTGACTCATTGCCCCACAAAGCAACAATGAAACGTGGCTGAACACCGTATTTTTGCCCTATTTCAGTAAGAAGTGTCTTATGCTCATTTAAATGAGTTACCGCCTGTTCGACCTTCCAGTCGGGCACGCGCGTAGACAAATAGTCATCTAATGTTATTTTCTTTTCTGGTTGGTTTTTATCTGACTTTACCACCGACGGTCGAAACGTAATGTCATCGAATACGTCCTCTAAAAAGTCAGCGCTAAACCCTTTTGATTGTGCGTCACTTTTTAACGTGTCTACGTAGTCTTCAAACGCTTTTGTTTCTTGTTCACTACATGCCGATGCTGTACTGAAAACCAACAGTAAAAATAAACTGATAACACGCATAGTTAAAACTTTTTATCCGGTGTTGCATTAAGACCAAGCGCAACACGATGTTTGGCAAGCAAGTCTTCTTCTTTCGGCGGCATCTGTAAATAAAACCCCTGCTCTTTCAGGGCTTCTACCAATTTTGCTTTATCCACACCCAACTTCTCACGCTTGTCTAATGCGAGAATGGTAACAAGCTCAGGCCGTACAAATTGCGACATCAACGCTTCAGGCACGTCGCTAAAATCATCTTTTTTGAGTACATACAAATACGCACCCACTTTTTTTTGCGTCTTATAGACTGCACATAACATAATTAACGCTCTTCTATTAAGCAGTTGGAATTGGGCCAAGTAGCGCTTCTACGCGCGACTCAAACAAGGGGGCACGCCACCCGCTGAGTACTTCAGGCGTGAGCTGCTGTACACGGGTCTCATCCACTTCGAACCAAACCCATTTCAGCAGTTGGTTAAGCTGTTTTTTTGATGAAATCACTTCAGGAGGCACGCCTTGCTCATTAGCAATAGTATCGCTAATGGCTTTAAGAGCAGCCAACGTCTTTTTGTATTCGGCAAAGTCCATTAACCGCTTTACTCGTGGTAACAGCAATTTAGGAGGTGTTGAGGCATATTTTGCTCTGGCGTCTGCAATAAGCGTGAGCACGGTTTCCCCATAGCGACGCAGCGTGTGAGGGCTAATTCCCTCAATTTTAGCTAATGCTGTCTTGCTCGCAGGCATGTACTGCGCGGCTTCATACACATGCTGCTCTTTAAATACAAAGTTTAACGCAATGTCTTTTTTTCGTGCAACGGATAGCCGCCAAGCCGCTATGGCTTGTAACACAACCAATTGTTCTGAATTTAGGCGCCAGTTGTTCTTGATAAAAAGATAAGCAAAATCTTCTGGTATCTGTGCGCGCTTTTTATCACCTAACAACGTCATTTCTTGGTAAACCCAGTCGAGTTTGTCTGCTTGGACAATTTTTTCGACTAATACGCGATAGCAGGGCAAAAGAAACAGTACGTCGTTTGCAGCATATTGCAGCTGAGACTCTCTTAACGGACGTGCAATCCAATCTGTTCTCGACTCGCCCTTATCCAACGTAACGTCGCAAATGGTTTCAACCAGTTTCGCGTAGCCTAACGATGCTCCCATGCCTAAAATGCTAGCAGCAAATTGGGTATCGAAAATTGGTGAGGGCAGCGTATTGTAAGCACTCAAAAAGGTTTCTAAATCCTCTGAGCACGAATGCAATACTTTCACCACGGCCTCGTTTTCCATAAGCGCAATAAAAGGCGACATATCGTCAATGGCGATAGGATCAATCAGAACAAGTTGTTGGCCATCATAAAGCTGGATAAGACCAAGATGAGGCGTTAGGGTGCGTGTTCTTACGAACTCAGTATCGAGTGCGATAGCGTCTTGCTGTTGAGCAAGGTTACACACCTGTTCGAGTTGTTGGTGCGTTGTTATTAATTGATATTGCATAGTCATAAAAAAGCCGGCATACGCCGGCTTTACTAAACAAAAACTTGCGCTGGGCGAAGTTAGTCGCGTAACTCCCGACGTAGAATTTTACCTACATTGGTTTTTGGAAGGTCGTCTTTAAATACAACCTGCTTAGGCACTTTGTACCCCGTTAAATGCTCACGACAGTGTTTGATAACTTGTTCAGCAGTAAGCGACTCATCGTTGCGTACTACAAACAACTTCACTACCTCACCACTTGCTTCATGAGGCACGCCCACTGCAGCGGCTTCTACGATGTTATCATGCATCGCAGCAACTTCTTCAATTTCGTTTGGAAAAACATTGAAGCCAGAGACTAAGATCATATCCTTTTTACGGTCAACAATATAGAAATAACCTTCATCATCTACCGTTGCGATGTCGCCAGTAGCTAACCAGCCATCTTTAAGGATATCTTCTGTTGCTTCTGGGCGGTTTAAGTAGCCCTTCATCACTTGCGGGCCTTTTACCCACAACTCACCAGGTTCACCTTTTTCAACTTCATTGCCATCATCGTCCAACAGCTTTATGTCGGTTGATGGTACTGGCATGCCGATGGCGCCTTTGTATGCCTCAATTTGTGGTGGATTTACCGCTACAACAGGTGAGCACTCAGTAAGGCCATAGCCTTCTAGCAGCACCGTTCCGGTAACTTTTTCCCACTTTTCAGCAACAGGACGCTGAACCGCCATCCCACCACCTAAACCAAATTTGAAGTTACTGAAGTCTAATTCACTAAACCCTGGCGTGTTTAACAAGCCGTTAAACAGTGTGTTAACACCTGGCAGAATAGTGAATGGATACTTACTTAACTCATTCACAAACCCCGGCATATCGCGTGGGTTGGTGATCAGTAGGTTTTTGCACCCATATTTTACAAACATCAAGCAGTTAGCAAGCAATGCGAAGATGTGATAAAGCGGTAACGCCGTTACTACAAAGTCTTCGCCCTCTTCGATAACGGTTTCTAAGATCCCTGAAACCTGCTCAAGGTTAGCTACCATATTGCGGTGCGTAAGCATGGCGCCTTTAGAGACACCTGTCGTACCGCCGGTATATTGAAGAAATGCTAAGTCGCCGTGGTCAATATCAGGGCGAGTATAAGTAAGTGACTGGCCTTTTCGCACTGCAGACATAAACGAGGTTGTATCTGACAGGTTAAACGACGGCACCATTTTCTTAACGTACTTAACCATGGCGTTCACTACCCAACGCTTAGGCGCAGGTAGCATATCGCCAAGGGCCGTTAAATAAACGTCTTTCAGGTTAGTGTCAGCAATGACTTCTTCAAGCGTACATGCAAAGTTTTCTACAATAACAATCGCTTTTGCATTCGCGTCGTTTAACTGATGTTTAAGCTCTCGTGCAGTGTACAGTGGGTTTACATTTACCACCACCATACCCGCTCGCAAAATACCAAACATTGCCACTGGGTATTGTAAAAGGTTAGGCATCATTATGGCCACTGCATCGCCTTTTTTCAGTCCGCTAGACTGAAGGTAAGCTGCGAATTGTGCAGAGAGGGCATCCAACTCCTCAAATGTCATCGATTGCCCCATGTTAATGAAAGCAACCTTATCCTTATATTTTTTTACTGATTGTTCGAAAATATCGACAACTGACGCGTAGCGATCAGCATCAATTTCAGCGGACACTCGAGGGTCGTAATACTTAAGCCAGGTTTTTTCCACCAAAACCTCCTTCACTTTATTATTGTAGTGCTAGCAACGTGCGAAAAACGCCGCACCTGTGCAACTGGTCTGATAACTTGCGAATAGTATAGGAAGTGTAAATAAAAATAAACGGCGCAATTTACATTTGCTCAACAAACTGCGTAATTTTAGCCCCTACATCATCACTATTTTCCATATGAATGTGATGCCCGCCTACAAAACGCTCAACACGTGCATTTTTAAACCACCCATGGCGCGCAGCGAAAACGTCATCGACTTTCTTAAAACTGTTCGACGCTGCAATGAAAAGTATAGGGCACAAAACTGATTCCATGATATTTTTTGCCTGAGATTCGGTTAGCCTCAATACAGACTTCGTTCGTAGTGAAGGATCACTTCCCCACACGTCAGTGCCATTATCATCTTGCGTAATATTTCGTTGTAAAATTTGCCGCGCCGATGCTGCAGGGATATCGGATATGTTGCACCTTGCCTTCACGGCTTTGTCTAAATCAACCGGCATTAACGTAGTGGAGCGCTTTTTTGAACGACTGAGGATTGCCTCTCGCATCTGTGTTTGTGCGGTATCTTCGTCCATAGTAAGCGGCCCGCATGCATCAATACTAACAACCCCCGCAACCTGGTCTGGAAATAAACCTGCATACAGGCTAGCGAGTATACCGCCCATCGAATGACCAATAAGAATAACCTTCTCCCATTGCTGCGACGTAATCAGCGCATGGATATCTTGAAGATAGTCGGCTTGATTATAGTGCGCACCTTCTGGGCGATGAGACGAGTAACCATGCCCTGCAAGGTCTAGTGCGATAAAACGATAGTGGGATAAATAGGGGGCGAGCACACGTAAGCTTTCTGCGTTATCTAAAAAGCCATGAAGGCCCAAAACTACTGGCCCGCTTCCTTGGTTGTCTAATGCGGCAATGCGTTGATTACCTAACGTAAACTCGATGTCATGCATTCTTTACTCTTCCTTTCACCACGCTGCACTGCGGCAAACCATGACCGCAAGACAATCACAATCTGCCTCATGCGCACAAAAAAGCGGCATGTTATTGCCGCTTTTTCTTAACGTTCGTTTGTTATTTTTGTTTAAGGCCATTCATTTTTTCAAGGCTTTGAGGCTTTGCAGGTCTCGCCTTTGAAGAAGACCGGTTTCTAATATCGACCTTCACCGGCCTGTCACCGTATTGGGTTACGCGAAATCGTCCGCCAAACGGCCCAAAGAACGGGTTACCGAAGCCAACATACGGATGGTAAAGCCCGAAACGTGGGTTTGAGAAAAAGTACGGAGAGTACCACCCCGTGTGGTAGTTAAAGAAAAACGGATTCACGTCGTATGTGGTTTGCTCTCGCCACATATGGTAATCCTCTGCGATAATGGTGGGATAGATGTAGGGCTGTTCCCCTACCATGCCAGAGGTTGGCGATGTTAACACCCCAAGGAATGTCGCACTGCGACCTTCTTCAAATGCAATAGGATCGACAAACCCTTCAATTTTCACCTTAAACCGCCCTACCGTTTCATCGTTTCTTCTGGGCTTACCGTAATGGTTAAGTGGGAAATGTACCATTTCGATAAAGGTTTCATTGGGCTTATTTTCGACCCCGACCACGATGCCGCCCCAACGTGCTTTTTGGCCAATGGTTTGGCTTGATGCCGTTACTGCCTTGGTATAGGAAACAAGCGCTGTGTTGTCTGGCACGTCGATGCTATCGGGCACAATCGCGCAACCAGACATAACCACAACGCCTACTGTAAATAATAATCGTGCGAACATACCATCTCCTTGAACATCTATCGGTAATAAGATAACGCGCCGAGTGTCTTGTAAAATTATCAGGATTAGGGGCCGCGCGCCAGCGCCGTAAACAAACCTTTATACAAACTTAATGGTTTGATGGTTTAAACGTTTGAAAGTTTCACGGCGTTGATATTTATCGCGAGCACGAGGGAATGTGCTGTATACCGCAATGCGCTAGGCGTAGACGTCAACACCAAACATCGCCTGTACCGACTCACGCTTTTCTTGTTTTTCAAAGCTGAGATAAGACGCAATGGCGTTTTGCGAGGAGAGCTTGCTGTCTTCGCGTACAAACTGTTGATACGCCTGCGCGTTGTCAGAACCAACCTCATCAGGTGCAACAACAACCGCACGCTGCAACGCTTGCGCATTATTTTTGCCACTGTCCGGCGCATCTTTATCAACGCTATTAACTCGACTACGCGGCTGCGCATTGTCTGATTGAGGAAGCGTAAAACTTGTATTTATATTCATCGATTAAAAAGCAGGTAATTACTAATGTATTGCTACGTTGCCTCTGCGAAAGTAACCCGTGGTTACCTTTGGCAGCCCCGCGTACAGAAAGCAATTTCCATACCTGACAAGCATGTTAAGGTATGCCATAACATGCGTTTCGCTTTCTCAAGACTACCTTTTAGTGCTTTATTCCCTGCCTGGTAGCTTTTTCCACGTTACTTTATCGCGCAAATATACTGGTTTTACTGTAGCAGCATCACTTACTGCGCCCTTTTGTACGTCATCGATAGCAACCGGTACCATAAATTCAGCGGCAGGTAGCGTTATCGTAACCTCTACGTCTTGGCCTTTTAACGCATTTAACACTTCATAAGCTTCCCAACCAGTGCCAAGCGCTGCATAGGGTTCACTTATCGCGGCGAGTAGTTCTACAGCATGTTCTGGCGGACAAACCTGTTCTTCAACCAACAACGTAACCCCTTGCTCGGCACGCGTATAGACCGCAAAATACACTTCGCCCATACGCGCATCGAGCGCACATGCAAACACGTTTTTATCGGTTTCTGCGAAGGCTTGTTGCGCCATAGCGTGCAGCGTACTAATACCAGCAACACGCAAGCCAGTGCCTAGCGCGAGCCCTTGTATCATGCCCGTCGCTATTCTTACCCCGGTAAAACTACCTGGGCCGCGACCAAACGCTAACGCATCAAGTTCTTTAAGCGTAATGCCAGCGTCTTTAAGCACTTCATCAACCATTGGCAACAGTCGTTGGCTATGTTGCTGCGGACAAATTTCGAAGCGAGCCGTTATCGCACCATCGTTTTCAAGTGCAACCGAGCACGCTTCGGTTGCGGTATCTAAGACTAATAATTTCATATTCTACTCATCATCCACTCGCGCAAGAAAGCGCTCAACTTCGTCTAAGCTGCGCGTTCTGCGCATATTCGGCAAGCTGCCTACAAACGTTTTTGCATACGGTTTGGTCACCAAGCGGTTATCGCAGATCACCAACACGCCTTTATCTTTAGGATCGCGAATAAGCCTGCCCGCCCCCTGCTTTAAGGTGATAACGGCTTGAGGTATTTGAATAATACCAAATGGATTAGCGCCGCGCTTTTTTACATCTTCCATACGCGCTTGCAACAGCGGGTCATCGGGCGATGCAAACGGTAGCTTATCAATCATCACGCAGACCAAATCACTGCCGCGTACATCCACGCCTTCCCAAAACGCACCGGTACCTAACAGCACCGCTTTTTCATCGGCAAGATAGGCATCTAATAAGGCTTGTTTCGTTGTGGTGCCCTGCACTAATAACGGATTATCTACCTCATCTTCTAGCTTTTTAGCAATCTCGCGCAACATGGCGTGACTGGTAAACAACAAGAAGCACCGGCCTCGGCTGGCGACAATTAGTCGCTTTGCGGTTTGCAGTAACGTTTCACGCATTTCAAAACTGTTTGGCTCTGGCAAGTATCGAGGCACACACAGCATCGCTTGTTCGGGGTAGTTAAACGGGCTGTCGAGGCCCAGTGTACGAGCATCTTCTAGCCCCATTCTTCGTTGAAAGTGCTCAAATCCGCCATTCACCATCAGCGTAGCCGACGTAAATACCCAACCACGAGGAACGGACTCGACGAATCGTCTAAACTTTGCCGCAATAGAAAGCGGCGTTAAATGCATAATAAGGTGCCGATTGGTGGTTTCATACCACAAACTTACGTTCTCTTGTTTTTCGTCGCTAAGTGCATCTAATTGCTCTCTGCACGCAACCACCCGCTCGTAAAGGTTATCAAGGTCTTTGTCTCGGCCAATATGCAATTTACACACTTCGTGCAGCACGCCGAGCGATTCAGCCAACTTCCCTACTTGTAAGCGCACGTCATCACGCGTTAACGCCTCTGCCCAATTTCCTCGCTGTGGCGTGTCTGGAAACAACAACCGTAAGTCAGATGCTATCATTCGGCATTTGTCGGCGGCTTTATCAAGTTGCGCCGCATCTTTAAGCACGGTTCTAAATAGCAACGTAATGTCTTTTGCCAAATCATGAATTTGCCGCGTTGACAGCGACTCACCAAAATAATCGCTGGCGATATCAGGAATTTGATGTGCTTCATCGAAAATAATCGCGTCGGCTTCCGGAATTAGCTCGCCAAACCCCGTGTCTTTGAGCGCCATATCGGCAAAGAATAAATGATGGTTAACCACGATAATGTCGGCATCAAGCGCTTTACGTCGCGCCTTAACCAAGTAGCAGTCTTCATAGTCAAGGCAATCTCGCCCTAGGCAGTTATCCACTGTCGAGGTTACTAGCGGTAGCACCTTGGCATCTTCAGGAAGTGTTTTTAACTCTCCCATGTCGCCTGTTTTTGTAGACGTTGACCATCGCTTCACTTCTGACAGTTGACCCAACACTTCTTTTTCCACCAGCGTAGAATTGCCGCCGTGCTGAGAAAGCCGATGAATACAGAGGTAGTTAGCACGCCCCTTCAGCAGTGCGGTTTTACGTGCACTTTTCAAGGCTTTCTTAACCAACGGTAAGTCGCGGTGAAATAACTGCTCTTGCAGGTTCTTGGTACCCGTAGAGACAATCGCTTTGCCTTTACTCATTAACACTGGCGCCAAATAAGCGAAGGTTTTTCCGGTCCCCGTGCCAGCCTCAACCACTAAACTGCTGGTGCCATCAATCGCTTCTTTTACCGCTTTGGCCATGTCAGTTTGTGCTTCTCGGGGCACAAAGCCTTTTATCGCATCGGCTAATAGCCCTGTAGAGGAAAATACGTCTTTGATGGTAGGCATAATTACTTTAGTTACTGAAAATACGGGAATCGTTAGGGGCGGCATTATGCCAAATTTATTGGGAAATGGGCACTAAACCAAAAATTTCACGACAATGGTACAGGATTTCACGCCTTATTGCGCACTAACGTAAACCTTATATCCCCATGCAGGCAAGGTAATCGTCGTGTTTTGCGATAACGGTTGTGCCACCGTTTTGTACCCATCTACCGTCCACTCAAGGTACGACCCCTTAATGATAGGGTCGAGGAAAGTGACAGCCTGAAGCTCATCAGAAAAATTAATCGCGATAAAAATTGTTGTGTTATTGTTTTGGCGTACAAAACTAAAAACCTGTTGCATATGGCTATTGGGCACTTGCAGCATACGCGCGCCAAAATCCCCATTCCCAAGGGCTGCATGGCTTTTTTTCAGCGCGATGAGCGCTTTATAAAGTGTACCAATAGGATGCGGCTTCCATTCGATAGGATCACGGTCGAAAAACGCCAAGCGCTTATTCTCTCCCGCTTCTTGGCCGTTATGAATAAGCGGCACCCCCTCGCCTAACACCGATAACACAATGGCTGACTCGAGTGCAAGACCAAACTGCTCATGCTGTGTGCCATCCCACGCATTTTTGTCGTGATTACTCACAAACGTCATTCGATACGCGTTTTGCGGCCACGCCCTTTCGTTCCATGAATAGTATTTTCTGAGACGATCTAGCGAACACTTGCCGTGTGCAAGGGCATGCATGGTTTCATTCCAGCTCCACGCATAGGTCATGTTAAATGCTTTTTGATGCAGGTCTCGCGCTTCCCACTCTGCCAACATAAATACCGGCTTAATACTGTCGAGAGCCTCCCGAGCCTGCTCCCAAAAATCATTGGGCACATACCCTGCCACGTCACACCGAAAGCCATCAATATCAAAGGTTTTCACCCAGTATTGCAACGCCTCAATCATGTAGCGACGCAAATCTGGTTGGGAATAGTCGAATTCGATAATATCGCTCCAATCCCACCAAGGCGACGGGCGGAAATGTCCGTTGTGGTCTTTGGCATACCACTGCGGATGTTCTACCGTGAGCGCATTGTCCCATGCACTGTGGTTAGGCACCCAATCGATAATGACTTTCAACCCTAATGCGTGGGCATCATCGATCAGTTTTTTGAAATCGTTCTCGTCGCCAAACTCAGGGTTTATGCCCAAGTAATCCTTCACAGCATAGGGGCTTCCGAGCCGCCCTTTCCTGTTTTTTACCCCAATAGGGTGAATGGGCATTAACCATAGTATATCTGCACCAAGGTCTACGATATGGTGTAACTTTTCCCTCACGCCCTCAAACGTGCCCGCCAAAGAGAATTGTCGCGTATTGACCTGATAAATAACCGCATGGCTAGACCAGGTTGGCTGTACTACCTTGAAATGGTTTGTGGGAGTTACATCACATGCCATACTTTTCATCCGTTGTTGTTTGGGTACTCGTTAGAATAAAGGTAAACCTGACACCCCTAATACTAGCACCCATACTCCGAAAAACAGCTTTAACGATTGTACAGAAAACGCCAACACAACGCGCTTAGCAATGATACCACCCACGACTGCTCCCGCACCCGCAAACAACACGATAGCCCACACAATAGCTTGGCTGACAGTGACATGATAAATGACCGCGCCCCATACAGACACTGCCGACAGTATTACTGCAAGTGAAATGGCCATGGTCACATTAAACCCTCTCATAATGAGGTAAACGGCAACCAATTCACCCACCCCCACCGATAAAAACGCAGTAATAAAGCCACCCACAAATGAGATAAACGGCAGCATAATCATATCTACCTGAATGAAACCTTCATTAAAAGCGGTACGCTTTAAAAGCGCGATAGACGCAAATATCGCTATGGCGAGAAACACTGAAAACACGCCAAAACCGAAATGCAATGCCGGCAGCCCAGATTTTAACGATGAGAGCGTTTCAAAGTAGCTTGGCCCATACTGCGCGAGGCCTATACCCACCAATGAGGAAGGAATGCACAGCAATAGCCCTGTAGGTAATGGCTTCCACTGCTTTTGATTGGTAACCTGTGTTTTTTTATAGCGCCACCAGGTTAATGCGCCAGCTGTCATACCACAGCATTGAATGGCAAAACTGGTTGCCACAATGTTTTCAGGTGCAAAACCGAGATAGTTAAAAAAGGGAACAAAAATAACACCTCCACCGGCCCCCGTTGCGTTAGCGAAAATAGCGCCCACTACGCCCACTATGATGAAACCGCCAAACTGCGTAATGAGAGAAACGCTGTCGCTTTGTAACAACACCGTAATACCCCAAAGCGCGGCGAGTGACACCAACACGGGTGATTGTTTTAATAAAGAAAAAAACGACGACAAACTGATTCCCTCTTGCGTGCAATGATGAATGCACTGATGACTACTACGATAGCTGAATAAAAATTAACCCAATATGCGCCATCTACACGTACACTTAATTACTATTTAACATTTCGCGCAACTATGCTGGAAGTCACACAAGATAATACTACCGCGATGATAAAATTAATGCCTAACCGTTCTGCGTCGTGGTACGAAACAAAATGGCTTATTGCGGTATTCGCCGTATTTATAAGCATAATCGCTATCGCTTGGGCTGTGGTAGGTGCCTGGGTTATTTTACCCTTTGCTGGGGTTGAAGTCCTGCTATTAGCGCTTTTGATGCATTACGTATCGTCACTGACCTATCAATGGGAAACCGTTGAGATAAATACGACGTCGGTCATCATTACGTCATCAACCCGCAGTACACGAACGCTGCGCAGAGAGACCACTTACGTAGATTATACTAATGACCCCGACAGTTGGTTGCTTCCTAAAACAATACTTTATGACGATGAGTACACGGTTGAAGTAGGTCACTTTCTTAACGAGAGCGATAGAGACTTATTAAAACAAACGCTTACCAACGCAGGGTTAATAGTTTGTCAGAGACAATGGTGGAAGTCGTGAGCGAAAGGGAAACATTAACAAACAATTAATGATCGAAGTGTGGTGTGACGACTATAAATAGAGAAACCACAGGAGCGATACAATGAACTTATATATCGAATCAATTGAGGGCGGTAGCTACCTAGCGTCAACAGGCATAGGTGCTTCGCGTACACTCGTTCGAGATTCACAGTCACAGCCCAAAACGTTTCATTGCCTCAATGAAATTAAAGCGCATTTTAGTGCGTCGTCGTTCGAGCATGTTTGGCTTCGTCAAAGTACGCCGTATGAAGAGATGGTTGGTCAGCATGACGCACCGGACGCACTTGAGATGGAAATAGATTGGCATTAAATGAAGCGCTTCGCTGTAAATAGCGCTTACCCTCCGTTTTCATCACGATAGCAGCATCGTAAATAACGCGTGTTTTAGGGGCGATTGGAATTACAAAAATCATTGCGTTTGCTGTTGTAAACCATAATCAACGCCCGTAAAGTATCGGCTTTTCCTACACGGATAAAGCATGCTTCATAACGCTGCCACTTTACCTCGAATCATTGTTTTTACCATCCTGTTTATTGTTGCGTCGGCAACTTCGGTTCCCTTTGCTCATGCGGCTTCTGTCTATAAAGTATCTGGTAACGGGAATACGCTGTATTTGGGCGGTACGCTTCACTTGTTAAGTGCCAACGACTATCCGCTACCTGTGGCATATCAAACGGCTTATGCCCTGTCTGACATAGTTACATTTGAAACCGACATGTTAGCCATAAACTCCCCCCACTTTGCTCAAAAGATGGTGTCACAGATGTCCTATCGGGATGGTGCGTCGTTGAGGCAAAGGGTATCTCCCGCTACATTTTCACGCCTAACCAAGCATTTAGTATCCAGAAACATGAACATTCAGGATATAGAACATTTTAAGCCTGCCCTTATGAGTATTACCTTAAGCATGCTTGAGTTGCGTGCACTTGGCCTTACCAGCGAAGGCGTTGATGCACACTTTTTTACCAAGGCGACGCGCGATAAAAAAATAATTTCGTGGCTTGAAACGCCCGATGAGCAACTTGATGCTCTTGCTCAAATGGGGGGAAGCAACGAGGACGAATTTATTAATTACAGCCTTGATGAAATAGGGAGTTTGCCAACAGTGTTACAGGCGTTAAAGTCGCAGTGGCGAGCGGGCGACCTTGAGGCAATGCGCCGTGACACCATAGCGGCATTTAAAAACGACTACCCACAGATATACGAGTCGGTACTGGCCGCGCGCAATCAAAACTGGCTTCCAGCGCTGAGCGAATACATGGATACACCTGATGTAGAATTTGTATTGGTAGGGACTTTACATCTTGCAGGCAAAGATGGGCTGCTTTCATTACTTGAAAAAGAAGGGTTTGTCGTCGATAAACTAGTTATACGCGAATAAAAGCGAACGTAAGCAATACTAACGTTAACAATGCCTTTGCGTGATGCGCACGATACTTGCAAATGCTTGTATTAAATCTTGCATTACACGTAATGCATTACCAAGTATTAACTATTATTCAAAAGAGTGACCCTACAGAAACAATAATAGCTAATGCATAACCTTATGGAGAACTCTATGCATTTCAAAATGTTAAGCAAAAGCCTAATCCTCTTAGTGACGGCAATATCTATCGTTGGGTGTGCCTCAATGGGCAGTGGAACCGTTACCGAAAAGCGACAGGCTATTGTTGATATGCAACAAGACGCATTAGCGCGGCTGTACACAGAAAAGCCGGATACACGCGCTCAGATTAATGATGCTGCGGGATATGCGGTATTCACTAACGCTAATATTAACGTCATATTTTTCGCAGCAGGAACGGGCTACGGCGTAGTAAATAACAATATTACGGGCGCCAAAACCTACATGAATATGGCAGAAGGTGGCGTTGGACTAGGGCTTGGCGCAAAAGACTACCGTATCGTAATGGTGTTTCATTCGACCGATTCGATGAACTATTTCATCGAAAACGGCTGGACCGTAGGTGGTAACGCCGATGCGGCTGCAAAGGCCGGAAACAAAGGCGCCTCAGCCGAAGGCGAAGGCTATCTAGGTAATGTTACGGTTTACACAATGACAGAGAGCGGCCTAGCACTGCAAGCAACGGTAAAAGGTACAAAATTCTGGGTGGATAAGCACCTTAATTGATACGTTGCCCCGTAGTAAGGTAGTTACCTTCAGACGTTCAACGCGTATTGAAAGTCTGAAGGTTCTTGTGCTTTTGCTGGGTAAAGAGAAAACAACCAATCATTCACACATCTATATCAATATGCTTTAGCCCGTCCTCGTCCTGATCGTCATTGTCTTTACTCTGCTTCTCTTGGTGATGTTTTGACAGTTGTTCAACAATGTCTATTTGACGAATATTCTCGTGCTGTTCTTTTTCGTCCTGGTTGAGGCTCTCCGTCTTTTTCGTTCTGGCCACCTTTTTTACGTTTCCCTCTTCAACCACGGGCACCTTTGTGTTGCGTGGCAATATAGGAAAGATTAAGTCATTGCTCATTGTTGTGTTTGCTCCGGTTTAACACATGCTGATGCAGTGTAACGACATAAAAAAGATCAGAATTGCGTCATATCAAAAAGTTTTACCATATATATAATAATTTAGACGTAAAGTAGAAAAAGAGTTCACTTTTACCTTGCAAATTTACAGGCAAAACGCTAATGTTTCGCTCGTTCGAAAATAAGACTATTTAGAGTAAAATGAAAAACTGCGCGGCAAAACATCACCATCACCACAAAGCATAACCTTTCAGGTTTGGTGCTGGAAGGTCTATGATTCCTTCCAGTGGCGCAGATAGAAAAATTCTCGACCCTCGGAAGGAAACTTCCGGGGGTTTTTCGTTTTAGCGCATTCAAAAGCTAAACACAATGAGTAAGGAACGTTTCAATGAGTAACAGTAAAAGACTTCGAATTGCCATACAGAAATCAGGCCGTTTGAGCGATGATAGCATCGCCCTTTTAAAGGCGATTGGCATTAAGTTGAACATTCGTGATCGACTACTGATTGCGCATTCAACCAACGAACCTATCGACTTACTGCGCGTGCGTGACGATGATATTCCAGGCCTTGTAATGGACGGCGTTGTTGACCTTGGCTTCATCGGTGAAAATGAATTAGAAGAAAAGTCACTAGAACGAAAAGCCGCCGGCAAACCGTTCGAGTATAAAACACTTCGCCGTTTAGACTACGGTGGTTGCCGCCTTTCAATTGCAGTTCCAAATGAAATGGCGTATGACGGTATTCAGTCGCTAAATGGTAAAGAAGTAGCAACGACTTACCCCTACTTACTTGAGCGCTATTTCAATGAAAATGGCGTTAATGCAAAAGCAGTAATGCTTACAGGCTCGGTTGAAGTAGCACCTCGTGCGGGCGTTGCCGACGCTATCTGCGATTTGGTGTCTACTGGCGCTACGCTAGAAGCGAATGGCTTAGTAGAAAAAGACGAAATATTCCGCTCAAAGGCCGTGCTAATACAGCGTGCAAATGGCACCATGAGCGACGACAAGCAAGCGCTTATAAACCGCTTAATGCCGCGAGTAGATGGGGTATTGTTGGCGAAAGAAAGCAAGTACATCATGCTTCACGCACCAAAAGCATACCTTGAACAGGTGAAAAGTTTACTTCCTGGCGCAGAAATTCCAACCGTACTGCCTCTTGCCGGAAATGATGAGTTAGTTGCCATGCATGTGGTATCGACAGAAACGTTATTCTGGGAAACCATGGAAAAGCTTAAAGCGCTTGGTTGTACTTCTATTCTTGTAATGCCAATCGAAAAAATGATGGGCTAAAGGCACACTATTATGATTACTTGGTCGTCTCTTTCTAGTGATGAGAAAAAACAGGCGCTAGCACGCCCCGCTATGGCCAATAGCAAGCAGTTGAAGCAAATCGTGGGCGATATTATTGCTGGTGTAGAGGCAGGTGGCGATGCCGCCGTGTTAAACTATACGCGCCAATTTGACTGCCCCGACTTGCAGTCGCTCGTTTTGTCGCAAGATAGTATTGACGCATTAGCGGCAAAGGTTTCCCCTACTGTCGCCAGCGCCATAGACATTGCTTTTGACAACATTAAAACGTTTCACGATGCACAAACCCCTAGCGACATTGCCTTAACAACAACGCCAGGGGTTAACTGCGAATTACGTTTTACAGCGCTTGATGCCGTGGGTTTGTATATTCCTGGCGGCAGTGCGCCTTTGCCCTCTACGGTATTGATGCTTGGCGTGCCAGCACTTGTTGCAGGTTGCGAGAACAAACTTCTTTGCACTCCGCCCAACAAAGAGAAATTGATAGCACCAGAAATCGCCTATGCCGCGCGAAAGTGTGGTATTGATGCCATTTATCTTTGTGGCGGCGCACAAGCTATTGCAGCAATGGCGCTTGGCACTGAAAGCATTCCTCGCGTTGATAAGATATTTGGCCCCGGCAATAGTTTCGTTACAGAAGCTAAGCAGCAGGTAAGTCAACGTGCTGATGGTGCGGCAATCGATATGCCAGCAGGTCCATCAGAAGTACTGGTATTGGCCGATGAGTATGCAGACCCCGAGTTCGTTGCCGCTGACTTACTATCACAAGCTGAACATGGTCCTGACTCACAAGCTATTTTAGTTAGCAACAGCGAACGCTTAATTGATGAAGCGAAAGCGGCGGTTGAGCGCCAATTGGCATCGTTGTCGCGCGCTGACATCGCACGCCCTGCGATGGAAAATGCACGCTACATTTTGGCTGATTCAATTGAACAAGCCATTGAAGCAAGCAATGCTTACGCTGCCGAACACTTGATAGTACAAATCGAAGACGCGCGCAGTTACTTACCAAAAATTAAACATGCGGGTTCTATTTTCTTAGGGCCTTGGTCTCCGGAATCGGCAGGCGACTATGCGTCGGGGACTAACCACGTATTGCCTACTTACGGATACGCAAAAAATTATTCTAGCTTAGGCTTGTTAGACTTTATGCGTCGCTACACCATTCAAGAGTTATCTGCCGATGGTATGCGTAATTTAGGCCCTGCGATTATGGCATTAGCTAGCGCCGAAGGACTAGATGCGCACGAACAAGCTGTAGCACTTCGAATGAATAAGCTTTCTCAAGGAGATGCATAATGTCGTCGCTAATTGATAGCTTACTAAATGCTAATTTAGTGCCTTTAAAGCCTTATGAGTCAGCTCGACGCTTGTTTTCTGGTGGCCAAGACTGGCTTAACGCTAACGAGTCACCATACGCAAACGAATACAACGTAGATAGCAGCAATTTTAACCGTTACCCATCATGCCAGCCTAGCGGTGTGGTGCAGGGTTACGCTGATTATGCAGGTTGTGACGCGTCTGAACTTATCGTCACGCGCGGCGCAGATGAAGGTATTGAACTGCTCATTCGTACGTTTTGTACGCCTGGCAAAGACAACATTCTTATCTGCCCACCGACTTACGGCATGTATGCAATCAGCGCAGAGACTTGCGATGTGGGCATTAAAAAAGTGCCGCTAAATGCAGATTTTAGCCTAAACGTTAATGCGGTATGCGCCGAAGACGACGTAAATATTATCTTCATTTGTGCGCCAAATAACCCAACCGGTACAGCGGTAGCCCGTGAGGATATCAAGACCGTGTTAACGCACTTTGCTGACAACGCCCTCGTGGTAGTGGATGAAGCCTACATCGAGTTCGATGCCGACAGTACTTGGGCAAACGAAATAAGCCATTACCCGAATTTAGTCGTGCTTCGCACACTATCTAAGGCGTTTGCATTGGCAGGCCTTCGTTGTGGCTTTACCCTTGCTCAGGCGCCTGTAATTCAAGCGCTGCTTAAAGTGATTGCACCATACCCTATTCCAGAGCCTGTGGCCCAGATAGCCGCAAAAGCGCTCTCTCCAGAAGCGCTCACGCTACTTGAACTTCAAGTAGCTACGATTAACAGGGAAAAAGACACGTTGGCAGAGGCCCTTCAGGGTATTGAAGGTATTGAGTTAGTCGGTGACAGAAAGGCGAACTTTATTTTATTTCGCTATGAAAAAGCGTCTGCATTGATGCAGTTTTTAGTAAGCCAAGGCATGCTGATCCGAGACCAATCAAAGCAACTGAATTTACAAAACTGTTTACGGGTAAGCATTGGTACAGAAGCGCAGAATCAGCGCTTAATGCAGTTAATTAACGAATTTAAAAATAATGAGGACGCGGCATGAGTCAGCAAGCCATTTTATTTATAGACCGCGACGGAACACTGGTAGAAGAGCCACCGGTTGATAAGCAATTAGACCGCTTAGAAAAACTAGTTTTTGAACCTAACGTTATCCCCGTTCTGCTGAAGTTAAAAGCGGCCGGTTATAAGTTTGTTATGGTCACCAATCAGGACGGACTAGGCACCGATAGCTTCCCTCAGGAAGACTTCGATAAACCACATAACGCCATGATGGCCATTTTCGAAAGCCAAGGTGTTACGTTTGATGATGTGCTTATTTGTCCGCACTTCGATGAAGATGACTGCACATGCCGTAAACCGAAATTAGGCTTGGTAAAAAATTATCTTCAACAAGGCAAAGTCGACTTCACGCGTTCGTTTGTTATTGGCGATCGAATTACTGATGTTCAGCTTGCTGAAAACATGGGCATTCGTAGCTTCCAATACAATCGTGAAAGCCTGAACTGGGATGATATTCAAAAGGCATTGCTGGCGTCTTCGCGTATTGCTGAGGTCGTTCGTACTACCTCTGAAACCGATATAAAGGTTCGTGTAGACTTAGACTCTCAAGCAAAATCTGCGATCCATACTGGTCTTGGCTTTTTTGACCACATGCTTGATCAAATTGCGACACACGGCGGTTTCGAGTTAAACGTATCGGTCGATGGCGACCTACATATTGATGATCATCACAGTGTAGAAGATACCGCACTTGCGCTAGGTGAAGCGCTGAAAAAAGCGTTAGGCGATAAGCGCGGCATTGGCCGCTTCGGTTTCGCACTTCCTATGGACGAGTGTCGTGCTGAATGCATAATGGATATTTCCAATCGCCCTCACCTAAAGTTCGAGGCCGAATTCAGCCGCGACCAAGTAGGTGAAATGGCGACGGAAATGGTACCGCATTTCTTCTATTCTTTGGCGCAAAGCATGGGGTTATCACTTCACCTTTCCACCAGCGAAGGCAACGCCCACCACCAAGTAGAAAGCTTGTTTAAAGTATTTGGCCGCGCCCTTCGTCAGGCTATTACGCGTCAAGGTGATGCACTACCAAGCAGTAAAGGAGCACTGTAATGTCAGTGGTAAACACTCGCCAGCGACAAAAAATAGTCATTGTAAACACGGGCTGTGCGAATATTTCATCAGTCAGGTTTGCGCTTGAGCGCCTAGGCGTTGAAGTGAATGTGTCTGATGATGTAAGTGTTATAAAAAGTGCAGATAAAGTGTTTCTACCCGGCGTAGGCACCGCCGCAGCGGCAATGCAAAGCATTAAGCAAAAAGCGCTTGTTGATACGCTTCAGTCACTTTCACAGCCAGTTTTAGGCGTATGTTTAGGCATGCAGCTTATGGTAGACACCAGTGCTGAAGGTGGCTTTAAAGGGACAGATAACATCCCATGTTTATCGCTAATGCCAGGCCATGTTGCACGTATGGAAGCAAACGGTGTTCGTCTTCCCCATATGGGTTGGAACACGGTTGTCCATAAAAACGAAAGCTTGTTTAGCGGTATTCCACAAGAAACGTACTTCTATTTTGTACACAGCTTTGCAGTACCTGAATATGCCCATACCCTGGCAAGTTGCACCTATGGCAATACGTTTTCTGCTGCTATTAATAAAGATAACTTTTATGGGGTGCAATTTCACCCTGAGCGCTCTGGCGAAGCCGGAGCACAACTACTGACTAACTTTGTGAACCTATAATGATTATTCCAGCGATTGATCTTATTGACGGACACGTAGTGCGCCTTTATCAGGGCGACTATGAACAAAAAACCCAGTACGAACTAAACCCCGTAGAGGTGGTTCACGACTATGCTGACCAAGGTGCAACATGGCTTCACATTGTTGACCTTACCGGTGCAAAAGATACCAGCAAACGTCAGCTTGAACTGATTAAAGCAATGGTCGATACCAAGCGCATGAAGTTTCAGGCAGGCGGCGGTATTCGAAGTGAAGAAGAAGTAGCACAGCTTATTGAAACGGGCGTTAGCCGCGTAGTTATTGGCTCACTGGCGGTTAAGCAACCCGAATTAGTAAAGTCATGGGTAGAAAAATATGGCCCAGAACGCATTGTGCTAGCGCTTGATATTAACATTAGCGACAGTGGCGAAAAGCTTATTGCTACGCATGGTTGGCAGGAAAATTCAGGCGTAGCCCTTGAAGGCTTATTAGACGATTTTGCGAGCGTTGGTGCTAAACACGTACTTTGTACCGACATTAGCCGCGACGGCACGCTTCAGGGTGCAAACAACGAGCTATATGAAGAGATGGCAACACGCTTCCCCAATATCGTTTGGCAAGCTTCTGGCGGCATTGGTAGCATTGCAGATATTGAAGCACTAAAACCCACCAATGTGGGTGGCGTTATTTTAGGTCGTGCTTTGCTTGAAGGTAAGTTTACAGTAAAGGAGGCAATTGCATGCTGGCAAAACGCATAATTCCTTGCTTAGACGTTCGAGACGGTAAAGTAGTAAAAGGCGTTCAGTTTAGAAACCATGAAATTATTGGTGACATTGTTCCCCTCGCTGAACAATACGCTAAAGCGGGTGCCGACGAACTGGTGTTTTATGATATTACCGCAAGCTCAGATGCTCGCGTAGTGGATAAAAGCTGGGTAAGTCGCATTGCTCAAGTCATCGATATCCCCTTTTGCGTGGCTGGCGGAATTAAAAGCATCGAAGATGCAGGGCGCATTCTGGAAATGGGCGCGGATAAAATATCGATTAACTCCCCTGCCCTGAATAACCCAGACCTGATTAATCAGCTTCACGATGTTTACGGCCAACAGTGTGTAGTGATTGGTATTGACAGTTTCTACAACGACGCCACAAATCAATACGAAGTGTATAAGTTCACTGGCGATGAAAACAGAACGCAAAAAAGTAAATGGCAAACGCTTGATTGGATAAAAGAAGTTCAGTCACGTGGGGCCGGTGAAATTGTACTGAATTGCATGAACCAAGACGGTGTGCGCAAAGGGTATGACGTAAAACAGCTGAAAGCGGTGCGTGATGTTTGCGAAGTGCCCCTTATTGCATCTGGCGGTGCGGGTGAAATTAGCCACTTTACCAACGTATTTCAGCAAGCGGATGTTGATGGTGCATTAGCAGCATCGGTGTTCCATAAAGGCATCATCAATATCGATGATCTTAAAGCAGAATTAACAAGCAATGGCGTGGCCATGCGTAAGCGTCACGGCTTAACGGCGCAAGCAGAAGGAGTGAAACCGTGATTATTACGAATGAGAACAGCGCCCAGTTAGCCTGGGAAAAGATGGACAATCTGATACCAGCAGTAGTGCAAGACGCCTTGTCAGGCAAGGTACTCATGCAAGGTTACATGGACCAAGACGCACTAACAAAAACACTAGAAACGGGCAGCGTTACCTTTTTTAGCCGTTCAAAGCAGCGCCTTTGGACGAAGGGTGAAACATCGGGTAATACGCTCGATTTAGTCAGTGTAGCCTGTGACTGCGATCAAGACTCGCTGTTGGTGCTTGCCAACCCGAACGGCCCAACGTGTCACACTGGGGTTGAAAGCTGCTGGTTTGAAGGTAGCACACCGTCATTTACGTTCCTTGCAGACTTAGAACGTGTACTCGCAAGTCGTAAAAATGCCGACCCCAAAAGCAGCTATACTGCAAGCCTTTACCATAAGGGCATTAAACGTATTGCACAAAAAGTGGGTGAAGAAGGAGTGGAAACAGCACTTGCTGCGACCGTAAACGACAAAGAAGAGCTTAAGAACGAAGCGGCTGATTTGTTGTATCACCTAACCGTATTGCTTCAAGCAAGTGACATGTCACTTAACGATGCACTCTCTGTGCTGCGAGAGCGCCACAAATAAAAAAGATTTACGTAGATAAAAGCCCGCCTAGTGCGGGCTTTTTCGTATTATTCATCTTATGTTACATTTTGCATTGGAACGTTCATAAGGCGGCTAGACTCTTAACGGTAATCAGCACATTTTACAACACTACCCCTAAGTGACATTAAGGCCGATACCATGAAAAATTCCGTTCGTACATTGCTAAAAAACAACCTCCCCTTTTTACTTTTCATTGTTTTACTTTTTTCATTTCGAAGTAGCGTAGCGGATTGGTACCATGTTCCCTCGGGCTCAATGGAGCCCACTATTCAAATAGGTGATCGCATTGTGGTAGATAAGTCGGCCTACTCTATCTTCGTCCCCTTCACGAATGTTGAACTAAAAAAGACAGCAGAAATAGCACGAGGTGATATCGTTATTATCAACAGCAGTGCTGCCGACAAGCGCTTAGTAAAGCGCGTTGTGGGTATTGAGGGTGATGTCGTGAGTTTGCACAACAATGCGCTTACTATCAATGGTGAAACCGCTACACTGGCGCATTCTAACCAATTTATCGCCGCTGAACGGGTGCTCGGTGAAGAGCGAAACATCAAACTGCTTCCTGTAGACACCCCAGCTCGTCATTTCGACGCCGTCACTGTACCTTCTGAGCACATATTGGTAATGGGTGACAATAGAAACAATAGCGTTGACTCGCGCTATTATGGCTTTATCCCTACTTCAGAAGTACGAGGAAAAGCGACATCGGTTGCTTTTTCATTGGATACCGACAATTTCTATTTGCCTCGCACCTCTCGTCTTCTTGTTTCGCTCGATTAGTGTATTTTACCCTCTTTTACGCGCCCATTTTTAACATGATGGGCGCATATACATACAACCGTAAAATATCGTCAACACTGTTTTACATAATTTGTAACTAATTGATGGTTCGTTATTTTTTCTTTCCTATTGCAACGTTAGTCTAAGTGATGCTATTACAGCTACTGGCGACATGAGGTTGCTTGTACATGTTGCCATTACTACACAACACGTAAAATGGAAAATAAGGAAATTATAATGAAACATGGTGTTAAGCGTAGCGCGATAGCTGTCGGTATCGCGCTCACAGGATTATCAGTAGTCTCCCCAGTATACGCACAACAAGCAGAGGACGGCGCTAAAAGCGTTGAGCGTATTGCAGTAACGGGCTCGCGGATCAAGCGAACGGATATGGAAGGCCCCTCACCGATTCAATCAATCGACGCGACAATGATTGAAGGAATGGGATACGAAAATCTACAACAACTGCTCGAAAGAATGCCCGCCACTGGCGCTGGAACATTTTCAACCCGTAACAATAGCCAAGATTCAACAGCAAACGGCGCCGCCGCGGTCTCGCTAAGAGGAATGGGCCCTGATGCCACGTTAGTACTTATCAATGGTCGACGTGTCGCTATCAGCGCATTTGCCGAGAGCATCACCAACTCATTTGTTGATATAAACGCCATTCCAGTCTCTGCCATTGAAAGAATCGATATACTTAAAGATGGCGCGTCGGCTATTTATGGCTCAGATGCTGTCGCTGGCGTGGTCAATATCGTATTGAAAAAAGACTACGACGGCCTTGAAGTGAACGTGGGCTATGGGGGAACAACGGGGCCAAGTTACGACGAAACCACTGCCAACATTTTATGGGGCTCACAAAGCGATAAAAGTAGCGCCACTGTCATTATTGATTACTTCAACAATAGTCAGTTAGGTGCAGATGAGATGGGACGTTTTGGAACAGCCAATCAGTCACCTTATGGCGGTATGGATTTTCGCTCATCTCGAGGCTACCCCGGTTATTTTTATGTAGATGGCGTAAAAACTATCGACCCAGACTGCCCGCCTGAAAATGCAACGGCGTCTGGCAGCTGTTTATTCGATTACGGCCCGTTTGGTTTAACCATACCCGCATCAGAACGGGTGGGTTTCATTGGACAGTTCGATTATAAAATATCTTCAGATACGACGGCCTTCATGGAAGTAGCCATGCAACACAATACCTCTGAGGCGGGCGGTGCGGCAACACCACTAGACGAAGATGCAGGCCTTACCGTACCTGGCACACACCCCAACAACCCTTTTGGACAAGATATTGAGATTGGACGCTATCGCCCGGTAGACGCGGGCCCCCGCCGCTGGGACATTCAAACCGACACCTTGCGCTTAGTTGCGGGCCTTCGTGGTCAATTTAACGATTATGACTGGGAAGCATCAGTACAGAAAGGACGCAGTAAGTCAGAGCAAAGTGGCGACCAATCGCAAGGCTGGGTTCGTGTTGACTGGCTACAAGAGCAAATTGATTTAGGTAACTATAACCCTTTTGGCGGTGTAACCAACCCGCAAAGTGTTATTGATGAAATTACAACCAGCCTTGTTCGTCGTGGTGAATCACGAATGACAAGTGTAGACGCGCATATTTCTGGCGAAGCCTTTGCCTTCGGTGACGACGTAGTTATGATGGCAGCCGGTGTCGAGTACCGAGAAGAGCAAGTCTCTGATGTGCCAGACATTCAGTTTCAACGCGGCTTGATATTTGGTACCGAGTCGGTTTCTGCGCAAGCAGAGCGCGACCAGTATGCCTCTTATTTAGAGCTATCTATACCGTTAGCTGACGAACTTGAACTTCAGGTTGCTGGTCGTTACGATCATTTTAGCGATTTTGGCAGTACCACTAATCCGAAAGTTGCCCTTCGCTGGGCGCCAAGCGATGAAGTTACTCTGCGTGCTTCATGGGCACAAGGCTTCAGAGCCCCCTCGTTGGCACAAGTGGGATTAGGCCCATCTCAAAAAAGTGTGTTCTTTGTTGACCGGTATCGCTGCGACGCTACAGGGTTAGACTGCGAATCGTTAGACTATAATATCGAATTTGGCGGTAACCCGAATCTAGATGCTGAAGAGTCTGAGTCTTGGAATGTGGGCGTTATCTATGCTCCTACTCAAGAAATTGGGATCAGTGTCGATGTTTGGAGCATCACGCAAGATAACAAAATAGACGAACAGCAATTTGGCCTCGTGTATGACGCAGAATGTAATAACCAGAACAGCACCGTTTGTGTTCGATTAGCACCGCAAGATGGTCAGTCACTTGGCGTAATCCAAAAAATCTTTAATACCTATCAGAATGTATCATCACAAGAAGCGTCAGGTGTCGACTTTAGCGCTAACTACGCAATGGACATGACAGAGTTCGGTAACCTTAATTTCAACCTTGATTGGTCTTACATGAGCAACTTTGAGAGAAATGGGTTAGATTTTACTGGTGAGTATGGCTACCCAGAGCACCGTTGGTTGTTTGGCACAACGTGGAACAAAGGGTCGTTTGACGCAAACCTCAATATTAGCTTTGTTGGAGAGTTTGAAGATACACCAGATATTAACTTCGACGGTATTTTAGACTTTGAAGAAAACACATCACGCACGGTAGATTCGCAAATATTGGTCGACTTACAGGTTGGCTACAACATGAGCGAAAACTTTCGTGTTGTATTAGGTGCAAATAACCTGCTTGATGAGGAACCACCGTTTGCAATAGGTAATGGTGATAGCGACTTATACGGTTACGTCGGTGGCGTTCACAACCCTAGAGGCCGCTTCTTATATTCTAAGCTAAGCTACCGCTTTTAAAAGCATGTAAACAGCATAGCGCTCGATGGCATCTGCGTGCCTCGGGCGCTATTTTACTAGTGCAATCACATACCAAAATGGATAAGTATTAGGTTACCGATTGCTGCACAAAGCATGGCAAGAAATGTAAGGATCATACCTGAAAAACGCTGCCAGCTTACGCCTGCGTGTTTTCCCAATCCATAAGCGTGTAATACGCGCCCAAACAACAATGCTGTTCCAAGGCTGTGCACCGCCCAGGCTTGACCCGTATTTGCTTCAAAACAGGCAATCATAATTAATGTGATTGGAACATATTCACTGAAGTTACCGTGAGCACGGGCTAAGCGGTTTAAGTCTTCATGCCCACCATCGCCAATACCTACATTGTGTCGACGACGCGCGCCAATAACAACAAACGACAAGTACAAGTAGCAGATACCCAATAGACTCGCGTAAAACGCCGTAATCGGCAATACCATAGTTAACTCCGTATTTTTATTATTGTAATGGGTACCAATGAGAAACCTTTCTCTCGCACCTTTATTAACTTTTGCTTATTAAACGTGATCCACACTGAAGTTACAAGCAACAAAAAAGGCCGCTTGCGCGACCTTTTCTTAAATACCATCTTATTAGCCAAGGGTGCTGGCTAGTTGTGCACTGACTTCTTCAACAGGGCGAGTACCATCTAATTTGTGGTACTGACAGTTGCCTGCTTCAGCTTCTGCGGTGTAGTAATTCACAAGTGGCTTTGTTTGCTCATGATAAATGGCAAGACGTTTGCGAACCGTCTCTTCTTTGTCGTCATCACGAACAATAAGGTCTTCACCTGTTTCGTTATCTTTTCCTTCAACCTTTGGTGGGTTGTAGACCACATGATAAACGCGACCTGATGCTGGGTGAACGCGGCGTCCGCCCATGCGCTCTACGATAACATCGTCAGGCACATCAAACTCGATGCAGTGATCAACATTAACGCCCGCTTCTTTCATTGCGTCAGCTTGAGGAATGGTGCGAGGAAACCCGTCTAGTAGGAAACCGTCTTTACAGTCGTCCTGAGCAATACGCTCTTTAACTAAACCAATAATCAGTTCATCAGAAACTAGCTTACCTTCGTCCATAACTCGCTTAGCCGCTAAACCAAGCTCGGTACCGGCTTTGATTGCTGCACGCAGCATATCACCCGTAGAAATCTGAGGAATTCCGTATTTGCCCATTAAGAACTGAGCTTGTGTGCCCTTACCCGCGCCAGGAGCGCCGAGAAGAATAATTCGCATGAGTGCGTTCTCCGCTTATGATTATTGAACTTTTTACTTCGGGCACTTTACACATTAGACGGCATAGTGACAAGTATAAGCCCTACTGTACGGTTAATCTTAAGACTAATGGCGAATATATACTCAACTTATAAACCCGGTGATGGCCTTGTAGCCACACGCGGAGTTACTGTGACAAATTCGCAAATAGCAAAATATTAAGTGTTTAAAATATAGCATAAAAAAATTTATAAATATGAATTATGCTACTAGAAATAAAAAACGGGCATAAAGCCCGTTTTTTAACATACTTACTTTACGAAATGCGCGCTTATTTAGCTAACTTCATCAGTAAGTCGTTCACGTTTTGTACAAAGCTTGATGGGTCTTTCAAACTGCCTTGCTCAGACAGAGCAGCTTGGTCGAATAACACCCCAACCCACTGTGTGAACATGCCTTCGTCTTGAACATCCGCCAGCATTTTAACTAAGCTGTGCTCTGGGTTAAGCTCGAAGTGATACTTCACGTCTGGCACCGTTTGACCAGCAGCTTGCATCAACTTCATCATCTGCGTTGTCATACCGTTATCGTCTGCAACGATACATGCAGGAGAGTCAGTAAGGCGGTGTGTAAACTTAACGTCTACAACCTTATCGCCTAACGCAGTTTTAGCACGCTCAAGGATACCTTCAACTTCTTTTTCTGCTTCTTCCTGCGCCTTCTTGCTTTCTTCGTCCTCTAAGTCGCCTAAATCCAAGTTTGCTTTTGCAATAGACTCGAACTGCTTCTCGTTGAATTCAGTAAGGTGAGACATTAACCATTCGTCAATACGCTCGCCCATTAGCAATACTTCAATCCCTTTCTTACGGAAGATCTCAAGGTGTGGGCTAGACTTCGCTGCTTGAAGACTATCAGCAGTAACATAATATATTTTTTCTTGGCCTTCTTTCATGCGCTCAATGTAATCGGCTAGCGATACCGTTTGCGCATCAGACTCTGTGCCTGTTGATGTAAAGCGAAGCAATCCAGCAATCTTCTCTTTATTACTAAAGTCTTCAGCCGGGCCTTCTTTTAATACGTTACCAAATTCATTCCAGAAAGACTGGTACTTATCGGCATCGTTCTTCGCCATTTTTTCAAGCATCTGAAGCACACGCTTAGTACAACCTTGACGCAGTGCTTGCGTTACTTTGTTATCTTGAAGAATTTCACGTGATACGTTCAGTGGTAGGTCGTTACTGTCTAGCAACCCTTTGACGAAACGTAAATATGTCGGCATGAACTGCTCAGCGTCGTCCATAATAAATACACGCTGAACATACAGCTTCAAGCCGTGGCTTTGTTCGCGATTCCACATATCAAACGGTGCTTTAGAAGGGATATACAACAAGCTGGTATACTCTGTTTTACCTTCTACTTTGTTGTGCGCCCATGAAAGGGGATCGGCAAAATCGTGAGAAATATGCTTGTAGAATTCTTGATACTCTTCATCAGAAACGTCTGATTTTTCACGAGTCCATAGGGCGGTTGCCTTGTTGACCACTTCCCACTCACCTGGCTGTGCAGGTGTTTTTTCGCCATCAGGCCCTTCGCTTTCAGGTACTTCGTCTTTCCACATTTGCACAGGAATGCTGATATGGTCAGAGTATTTACTTACGATTGAGCGAAGACGCCACGCATCCGCAAACTCTTTTTCGTCTTCACGAAGGTATAATATAATTTCGGTACCACGGCTAGGCTTGTTGATTTCAGCAATCGTAAACTCACCTTCACCCTCTGACGTCCACTCAACACCTTCTGATGTGTCTGCACCAGCAGCACGTGTACGCACAACGACTTTACTCGCGACGATAAACGCCGAATAAAAGCCTACGCCGAATTGACCAATAAGCTGAGAGTCTTTCGCGTTGTCACCCGAAAGCTTGCTGAAAAAATCTTTGGTGCCTGATTTTGCGATAGTACCTAAGTTTGCAATAACGTCATCGCGGTTCATACCAATGCCATTATCAGTAATGGTCACCGTATTCGCTTCGCTATCAACGCTAAGTTTAACGTTAAGGTCGCCATCGTTCTCATATAAGCTGTCATTTTCTAACGCCTTAAAACGCAACTTATCTGCTGCATCGGCTGCGTTAGAAACTAACTCGCGTAAGAAGATCTCTTTGTTTGAGTACAAAGAATGAATCATTAGATGCAGAAGCTGTTTTACTTCTGTTTGAAAACCGTGGGTTTCTTTATGGGCTGCTTCAGCCATAATCCAATATCTCCTCGTTGAATGGATCACACTTCATCCAAACAAGTAAGGACGGCTGACTCACTTTTCAACCTTTACCCATAAAATTTATGCGGAATTCTAGCTTAAAAAGGCGGTTTGCAGCGAATACACACCGCGTTATAGCTTTCTTCGTCCTGAAAACGCATGAGTAAGCGTATTCCCATCAATATACTCAAGCTCTCCTCCAACCGGCACACCATGCGCAATTCTTGATGCCTCGACATCATGTGAAGCACATATTTGGCCAATATAATGCGCGGTGGCTTCACCTTCCACGGTAGGATTGGTCGCTAAAATTACTTCTGAAATATTTCCTGCTTCTAGCCGCTTTTCAAGCTCGCTAAGCCCTATTTCTTTAGGCCCCACTCCATCAATAGGTGAAAGCCTTCCCATCAACACAAAGTACTGCCCTTTGTAACTTAGCGTTTGTTCAATTGCCAGTACGTCCTGAGGGCTCTCAACTACGCAGAGCAGCCCACTCGCCTCGCGCTCAGGGTGGCGACAAATATCGCACAGCTCATCCTCAGTAAACGTTCTGCAGCGCTTACAATGATGAATATGGTCCATGGCATTGTGCAGTACATTGCTTAAATCCAGCGCACCTTTACGGTTTCGCTCTAATAAATGAAAGGCCATACGCTGTGCACTTTTTTTGCCAACACCAGGCAGGCAAGTTAGCGCTTCAATTAGCTCTGCAAGTAAGGGGCTAAACTTCATAATGAGACTACTTCATTGTTCATTGCTATCATCTTCTTGGCGGTATTTAATCACGTTACGCTTCACCTGGTCGAGTTTAACTTCATAAATATTCCCACCAACCAAGCCTTGGAATTCTTCATCAGTAAACACAAGGGTATTGTCATCGTAAAACGTTACCGCTTCTTTCTGCGTCACTACGCCTAAATCGATACGTGATATATCACCACTAAAAAAATTATCGCCTTCAAAATTTTCAAATAGCCACACACTGGTTGAATCTAGCAACACCAGCTTAGTTCTATCTGGGCTCATTGCTGCAGACGTTATCCAACATAATTTTTCAAGCGTAGTACAGGTTTTAAATTCACCGATAAGTTCCGCATCGAAATTAGCGGCATGATCGCCCACGCGATACAGCTTGGTAATACCGTCGAAGGGCTTTGTTCTGTTTTTCGTAAAAAGATAAAGGTGGCGATTAAATTCAACAAATGCCTCTAAATCATAATTTTTATCTTCTGGTTTAATCTCACCCTCACCCATTTTGGGATAAGTAAACTTTATGATTTCAGCCTCCGTGGTATCGGTCTTTATATCTATGGGGTTTTCAATTTTATAAATCGTGAACCAGCGTCTGTCATTGTCGTTATTACCAAAATCACCAAGGAAGAAATGACCAAACCGGTTTTGCGTCATGTCTTCCCAGTCAACATTCTTTGCGTTAGTTACGGTAACTTCTCGTGCTATCGAGCCGTCTTTATTAAGCATGTATAGCTTCGGTCCATCCCCTCCGTCATTTATTGCCCACATTCGCTTGTACTTATCAAACTCAATCCCTGAAATCTCCCTAAGCTTGGGGTCTACCGTTACAGTCTTCATACTGAACAGTTCGAAAATACTGAATATAAATGCAATCATTGCAATGGGGAGTAAAATAAGTGTCGAGCTTACTAGGCCTTTCCGTAGCACGGTGTAATCCTTCCAATGAAAATATAAGGCAAAAATAGCGGTTTGATAATACGTTATGCTGGCTAAGAAGGTAAGAAAAATACAGCGTAGCGGCGCATTATTAGTTGATACTGATTTAGGCGTTAAACCGTTTATTTATAACCATTGTTATCGCATAAATTGGTTGAAATGCATGTTTACTTCGCCATATTGAGAGCACACTGTTGTAACGTATTTTAGTAAACGAAGCGCTTGTAACAAAAAAGACGCTAGTTTGCACTAGCGTCTTTTTTAAAGTACCTCTGCTTTGCCCCCCTTGCCACGGTTTATAATGGAAAGCGGCGAAGCAAAAACTAGAACGGCATTTTGAAGCCTGGAGGTAACGGCATTCCGCCCGTTACGCCGCTCATTTTTTCTTTACTGGTCTCTTGCACTCGGCGAACGGCATCGTTAAACGCAGCAGCAACCAAATCTTCAACCATGTCTTTATCATCGTCCATCAACGACTCATCAATTTCGACACGACGAACATTATGGTTGCACGTCATGGTAACTTTAACCATACCCGCACCCGCCTCACCAGTTACTTCTAGTTTAGCTAATTCATCTTGTGCTTTTTGCATGCGCTCTTGCATTTGCTGCGCCTGCTTCATCATATTGCCCATTCCACCTTTAAACATATTCTTTCTCGCTTAGTTTGGGTACTTAATAAACTGCTACTATCTTGCCTTTACCGTATCGGTGATGACTGAAGCGTCGAATGTAGATAGTAACGACTGTATTGTTTCATCAGTTTTTATAACCGTATGTGCATGCGCGTGGCGCATCCCTTGAATTTCTTGCTGCAAACCAAAAGGTGTTTTGTCTGGCGTGCCTAACACAATGTCGACATTTACACTGTTGCCTACGCATTGGTGTAACGCTGAGACAAGTTGCGCTTTATTGTTTTCATTTAATAGATGCGCCTGACTATTGTCAATTTCAAGCGTTATCTGGTTATTTTCTTGTTTAAATGCCGCGTGTAACACCAGCTGTTTTAACAAACCAGCAACTGGCATCTGTTCAACGAGATTACTCCACGCGTCAATTTGACTAGCGTGCAGGAGCTTTTGACCGTCGTTTAAATAGGCAGTTAGTGGCCCTTTATATCCAGCAGTGCTGCTTCCACTATTGTCGAAGGTATTGTTTTCATACTCACCAGACGTTGTGGCATTGAACGATGTAGCATTGCTAGCAAAACCGCTGTCATAATTTTCATGTGTAACGTGATGGTTATCAGGCGCTTGTCGATTTAGGTCCTGCTCGGCAACGTTATTGGGCGCGGCATCGTCAACCAAGTCGGTGTGTGCGCTGTTATCCTTATCGTTTAACGGCGTTTGTGCAGAATCGTTTGATGTTGCCATGTCGGATGCCACAGCAAATGGTGTATCTGCATCGTGGTCGGCGTGATAGTCATCATCACGGTAACTCTCATCAGAACCCACACCAACGTTCCACGGCGGTGGGTCGTTATGGTCGGTGGTTTGCGCAACCGCGGGCGAAGCCGGTTGAGGCTCATCAGTATCTTGTCGTGAGCGTCGCTCTTCATCCTTAGCACGAGACAGGCGACTAACAAAATCATCGGTCTCGTTGACCGCTTCAGACTTTTTTACGGCTGATGTGAGCCCCTCCTCACGACGCTGTTTTAGACGCTGTCGTAAGGCTAGCATATCGGCCGTAGAGGTAAGCTGCTCTTCTGGTGATGCCGATGATGTATTTGATACGCTATCATCGACTTGTGGTGTTTGTGGTAATGCCGGTGAAGCATGCGCTGCTAAGGCGCTATCGCCATTATATTCATCATCACTTTGCGCCGGAGCATCATCAAAATAGGCATCTAACGGCAACGTGTCGCCGCCATAATGGTTTGTGTCGTTTTCGTTTTGCTGAAGCGGCTGTGCGCTTTCATGCTGATGTTCATGCTGAGAAGCACTATTCACCGCTAGCGTAATGTGACCGTCTTCACCCTCTTGCGTTTGGTTATTATGTGGGCGTGTTGCATCATAAGCCGTAGGCTTTGTATTTTCATCACGATGATTGTCTTCTTGAAACGCATCGTGCAAACCTTGCCTCGTCTCAGGCGTAGCCTCTGATACCGTAACGCTTCCTTCACTTTGATGTGGGTCACTTTCTAAATGAGGTTCACTATTAAGAGAATCCTGCACAGCATCTGAGGCGGCACTGCTCACGTCAGTACGACTAATCGGAAGTGACGGAGATACCTCTCCATTGCTTATTTCACTTTGTGGATCGGGGATCGGAGTATCAGGTGCGAACGTCATCATTCGCAACAGTGTCATTTCTAATGCGCTTCGCCCGTCAGCGGCGAAAGGAAGGTCTTTTCTTCCTTGCAACGTAATTTGATACAGCAACTGAACTTGCTCAGCCGGAATGCTTTTCGCTAGCTGGTAAATTGCTTTCGCCGACGTTGTTTCAAGCTTACATGCCTCTGGTACCCACTGGGTAAGCGCAATTTGATGCAACATACTGCCAAGTTCTGCGTGAACTTGGTCGTAATCTGGCGCTTGGTCGGCCATGTCCTCGACAATTGCCATAACGTCTGCAGGCGTTTTGGTCACTACGGCATGCAACAACTTCAATAGCTGGTTTTTATCCATTAAACCGAGCATGTCGGTGACCACGCCGGCCATAACGGCATTTCCGCCCTGCGCAATGGCTTGATCAGTCAAGCTTAGCGCATCACGCATACTTCCTTGTGCCGCTCGCGCTAACAGAGATAACGCTGGCGCTTCAAAATCAAGCGATTCTTGCTGAAGAATATGCGTAAGCTGCCCAACGATCTGCTCGCGAGATAATGCCTTTAGATTAAACTGCAAACAGCGCGATAGTATCGTGACAGGTAACTTTTGCGGATCGGTAGTCGCGAGTAAGAATTTTACATGTGGAGGCGGTTCTTCAAGCGTTTTGAGTAACGCATTAAAGCTATGCTTAGACAGCATATGAACTTCATCGATAAGGTACACTTTGAAACGCCCACGACTAGGCTTGTACTGCACATTATCTAAAAGCTCTCGAGTATCTTCCACCTTGGTTCTAGATGCAGCATCTATTTCTAATAGATCAACAAAGTTACCCTGCTCAATCTCTTTACACGTATTACACTGCCCACAAGGATTAGCGCCTTGGCCTTCCTCGCAGTTTAAGCTTTTTGAAAAAATTCGCGCAATGGTTGTTTTGCCCACCCCACGAGTACCTGTGAACAAGTACGCGTGATGCAGGCGATCGTTATCGAGGGCATTGGAAATAGCAGAGACAACATGCTCCTGCCCTACCAGTTCACTGAACTTTCCTGGACGCCATTTCCTTGCTAAAACCTGATAACTCATTGCGCGATTACTTTTCCTTATTCGCCTTCAAATTCACACAGTGCGAAACTGTCTACGCTAAGCGCTTCCAATTTTTCGCGACCGCCTAAATCAGGCAAACCAATAACAAACCCGGCGTGGTTCACTTCTCCGCCTAGGCGTCGAATGAGTGCTACTGACGCAGCAATAGTGCCTCCGGTAGCAAGAAGGTCATCAATTAACAACACCTTGTCGCCTGGTTCGATAGCATCTTTATGTATTTCGAGGGTATCTGTGCCGTACTCCAGTTCATAGCTTTCACTGACGACTTCACGTGGAAGTTTGTTTGGCTTACGTACCGGTACAAAACCAATGCCCATCTCAATTGCTAGTGGTGCGCCGAACAAGAAACCTCTTGCTTCGGTACCCGCAACTTTTGTAAATCCCATGCCTTGGAATTTCTCTAGCAATAACGAAATACAGCTACTGAACGCTTTGTGATCTTCCAAAACGCTCGTTACATCTCTAAACAAAATACCCGGCTTAGGATAGTCGGGTACGGTTTTTACTACTGACTTAATATATTCTGCAGTCACAATTATGCCTTGAGTCTCTGCTTTATAACCAGAAGGTAAACCAACCGCAGATGATATGCATCAACGGAAACGCAAGCAAAGTAACTAATGATGCGAGGAAATACCACTTGTTGTAAACTTCTTTGAAATCTGAATTGTCAGCCATTTGCATTACCTAAACAATTTTTACGAACAAAAAAATGGTCGTAAATGTTAATCGAAAGCACGCACGATTGACAGTCTAAATGTCATCAATCGGTTACTTTCACAACAGATAAGGGATAAAATTAATGATAACGAAGCCTTTAAGTGGTTTTCTTTTGATAGCAAAAAAATTTCAAGGCTAAATATTATGCAACGCACTGGCTGTCAGGCAGGTAACACCATTCCTTTTGTCAGCATGTCAAACATCGTTTGACGCATGCCATTGATAACCGCTTCTTTAGGTATCTGCGGTAATTGCTTCACAAGGCTCGCTTCAAGCACATCTATCGTAACTCCATTTTCATATTGCTCTATGGTGTAAAACAACATCGCTGAGACTGAGTTTATGTGCGCGAATTGCACCTGCAACGTGCTATCGCGGTATACAACATAAAATTGCTGTTCGCTTGAAGGGGTATCGGGTTGATGGTCAGGGCCTATTAGATGCACAGGGAACGTATAGGAAGCCAATGTAGCAAGTGGTGACACACATACCTTTTTCGGCAGTACGTCGCCATCGAAAAACTCAACGTGGCGCTCTGTTTTTCTGATACCTACATCAAGTTCTAACCATTCGTAGTGTGCTAACTCTGCGGCAAAAGGAGGCAGCTCATCACAGCACACGTCATCTGATGCCAGGTACTCGACAAACTCTTTACTTATCTCCGCAAAAAAGGGAGTGCGGCACGAGTGAGAAATAAAAAAATGCCTTACTAGCCTTTCCCACTGCGTGTCTGTTAGCAATGATTTTAATACAGGGAAGCCTGTGCTCACGAAACCATTAATATTGTTAAAAAATAACGATTGGTAGATAGCCATTCTTCTGGCTTCATCTTCGTTTGCCGGCGTATACGTTGACGGGTCTTTTATCGCTTGTACGAAGTTGTTTTGGAGCTCGGAAAATAAATTCACTAGGCAAGTTTCTCCGAGCTGGCTGCATGAATTTTTTCTACACGAGTTTGAATACGCTTTATGTCACGCACTTCTGCAAGCAACGTCTCTATTGATGGGATGTTAAAATCGCGCTCTAGCAATGTCGGAAACACGCCATGAGTTAGGTAGGCGTATTCTAAAAGCTCCCATACTGGCGCGATGACCGGTGCGCCATGCGTGTCTACTTTCAAATCTGGCGCTTCATCATAGTGACCTGCTATGTGGCCATAAACAATTTTGCTACTGGGAAGGCCTGCTATAAATGCATGTGGGTCGTACTGATGATTAATGCTATTAACATATACGTTATTTACGTCAAGTAGCATCAAACACCCTGACTCTTCAATGACCGCGCGGGTAAATTCAAGTTCGGTCATTTCATGGCTAGGTGATAAATAATACGATACATTTTCAAGAACCAGGGGGCGCTCAATAATGTCTTGAACCATCTTTATTCTTTCAACAACGTGCTTTACTGCATCGACAGTAAACGGGATAGGCATTAAATCATACATGTGACCATCGCCAGAGCAGTAGCTTAGATGCTCACTGTAGAGTGAAATATTATTAGCGTCGAGAAATCGCTTAACCGTTTTCACAAACTCGATGTCTAATTTGTCGCTACTGCCGATAGAGAGTGATAGACCATGAGTGGTAAAGGGAGCCTGTTTTATACTCTGTTCAAACTGCGATAAGTACTTTCCTCCAAGTGGGATCCAGTTTTCCGGTGCCACTTCCCAAAAGTCCACTTCTTTAGGCAGAACCGGTAGTAGTTCATCAAGCATCTCTCGGCGAAAGCCAAGACCAGCACCAATCACATCTTTCATTCAGCACTCCCCTTTTAGCAAAAATGGCCATCAAAATGATGACCATAGGCAAATGTCGTTAACTAAAGTAGTTTTACACTACCCTATCACTTACATGCTACCGCACTTACCTTCGCCGCATTTCCCTTCTTTGGCTTTTTTGTCGCCGCCGCATTTACCTTCGCCACACTTTCCTTCTTTGGCTTTTTTGTCGCCGCCGCATTTGCCTTCGCCGCACTTCCCTTCTTTGGCTTTTTTATCGCCGCCACATTTACCTTCGCCGCACTTTCCTTCTTTGGCTTTTTTATCGCCGCCACATTTACCTTCGCCGCACTTTCCTTCTTTGGCTTTTTTATCGCCGCCACATTTACCTTCGCCGCATTTTCCCTCTGCTGCGAATTGGCTATAACCAGAATCGAGTGATTGCATACCAAATGGATTAGTATCTGCCACCGCTGCGGTTGAGGCGAATGTGCCAAGTACAACGGCACCTAGTGCTGTAGCGATTGTTGTTTTATTAATTTGTTTCATTATTTTATCCTCGATATAAGATTTGCAAACGTGACGTACAATAAGCACGTGTAATAAGAAAGACCCATCAAACAACAAATTTATTTCATACAATGTTAAATTTTTTACATTTAATTGCTAATAGTTTGAATTTAATAATGTTATTAATACAGCAACGCTATGACTCAGCACATTACGTTTTCACACGCTGAAAAAGTATAACGTGGTATTGTAATAAAAAATGTCTTTCATCAAGGGCAACAAATGGAAAAGCATCAGTTTTTACTAGGTGACTGGCTAGTTGACTCAACATCTAACTCGTTACATTTGGGTAAAACGAAAAAAAATGTCGAACCTAAAGCGATGGATGTATTGTTACTACTCTGTCAGCAGGCCGGAACAGTTATCAGTGCTGATGATCTCGTTGAGCAATGCTGGCCAGAGGGCCCTGTGGGCGACAACCCACTGCATAAAACCATAACACAGCTGCGTCGTGCACTAGGTGATAAAGCAAGCGCCCCCATTTTTATCGAGACAATTCGAAAGCGTGGCTATCGCGTTATTGCCCCTGTCCAATTTGTAAGTAGCGAGCAAACCCGCGCTAGCGAAACAGACTGGCAAGGAGGGTCTCCCTTTCCCGGTTTAAAAGCATTTTCGCCCGCTGAAAGCCAAATATACTTTGGCCGACATGAACTGGTTCAGCGATTGCTCACTCGACTTGCCGATCAATGCAGCAGAAAGCGTCCCTTTTCTTTAATCATTGGCCCTAGTGGCTCAGGCAAAAGCTCATTAATACATGCGGGGGTGTTACCCAAACTTCTCGATAAAAAAAGTGGGAGTAGTGTTCACACCATCGATTACGTCAGCATCGACATGTCTGATGTTACACCAAAGGCCATTATCGAAGAGATAGCAGCCTCGATGCTAGATTGGGATATTGGCGACAAACCTGTCTTTGAAGGTGAAAGCACCCACTCACTCACAACATTACTCTTAAATAATCCAGAACACGTTGTGTTACTGGCTAAAAAAAGCATTAAAGCTGCTGGCGATACTAAACTTGCTGCGTTTGCGTGTTTTACTATTGTCATCGACAGGTTGGAGGCGTACCTAACCACTAACGCGGTGGATAAAGCTGAAAAAAATACGGTTTTTGCAGTACTAGAAACGCTCTCTCAAAGCGGCGTCTTTATGTTGCTTCTGGTGTCTCGTAACGACTTCTACCCTTTGCTGGCAAACTTTCCTGCCTTAATGCGCAATAAAGACCGTGGCGCACACTTTGATGTTACCCCACCAACGTCAGGTGAACTTAGCCAGATGATAAGACTGCCCGCGATAGCAGCTGGGTTGGAATGGGAACAAGACGATAAAAGTACCATTACACTAGATGATACTATTCTTGCCGATGCGTCGTTACAACCCGATTGCTTGCCACTGCTGCAGTACACGTTGCAAGAACTGTATATGCAGAAAAACGGGAACACGCTACTACATGATACTTACCAAAAACTGGGGGGCATCGACGGCGCCATCGGCCAACGCGCTGAGCAGCGTTATGATGCGATGCCACAAAACGTTCAAAATGCATTGCAGCACGTACTTCCCCTTATTGTTCAGATAACAGAAGATGGTCGCAACTTAACAAGTCGAACCGCAGGATGGGATGAGCTTGAAGACGATTCACATATCGCATTTGTAGAATTAATGGTTGAAAGTCGACTGTTTGTGTCTGAATTACACCAAAGCAAGCCGTGTTTTAAAGTTGCACATGAAGCGGTACTAAGGCGATGGCATCGCGTTCAAGATTGGCTTAAACAACACCAAAGCGCACTGGTAAGCAAGCGTAGGCTTGAACAGCAAACGAAACAGTGGATAGATGACCAGCG
The DNA here is from genome assembly GCF_049117195.1 of Alteromonas algae. GTDB lineage: Bacteria > Pseudomonadota > Gammaproteobacteria > Enterobacterales > Alteromonadaceae > Alteromonas. The sequence continues at coordinate 2,555,820 of NZ_CP185260.1, forward strand.
AAGCCAGGCCTTTTTACTGACTGAGGGCAAGCCACTGTCAGATGCTGTTGCCTTACTTGCAGATGGCAGCGTGAAGCTTTCCGACAATGAAAAGGGTTTAATCGCTGCATCGCAAAAAAAACAAAAACAGAAAAAACTGTTGAAAAGAACCACCGTTGGGGCATTGGCTTGTCTTACGGTTATCTCTTTTTGCGCAATGCTTTTCAGTTTTGAATTACAGAAACTTGCCGAGCGAAAACGGCTAGAAGCTGAAGACTTGATGGGTTTTATGATAGGTGATTTCGCTAATACTTTGCGAAGCGTAAAACGTATGGACCTATTGGAAGGGATAAGTAATCAAGCTATCTCTTACGTTGAAAATGCACAACAACAAAGCAACAGCGGGCTGTTCAACGTTACGCAACCCTCTGCAAGCTTTGAGTTAAGATTTCAACATGCGCTGTCATTACAGGCAATGGCAGAAGTCAGGTTTTACCGAGACGACATTGACACTGCGAAATCACATTATGAAGATGCAGATCGCAGGCTAGCTGCGTTACTCGATGAACAACCTAACAATACTGAGTTATTAAAAGCGGCAGGCGTGAATGCGTTTTGGTTGGGTCATATTGCCTATGAGGCGAACCGTAGTGTCGAGGCACAACGGGCAATGCAACAATACTTAACACTCAGTAAAGCACTCCTTTCCTTGTTACCCGACGATGCCGACGCCGTATTAGAAGTGGCTTATGCATACAATTCACTGGGTAGCTTAGCGTATAAAGAATACAACTTTAACGTGGCCTTAGCGCATTTTCAGCAATCGCTTTCTTATAAAGAGAAATACGCCGCTAAAGCACAAGACACGATTCTAGCCGAAACCTATATTGCTGATACATATTCATGGGTAGCGTCTAGTCAACTCAACCAAGGTGATATTACAAACGCAACAGTGAGTATATCAAATGCCGTAGCGATACTTAGCGCACTACTACAGCAGTCGCCAAACAATGCGGCAATAGTAGAAGCGTACACCTACACCTTAGTGCGACACGCCGAGATCATGCAGCTTTCGGGCAAATATAAAGCAGCAATAGACACGTTAATGAAAGCCCACGATATATTAGCAATTGCGCTACGACAAGACCCAAACAATAGCGCATGGAAAACCGATGAGATAAAAATTAGTGCGGCGTTACTTACGTTATCAACAAATGCTGACGTTAACATAGAGAAACATGTTGTTACTGAGCATGAGCGTAACGTGCGTGAGTACTTGCGGGAAAAACCCGAATCGATAACGTTTCAATTACATCATATTAGGTATCTTCAAAACGCAGGAAAATGGCAGGCAAGCCGTCAAGCATTAGACGCTGTGCTTGCATTACCCGCATCGAGCGATTTGCTCGCCGCCAAGACGATTTACACAAATAACAATGAACGTGTTATTAATCTACACATTGCATTGATCCGGCAAGCTTTTGAAGAGAACATGGAAAACAGCGATACGACACGATGTAAGTCGCTACTTCGCTATTCAAATGAACTTATTAAGGTAAGCTCGAAACCGAATTACCACATTGCTTATGCTTACGCTGCGCAATGTGTAGGCCTTCACGATGACGTGGAAAAAACATTACGGACAATAAATGCCATGGACGCAGTCTTTCCACCCTTTTTACATAACAATAAGAGTACTTAAATGATAGTAACAACAATTAGCTACACCGTGTCTGTAGATACAACGGTATCACCAGCCAAATACACAATATACGACAGCGAAAAAAAGCCAACAGAAGCGCCTACCCCCGTAACGCAACCGAATACTGTAATTACTTACACCTTGGAAGAAAATAGCAACACGTTACGGTTTATCGCACCTGAAATAACCGGTGACCCAAACCACGATTTACAGTGCGCTATTTCAAGTGATGGACAGACACTCACAATAATTGATTCTGACGCCGACCAAGAAACGATATGTTTGAAGCTGGTAACGGTGCCAAAAGACCAAGTATTTGTTAGCCAAGACCCGCAAATACTTAACCGCCCTGAAACCTAATTACATTACATTACATAATACAATAAATGCATAGTAAGTTTGATAAGGCGCTTTTGAAAAAGCGCTCTTATCAAAATCAGTAGCTAGCTGCTGATACTATGATAAAAAACAAATCTGATCTCTTCCTTGTGATTTTGCCTGGTATAACAAAGCATCAGCAGCGCGTAACAGTGAATCTTTATCTTCATATCGTTCACCTTCTTGGCTTGCTACGCCAATACTCACTGTAACTTGTGCTTCTTGTACTAATGAAAAGTGGCGTGAAGACAATTGTGAAATATGTCGCTTAATTCTTATGGCAAGCAGTTGCGCCGTTTGTGGTGAACACTTAGGAAGAACGATAGCGAATTCTTCCCCCCCATAACGCACCGCTAGCGACTTACCTTCAGGTACCGTTAAGGCAATGGTTTCCCCAATACGTTTTAAGAACCTGTCGCCTGCTACATGGCCGAATTCGTCGTTAAATTTTTTAAAGTGGTCAACGTCAATAAAGATGAGACTGATTGGACTATTTTCTTTTTGGCACTTATTCCACTGCGTTTCAAAGTATTCGGAAAATCTATGCCTATTTGCCAGCCCGGTTAAAAAGTCAGTATTTGCACGCGTTTCCAATGCTGATAGTTCAGCGCGTTGTAACGTAAGATCTCGGAATACACATATAAATAAGGGCTGATCGCTGTAAAGCTCTTTGGGAAGCGCCGAGATAGACATCTCAACGTTAACAATAGTATTGCTATCGGGTCCGCGCAGTGTAAGTTCAAACGGCGCGCGCGCACGCGTATCATTTACGCTTTGTTGTAGTACCTGATTAATGAGAGCATGCGAGTCTGTCGTTTCGTCGCAGGTAATATCAAATAAGCTCATACCTAATAATGCTTTCTTTTCGAAACCCAACAGTGAGGACGTCAGGGAATTAGTTATTTCTATTGTGCCGACACCGTTTACGACAACCACGGCCTCATTAAGCAAGTTAACCATCTTTACCAATGCGCAATCTTGAAAAAAGTTATACAGAGCAGGCTTGCTCGTTATCACGTTTCGCTTCGCAAACATTATTAGTTCCGTCCATAAAAGATAAATAATCGATTTCATGGAACAAAGACTATATGTTTATTTGCTTGCGAACCTTTCGTTAACCTTACGCTGTAAGACTATGATTTTAAAAAAATAAAACTTAAACTGTTATTATTCTTCACTGTTTACAAAGTAGTTAAGTCGGTTTTTTTGTGCATATTCGTTTAATAAATTGATTAACGCGGTTTGTTTCGGGGACGCGTTTGATACTGCGAAATAAGTGGGAATAGCGCGAGTTGTCACTATGTTTGAATTCACTATTGTCGCTGGGTTCATATCAAGGAAGTATTCATAGGGCGCCATATAAGTAAGTAAATTGGCGGTGCGCCCTCGAGCATATAAAGTAACGGCATCGATACTATTGGTCACATCGAAGAACTTATACCCATTCCCTATTAATTCATTCCGTAAGCCATGATAATCATATCCCCTAATTGCTGTTATCGATTTGTCATCATCTATTTCAACATTTACTAGGTGGCCAACGGCTAAATTCGCAAATGGCGTATCGGCAAACATCACATAATTTACCAATGCACCCGTAGTTTTGACATTTATCGTAATGTCGACTTTGCCGGCCCTCATTAACTCAAACAAACGAGCGGGAGGAATGCATTCAACATGCACTTTTATTCCAACTTTGTTCAGTACCGCGAGTGATCGGTCAACCGCAGGGCCGTAGCACTGATAAGTCACCGGGTCTCGGATTACTAACGGAGGAAACTCCACTAACCCTAATACTACAACGCTATTGTCATCACTTACATTATGGTCAGCCCACACTGCATTAGCGAAAATTAGAACAAACATTGAAAAAACAACCGCACGAGTAAAAACCACAAGCAACACTCGAATAAGAACGTACAGTAACAATAAATGAATATACGTGTTTTCGCATGTTTTATTGAATAAATATTTTTTGACGTGTAAACATCAAGCTGTTTTTTAGGAAGGCAAAAAGCAAAAAACCCGCCGTTAGGCGGGTTTTTCTTTATGGGACCTGGCAGTGTCCTACTCTCACATGGGGAAACCCCACACTACCATCGGCGCTAATACGTTTCACTTCTGAGTTCGGAATGGGATCAGGTGGTACCGTATCGCTATGGCTGCCAGGAAAAAACTGGTTAACAATTTAGGAAATCTGATATCAATGCAATCAAGAGTAATCTACTTTTCACTCTACTTGCTTTATTCTGTTTAAGCTTGTCAATCTCAACACCACATAGCCTAAAGCTTCTTGGGTGTTGTATGGTTAAGCCTCTCGGGTAATTAGTACAGGTTAGCTTAACGCCTTACAACGCTTCCACACCCTGCCTATCAACGTCATCGTCTTTAACAACCCTTCCGGACTTTAAAAGTCAGGGATGACTCATCTTTGGGCCGGCTTCCCGCTTAGATGCTTTCAGCGGTTATCCGTTCCGAACGTAGCTACCGGGCAATGCCATTGGCATGACAACCCGAACACCAGCGGTTCGTCCACTCCGGTCCTCTCGTACTAGGAGCAGCTCCCATCAATCATCCAACGCCCACACCAGATAGGGACCGAACTGTCTCACGACGTTCTAAACCCAGCTCGCGTACCACTTTAAATGGCGAACAGCCATACCCTTGGGACCGACTTCAGCCCCAGGATGTGATGAGCCGACATCGAGGTGCCAAACACCGCCGTCGATATGAACTCTTGGGCGGTATCAGCCTGTTATCCCCGGAGTACCTTTTATCCGTTGAGCGATGGCCCTTCCATACAGAACCACCGGATCACTATGACCTACTTTCGTACCTGCTCGACGTGTCTGTCTCGCAGTTAAGCTAGCTTATGCCATTGCACTAACCTCACGATGTCCGACCGTGATTAGCTAACCTTCGTGCTCCTCCGTTACTATTTGGGAGGAGACCGCCCCAGTCAAACTACCCACCAGACACTGTCCACAACCCCGATAAGGGGCCAATGTTAGAACATCAAACATACAAGGGTGGTATTTCAAGGACGGCTCCACACAATCTAGCGACTGTGCTTCGAAGCCTCCCACCTATCCTACACATGTAGGTTCAATGTTCAGTGCCAAGCTGTAGTAAAGGTTCACGGGGTCTTTCCGTCTAGGTGCGGGTACACAGCATCTTCACTGCGATTTCAATTTCACTGAGTCTCGGGTGGAGACAGCGTGGCCATGGTTACACCATTCGTGCAGGTCGGAACTTACCCGACAAGGAATTTCGCTACCTTAGGACCGTTATAGTTACGGCCGCCGTTTACCGGGGCTTCGATCAAGAGCTTCGCTTACGCTAACCCCATCAATTAACCTTCCGGCACCGGGCAGGTGTCACACCCTATACGTCCTCTTACGAGTTTGCAGAGTGCTGTGTTTTTAATAAACAGTCCCAGCCACCTGGTCACTGCGACCCCCATCTGCTTCCACCGCAAGGGCTTAACAAACAGGGGCGTACCTTCTCCCGAAGTTACGGTACAATTTTGCCGAGTTCCTTCACCCGAGTTCTCTCAAGCGCCTTAGTATTCTCTACCTGACCACCTGTGTCGGTTTGGGGTACGGTTCACATAATCATAAGTTTAGAAGCTTTTCCTGGAAGCAGGGCATCAACAACTTCGCTACCTTAGTAGCTCGTCTCGCGTCTCAGCTTTAAGAACCCGGATTTACCTAAGTTCTCGGCCTACTCGCTTTCACTTGGACAACCATCGCCAAGCTTGCCTAGCCTTCTCCGTCCCTCCATCACTGATTATATAAGTACGGAAATATTAATCCGTTTCCCATCGACTACGCATTTCTGCCTCGCCTTAGGGGCCGACTTACCCTGCCCTGATTAGCATGGGACAGGAAACCTTGGTCTTCCGGCGTGGGGGTTTTTCACCCCCATTATCGTTACTCATGTCAGCATTCGCACTTGTGATATGTCCAGCAAGCTTTACAACTCACCTTCATCCACTTACACAACGCTCCCCTACCCAGCACAGTAAACTGTGCTGCCGCAGCTTCGGTATATTGCTTAGCCCCGTTACATCTTCCGCGCAGGCCGACTCGACTAGTGAGCTATTACGCTTTCTTTAAAGGGTGGCTGCTTCTAAGCCAACCTCCTAGCTGTCTAGGCCTTCCCACATCGTTTCCCACTTAGCAATATTTTGGGACCTTAGCTGGCGGTCTGGGTTGTTTCCCTCTCCACGACGGACGTTAGCACCCGCCGTGTGTCTCCCGGATAGTTCTCATTGGTATTCGGAGTTTGCAAAGGGTTGGTAAGTCGGGATGACCCCCTAGCCTTAACAGTGCTCTACCCCCAATGGAATTCGTCCGAGGCTCTACCTAAATAGATTTCGGGGAGAACCAGCTATCTCCCGGTTTGATTGGCCTTTCACCCCCAGCCACAAGTCATCCGCTAACTTTTCAACGTTAGTCGGTTCGGTCCTCCAGTTGATGTTACTCAACCTTCAACCTGCCCATGGCTAGATCACCGGGTTTCGGGTCTATACCTAGCAACTAAACGCGCAGTTAACACTCGCTTTCGCTACGGCTCCGCTATTCGCTTAACCTTGCTACTAAATATAAGTCGCTGACCCA